>NZ_JAPUBV010000003.1:0-596090 GCF_030397695.1 Janthinobacterium sp. SUN118 | reverse complement strand
CGTTCGCCACTCGCCACCAGAGCAAGCTCCGTGCTGCCGTTCGACTTGCATGTGTAAGGCATGCCGCCAGCGTTCAATCTGAGCCAGGATCAAACTCTTCAGTTTAATCTCTGTTACTTTGCCCTTTTACAGGCACCGTTATTTCTAACGGGTCGCTCACTCAAAAAACTGACAGGCTACTTCCGAAGAAGTATCCTATTTCATTATTTCTTGTGAACATTTGATATTTTAAGTTTGACGCTGCTTACGCAGCGCTGCACTTACATCAAATGCCCACACTTATCGACTGTTAATTGTTAAAGAACTGTATTCGGTTACTGCTTTCGCGCTATCGACAAAGCGTTGTGTTTGTCAGCTGCGAAGAAGGAAGAGTATGAAGCAATTTGCTACGTCCGTCAACTCCTTCTTTTTCTCCACTTCACTCGGCATTTGCATGCGTCGTTCAGCGAGGGGGCGAATTATAGCCAAGCCCCGCCTGCCCTGCAAGGGCTATTTCCCCACTATCGACAATCCCCCCGTTGCTCTGGGCGAGCACCGTCCAGCCAGCCCGGTTTTCACTTCAAGTGCGTTTTTTCGCAGCCTGTCGCAATGAACTGGCGCGACGCCCCGACTTTAGGCACAGTGGCAACATCAGACTCTGACGCGGCTCAACAACAGGTTAAACTTGTTCGCTGCGTCGATTAACTCTTGTATTTTGAAAGCGTCCACATGCTCCCGATTTCCAACCTGCCTCAACTGTTGAAAACCATTCTCGCCTGGTTGCAACGAGGATTCGACGCGACCACGACGTGGGTCACGCAACTGTCTTGGTGGAAATTCTTTCTGTTTGCGGCGCTGGCCCTGATCGCCGGCTCGATTTTGCAAGATGAGCTGTTCTCTTCCAGCCCAAATGAAGAGGTCGTCATCAAGTCGCATAAGCGGGCGAACAAAGGTTCGGGTGAAACGAATATCCTGATCGACGATACCGGCATCCATTTCAATCCGCGCAATAGCAAGAACCGGCGCAGCACGGCGGACGCCGCCACCGATCCAGCCGATGCCGCCGAAGCGGACGAGCACGCAAATACCGTGCCGCCGGAGCCGCCTGAACCACCGGCTACTCCCGCCAAGCCCAGCTATCCAGTCACGACCAATGCTTCGGGGGAAGAAGTCCATATTGAATTGCCACCGCAAATTGGTGAAGAGCTGTCGAATGCCATCGAAGAAGCCGTCGATGATGCGGCAGAACAAAAGGTCTCGCGTTACCACCAGCAGGCGTCCACCTGGTTCAAGAGCTTTGTGTCCTTGCTGGTCCTGGCCCTGTTCGCCATGAAAGCCCTGGTGGGCGGCAAGAAACGCGCTGAAGCGGAGACGGTCACGGCCAATGAGGCGGCCGAGCGCGAATCGATGCAGCGCCAGCTCAGCGAAGCGAAGATGCAGATGATGCAAGCGCAAGTCGAGCCGCATTTCCTGTTCAACACCCTTGCCTCCGTCGAGCACCTGATCCAGACCGACCCGCCGCGCGCCGCCAAGATGCAGCGCAGCCTGATCCAGTACCTGCGCGCCGTCCTGCCGCAAATGCGCGACAACGCCCTGATTACCAACCTGGGCCGCGAAGCGGACATGGTGCAAGCCTACCTGAACCTGCTCAAGATGCGCATGGAAGAGCGTTTGACTGTCGATTTCCAGATTCCCGACGGCCTGCGCAGCGCCGCCTTCCCGCCGATGATGCTGCAATCAATGGTCGAGAACGCCATCAAGCACGGCCTGGAAGTCAAGCCGGAAGGCGGCACCCTGCGCATCGTGGCCGAAGTAGCGCACAGCAAGCTGCGCGTGACGGTCACCGATGACGGCCTCGGCTTTGGCGTGGTGCCCAGCGATGGCACGGGCCTGGGCCTGCCCACCATACGCGAACGCTTGAAACTGCTGCATGGCGACCAGGGCAGCCTGACCATTACGCCAAATCAACCGTCCGGCGTGTGCGCCGTGATCGAAGTGCCGTATCAACTGTCCAAATAAGGTAGTTGATAAAAACGCTAAATCATTGAATAATCAATCTTCGCCAGTTCACACTTGAATCCTTATGCCTACCGCTATTATTGCCGACGACGAAAGACTGATGCGCGACCAACTGCGCTTGCGCCTGGGCCAGGCCTGGCCCGAACTGGAAATCATCGGCGAAGCCAAGAATGGCGACGAGGCGATCGAACTGGTCGAACAGCTCAAGCCTGACTTTGCCTTCCTCGATATCCGCATGCCAGGCAAGACCGGCATGGAGGCGGCACAGGTAATCGGCGGCAAGAGCCACATCGTCTTCGTGACGGCCTACGATACGCACGCTGTCGAGGCCTTCGAGCGGGGTGCCGTCGATTACGTGCTGAAACCGCCCGAACATGAGCGCCTGCTGGTGACGGTGGAGCGCCTGAAAACCCACTTGAACAAGCCGGCGCTGGACGTCAACAGCAGCGTCACGGCCATGCTGTCGCAACTGGCGGAAAAAATCACCGCCAAGCCCACGTACCTGCAATGGATACAGGCCAGCATCGGCCAGGACTTGCGCATGATCCCCGTGGAAGAAATCCTGTTCTTCCGTTCCGACGAGAAATACACGTGCGTGCAAACGGCCAAGTACGAGGCGCTGATCCGCAAGCCCGTGCGCGATCTGGCCGAAGAGCTCGACCCTTCGCTGTTCTGGCAAATCCACCGCGCCACGCTGGTCAATGTGAACGCCATCGAAGGCGTGACGCGCGATATTCGCGGCCGCCACCTGGTGCTGATCAAAGGCAAGTCAGACAAACTCGAAGTGAGCCGCAGCTTTTTGCACCTGTTCAAGCAAATGTAATGCCCTATCGCCGCCCGGCCTGCCCGGCGCGGCGTATTGATTTCGTCCTTCCCCCTTCCTGCGCCACATCAAGCCGCGCCGCGCCAGCAGGCATAGGCTACATAAAGTCCTGTCCGCCACCCCTGTCTTGCCTGCTTTCGCAAGGAGATACCCATGCCCGACCGCGGCAACTCCGGACTGCTGCGCATCCTGCCCCTGGGCATGGCGACGGCGCTCCTGCTATGCTTGCTGCCTGCCGTGAAGGCGAGCAGGCAGCGCCAGGCGCGTGGCCAGGCCATCATCGACAGCGCCAGCGATGCCATCATCAGCATCGATAGCCGGCAAATCATCCTGCGTGCAAACGCGGCGGCGGCCCGTTTGTTCGGCCACACGCCGGCCGGCATGCGCGGCATGCGCCTGGGCCATTACATCCTGCGCGACTTGCGCAGCCTGTGCAATGAAGATGGCGAGCCGCCGTTTGAGGACATCGGCCAGGAGTTGCGCCTGACGGGCCGGCGCGCCACCGACTACACACTGACGGGCCGGCGCACCGATGGCGCCATGTTCCCGCTCGAAGGCTCGCTCTCCAGCATGCAGGAAGATGGCCATAGCGTCTTTACCATCATCGTGCGCGACATCAGTGCGCGCAAAATCGTGCATGAACAACTGGCCCGCTCCTTTTCGCAACTGCGTGAATTGTCGAGCGCACTGCAAACCATCCGCGAGGAAGAGCGCAAGCATATTGCGCGCGAACTGCATGACGACCTGGGCCAGTTGCTGGCCACATTGCGCGTCGACCTGACCCTCGTGCGCCAGCATGGGGACACGACCGTGCCATTGCAGGTGCTGCTGCATGGCATGGATGGCTTGCTGGTCACGGCCATCACCTCGCTGCGCCGCATCGCCAGCAATCTGCGTCCGCGCGCGCTCGATGAAGGGGGACTGTATTTCGCGCTGCAAAAACTGCGCCACGACTTCCTGCAGCGCCGCGCCATTCATTTCGAACTGCTGGCCGACGAGGCCGACCTCGTGCTCGACGACGCGCGCAGCACGGCCATCTACCGCATCGTGCAGGAAGCGCTGACCAACATCGCGCGCCATGCCGAAGCGAGCCATATCACCATCGCCCTGCACCGCATCGATTCCTCGCTGGCCATCACCATTCAAGATGACGGCCGCGGCATTGCCGAGCGCGACCTGGAAAAGGCCACGGCCCTGGGCCTGCTGGGCATGCGCGAACGGGTATGGGGCTTGAATGGCAGCATCCATATCGGCGCCGACAGCGAACTGGGCGGTACACGCATCGAAATCTCGCTGCCCATGCATGCAGGCGCGGCGGAACCCGCGCTGCAATAAAAAAGGCGCCCGCAGGCGCCTTTCATGACGGAAAACAGTCTGTATCAGAACTTGTGGGTCATGCCCAGCTGGTACATCGATTTTTCGCTGAACTGATCGCGGCCACCGTAGACGTACACGGCAGTGCGCTTCGACAGCGGGTAGTCGTAGCCCAGACCGAAGGCCTTGGCCGTTTCCTTGCCATTTGCCGTGTTGCTGTCTTGCTTCTGTTTCACGTAGCTGACCTTGATGGCACCGCCGCCGATGTCGTAAGCCAAGCCCAGCAGGTAGCTCTTGAATTCGCCCGTGGCAGCCACGTCGGTGTCAGCCTTCGAGTAGTCAAAGGTCACTTTGGCCGGGCCAAACTTGTAGCCGCCGCCGACGATCCACAGTTTTGGCTCAGCAGCTGCGTTGGCAACGGACTGCACCTTCTTCTGGTAGCCGGCATGGGCGCTGGCTGGACCCTGGTCATACGTGGCAACCACGCTGAAACCCGAATCGGCATCCTTGATTTCGCTGGCGACGTATTGGCCGCTGACGATGAAGCCGCTGAACGATGGGCTGTTGTAGGTCACGGCATTGCTGACGCGCGACACGCCGACCACCGATGCGCTTGGCACGGCTTGAGCGCCGTTTGGCGACTGGCCGCCGCGCATGACTGGTTCGTTGATCTTGCCGATGACGCCATAGGTATTGAATGGGTCAACGCGGGCCAGGGTGCCGTCGATCAAGTCCTTGGTGCGGCCCAGGTAGACGGTACCGAAGTCGCCGGTCAGGCCGACCCATGCCTGGCGATCGAACAGGGTGTTGGCGGTGGCTTGTGCACCCGTATCGGCCTTGAATTCGCTTTCCAGGTTGAAAATGGCTTTCAAGCCATTGCCCAGATCTTCCGTACCTTTGAAGCCCACGCGCGAAGCCTGGTTCTCACGTTCCAGCAGCGCACCGCCGGTGGTCTTGGCAATACCGAGGTCGACCACGCCATACACGGTGACGTTCGATTGTGCTTGCGCCGTAGCTGCTGCGAAGGTGCCGATGATCAATGCTGCCAGAGTAATTTTTTTCACTTGGGATTCTCTACATTAGGTTGGACAAGATGTGCTGCTTAGCTGCTGAACCGAATCATGCCCATCAAATACTTCAACAATATGACATCGACAAGATGTTGTTTTTTGGCACATTATCTTGTCAGATAAAAACGACAGGCGAAAAAAAACCGCCCGCAGGCGGTTGGTCGTGCAGCACGCCTTATTTCAGGCGGCAGCTCAGCAGCCAATAGTATTCCAGGCGCTTCATGCGGATTTCGCGGGCCGAATGGGCAAACTTCTTGCGCAGGTGGCTATCCGATGGGAAATTCTTCAGCACTTCATAGCGCTCGCCCGCGTCCGTCGTGCGGAACTGGTGGGTATTGCCTTCCAGGTCGGTGCGCGCGATCACGGTGCTGCTGCCATCGACATAGGAATTGTCGATCAGCACCAGCAGGATATCCTTGCCCAGCTTGCTGCGCAGTTGCTTCAGGTATTTATCCTGGTCTTCGCGCTTGACGTGCGACCACCAGAAACCGGCGAACACAGCGGTGAATTTGCCCGACAGGTCGTCAGGCAAGTTGAACGCGTCGAGCTTGGCGAACGTGACGTTGTCCGGCAAGCCGCGGGCCTGCGCCAGCGCCAGCATTTCATCGTTGATATCGGTGGCCAGCACGGACTCGGCCGACTCGGCGACCACTTCCGTCCAGTAACCGGTGCCGCAGGCCAGTTCCAGCACGGTGTGGCCTTCCAGCACGTCGGCGACCTTGTCGCGCAACACTTCCAGGTCTTCCTGGCGTTCGGGCTTGTCATAGACGCGCTCGTACTGCTGCGCGATAGTGGCGTAATATTTGGCAAGCTGATCGGTAATCATGTGTTTCTTCTCTTCTAAATAATCCGGGCCAGGCACATCGCCCGCCCGTGTCCTGCATGGTTATAGTTCGTAGTGCTCTTTATCACCGCTCATCGCCTGCTCTATGAGCTTGCGGTTCAGGGTCGGCGTCAGCAACTCGATAAAGGTATAAATATAGCTGCGCAAATATGCGCCCTGCTTGACGGCCACGCGCGACACATTCATGCCGAACAGGTGCCCGACAGGGATAGCGCGCAAGCCTTTGTCGCGCTCGGCATCGAAGGCCATACCCGCTATGATACCAATCCCCATGCCCAACTCGACATAAGTCTTGATCACGTCGGCGTCTATGGCTTCGAGCAAGATGTCCGGCTTCAAGCCGCGCAGCACGAAAGCATGGTCGATTTTATTGCGTCCGGCAAACGCGCTGTCATAGGTAATCAAGGGAAAAGCGGCGATTTCCTCGAGGGTCACGGACTTCGATTTCAGCAGCGGATGGTCGACCGGCACCACCACCACGTGCTCCCATTGATAGCATGGCAAGGTGATCAGGCCATCGATGGCGGCGATCGATTCGGTGGCGATGGCGAGATCGGCCTGGTCGCGCTGCACCATCTCGGCGATCTGGCGCGGATTACCTTGCAGCAACGACAATCTTACCTTGGGGAATTTCAGCATGAATGCCTGCACCACCTTGGGCAGGGTGTAACGCGCCTGCGTATGCGTGGTGGCGATGGTGAAGCTGCCGCTGTCCTGCGCCGCGAATTCCTTGCCGATGCGTTTCATGCTGTCGATTTCCTGCATGATCAGCTCGACCGACTCCAGCACCAGGCGGCCCGGTTCCGTCAAGCCGCGGATGCGCTTGCCATGGCGCGTGAAAATATCCACGCCCAGTTCTTCTTCCAGCTCGATGATGGCTTTCGACACGCCCGGTTGCGACGTGAACAAGGCTTTGGCGGCGTCCGTCAAGTTGTAGTTCTGCCGGACCGCTTCGCGCACGAAGCGCAGTTGATGGAGGTTCATTGCTGGTTTGCCCTAGATTGCCGTGATATGCCGGTTTCCGCCCCACCCATGATTTTGCGCTCATGCATATACGCATATCGCATATAAGCAAATGCGTACTAAGTAGTTTGGAATAAACACTAAGTTTATTACTATTGCGGGTACTTTGGGGGTACACGTATGACTTTGTCTTATATAGTCTCAGGATTTGCCGTTGGATTACTCGTAGGAATGACCGGCGTGGGCGGCGGTTCATTGATGACCCCCCTGTTAACCCTGCTGTTTGGCGTGCCGCCGTCCGTGGCCGTCGGCACCGACCTGGCCTTCGCCTCGATCACCAAGAGCGCCGGCACGCTGACGCACCGTCTGCGCGGCACCATCCGCTGGGATATCGTCAAGCGCCTGTGCATCGGCGCCCTGCCCGCCGCCGTCGTCTCGACCCTGGCGCTGAAGTCGTTCGGCACCCTGTCGCCGGAAATCGGCCAGATCATCCGTTACTCCATCGCCGGCTCCGTGCTGCTGACCGTGGTGGCGCTCATCTTCAAGGGCCGCATGCTGGCCTGGATCAATGCCCATCCGGAGAAACAATTACAAGGCAACAAGCTTGCCGCCGCGACCATTTTTTCCGGCGCCGTGCTGGGCGTGCTGGTGACGGTGTCGTCGATCGGCGCCGGCGCCATCGGCGCCACCCTGCTGGTGATGCTGTATCCACGCATGAGCTCGGCCGAAGTGGCGGGCACCGACATCGCCTACGCCGTGCCGCTGACGGCCATCGCCGCGCTCGGCCACTGGTGGCTCGGCTCCATCCACTGGGAATTGCTGGCCTCGCTGCTGGTCGGCTCCCTGCCCGGCATCACGCTCGGCTCCTGGGTGGCCCGCTCGGTGCCGGAAAAGTTTTTACGCGTCCTGCTGGCGATGACCTTGACCGGCGTGGCAGTAAAGCTAATCTATTAAGTGACAAACACAGTATCAAGAACATAATCCCAGGCAATCTTCCAGCACCCCGGCTTTTTTAGGAATTGATATGTACCATTACGATCAGTACGACCACCTCATCATCAAAGAACGCATCGCCCAGTACCGAGACCAGGTTGCGCGCCGTATCGCCAATGAACTGACGGAAGAGGAATTCATTCCGCTGCGCCTGCAAAACGGCCTGTACATGCAACGCCACGCCTACATGCTGCGCATCGCCGTGCCGTATGGCTTGCTGTCGTCGAAGCAGATGCGCATGTTCGCACACATCGCGCGCAAGTACGACCGCGGCTATGGCCACTTCACCACGCGCCAGAACATCCAGTTCAACTGGATCGAGCTGGAGCAGACACCCGATATCCTGACGGACCTGGCATCCGTGGAAATGCACGCGATCCAGACCTCGGGCAACTGTATCCGAAATACAACATCGGATCCCTACGCCGGCGTTGCCGCCGATGAAATCATCGACCCGCGCCCGTACGCGGAAGTGCTGCGCCAGTGGAGCACCTTCCACCCGGAATTCATCGCCCTGCCGCGTAAATTCAAGGTCGCCATCAATGGCGCCGTGGAAGATCGCGCCGCCATCGCCGTGCACGACATCGGCTTGACGGCCGTGCGCAACGCCGCCGGCGAAGTGGGCTTCAAGGTGATGGCCGGCGGCGGCATGGGCCGCACGCCCATCCTCGGCAGCGTGGTGCGCGAATTCCTGCCATGGCAGCACTTGCTTACATATATACAAGCAATCATGCGCGTGTACAACTTGCACGGCCGCCGCGACAACAAATACAAGGCGCGCATCAAGATTTTGCTGAAAGCCATCGGCGTGGAAGAATTCACGCGCCAGGTGGAAGCAGAGTGGGTCGACCTGAAAGATGGTCCGGAAACCCTGACGACCGAGGAAATGCAGCGCGTGGCGGACTTTTTCAATCCGCCCGCCTACCTGGCCCTGCCGGAACTCGACTACAAGCTTGAACACGCGGACAACAAGGCCTATGTGAACTGGCTGGCGCGCAACGTCAAGCCGCACCAGCGCCCCGGCTATGTGGCCGTGGTGCTGTCGCTGAAGAAGACGGGCGTGCCGCCGGGCGACGCGACGGCCGAGCAGATCGACTTCGTGGCGGATCTCTCCGACCGCTACAGCTTTGGCGAACTGCGCGTCACGCATGAGCAAAACCTGGTGCTGGCCGACGTGGAGCAGTCGAAACTGTTCAAGCTGTGGCAGGAAGCCAAGGCACACGGCCTGGCCACGCCGAACATCGGCTTGCTGACCGACATGATCTGCTGCCCGGGCGGCGACTTCTGCTCGCTGGCCAACGCCAAGTCCTTGCCGATCGCGGCCGCCATCGCGGAACGCTTCGACAGCATCGACTTCCAGCACGACATCGGCGAGATCGAGCTGAACATTTCCGGCTGCATCAATGCCTGCGGTCACCACCACGTGGGCAGCATCGGCATCCTCGGCGTCGACAAGGATGGCAGCGAATGGTATCAAGTGTCGATCGGCGGCGCCCAGGGCAACCATGCCGCCATCGGCAAGATCATCGGCCCCTCGTTCTCTTCCCTGCAGATGCCTGAAGTCATCGGCCGCCTGCTGCACGTCTACGTGCGCGACCGCCACGAAGGCGAGCGTTTCGTCGACACGGCCCAGCGCCTGGGCCTGGCGCCGTTCAAGGAACACGTATATGCAACGCCGATCACCGTCGGCAACCTGGTGGGAGAAGACGAATATGTTTGAAGTACGCGAAGAAATCATCAAGAACGCCGCCGTGGTGCCAAATAGCTGGGGCCTGCTGCGCCTCGATGAGGGCGAAACGCCGGAAACGGTGATCGTTCCTGCGGGCAAGGTCATCGTGCCCCTGCCCGTGTGGCAAGCCCAGCGCGACGCCCTGCTGGCTCGCCAGCCCGACATCGGCGTCTGGCTGGCCAGCGACGAGCGGCCGGAAGAGCTGGCGGCCGACGTGGCGCAACTGCCCGTCATCGGCGTCGACTTTCCGAAGTTCACGGATGGCCGCGGCTATTCCATCGCCTTCAACCTGCGCGCCCGCCTCGGTTTCCAAGGCGAATTGCGCGCCATCGGCGACGTCTTGCGCGACCAGCTGTTTTCCATGCACCGCGTCGGCTTCGACGCGTATGCGACGCGCCCCGACCGCAGCATCCATGAGGCGCTGAAAGGCCTGTCCGTGTTCTCGGAAACCTACCAGGCGTCGTGGGACCAGAAGTCGCCGCTGTTCCGCCGCCACCACCGCGAAGGCCAGAATCCCGACCTCGACAACGCGGCCGGCATCTGAGGCAAAGGCAGAAGGTAAACCCATGAGCGATCTGACTTCTTTAATTGACGCCACCGAGCAAACGCTGACACGCATCGCCGCGGACTTTTCGCCGGCCGTGTTCGCTTCTAGCCTGGCAGCCGAAGACATGGTGCTGACCGACATGATTCTCAAGGCAAAGCTGCCCATCGGCATCTTTTCCCTGGAAACAGGCCGGCTGCACCAGGAAACCCTGGCCGTGCTCGACAAGGTCAAGGCCCATTACGGCCACGACATCGCCCTGTACCGGCCGCAAGCGGAAGCGGTGGCCGCCTACGTCGAGCAGAACGGTCTCAACGCCTTTTATAACAGCGTCGAGATGCGCCGCGAATGCTGCCGCATCCGCAAGGTCGAGCCGCTGGGCCGCGCCCTGGCCGGCAACAAGGCCTGGGTCACGGGACAACGCCGCGCCCAATCCACGACGCGCGCCGAACTGCATGTGCAGGAAGACGACGCGGCGCACGCCATGACGAAATTCAATCCGCTGGCCGACTGGTCGGAAGAAGACGTGTGGGCCTACATCCGCGCCAACGACGTACCCTACAATGCGCTGCACGACCAGGGCTACCCGTCGATCGGCTGCGAACCATGCACGCGGGCCATCGAGCCGGGCGAAGATGTGCGCGCCGGACGCTGGTGGTGGGAAAATCCGGATTCCAAGGAATGCGGCCTGCACATGGTGGACGGCAAGTTGATACGCATCAAATCCGTGGCAGCCTGAACAGACATAACAGACGCAGCAGAACAAGAAAGCATCCAATATGAGCAATATTTTGAACCAGCGCCACCTCGACAGCCTTGAGTCGGAAGCCATCCACATCATGCGCGAAGTGGCGGCCGAGTCGGCCAATCCCGCCCTGCTGTTCTCCGGCGGCAAGGATTCCGTCGTCCTGCTGCGTTTGGCCGAGAAAGCCTTCCGCCCAGGCAAGTTCCCCTTTCCCCTCGTGCATATCGACACGGGCCACAATTTCCCGGAAGTCATCACCTTCCGCGACAAGAAGGTGGCGCAACTGGGCGAACGCCTGATCGTCGGCTCCGTCGAAGACTCGATCAAGCGCGGTACCGTGCGCCTGCGCAACCCGGCCACGGACTCGCGCAACGCGGCGCAAGCCGTGACCTTGCTGGAAACCATCGCCGAGCACGGCTTTGACGCCTGCATCGGCGGTGCCCGCCGCGACGAGGAAAAAGCCCGCGCCAAGGAACGCATCTTTTCGTTCCGCGACGAATTCGGCGCCTGGGACCCGAAAGCCCAGCGCCCCGAGCTGTGGGACCTGTATAACACACGCGTGCACCCGGGCGAGAACATGCGCGTCTTCCCCATCTCGAACTGGACCGAACTGGACGTATGGCAATACATCGCCCGCGAGCAGCTGGAATTGCCGCCGATCTACTTCGCGCACGAGCGCCAGGTGATCCCGCGCAACGGTCTCCTGGTGCCGCTGACGGACCTGACGCCGCCGCGCGAAGGCGAAACGGTGGAAACGCAAGTCGTGCGCTTCCGCACCGTGGGCGACATCTCGTGCACCTGCCCCGTCTCGTCCGATGCCGCCACGGTGGACGCCATCATCGCCGAGACGGCAATCACGCAAATCACGGAGCGTGGCGCCACCCGCATGGATGACCAGACTTCCGAAGCCTCGATGGAAAAACGCAAGAAAGCAGGGTATTTCTAATGAACGCAGCAATCCAGAACACCACACTCAGCAACAGCGTCGAACGCGGCATGTTGCGTTTCATCACGGCCGGTTCCGTCGATGACGGCAAGAGCACCCTGATCGGCCGCTTGCTGTTCGACAGCAAGGGCATCTTCGCCGACCAGCTCGACGCCATGTCGCGCTCCAAGCACAAGCGCACGGTGGGCGACACGGTCGACCTGTCGCTGCTGACGGACGGCCTGGAAGCGGAGCGCGAGCAAGGCATCACCATCGACGTGGCCTACCGTTACTTCGCCACGCCGAAGCGCAAGTTCATCATCGCCGATACGCCCGGCCACGAGCAATACACGCGCAACATGGTCACGGGGGCATCCACCGCCGACGCCGTCATCATCCTGATCGACGTGTCGAAAGTCAAACTCGGCGACGATGGCAGCGTGGAACTGCTGATCCAGACCAAGCGCCACTCCACCATCGCCCATTTGCTGCAGATCGAGCACGTGGTCGTCGCCGTCAACAAGATGGACCTCGTCGACTACGACGAAACGGTGTACAACCGCATCGTGGCCGCCTACCGCGGATTCGCCCAGTCGCTGGGCTTGAAGGACATCACGCCGATCCCGCTGTCGGCCTTGACCGGCGACAACGTCGTCGAGCGGGGCGAGAAGCTGGGCTGGTACACGGGGCCGACGCTGATCGAACTGCTCGAATCGCTGTCCGTCTACGATGAATCGCACGACGCGCCATTCCGCTTCCCCGTGCAGCTGGTGGCGCGCCACAATGGCCATGAAGCGAACGACTTCCGCGGCTACATGGGCCGCATCGAGGCGGGCAAGGTCAGCATCGGCGACACGCTGGTGGTGCAGCCGTCGGGCCAGACGGCCACCGTCAAGGATATCGTCACGCTGGACGGCTCGCTGCCGACGGCCGTGGTGGGCCAGTCCGTGACCCTGCTGCTCAATGAATACCTCGATATCTCGCGCGGCGACCTGCTGGCCAGCGTCGATCGCCCCGCCACCCTGCTGAAACAGGTGGTGGCCGACGTGTGCTGGCTGTCGGAAGACGCGCTGGACCTGCGCCGCAAGTACTGGATCAAGCATGGCACGAAACAGACGGCGGCAAAAGTGACGGCCATCGATACCTTGCTCGATATCAATACCCAGCAGCGCCATCCGGCCGACGGCTTGAAATTGAACGATATCGCCCGCATCAGCCTGACCGTGCAGCAGCCGCTGGCGGCAGACTCTTACGCCGACATCCGCGCCACGGGCGCGTTCATCCTGATCGATGAAGTCACCCACCAAACCGTCGCCGCCGGCATGGTCCGGCTGTAAGCGCGCATCGACCAGGAAAGGCAGCCATATGCACAGCTCCCCATCTCTCCCCGGCAAGGTTTATCTGGTGGGCGCCGGCCCCGGCGCGCAAGACCTGATGACCTTGCGCGGCGCGCGCCTGCTGGCGCAAGCGGACGTCGTGCTGCACGACGCGCTCGTCACTGACGAGATGCTGGAGCTGTGCCCGCAGGCGCAAAAGATTCTGGTCGGCAAGCGTTGCGGCCAGTTGTCGACGGCGCAAGCTTTTATTAACAAGCAACTGGTCGACCACGCGCGCAAACACGCCATCGTGGTGCGCCTGAAGGGCGGCGACCCCATGCTGTTCGGCCGCGCCGACGAGGAATTGCGCGCGCTGGAAGAAGCCGGCATCGCGGTGGAAGTAGTGCCCGGCATTACCACGGCGCTGGCGGCGGCGGCAGCCACGCAGCAGCCGCTGACCAAGCGCGGCGTGGCCCGCAGCGTGGCCTTCTTTACCTCGAGCACGGCACCGGGCGAGCCGGACCAGACGGCCATTCCCGACTGCGACACCCTGGTGCAATACATGGGCGGACGCGAAGCCATCGTCACGGCCCGGCGCCTGCTGGCGCAGGGCCGCCCTGCCGCGACTCCCGTGGTGGTGATCGAAAACTGCAGCCGTCCCGGGCAGCGCATCGTGCGCCTGCCCCTGAGCGCACTGGCGCATGGCCTCGGCGATGCGCACGGTCCCGTGCTGGTGATGCTGGGCGAGGCCATGGCCACGCGCACGCACCAATCCATCGAAGAAGCAGCCGCCATTCTGGCGCGCCAGGCTTGAATTAAAAACAGCGTATTTTACCGACTTTAGAGTCAGTAACTGACGTCTCCAGGTAAAACATGATAGGATGCTGACGCATCTTTTCTCGAGAAGTTATTGCGTAACAGCAATGAAACTTACGCTTCGCCTCGCCATAGCGCTTGCTGTGCGGCATCCCGGCTGACGGGAACCGCGCGGCAGTCTCCCCGAAAAAAGCTGCGCCTGCGGGCTGCAATACCGCCGCCGCGCAACTTTAGCCGTCACGATCAACACATGAATTTCTCTACCGTGCGCGAATCCCTGTATTCGCTCAGCCGCAGCAATGCCGGCGTCGCCAGCGCCGTGCTCTTGAGCATGCTTGCCTCCATCGCCCTGTGGACGGTGTTTCCGAATATCGACGATGAAAACCATTTGCTGGAATGGCTGCAGGCGCTGTTCCTGGCCCTGGCCTGCACGGTGCACGGCGTGCGCGCCTGGCAGGAGTCCGACCGCCAGGCGCTGCGCTTCCTGATGCACGCGGGCCTGTGCGCCCTGCTGTTCGGCTTCCTGCTGCGCGAACTCGATATTGACCAGTTCGGCACGGCGCCCGCCTGGGCCCAGCTCGAGAAAGCCCTGCGCGTGGTGGAATTGCTGATACTGATACGCTTGCTGATCTTCTTCGCGCCGCGCGCGCGCAAGGTGTTCGCCCATGCGGGACTGATTTTCAGCATGCGCATCACCATCCTGACCTTGATTGGCGGCTTGCTGATGGTGGCCGGCTGGCCCTTCGACAAGAAGGTCTTCCACGGCATGCCCGACGCGTATGCGCTGCTGGGCGAGGAAGTGCTGGAGCTGGGCGCCTACCTGCTGCTGTTCCTCGCCTCGCTGTGCGACAGCTCGGCGGCAGCGCGCGTCAGCCTGGCACCAAGGAAAAAACAGGCCTAAGCGTATTCGAATGACGACGGCAGCGGCAGCAGCCGCTGCAAGGTAGCCGCCACGCGCAGCAGGCGCGGATCATCATCCTCCACCTCGTCGCAGGTATCGTTGATGCAGAAGAAAGGCAGGCTGCCAAAACGCGCCAGCAGCTGCTCCAGCTGCAGCGGCGCATCCGCATCGCCACTGGCGATATGCAGCGGATCGAAAATGCGCGCATGCGCATACCCCATATGCACCATCCAGCGCGGCACCAGGTCCGGCAGCAATGCCGGCACCTGCCATGAGCGGAACACCGTCGCGCGCACGCTGGCAAACATGGCCGGCGCCAGCGCCTCGAGTTCGTGTAGCGCGCTTTTCAGCATGGGGCGCGGCGCATGCGCATACAGGCGCGCCTCGTGCCGGTAATCGGGATAGCGCGCCGACAGCCATTGCCGGGCCAGGGTGGCGCAATTGACGGGCGCCGCCGCATCGGCGCGCAAGCCTTCCGGTTCCTCCTGCAACGCGCTTTCCGTGAAGACGCTCAGGTGGCGGCGCTGCCCTTCACCGAACCAGAATCCCGGCTCGAATGGCGCCCCCAAAAACACATCGTCATTCAGGTACAGGAAGCGTTCGGACAGGCCCGGAATATGGTGCAGGTACGATTCGATATGGCCCGAGTCGAACACGGGCAAGGCCGCTTCGGGCATCAGGCTGCGGTGATCGAGCACCGTCAGGCGCTTTGAAGAACGCAGCCAGGCAGGCACCTGGCGATCCGTCAGCAAGTAGATATGGCCATGACCGGGAAAGAAGCGCTCGAGCGCGCGCAGATTGTAGCGCAACTCGCCGTTATCGCGATAGCGGCCCGCCACGTTGCCGTGCAGGGCCAGCTGGCCGGGATGCGCCTGTTCCCATGCCGCATACGCCTGCTGCTGGCGCGCGCGCCATGCCGGGTCCGCGCCATCGACCCACAGATAGACGATATCGATGTTCACAGGGGAAGGCGCGCAACCAGCGCGGCTCAAGAGGACTGCGTAGCGCCCGGCGCGGCCACGCAATAGTCGGCGATGGCGGCCAGCACGCCGGCATTCTCGCCCACCGCCTCGACCACGTTCAGGCGCAGTTGCGGATGCCGCTGGCGCAGCTCTTCCGCCAATAGCGGCAAGTCGCGCAGCACGTGTCCACCCTGTCCCAGGAACACCGGCACCACGGTGACGTCCAGCGTGGCGCCAGCGGGCAGTTCGGCCAGCAGCGCCTGCACCAGTTCGGGCAGGCGCGGCGTCATCAGTTCAAGGAAAGCCAGGTGCACGGACGTTGCGGGCATGCGCGCCTGGGTCAGCTCGCGCAGGCGTTCGAAAGGCGCGGCCCAGGATGCGGCGCGCGCACCGTGGGCAAACAGGATCAGCGCCTGCTGCGCGCCGGCCGCGGGCGTGCCGGTGGCATGCATCAGTGCCGCTCCACCCACCACAGGGCGCCCAGCGCCAGCAGCAGATACAAGGCGCTCGGTGCCACCGCCGTCAGGAAGGCCGGCCAGGTGCTCAGCAAGCCAAGGTGCGAAAACAGTGTGTTGACCAGCATGAAGCTCACGCCGATCATGATACCGATGAAAATCTTCAGGCTGATGCCGCCGCTGCGCGTATGCATGTAGGCAAACGGCAGCGCCAGCGCCATCAGCACGAAAATGGCCAGCGGATCGATCAGCTTTTTCCAGAAGGCGATGCGGAAGCGCTCCGTTTCCTGCTTGTTTTCGGCCAAGTGGCGCGTATATACGGCCAGTTCGCTGGCCGACATGCGCTCGGGATCGGAGGCCGACACCGTCAGGATCTTCGGCGTCACTTCCGAGACCATGTCCTTGGTCGCGCTTTTCACGGTGCGCACGATGCTCGTTTCCTGGCCATAGTAGTTTTCCAGCTTCGGCTCGTAACCGGGCGCGGCGGTGGCGCTGTTCGAGAACGAGGTTTCCGTCACATCCGTCAAGCGCCAGATATTCTTGCCCTGATAGGTAGCGCCGTTGGCCACGGTCAAGGTACGCAAGCGCATATCGGTGTCAAATTCATACAGCTTGACGTTTTTCAGCTGCCCGTCCGGCTGCGCTTCGCCGACATTGAAGAAACGCGAACCGGTGACGGTGCCCGTCAGGCCATCGCTCTTGACCATGTCCTTGGTCCACAGGCCCGAGCGGAATTCGCTCGACACGGCTGCGCCGCGCGAGGTCAGCTTCAGGCGCTCGGCCAGCGGCTCCGTGCGTGGCGTAATCAATTCACCGAAGATGAAAGTGATGACGACGAAGACGATACCGATGCGGAACAGGAAGCCGGCCGCCATCGCCGTCGACATGCTCGACGCGCGCATGATGGTAAATTCCGAGCTGGCGGCAAACTGCGCCATCGTATAGATGGTGCCGATCAGCGCCGCGATCGGCATCACTTCGTACACATGGCCAGGCACCAGCACCAGCACATACAGGAAAGCGTACTGGATGGTGTAACCATTGCGCCCCACCTTGGGCAGCTCGCCCGTCAGGTCGATGAAGGCTTGCAGTGCCAGGAAGGCCAGCAGCACGAACAGCACCGCCTGGAATATCGAGACCGCAAAATAGCGCTGTAAAATCTTCATTTCGATACCGCTTTACTTGTGTTGCCGGCGCGGCGCGCGCGCTTGAAGGATGCCAGCAGAACCAGCGGATGGTAGCGGTGGTTGACGTTCAGGCGCCAGGCGAACAGCGCCACCACGGCCAGTGCCGCCAGCAGGTGCAGCGGCCACCAGGCCACGCCAAACGTCAGCCTGCCCTGTTTCACGCTCGCCTCGACAACCTTGATCAGATTGCTATACGAGAAGAAGATCAGCAAGGCCACGATCAGGTTGGCCGAACTGCCGGCGCGCGGATTGACAAAGCCCAGCGGAATGGCCAGCAGGATCAGCATCAGGCCGATCAACGGTGCGCTGATGCGCCACAGCAGTTCTGCCATCGTGTACTGGTTGTTCGCGGCGATCAGCGCCATGGTGCTCATGGCGCGCACGCCGAGATCCGCCCCCAGTTCCTGCGGCTTGCTCTCGATGCGCATGATGTACTGCTCGAATTCCATGGTCTGGAAGTCGGCCTGCGTCGGCACGCCCTGGTAGCGGCGGCCGCTCTTCAGCACCAGGAAGCGTTCGCCGCGGGCGTCGGTATTGATCACGCCCTCCTTGGCGACGACGACGACGGCGCTGCCTTTTTCATCGACGGTGTTGACGAAGACGTTCTGCACCACGTTTTTCTCGCCGCTGACGCCTTCGACGAAGAAGATGCGGTTGCTGCCAGCCGATTCGCGGAACTGGCCAGGCGTGACTTTCTGCAGGTCTTCGCGCTTTTCGAAGCGCGCCACGTATTCGTCGCTTTTCTGCTGCGCCCAAGGCGTGGCGTACAGGCTCAGGATGCCGGTGGCCAGCACCAGCGGCAGGCCAAAGCTGAGCACAGGCCAGATCCAGCGCGACAGGCTCAGGCCGGAGGCGAACCACACCACCATCTCCGATTCCTTGTAGCTGCGCGTGACGACCATCAGCACCGCGATGAAACCGGTGAGGATGAGGATGGTGGGCAGCTGCATCAGGGCGGAAAAGACCATCAGGGACATGACGTCGGAGGACGCGATCTTGCCGCCCGCCGCCTTGCCGAGAATACCGATCAGCATCCAGGTGAGCAGAATGCTGAACAAAACAGTGAAGGTGGCCCCGGCGGCACTAGCCAATTCACGTCGAAGGGCGCGTTGAAAGATCATTCGGAGTTTATAATTCGGGTCAGTTAGTTGAGTAACACGTTACTAGTAAATGAAAACGGAGAACCAAATGGACTTTAGCATAAAAGCATTCGATACCAAGAGCACCCTCGGCACGGCCAAAAGCGGATGCATCGCGGTTGCGGTATTCGAAAACAAAAAACTGTCGCCAGCGGCAAAATCGCTGGACAGCAAGGGTGCGATTTCGGCTGCGCTGAAGTCCGGCGACATCAGCGGCAAGCCTGGCAGCACTTTGCTGCTGCGCGCAATCGATGGCGTCGTCGCAGAACGCGTTCTGCTGGTCGGCATGGGCAGCGATGAAACTGTCGGCGAAAAAAACTTCGCCACCGGCGTACAAGCCGCACTGAAGGCCTTCGGCTCCCTCGGCGCCGCGGACGCCATTATCGCACTACCGCTGACGGATGTGAAAGAGCGCGACGTAAATTGGGCAATCCGTTGCGTTGTACAGGCCGCACATGACAGCGAATACCGCTGCGACTCGCAAAAAAGCAAAAAAGATCCAGCGCCAGCGGGCGTGCGCAAGATCGTCCTGTCGGCACCTGCCACGGCTGCCACGCGCGGCGCGCTGGCACAAGCCATCGCCATTGCCAACGGTTCCGACCTGACGCGCAAGCTGGGCGACCTGCCGGCGAACATCGCCAATCCAACCTACCTGGCCAACACGGCCAAGCAGCTGGGCAAGGATTACAAGTTTGAAGTCGAAGTACTGGACCGCAAACAGCTGGAAGCGCTGAAAATGGGCAGCTTCCTGTCCGTCACCAACGGCAGCGAGCAGCCGCCGAAGTTCATCGTCCTGAAACACATGGGCGGCAAGGCCAAGGATGCGCCAGTCGTTCTGGTCGGCAAAGGCATCACCTTCGACACGGGCGGCATCTCGATCAAGGCCGGTCCTGGCATGGACGAGATGAAATACGACATGTGCGGCGCCGCTTCGGTGCTGGGCACCTTCCGCGCCATCGGTGAAATGAACCTGAAGCTGAACGTCATCGGCGTCATCGCCGCCTGCGAAAACATGCCATCGGGCCGCGCCACCAAACCGGGCGACATCGTCACCTCCATGAATGGCCTGACCATCGAAGTGCTGAACACCGACGCAGAAGGCCGCCTGGTGCTGTGCGACGCACTGACCTACGCCGAACGCTTCAAGCCGGCAGCCGTCGTCGATATCGCCACCCTGACGGGCGCTTGCGTCATCGCGCTGGGCCACCACAACAGCGGCCTGTTTACGCGCAGCGATGCGGCGCATGACCAGCTGGCCAATGAGCTGCTGGCAGCCGGCAAGCAAGCCAGCGACACGGCCTGGCGCATGCCGATCGAAGAGGCGTACAACGAGCAGCTGAAGTCGAACTTCGCCGACCTGGCCAACATCGGCACGCCAGGCGGCGGTTCGGTGACGGCAGCGGCCTTCCTGGAAAACTTCACCAAGAAGTACACCTGGGCGCATCTGGACATCGCCGGCACGGCATGGAAATCGGGCGGCGCAAAAGGCGCCACCGGTCGTCCGGTGCCCCTGCTGACGACGTTCCTGATCAACCGCGTGTAAGGGAACGCCAGACCAAAACCTGCTGCGCGGGGCCATGGGCGGCCGGCGATGCTCGCTGTACATAAAGTACAGCTGCGCTTGCCGGCCACCACCAGCTCCCGCTCGCGATGGTGCTGTCCGGCGTCCAGATGCCGTAAAAAAACCGCCAGGTCACCGTGACCATGGCGGTTTTTTTGCATTGATGACGCGCTATTTAATAGACGACAGGGTCGGGAATCGGCGACGGCGCCACCGTCGGCTGCACAACCGGCTGCGGCGTGGCCTCGCCCGGCATCGCGGGCGGTTTCGCGGCGACTGCTGCGGGCGGCGGCGCCATGCGCGCCGGGTCCTGCATGACGATGGTCAGGACGGATGGGTAGTCGAAGCCGGCGCCCGTGTTGCGGTCGACGAAATAGCCGACGCCCAGGGTCAGGATGACATTGCCCCAGACGCTGCCATTAAGCTTGGGATCGATGCTGCCGTCCGTCGCGATGGCGGGCGAACCATGCTTCTTGCAGTCGACCTTCAGCGGTTCGCGGCTCTTGCGGATGGTGATGCGCCCGGGCGTGGTGACGAACCACTTGCCGACGTCATTGCTGAGGATACAGCCGGCGCCATGCAGCTCGCGGTTATCCTGGATGGTTTGCACCAGCACCATCTGCTCGGTGTTGCCGGTCAAGGTGGCGCAGCCGCCCAGGCCAAACAGCAGCGATGCGGACAGGGCACTGACGGGACGGCGCATCGCGGCCCCCCTCTAGCGCACGGGAATCGGCTGGTCGCCAGGCACGGCGACGGCGGTGACGCTGTTTTTCGGGCTGCCTTCGATCAGGCGGTCCGAATACACGAGGTAGACCAGCGCATTGCGCTTGCTGTCGACCATGCGCACCACGCGCACGTGCTTGAAGAAGATCGAGGCACGCTCGGTGAACACTTCTTCCTGGCGCGGCAGCTTGCCCTTGAATTGCAGCGGCCCCACCTGTCGGCAGGCGACGGCCGCATCGGCCTTGTCTTCCGCCAGGCCGACGGCGCCCTTGATGCCGCCCGTCTTGGCGCGCGACAGATAGCAGCTGACACCCGACACGCGGGGATCATCATAGGCTTCGACGACGATCTTGTGGTCCGGGCCGATCAGCTTGAAGACCGTGTCGACGGAACCGATGGTTTCGGCATGCACCGGGGCGCACGTGGCGCCCAGCAGCAATGCGGCGGCCAGCAATTTATGCATGAAAGTGACACCTTGAAGTAAACCTGCGTGAAGTAACCCTGCGGGCACGCACGATGGCTGCCATCAGTTAATGGGGGCAAATCGCTGCACCATGACGCCCTCGACTTCGATCAGCTGAAAGAACACGTCTTTCGGCCGCGTCCAGATCGAGCCGTCAGCGGCGCGATAGACGATCATCGGCGTCAGATCCGATTCCAGCGTGGCTTCGCATACCAGTTCGTAAATGCCGCCCTTGTAGTGCCGATAACGCATCGCCGTCCCCTCAAGCCGTGGAATCTTCGCTCTTGTCGTCGGCCAGTGCCTTCTGTTTCATCTTCAGGCTCTGGATCACTTTCAAAATGCCTTCCATGCCGGCGGCGCCTTCGGCACCGCTGAAGGCGTCCAGCACCTCATTGAGCACCTTGTTGCGCACCGTTGCCTCGTCGGACGACATCTCCAGCGCACGCTGCGCCTTCGCTGCCTTTTCGGCCGCGCTGACCCGCGGCTTGGTTGCCGTCTTGCCATGCGTCAGAGCCGCCTGCCAGATGACCCAGCGGCGCTGGGTCTCGAAAATCAGGTACTCGTCCGGTTTGTCTTCTCTTCGCCGCACAATGTGGCCGTCACGCTGCGCCCACGCTTCAAATGCAGTTCGCATTTTCTTCCTTTGCAAATGCTACGCGCAAGTCTCACTATTAAAACTGCAACATTTCAAAATAGTACCATCTATTGATGTCGCAAAACAGTCTCATAGATATAGTACTGCAATTTATATAACAAGTCTGGCGGCGCCAAGGACGGACTCTACGTTCCGCCCCGGGCACAGTGGTCATGTAATTCGGAATAGCAATTACAACTAATTACAACTGCTTCCTGTCTGGTTGCCAACTTGGCCGTAACAAAGCTGTGTGACACAGTTGTTACATTGTGCCATTTTAGTAGTTTTTATCGCGTTTTAGCGAGAAACTTTACACCTTTGTCGCGTTAAAACGCGATACGCAGCGCAGCGCGCCAACCACTTATGCCAAATCAAACATAGGGGTTGATCAATCATACACAAAAACATAATATTCATGCGCCACGATTGGTTAAAAATAAATACTTTTTTTATATTCATTTTCCTTCCAAGCAAACAAAGCAGGCGCTCGGCAAGCCTGGCACGACGCCGGCGACACGCATGCGGTAAGATTCGCGCCTATCGACACCATATCGTCACCTATTCAAGCAAGGATTTTTCCCATGAAATTAGCCACCTGGAACGTCAACTCGCTCAAAGTGCGCCTGCCGCAAGTGCTGCAGTGGCTGGCAGACAACCCGGTCGACATACTGTGCCTGCAAGAAACCAAGCTGACGGACGACAAGTTTCCCGTCGCCGACATCGAGGCGGCCGGCTACCAGGTGGTCTTCAGCGGCCAAAAGACCTACAACGGCGTGGCCATCCTGTCGAAGCTGCCGATCACCGACGTGGTGAAGAACAATCCGCGCTATGAAGACGCGCAGCAGCGCATCCTGGCCGCCACCATCGGCGGCGTGCGCGTCGTCTGCGCCTACGTGCCGAACGGCCAGAGCGTCGACTCGGACAAATATGAATACAAGCTGGGCTGGCTGGCCGCCCTGCACGACTGGCTGGCCGAAGAGGCGCAGCAGCACCCGCAGCTGGCCGTCGTCGGCGACTACAATATCGCGCCCGACGACCGCGACGTGCACGACCCGGTCGCCTGGGAAGGCCAGGTGCTGGTCTCGGACAAGGAACGCGCCGCCCTGCAGCGCCTGTTCGACATCGGCCTGACGGACGCCTTCCGCCTGTTCGAGCAGGCGGAAAAATCGTTCAGCTGGTGGGATTACCGCCAGTTGGGCTTCCGCCTCAACAAAGGACTGCGCATCGACCACATCCTGCTGTCGCCCGCCCTGGCTGGCCGCTGCACGGCTTGCGTGATCGACCGCGTGCCGCGCAAGTGGGAACAGCCGTCCGACCACGCACCTGTCGTCGCCACCATCGATTGACCGATCCGGAGCGCCTGGCGGCGGCGCAGCAGCTTATGCCCGGCGCTCCAGCAGCGCCTGCGCATTCGCCGCCGGCACGGGCGCCGAAAACAGATAGCCCTGCGCGTAGCGGCAGCCATGCGCCTGCAGCAGGGCGAACTGCTCCTCCGTCTCCACCCCTTCGGCCACGGCCGACAATTGCAGGCTGTCGGCCAGCGCGATGATGGCGGCCACGATGGCGCGGTCCTCCCCGCTGTGCTCGAGGTCCTTGATGAAGGCGCGGTCGATCTTGACCTTCTTCACGGGGAAACGCTTCAGGTAAGCCAGGCTGGAATAGCCAGTGCCGAAGTCGTCGATCGACAGGCGCAAGCCCATGCCATTGATCTGGCGCAGAATCTCCAGCGTATGCTCGCCATGCTGCATCAGCGCCGTCTCGGTAATCTCGAATTCCAGCAGCGCCGGGTCGATGCCGGTTTCCCGCACCACCGCGCCGATGGCCGCCACCAGGCCCTTGTGCATGAACTGGCGCGGCGACAGGTTCACCGCCAGCGGCACCGGCTGCAGGCCCTGGCGCTGCCAGGCCATGCTTTGCGCGCACGCCTGGCGCAGCACCCATTCGCCGACCGGCACGATCAGGCCATTTTCCTCCATGATGGGAATGAAACGGTCCGGCAGCACCAGGCCGTGGCCGGGACGGCGCCAGCGCAGCAGCACTTCCATGCCGTGCAGGCGGCGCGTGGCGATATCGATGACGGGCTGGTAAAACAGCTCGAACTGGTCTTGCGCCAGCGCCGTGCGCAAGCTGCTTTCCAGGTCGAAGTGCAGGGTCGCCGCCTGATTCATCGTCTGCGTGAAAAACTGGTAGTTATTGCGGCCATTGCCCTTGGCATGGTACATGGCCGCATCGGCATGGCGCATCAGGGCATCGACATCGCCGCCATCGTCCGGATACACGCAGATGCCGATCGACGGCGTGACGTGCAGCACGTGGCCGTCGAGAGGAAAGGCGGGCGTCAGGGCCTCGATGATTTTCTCGGCCACGCGCGCCGCTTCATCGCCTCCGCGTATGCCCGGCACCAGCACGACGAATTCGTCGCCGCCCAAGCGCGCCACCGTATCGCTGGCGCGCACCGCGCGGCACAGCCGGCCGGCCACTTCCTTGAGCAGCAAATCGCCCGTCATGTGGCCCAGCGAATCGTTGATGGTCTTGAAGCGGTCCAGGTCGATGAACATCACGGCCAGCTTGCGTCCGGAGCGCTGCGACGCCAGCATGGCGCGCTCCAGGCGGTCCGACAGCAGCGCGCGGTTCGGCAAGCCCGTCAGGTTGTCGTGGTAAGCCATGTGATGCACGCGCGCCTCGGCCTGGCGCCGCTCGACGATCTCGCCTTGCAGCAGCAGGTTGGCGCCGGCCAGTTCGGCCGTGCGCTCATGCACGCGCAGTTCCAGCTCGTCGCGCGCGCGGCGCACCGCTTCGGCCGCCTCGCGGCGCGCCGTCACGTCGTCCACCAGCCACACCGAGCGGCCATGCGTATGCGCCAGGTCGAACGGCCGACCGGACAGGCGCGCCCAGAAACGGCTGCCGTCCTTGCGCACCAGCTGGTATTCGGACATGTGCACGCGGCCCGCCTTGAAATCGCGCGCCGTCTCGCTGCGCGCCGCCTTCCAGGCCGCCACGTCCGGATACAGGGCCTGCACGGACAGGCCGTTCATTGCGCCGGGCGCATAGCCGAACAGCTCCTCCATCTTGCTGTTGCTGCGTAAATTGAAGCCGCCCTCCACCACCGAGATGCCCAGCACGGCGCTATCGAGGATGGCCTGGTTTTCCAGCAGCGCGTTGCGCAAGGACTCTTCGGCGCGCTTGGCTTCCGTGCGGTCCTCGATGATCCAGATGGTGCCCGCGGTGGGGTCGTCCGGATTGACGACATAGGCGATCAGCTGCGCCCACAGCGTGCTGCCGTCGCGACGCATCATCTCCACTTCCGTCTGGAATGGCTTGCCCACCGAGAGGAAGGGGAAGGCCGCCGCGCCCAGCAAGTCGTACGACTGCTGCGATACATACAGCGCGCGCCCCGGCAAGCCCAGCGCCTCGTCGCCGCTGTAGCCGAACATGGCGGCAAAGCCCAGGTTGTAGCGCGTGATCTGGCGGTTCTTGGTAAACAGGATGCTCACCGAGGCATTCGTCATGATCGCCGCCACTTCCATCTGCGCCTGCCGGCTGGCGGTGACGTCTTCGAGTATCCAGATGGCGCCCTGCTCGCTGTGCGCCTGGTCGACGGCCTTGGCGCGGATGCGGCACCAGAACAGGCTGCCATCGCGGCGGCGGAACAGCGATTCGTCCTGCTCGTACGGCAAGCCCTGCCCCAGCAGCGGCGTCGCCTGCACGCCAAACTCCTCGTAGGCGGCGGCCGACGGAAACAGCTCGGCGGCGGGCAAGCCCGTCATTTCGTCCTGCGTGTAGCCGAACATTTCGGCGAAGCGGGGATTGCAGCGCAGGACCAGGCGCGCGCGTGAAAACAGGATGCCGACGGAGGCGTTGTCGAGGATGGCCTGCTGCTCCAGCATCAGCTGACGCGTCGCCTCCTCGGCCGCCTTTTGCGCGCTGCGGTCGTCGAACAGCCAGATCGTGTCGCGCAGCGCGCGGTCGGCCTGGTTTTCCGGATTGAGCACATAGCCATACGCCAGCGCCCAGAAGGTGGTACCGTCGCGGCGGCGCATCTCCATCTCGCCCTGGAACGGCAGGCCGCGCCGCAGCAGGGGCGAGGCCTGCCGCACCACGCTCTCATAGGCCGCGCGCGACGGATACAGGTCGACCACCGGCAAGCCCACGCCGCTGTCGCCGTCGAAGCCGAAACACTGGGCGAAGCGCCGGTTGTAGCGCAGCACGCCCTTGTCGCGCTGGAAACCGATGGCCAGCGGCGCGTTATCCATCACCGCCTGCATTTCCAGCAGGGCGCGGCGCAACTGATCCTCGTCACGCCGGTGGTCGCTGATATCCTCGATGATCCACACCGTGCCGTCGTGCGTATTCAGCGGGTCGACGGCGCGTCCGTGCAGCCGGCTCCAGAACAGCGTGCCATCCTGGCGCCGCAGTTCCAACTCGGTGCGGTACGGCTTCCCTTTGGACAGCAGCGGCGCCGCTTCCAGTCCCAGTGCGCGGCAATGCTCAGCGGAGCGGTACAGCACCGCGCCGGGCATGCCGGTCAGCTGGTGGCGCGCATAACCGAGCATTTCGGCGGCGCGGATATTGCACTCCTCGATGAAGCCGCCCTTGGAAAAGACGATGCCGACGGCCGCGCTTTCCAGGATGGCCTGCTGCTCCAGCAAGGTCTTGCGCAAGGCCTGCTGGTCGCGCTGCTGCACGCTGATGTCGGCAAACACGAGGGTCGCGCCCGGCAAGCCATCGCCCGCCGGCAGCGGCTTGGCCCACACCTGCACGGCGATGGCGCGGTCCGCGCCCTGCAGGCTGCTGTCCCAGTGCCGCTCGCGCCCCGCCGCGCCCAGCGCGCCGCGCAGCATGCTGGTGCTCGAGACGCGGTAGGCGTCGCTGAAACAGTCGGCCAGCAGCCGGCCGGAAATATCCACACCCAGCAGGGCGATCAGGGCGCCGTTCGCGGCCACCACCATGCCGCAGGCATCGCAGGCGCAGGCCGGCAAGGCGATCAGCTGCAAGGCATCGGCGATGAAATCGGGACTGGTCGGTACGCGGTTCATGGACACCATGGGTCGGTTAAAGGCGGGTCGGACATGCGCCTGGACTAGCCACGCTTCCAGGCATCATGGTGCTGCTAGATCATAAACCAGTTTCCAGGGGTTTTTTCATATTCCTTCGTGGCAATATCTGAAACACCACAGACCAGTTGCAACGCGCTTGTTGCAATGACGTTGCAGCGCAAAATAATGAAACAAATCGTTTAAAATAAAGCATGCGCCGTCCCTCCCATCCCCCGCTCGAGCACCGCGACAAGCCCGTCATCTGGACCGTCTCCGTCTCGCGCCTGTTCGACCTGTTTCGCGACATCACGCTCGAATACGACGACCTGGCGGCGATCGAACCGATCAACCTGGGCTTCGACGACGCCGTGCGCCACATCCGCGAACGCATGGCCACGGAGCGCTGCGACGCCGTCATCGCGGCCGGCTCGAACGGCGCCTACCTGAAGGGACGCCTGTCGGTGCCCGTCATCATCGCCAAGGCCAGCGGCTACGACGTGATGCAGGCACTGGCCCGCGCGCGCCGCATCTCGCCGCAGATCGGCGTCGTCACCTACCAGGACCCGATGCCGGAACTGGCCGAATTTGCCGCCACCTTCGGCTTCCAGATTTTTCAGCGCACCTATGCCACCGAAGAAGACGCGCGCGCGCAGATCAATGAACTCAAGGCGGCCGGCGTGAAAGCCGTCGTCGGCGCGGGCCTCGTCACCGACCTGGCCGAGGAAGCGGGACTGGCCGCCGTCTTCGTGTATTCGGCCACCTCGATCCGGCGCGCCTTCGACGATGCGCTGGAACTGGCGCGCCTGACCCAGCTCGAATCGGGCCGTAGCAGGCGCACGGCGGTGGCCGATACCTTGCGCGCGCGCCACGGCCTGCACGACCTGCGCGGCGAATCCGAGGCGATGGAGGCGCTGCGCCAGTCGGTGGTGCTGTTCGCCCGCTCGCCGGCGACGGTACTGATCCAGGGCGAGACCGGCAGCGGCAAGGAACTGGTGGCGCAGGCGATCCACCGCGAAAGCCCGCGCAGCCTGGGCGCCAACCGCCCCTTCATCGCCATCAATTGCGGCGCCATCGCCGAATCCCTGCTGGAGTCGGAGCTGTTCGGCCACGAGGATGGCGCCTTCACCGGCGCGCGCCGGGGCGGCCATGCGGGCCTGTTCGAAGCGGCCAACCACGGCACCCTGTTCCTCGATGAAATCGGCGAAATGCCGCTGGCCCTGCAAACGCGCCTGCTGCGCGTGCTGGAGGAGCGCGAGGTGGTGCGCGTGGGCGGCACGCGGCCCATCGCCATCAACGTGCGCATCATCAGCGCCACGCACTGCGACCTGGAGCAGCGCATCCGCGAAGGCCGCTTCCGCGCCGACCTGTTCTACCGCCTGGCCGTGCTGCGCCTGCATCTGCCGGCCTTGCGCGAACGCGCCAGCGACATTCCCGGCCTGGCCGAATGGTCGCTGAAAAACGCGCTGGCGGCGCTGGGCGCCCGCCCGCATCCGAACCTGCACGCGGAAGTCCAGGCGTGCGCGCCGCTGCTGCGCCGCTACGACTGGCCCGGCAACGTGCGCGAACTGCGCAACCTGGCCGAGCGGCTGGCGCTGTTCCTCGCCGCCGAACCGCTGCAGGCGCTGACGCCCGCCTTCGTGCTGGGCGTGGCGCCCGAGCTGGCGCAAGGCTCAATCGCGGCGCCGCTTGCGCCAGTGCCAGCAACCGCCGCGCCGCCGCGCCTGGCAGACGAAAGCGCCAGCGCCGTGCTGGCGCGCTTCGGTGGACGCCGCGATGCCGCCGCCAGCTACCTGGGCATCAGCCGCACGACACTATGGCGCCGGCTGCGCGCCGGCTGACACCTCCTCCTTCCCCCTGCCACCACTTGGACACCATGGACGACTGGCTTTCCCTGCACCGCTTATGGCAGCATTGCACCACGCCCCCCGGCACGCCCGGCACCAGGGCGCTGTCGAACGACAACCGTGAAATCAGGGCGCTGTATGGGCTGGGCATTTCGCTGGAAGACGCGCTGCAATTCCTTCACCAGCAGCAGCCATCGCTGGACGCCTTCCAGGGCTGGCTGGCCGCGCGCACGCGGGTGCGCCCGTCGCACGCCGCGGACGGACATGCAGACCTGCTGTCCGCCAGCGACCTGCGCTTCTTCGAGGAACATGGCTACCTGGTGCTGCGCGGCGCAGTGCCGCGCGAACAATGCCTGGCCGCCCGGCAGGCCATCTGGGATTACCTTGGCGCCAGCGCCGACGATACGGCGTCGTGGTACCAGCCGCACCCCGGCAAGCGCGGACTGATGCTGCAGTTTTCCGACCATCCCGCGCTGGAGGCGAACCGCCACGGCGCGCGCATCCGCCGCGCCTACCAGCAGCTGTATGGCAGCAGCGCCATCTACCCCTCCATCGACAAGGTGAGCTTCAATCCACCCGAGACGGCCAGCCACCGTTTCCTCGGCAGCGCACTGCACTGGGATGTCAGCCTGCGCCTGCCCGTGCCCTTCAAGCTGCAGGGCATGCTCTACCTGAGCGACTGCCCGGCCGACCATGGCGCCTTTCACTGCGTGCCCGGCTTCCAGCACCGCCTCGGGCCATGGCTCGACAGCGTGCCGCCGGATCGCCAGCCCCGCGAATGGGCGGTAGAAAACCTGCGTCCCGTGCCCGTCGCGGGCGACGCGGGCGATTTCATCATCTGGCACCAGGCCCTGCCCCACTGCGCCACCGCCAACCGCGGCGCGCTGCCGCGCATGGTGCAGTACCTGACCTACCTCCCGGACCAGGGCGTGGACCAGGAAGAGTGGATTTGAGCGCCGGCGCCGCCACTCATCCTCGCCTGCCACCGCTCATCCCGCCGTGCTGGCGCGGCGCCGCGCGCGCCGCTAGCATCATGCCAAGGAGGTAACACATCATGAAACGAACGATGCAAAAACTGTTTTTACTCGGCGCCTTGCTGGCCAGCGCCGCCCAGGCGGCGACGCCCACCGCATTCACCGTCAACGTCACGGGCCAGGGCAGTCCCGTCATCCTGATTCCCGGCCTGGCCTCGTCGGGTGACGTGTGGCAAGGCACGGTGGCGCGCCTGTGCGGCCCGCAAGGCGCGCGCCAATGCCATGTGCTGACCCTGGCCGGCTTTGCCGGCGTGGCGCCCATCGGCGGCGACTTGCTGGCCCAGGCGGAGCAGCAGCTGGCCGACTACATCACCGAAAAAAAACTGGGCCGGCCGGCCATCATCGGACATAGCCTGGGCGGCTTCCTGGCCTTGAAAATGGGCATTGACCATCCGGCGCAGACGGGCAAGCTGGTGATCGTCGACTCGCTGCCGGCCCTGGGCGCGACGCAACTGCCCAGCATCACGCAAGAACAGCTGCAAGCGATGTCGTTGCAGATGCAGGCGGCCATGCGGGCCCAGGACGCGGCCAGCGCCAGCGCCAGCCAGCGCCGCACCGTCGCCAGCATGGCCAGCGCGCCGGCCGACGTGGAGCGCATCATCGGCTGGGGCCAGCGCTCGGACCGCGAAACCGTGATCCAGGCCATGGGCACGCTGATGGCCAGCGACCTGCGCCAGGACGTGGCGAAAGTGACCTCGCCCACGCTGGTCCTGGGCACCTGGATCGCCTACAAGGATTACGCGCCGCGCGCCGCCATCGAAGCGACCTTCCAGCAGCAGTATGCGCAGCTGCCGGGCGTGCAGGTCGCGCTGGCCGACACGGCGCGCCATTTCATCATGTACGACCAGCCGGACTGGATGTTCGGCCGCATCGAACAGTTCCTGCGCTAAGCCATGACGCCACTCCACCGCCCTTCGCTGCTGGCCCGGATCAACTGGTACTGGACCTTCCAGCTGGCCGGCTGGAGCGCGCTGGCCCTGTTCAACAGCGTGTACGGCGGCTCCTCGGAGCTGCGCATCGTCGCCACCATCGCCTGCTGGGGCTCGCTGGGCGGCCTGCTGCTGTCGCACCTGTGGCACGGCGTCCTGCGCCGGCGCGGCTGGGCGGCGAACGGCTTGCGCTGGAAACGCGTGCTGCCGTCGCTGTTCCTGCTGGCGGCCGTCCAGACGGCCAGCGTGGTGATCGCCTTCCACGTCATGTATCCGCCCGATGTCCTGCACGGCATCGCCTGGCTGCCTGGCGCGCTGCTGTTCTGGTTCGGCGTATTCCTCGCCTGGACGGTGTTTTATTCGGCCGCGCTGTCGCTGCGCCGCGTCAACCGGCTGGAAGCGGAAACCCTGCGCCTGCAGCTGCATGGACGCGAAGCGGAGCTGCGCGCACTGCAGGCGCAGGTCAATCCGCATTTTTTCTTCAATAGCCTCAATAGCGTGCGCGCGCTGATCTTCGAAGACCGCGACGCGGCCGCGAACATGATCGACCAGCTGGCCGGCCTGATGCGCCACGCGCTGCAATCGGGCCAACACGCGACGGTGCCGCTGGCGGCCGAACTCGACGCCGTACGTGCCTACCTGGCAATCGAGCAGATACGTTTCGAATCGCGCCTGCGCGTCAGCTTCGACATCGCGGCGGAACTGGAAGCGACAGGCGTGCCGCCCATGTCCCTGCAGACGCTGGTGGAAAACGCCGTCAAATATGGCGTGGAAACCAGCCAGGACGGCAGCGACATCCGCATCGCGGCGCGGCGCGCCAGTCCCGCAGGGGGCGTGGCGATGCTGCAGATCGAGGTGGCCAACACGGGCGCCCTGCGTCAACCCGGCAGGTCCACCAGCGTCGGCCTGCGCAATGCGCGCCAGCGCCTGCAGCTGGCCTGCGGCGCTGACGCCGGCCTGGAATTGCGCGAACAGGCGGGCTGGGTGTACGCCACCATGTCCCTGCCGGAGCAGCCATGAACGCACCGCCACTCAAGGTGCTGCTGGTCGATGACGAGCGCCTGGCGCGCGCCGAACTGCGCCGCCTGCTGGCCGCGCATGCGCAAGTGGACATCGTTGGCGAGGCGGCCAGCGCCGCCGAAGCCATCGCGCAGATCGCCAAGCTGCAGCCCGACCTGCTGCTGCTCGACGTGCAAATGCCGGGCGGCTCGGGCTTCGACCTGCTGGCGGCCCTCGACGCGGCCCCGGACGTCATCTTTTGCACGGCCTTCGACCAGTACGCGCTGCAAGCCTTCGAAGTAAGCGCCCTCGATTACCTGCAAAAGCCCGTGCAGGCGGCGCGCCTGGCGGCGGCGCTGGTCAAGGTCGACGCGCGCGTGCAGGCGGCGCAGCCGGCGCCGCGCAAGGTCTTCATCAAGGATGGCGAGCGCTGCTGGTTTGTCGCGCTCGACGACATCCGTTTGCTGGAATCGGAAGGCAATTACGCGCGCGTGCACTTCGCGGGGCAGCGCCCGCTCATGCTGCGCTCCCTGAACCAGCTGGAAGAACGCCTGCCTCCCGCGCAATTCTTCCGCGCCAACCGGCGCCAGATCGTCAACCTGGCGCACGTGGCCAGCGTCGCGCCCAACGCGGCCGATGGCCTCGACCTGCACCTGCCCGACGCCAGCGTGGTCGAGGTGTCGCGCCGGCGCGCGCAGCAGTTCAAGGCCATCACCAGCCTGTAGCGGGCTGGCGCGCGCTTACTTCAGCGCCGGTATCGGCTGCGCCTGGAATGCAGGCCGCGGCTGTTCCTTGAGCTTTTTCGCCAGCATCTCAAGCGCCACGTCCAGCTGGCGGTCGCCGCCATTGAAAGTGGCGTGCGGCGGATTGTCCACCTCCACGTCCGGCACCACGCCCACGCCTTCGATCAGCCACTGGCCGTCGATGCCGAACTGGCCGTTTTCCGCCACGCGCGCCATGCCGTTGTCAAGCAGGCGCGTATTGTCGCTGAGCCAGACGCCGGCGCCGGCCGTGCGCTTGCCCACCAGCGGCGCCAGGCCCAGGGCCTTGATGCCGGCGGCGAAGGTCTCGCCATCCGAATACGTGAGTTCATCGACCAGCACCACCAGATGGCCACGGAAGGTGTTCTGCATGTTCGACGACGGCTGCACGCCGGGCGGCGCCCAATAGGCCCAGGCCTTGCGCAGCAGTTTTTCGATGATCCAGCTGTCGATATTGCCGCCGTTATTGCGGCGCACGTCGATGATCAGGCCTTCGCGGTTGATATTCGCATAAAAATCGCGCGCGAACGAGGCGATGTCGTTCGGTCCCATGGCGCGCAGGTGCAGGTAGCCGACGCGCCCCTGCGAGGCGGCCGCCACCTGTTCGGCACGGCTCAGTTCCCAGTCGCCATAGCGCAGCGCCGTCTGTTTTGCCATGGTCACGGGCTTGACGATGACGGCGCGCGGCGCGCCGTTGCCCCGCGTCACCTGCAGCAGCACCTGCTTGTCGGCCTGGTTCAGCAGCAAATCGCTGATGTCGCGCGCGCCCAGCACGTCCTTGCCATTGACGGCCGTGATGATGTCGCCTGCGCGCACGTCCACCTCGGGACGCGACAGCGGCGCCCGCTCGGACGGCAGTTCCGGCTCGCTGCGGTAGATATGCTCGACCCTGTAGCCGGCACCCGTGCGCGCCAGCACGGCGCCGAGCCCCGCCGGCGTGCCTTCCTGTTCCGTGCGGCGCAGTTCGCCGGAACGGATCTGCGAATGCAGGGCGCCCACTTCGGCCACCATCATGCCCAGCACGTCATTGAGTTCGGCGCGGTCCGTCACGCGCTCGACCAGCGGCGCATACTTGTCGCGCGCCGCCTTCCAGTCCACGCCGCGCATCTTTGCGTCGTACAGGAAATCGCGGTGCAAGCGCCAGGCATCGTTGAACATCTGTTTCCATTCCAGGCGCGGATTCGACACAAACGTCCAGTCGTCAACTTTGACTTTTGCCTTCGACAGGTCGCCTGGCAGCTTGGCGCCCGCCTCGACCACGAGCATCTCGCCCGGGCCCGTCGCCGCTGCCGTACGGTAATACAGGTGCTTTTTATCCTGGGCCAGGTCGAATTCGCGCACATTGGCCACCAGCAGCTCCGGCTTGGAGCCCGTATTGCCGATCGCCAGGGTCTTCAGGCTGGATTTGCGCTCGCTGCCTTCCCGCTCGAGGAAATACAGGCGCTTGTCGTCGACGGCCAGCGCGCTGTAGTTACCAGCAGGCAGCGGCACCTCGTACAACCGTTCGGGAAGGCCTGGCATGACGATGGCCGGCAGGGCGGCCGGCGCCTTCTTCACGGCGCTCTTGCCGCCGGCCTTTTCCAGCGCTTTTTCCGCCGCCAGTTCGGCCGCCTTTTCATCGTCCGTCTCGGCTGGCTTGACACCGGGCCGGCTCAGCTCATCGTCGGGCTGGAATGGGAAACGGTTGCCTGGCTGCAGCGCCAGCGCATACACGCCCGTGCGCTTGTCGAACACGGGCCCCATGTTGCGGTCGCCCCACGGCGAGCCATTGGCCAGCTGGAAATTGCGCGCCGACATGAAATACAGCCACTTCCCATCGGGTGAAAACACGGGCGAGCCGGAGGTATAACGGTCGCTGGTGACGAACTGCAGCTGTTTCGACGCCAGGTTGTACAGGCCGATCTGCTCGCGCTGCGCATCGCTGGCCACGCGCACGAGGGCCAGGTTGCGGCTGTCGGGCGACCATTGCACTTCATCGTGCTTGTCCACGCCCGCCTTGCCCGCATCGTCGATCAGCTGGTTGGCCCGGTTCGCCAGGTCCAGCAGCCAGAAACGGCCCTTCTTGTCCGAGTGCGCCAGCCAGCGCCCGTCCGGCGACGGGTACAGTTTCCAGCGGTGATTGTCGCCCTGCGTCGTCAGCTGCTCGCCCTGACCCGAGCCGTCGGCGGCGAATTTCCAGATTTCATTTTCGCCGCTCGTGTCGACGATGGCGAAGACGGACTTTTCGTCGCTGGAAAAGACGGCGTCGCGCGCACGCGCGCCTTCCGGAATGGCGATGTCGACGCGGCGCAGGCTGCCCGTGCCGGCGATGCTGACGCGGCCCCGCGCAGTGAGGATGATGCGCTCATCCTTGCCGGACAGCTGGACATTGCTCAAGGTATCGAGCGGCGAGCGGATCTGGCGCGCGCGCTGCTGGTCGAAGTCGGACACCAGGCTGATGGCCAGCGCCGGCGAACCCGCCGACGTGCCTGGCGCATTCAAGTCGAGCACGTGCAAATCCGCGCCCAGCTGGTAGACGATCCGACCGTCGCCGAGCGCCGCATTGCGCACGTCCCACTGCGTGTGCGCCGTCAGGGCGCGGCGGTCGGTGCCGTCAGGCAGCATGCTCCAGAGATTGTCGCTGCCGCCTTCGTCGCTGATGTAATAGACGCGGCCCTGCCACCACATGGGGCGCTTGTTGTTGCCAGCCGACACGGCGGCATCCGTGTGCATGGGCACGGCTTCGGCCTTGCCGTCCAGGCCATAGCGCCACAGCGTCGCATGCGCGCCGCCACGGTAGCGGCGCACATTGTCGTTGGTCATGGCCAGGCCGAAACGCGTGAAATAGAGGGTAGTGCCGGCATCGTCGAGCACGGCGTCATTCGCGTCGGCCACGGGAAACACGCGGCGCGTCTGTTGCACGGGGTCGATGGCGGCGACGATGCGACGCGAGGCGGGGCCGTCCGTATTTTGCGTGCTGACCAGCACTTCGCCCTGCGCCGTCCAGCCCAGCACCAGCACGCCGCCATTGTCGTACGAGATACGGCGCGGCAAGCCACCGGCCAGCGGCATCACATACGCTTCCTGCGCCCCCTCGTAGGCGGCGGAAAACGCCAGCCACTGGCCATCGCGCGACATCGCCGCATTCGTTTCATAACCGGGATGCGTGGTCAGGCGCTGCGCCGCGCCACCGCGTATATTGCTTTTCCACAGGTCGCCTTCGGCCGTGAAGACGACGGTGTCGCCGCGCACGGCGGGAAAGCGGAAATAGCTGCCGGCAGGCGCGGCAGAGGCAGCGGCGGCGCTGCCCAGCAGGCCGGCGGAAAACAGGAGGAAGGCGAGAGTACGGGACATTTTCATGAAGCAGTCTTTCAACAAGCTATGAGCGGACATGGAAGCGAAACGACGCGGGAAGTGTGGCATGGCCGACATCGGATCATGATTCTTGCATAGCTGAAGCAAAAGCAATACCTATTTTTAAACAAGGTAATTTCCACCACAGTTTCCCTGGCAAGCGGTAGGCGCGTAAAAAAACCCGCGCCACTTGCGTGGGCGGGTTTTTCGGAAGGGGCAGGAAGCGCTTATTCCACTTCCACCGTTTCCGGTGCGGCCGTCGGCGCCGCGTCAGGCGGTTCCGGGAACTCCAGCAAGACCTGTTCCTTGTCGTCGAGGTCGACGGTGACCCGTCCGCCGGTGACGAGGCGGCCGAACAGCAGTTCGTCGGCCAGCGCCTTGCGGATCATGTCCTGGATCAAACGCGCCATCGGACGCGCGCCCATCAGCGGATCGAAGCCTTTCTTGCCGAGGAAGGTGCGCAGTTTCTCCGTAAACACGGCTTCGACCTTTTTCTCGTGCAACTGCTCTTCCAGCTGCATCAGGAACTTGTCGACCACGCGCAGGATGATTTCCTGGTCCAGCGCGCGGAAGCTGATGGTCGCATCGATGCGGTTGCGGAATTCCGGCGTAAACATGCGCTTGATGTCGGCCATCTCGTCGCCCGCCTGCTTCGAATTCGTGAAGCCGATCGACGTCTTTTGCAAGCTTTCCGCACCCGCATTCGTCGTCATGATGATGATCACGTTGCGGAAATCGGCTTTGCGGCCATTGTTATCCGTCAAGGTGCCATGGTCCATGACTTGCAGCAGGATATTGAAAATGTCCGGATGGGCTTTTTCAATTTCATCGAGCAGCAAGACCGCATGCGGTTTCTTGGTGATCGCTTCCGTCAGCAAGCCGCCCTGGTCGAAACCGACATAGCCCGGCGGCGCGCCGATCAGACGGCTGACCGCATGGCGTTCCATGTATTCCGACATGTCGAAACGGATCAGCTCGATACCGAGGATGAAGGCCAGCTGCTTGGCCACCTCGGTCTTGCCGACGCCGGTCGGACCGGAGAACAGGAAGGAGCCGATCGGCTTGTCCGTCTTGCCCAGGCCGGCACGGGCCATCTTGATGGCCGAGGCCAGCGCATCGATGGCCGGATCTTGCCCGAACACAACATTACGCAAGTCGCGGTCGATCGTCTGCAGCTTGCTGCGGTCGTCCTGGTTGACCGTTTGCGGCGGAATGCGCGCGATCTTGGCGATGATGTCCTCGATCTCGGCCTTGCCGATGGTTTTCTTTTGCTTCGACTTCGGCAGGATGCGTTGCGCCGCGCCCGCCTCATCGATGACGTCGATCGCCTTGTCGGGCAGATGGCGGTCGTTGATGAAGCGCGCCGCCAGCTCGGCCGCCGTCGACAGGGCCGAAGCCGAATATTTCACGCCATGGTGCTCTTCGAAGCGCGATTTGAGGCCGCGCAAGATTTGCACGGTTTGCTCGACGGTCGGCTCGTTGACGTCCACTTTCTGGAAGCGGCGGCTCAAGGCATGGTCTTTCTCGAACACGCCGCGGAATTCCGTGTACGTGGTCGCGCCGATGCATTTCAGCTGGCCGTTCGCCAGGGCCGGTTTCAGCAGGTTGGACGCGTCCAGCGTGCCGCCCGACGCCGAGCCCGCACCGATGATGGTGTGGATTTCGTCGATGAACAGGATGCCGTTCGGATTGTCCTTCAATTGCTTGAGCACGGCTTTCAGGCGCTGTTCGAAGTCGCCGCGGTACTTGGTACCGGCCAGCAAGGCGCCCATGTCCAGCGAATACACGACGGCATTCTGCAGGATTTCCGGCACATCGCTTTGCGTGATGCGGTAGGCCAGGCCTTCGGCGATGGCCGTCTTGCCCACGCCCGCCTCGCCGACGAGCAGCGGATTGTTCTTGCGGCGGCGGCACAGGATCTGGATCACGCGGTCGACTTCGTCCTCGCGCCCGATCAGCGGGTCGATCTTGCCTTCGGCAGCGGCCTTGTTCAGGTTTTGCGTGAACTGGTCGAGCGGGCTTTCCTTCGGCTGGCCATCGACGGGCGCCTCTTCCACGCCTTCCGACGCTTTCGCGCTTTCCGTCGACTGGTCCTTGCGCACGCCGTGCGAAATGAAGTTGACCACGTCCAGGCGCGTCACGCCCTGCTGGTGCAGGTAGTAAACAGCGTGCGAATCCTTTTCGCCGAAGATGGCCACCAGCACATTGGCGCCCGTGACTTCCTTCTTGCCGTTCGACGCGGACTGGACATGCATGATGGCGCGCTGGATCACGCGCTGGAAACCAAGCGTCGGCTGGGTGTCGACTTCGCCCGTGCCAGGCACGGTCGGCGTGTTATCGCCGATAAAATTGGTGAGGGTCTTGCGCAGGTCTTCAATATTGACCGCGCAGGCACGCAATACCTCAGCAGCGGAGGGATTATCCAGCAGTGCCAGCAGTAAATGCTCAACCGTAATGAATTCGTGCCGTGCCTGCCGAGCTTCGACAAACGCCATGTGCAAACTTACTTCTAATTCCTGCGCAATCATACTTCCTCCATCACGCACTGCAGGGGATGCCCCGCCTTGCGCGCATGCGTTAAAACGAACTCCACTTTGGTACACGCTATATCTTTAGAGAACACGCCGCACACTCCTTTGCCGTAGCGATGAACACTGAGCATGATTTGCGTCGCCGTTTCACGGTCCTTGTTGAAATACTCCTGAATGATGGCCACCACAAATTCCATCGGGGTGTAGTCGTCATTGAGCAAGGCTACCTGGTAGAGCGGTGGCGGCTTCAGCACTTGCCGCTCCAGCAGGGTTTCTGTGTCGTGCTTGGTTGCCATACGCTTATTCTAATGCTTTCACAGTGGTTGTCATGCGCAATATCTGCGCCTTTCCAATTGTTTTCAATCTTACGCGTTTTCTTAATACTGCGCAGATGGCGACCTTGCCGCCAAAATCAAGAGTTGCTTTTTTGGTCGTCGTGAAGAATTTGGCAATATCGGTGGAAAAGCGCTTGACTTCATTATTTATTCCGCCAACAATGCTGTATCGACTGTTGCAGTAATATACAGCTTGATAAGAAGTGAGACGTCGAGGAGGGGGCAAGAAGCTTCTTGCTTTTATGGCTCGTGTGATTTGTTTTAATTTTGAAAGTTCTTTTTATGGCAACAGGTACAGTTAAGTGGTTCAATGATTCCAAAGGTTTTGGCTTCATCACTCCAGATGACGGCGGCGAAGATTTGTTTGCTCACTTCTCCGCAATCAACATGAACGGTTTCAAGACCCTCAAAGAAGGTCAAAAAGTTCAATTCGAAGTCACGCAAGGCCCTAAAGGCAAGCAAGCTTCCAACATCCAAGCAGCCTAAGCATCGCCGGCCCTCAGATGTGAAAAACCCCGTTGTCAAACGGGGTTTTTTTTCGTCCGCAGGATGCGCGCCGCGCACCCTGCCCCTGCCATTACATGTGCTCGATCATCACGTCGCCGAAGCCGGAACACGACACTTGCGTCGCGCCTTCCATCAGGCGGGCGAAATCATATGTGACGCGCTTCGAGGCGATCGACTTTTGCATCGAGGAAATGACCAGGTCGGCCGCTTCCAGCCAGCCCATGTGGCGCAGCATCATTTCCGCCGACAGGATCAGCGAACCGGGGTTCACGTAATCCTTGCCCGCGTACTTCGGTGCCGTGCCGTGCGTCGCTTCGAACATGGCGACGGAGTCGGACAGGTTGGCGCCCGGCGCGATGCCGATGCCGCCCACTTGCGCCGCCAGCGCGTCGGAGATGTAGTCACCGTTCAGGTTCAGGGTGGCGATGACGCTGTATTCGGCCGGGCGCAGCAGGATCTGTTGCAGGAATGCGTCAGCGATGGAATCCTTGACGATGATGTCGCGGCCCGTCTTCGGGTTCTTGAACTTGCACCATGGACCGCCATCGATCAGCTCGGCACCGAATTCCTTTTGCGCCAGCGCATACGCCCAGTCGCGGAAGCCGCCTTCCGTGTACTTCATGATGTTGCCTTTATGCACAATCGTCACGGAAGGCTTGTCGTTGTCGATCGCATACTGCAGGGCCTTGCGCACGAGGCGCTCCGTGCCCTCGATCGAGACGGGCTTGATGCCGATGCCGGAGGTGGCAGGGAAGCGGATCTTGGTCACGCCCATTTCCTTGACGAGGAAATCGATCAGCTTTTTCGCGCCCTCGGAACCCTGCTGGTATTCGATGCCGGCATAGATGTCTTCCGAGTTTTCGCGGAAAATCACCATATCCGTCTTTTCCGGCTCTTTCACGGGCGATGGCACGCCCGTGAAGTAGCGCACGGGGCGCAGGCAGACGTACAGGTCCAGCTGCTGGCGCAGGGCCACGTTCAGCGAACGGATGCCGCCGCCGACGGGCGTCGTCAGCGGGCCCTTGATCGAAACGACGTAATCCTTCAGCACTTCCAGCGTTTCCTCGGGCAACCACACATCGGGACCGTACACATTCGTCGATTTTTCGCCCGCATAGATTTCCATCCAGCTGATCTTGCGCGCGCCGCCATAGGCCTTGGCCACGGCCGCGTCGATCACCTTGATCATGACCGGGCTGATATCGATGCCCGTGCCATCGCCTTCGATGAAGGGAACGATGGGATTATCTGGTACATTCAGCGAAAAATCGGCGTTGACGGTGATTTTTTTGCCGTCAGCAGGTACAGTGATATGTTGATACATCGTGATCTCCGAAGTGGGACGCACCGTGGGCAGCCCTGGCGGCCCGGCGACGCGCTCTGCGGTTGCAGAGTTTACAAAAACAAGTCCGAACATGGCAGCAACAACGCACTTTAGCAGGGAAAGAACACCCAGGCCATCACGGCCGCCATACCAAAGCGCCCCATCACAACGCCAGCTTAAGTCTTCTATAAGACATAAGACAAGTGTTTCACATTATGCACCAGTATCGTGCAGGGCGCCATGCTTTTGCGGCGCCAGCCATCCGTCACCATCGTTTGCATCACTTATAGCCCATCCGTATGCCCCTCATCCTCTTCAACAAACCATTCCAGGTCCTGTGCCAGTTTTCGCCGCAGGAAGGCCGCGCCACCCTGGCCGACCATCTGTCCATTCCCGGCATCTACCCGGCCGGCCGCCTCGACGCCGACAGCGAAGGCTTGCTGCTGCTGACCGATGACGGCCGCCTGCAGCACGACATCAGCCATCCCGACCGCAAGGAAGCCAAGACCTACCTGGTGCAGGTGGACGGCGTGCCCGATGCGGCCAGCCTGGCGCGCCTGCAGGCGCCGCTGGACCTGGGCGACTTCATCACCAAACCGTGCAAGGCCGTGCGCATTGCCGAGCCGGACTGGCTGTGGCCGCGTGATCCACCCATCCGCGCGCGCGCCGACAAGCCCACGTCGTGGCTGGCGATCACCGTGAAAGAAGGAAAAAACCGGCAGGTGCGGCGCATGACGGCCGCCGTCGGCCTGCCCACCCTGCGCCTGGTGCGCAGCGCCATCGGCCCCTTTTCCCTGGCCAGCCACCCGCTGATGCCCGGCGAATGGTGCGAAGTGCCGGCCGAAAACATTGGAAAAACGTGAAAGGGACAAGAAAATCCGCCTTTCCCGGCCGGTTTTTCCAATAAGCACTATTTATTTTTAGATAATGGAATAGAATCATCCTCACCTTCACATGACAGAAAAGGAAAGATGATGATGAAAACAATGTTGGGCCTGCTGGCTTCCCTGCTGGCCAGCGCCGCGCTGGCGCAGTCGGGAGCGCAATTGCATGCATCGGCGTCCACCGATGCCAGCCATCCGCCCAAGCCGCCCGCATCCGCATCGACCGACGCCTCCGCCTCGACGGATGCAACGCGCCCCGCCGCGGCGGCCAGGACCAGGGCTTCGGCCGGCACCGACGCGCCGCAACGCCTGATACCGAAGGCGCGTCGGACAAAGCAGCCGGCGACCGCCGAAGGCACGCCGACCAAATAAGCCTGGCCCGCAGCCAGCCAGGGAAAAGCGGGTTGCGGCAACGCGCATGTTGCTGCAACCCCACGCTTTCGCCATCGTCCGGCGCAATGCTTGACCATGCGTGCGCCAGCATGGCTTAATCGCCGCTTCGATTGCCAGCGCCCACCCCATGAAAAATTCCCGCCGCAGCTACAGCCTTTTCCTTGTCCTGATGGCCGGCGCCGCCGGCGCCCTGGCGCAAACGCCGCAATGGAAGAGCGTGCAATTGTCGGCGGGCATGCATTTGATCCAGGCGGAAGTGGCTGCCACGGAAGCGCAGCGCGAGGAAGGCTTGATGTACCGCGACAGGATGCCAGCCAATGCGGGCATGCTGTTTGTCTTCGGCGCGCCGGCCACGCAATGCATGTGGATGAAGAACACGCCGCTGCCGCTGTCGGTAGCCTTCATCGATGCGGCCGGCAAGATCGTCAACATCGAAGACATGCAGCCGCACACGCTGGACAGCCATTGCTCGAGCAAAACCGTACCCGTACGCTATGCGCTGGAAATGCACCTGGGCTGGTTCAAGCAGCGAAATATCAAGCCGGGCATGAACATCGGCAACCTGCCGCCGGCGCGCTAAGTCCGCTCGCCGCGCCCGCGCCCTGCGTGCACGCTCACCCCAGACAGGGCAGACACCGCGACAAACCGTCGGACAACGCGAAAAAACCCGCCAGAATGAATCTGCGGGTTTTTGCTTTTCAACCAGTGCCAGCGTACCGGCACAGGCAAGGCCACCTTGGCGGCTTGCCTGCTGGCGAATATTAAGCGGACAGTGCTTTCAAAGCAGCTGCCAGACGGCTCTTATGGCGAGCTGCCTTGTTTTTGTGGATGATCTTCTTGTCAGCGATACGGTCGATGGTCGACACGGATGCTTGGAAGATTGCAGCAGCAGCTGCCTTGTCGCCGCCCTGGATCGCTTTGCGAGCAGCTTTGATAGCCGTGCGCAAGGTCGAACGTTGGGACGAATTGTGTGCGTTTTGCTTAACTGCTTGACGAGCGCGTTTGCGCGCTTGTGCGGTATTTGCCATGGAATTTCCTAAAACAGGGTCAAAGTGCGTTTGCAAACATTAGTGTTTGCCAACCGGTGCGTTCTGTGCGTCTGCCGAACCATGTGTGCCAAACCAGTGCCTGTCAAACATTAGTGTCTGCGTAACAGAATTCTGTACAGCCTTCGATTATAGCGATATTTTCAAGCGGGGGCAAATCAAAAAACCGTGTGTGATGCCAAAATCACCTGAAAATGGGGCTGGCAAGGGCATATCCGCAGCGAATCGGCAGCAATTGTTACCATATTTTAAGCGTTTAACGGTACCGCCCCCGGCTATAATCTGCCCCCATGAACTTGCTTAAAACCCTCGCCGCCATTTCCAGCATGACCATGCTGTCCCGTGTAACCGGTTTATTGCGCGAAAGCCTGTTCGCGCGCGCCTTCGGCGCCGGCGCCTACACGGACGCCTTCATCGTTGCCTTCCGCATCCCCAACCTGTTGCGCCGCCTGTTTGCCGAGGGCGCCTTCTCGCAAGCCTTCGTGCCCATCTTGTCCGAATACAAGAATCAGCACGGCCAGGAAGCGAGCAAGCAGCTGGCCGACCATGTGGCCACCACCCTGGTCTGGGCCACCCTGCTCGTGTCCGCCATTGGCATCGTCGGCGCGCCGTGGTTCGTGTATGCGATCGCCACCGGCCTGACCAAGGATGCGGGCGCCTTTGACGCGGCCGTGTGGATGACGCGCCTGATGTTCCCTTATATTACCTGCATGTCGTTCGTGGCCCTGGCCGGCGGCATTCTGAATACCTGGCGCGAATTCAAGATCCCCGCGTTCACCCCGGTACTGCTGAACCTATCGTTCATCGCCGCCTCGCTGTTCCTCGCTCCGCACCTGAAACAGCCGATCTACGCCATGGCCATTGCCGTGTTTGCCGGCGGCCTGCTGCAAGTGGCCATCCAGATTCCCGCGCTGATCAAGATCGGCATGCTGCCGCGCCTGTCGATCAATCCCGCCATCGGCCTGACCGACGGCGGCGTGCGCCGCGTACTGAAGAAGATGGGACCGGCCGTGTTCGCCGTCTCGGCAGCGCAGATCAGCCTGATGATCAACACCAGCATCGCGTCGCGCCTGGCCGAGGGCAGCATTTCCTGGCTGTCGTATGCGGACCGCCTGATGGAATTTCCGACCGCCATGCTGGGCGTGGCCCTGGGCACCATCTTGCTGCCCAGCCTGTCGAAGGCGAACGTGGACGGCGACAAGGTGGAATACTCGGCCCTGCTGGACTGGGGCTTGCGCCTGACCTTTTTGCTGGCCCTGCCCGCCGCCGTCGGCATGGCGACCCTGGCCACGCCGCTGATCGCCACACTATTCCATTATGGCAAGTTTACGGCCGAATCCGTGACCATGTCGACGCAGCCGCTGGTGGCCTACAGCCTGGGCCTGATCGGCATCATCCTCGTGAAGACGCTGGCGCCCGCGTTTTATGCGCGCCAGGACATCCGCACGCCCGTGAAGATCGCCATCGGCGTGCTGATCGCCACGCAGCTGATGAATTTGCTGTTCGTGCCCTACATCGCCGTGGCCGGCCTGGCCCTGTCGATCGGCCTCGGCGCCTGCCTGAACGCCAGCTTCCTATACTGGGGCTTGCGCAAGCGCGGCATTTACCAGCCCAAGCCGGGCTGGGCCAAGTTCTTCCTGCGCCTGCTGCCGGCCCTGCTCGTCATGGGCGGCGTGGCGGCCTTCGGCGCCATGCGCATCGACTGGATCGCCATGCAAGCCCATCCGCTGCTGCGGGCCGGCGCCCTGGCCCTGGTGGTGGCGGTCTGCGGCGTGGCCTACTTTGCCACCTTGTTACTCGTCGGTTTCCGCTTCCGCGACTTCAAGCGCAGCGCCTGACCACATGCGCGGGGCATCGCAGCCGGCGCCCTGCCATAGCGGCGTACTGCCTGCGGCCTGGCGCCTGGCCCTGCCTACTGCACAGACGAAAAAAAACCCGCCGAAGCGGGTTTTTTTCATTGCGGCGAAAGCTTAAGCAGCTTTCTTTGCGCGGCGGCGGGCGACGGCGCCCACCAGTGCCAGGCCACCCAGCAGCATGCCGTAGGTTTCTGGCTCAGGTACTGGCAGGGCCGATACGGAACCCAGGTACTGGGCTTTTGCCAGGCCCGTCAGGCCGGTGACGTGCACCGTGTATTCGCCTGCAGCCAGCTGGCCGCCCCAGCTCAGGCTTTGGATGCCGGCTGCCGTGCTGTTGGTCAGGTTGCCGTAACCGAGCAGCGTGGCCGAGAAATCCTTGATCGCGCCTTCAACCACGGAGAACGTTTGCAGTGCGCCAAACGAGGTCGACGATGGGGTGACCAGCTTGAAGGTCCAGAAATCGTCAACTGCGGTGTTCGCGGCAAACTTGGTGGTGATGGCCGACAGGGTGTCCGAACCCGATGGATCCAGGATACCCAGGTCGTACGTTGCTGCCGATGCGCTGAACGATGCTGCTGCCAGAATGCCTGCAGCGATAAATTTCAATTTCATAGCTTATCCCTTAAAAAGTAATTTATGGCTGCGATGCGCAGGCCACCAATAGTTTTAGTACCGAAAGTACTGATGAGAATGGTAGCATAAATGCACTAAAATACTTATAAATATTTTATCGAAGTTTCATATGAGATAACTATTTTCAAGGTGAAATATTTGCCAGTATCGACCACTTTCCGCAGGAAAATAGTTGCTGGCACATCTATGCCATTTCAGCGCACTTTTATCGCGAGACTGCCATTTCGTCCGCATCGGCAGGCGCATCGGGTAGCTCGGCAGGCTGCGGCGGCTCCGGCGCCGGCTCTTCTTGCGGTGGGGAAATAGGCCTGGAAAACAACGGTGGGGCCGGCGCGACAGGCTGCGCGTCGGCTGCGCCGCCAGGCGCAATGGTTCCTGGTGGCATGTTCATGGGTTGCGCCGGCGGCAGAGGCGCTTGCCCGCTGACCATGAAATGCCATTCCGACAGGTGCGCCTTGCCTTCGAAGCCGGCGAAACGCGCCTCGAAGTTGCCCACTTTCAACGGCGCGGCCTGCGACAGGCTATGCACGCCGATGATGCCATTGCTGCCAGGCTGATACAGCAAGCCCCATGTGGCGCGCCCCGTGATGGGATCGACAAACAGCTTGCGCAAGTGGCGGCGCATGTGCGGCACGCGGGGGTCGCGCAGCAAGGCGGCCAGGCTGGGCGGCTGTTGCGGCTGGCCGGCAGGCGTGGCGGCCGCGTAGCTGAGCAAGGCATCGGAAAACTGCGCGCCGATATCGAGCAGCTCCTGCTCCGCCGCCTGGCGCTGCAACAGCGAACCCATCTTCAACCCTGCCGCCCCCACCAGGCCCAGTATCGCCACCACGATGATCAGGCTCAGATAGGTGAAGCCATGCTGGCGGCACAGCGGGTGGGACGGCAAGGGGCGCATCGCCGCTACCAATCGGCGAAGGGCGTGCCGCTGCGGTCCTTGCCCGGCGCGCCGCTCTTCACGTCATACACCTGGCCCGGCGTATCGTCGGGCGGCGGCACGATGATCCAGCTGGCATCGCTTTCGGTGATGGGGTCGATCGGCATGGCGCGCAGGTATTTCTTGTCCACCAGTTGCTCCAGGGTATCCGGGTAGCGCCCCGTATCGCCATGGAACTGGTCGATGGTGGTGCGCAGGTTGCGCAAGTTATCCGCCAGCACGGTTTCCTTCGCCTTGTCGAGGCTGGGGAAATAGCGCGGCACGGCCAGGGTCAGCAGCAGCGCCACGATGCCGAGCACCACCAGCAATTCGATCAGGGTAAAGCCGCGCGCACGCCGGGCACTGCGCCCGGCATCGCATGGGGAAGGAGTATCAGCAGGCATGGTTCACCATAAACGGTAAGGCACGTTGTTCAGGCCCGTCTTGCTGGAAGTGGAGTAGACATCGTACACGTCGTCGCCCTCGCGCGGTTCGCTCGCCTCGCTGGCGTAGCTGCGCCGCCCCCACGTCTGCGCATCGCTCAGGCTGGCATCCATATTGAACGGGTCGCGTGGCACGCGGCGCAAAAAGAACATCTTGCTGCGCTTCGGGTTGCGCTGGTCCGGCACGCCCTCGACCAGCAGGTCCAGGCTTTTCGGGTAGCCGCTGGCGTCGGGCGCGCGCACGATGCGGCCCTCGTCGCCGGCGCGCTTGTAGGCATCGAGCCCCTGGCGGATCTCGCGCAGCGCGCGCCGCAAGTCCTGCTCCTGGCGCCGCTGCACCGTCACCTGCGTGACGGGCACCACCAGGGTGGCCAGCACGCCCAGGATGGCCAGGGTCACCAGCAGCTCGATCAGGGAAAAGCCGCCCTGGCCGCCGGCGCACGACCGCGCGCGCGCCAGCCTCATTTGGCGGGCGGCTGCGCCACCGGCACGGGCTGGCCGGACGACAGCGGCAACGGCGCCATCTGCAGCGGCACGGGCTGGCCCGACGATATCGGCAGGGGCGACGCGGCCGGCTCGGGCGACGGCGCCACTTCCGGCGCCGGCACGGTTTGCGGCTGCGGCTGCGGTGCCGGCAACGATGACGGCAGCTGGCCGGGCACCATCATCGGCTGCGGCGGCGCCGGCTGCATGCCAACGGCGGACGGGCCGGAACGCACGATGACCGTGCCCGGCATCTGCGTCGGCGCCTTGGCCGCCATGTCGGGGCGGCGGCGGAAGCTGCCTTCGGTACCGGCCGAAAATTCCGATTCCTTCGCTTCCGGACGCTGCACCGTGCGCACCAGGTGCGGCGTGATCGACAGCACGATTTCCGTCTTCTGGCTGTCATCCTTGCTGCTGCCGAACAGGCGCCCCAGCACCGGTATGTCGCCCAGGCCCGGTACCTTGTTGCCGGCGCTGCGCTCTTCATTGTTGATCAGGCCCGCCAGTACCTGGTTCTCGCCATCCTTCAGCTGCAGCATGGTCGATGCCTGCCGCGTGCCGATCTGGTACAGGGTCGAACCGCTCTTGGTGATGGTGGCCGCGCCCAGGTTGCTCACTTCGAGCGAGATGCGGATGCCCACCTCGTTATTCAGGTAGATGGTCGGTTCGGCGTTGACCGTCAGGCCCACGTCCAGGTAGCTGATCGACTCGGAGGCGAAACCGCCCGTGCCCGGCGAGATGGTGGTGGTAATCACGGGCACCTTGTCGCCGATGACGAATTTCGCCTTTTCGCGGTTGCGCACGCGGATGCGCGGATTGGCCAGCATGTTCGCGTCGCCGTCCGTCTTCTTGGCGTTCGCCGTGACGGACAGGTCGCTCACGCCGATGGTGCGCCGGTTCAGGTTATTCAGGTCGTTGATGGTCAGGCCCGCGCCGCCCGACGTGCTCAATGGCGTCAGGGTCAGGCTCGTCGGCCAGGCCACGCCCAGCTCCAGCAGGCGGCTGCGCTTGACTTCGAGGATTTCCAGTTCCAGCACCACTTCCGCTTCCGGCACGTCCTGCACCGCGATCAGGCGCTCGGCCAGGCGGATCGCCTCGGGCGTGTCGCGCACGATGACCAGGTTGAGCTTTTCATCGGCCACCACGTCGCGCGTCTTGAGGATGGTCTTGAGCGTGTTGGCAATCTGCTTGGCGTCCGCATTGGCGAGAAAGAAGGTCTTTACCAGTACTTCCTGGTATTCCTTCAGCTTGGCCGCCACGTTCGGATAGATCAGGATGGTGTTCGCATCCATCACCTGCTGCTCCAGCTGGTTCGTCACCAGCAGGAAGTAAACGGCCGATTCCACCGTGCTGTTTTTCAGGAAGATGGACGTCTTCGCGTCCGCCTTGACGTCCTTGTCGAAGACGAAATTGAGGCCGGAGCGGCGCGCGATCAGCTCGAACACCTGCTTTAACGGCGCATCGCGAAATTCGATCGTGATCGGCTGCTTGTACGATTTGGCCAGGCCCGACTCCACCACGGGCGGCGCCGTCTTCTCATCGACGTCGCGCAGCAGTTCGCGTGCCCCGGCATGGTTCGGCTGCTCGGTGAGGATGGCGCTCAGGCGCTGGCGCGCCGGGTCGTAGCGCTTGGCCTCGATGTCTTTTTGCGCTTCCGTCAGCAGCTTGCCCTGGCGCTGCTCGCGTTCCAGCGCGCGCAAGCCGCTGTTGGCGCGCTCGTTCTGCGCGTCGATTTCCAGCACGCCGAGAAAAGCCGCGCGCGCCAGATCGCCCTGGCCCGCTTGCGCATGGCGCTCGGCCTGCTGCAGGCGGCTGCTCGTGGCCTGTTCGCGCGCCTGCAGGTAGGCGCTGCGGTATTGCGCGTTGCCGGGATCCTGCTGCAATGCTTCCTGCAGCTTTTGCAGGCCGGCCGGCACCTGGTTTTGCGCGATCAGCTCGCGCCCGTCGCGGTACGCCATGTGGCCGGCGCAACCGGCCAGCAACAGCAACAGCAGCGGCGACGCCAGGCGGGCGCGCCGCAGGAACGGCGCCGTGGAAAAGGAACGAGGCATCACTCGGAAACTCCAATGTTGAGCTGCTGAACCTGGTTCAACGGCAGGTAATTGAGCGTCATGACGGGCGGCGCGATGGTCACGACCTTGTAGGCGCCCTCGATGACGGTGTTCGCGCGCACGATATAGGTTTTATCGGCGCGCGACAGGAAGACTTCCCAGGCGCCTTCGGCGGCGGCCTTGCCCAGGTAGATGAACGGCAGCGGCGGCGCCATCGGCGGCGGCGGAGGCGGCGGCGCGACGACCGCCATTTTCGGCGGCGGCGGTGTCCAGTTCTGGCTGTGGAAGACGCCATCGGCGCCGCCAAACGTGTCGCCATCCTCGCCCGCCACCTCGCTGCGCGGCAGCAGGGCCAGGATGGCCGGCTGCGCGGCCTCCGGCCTGGCCGCAGGCTTGCGCGCGGGCGCGACGGCGCGCTCCACGGCTTCGGCCACGTCGGACACGGGCTGGCGTTCGCCGAACAGCAGCAAGGCGCCCGCCCCCAGCAGCGCCGCCAGCATCAGATAGTGGCGCGGTGTCATGGCGCCCCCCCGGCATCCGTCGGCGCATCGGTCAACGCATCGGACAAATAAAAAGTCAGGCGCAAGCGTGCCTCGAGGTTGGTGTCGGCGATCTGCTCGCGGCGAAAGCTCAGCTCATCGAGCGAAGCGAAAGGCATGGCGCGCAGTGCCTGCAGCGCGAACTGCCACACGGCCGCATAACTGCCCTTCAGCGGCAACGTCACCTGGTAGGTGGCGATGCGGCTGGCCTTGTCGTAGCCGCTTTTATACTCACCCTGCGCCAGCACCAGGCCATTCTTCGCCGCCAGGTCGAACAGCAGCTTGACCTGCTGCTCCGCATGGCGCTGCGGTCCCAGTACGGCATAGAAGCGGGCCAGGTTCTCGCTGGCGGTCGCCGGCGGCGCGACGGCCGCCACGGCCAGCGCGGGTTGCGGCAGGGGCCGCGCTTCCAGCTGCGTCGCCATGACGCGCTGCTGCCAGGCCCAGGCCCAGGCCGCAATGCCCAGCAGGCACAAGGCCACGGCGATGCAGGCAGGCGCGCCCGCGCGGCGCGGCAGCAGTTGCGCGCGCAGCCGCAGCATATTCAGGTCGATGCCCGTCATGGCTGGCCCCAGTGTGCTTCGACCTGGAAGCGCAAGGGCTTGTTCGGATCGAGTTCGTTGATTTCATGGCGCAGCAGCTGCACGCGCGAACCGAACAGCTCCTGCTGCTTGAGCTGCGCAAGGTAGTCGACCATGGCGTCGCTGCCCTTCGTCTCGGCCGTGATCTTCAGCACCCGCTTGCGCGCATCGGGCTCCAGCGCCAGCAGCGCGATGGCTGGTGGCGTGGCCGTGGCCAGCGCATCCTGCACGTCGCGCCAGGGCAGGTTCAGCTGCAGGATGGCGGCATTCACGGCCGCCGCCTGCGCCGGCGCGATCGGCGTGGGCACCACCGGCGCCTGGCCCTGCATGACGGCCGCGACACGCTGCTGCGCGCGCTGCAATTGCGCTTCGCGCAGCTGCTGGCGTTGCAGCGCGGCCCAGCCGCCGTACGCCGCCGTGGCGACCAGCGCCACGCCCAGCGCGCCCGCCACCCACGCCCACGCCGGCACGCGGTGCATGCTGCGGCGCCAGCTGGGCGGGGAGAAATCGATATCCATATGCGTCATGCACGCCCTCCGCTGAGTGCCAGCTGCGCGGCCGGCGACGACGCGCCGTCCACGCCTGGCGGGGCGAACGCGCTGCATATCAACGCACCCGGCGCGCGCGGCGCCAGCCAGTCGGGCGGCGCCGCGCCGCACAGCTGCAGCAAGCCTGGCGCGTCCATGCCCTGCAGCAGCGCTTCGCGCGCCAACGTCTGCTCCATCCAGTAATGGCCGGCGCCATGCGGCACGGGCACGGTGCGCACGGCGTGCAGCACACCTTCGCGCGGCACCCCCAGGGTCAGCGCCTGCGCCTGCAGCTGGCCAAACCAGGCGCCCGGCTTGAGCGCGCCCTGCCAGCGGTTCCAGCTGCGCACGAATTGCGGCGTGATGAAAATCAAGGCCAGCTTGCGGTCCAGGGCCACGCGCGTCAGCTGCGCCAGCAGTGCGCGCGGCACGGCGCAAAAAAATGGCGCGCGCGCATCCCAGGCGCCGCTGCTTTGCCACAGGCCCGGCGCATCGCCATACAGGGCCTGGAAACGCAGCGCGGCAGCCGCCTCGATATCGGCCAGGCGCGTGGCGCCCTGCGGCAAATCCACCTGCCACAGGCGCGTCAACGCGTCATCGAGCACCACCGACAGGGGCCAGCCCGCGTACTCGCCAGCCGGCAGCACCTGTTCCAGCGCCTGCCCGAGGGCGGAAAAATCGCCATGCAGGCTGTCGTCCGGCGCGTAGGCCTGCTCGGCCAGCGGCGTCCAGGCGGGCGCGCGCCAGCGGCTGCTGCGCCACAGGCTCACGCCATCCACCGCCACGCCCAGGCGCAGTCCATGTCCTATGCCTCTACGCATGCAGGGTGACCCTCTTGATTTCGGTAATGGTGGTGGCGCCCCGCTTCACCAGCTCCAGCGCCGCCAGGCGCAGGCTGCGCGTGCCGTTCGCATAGGCGGCCGCCTTGATCTGGCGGATCGGTTTTTTATCGACGATGAGTTCGCGGATTTCATCCGTCAGCACGAGGATCTCGGCGATCGAGCGGCGCCCCTTGTAACCGGTGCCGCGGCAGTCGCCACAGCCCTTGCCCTGCTTGAACTGATAGTCATACACATCGGCCCGCACCAGGCCCACGCTGGCCAGCTCCTGCTCGTCAGGCGTGTAGTCGGTGGCGCAATGGGGGCAGTTGGTGCGGATCAGGCGCTGCGCCCAGATGCCGTTCAGGGCCGAGACAAACGCATACGGATCGATGCCCATGTGCGTGAAGCGACCAAACACGTCGAACACATTGTTCGCATGCACGGTGGTCAGCACCAGGTGGCCCGTGAGGGCCGACTGCACGGCGATTTCCGCCGTCTCGCGGTCGCGGATCTCACCCACCATGATCTTGTCCGGGTCGTGGCGCAGGATCGAGCGCAGGCCCTTGGCAAAGGTCAGCCCCTTCTTTTCATTGACGGGGATCTGCAGGATGCCTGGCAGCTGGTATTCGACGGGGTCTTCGATGGTGATGATCTTTTCGCGCCCGTTGTGGATTTCCGTCAGCGCCGCGTACAGGGTCGTCGTCTTGCCCGAACCCGTGGGACCCGTCACCAGCAGCATGCCATAGGCTTCCTGCGCCAGCGTGCGCAGGGCCACCAGCGACGGCGCATCAAATCCCAGCGCTTCCAGCGTCAGGGCGCCATACGCTTCGATCATGGCGCGCTTGTCGAGGATACGGATGACGGCATCCTCGCCATGGATGCTGGGCATGATGGAGACGCGCAGGTCGATCTCGCGTCCACCCGCCTCGACGCGGAAACTGCCGTCCTGCGGCACGCGGCGCTCGGCGATATCGAGTTCGGCCAGCACCTTCAGGCGCGAGATGATGTGCTCCGCCACCTCGATGCCGTTGACGGAGGTGGCATGATCGAGCACGCCGTCGACGCGGTACTTGACGGCCAGGCCGCCGGCCGTGCTTTCCAGGTGGATGTCCGAGGCGCCCGCCTTCAGCGCGTCATATAAAGTCGAGTTGACCAGCTTGACGGCGGGACTGGCCGCTTCCGAGACGCTGGCAAACGACAGCACGGCCGCCGTCTTGCCGTCGCGCCGGGCGTCGCCGGCGGCGCCAGGCAGCAGGTTATCGACGGCGCGCGCCGATTCTTCCTGTTTCGACAGGTAGGCGCCGATGTCGGCCTGCAGCGCCAGGCGCATGGCCAGCGGCGCGTGCGCGCCCTGTCCGGCGCGGGCAGCGAGCCAGGTCTGCAGGTCGAGGTCGAACGGGTCGGCGATCACGCCCACCAGCTGGCCGTCGCCGGCGCGCAGCAGCACGCTGTGGCGCGCCAGCGCCTGCGACAGCGGCAGCAGGTCGAACGCGGGCGCGAAGGCCAGCATGTCGGCCGTCTCCAGCACGGCCAGGCCAAACGGACGTGCCAGTTCCTGCACCACCTGGCGCGCGTCGATGCCGCTCAATTGCTGCAATTCCTCGACCAGGCTGCGCTTCGATTGCTCGCACAGGCCGCGCGCGCGCTGCATCAGCGCAGGGTCGATCGCCACGACGGGCACGGAAGCGGTCTGCATCATGAAATATCGCCGGCAAGGTCAAAGATGGGCATGTACAGCAGGATCACGATGGCACCGACGATCAGGCCGATGGCGGCCATCAGCAGCGGTTCGAAGGTGCGCGTGAAACGGTCGATCCAGCGGCTGATTTCGCCGTCATAAAAAGCCGCGGACTGGGTCAGCATGGGCCCCATGTCGCCCGTGCGCTCGCCCACGCGCAGCATGCGCAGCGAGATCGGTGTCGTCAGCTGGTGCTGTTCGAAGGCGGACGACAGCGGCTGGCCCGCTTCGATGGCGCCGCGCGCCAGCTGCAGCGACGCCTGCATGCGCGGCGACACCATCGCCTGCACGGTGGCAATGGCTTGCACGATGGTGATGCCGCCCTCGGACAGCATGCCCAGGGTCAGGTACAGGCGCGACAGTTCATAGATGCGCACGCGCTCGCCGATGCCGGGCAGCTTTGCCAGCAGGCGCGCCACGCCGCCATTGCGCAGCACGCGCCGCACGGCCGTAAAGACAACGCTGCCGGCAAGCGCCAGCCCCAGCAACAGCAGCAAGCCATGTTCGGTGACGAACTGGCCCCAGCTGAGCATCACTTGCGACATCCACGGCAGGTTGCGCCCGGCGCCCTGGTAGACCTCGGCGAAACGCGGTACCACATAGCTGATCAAAAAGGCACTGACGCCGCCGCCCACGGCCAGCAGGATGGCGGGATAAATGGCGGCACTGACGATCTTGGCGCGCACGGCGTCGATGCGCTGCTGGTAATCGATATAGCGCGACAGCGCGCGCGGCAGATCGCTCGTGCCTTCGGCCGCCTTGACGATGCCGATATACAAGGGGGGGAACAGTTCGGCCTGTTCAGCCAGCACGGCGGAAAAGCGCTTGCCCTCGCGCAAGCCTTCCAGCAGGCGCGTGAGCACGCTGCGCGTGGCGGCGGCCGCTTCCTTTTCCAGCAAGGCTTCCAGCGCCTCGACGATGCCGAGGCCCGCGTTGAGCAGGGCCAGCAATTCCTGGCTGAACAGCAGCAACGGCAGCGCGCGCGCGCGCTGGCGCCCGGCCGCGCTGAACGGCGTGGCGCGCAACGGCCGGATGGCGCTGACGAACAGGCCGCGCGCTTCGGCCTGGCGGCGTACATCGGCTTCGTCGCGACCGTCGATCACGCACGTCGACAGGGTAGCTACCGCCTGGTCCGTCGAGAGCGCGCGTACTTCAAACTGCATGATGACGTATCCGTGAGGGAAAAGTGGTGCTGGCGTTATTGCGAGCTGATATCGGCATTCTCGCCGCTGCCGCCCGGCTGGCCATCCTTGCCCATGGAGACGATGTCATATTCGCCCTTGCTGCCAGGGGCGCGGTATTGATAGGCGTGTCCCCACGGATCGAGCGGCACGCTTTTCTTCAGGTAAGGACCGTTCCAGCGGGTGCCGGCGGCCGGCGGCGCCACCAGCAGCGCGGCCAGGCCCTCTTCCGTGGTCGGGTAGCGGCCCACATCCAGGCGGTAGGTATCGAGCGATTTTTCAAATGCCTCGATCTGCGCCTTGGCCACCGTCACTTCGGATTTGCCCAGCTGGGCGAAATACTTGGGGCCGACGTACGCCGCCAGCAAGCCGATGATCACGATGACGACCAACAATTCGAGCAATGTAAAACCGCGCGCGCCGCGCGCTGCCGCCAAATTCTGCCTGTGTGCTGCATGCATCCGGTAACTCCTTAATACCAACCTTCACTATCTTGCGTCGCTGCGCGCGGCGGATGGCCACGCACGGACGACACGCGCTTGCCCGATGCGCATCAGCCTACCATGCCGCTTATGGTTAATACAATCTTTTCTTTGTACTGTGAACAACAAATTGCGCGGGAAACCATCAAGCCTGCGCGAAACGGCCGCCGTGCCGCGCGCACATGACAAGCTGGTTAATTACTCAACTATTTTCAATGCGGAAACTATCTACTCTTGGTTAGCAATTCATAGTAAGTGATGAATTTTATTCATTCATTATTTGTAACTTTCAAATTAAATTTGAAAGAATATCGAACAATCAAATTGCCTCTTTTGCTATAGTAAAAATCAATTTTCTGCGCATTGGTCTTATCCGTCCGCGCAGCAAAGAACACCCAAGACGCAAAACATATTGCATCCTACATAATCACCAAGGGAAAATTCATGACTCGTATTGTGCATTCGAAGGCAGCTTCCGCAGCAAGTCCCTTCTCGGCCAAGCAGTTGACTGGTGCCGCCATCCTGGCCCTGTCCGTCGCCTGCGCCCCCGCCGCCATCGCGGACGTGATCAACTTCGACAATCTCGATAGCCAGTTCGTCGGCCATGGCGACGCGCTGGAAGTCGGCAAATTCCTGCTGACGGGCGCTTCGAATGTCGCCGGCGCCAGTTATGGCGACCTGGTCGGCGCGGTGTTCGATGGCACGGACCCGGCCGCCTGCGGCATGGCGTGCCCGACCAACAATACGAGCAATTACTATGCCTCGCTCAACGACGGCATCGTCTACCTCGATCCGCTGAACCCGGGCGGCAGCGTCAGCCTGCAAGGCTTCGACGCCAGCTTCATCGGCTACGCCCAGGGCGTCAGCTATCCGGCGGTGGCCGGCCTGCTGCGCGTGCAAGGCTTCTATGCCAACGGTTCTTCCATCTATGAAACGTATCAGCTGGGCGGCCCCGTCGGCGGCAACTTCCAGTTCCAGCACTACAACACCAGCGCCAACTTCGGCAGCCAGCAATTCGCCTCGCTGGCCTTCTTCGGCTTCACTTGCAACACGGCCGGCAGTTGCAGCGCCTTCAGCACCAACAAGGGCCAGTTTGCGCTCGACAATATCGTCGCCTCGGTACCGGAGCCATCGACCTACGCGATGCTGCTGCTGGGCCTGGCAAGCGTCGGTTTCGCGGCGCGCCGCCGCCAGCAAGCCTGATTCGTCCCCTTACGCTACCGTTACCGTTACAGGAAATCCTCATGACATTCCGTCCCGCTTTGCGTCCCATTTCGCTCGCCGTGCTGAGCCTGTTTGCCAGCCTGAGCTTCCAGGCCCACGCCGACGACCTGCGCCGCCCCTACATCGTGCAACTGACCGATAAACCGATCGCTTCCTACGCCGGCTCGGTGGAAGGCCTGGGCGCGACCCAGCCTGCCGCCGGCGGCCGCCTCGACCTGGCCAGCGCGGAAGTGCAGCTGTACGGCGACTACCTCGAGCAGAAACAGGCGCGGGTACAGGCCCTCGTCGCCGCCGCGCCCGTGCAATACCAGTACAAGATCGTCCTCAACGGTTTCTCCGCCCTGCTGACCGACGCCGAAGTGCGCCAGCTGCAGGCCAGCGGCGAAGTGGCCAGCATCGCCCCCGACGAGCCGCGCACCCTGCAGACGAACTACACGCCGACCTTCCTGGGCCTGGACCAGCCGGGCGGCCTGTGGAGCCAACTGGGCGGCAAGCAGCATGCGGGCGAAGACATCATCATCGGCATCGTCGATGGCGGCGTGTGGCCGGAAAACCTGTCGTATGCGGACAAGGTCGACGCCAACGGCACCCCGACCTTCGACCCGAACGCCACCCTGGCCTACGGCGCCGCGCCAGCCGCCTGGAAGGGCAGCTGCCAGGCGGGCGAAGGCTTTACGCAAGCCCATTGCAACAACAAGCTGCTCGGCGCGCAATACTTCAACGCCGTGCGCCTGACTGAAACGGACAAGATCCAGCACTGGAGCGAATTCACGTCGCCGCGCGATTCCGTGGGCGACCCCAGCGGCGAAGGCGGCCACGGCACGCACACCTCGTCCACCGCGGGCGGCAATGCGGGCGTGCCCGTCACGGCGAACGGTTCGCCGCTGGGCGCGATTTCCGGCGTCGCGCCGCGCGCCCGCCTGTCCGTCTACAAGGTGTGCTGGTCCTACAACCTGGCCACCCAGCCCACGGGCGCGAAAAATGGCTGCTACGGCGGCGACAGCGTGGCGGCGATCGAAAAAGCCGTGCAGGATGGCGTACACGTGATCAACTACTCGATCAGCGGCGGCGGCAGCGTCAACGATCCCGTCGAGCAAGCCTTCCTGCATGCCTCGAATGCGGGCGTCTTCGTTGCCGCATCGGCCGGCAACGCGGGCCCGGCCAACACGGTAGCCCACGTCAGCCCATGGATCACGACGGTGGCCGCCTCGACGCACAACCGCGCCAACCAGGCCAACGTCACCCTGAGCAACGGCGCCAGCTACACGGGCGCCTCGCTCAACTACAACCCGCTGCCGGCGACCACCCTGATCCGCGCGCAAGACGCGGGCCTGCCCGGCGCCGATGCACAAAAGCTGGCCCTGTGCTACCGCGCCGGCGACAATGGCGGCGTCGCCCTGCTGGACCCGGCCAAGGTCGCCGGCAAGGTCGTCAGCTGCCTGCGCGGCACCACGGCGCGCACCGACAAGGGCGTCGCCGTGCTGGAAGCGGGCGGCGCCGGCATGGTGCTGGTCGACACGGGCGTGGGCCTGGTATCCGACCCGCACGTGCTGCCGGCCGTGCACGTGAGCGCCGCCGATGGCGCGCTGATCAATGCCCAGGCGCAAACGGGCGTGGCCAAGGCGGCCATCTCGCGCTTCGTCACCAATGGCAACGGCCCCGCCGCGCCCGTGGTGGCCGACTTCTCGTCGCGCGGCCCGAACCTGTACGACGCCAACCTGCTCAAGCCCGACGTCACGGCGCCTGGCGTGGACATCCTGGCCGGCGGCTCGCCTGCCCTGTCGCGCGCGCAGCGCGACGCCGTGCAGGATGGCAGCCTGGTGCCGGCGCAAGCCTACATCTTCCTGCAAGGCACGTCGATGGCCAGCCCGCACGTCGCCGGCCTGGCCGCCCTGCTGCGCCAGCAGCATCCTGACTGGAGCCCGGCCGCCATCAAGTCGGCCCTGATGACCACCGGCAGCACCACCCTGCCCGACATCCAGACCGGCGACGCGCGCGGCATCCTGCCATGGGGCCAGGGCGCCGGCCACGTGACGCCGAACAAGGCCACGGATCCGGGCCTCGTGTACGACGCCAGCCTGGCCGACTACAAGAAATACATGTGCGGCGTCGGCATGACGGCCGAATGCGCGGGCGGCACGATCGCCGGCTACAACCTGAACGTGCCGTCGATCACCATCGCCAACGTACTGGGCACGCAAACGGTGACGCGCCGCGTCACCAACGTGGGCAGCAGCAGCGCCACCTACACGGCCAGCGCCTCGATCAGCGGCTACAGCGTGGCGGTGGCGCCTGCCACCCTGGTGCTGGCACCGGGCGAAACCAAATCCTTCAACGTGACCCTGACGCGCACCACGGCGCCGGACAACGCATGGCAATACGGCGCGCTCGTCTGGAGCGACGGCGTGCACACGGTGCGCAGCCCCGTCACGGCCCGCTCGGGCCGCGCGGTGCAGTCGCCGGCATTGCTGCAGTCCGACAAGGTCAGCGGCTTGCGTTCGCTGACCCTGTCCACCGGCTTTGCCGGCAAGGTCGGCGCAGCGACGGGCGGCCTGAAGGAAGTGACGCGCAGCGCGCAAACCATCAGCCAGGCCGTGCCGGGCAGCGTGGAAACGCTGGCGCAGATGGCCACCGCCTGCAAGGCGGGCGCCAGCGGCGTGCGCGTGGTCAATGTCAGCATTCCCGCCAGCACGGTGGTGGCGCGCTTCGAAACCTTCGACCGCGACACCACGGAAGGCGCCGGCAATGACCTCGACCTGCTGCTGCTCAACAGCGCCGGCGCGACCGTCGCCACCTCGGCCACGGCCGGCTCGAACGAGGCGATCACCGTGACCACCCCGGCGGCGGGCAACTACAAGCTGTGCGTGGTCGGCTACGAGCTGGCGAATGGCGCGTCGACCGGCTTCGGCCTGTCGTCGGCCGTCGTCACGACGGCCGACAAGGGCGGCAACCTGAAAGCCACCCTGCCAGGCAAAGTGTATGTGGGCGGCAGCGCCACGGCCGGCGTCAGCTGGTCGGCGCTGGAAACGGGCAAGCGCTACCTGGGCGGCGTAGTCTTCCTTGATGGCAACAACGCGGCGGCTTCCACCACCGTGCTGTCGGTGGAAACCAACAGCCCGCTGCCGCTGGCAGTGCCGAGCCTGCGCAACGTGAAAGCGGACGCCAAGCTGTAAGCACCTCGTTCCAACGGCAACACGGCGCGCCCTGCGGGGCGCGTTTTTTTATGTGCGGCCGGTAGCGGCGCAGATACAGGCGTAGAATCGGCAGCACAGGTGCCTCCCCTGCGCCTGGAAAGCATGCCATGCCCTCGAAACACTGGATACTTGCCGCGATCGCCGGCGTAAGCAGCATGGCCGGCGCCGCGCAGGCGGACCAGCACAAGCCGGCGCAGCAGGCGCGGCACGCCTACATCGTGCAATTGACGGATGCGCCGCTGGCCTCGTACACGGGCGGCGTGGCCGGCCTGGCCCCCACCCTCGTCCAGGGCCGGCGCCTGGACACGGGCAGCGAGGCGGCGCGCCGCTACACGGCTTACCTGGAAGAGCGCCAGCGCGCCGTGCTGGCGCTGGTGGCCAAGGCCCCCGTGCAATACCGCTATACGGTGACCCTGAACGGCTTCGCGGCCATGCTGACACCGGACGAGGTGGCGCGCCTGAGAGCCAGCCCGGACGTGGCGCAGGTGTCGCTGAGCACCATCGAATACACGCACAGCGACGGCGGCAATGACAATGGAAGGCAGCAGGCCACGCCGCGGGAGCAGCGCTAGTGGCTGAGCAGGCGCAGCGCGATGCCGCGCGACACGGCTTGCATGCGGTTGCTCACGCCCAGTAATTTATAGATGCGCTGCAAATGGCTTTTCACGGTGGCGCCGCTGATGCCGAGGATTTGTCCCACTTCATCGTTGCTTTTTCCCTCGCGCACCCAATGCAGCACTTCCAGCTCGCGCGCGCTGGCCGCGCGCGACGCGGCCGGGCCTGCCATGGACGTGCGCCCGCTGTCCTGCAGCGCCAGCCAGTGCATATGCAGGCAGGGCAGCAGCAATTCCAGCATGTAGGTTTGCCGCATTGCATCGGCCGACGACAGCGCGAACAGGGCGAAAAAACTGCCGCCCCCCGCCGCCGCATTGCCATGCACCAAGACCTGCCCGATGACGGCCGCCTTCTGGCCGCCCGCGCGCCAGGCCTGCGCCAGGCGCGCCACCTGGCCATCGCGTATATCGTTGATGTCGCGCAACTGCGCGGCATCGAGCACGCAGCTATGCCACGCCTCGCTGCGCAGCACGCTCCCATCGGCGCCCAGCTGCGCGCAGACGAGGATGGCGTGCGGCAGCAAGGCTTGCAGCGGCCCCTGGCTCCACAGGAAAAAATCGCTGGGCGCGGCGATGCCATGCGCGCCCACGATGGCATGCAGCAGATACTCCTGTTCGCGTCCCGTCAGCAATATCATGCGCAGACAGCCGCATCGGCTGCCAGGTAGCGGTAACCGCTGCCGCGCACGGTTTCGATATGGTGGCCGCAGCCGCCGGGCTGCAACGCTTGCCGCAAGCGCCCCACATGGGCATCCACCGTGCGCTCGTCGAGGTAGGCGGCATGGCCCCATACCTGGTCCAGCAGTTGCGCGCGGCTATGCACGCGGCCCGGATGGCCCATGAGGAAATGCAGCAGCTTGAATTCCACGCGCCCCAGGTTGACGGCCACGCTGCCTGCCGTCACGCGCAAGGTGTGCGGATCGAGGCGCAAGGCGGTGGCCGCCGTGCCGCGCATGGCCGAGGGCGCGCGCCGGCGCAGCAGCGCATGCACGCGGGCCAGCATTTCACGGGGACCGAAGGGCTTGCACAGGTAATCGTCGGCGCCGCTCTCGAGCGCCAGCACCTTGTCGTGCTCGCTGTCGCGCGCACTGACCATGATGATGGGCAAGTCGCACAGCAGCCCATCCTGGCGCACCTGGCGCAGCAGCGCGATGCCGGAAGCGTCCGGCAATTCCCATTCCAGCAGCAGCAAGTCCGGCGCAGCGGCCGCCAGCAGCGCCAGCGCACCGCGCGCGTCCGGGGCGCAGCTGACGCGGTAGCCGGCGCCCGTCAGGTTATGCGCCAGCAACGCTTGCATGGCTGGCGCGGGGTCCAGCACCAGGATATGGCCAGGCATCGATGCATCCTCCGGAAAAAGTTGGCGGCCGTCCATGAAAAACTAGACTGCTCGACAAGTTTTTACTATGCATCAAGCGTAAAACGCTGACTAATACAATTTAGTTTCCTGATTTATAGTTTTTACAAATAAATGGCGAAAAAAAACACAGCGGGCCGAGGGCGCGCTGTGTTCAAGCTGGAAAGACGGTGCTTAGGCTGGCGTCACCGCCCGGCGCCGGCGCAAGGCGAAACCGATCAGCGCCAGGCCGCCCGTCAGCATCATCCATTCCGACGCTTCCGGCACGGCCGAGATCGACGCGATGCTCGCATACGTGCTGCCGGCTATGCTCGCTGGCAAGCCACCGTTCAGCGGCGTCAGTTCGAACTGCAGCAGGTTGCCATTCACGTTGCCCAGGTAAGACGTGGCCGTGGCGTCGAGCAAGCCCACGCCGAAGGTCGTGCCCGCATTGCCTGCCGTGTTCAGGAAGTCGCCGCCAAAGACGATATTGAAGGCGAACTTGCCGCCCAGCGTCACGTTCTGGAACCAGTCGTTGTAGGCGCCGCTATTGCCGAAGGTCAAGGTCCCCGGCGCGCTGCCGCTGACGCTGCCCTCCTGCGTTTCCAGCGCGCCAAAGGCGCCCGTGAACTGGCTCAGGGTCGCGGTCGCGCCCGGTGCGGGGCTGTTGCCGGCGATGAAGGCGAAGTCGAGGAAACCGGCGCCCGAGAACTGGCTCGTGTCGATTTCCACGTGGTAGCCGAGCGGATCGGCCAGCGCCACGCTGGAGCTGCCGGCAAGCAAGGCCGCCAGCACGGCGCGGCGCAGGGTAAGGTTGAGTGTCGATGCAAACATGATGAGGTCCTTAGAAGTTGCCGGCAAAGATGCTGGCCGAGTAATTGATCGTCACTTTCGACGGGTTAGTGAAGCTGACGGCAAACGAGGCCGTCGCGCCAGGCGCCAGGCTGGCCGCGTTGACGCTGACATACGCCGCGCCCGCATGGCTGCCCGTGGCGTTGGCCAGGGTCACGCCGGCCGGCAAGCCGCCGAACACGACCTGGAATGGCCCGTTGATGGCGGCCGTGCCCGTGTTGGTGAAGGAGAAGGTGCCCGTGTACTTTTGCGTCACGCGGTTGAAGGTCAAGCCCGAGCTGGCCTGCGCCACGCCAGCCGTGATGTCGCGGTAGGCAGGCTGCAGGTCCAGGCTGATGACGACGGGATCGTGGTCCGAGGCGCGGTACGGCAAGGCGTTGTACAAGTCTTGCGGCTTGGCCGAGTCGATGTTGTAGTCGATCACTTCCGGCTCGTCCGCATTCACATGCCATTCGGCCACGCCGGCTACTTGCGGGCTCAGCGAAGCGCTGGCCAGGGCATGGTCGAGGTAGCCGCTCTGGCCGCCGAACACGTACGAGTACGGCATGCCGGACGGCCGCACGAAGCGCTCGAGCTCATTGACGAAGCCGGCGCCCGTGATGACCTGGATCGGATCTTCCGCGCCATACGAGTTGAGGTCGCCGATGACCAGCACGTCGGCGTCGCCGGCCGCAGCGGCCACCTGCGGCACGAAGCTGCCCACCAGGCGCTGCGCTTGCTGCACGCGCGTGGCGTTCCAGCAGCTCTGGCTGTCGTTTTGATCCGCATCAAGACCGCCGCCGGACGGGCAGCTGCCCTTCGATTTCAGGTGGTTGACGATCAGCGAGAATTTCTCGCCATTGCCGGCGCGGAAGGTTTGCGCCATCGGCGGACGGTTGTTGATGGCATTCGCGTCCGACAGGGCGCCGCCCACCAGGCCCAGCTTGGCAGGCTTGTAGATCATCGCCACGCGGATGGCGTCCGTGCCCGTGGCGGCCGGCTTCGGCACCACCGCGTACGTGAGGCCGCCGATGGCCGCGTTCAGCTGCTCGACCAGGTAGGTGACGGCCGTCTCGCCATTGTTCTGGATTTCCATCAAGCCCACCACGTCCGCGTCGATGGCTTTCAGCTCGGCCACGATCTTGTCGCGCTGGCGCACGAACTCGGCCAGGTTGTCGGCGCCGCGGCAATTGCTCTTCGTGGTCGACGAACCGACGGTGCAGCCCTGCCCCGTCTGACCAAACACGTTGTTGCCATTCGTAAAGGTCGTGAAGAAGTTCAGCACGTTGGCGCTCGCCACTTTCACGTTACCTGCGGCCAATTCCGGCGCGCCGGCGCGCGGATTGTCGCGCGAGAACTGCGGCGTTTGCGTCGGCTGCAGTTTATAGGCCGCGCCGCCACCGCCGATGGCGCCAAAGTCGACCACGCCCGTCAGGTCGGATACCGTGTCGCCGCTGCGCACGGTGCCATCCTGGCCGATATACGGTATCGTCGGCGGTGCGACAAAGATGCCATCATCGAGCACGATCAGGTTGTTCGCATTGGCCGCGATCAAGGCTTGCGCCTCGGCGGAACCGGCCGGATGGCGGTTGGTCGGCACTTCGCGCCGTCCCGCCGACAGGGTCAGCTCGCCGCGCGCGCCCAGGTAGGCGTTTTGCGACACGGTCAACGGCTGCGTGAAGCGCACCAGCATGCCTTCCACGGCGCCCAAGTTGTCGTTCGGCAAAGTTACGTTCGCCGGCACGACGCTGTGGCCCGCGCTTTGCGTGAGGATGGCCGTCACGTCCTTGAATTCCGTGTAGGAATTCTTTGCGCCCGACGGCGTGTATTCGAAGACCGTACCCGTCACGCGCACCAGCTCGCCCGGCTGCACGGTGGTGGCGTTCGCACCGGTGTAGACAAAGATGCCGTCCGAAGTCGATGGATCGCCATCGCCGGCCGCATCCTGGAGGAAGAAGCCGGTGCCCACTTTCAGGGTGACGACACCCTCCGTCGTCTGCACGGAATTGGCGTACGGGCTGGTGGCGCCGCTGCCCTGGATTTGCGGAATCGTGTGGCTGACGGCCGCCAGTCCCTGCACCGCCACGTCGATCCGGCACGCGGCCGTCTGCTGCTGGTCGTTGCCGAACTGCACAACGACGGGATAGTTGCCCACCGGTACGCCCGCAGCCACCAGCAGGCTGACGCTGGCGCTCTCGCCGGCCACGCCGGCGGCGCTGAAACCGGCCAGGCTGATGCCGGCCACGGCGGGCGAAGTCAGGATGGCGGCATTGACGACGCCATCGACATCGGCGGCGCGCAGCACGGCGTTGCCGCCATTGCCTGCGGCCAGCGCCAGGCTGGCCGGGCAGCTGGTGATGATCTGGTGCACCACGGGGCCGCCGCAGACGTGGCGTTCGGATGCCGTATTGCGCGGCGTCACGCTGCCGCTGCTAAAGTCGGCGCCATTGTCGTCTGTGTCGGCGCAACCGCCATTGGCGCGCGAAATCGACAGCGTATTCGATGGCGCGGGCGCCACATTGCCTTCGTAACCGTTGGCCGTGCCGAAGCCGACCAGGTCGATGACGGCCGCACCCGTCGGGCTGGCGCCCGATTGCGCCGTCTTGCTATTGCTGAGCAGCACCTTGCCCGCCGTGCCCGACATCGCCAGGCTGCCGGTGGCGTCCGGCGTCGGCAGCGCTGCCGTTCCCCCCGCCCCCTTGGCTTGCTGGACCAGCAAATACTGGCCAGGTTGCAAGTCGATAGCCGGCAAAGCCGTCACGGCCCAGGTGGTGCCCGCGGCGGACGCGTACTGCACGCTCCAGTTGTTCACATTCACGGGACTGGCGCCGCGGTTGAAAATTTCGATGAAGTCGTTGGTATACAAGGCCCCGCTATTGCCGCCGCCGCCATATACCTGGCTGATGACGATATCGGAAGCGGCCAGGGCCGGCACGGACAGGCCGGCCAGCAAGGCGGCCATGACGGTCAGGCGCAGGGGCGCGCGCGAGGGGGAGAACGAGGTGTGCATGAGAATCCCGGTCGGTAAATAAATGGCGCCGGTCCAAGCGGGTCGGCCGGCGCACGACAATTAACAAAAGTATTTCAGACTTGTTATTTGCATATTAAACGTCCACGATGACGACTTGATGACATTTGATTAATCCGAACGGCGTAAAAACCTTGCCCATCAGCCTCTTCTGATGCCTGGTGAAACGTATTTTTTGAACAACATACGGCGCCGTGTGGCAAGTCAAAAAGACGCCGTCAGGAAAAATGTGATATATTTAAGGCAAATAAGTTTGGTTCCTGATAACAACAACCAGCTTCGCAACAACGATACCGCGACAATGAGAGCAAGCCCCAGCCTCGCTTGCCTCTTGGAATGCACATCCGGCCATGCACACAAAGGTCGCATTACCGGTAGCAACATTAATCGCATCACGAACGGACAGCGCACCAGCGCGACGCTCGGGTGCATTCTGAAGAGATACACCATGTTCAAACCAAGCAAGCAATATTCCGTTCTCTGCGCCGCCATGGCGGCAGCCCTGTTCATGTCGGCAGGGATGGCCCAGGCGCAAAGCACGGCGCCCCAGGCCAATGCGGACAGCAAGCGCTGCGAAGCGGGCAATGCGGATGGCGGCGGCAAGGGTGCCGAATTCAACCCCGACAGTTCAAGCAGCGCCTGCAGCCTGGCGAATGGTTTCGTCAACTTTGGCGCGCGCGGCAATGACGGTGTCGGCTCGACACCCGAATTTGGCGTCGGCGAGTCCGACCAGGTATTGCGCACGCCGGCCTTTTCCGGCAATAACCATCGCCTGGCCAACGCGCTGGGCCAGCCTGTCGATGCAGGCTACGCCGGCAGCGCCAGCCTGCTGAGCAGCACCGGCGAACACCATTTCGGCAGCCGCGACTTCGTGTATGCACAGGAAGAACCGGCTATCGAGGGCCGCGGCTATCACGCTGGCCGCGGCCTGCCCACCGGCGACGTGTATGAGCCATTGCTGGTCTCGTCGGGCGGCGGCATCGCGCCACCGGCCGGTGGCGGCGGCATCGGCGGCGGCGGCGCCGGCGGCGGCTTCGACCGCAGTGGCGGCGGCGCCATCGACACGGGCGGCAATGGCGTCGTGATACCGCCGATTCCTCCCGTGCCGGAACCGGAAACCTATGTGATGCTGCTGGCAGGCTTGGGACTGCTGAGCTGGATTGGCCGCCGCCGCAACGGCAAGGCATAAAAAAAATGGCTCATACGAGCCATTTTTTTCGCCTGCCGTCATGCCCGCTTGCCGTCAGCGACGGAAGCTGGCGTAGGGCGCCGCCAGGGGATCGCCGATGAACAAGCCCTGGGCGGGCCAGGCGACGCTGCCCCAGTACGCTTCGAGCGCCGTCATGCCGCTCAGGTAGCGGCGCAGCAGCACCGTGGGATTGGGGAATTTCTGCCAATAATTGCAGGGCTCGCTGACGGTGCCATAACTGGCGGTCGCGCCCGCCTCCAGCCAACGCTGGCTGCTCATCTGCGCCGTGCCCTGCAAATCGCCGCCAAACGAGGTCAGATGGTCGGCCAGGGCGCCCGGCAGGAAACGCAAGGTGTCGAGCTTGTCCACCTTCGCCATGCCCGTCTGGTACACCATGATGTCCTGTGCGCCTTCCAGCACATCGGCCTTCATGTTCTTGATCGTCAGCTTGCGCTGGCGCACCATCCCGGCAGGCGGGAAAAATGCCGCGCGGCTGTTGCGCGCGCCTTCACTCGTGTTCAGGTAATAGGCGCTGGCGGCCGGCACGGCAAAACCGCTGGCGGTGCCGCGGTCGACGACCGCCTTGGCCTCTTCGACAAAATCGATGGGCAGCAACATCGACAGACGCAGGCCCAGCTGGCTGAACGGCTGGCCCGTATTGCTGTTGAAGTAGGTGCTGGCCTTGCCGGCGCCGCAGCTCTTCGCGCACTGTCCGCCGTCATATCCCAAGGTAAAGGCCGACGTGATCGAATTGCACTCGACCGCATACGGCGCGCTCCACACCATCAGCACGGCCTGGATGCCCGGCTTCAGCTGGCCGTCGATGCGTTCCTTCAGTTGCGCGAACTGGTCCATGCTCAGCTTGCGCGGCCGGTTCGGGATATGCACATGCACGACATTGGCGGCAGGAATGGCGTGCGCCTGGCGGTAATATTCGCCCACCTCGATACTGTTCGGCTCAGCATCATTGATGACGATGGCCAATTGTGACGGCTGCAAGCCGGGCGCGGCGGCAGGTTCGGCGCCATGGGCGCTACTGGCCAGCAATGCCAGCGACAGACAGAGTGAAATACGCAATGGGGTACCGGGGCAAAAGACACGTGCGATTGATCAAAACGGCCGTTTGCCGGCCGCCAATAGTGCCAGCAATTATAGCCGCGAACATGGCCCCGGAAACGGAGCCAAAAAAAACGGAGGCCGAGGCCTCCGCTTTTCCGTTCACGCCACGGCCATCACGCCTGCTGCTTGCGGCGGCGCGCCATGAAGCCCACGAGACCCAGGCCTGCCAGCAGCATGGCATAGGTTTCCGGTTCCGGCACGGGATTGACCGACACGTTGCCGCTATAGCTGCCGCCGGCGGCCGAAGCCACGTAGCCATTGACTTCCAGGAAGTAATCGCCAGCGCCCAGGGGCGCCGCGTTGGACGACAGGACCCAGGCCTGGTCCGCCGCCGTGAAGTTCACCAGGTCCAGCGCGCCTTGCAAGACGATGCCGCCGGCGTTTTTCAGGCTGAAGCCCGTCAAGGTCAGGCCCGAGTTCAGGCTCGGCTTCAGGGAAGTGGCCAGGCCGCTGAAATCATTGCTACCAGTCAAGGTGAACAGGAACTTGTCGCTGAAGAAATTGTGCTCGGCGCCTGCCAGCTGGCCCGGCGCCAGCGTAAACGAACCGAACAGGTTGCTGCCCGAATAATCGAGCAAGTCCTGCGTCAGGTCGACGGGCGCGTGGCTGATGTCGACGGGGGCCGCTTGCGCGCCCAGGCTGCTGCCGGCCAGCATGATCGCCAGGAACAGGGATTTGAGAATTTTGTTCATACTTTTCACCAAGAAAACAGCGGCCGGCACAGGCTGGCCGCAGGATAAAAATGCGGAAAGGGAGCGATGCCGCGGTGCTCAGGCAGACTTCTGGCGGCGGCGCGCCAGGAAGCCCAGCAGGCCCAGGCCGCCCAGCAGCATGCCGTAGCTTGCCGGTTCCGGCACGGCCGACACCAGGCTGCCATTGCCGCTGAAGGTGGCACCCGCAGCCGAAACGAGGTTGCCGCTGACCTTGACGTAATAGGAACCGGCTGCCAGGTTGGCAAAGGACAAGGTCCACTTGTCATCCTTGCCCGTCAATACCTGCGCACCCTGCAGCAGGCTGTGGTTGGCGCTGTCGTACAGGCCCAGGCCCGTCAGGTTCAAGCCATTCGCCGCGCTCGTGCTGGTCGACGTCACCACCAGGTTCACATTGCTGAGCTGCGCCACGTTGAACGTGAAATGATCGTTGAAAAAGTTGTCTTTATTGCCGGATTTGAACTTGTCGCCAAAGGTCAGCGATCCGCCATTCGCCAGCGTCACGGCCGTCGGCACGGAGCTGATGTCGACGACGGCGGCCACGGCGGCCTGGGAAAACAGGGCGGCACCGGCAAATGCCACGGTGGCCACGACTGAGCAAATATGTTTCTTCATGCGACTCCACCAAACGTAATTGCAGGCAATAAGTTGCCCACGAGTATTGAATTAATTTAACCAGTGAGAATGATATCATAAAGCAATTTATTTCATTATTCTTTTTTTAATGAATAATTTCTTTATGGCATCAAATTCGGATACGTGGCATGTGCAAACATAGTAAAGATATAATCGGTGCCAACGACAACAGGATGGGAAGCATGGTGAATGCATGACAACATGGACAGCATTAAAGGCGGATACGTATCGTGTATTTGGCCGCAGCAGCTGGCGCTTGACCTTCAAGGAAATCTTGCGCAGTAGAACCTTCCGTGTCGTCGCCACCGCCCGCCTCTGCCAGGCGGTATCGCAGGCGGGCGGCCTGTGGCCCATGTTGCTGCCCTTCTGCAAGCTCGTGCATCGCTGTGCGGCCAACGGGGCGGGCGTGGATTTTCCGTGGAAGGCGCAGATCGGCGCCGGCTTTGCCCTCACCCACGGCTGGGGCATGGTCATGAGTCCGGGCGCCGTCCTCGGCCGCAATGTCACGCTGTTCCATGGCGTCACGCTGGGCCGCCGCGACCGCATTGCCAAGGATGGCCAGCGCGTGACCGGCTATCCGACCCTGGAAGACGAGGTGTGGGTCGGCCCGCACGCCATCATCACGGGCGGCATCACCATCGGGCGCGGCAGCCGCATCGGCGGTGGCGCCGTTGTCACGGAAGACATCCCGCCGTATTCCATCGTCGTAGGCAACCCGGGCAAGGTCGTCAAGAGCGGCTGCACGCCGGACGTGATGCACCGCGTGCCCTGAACCTCAGGCGCGCTGGTAGGCGTCGGCGTAGCGCACGATATCGTCTTCCCCCAGATAGCTGCCCGTCTGCACCTCGATCAGGTGCAGCGGCAGCTTGCCCGGGTTTTCCAGGCGATGCGTCATGCCGATGGGAATGTAAGTGGATTCGTTTTCCGTCAGTAATTTGACAGTCTCGCCGCAGGTGACGCGGGCCGTGCCGCGCACGACCACCCAGTGTTCGGCGCGGTGATGGTGCATCTGCAGCGACAGCTGCCCGCCGGGATTGACGACGATGCGCTTGACCTGGAAGCGCTCGCCCATGTCGATGCCTTCGTAGCTGCCCCAGGGGCGGTACACGAGGCGATGCTGGACATGCTCGGTGCGCGCATGCCGCTCGAGGTGCTCGACCACCTGCCGCACGCGCTGCACCTGGTCGCGGTGCGCGACCAGCACGGCGTCATCGGTCTCGACGACCACCAGATCGTCCACCCCGAGCACGGCCAGCATGCGGCTGCCGGCCCGTACCAGGCAATTGTGCGCGCCATCGAGATAGGCATCGCCGCGCACGACATTGCCATGCTCATCGCCGGGCAAGGCTTGCCACAGGGCCGACCAGGAACCGATATCGCTCCAGCCGATGGCGGCCGGCACGACCACCGCGCGCTGCGTGTGCTCCATCACGGCATGGTCGATCGAGACGCTGCGGCAGCGGGCAAAGGCGGCCGGCTCCAGGCGGAAAAAGTCGAGGTCGCGGCAGCCGTGCGCGACGGCCAGCTCGCAATCGGCCAGCATGGCCGGCTCCAGCGCCTGCAACTCGCCGAGGCAGGCGGCGGCGCGCATCAGGAACATGCCGCTGTTCCACAGGTAGCGCTCATCGGCGAGCAAGGCGCGGGCCGTGGGCAAGTCCGGCTTTTCCACGAAGCGCTCGACCTGCCGCCCTTGCGCCGAGCCGGGCACCGCGGTGCCGGCCAGGATATAGCCGTACCCCGTTTCGGCGGCGGTCGGCACGATGCCGAAGGTGGCCAGGGCGCCCGCGGCCGCCAGCGGCGCGGCCTGCGCGATCGCCCGGTGAAACGCGGCCACGTCGCCGATCAGGTGATCGGCCGGCAAGACCAGCATCAGGGTATCGGCATCGCGCGCCAGCAGATACTGTGCGGCGGCCGCCATGGCCGGCGCCGTGTTGCGCCCCAGCGGTTCCAGCAGGATGGCCAGCGGCGCCACGCCGATCTGGCGCAGCTGTTCTGCCACCATGAAACGGTGCTCGTTGCCGCACACCAGCAGCGGCGGCATGACCGTCAGCCCGACGGCGCCCAGGTCGCGCACGCGCAGCACGGTTTCCTGCAGCAGGGTCTGGCTCGATACCAGCGGCAACAATTGCTTGGGCAGCGCCTGGCGCGACAGCGGCCATAAACGGCTACCGGAGCCTCCCGACAAGATCACTGGATAGATGTTCATGTCGGGGCTCCTGGTTATTTGACTGCGCGTAATTCCACGGACATGTCGGCGCGCCGGCGGTTGCGCCGGTCGCGCGCATTGGCCCAGGCGTCGGGGTCATACTGCGACGCGTGCCGCATCTCGCCGGCCCGGTCGACGCTGTAATCCTTGAAGACGATCATTTCATCGAGCACCACGCCCGGCAGCACGCGCGTGTACTCGAACAGCACGCTGCGCACCACTTCGGCGCCCGCGCACACGTGGCTGCCGTGGCCGATCCAGGTCGGCCCGATGATCGTCGCGCCCGCCTCAATGCGGCTGCCCGAACCGATGTAGACGGGGCCTTCGATGCGCGTGCCGCCGCCCCAGTCGATGCTGGTATTCAAGCCAACCCACAGGCCGTCGTCGATCTGGATGCCGGGCACGTCCAGCTGGGCCACTTCGCCCATCAGCACGCTTTGCAGCACTTCCCAGTAATCCTTGACGCTGCCGATATCGATCCAGTTGTAGTCGCGTTTTTGCGCATAGAAAGGCAAGCCCTTCTCGACCAGCAGGGGGAACAGTTCCGAGCCGATGTCGAACGGCCGGTCGCTGGGGATCAGTGCCAGCACTTCCGGTTCGAAAATATAGATGCCCGTGCTGACGCAATTGGACAGCGCATCGGCTTGCGCCGGCTTTTCCTGGAAGGCGCGGATGCGGCCGTCGGCGTCGCTGACCACCACGCCATAGCTCGACACCTTGTCCCACGGCACTTCGAGCGTGATGACGGATGCCAGCGCGCCCTTGCGGCGGTGTTCGAACAGGGCCGACTTGATGTCGAGGTCGATCAAGGCATCGCCGCACAGCACGATGGTGGTTTCATCGAAAAAGTTGCCGAATTCCTGGATCTTCTTCATGCCGCCGGCAGAACCCAGCGGCTCGGGCACGACTTCGCCCGCGTCATTCGTATAGCCTTCGAAGGAATAGCCGATCTGCACGCCGAACTGGTGCCCCTCGCCGAAATATTCCTCGATTTTTTCATGCAGGTAGCTGACATTGACCATGATTTCGGTAATGCCGTAGCGGGACAGATGTTCGACCAGGTAAGCCATCACCGGCTTGCCCAGGATGGGTATCATCGGTTTCGGTAAATCATAGGTCAGGGGGCGCACGCGGGTGCCCTTGCCTGCAGCCAGTATCATTGCTTTCATCGTCGATCGCTTTCCATCGTTGTTTGGGGTGGATGCGGCGTCCGGCTGGCGTGCCGCCAGCCATCGGCCGTCTTGCGAGCGCATGGGCGGCGCTATCCGTGTCCGCCCTGTGCGCCAGTCCAGTCCTCTTTCAGCCTATCCCTTGCTGCCTATGCCAGTTCCTGGTCCAGTTGCGCCACGATGCGCTGCGCGGCCTGGCCATCCCACAGATGCGGACGGCGGCCCTGCTTGCCTTCGCCGCGCAGCACCTTGCGCGCCTCGGCCACGATGCGCAGCGGATCCGTGCCGGCCAGGACATTGCTGCCCTCGTCGACGGTGACGGGACGCTCCGTGTTGTCGCGGATGGTGATGCAGGGCACGCCCAGCGCCGTGGTTTCTTCCTGCAGGCCGCCGCTGTCGGTCAGCACCAGCGCCGCATCCTTCCACAGGTCGAGGAAGGCCATGTAGCCTTGCGGCCCCACCAGCGTGATGTTCGGTCCCAGGTCGATGCCAAACTTGTCGAGGTTGGCGCGCGTGCGTGGATGCACGGGAAAGATCAGGGGCAGGTCGGCGGCGATCTCGACCAGGGCGCCCGCCACCTTGCGCATGTCTTCGGCGCTGTCGACATTGCTCGGACGGTGCAGGGTCACCACGCCATAGCGCGCGCCCGCGCCGCTGTGCGCCGTCTTGAAGGCCGACGTTTCAAATTGCTGCGGCGCCTCGCGGCCCAGTTTTTCAGCCTGGTACAGGACGTTGTCGACCATCACGTGGCCCACGTAGTGCACGGCGGACTCCGGCTTGCCTTCGCGCCGCAAATGCTCGACGGCGCTCGGCTCCGTGACGAAGAACCAGTCCGAGATACTGTCCGTCACGAGACGGTTGATCTCTTCCGGCATGCCCATGTCGCCGCTGCGCAGGCCGGCCTCCACGTGCGCCACGGGAATGCCGAGCTTTTTCGCCGCGATCGAGCAGGCCAGCGTGGAATTGACGTCGCCCACCACCAGCACGGCGGCCGGGCGCTCGGCCTGGCACAGCTGCTCGAAGGCCAGCATGATCTTGCCCGTCTGTTCCGCATGCGAGCCGCCGCCTGCCGCCATGAAGACGTCCGGCTCGGGGATGCCCAGTTCCTCAAAAAACACGTCGTTCATCTCGCGGTCGTAGTGCTGGCCCGTATGGATGATCTTGAACGCCAGGCGCGCATGGCCTTGCAGCGCGCGCACGATGGGCGCGATCTTCATGAAATTGGGCCGCGCGCCGGCCACCAGGTAGATCGTCTTCATGATGCCTGCTCCTGCACCGCCGGCCAGTAGCGGTCCACCAGTTCGCGCGTGTTGCGGATATTGCCGCGGCTGGAGGCGCCAAAGACGATGGACTCGATGTTCGGCTGCTGGCACACCCATTCGATCGCTTCTTCGGGAGCGATGGCGCCCGAGGCGAAGACGGACATGGCGATCGCGCGGAACTTGCGGTCGCGCAAGGCGCTCTGGTAGGCGTCGAAGCCGCCGGACATGCGGAAGCCCACCTTGTTGATGTTCGAACAGACGATGGGGTTGTCGATGCCCTGCTCTTCGAGCACGTCGAGCAGCATCGGCAGATTCATCGTGATGAAGCCGGGCTCGGCGTTGTAGCGCTTGCGCACGTGGTTGGCGAAGATCGAGAAGGCGTCCTTGAAACCCAGGCCCAGCAACAGGTCGACCACCACGTTCTGCAGGAAGATCACGGGCGTATTCAGGCCGGCGAACATCTTCATTTCCGCATCCACCAGCAGGGTGATGATGCCTTCGATATCCTTGGTCGCCAAGGCCTTGCCGCCGCGCAAGGCGGCATTCAGGAAGCCTTCATCGGGCGTAAAACGCTTGAGCGCGCCCATGATGCCGTCTTCCGTGACGGCATTCGCATACTTGTGGGCATACGGCATGCAAGGCATGAATTTGAAGTCCTTGTAGCGCACCGGGTCGGCGCGCATGTGATCGCACACCTGTGCGATACGGTCATGGGTCGTGCACATGAAGGATTTCACCCCTTCATCGTAGGCATTATCGAGCACCTTGATAACGGCCTTGATATCCTGGAAGCGCATGGCCTGGGCCCGCGCTTTTTCCTCCGACATATGATTCACGCCGAAGAACTGATTATCACCAAATAACAAACGATCGAGTTGATCCATTTCCTGCTCCATTCATATTTCGTATCGAAATCCTGCTGCGCGGCATGTCAGCGGCCGAAAAAGAAACCTTTTTTCTTTTTCGGCAGTTCCGGCAAGGCATCGCCGGACAGCACGCCAGGACCTTTTTCCGCATCGGCGATCAGCATCGAAATGACGCGGTCGGTGGCCAGTGCGGAAGCGAACGAGTTGACATTGTCGTCCGCGCGCTTGTCGACGATGCAACGGACGAAATAATCGAGCTGGGCCGAGTATTCCTCGCCGCGCAGGTAAAAGTCGACCGGTTCCGTCAATTCCGTGGTGTTGCGCACGGTCCAGCCCTCGCCGTAGCCTTCCGGCGCGCCGCTGGCGTCGCGCAGGTAGACCTGGACTTCCTGGCGGTCGGCGGCGATGCGGCCGTTCTTGCCCCACACGCTGATCTTCGTCGACATCTTGCGGTAGGACTCATCGCTCCAGTTGACGGACAGCTGGGCGCTCTTGCCATCGGGGTAATACAGGGTGGAAAACACTTCATCGTCCGTGTCGGCCGAGAAAATCTTGTTCAGCACGGAACCGCCCACGCCGCGCGGCGCGCCAAAATACCAGTTCAGCAGGTTCAGCGGATGGGCCGCGTAGTCATACAGGCAGCCGCCGCCTTCCGAGCGCTGGGTACGCCAGGTGGAACCCTTCGGCTTCAGCACCACCGGGCCGTAGGCCTCGGCCAGCATATGCGTCACTTCGCCGATCACGCCCAGGTCCAGCAGGCGCTTGACTTCCTGGAAGGCGCCGACGAAGCGGTAGTGGTAGCCGACCTGGTTGACCAGGCCTTTTTCCGCCGCCAGGCGCGTCGCCTGCTCGCCTTCCTCGGTGTCGAGGCAGAACGGCTTTTCGCAAAATACGTGGATATTCTTGTTCAGCGCGGCCAGCACCATCTTGCCGTGCATGCTGGATGGCGTGGCGATGATGACGGCATCGAGTTCCAGTTCATTGAGCATGAGGTCGAAGTCCGTATAGGTCTTGACGCCCGTATATTTGCCCAGGATGTCGAGCATGTAGCCGGTGGCGTCGCAGACGGCCGCCAGCGTGACACCGGGATGTGCATTGATCATGGAGTGATGGGACAAGCCCATCTTGCCCAAGCCTACTACTGCGAGGCGTATCATATTGTCCTGTCCTTTAGCGCTGCCGGAACGATGACGGCCTGTGCCGCCTTCGTCCCGGATGTTGTTGATCAAATTTAGCCGTTGACGAGTTGCCGCTTGACCAGGTCATACGCGGCGCGGCCCTTTTCCAGCAGGCTGCGATTCGGTGGTTTCTGCGTGGCGCTGTCCAGGTAGGCCAGCGCCTGCGCAGCCGTCAGGTCGGGCCAGTGCTCGAAGGCGCCCACTTCCAGCAGGTGGCGGTCGACGTCGAGCAAGGCATCCTGGTAGACGGAAATGGTGGGGATGCCCAGCACCGCCATCTCGCGCGTCATGGTGCCGCCGGCGCCGATGAACAGGTCGCAGTCGGGCGCGATATCGGCGATGTCGAGCGCGGTGGTGACCACGCGCACGCCGGCAAACTTGGGGTCCTGGTAATGCTCGCCCTGCGCTTTTCCGCGTGGCAACAGCACGATGTCGACCCGGTCTTTCATGCCCAACAGCAATTCATCGAGAAAATTGCGGCTGCCCTTGTAATACTGGGCCGTCCAGGGTTCCGGACGGATATACACCACGGGCCGCGCGCGCCCCGTTCGCTGCTGCACCGCTTTGGCGCCGAGGCGCTGGTCGAGCTCCCACAGGTAAATGCCTTCCTTGACGCCCGGATAGTGCAGGACCTTGCGCGGATTGGCCCATTGCTTCTTCAGTTTATCCATGCCGAGAAACTCCGGCACCATGATGCTGTTGGCGAATAGAAACGCGGGAATATTGCCTACCGCATGTTCGTTGTCGTTCATGTAGATGGAACGGATGCCCATCAGGCGCGCCACCACCGGCGAATGGAAGGAGCTCTGCGAGATCGCCACGTCGATCTTCTTGCCACTCAGAAAGCGGCACAGCTGGTAGACGCGCACGGGGAAACCAAACAGCTTGGCCGACAGCTGGCCGCCATAGTGCTTGCCCACCACCGTGTACTTGAAGCCATGCAAGTCGAGCAGCTCGACCGTATTGGCCAGCGGCCGGCACGTGATCACGACCTCGTGCTCGCGTTCCAGTTCGCGGATCATGGCCCCAAACATATTGATGTGCGGCGAGTTGGTCAGTTCAAACCAGATACGCATGAATTACCCTTGCAACAATAAAAAAAATGCCGCGCCGATGCGCGGCGCCGGCCCTTACAGGCGCCAGACCTTGATGCCGGCCTCTTCCAGCGCCTGCTGGTCGAAACACGCCTTGACGTCGATGAAGCAGCCGCTCTTGATCAGCTTGCGCTGCAGCTCTTCCACGGGCAGGTCGAGCAGCTGCTGGTGCGACACGGCCGCCACGATGGCGTCGGCGCGCGGCAACTCTTCCCAGCTGAACAGGCGCACACCATACTCGTGCATCGCCTCTTCCTGTTCCGCGTATGGATCGTGCACGAACACTTCCACGCCGTAGGTCTTCAGTTCACGGATGACGTCGCCCACCTTCGAGTTGCGCAGGTCGGCGCAGTTTTCCTTGAACGTCAGCCCCAGCACATTCACGCGGGCGCCCTTGATGTAGCTGCCCGACGCGATCATGTTCTTGATGGTTTGCTCGGCGATGTACTTGCCCATGCCATCGTTGATGCGGCGCCCTGCCAGGATCACCTGCGGGTGATAGCCGAGCATTTCCGCCTTGTGCGTCAGGTAGTACGGGTCGACGCCGATGCAGTGCCCGCCCACCAGGCCCGGGGAAAACTTCAGGAAATTCCACTTGGTGCCGGCCGCCTTCAGCACTTCCGACGTATCGATGCCGATCTTGTCGAAAATGATCGCCAGCTCGTTCATCAGCGCGATATTCAGGTCGCGCTGGGTGTTTTCGATCACCTTGCACGCTTCCGCCGCCTTGATGCTGGAGCAGCGGTGCACGCCCGGCTCGACGATGGTTTCATACATGGCGGCAACGCGCTCGAGCGTCTGCGGCGTGTCGCCAGAGACAACCTTGATGACATTCGTCAACATATGCTTGCGGTCGCCCGGATTGATACGCTCGGGGGAATAGCCGACAAAGAAATCCTGCATCCACTTCAGGCCGGAAACCTCTTCCAGCACGGGGATGCACACCTCTTCGGTCGCGCCCGGATACACGGTCGACTCATACACGACGGTGGCGCCTTTTTTCAGGTACTGGCCCACCGTGCGGCTGGCGCCGATCAGGGGCGAGAAATCCGGGTTGTGGGCCTGGTCGACGGGGGTCGGCACGGCGACGATGATGATATCGGCCTCGGCCAGTATCTGCGGCTCGGACGAATACTCGGCCTGCACGGCCGCCGCCATTTGCTGGTCGCTCAGTTCGCGCGAAGGATCCGTGCCGCGCTGGCAGGACTGAACCTTCTCGACGGAAATATCAAAGCCGATGGTACGCCCCAGCTTGCCAAACTCCACGACCAGGGGCAGGCCTACGTAGCCCAGGCCAATCACTGCAATTGTTGTCATAACAAAACCTTCGAAGAAAATTCAAATATGTGCCAGGCATACACCTGGCCGTTCCGGCAGCGGTCTTACGCTTTACCGGCAAGCCGATCCAGCTGACTCATCCTTCCAGCTCCCGGTAGAGGCCGGCCAGCTGCGCCATCACCACTTCAGTGCTAAAACGCTCGGCGACGGTGGCGCGCGCCCGCTCGCCGATGCGGCGGCGCAGCGTGATATCCGTCAATAAACTGCGAAATGCCCCGGCAAGCGCCTCGACGTCGCCAGGCGGCACCAGCAAGCCATTGACCTGATCCTCGACGGCTTCGGGAATGCCGCCGACCGGCGTCACGACTATCGCCTTGCCAGTGGCCATCGCTTCCAGCATCGACATGGGCAAGCCCTCGTCGTGCGATGGCAGGGTAAAGACCGCCGCGCGGGCCAATTGCTCGTCGCGTTCCTGCGTGCCGATCCAGCCGAGAATGCTGACATGCGCGCCGATCTGCAAGCGTTCCACCGTGCGCGCGATCTCCTCGAGGTCGCCGTCGCCGCCGATCACCAGCATGACTTCAGGATACTCTTGCTTCAGCAGCGCGATGGCATCGAGCAATTCAAAGATGCCCTTGCGCTTTTCAGCACGTCCCAGAAACAGGATGCGTCCCGCCTCTTCCCGCCCCGGCTCCCGCAGCGCCGGCATGGAGACCGAATTGGCCACCACCCGCAGGCGGGCCGTCGGCGCCAGTTCACGCAGGAAACCACTCCAGCTTTCCGACAGGGTCACCACCACGGAACTGCTGGCCAGGGTACGGCGTATCCACCAGCGGGCCAGCGGCCCCGATTCGACGTTGGCAAACTGGCGAAATTCGGCGCCATGCAAATGAAAGATCGTCTTGCGGCCCAGCAGCCGCGCCGTGAGCAAGATCAATGATTTCCGGTAAAAACTGGCGCGCGAGGCGGAATGCACATGCACGATGGCCGGGCGCTGCGTCAGGCACAGCCAGGCCACCCTGCTCACCGCGCCGATGGCCGTACCCAGCTTGCGCACGGCGCTTCCCTGCGCATGCGTGGCGATATAGCGCACCGCGTTGTCTTCAAAAAAACCCTGTTGTTGCAGCACAGCGACAACGGTGGCGATGCCGCCCTTGCCGCCAGGATGGGTGCCCACCATCAGTACCTTGCATCCAGCCTTCATCCAGCCCCCAATTTTCTATCAAGCATCATGTCAAGCCCGGGCAAGCAGTCTGCCGCAGCCTGCATGTCGTGCCACAGGACGCAGATAAAAACCTGGCCTCACCGTTCCCGCGCATCGTCGCGCGCAAAACCATTGCATTTTTTCCATTCTTACATATTCCTGCGGCGCGCACGCGATACATTTTGCAACACAGCAAAATTGTTATTGTTGTGCTCATAAAGAGTGACTATTGTACAACGAAAATACTTCTTTAAAATTAACTTTTTCAATCGAATCGCGGAACGCGACATCTTGGCCTCGATACGTCAGAATGCATACAGCAGTCAAAAAAATATTGTATTATGAATAATTGTCATGTCATGCGCGGAAGAATCACGCATCCGGCATGCAGACAAGCGACACCCGACCCAAGACACGCAAGCCAGCCGCACGTGGGGACAGCGTTCCCGCGCGGCGCAAGAATAGAGAGTACAAGAATGACTTTAGCGTTGCGCTACAAATTGATCGACCTGGCACGCGGCACCGATTCGATCGGCTTGCTCAAGACGCTGCGCCACTGGCAATACGATGACCATGCCGCCATGCAGGCCAGGGAACGCCGCCAGCTCGACGACTACTTTGATGCAATGCGGCACGCCCTGCCCCTGTTCCGCGACGTCAGCCATTTTGAAGCGCTGCCCGTGCTGGACAAGCGCTTTATCAATACCCATCGCGAACAGCTGATCAATCCCCACTACAAGGGCAAGGTCGTGCGCAAGAAAACGGGCGGCTCCACGGGCGAGCCGCTCGTGTATTACACGGGCAATGAAGCCCAGTCCTATCTGTGGGCCGGCATTTTCCTTGCCTGGGAGGCGGCCGGCTACCAGCTGGGCGACAAGGTCGCCTTCCTTGCCGGCTCGTCCCTGTTTGGCACCGGCTACAAGCAGCGCATCTATTATCGTTTGCTGAATGTCAGCGTCCTGTCCGCGTTCGACATGTCGCCGGCGCGCATGGATGAATATGACGCCACCCTGAGCCAGGGCGGCTTCCGGCTGCTGTACGGCTATGCCTCGGCCGTCCACCGGCTGGCCCGGCACAGGCTGGCATCGGGCAAGCACCCGCGCCACGCGCTGCGCGGCATCGTGTGCACGGCCGAAGTGCTGACGCCGGCCATGCGGGCCGACATCGAAGCCGCCTTCGGCGTGCCCTGCTACAGCCAGTATGGCTGCAACGAGGCTGGCGTTTCCGCCTTCGAGTGCGAGCACCGCGACGGTTTTCACCTGATCTCGTCGCGTAGCCACGCGGAAATCTTGCCCGACGGACGACTGGTATCGACGGACATGGCGAATCGCGCGATGTTCCTGCCGCGCTGCGATACGGGCGACCTGGTGCGCATGTCGGGCAGGCTGTGCGCGTGCGGCCGCAGCCTGCCGCTGATCGATGAAGTCGGCGGACGGCAGAATGACATGGTGGTCGACCCGCACGGCGCGGCCGTCCACTCGGAATTTTTCACCCACCTCTTCCGTGAAGATCCGCATATCCACGCGTTTCAAGTGGTGTTCGACGAGCAGCGCCTGGAAATCAACCTGCATGGCACGGCAGATGGCAGGCAGGCGCTCGATGACGAGTATCGCCGCCGCATCGGCGCCTCGCTGGCATTTGAGCAGCTGGACTTCATCCACAACGCGCCCTTCCTGGCGCAAGCGAACGGCAAGCACCGCTTCGTGATCCGGCGCCCCGCCGCCTGAAGCAACGCCTAGCGCCGCAGCAGGCGGCGGTACTGTGCGGCAACGGCCGCCGCGATCACGCGATAACTGCGCGCCGCTTCGATATACGCCGGGCCGCTGGCCGCGCGGGCACGCGCCGCCGCCGGATCGGCCAGGATGTCGAGCAATCCCTGCGCCATCGCCGGTGTCGAGCTGTCGACCAGCCAACCGGCGCCACTTTCCTTGAGGACGCGCACCTGGTCCGGATTGTCATTGGCCACCACGGGCATGCCCAGCGCCAGGTATTCCAGCACCTTGGTAGGCGAACAGGTGTCATGGATCATGCCACGGGGAAAATAGGAGACGGCGGCATCGGCGCTGGCCAGCAAGGCCCAGGCTTGCCGCGATGGCAGCCAGCCGGTAATGCGCACGGCGGCGCCCAGGCCGGAAGCGTCCACCCGCGCCTGCAGCGCCGCCGTCTCCGCCGGCGAGCCGGCGCTGCCGATCAGCAACAGGCGCGCATCAGGATGACTGGCGCGCACGCTGGCCAGCGCCTCGACCATGCGTTCAATCTGGCGACTGGGATCGAGCGTTCCCAGATAGGCGATCAACGGCCCATGCTGCCAACCGTCAGGGCGCTGCGCCTGCACCGGGGCAGCCGCGAGCGCCTGCGTATCGACGCCCATGGGGACGGCGCTCAGGCGCGACTTCGGCACGCCTTTCTCCAGCATCATCTCCAGCATGGCCGCGCTTTGCACGAAGACATGTTGCGCCCCCGGTAACACGACGCGGTACAGCAGGCGCTCTTCCAACAAACCTTTGAACAATATCAAGCGGTTGCGCAAGCCGCCATGCGCCGCCAATTGTGCCCGCGCACGGGCAATGCGCGCCTCGCACATGAGGAAGGAAACCCAAAAGACAAAGGGGATGCCCTTGATGCGGGCAATGACGAGTGCCAGCAAGCCGATCGACACCATGTCGCGCACCTGGATGACGTCGCAGTTCGCGCGGTTCGCCTTGAGCAAGGCCCGCAGGCAGGTGAACAAAAAAGCCCCTTCCCGCCGCAGGCGTCCGCCCTGCGCGCTACTCGTCCTGACGCGCGCGAATCGGACCCCGTCGCCGCGGTCCGGCAAGGCGCCCAGCACGGGCTTGCCGACCAGGTCGCATTCGATGCCATGGCGCGGCAGGTAATCGCCAAACAGGGTCGTGACGTCGACGCGGAACGTGGGCAAGGCTTCGGGAACCAATTGCAAGAGACGCAGCGTCGAAGCACTGTCCTGGGCTGCAGCTACCGGTGTACTCATCAAGTGAACCTCTTCATAACATCAATGCATTTATTGCAATAATACCATGATTGACCGATTTTCCTGCTGGCGCCGCCATGGGCAGGGCGTAAAAAAAGCCGCCTGCCTTGACGGCAAGCGGCTTGCTGGACGCGCCGGTCCGGTTTAGTTGGCGATGGTGATTTTCTGCGTGCCGACCGTCAATTGCCTGCCAGTCGCCGTTGCGGTGATGCTCACGGGCAGGTTCTTGCACCCGACGTCGAGCAAGACGAGGAATTCGGCACTGCTGGCCTTGGTCGTGCGCACCAGCGCGCCGTGCTCTTCGTAGCTGCCCGCCTTCGGTGGCGGCCCCGTGCGTTTCTCATAGCGCACGCCCGGATCGGCTATCGGCTTGATGCATACCGAGCGGCCCTGGTTGACGATGGAGATATTGCCGCTGCCATCGACCAAGATGGGTGCCGCCGCATGCAGATTCCATTCGAAGCTGCGCTGGGCAGGCGCAGCCAGTTTGTCGCGCACGACGATGGCGTCGCTGTCGCGCAAGTACCACAATTGCCGTACCGCCAGGCTCAGCGCGCCGCCATAGGCGGGGGTCGCATTGCCTTCCACGTAGTCCACCGACGGTGTCGTGGAAAAAGCCGTGATGGCGCCGTTGCGCACCAGGGTTTCGCGGTAGCCGTCCACCATCTGGCCGACGCCGCCATCGAAGGTGATCGCATTGGCCGCCTTCGACTGGCGATACCACGTCGTGTGCATGGGCGAACCGAACCAGTCATACCAGCCCGTCTGGATCAGCAGGGGAACGTTGGCGCTCGTCAGGACGAAGGCATTCTGGTTGCCGTGGCTGTGCGAGAACGAACCATAGGGCGTGGATTTGAAGTACACGGAAGTGCGTTTCAAATCAGCAAGATTGCTGTGCATCGCGCTCCAGCCGATGCTGGGGAACAGGGCGCCATTGGCTGGCGGACGCGGCGTTTCCGTCACGGTCGATACCGGCAGCGGATATGGCGCTTGCAGCAAGGTCAGCATATCCTCGTTCACCGTGAGGTTCTTGACGTACCAGGCCGCTTCCGGCGTGGCGAAGCGCGACACATAGGCCTTCAGCAAACGGTACACCGGCTCGATCTCCTGGGCATCGCCAAACATATGCGTCTTGGCGCCAGGCGGAACAAATTCCATGAAGAAACGTGCCAACCCTGCGGACCACGGCTTGGCAAACAAGTCGATGCCGCTGGCCTGCAGCAAGGGCTGCCAAATCTGCAAGGCATTATCCGCGCTGAACTCCGCGTAGGCCGTGCCTTCCGAGAAGCCGCCTTCCGGGCCGCTCCACACCATCAAGGAGCCCGAGAAATAACGTACGGAGAAGTCGAACCACGTGGTCGCTTCCGGGATTTCGCCCAGCACCAGCGCGGAAATGGCCGCCAGGAAGCCGATATTGGTGGCCGTGAACGCATCGTAAGGCTTCTGTTCGATCCCACCATTGCTGGTCAGCAGTTCCTGGTAGATCACGGCGGTACGCGTCTTGACCGTCGCCATCCAGGCGGCACGCCGCGTCGCGTCCAGGTTGGAACCGAGGCCGTCAAGCGCCTTGCTCAACGCCAGGGAAATGGAGCGGCTGCCCTGCGCCTGGTTGACGTAGCTGGTCGGGCCATTCGGATTGAGTGCTGCCAGGGCATCGCCGCGCCGCAAGGCCTCCGTCAGGAAGCGCTGCTCGCCCGTCAGGCGGAACATCAGCGCGGACGCCTCGAGCTGGCGGCTGTTCAAGAGGATCGAGCTGCGAACCGACGTCATCTGCGCCGCGTAGGCGGCAGTCATGACGCTGCTGGCAACCAGGGGCCAGTTGGCATCGGCCGGCACCGCGACATTGGCCGTTTGCAGGACCACCTCATTGCTCATCCCCTGCAATGCCGCCCCCCGCTCCGCCTTCATGGCAGCGGTCCAGGCGCTCGCTGCCGGCAAGCTGGCAGGCAAGCCACGCGGGCGCGGACGCTTCAGTATATTGGCACGCAAGACATCATTGGACGGCAAAAGAAATTGCTTGGAGCTGCCAGCGATCTCGAAGGCGCGGTCATCCGACCATGCCGAGCTGTTGGTGGGGCGCACGCGCCAGGTATAGCTGCCCACTGGAAGCGGCTCGCTGGGCAGATACCAGTTGCGGCTGCTCGTGTAGGTGCGCACCACGGTGGTGCCGGTGCGGATCTCGAGCGTATAGGATGTGGTGTTTGCCGCGTAGGGCGCCCACGTAAACGTTGGCGGGTTCTGCACCTGCAGCTGGCGGTTCGTCGGCATCGCCTTCACGACCAGCGCGTCCGCCGACTGGGCCCAGTCGGCATGCGCATAATGACTATAAGGGAACAGCAGCCAAGCGGCACTGCACAGCAAGGTACGTTTAGCGGCTTTCATGCTTGTAGCCTCCATGAGAATAGGATGACATCTTTTCTGGGGCAGCTTCATGTTTGCATAATCGCCTTCCCTCAAGACGGAGCGGCGCGCCCGCAGCAGGCAGGTCTCGCGGATGGCAAGACCTCGTGGCAGGCTGGGCACTAAGACCATTATACCGAAAGTACTTTCGGTTACTATGACTTTAGTTGCTCCGCTTCAATTCTCGCCACAATTCCCACCGTTTCAGCAAGGAAGCGTTGCCAACAGTACACATGACAAAAGTCACCAGCCAGCGCATCGACAGGCCGCCGCGCAGCGCCCTGCGCAACTCGGCCAGCGCGTCGCCACGGCGCCCATCCTGCAAGGCATAGCGCGCCACCTTGATGCGCGCGTCGGCAACGATGCTCAGGGCGGCCGGACGCGATGGATCACCGGCGGGCAAGCGCATGGCACGCTGCTCCAGCCGGGCAAATACCTGCGGCAAGGTGCGTAAATCATGGACGGTACACAGGCTGCCAGCCACATCCGTGCGATACGCCACCAGCCTGGCGGGCGTGAAGACCAGCTGCAGGCGCTCGGCCAGGCGGAACCATAAATCCTGGTCCTCGCCAAACTGGTCGCCTTCGGGAAAACATTGCGGCATCGACATTAAATGGCGGCGCGGCACGGCAATCGAGTTGGTGCAATAGAACACCCCGTGGGCCGCCCGGTAGGCATAAAAATTGGCGATCGGCGCAAAATGCGCATCGGCCGCCTGGTCGAGCCGTCCATCGGATGGATCGTTCATGCATAGAAATGATGTGGAAAAGAAACTGCTTTCCGGATACTTTTGGTACATAGAAACAATTATTGCCAGGAAATCCATGGCATACCAGTCATCGGCATCGAGGAAGCACACCAGCTCCCCGCGCGCCGCCGCGATGCCCGCATTGCGCGCGCGCGACACGCCGCCATTGGCTTGCCGGATCAGGCGTATGCGCGGATCGGCCAGGGCTTCCACCAATGCGGCGCCGCCATCGCGCGAGCCGTCATCGACGACGACGATTTCAAAGTCCTGGTGGCTTTGCGACATCACCGAATCGATGGCCGAAACGATATATTGTTCCTTGTTATACAGCGGGATAATGACAGAGCACAACATCAAGACAAATTCCCTTCCATCATATTGCGCCGCGCCAAGGCTTTCTCGCGCCGCTGCTGTGCCGCCGGCACATAGTAGCGGACGAGCACGGCCAGTTGCAGCATATGTATCGGCAAGTCAGGACTCATGCTGGCCAGCGACAGGGGCACTTCACTGATCGACTTGCAAATGAGCAGGATAAACAGCGCCAGCGACAATCCCTGGCTGGCGCGGACGGTATTGGCGACGAAATAGGCGATCACCAGCGTGTAGAACAGCAGGCCGAACGCCCCGACGCTGCCTGCGCTCGACAGGCTCTGGAAGAACTGGCTATGCGCATGGGTGGCGAACGGCATGCCGATACTGTTGCGGAAAGCCTCATCGAAGATATTCAGTCCATAGCCAAACACGGGATTCTTGCGCCACTCTTCGACGGCGATCTGCCAGATCTGGTCGCGCCCCATGAAGGTCATCAGCTCGGCGCCATCGCGGGTGGTAAAGAAACGCGCAATCTTGTCGCCACCGCCGCCAAACATGAAAATCAGGCACAGCATGACGCCGCCAAACATTATCATCAGCACCAGCAGCACGGGCAGATGGGGGCGCCGGAAATCCTGGATGCGGGCGTTGATTTCATCGCGGCGGCTATACCAGGCCAGCACCACCACCGACAGGACAAACGCGATCCAGCTGGTTTTCGACTGCGTCAGCACCAGGCTGATGCCGCCCAGTATCCAGCCAAAACGCATCAGCCAGGCATTCTTGAAAGGCCGGTACCACAGGCACAGCATGAACAGCACGCACAATGGCCCCAGGCTGTTGGCATGGCTGGTCAGCCCCGCATAACGGAATTTCAGGCCGGGCACCAGGCCGTGGTAGTTCGTGCTCATCACCAGGCCGTGCTTCCAGACGATGCAGACGGCGCTGGCAGTGAGCAGCGCCAGCAGGGAATTGCGCAGCACGACCGTCATGGCGTCCACGTCGGCCTTGGTATTGGCCATCAGGGCCGCCTGGCAAGCCAGCAGCGCATACAGGAATTCATGGGAAAAATACGGATACAGACCGAACAGCGCGGGCGCCAAGGTATTGCTCGCGTAAAAAACCCAGAAGGCGAACAGCAGCATGCCGGGCATGCGTTTGTGCTCGCTTCCAGCGTTCAGCACGTAGCGCAAGATGCGCTCGCCGCACGAAAAGATCAGAAATACCGAGCTCAGGCGTCCCAACCAGGAAACGATGGCACTCTTGTTGATGACCAGGGCCATGACATCATCGGGAAAAGCCAGGTCGCGGCCCGACAGGAAGATGGTCAGGGCATAGGTCAGGAAAATCGGGTACGCAATATATTGCATCAACCCCAATTCACGCTTGTGTCCCCAGTGGGCACTCAAGGCCATGCCCGCCACGACCACGATTGCGGCGATCAACACCACCAAGCCGACGATAAATTCAATCATATCAATCTCATCATACTGAACATTTACTACGAAGATAAACACCGACCCGTGCCGGCACCGGCGGACTGAAGCGTCCAAGCAGGTCGACGATGCGCCGTCCCAGCAATTGTGGATGAAGCAAGCCGGCCAGCAGGCACAGGCCGCCGCCGCCTAGCGAGCCGAGCAACAAGGCAGGCAGGGGCCCGTGGCCGAGCGCATGCCCCAGCAGCGAACCGCCATGCGCGCCTGCCGCCGCCAGCAGCATCAGCACGACGGAGCGCCAGGCGCTGGGCCACAGGTCGATAATGCCCAGCTGCAAGCGCCGGCACGCCGTCACGCCGATCACCAGCGCGCGCGCCAGCAAGGTGGCGGACGCGATGGCGGCCACCACCACCACGCCCAGGCTGGAAAACTGCCAGAGTGCGATACCCGCCAGCACGATCAGCGGCATCTGCAGCAGTGCTTCCAGGTGCTTGCCGCCTGTATTCCACAGTATGGGCGTCGACATGCCCCACGTGACATAGGCGGGCATGCCCAGTGCCAGCACCGTCAGCACGCGGCTCGATTCGCGCCAGGCATCGCCATACAGGGTGGCGATCAGGTCGCCGGCAAGGCAGGCCAGCACCACGAAGATGGGGCCGATGACGATCCAGGTGCCGGCGATGACGGACAGGTAGGCCTGCCGCAAGCCCGCCACGTCGTCCTGCAGGCGCGCGCCGGCCGCCAGGAAGGCCGGCTGCAAGGCGCTGAGGAACAGCGAATTGGGCGTGTTGGCCAGGTTGTAGCCCACCGCATACACGCCGACGGCGTGGGCATTCAGGATGCGGCCCAGGAAAACCCGGTCCAGGTTGTTCAAGAACCAGTTGCTCAGGTTGGTGACGAAGACGGTGCCGCCCGTATGCGTCGAGCGGCGCGCGCCCGCATACCACAGCAGCGGACGCAAGGAATGGGGGTGGCGGCAATACGTCAGCAACAGCAGGCTCAACGCCTGCACCAGCCAGGCGCTGACGAGGGTCCAGACGCCCGCGCCGAGCAGGGCCAGCGGAATGCCCACGCACAGGTAGCCCAGCACATAGCTGAGAATCTGCGCGATATTGAGCCAGCGGAAATTCAGCTGGCGGCGCAGCAGGTTGCTGCTGGGCGCCGTCATCGCGCTCAGCAGGCATGTCAGGCTCAGCCAGCAAACGATGGGCACCAGCCGCGGCTCCTTGAAGTAGGCGGCGATCCACGGCGCCAGCAGGTACAGGCCCAGCATGGCGGCCGCGCCGGACAGGCATTGCCACGTGAAGGCGAAGCGGATGTCGTCGTCATGCAGTTCCTGGTTTTGCACGAGGCCCCAGGCAAAGCCGAAATCGGCCAGGAAGGTACTCAGTGTCATGACCAGCAAGCCCATGGCGAACAGGCCGTAGATTTCCGGCCCCAGCAAGCGCGCCAGCACGATCTGCACGCCCATCTGCAGCACGAAGCGCGTCACCGTGCCGAGCGCTGCCCATTTGACGGCGCTTACCGCGCGCGTCTTGACGTCAGCGCTGGCGGACATGGCGCGACGCAGGACAGGATGAGGCGCACTGGCGCTGCAACGTAGGGTTAATGGCAATTCCTATCGACAAAATATCAGGGCTCCACGCGGGCCGGCAGCGCCATTGCGCTCCGCTTATCCAGGGAAGTTGCCGATGATGCGCGCGCGGTCCTGCGGCTTCATGCCCGACAACATGGCGCGCACAAAACCTTCCTGTATCGCGTAGGCGGCGCCCGTGTCGCTGTCGATGCTCGACACGCGCACCAGCATGGCATCGGGAATCGCCCCGCTCAAGCCGTAGCGCAATTCCTGCATGCGCTGATCCAGGCCCGGCGTGAGCGCCTTGTCGCCGACGGTAATCCAGTAGGTGATCGGTTCCTGGCGCGGGCCATTCGTGGCATACAAGTGTTTCACCGGCAAGGTGCCGTAATCGGTGCGCAGCTCGCTGCGGCCCGACTTCTGCACCTCGAAGCCCTGTGCGCCATAGCAGACTTCCGGCAGGTGGACGGCCATATTGCTGCTCTGGTCGCCACCATAGGCGATCGACAGCATGACGCGGTTGCCTTGCGGATCGACATAGGTGCGCGACAGGGTCTGGTTGTAGATCTTGTCCAGGCGCGCCTGGGTTTCCGGATCGACTTGCAACGGAATGATGGTCGTGTCGATGGTCCAGCCGCCGAACGCCACGGGGATGATGTCCGCGAGCTGGAACTGGCTTTTGCTGTCGGCAATCTTGACGCTCGGCGTCAAGTGCTTGGCCAGCCCGGCCGACGCCACCATCAGGATGCCGGCCAGCACGCTGACCTGGACGGAACGGTTGATCGCTTTCATGCTTGACTCCGTAAAGCTTTGCGCTCGCGCATTTTCACTATCCATTGCAGCAAGGTATCGGCGGACAGGATCAGGATCAGCGCCGTGATGAACAGCACCATGCCGGCGAAACCGTGCAGGAAGCCCTGCCCCGCCGCATCGCCGAAATAATAGGTAATCAGGGTCAGCACGATGACGCGCACGACGTTGGCCGAGAACGAGATCGGGATGATCAGGATGGCCAGGGCGATATTGCGCAGCGCCGACGTGTGGCGCACGACGTTCAGGTAGAACAGGCCCAGCGCCTCCAGCGACAGCAGGGTCTGCAAGCCGGCGCACGCATCGGCCACCATCAGCTGGTACTGGCCGATCTGCAGGATCACGCCCGTGCGGGCGATCGGATAGCCGGCAAAGAACAGCAGGTGCTCGACCACGTACGACACGGCCATCTTCATCGGCATCGTCAGCATGATCACGAGCTGGGCCGGCAAGGGCACCATGAACAGCATGAAGAAGAAGGGGAACCACAACACTTTCAGGGCACGCAAGCCCCGCTTCAGCAACAGCACGGCCGCCAGCATCCAGATGAAGGAGCCGATTTCAAAGGCGATGATATGTTGCGAACGGCCCAGCACGTACAGCACCAGGGCGATGGCCAGCACCACCCAGCCCAGCGCGGTGGGTTCGCTGCCGCGGGTCTTTTCCAGCATGCCCGGCCAGTTGCGCCAGATCAGCCACAGCGACAGGAACAGGATGATGGGACCGTGCGCCTGCTCTTCCGTGGCCCAGATGCCGGTGAACAGGCCGGCAAAGGATGGAATGTACATGGCCAGCAAGCCGATGGCCAACGGCAGCCATTCCGGCAAGTATTCCTTGCATTGCTGCAAGTTCAGGCCCGACCACCGCTTGGCTTGCGTATTCATTTAAAAGTCCACCATCACGGAACCGACCACCTTGGCGCCGCTCTGCACGATCTGCTCGGCCATGGCGTTGATGTCGCTCAACAAGGATTGATTCTTGCGTGCCACGATCAGCACGCCACCGGCGCGCGCCGCAATGGCCATCGCGTCGGAACCGAGCGCATATGCGGCCACGTCATAGATGACGATGTCGAACAGCGACTCGAGTTCCGTGTTCAGGCTGGCAAACGAGCTACGGCTGAGCAGCTCCTGCGGATTCGGCGGCAAGGTGCCCGATCCCAGCACGGACAGGTCAACGAACGATTCAACCTTCGTGATGGCGTCGAGCTGGGCGCGGCCAGCGAGCACGTCGGACAGGCCCTGGCGCGTCTGGACAGCGAAAATTTCATGCTGGCGCGGATTGCGCAAGTTGGCGTCGACCAGCAGCGTGCGTTCGCCCAGCTGCGAAAACACGACGGCCAGGTTGGCCGCAAACAGGCTGGCGCCGTCGCCGGACGCGCCGCCCAGCACCACCAGCGCCTTGTGCCCGCGGGCAAACCAGCGCAGCATGACCTGGCTGCGGATCGCGCGCAGGGTTTCCACTTGCGGGCTGAACGGTTCGTAAGCTGCCACCAGCAGCTCCGAATACTTGCCCTCGCCTTTTTGCAGGTAGGGATAATCGAACTGGCGTGCCAGCACCTGCTGGATGTCGGCTTCCGTGATCAGGCCCAGGCGCAGGGCCGCTTCGCCGAAGCGGATGCCGAGTTCCTTCTGCATGCGCAGCACGCGTTCTGCGTTCTCGGGCGTGATCTTGCCCGACTCGAGCAGCAGACCGCCAATACTGGAGTCGCCAGTACGTGGCACGGTGTTCATCGAAATGGGGAGCGCGGCTTGGTTCATCGTCATATCCATGTTTAACGTAAGCGCAGGCGGCGCGGCAGAATGCCGTTCAACACACCTTTTTTGCGCGGCGACTTGCGGGCATTCCAGTCGATGGCGCCGAAGACGGGAATCTGCAGCGTTTCTTGCAAGTCGGCTTCCGAACGCACGCGGCGATACAGCATCTCGATCACGATCGCCAGGCCCACGCCCAGCAAGGTGCCGAGGAAAATCGACAGCAAGGTATTGAGCAGCACGCGCGGACCGGCCGGGTCGATCGGCGGCACGGCAGGATTGAGCACGGAAATATCCGACTGCTCGGCCTGGCCTTCGATGCGCGTTTGCGACAGGCGCTGCGACGTCACGTCGAAGGCGCGCTGGGCGCTCTCGACATCCTTCATCAGCACGCCCATCTCGTCGCGGGTACGGTTCAGTTCCAGCACCTTGGCCTTTTGCGCCTGCAGGGCGGCGCGCACGGCGCCTTCGCGCTGCTGCAGGATCTGCGCATTATTGCCCACGCTATTCGAGGTATTGGCCAGCTGTTCGCGCAGGTCGGCGCGCAGCTTGTCAACTTCCGCCTTGGCGCTCTCGTATTGCGGGTGATTGCGGCCCAGGCGCTGGGCGATTTCCGCCAGCTTGCCTTCGGCATTGCCTAGGCCAATTTTCAGATTCTGGATCAGCGGATTGGACGACACGTCGGGCGAGGCCATGCCATTGCTGCCCTGCGCCATGCGCTGGCGCGACGACGCTTCCATCGACTGGCCCTGGGCCATGACGAGCTGCGCCGACAAGTCATTCAGGCGGTTCGACTCCACATCGAGGCGGTTGTCGACGCTGACGATGCCATTGTCCTGCTGGTATTTGGAAAGCTTGCTTTGCGCCACTTCCAGATTATCGCGCAGCAGCTTGGTCTGTTCGCTGAAATACGTCGAGACGCGGCGCATCGGATCGACCTTCAGCTGGATGCTGGTCTTCTGGTACTCGTCCGCAAAGGCATTTGCCACGGCAGCGACGAACTGCGGGTCGCTGCCCTTGAAGCTGATGTCAACCACGCTGCTTTCGCGCGATGGCACGATTTCCACCTTTTTCAGCAGCAGATCGGCCAGCCAGTCGCGCACGGTGCCGCCCTTGCCTTCCGTCGCTTCATTGAATTGCGCGATCACGGCCGGGCTTTCCGCCAGTTTCAAGTGGTCAACGACGCGCAAGGCAACGTTCTTGCTGCTGATGATGTCGATTTGCGTCGCCATGAAACCAGGCAACAACTGGCCCGGCATGGCCAGACCCGTCAGGGGATCGACACCTTTGTAGTTCAAGAGCAACGAACTTGTCGCCTTGTATGTTTTAGGCAATAGCAAACTGATCGACAACGTGCCGAGGACAGTGACCAGCAGCGTGATCAAGATCAACTTCTTGTGCGCACGCAGGATCAGTAGGAGCTGTGACAAATTCATGGGGAAACCTCAACACAGAATGAAAAACATCCGGCTTGCGCCGGAAAGATACGGACAGCGGCTTAGAACAGGCTTTCCTGCACGTACACCATATCGTCAACTTGCAGCAGGTCGTCATGCTTGGCGTTGATGATTTCCAGCTTGCCAGCCTCGTCGCGGCGCTTGATGCGAATGCCGCGTTCGGTGCCACGCTGCGTCAGACCGCCGCCGACGGACAAGGCCTGCAGCACCGTCATCGAACGCTCGAGGCGGAAGGCGCCCGGACGCTGGACTTCGCCATAGATATAGAAGCGCGGCGCGCGCTCGACGAAGATGACGTCGTTGCCGGCCACATCGAGGTCGCGGTTCAGGTCAGCCGAACGCACCATGTCGACGATGTCGATGACTTCGCGCGTCGTCTTGCCGTTGCGCTTGCGGATCAGGCTGACGGCATCGCCGCCATCCTGGCTGACGCCGCCGGCCATGGCCAGCATGTCCATCAGGCTGCGCTTGCCTTCAATCGGATAGCGCCCGGGACGGTTGACCTGGCCCAGCACCGACACTTGCTGGCTTTGCAGCTGCGTCACGATGATGTTGACCTGCGCCTTGCGCAGGAAGCCGCCGCTTTCCAGCAAGCCGCCCAGCTTTTTTTCCGCTGCCGAGACCGACAAGCCGCCCAGGGCCACATTGCCGACCAGGGGGAAGGTGATTTCGCCCGCCTCGCTGACGCGCGTTTCGAGCGCCAGGTCGGGATTGCCATAGACGGAAATTTTCAATACGTCGCCGGCGCCGAGTTGTACATCGGCAGCGCCGGCAAAACCGGCACTCAGGGCCAACAGGGTGGCCATGCACCACATCAGAAGTCGTTTCATGATTCGCTTATTCCATTGATGAGTTACTTACCTAAAATGCTGCGACTTACTTCAAGCCAGCAACGCCACGATCATTTGCTTCCGAGGAACTCTGCGCCGGTGCGGCCGGAGCCGCGGCTGCCGGCGCCGGCGCGGCAGGCGCCGCGGCACTGGCCGCTGCCGCTGCGGCGGCGGGAGCGCCATCCTTGCCCAGGTATTCGATCTTGGCGGTGGCGCGCAGACGCTTCAGTTCAGCGTCGGCGGCATCCTTGTTTTTCTTGTTGAACAAAAATTGCTCGATCTGCGGCGCGGCCTGCGCCAGCGTCACGGGATTGTCGCGGATATCGGCCAGGGAAATGAGCAGCGTGCGGTCACCCTCGCGGATGATGAACAGCTGGCCCTTCGGCATGGACAGCAATTTCGCGCTCAGCTCGGGCGCCAGGTCGGCGCTGGTGCGCGACAGCTGGGTGCGGGCAAACTTGACCTTGTGCGTCTCGAGCCAGGCCGCCACGTCGTCGAGCGTCTTGGCGCTATCCATGGCCGCCTTCAGCTGGTCGTTCATGTCGGCGCTGGCGATCACCAGTTCGCGCATGTCGAATTGCTTGCGCTCACTGAAGAATTGCGGATTCTTGTGGAAGTACTCTTCCACTTCCTGCTTGGTGGGACGGGCGATCGTGCCGATGCGCTTTTGCATGTAGGCTTGCGCGACGATCAGCGCCTTGGCGCGTTCGATCGCCTGCACCACCTTGGGATCGCGGTCCGTCTTGTCCTTGGCCGCCTCGTTCTGCAGCAACTGGCGGTCAATCAGCGATTCCAGCAACTGCTTGCTGGCCGCTTCCTGCTGCGGCGCCTGCACGTTGGCGCGCTGCATTTCCTCATTGAGCTGCAGGACGGTAATTTCCTCCCCATTCACACTCGCCAGCGCCTGGCCGGGCTTTTTTTCTTTGTTGCCACAAGCAGACAATCCTGCGACGGCCAGCACGACCAGGCCTGCGCACAGCAGACGGGAAGGCATGGCGGGCTTGCTCGAAGACACACGGGCGATTTGCGGTTGGTTCAAAATGACTCCTTCAGTTCAGGTAAGGAAATCCGCTGATAGTTTTGTGAACGTGATGATAACTCACTTAACAACAAAACATTGTCAAAAAAACAGATTTCGATTGAAATTATGGGTTGCGACCACATGATTGTCAATATTATAAATATGATACACAGTGTACTAGCTTGCTAGGAAACTATTTGCTTAAAAAACTATTAAAAGGTCTTAAAAACAACTGTTTCATTAGAAACACAAGCCTTGGATAAGATGCATCTCAGTAAATGGTTTTCACAGGGCAATATTTCTCGTGCGGAAACACGCGCTGCCGTCACGCCGCACGGCAATTGGGCACAGGCCGATGCGGGAGAGCGGCGGGGATGGGGCCGGTCCTCTTGGAGCAGCATGTTGTGCAAGGCCGCCGCGTGCGAGGCTGGCCGGGCGACACGCCGGCGCGCATGGCGCGCGGCTGGCCCGCCGCCAGGCAGCATGCCGCCGTCCACACCATGTCGCCGTGCTTGCCTCATAATCGTCTGATGGCTCGTCACATCACTGTTCAGCCAGCTCCGGGAGCCGGACATTTGAAACCTTGCATGATTGCGTCATTTTAACGCTTATTAATTCCCTGCAAAAAATATTCAAGTCCAGCCGTGCGCGTGCCGGCAACGGGCCCGCGCTCAATGCGCGTTGTCGCGCTTCAGCACCACCTTGACGGTGCGTAAAATGATCCACAAGTCGAGCCACAGCGACCAGTTGCGCAGGTAATCGAGGTCAAAATGGATGCGCGCCTCCATCTTGTCGAGTGTTTCCGTCTCCCCGCGCAAGCCATTCACCTGCGCCCAGCCGGTAATGCCCGGCTTGACCTTGTGGCGCAGCATGTAGCCCTTGATCAGCTTGCGGTACTGCTCGTTGTGCGCCACCGCGTGCGGACGCGGCCCGACTATGCTCATGCGTCCCTGCAGCACGTTAATGAACTGCGGCAACTCATCGAGCGAACTGCGGCGCAAGAAGCCGCCCACGCGCGTCACGCGCTGGTCGTTCTTGGTGGCCTGCACCACCTTGTCGCCATCCTCGCTGACCGTCATCGAACGGAATTTATAGACGATGATCTCTTCGCCATACAGGCCGTAGCGGCGCTGGCGGAAGATTACCGGCCCCTTCGACGTCGACTTGACGGCGATGGCGATGACCAGCATGACGGGCAGCAGCATGATCTGGATCAGCAAGCCCAGCACGATGTCGCTGCCCCGCTTGACCATGCTGTTAAAGCCCGTGAACGGCGATTCGCGGATGGCGATCACGGGCATGCCGCCCACATTGTCGAAGCGCGCCTGCATCAGGTCGAAGATATAGATGTCGGGCAGGAAGTACACGGAAGCCGTCGTATCCTGCAACTCATCGAGCATCTTGCGGATGCGCGGCTGAGCCGAAATGGGCTGGCTGATGAATATCATCTTGATATTGTGTTCGCGCACATAGGCGGCGATATCGGCCATTTTTCCCAGCATCGGTTCGCGCATCGTCTCGGGCCAGCGGTCATCGGTGCGGTCGTCGAAAAAGCCGCGCACGCTCATGAACAGGTTCGGATTGCGCTCCACGGTGGCGGCAAATTTCAGGCTGGCATCATTGGCGCCGATGATGACGACGGAACGCACCTCGCTGTCGCGCCCCGGATCGGCCACCATGCGGCGCGCGGCCAGATGACTGAGCAGCAGTATGAACGGGGTCAGCACGAACCAGGCCAGCACCAGCTCGCGGTCGTAATGGAATGCCAGCCCCGTCGCCGAACCGAGGAAGACGAGGATCAGGGCCGTGATGCCCCAGCTGACGAAGACATCGCGCGCATACGCCAGCATGCGGCCGCTGCGCCAGGTGCGGTAGGGGTCGACATACTGGAACACGGACGAGGAAATGAAAAACGCCAATATCATCAGTACCAGCGAATAGCCGGTAAAGGGCGAGCCCGACAAGGCGGACAACAGGTACAGCGTGCCCATGATGATCAAGGGATCAAGGATGCGCTGGAAGAACGAAATCAGGGGTATATCATTGACCGTCATAATACTCTTCAGAACTGGACACTGGCGCTAAAGGAAACGCCTTTGGCGCGGTAGCTGCCTGTATTGATAATGGGAGCGCCTTTGCGGGTATCGCGGAAGGCGTTCAGACCCAGCTGGATATTCGGCTGCGGCGCATAGGTCAGCCCCAGCGATTCGGTACGCGTCGTATCGCTGACATCGACAGGGAGCACCAGTCCGCTGGCGGCCGCGAAATCGCGCTTCTCGCGCCGCACCTGGGCATCCATGCGCACCTTGGACGTGATATCCCAGGCCGCCGCGACGCTGGCACCATTATTCAGGCTGCTTGAAATCAGCGCATTTTCCACGACGCCATACTCATGCCACAGGGAACCGGTGAAACGCACCTTGCCCAACGGCGCCCAGTTCACCACGACACGGCCGTTGGCGCCGCTCGAATCGCGCCCCGAATAGAAGGAATGGCTGCGGCGCACCCAACCGCCCAACACCTGCACCTGCGTAATCGCACTGTAGATCCAGTAAATATTCGCCTTGATCTCATCCTGGGTATAGCCATCGTCGACGCCGAACTGGCCGCCGTTGACGCGGTTCGGATAGCTGCCCTTGACATGCCGCAACTGCACACCGATACGGCTGTTGCTTGCCGGCAAATAATCGAGCCCCAGTTCCGTCGCCTTTTCCTCGCGGTTGGACACGCGCTGCGACAGCAGGTCATACGAGTAACGTTCCCGGCTGTAAGCGCCGCGTACGCGCCAGCTCGGATGAAAACGCCAGCCGCCGTCGACGTACTCGCGCTGGCGCGTCCGCAAATTGCGTTCGGTGCTCTGGAAATCGCTGAACGGCGTCAGGGTTTGCGAATACAGGGCGCCGGCATGGCCGTCAAGATGATTGCCGAGATGCCATTCAAGATCGGCCAGGAAATCCTTGCCGCTGTAGTTGAACTGGTCGAAATTCTGGAACGACACGCGCGACCACTTGGCCTGCCCCGTCAGCACTTGCCGCCCGATCGGCCGGTTGACGAGAAAACCCGCCTGTATCTGGCGCGACGTATCGGAACGGGGACCGTTGTAGCCGGGAACATTGTCGTCGAGGCGCAACAGATTGTCGTCATACGAATACGACGTCGCCAGGAACGGGAAAATGGTATCGCTGAGCGCGGCCATGGCCGACGAACTGGCCATGCCGCCGGCCACGAGCACGCAGGCGGCACGCAGGACGGACATGAGCGGCATGCCAGGCGACTGAGACGGCCGGCGACGGTGGCTTTTTGGCGGGGAATTCAACATGGGATATCGTCTTTTGAGAGAGCAAACAGTTGATTGGCAATATTACCAGTAAGTCCAGTATCCACCGGAAACAATCCAGAGACCCAGCACGCCATTCGTGACGCCGTGCGCCAGGATGGGCGACCACAATGACTGGCTGCGCATGTACAGCAGAGTATAGGCGGCACCGGCAACAATGCCCGCCAGCCACAAATTATGTTCAAAGCCAAACAACACGACGCTGATGACAAAGGCCTTGGCACTGGCCAGACGGGGCTGGAAGGCGAGAAAGTCCGGGGCGTCGATCCAGCGCAGCAGGAAGGAGCGCCAGAACAGCTCTTCCATCACGGGCACCACCAAGGCTGCTCCGGCGATGCGCAGCACGACCAGACTCCATTCGATCCGGCCCTCATTGCGGGGGTCGAAGCCATCGGCGCTGCCGACCGTCATCCAGCCCGCATCGAGGTTGATCCACAGCAAAAAAACAACAATGCCGGCCACCAGCGCCACGGCCAGCGTGCGCGCGCCCAATGGCACCCAGGCCAGTTCCGTGTAGCTGCGGCGCCAGTACAGCAGCATGCCCAGCACGACGCCGATCTTGACGGCGTACAGCCAGCGCAGATCCTGCGCGGCAAAGCCGAGCCGGCCCAGCATGTCGGCGATGAAGATGAAGGAAAGGTAGGCGAGGAATGGCGCTACCCGGGGCAAGGCGGCACGGTCAAACATGGTGCCGCGCTTCCGGGACAGGACCACGCGCCGGACGCGGTGGTCCGGAGCGCGTGTTTTTCATGACAAACATGCATCCCCCGATGTAAAAAATATAATTATATAATTATATCAAGCTGAACCGTTGCCGTGGCAAATAATCCTAACTTAATTACAACAGGAGAGGGGGAAAACTATCAAGCGTTGGCGCGCGCCTCGATCTGTTCCCATTTTTCCAGCGCTTCGAGCAGTTCGCTTTCGATCTCGGCCACGCGCGCGTTCAGGCGCTTGCCCTCGGCCGGCGTCTTCTTGTAGAAGTCGGGATGCGACAGCTCGGCGGCCAGCACCGATTGCTCGTCTTCCAGCTTGGCGATCAGCTTGGGCAATTCCTCGAGCTCACGCTGCTCCTTGTAGCTGAGCTTTTTCTGCTTGGCGGCCGGCGCGGCCGCTTCGGCCTTGACGGCGGGCTTGCTGGCCGGCGCCGTGGCGACCGGCAAGGTGCGCACGCGCTCCCAGTCCGTATAGCCGCCGACGAATTCGCGCCACTTGCCTTCGCCTTCGGCGACGATGACCTGCGTTACCACGTTATCGAGGAAGGTACGGTCATGGCTGACGAGGAAGACGGTGCCGGTGTATTCTTCCAGCAACTCTTCCAGCAATTCCAGGGTATCGATATCCAAGTCATTGGTCGGTTCATCGAGCACCAGCACGTTGGCCGGCTTGGCGAACAGGCGCGCCAGCAGCAAACGGTTGCGCTCGCCACCGGACAGCGACTTGACGGGCGAACGCGCGCGTTCCGGGGCGAACAGGAAATCGTTCAGGTAAGTCATCACGTGACGGCGCTGGCCGTTGATCTCGACCCAGTCGCTGCCCGGGGCGATGGTTTCCATCAGGTTCGCCTCTTCGTTCAGCTGCGTGCGCATCTGGTCGAAATACGCCACCTGCAGCTTGGTGCCCAGGCGGATGGTGCCCGTGTCCGACTGCTCTTCGCCGAGGATCATCTTCAGCAGGGTGGTCTTGCCGGCGCCGTTGGCACCGATCAGGCCGACCTTGTCGCCACGCAAGATGGTGGCACTGAAATCCTTGACGATGACCTTGTCGCCATAGATCTTCGAGACGTTTTCCAGGTCCGCCACGATCTTGCCCGAGCGTTCGCCGGCCGACACGTCCAGCTTTACCTGGCCCTGCTGTTCGCGACGCGCATTGCGCGTCAGGCGCAGCGCTTCCAGGCGGCGCACGCGGCCTTCGTCGCGCACGCGGCGCGCCTTGACGCCCTTGCGTATCCACACTTCTTCCTGCGCCAGGAACTTGTCGAACTTGGCGTTTTCCACTTCCTCGATTTCCAGCTGCTCGGCCTTGCGGGTCTGGTACGCCGTGAAGTTGCCCGGATACGACAGCAAGCGACCGCGGTCGAGCTCGATGATGCGCGTGGCAACGTTGTCGAGGAAGGAGCGGTCATGGGTAATGAACAGCACGCTGCCCTTGAAGTCGCGCAGCAAGCCTTCCAGCCACAGGATGGAAGTGAAATCCAGATGGTTGGTCGGCTCATCGAGCAGCAGCACGTCCGGCGCCGAGACCAGCGCGCGCGCCAGCGCGACGCGCTTCTGCATCCCGCCCGACAGGGTTTTCATCAGCATGTCGCCCGTCAGGTTCAGACGATCGAGCACGGTTTCCACCTTGTTCGGCAAGCTCCACGCATCGGCCGCATCGAGTTTGACCTGGATGTCGTGCATGCGTTCCATCAATTCATCGTCGTTGCCCTGGCCAAACTGGCCCGTCAACGCGTCGTATTCCTTCAGCCATGCCTGCGATTCGCCCATGCCGGAAGCGACGGCGTCGAACACCGACATCTCCGGATCGAATTGCGGTTCCTGCTCCACGTAGGCGATTTTGATGCCTTGCTGCATGACCAACAAGCCGTCATCGAGCTTGAACTTGCCCGAAATAACCTTCAGCAACGAGGATTTCCCCGTGCCGTTGCGGCCGATCAGACCGACCCGCTCCGAGGTTTCCAGTGAAAATTCCGCGTGATCGAGCAGCGCGACGTGACCGAACGCAAGTTGCGCCGATGAAAGAGAAATGACAGCCATAATGAGTAAGAGTGCTCGGGCGCCGTTACCTGCACACCGCATGGTGCGCAAAACAGCCGCCGATTGGATGAATGAAGCACGCATTGTACCGATAACTCGGACTTCAATCGCCATCGACCGGTAACTACGCCTGGATGATCACAGGCTGCCGACGCGCGTTGCGTGGAAACGTGGTGTCGCCAGCAGGAATCGAACCTGCATTTAAGTCTTAGGAGGACCTTGTACTATCCATTGTACGATGGCGACACGCGCAGCGGCATTATACAGGGTGGCGCGCGCCATGGACATAGCGCGCGCTGGTGCGCGATGGAAAATCCGCCTGGCGCGGTGCAGCGCTCCGCGCTATGGCTGCCGGGCCGGCAACAGCACGGGCAAGACATGCTGCGCGGCCAGGCCATGCGCCACCTTGTTCCAGTGCCCATCCATCGGCAGGAAATCGAGCCGCTCGGCGCGCTGGCGCCAATGTTCCTCGAACACGGGCTGCATGTCGACCACGACGTGGCCATGTTGCCGGGCCTGCGCCATGAACACCTGGCGGTCGTCGCCATGCCACGACGGTTTGCCTTTTTTCGGCTCGTACAAGGTGTTGCGCTCGCCATCAACGACAAAGACCACTTGCCTGTCGGCGGCGCCCGGCACCGCCTTGAGCTGTGCAAAATAGTAGGCCAGCATCTGGTCGCGCGCGGCCGGCGCGGCATCGCCGCCCCCTGGTGCGGGAGCTTCGCGCCGCAGCGACGAGATCCAGTCCGGCAGCTTCAGGTTGTAATAGGTATAGCGCACGAGGGCCGAGTGCGCGAGCCAGCGCTTGAGCTTTGATTCGACATAGTCGACGTGGACCGTTCGCACGCCATCGGGACCGGCCACGAACTGGTTGTGGCTGCGCGGCGCGGGCAACAGCAGGTTGTTCAGATTGCCCGAATCGATCAGCACGACAACGTTGCGCGGATGCAGGCGCGGCGCGTAGTGGCGCAGCATCTCGAGCGTATCGGCCAGGCCGTTGCCCGAGCTGGCGGCCGACACCACGGCGCCGCCCAGCATGCGATCCAGTTCACCCTGCAGGGTGTCCGGGTAGTCGAGCATCAGGCTTTCGACGAAGCTGTCGCCCAGCACCAGCACGGCGGCATCGGGCTTGAACTCGGCGGAATTGGCAAACCCCTGCCCGTTGGTGACGCCGCGGCGCGCATTCGACAATGCCCAGCCATGGGAATACACATACTCCTGCCGGGGCAGGTAGCGGCTGAGCGGCATGCTGGCGCTGCTTTGCTCGAGGCGCAAGCCGGACGACACCGGCAGGCACTGCAACACGGCCTCGAGCACCAGCGCCATCAGCAGCACACCGATTCCTATCGTAATGGATGAACGCATGATGATTTAAAAGTTAAAGTACAGAAATTCGGATACGCCGCGGGTCTCGCTGATCGACAGCAGGAACAGGCACAGCAACAACAAGGCGCCCAGCAACAGGTTGCCGCGCCGGCCTTCCAGGCGGCTTTCCTGCTCCAGGCGCAAGCCACGGCCCAGCAGCTCATAGGCATTCGGCAAAAAGAACGCGATCGCGGCGCAGGCGCCCAGCCACCACAGGCAGCTGCCGAGTTCCATGATGCGGTTCATGCCCAGCACGGTCTCGCGCATGGCCGGCGTCAGGGTGCCGCCCCACATCGCATGCAGCACGTCCAGCGCCACGCCCACGGACGTGGCGCGGAAGAAGACCCAGGCCACGACCACGGCCAGGAAGGTGGCGCACGCGCCGCCCAGGCGCAGCGCCCAGTTGCTGCGCCCGCCCAGCACATGGCGCAAGGCATGGTTAACGATCAGATAAATGCCATGCAACATTCCCCACAGCAAGAACGTCCAGTTGGCTCCATGCCACAGTCCGCCCAGCAGCATCGTCAGCAGCAGATTGCGGTAGCGCAGGAATGCGCTCTTGCGATTGCCGCCCAGCGGAATGTACAGGTAGTCGCGCAGGAAATTGGACAGCGTGATATGCCAGCGGCGCCAGAAGTCGATGATGGACGCCGCCTTGTATGGCGAGTTGAAATTGATGGGCAAGACGATGCCGAACATATACGACAGGCCATAGGCCATGTCGGAATATGCCGAAAAGTCGAAATACAGCTGGAAGGTATAGGCCAGCGCGCCGGCCCAGGCTTCGAGCATGCTCAGGTGCTGATGGTGCAGGTCGAAGACGGGCCCCACGAAGCGGGCCACGCCATCGGCCAGGACGACCTTCTTGAACAGGCCGATGGTAAAGAAACTCAGGCCCACCACCAGCCGTCCGCGGTGCGGGACATGCCGGGCCGGCTCCGAGAACTGCGGCATCATCTCCTTGTGATGCAGGATGGGGCCGGCAATCAGGTGCGGGAAATACGTAACGAACAAGCCGTAGCTTTCAGGCTGATAATCCTTGACCTTGCCGGCGTGGCAATCGACGAGATAGGCGATTTGCGTGAAGGTGAAGAAGGAAATGCCGATGGGCAAAGTAATCCCGATGGGCTCGATGGGCGCTCCCGTGAGCGCGGCGATATTACTCAGCAGGAAGTCAAAATACTTGAAAAACACGAGCAGGGACAGATTGAAGACGAGGCCGCCAATCAGCCACAGCTTGGCCTGGCGCAGCCTGCCCTGGCCATGGTGCAGCGAAATGCTGCGCCCGACGGCAAAGTTGGTGCAGATGGACAGGGCCAGCAAAGGCAGGAAGGTGATATCCCAGTAACAATAGAATGCCACCGAGGCCAGCAATAGAAAAATGATGGACAGGCGCAACGAATAGCGTGACAGGACAAAGTAGCCCAGCAGCGCCAGCGGCAGGAAAACGAGGAAAAATGAAAAGGTATTAAATAACACTACAAGATCCCAAGCGTGGGTGGTTGTTCATACGACAGCATCCAGCCCAGGCGACTAGCGATGAGCTGATGACCATCAAACATTTTTCCGACGATGCAGGTGCGGCGCGATGGATGCCATGCCGGACGCGGCAGGCGACATGGCGCGCCGCTCCAGCGGCACGCGCAAGCGTACCCGATATCAGCGCGACTGCCGCATTCAGGTGCGGGCGCGCAAGCTTGTCCGCTGCTGGCGCACATGCATGCCAGCCAGCAAGATCAATCCCGCCAGCAGCGCGCCATAGGTGGCCGGTTCCGGCACCGCGCTGATGGTAAACACCTGGATCGCGCCATACGTGATGTTCGGGTTCGTGAAACTGGAACCATCGATCAGGCTGATGCCGCTCGCCGGTTGCCCATGGTAATTATAGGTGTACAGGGAGGAGTAGCCGCCATGCGTCAAGTCCTGCGGCACATACAGGTCATGGCCGACGCCAAAGGTGGGGCCATAGTCGTGCTTGTTGTACGTCTGGCCGCTGCCGATGCCATCGCCGCTGAAATACTGCTTCAGTTGCGGCAGCATGAAGCCCGCCGTCAGGTTGAACAGGAAACCCGTGCGCTGGCTGTCCTCCATGGTCACATGCATGCCATCGGTGGAACTCCAGCTTTGCGGATTGTAGCCACCGACGAGCCAGGTTTGCCCCGAGGCATTCGTCGCTTCCATGATGGAAAAGGTCCGCCCCTTGCCATCGGATGCCTTGTGAAAATCGAGCGAAGTGTCGCCCGTCGCCTTGCTGTAGACATTCGTCAGCGCCAGGCGGCCCTCGCCGAGCCAGGTTTCCAGCTGCGCCTGATAGCCGGGAGAGAGTAGTGACGTACCGGATCCGGCCTGCGCACCCAGGCAAACACCCATGCCGGCCACGGCCAGCACCACGCTTCTTGCTGCTCTGAAATTATTGTGCATCCTCTACCTCGACTGTCAGTATTTAAAACCGGCGTATTTTCCGGTTGCCAAATATAACACGATAGATAATGTTTTTATATTTATTATTTAGATGCTATTACGCAATATTTCATAGCAGAAATTCAGCCCGGCACCACCGCCGTCACTTCGATCTCGACGCGCGCCCTGTCCTCGATCAGGCCGGCCACCTGCACCGCCGTCATGGCGGGGAAATGCTTGCCGATGAGCTCGCGGTAGGCGATGCCGATCTGTGGATATGCCGCCACATATTCCTGCTTGTCCAGCACATACCAGTTCATGCGCACGATATGTTCCGGCAAGGCGCCCGCCTCGGCCAGCACGGCGACGACGTTCTGCAGCGCCTGGCGCACCTGGCCCGCGAAGTCATCCGTATGGAACTGGCCCTGCGCATCCCAGCCTATCATGCCGCTCACGTACACGCTGCGTCCGCTGGCCGCCACGCCATTCGCATAGCCGCGCGGTCTTGCCCATCCGGGCGGTTGTAACACTTGCATAGGATTTTCCTCGTTGTTCATGCGTGGCCCGCCTCGCGCAGCAACTCGCGCGCGATGATCAGCTGCTGTACCTCGCTGGCCCCTTCGTAGATGCGCAGCGCGCGGATTTCCCGGTACAGGCGTTCGACCGGGTGCTCGCTGACCACACCCAGGCCGCCAAACAGCTGCACGGCCGCGTCGATCACCTGCTGCGCCGTCTCGGTGGCCGTCAGCTTGGCCATGGCCGCCTCTTTCGTCACCTTGCGGCCCTTGTCGCGCTGCCAGGCGGCGCGGTAGGTCAGCAGGGCAGCCGCGTCGATGCCGGTCGCCATCTGCGCCAGCTTGGCCTGCGTCAGCTGGAAATCGGCCAGGGTCTGGCCAAACATCTGGCGCGCCGTGGCATGGCGCAGCGCTTCGTCGAAGGCGCGCCGCGCAAAGCCCAGCGCGGCCGCGGCGACCGAGGTGCGAAACACGTCGAGCGTGGCCATCGCCACCTTGAAGCCCTGCCCCGCCTCGCCCAGGCGCTGCGACACGGGCACGCGGCAATTGGCAAAGCGCAGGCGCGCCAGCGGGTGCGGCGCGATGACGGCGATGCGCTCGGCGATCTCGAGTCCGGGATTGTCGGCGTCGACGATGAAGGCGCTGATGCCGCGCGCGCCCGGCGCCTCGCCCGTGCGCGCAAACACCACGTAAAAGTCGGCGATGCCGCCATTCGAGATCCACGTCTTTTCGCCATCGAGCACGTAATCGTCGCCGTCGCGCCGCGCCGCGCACGCCATGGCCGCCACGTCGGAACCGGCCTGCGGCTCGGACAGGGCAAACGCGGCGATGCGCTTGCCGCTGGCCACGTCCGGCAGGTAGCGCGCCTTGTTTTCCGCGCTGCCGAACAGGCCGATGGCGCCCGAACCCAGGCCCTGCATGGCGAAGGCGAAATCGGCCAGGCCATTGTGGCGCGCCAGGGTTTCGCGGATCAGGCAAATGGCGCGCGTGTCGATCTGGCCGTCCGCCCCGGTGGCATGCGCGAGCCAGCCGCCCTGCCCCAGTTGCGCCACCAGCGCGCGGCAAGCCGCATCGACATCGCCGCCGTGCGCATCGTCCAGGTGCCGCGTCGCCCAGGCATCGAGCTGGCGCTCAAGCTCGGCATGGCGCGCCTCGAAGAACGGCCAGTCCAGGTAAGTGGTATCGCGTGTCTTTTCCATGCTCAATCGCCCTCGAACTGCGGTTGTTCCTTCGCCACGAAGGCGTGATAGGCACGGTGGAAATCGTTGGTGGCCATGCAAATGGCCTGCGCCTGCGCTTCCGCCTCGATGGCTTCGTCGACGCCCATGTTCCACTCCTGCTGCAGCATTTTCTTCGTCATGCCGTGCGCGAAGGTGGGGCCGCCGGCCAGGCCGGCGGCGAACAGGCGCGCCGCCTCGAGCAATTCCTCCGGCTCGGCCAGGCGGTTGAAAAAGCCCCAGCGCTCCGCCTCGGGCCCCGCCATCGAGCGGCCCGTGTACAGCAGTTCGGCGGCGCGGCCCTGGCCGATCACGCGCGGCAGCAAGGCGCAGGCGCCCATGTCGCAGCCGGCCAGGCCGACGCGGGTAAACAGAAAGGCCGTCTTGCTGCGCGCCGTGCCGATGCGGATGTCGGAAGCCAGCGCCAGCATGGCGCCGGCGCCGGCGCAAATGCCGTCGATGGCCGCAATGACGGGCTGCGGACAGGCGCGCATGGCTTTCACCACGTCGCCCGTCATGCGCGTAAAGGCCAGCAGGCCGGGCATGTCGAGCTGCGTCAGGGGGCCGATGATGTCGTGCACGTCGCCGCCCGAACAGAAATTGCCGCCGCTGCCGGCAATCACGACGGCCTTGACGTCGTCGGCGTAGGCCAGCGCGCGGAACAGCTCGCGCAGCTCGGCGTAGGAATCGAAGGTCAGCGGATTCTTGCGCTCGGGCCGGTGCAGGGTCAAGGTGGCGACGCCGGCATCGACGCTGAACAGGAAATGCCGCGCGGCGTAGCTGGCCAGGCTGGCGCGGTTGCCAGGCAGTGCTTGCGGCTGGCCGGGAAGATGGCGCATGGTGCTTCCTTTATCGTTGGATTACTTGTCTATCGTGTCGTTCAGCTGCTGCTTCATCTGCGACAGCAGGTCGATCAGTTGCGTCTTGTCGTCCGGCGTGACGCCTTGCAGCAATTCGGCGATCCAGCCTTCGTGCACGCGCGCCATCTCGTCGAAGGCGCGCCGGCCGGCCGGCGTCAGCTTGACGCTGTACGAGCGCCGGTCCTTCGGATCGACCACGCGCACCACCAGCTTTTCCTGCTCCAGCTGGTCGGTGATGCCCGTGATATTGCCGCCGGTGACCATCATGCGCCGGGACAGCTCGCCCATGCGCAAGCCATCGGGAAAGCGCTCGAGCTGCGCCATCAAATCGAAGCGGGGCAAGGTGATGCCAAAGCTGGCGCGCAGGCGCGTGCGCACCTCGTTTTCGATTTTCACCGTGCACGACAGCATGCGCAGCCACAGCTTGAGCGACTGGTGGTGGTCCTGCGTCAGGCGGCTGGCCAGGTCCAGCACGGGTTCGGCCGCGTCGCCATCGCTTGCGGCATCAAGTTCTTTATTCATCATATCCATCTTGTTTACATGACCTCGCCGCCGGCGACGGCGATCGATTGCCCATTCATGGCGGACGACGCGGGCAGGCACAACCACGCCACCGCATCGGCCACTTCGCGCGCCTGCACCAGGCGCTGCTGCGGGTTGGCGGCCGCCAGCTCGGCGCGCGCCGCACCTTCGCCGCGCCCCGTCTTGCGCACGATATTCTGCACCGCCTGCGCCACCATCTCCGTTTCCGTGTAGCCGGGGCAGACGGCGTTGACGGTCACGCCGCGCGGCGCCACTTCCAGCGCCAGCGCGCGCGTCAGGCCGATCACGCCATGCTTGGCGGCGACATACGCGCTGACGTAACGGTAGCCTTTCAAGCCCGCCGTCGACGCCACGTTGACGATGCGCCCCCAGCCCGCCTCCAGCATGCCCGGCATGGCCGCCTGGCAACAGTGGAACACCCCCGTCAGGTTCACGGCCAGCATCTGCTGCCAGATGGCGGCATCGGTCTTGCCGAACGGCGCCGCATGCGCCTGGCCCGCATTATTGACCAATATGTCGATGCGGCCGAAATGCGCGGCCGCCTGCGCGAACCCGGCCTGCACGGACGCTTCCACGCTCACGTCGAGCACGCAGATGGCCACCCTGCCCGCATGGCCGCCCTCTTCCAGCTGCAGGCGCGCGCGCGCCAGGCGCGCGCCGTCGCGCCCGGCCAGCGTGACCCTGGCCCCCGCATCGAGCAGGGCCCCCGCGCAAGCGAGGCCGATGCCGCTGCCGGCCCCCGTCACCAGTGCGTGCTTGTCCATCAATTCTTGCGTCGTCATGTCATCCTTCCAGCAGCCGCGCGGCCACCTGTTGCGGGCTCAGGCCCGAGCTGGCGGCGGCCAGTTGCCGCTCGCGCAGCAGATTGCGTTCCAGCTGCTGCTGGCCCGGCCGGTACTGTTTCGGCCACGCCGCGCCCGTGCCCGCACCGCTGTAGCCGATGCGCGCCGCTTCCGTCAGGGTCCACGCCGGATTGGCCAGGTGCGGCCGGCCCACGGCGCACAGGTCGGCGCGCCCGGCGGCGATGATGCTGTTGGCGTGGTCGGCTTCGAAGATCGAGCCCACGGCCATGCTGGCGATGCCCGCCTCGTTGCGCACGCGGTCGGCGAACGGCGCCTGGAACATGCGTCCATACACGGGCTGTTCCAGCTTGCTGACCTGGCCCGAGGAGCAGTCGATCAGGTCCGCGCCGGCCTGCCTGAACAGGCGCGCGATGAGCACCGCGTCATCGGGCGTGATGCCGCCCTCGACCCAGTCGTGGGCCGAAATGCGCACGCTCATCGGCTTGTCCTGCGGCCAGGCCGCGCGCATGGCGCGAAACACGCGCAGCGGATAGCGGCAGCGGTTGTCCAGGCTGCCCCCATACTCGTCCGTGCGGCGGTTGGTCAGCGGCGAGATAAAACTCGACAGCAGGTAGCCGTGCGCGCAATGCAGTTCCAGCCAGTCGAAACCGGCGGCCGCCGCCGCCAGCGTGGCGCGCACGAAATCGTGCTCGATGCGCGCCATATCGTCTTCCTGCGCCGCGCGCGCCGTCTGCGACACGCCGGCCAGGTATTGCTGCTCCGACGCCGCCAGCAGCGGCCAGTTGCCCTCCTTGAGCGGCAGGTCGATGCCGTCCCACATGGGACGCGTCGAGCCTTTGGCTCCCGCGTGGCCCAGCTGCAGGGCGATCTTCGCATCGCTGTTCGCATGCACGAAATCGACGATGCGCCGCCAGGCCTGCGTGTGCGCCTCGCTGTACATGCCGGGACAGGCGGGCGTGATGCGCGCATCGGCCGAGACGCACGTCATCTCGGCAAACACGAGACCGGCGCCGCCCATGGCGCGCGCCCCCAGGTGCATCAGGTGGTAGTCGCCGGCCACGCCGTCGACGGCGCTGTACTGCGCCATCGGCGAGACGGCGATGCGGTTCTTCAGCAGCACGCCGCGCAGCCTGAACGGCGTGAGCATCGGCGGCAGCGGACCGTCCGGCGCCCCCACGCCAGCCTCTTCGCAGGCGCGCCGCGCCAGCCACCGTTCATAATCGTCCACGTAGGCGGCATCGCGCAGGCGCAGGTTTTCATGCGAGATGCGCTGGCTGCGCGTGAGCATGGAATAGGCGAACTGCGGCGCCTCCATGGCGCTGTAGCGCTCCACGTTCTCGAACCACTCCATGGAATTGCGCGCCGCGCTTTGCAGCTTGAGCACTTCGACGGCGCGCGCCTGCTGGTAGGCGGCCAGCGCGGCAGCCGTATCGGCATGCTGGCCAAGGCAGCGCGCCAGTTCGATCGCGTCCTCCAGCGCCAGCTTGGTGCCCGAGCCGATCGAGTAATGCGCCGTGTGGGCCGCGTCGCCCATCAGGACCAGCGGCACGCCGTCCTGCCAGTGCAGCCACTGGCGGCAGACGATGCGGGGAAAGGTGATCCACATGGCCGAACCGCGCAAATGCGGCGAATTGCTCAGCAGCCCATGGCCGTCGAGTTCCTCGGCGAACAGGGCTTCGCAGAAGGCGATGCTCTCTTCCTGGCTCATGCTGTCGAGGCCCGCCGCGCGCCACACGCTTTCCGGCGTCTCGACGATGAAGGTCGAGGTGTCGCCGTCATACTGGTAGATATGCGCCTGGAACCAGCCGTGCGGCGTCTGGCGGAAGGCAAACGTGAAGGCCTCGAACTGCTTGCGCGTGCCCAGCCAGACGAAGCGGCAATGGCGCGCCTCGATGTCGGGCTGGTAGCTGGCCGCATAGCGCGTGCGGATGCGGCTGTTCAAGCCATCGCTGGCGATCACCAGGTCGGCGCCATACTGGCGCGCGATGGCCTGGTCGTCCTGGACTTCCGTTTCGAAGACGAGTTCCACGCCGAGCTCCTCGCAGCGCTCTTGCAGGATATTGAGCAGGCGCTTGCGGCCGATGCCGCAAGCGCCGTGGCCGCCCGAGCGCACGCTCTGGCCCTTGAAATGGATCTCGATATCGTCCCAGTGGTTGAACGCCTGCAGGATGGCGCGCGCCGTCGGCTCGTCCGCGCCGGCCAGGTTGCCCAGGGTCTGGTCGGAAAACACGACGCCCCAGCCAAACGTGTCGTACGGGCGGTTGCGCTCGATGACCGTGACGCGGTGCTCCGGATTCTGCTTTTTCATGAGCAGGCTGAAATACAGGCCGGCGGGACCGCCGCCGATGCAGACGATATTCATGGGGTATCCGTGCGAAGTTTGAAACGCTGCAGCTTGCCCGTTTCCGTGCGCGGCAAGGCGGAAAGGAAGCGGATGGCGCGCGGATATTTGTAGGGGGCGATCTGCTGGCGCACAAAGTCCTGCAGTTCGGCCGCCAGCGCGTCGCCGGCAGGAAAGCCATCCTTCAGCACCACGTGCGCCTCGACGATCTGGCCGCGCTCGGCATCGGCGCGGCCGACCACGCCGCATTCGGCCACGGCCGGATGGCGCAGCAGCGCCTCTTCCACTTCCGGGCCGGCGATGTTGTAGCCGGACGAGACGATCATGTCGTCGCTGCGCGAGCGGTAATAGAAATAGCCGTCGCCGTCCATCTCGAAGGTGTCGCCCGTCAGGTTCCAGCCATGGAGCACGTACTCGCGCTGGCGCGGATCGGCCAGGTAGCGGCATCCGGTCGGCCCCTTCACGGCCAGCCGGCCCGTCACGCCGGGCGGCTGCGGCACGCCGGCGTCGTCGACGATGCAGGCCTGGTAGCCCGGGATGGCCTTGCCGATGGCGCCGCGGCGGATACCGTCGCCCGTGGCGGAAATGAAGATGTGCAGCATTTCGGTGGCGCCGATGCCATCCGTCATGGCCAGTCCGGTCGCCGCCTGCCAGGCGTCGCGCGTGGCCAGCGGCAGCGCTTCGCCGGCCGACACCGACAGGCGCAGGCTGCGCACGTCGTGGCCGGCCGCCAGGGGCGCCATCTGGCGGTAAAAGGTGGGCGCCGTGAAGCAGATGGTGGCTTGATAGGCGCCGATGGCGCGCAGCAGGGCCTCGGGCGTGAGCTTTTCCATCAGTACGGTGGCCGCGCCAAAGCGCAGGGGGAACAGCAGCAGGCCGCCGAGACCGAAGGTGAATGCCAGCGGCGGCGTGCCGATGAAGATGTCGTCGGCGCGCACTTGCAGCATGGAACGGGGAAAGCAGTCGCAGATGGCCAGCAAGTCGCGCTGCATGTGCATCGTGCCCTTGGGGACGCCCGTCGTGCCCGAGGTAAAACTGATCAGGCAGACCTCGTCGGCCGCCGTATCGTGCGCGGCGAATGGCGCATCATGGGCCGCCATGCGCCGCTCCAGTTCAGCATCGTCGGCGCCAAAGCACAGCATGGGCGGCAAGCCGGGCAAGCCATCGAGTTCGGCGCGCAAGCCTTGCGCGCACAGCACGGCGTTCACTTCGGCCTTGGCCACGATGGTCGACAGTTCGCGCGCGCGCAGCAGCGGCATGGTGGGCACGGCGATGCAACCAGCCTTCAGCACGGCCAGCAGGCAGGCGGCCATCATCGGCGTATTCGCGCCGCGCAGCAGCACGCGGTTGCCCGGCATCAGGCGCAGGTCGCCGCGCAGCACGTGGGCGATGCGGTCGACCTGGCGCGCCAGATGCGCGTAGCTCCAGCGCTGTCCTTCGGCATGGATGGCGATGCGCTCGCCGCCACCGCCGGCGACGGCGTCATCGAGCAGCACGGCGACGCAGTTCAGGCGCGCCGGATACTGCAGCTCGGGCAAGTCAAAGCACAGCTGCGGCCAGAGTGCGCGCGGCGGCAGGTGCGTGCGCGCGAAGTCGTCATGGGGTGACGCGGGGGAATCCGAAAGATCGCTGTTCATGCTGATCCTGGCTGGTTGCGGGCATGCGGGCATGCGCCGAAAGCAGATACTTTAAACCTAAAGTATTTTTCCAGCAAGCGAAAAGCGTATGCGGGCGTGTGCTCAGTCGCCGTCCTGCTGGCGCAGCAGGCGCGCCTGTTGCGCCACGCTGCGCGCCAGGGCGGCCAGCACCGTGGGCAGCTGGCCGCCATCGAGCACCGCCGCCTGCAGCAAGGCCGCCATGTCGGCCGCCGCCCCCTGCAAGCCGAGGGTGCGGCAGCCCAGGTGCAGCCGTTCGAGCAGCTGGCGCGCCTGGGCCGGTTCGCCGCGCGCCAGCAAGCCATCGACCTGCCCGCCGGCGGCGCCCACCTGCTCCTGGAATCCCGTCAGATACGCCAGCAGGCGTTCGTCATCGATGCCCAAACGCCGTGCCGTCTCCTGCGGCGCCTCGGCCGGCAAGAGCGGCATGTCGAAGCAGGCGTCGATATGCTGGCGCACCTGCTCCGGCTGGAATGGCTTGACGATATAGCCAGCGGCGCCGGCCTGCACGGCGTCGCGCACGGTGTCGTGGTCATTGGCGGACGAGACCAGCACCAGCGGCATGGCGTCGAGCGCACTGTCGGAGCGGATTTTCTGCAGCAGTTCCATGCCCGACAGGCGCGGCATGCGCAAGTCACAGAAGCACAGCGCCGGCCGCAGGCCGCCTTCGAGCTGCTCCCACGCGGCCGCGCCATCCTCGGCTTCCACGATATCGTGCACGCCGCAGCTGTCGATCAGGTGCATCAGCACCATGCGCGAAACGACATCATCATCCACCACCAGTACTTTCATTACGCTCTCCAGGACCGGCACTGTCAGGGGTGCCTGCCGCATATTCTACCGAGTTTCCGGCCGATTCCGATTGCCGATCTTGTATATTTTACATTTCCTTGTCCAAAACGGCGATTTGCGTCAGCAGCGCGTGCAGGCGCGGCAAATGCAGGGCCACCTGTTGCCAGCGGCCGCCGTCGGCCGCCTCCTCCAGTTCCGTGCACAGCATGTGCAGCGCCGTTTCATCGAGATACGCGGCGCTGCCCTTCAAGCCGTGCAGCAGGCGCCCCGCGCCCTCCTTGTCGTGCGCGGCCAGAGCCACGTCGAGTTCGTGCAACCGCCCTTCCAGGTCGGCGACAAAGGCGGTGCGGATGCGGCGCTGCAGCTCGCCGCCGCGGCTGGCCTGGGCCGGCAGCGCCGTGCCGGCGGCCGGTGCGACGCCGAACAGCGCATCGAGTTCGGCCTGGCCGCGCTGTACGCCGCGCGGCGCGGCGCCCGGCATGCGCGGCAGCATGAAGCCGCGCTGCAGCTGGCGCTCGATGGCGCGCGCCAGCAAGGCATGCAGCGCCGCCTCGTCGACTGGCTTGCTGAGGAAATCGTCCATGCCCACACCCAGGTAGCGGCTGCGGTCCTCCTCGCTGGCATTCGCCGTCAGGGCCACGATCATCAATTCCTGGTCGCGCACCGGCTGCTCGGGCCAGCCGCCGACGCGGATCAAGCGCGTCGCCGTGGCGCCATCCATCTCCGGCATGCGCCCGTCCATCAGCACCAGGTCATAGCGCGTATGCACGCAGGCGGCCACCGCCAGCACGCCATTGGCCACCACGTCGACCCGGTGTCCCAGCTCCTCGAGCATGACGCGGATGATGATCTGGTTGGTCGGAAAGTCTTCCGCGCACAGCACGCGCAGCTGGTGGCTGTGCGGCGCCAGCGCCACCTGCGGCACCAGCGGCGGCGCCACGCCATCGGCCAGCGGCAGCGTAAACGTGAAGATGCTGCCCTGCCCCGGCGTGCTGGCCACCTCGATCTCGCCTTGCATCAGCTCGACCAGCTGGCGGCAGATCGCCAGGCCCAGGCCCGTGCCGCCATAGCGCCGCGTGGTGCTGGCATCGGCCTGCTCGAACTTCTGGAACAGGCGCGCCATCGCTTCGGCGTCGATGCCGATGCCGCTGTCGCTGACGGTGAAGCGAATCAGGTTGACCTGGCGCCCGCCACGCATGCCGGCCACCCCGGCCCGCTCGACGTACACGCTGACGCCGCCGCGCTGGGTAAATTTGAAGGCATTACCGACCAGGTTGACGAGCACCTGGCGCAGGCGCGTCGGGTCGCCCACCACGAATGGCGGCAGGTCGGGCGCGAAGTCGATGGAAAAGCCGATGCTGCGCGCGGCCGCCTGTTCCTCGAACAGGCTGACCACGTTCTCGATCGCCGCGCCGAGCGCAAAATCGATGTTTTCGATACTCAGCTTGCCCGCCTCGATCTTGGAAAAGTCGAGCAGGTCGTTGATGATCACCAGCAGCGACTGCGCATTGGCCTGGCCGCGCAGGATCTGCTCGCGCGTCGCATCGTGCAACTGCTCGTCGCGCAGGGCAAAGCCCAGCATGCCGATCACGCCGGCCAGCGGCGTGCGCATCTCGTGGCTCATGTTGGCGAGGAATTCCGATTTCTGGCGCGTCGCATCCTCGGCCTTGCGCTTGGCCTGGCGCAGGCTTTCCTCGTTTTTCTTCAGGCTGCTGTTGACCTGCGCCAGCTTGTCCGACTGCGCCAGCACCTCGATTTCCTTGCTCTGCAACTCGGCGTTTTTCTGGTACACCTCGGCCGTACGCTCGCTGACCTGCTTTTCCAGCTCGTTCTGCTGGCGCCGCACCGTGCGCATGCGCTGGCGGTAGGCGCCATATACGGCGCCCAGCAGCAACAGCGCCATCAGGGTGCGGAACCACCAGGTTTTCCAGAATGGCGGCAGGATCGTGATGGCCAGGGTGGCGCCGCTCTCGTTCCACACGCCGTCCTTGTTGGCCGCCTTGACGCGGAAGACATAATTGCCGGGATCGAGGTTGGTGTAGGTGGCGAAGCGCCGGCCCGCATTCGTCATGACCCAGTCCTGGTCGAAACCTTCGAGCCGGTAGGCGAACACATTGCGCTGCGGCGCGGCGAAATGCAGCGCCGCGAATTCGAGGGAAAACACGCTCTCGCGGCTGGTCAGGCTCAGGGTGCGCGTATGGTCGATGGCCGTGGCGAGCACCCGCGCGAATTCGCCGCGGCCGATGGCCACCGGCTTGTTGAAGATCTGCAGCTCGGTGATGGCCACCAGCGGCGGCACGCGGTTGTCATGGATGTCGCGCGGCGAAAAGGCCGTCATGCCGTTGAAGCCGCCGAAATACATGGTGCCGTCGGCCGCGCGCAGCGCCGCGCCGTCGAAGTACGAGCCTTCCACCGTGCCGTCGGCGCTGTCGTAGTTGCGGAACAAGCCGCTGCGCATGTCGAGCCGGGTGATGCCGCTGTTGGTGCTGAGCCACAGCTGCTCGTTGTCGTCGCCCAGGATGCTGGCGACGGCATCGTCGGCCATGCCGTCCTTGCGCAGGAAGCGGCGGAAGCGGATCTCGCCCTTCGCATCGACGTCCATGCGGTTCAGGCCATTGGCCGTGCCCACCCACAGCACGCCGCGCTTGTCCTCGTGCAGGAAATGCACTTCGTCGTGGCTGAGGCTGTGCGGGTTTTGCGGGTCGTGGCGGAAGTGGCGGAAATGGCCGGTGGCACGGTCGAACAGGTCGATGCCATGGAAGGTGCCTATCCACAGCTGGCCCTTGCTGTCTTCCAGCACCGGGCGCACCATGTTGTCGGACAGGCTGTTCGGGTCGGCGGGATCGTGGCGGTAGGTGGTGAATTGCTTGCTGACGGGGTCGAACAGGTGCACGCCGCCGCGCGACGACACCCACAGCTTGCCGCTGCGCTCTCCCGCGATATTGCGGATCGTGTCGCTGTTCGGATCGCCGACGGCAAAGCGCGTGGTGGAAAAGCGCCGCGTAAGCGGGTCGAAGCGGTGCAAGCCCGTGCGCCCGCCCACCCACAGCACGCCGTCGGGCGCCAGGTACAGCGACGAGACCTGCTCGTCGCGCGCCATGCCGGGCGTGGCGCGGATGTCGAACAGCTGCGCCGTGCCATCGCGCGTGTCGTACAGCTTCAAGCCGCTGCTGGTGGCCAGCCACAGCTTGCCGCCGCCCGCATCGGCCAGCGCCCGCACTTTCTTGTCGGCCAGCGCGCCCACGTCGCCGGGCGCGCGCACCATGCGCGAAAAGCCGCCGCTGCCCAGGTCGACCCGGCTCACGCCGTTGTACCAGGAACCGACCCAGAAGGTGCCGGCGCGGTCGCGGTACAGCGACGACAGCTGGTTGTCGGCGACGCTGAACTTGTCGCCCGTCTGGTGGCGGTACTGCAGGAAGGTGTCGCTCTCGGGCAGCCAGCGGAACAGGCCATCGGCATTGCTGCCGACCCAGACCGTGGCGTCGATATCCTGGTACAGGCTGGCGACGCGGATGGCGGAAAAGCCATTTTTCTCGCCGAGACGCACGCGCGACTGCGGCGCCTGGCCGGCCGCCCCCAGGCGCCAGCGTTCGGCGCCGGCCATGGTGCCGATCCACAGGTTTTGCTGGCGGTCGATCAGCAGCGACTGGATGACGTTGTACTTCGAGCCGGGCGTCGTGTCGACGGCAAAGTGCTCGAAGCGCTCGCTGCCCGGCGCCAGCATGTCCAGCCCCGTGACGGTGCCTATCCACAGGCGCTTTTGCGCGTCCAGCGCCAGCGTCTTGATCTCGTTGTCGCCCAGGCTGTGCGGGTTGTCCTCTTCATGGTGCCAGCTGCGGAAGGCGCCCGTGGCATGGTCGAAATGCTGCAAGCCGTCCGAGGTGGCGATCCAGAAGCCGCGCGCGCCATCGTCGAGGATGGCGTGGATATGCCGGTTGCCGTTGCCGCGCTTGCTTTTTTCCTTGGGCAGGTAGTGGATGAAGGTCTGGCTGGCCGAATCGAAACGGTCGAGGCCATTGTCCGTGCCCACCCATAGCTGGCCCTGGCTATCGACGTGCAGCACGCCGACCCAGTTATCGGCCAGGCTGGTGCTGTCGCCTTCGATATTCTTGTAGACGACGACGCGGTAGCCGTCAAAGCGGCTCAGGCCGGACTGGCTGCCGAACCACATATAGCCTTGCCGGTCCTGGGCGATGGCCAGCACGGATTCCTGCGCCAGGCCATGTTCGACGCTGAGCTGGTCGAAACGCAAGGTGCGCGCGGGCGCCGCCCCGGCCCAGCCACTCAATAGTAGACTGAATAACAACACCACATCGCAAACACGTCGAAATACCAGCACAGTCGTCCTGTCAAAAAAAACGCGAAAAACCCGCACGCCGCTCCAAGGGCCGTCTCAGGAACCAAAGAACGCCAGGACATCATCCTTGCGGGCTTGCGTATCGCGCTGTCCAAGACGGATCAGCTCGTTAGTATACGTCGATTCGAACAATAAATACGAAGCCAGCGCCGCGCCGCGGGCTTCGGCCGCGCCGATTCCCGACAACATGGTGCGTATCGGTCGCGGCAGACTGCCGATATGCCGGCTGGCGATGGCGTCGAGCCGCTCGGATGGCGCGATGACCAGCAGTTCCACGGGCCGCAGCGCCGTCTTGCCCAGCAATTCGGGCGGCAGCATCGACAGGGTCAGGTTGATGCGGTTCAGGCGTTCGATATCCACGGCCAGGCCGTCGAGGAAGATCGACGACAGCGCGTGGCCAGCAATCTGCGCCAGGCTCGGGTAGCGTGCCGATTCGGCCGCGCCGGGCGCCGGTTCCGTCATGCGCCCGGCACCCACCACCAGCACCTTGTTCGCGCCCAGGTGGATGGCCGGCGAAATCGGCGCCAGCTGGCGCATCGAACCGTCGCCGCAGTATTCGCGCTGGCCGCCCACGTACAGGGGCACGGCGGGGAAGATGAAGGGAATCGCGGCCGAAGCGAGCAGATGCTCGACGCCAATCTGGTCCGGCAGGGCCAGGCGCTGCGTGCGCACCCACGGCGCGATCTCGGCGGCCGTCTGGTAAAACGTCATGTGCCGGCTGCCCGAGTACGACGACGCCGTCACGGCCAGCGCATGCAGCAGGCCGTCGGCCAGCGCCGCGTCCAGGCGCGGCAAGTCCAGCATGCGGTGCAGCAGGCTCACCAGGGGCGTATTGTCGAGCAGGGAATTGGGCGGCGACGCGTGCCACTGGCGCAACAGCCAGCCGAACGACAGCAGCGACAGCCAGCGCGCGCCCGAGCGGATCACGCCCAGCGAATCGGCGCGGTAGACTTGCTCGACCTCGATATGCTGCCACACGTCGAGCAGCTTTTGCACGCCTTCGCCGAAATTGTCGGCCCGGCACGCCAGCGCCGTGGCGTTGATGGCGCCGGCCGAGGTACCGCAGATGATGTCGAAGGGATTGCGCGCCGGTGCCCAGCCCGCTTCCCAAAGAATCGCCGAGATCGCCTGCAGCACCCCCACCTGGTAGGCGGCACGGGCGCCCCCTCCCGTCAGTATCAAGCCTGTTTTATTTTGCATTCCCATGCCGGCAGATTAGCAGGGTCTTGATGCTTTGTGGAAAAGTTTGGCGGCAATTAATCTCCCCGCACCATGCCTTCGCGGCGCGGATCGGCGCCGCCAAACCAGAAATCCTTGCCATGCGCATGCAGGCGCATGATGCCCTGCAAGCCGGAATTCTGTTCGATCACGCGCACCTCGTGGCCCATCGCCTGCAGCGCTTCGACCTGGGCGGCGGGCGCGCGGCCCTTTTCCAGCTCCGTCGGGCCGTTGCGGCTGCCGAAGTTCGGCAGGCTGATCGCCTGCTGCACGTTCAGGCCCCAGTCCATGGTGCCGACCAGCACCTTGGCGACATAGTTGATGATGGACGAGCCGCCCGGCGACCCCGTGGCCAGCACCAGCTTCTGCGTGCCCTTTTCAAACACCAGGGTGGGCGACATGGCGCTGCGCGGGCGCTTGCCCGGCTCGACGCGGTTGGCGATGGGGCCGTCCGCATCGCGCGAATCGAACGAGAAATCCGTCAGCTGGTTATTCAGCAGAAAGCCGTCGACCATCTGGCGCGAGCCGAACGCGTCTTCCACGCTGGTGGTCATCGACAGGCCGCCGCCGAATTTATCCACCGCCACGAGGTGCGAAGTCGACGGGCGCTGCAGCGCATTGTCCATGCCCCACGCCACCTGCATGCCCGGCGGCGTGCCGGGCAAGGCGCGGCCCATGGATTTTTCGCCGATCAGCGCGGCGCGCTGCGCCAGGTAGCTTTTATCGAGCATGGAGGCGATGCCGTTGCCAGGCAGCGGCACGAAATCCGTGTCGGCCACGTAGCGGTTGCGGTCCGCGTAGGCCAGGCGCCCCGCTTCCGAGAATAAATGGATGGCTTGCGCATCGAGCACGCCGTCGACGGGCGGATACGGCCGGATATCCTTCACTTCCAGCATGCCCAGCATCTGCGCGATGGCGATGCCGCCCGACGATGGCGGCGGCATGCCGCACACGGTCCAGGCCTTGTAGTCGCTGCACACGGGCACGCGCACCTTGGCGCGGTAGCCGGCGATGTCCTGCGCCGTCAATTTGCCCGGATTGGTGGGATGGGACGCCACCTTGGCGGCGATGTCGCGCGCGATGCGGCCCTGGTAAAAGGCGTCGGCGCCGCCACGGGCGATGTCGCGCAGGGTGCGCGCCAGCTGCGGGTTTTTCAGCACGTGGCCGACGGGCCAGGGCTGGCCTTGCTTGTCATAGAAATACGCGGCGGCGACCGGGTCGCGCTTCAGGGCCTGGTCCCAGCTCAACAGGCCGTTCAGGCGCTGGCTGACGGGGAAGCCGCCCTGCGCCAGCTTGATGGCGGGGCCGAACAGGGTCGCCCACGGCAGCCTGCCGTGCTCCTTGTGTGCCAGTTCCAGCATGCGCAGCACGCCCGGCGCGCCCACGGAACGCCCGCCCACCACCCCGGTGGCGCGCGAGACGGGACTGCCGTCCGCGTTCTGGAACAGGTGCTCGTCGGCGGCGGCGGGCGCCGTTTCGCGGCCGTCGAACGCCTGCACGCCCTTGGCGCTCGAGTACAGCAGGAAGGCGCCGCCGCCGATGCCCGACGATTGCGGCTCGACCAGGGTCAGCACCAGCTGCGTGGCGATGGCCGCGTCGATGGCGCTACCGCCCTGTTTCAGCATCTGGTAGCCGGCATCGGCCGCCAGCGGATTGGCGGCGGCCACCATGAATTTCTGCGCCGTCCAGCCCGATTTTTCCGCATACGCGGTGGCGATTTCCGGCGCCTTCTGCGGCACTTCGGCAAAGGCGGAGGTGGCGGGAACGGCGGCCAGGGCCCCCAGCAAGGTCAGGCGCAACGCCAGCGGCTTCAATGTGATCATGGATTCTCCGATAAAAAAAGGGCGCACAGCCGAGCAAGGCTGTACGCCCCATACGGGGGTATCCTACATCAAATGCCCGTCAGGGCGCTGCCCCTTACTTGGGCTGCATGCGGATGGCGCCATCCAAACGAATGGTCTCGCCATTGAGCATGACGTTTTCCACGATGGCCTTGACCAGCTGCGCGTACTCGCCGGGCTTGCCCAGGCGCGATGGGAACGGCACCATCTTGCCCAGCGCATCCTGCACTTCGGCCGGCATGCCCAGCAGCATCGGCGTTTCGAAAATGCCGGGAGCGACCGTCATCACGCGGATGCCGTTGCGCGACAGGTCGCGCGCCATCGGCAAGGTCAGGCCCACCACGGCCGCCTTCGACGAGGCATACGCGGCCTGACCGATCTGGCCGTCATAGGCCGCCACGGAAGCCGTGTTGATGATGACGCCGCGCTCGCCTTCGGCCGTCGCCTCCTGTTTCGCCATGGCGTCGGCCGCCAGGCGGCACATATTGAAGGTGCCCACCAGGTTGATGTTGACGACCTTCTGGAACAGCGCCAGCGGATGCGGACCATCCTTGCCCACGGTTTTCACGGCCGGCGCCACGCCGGCGCAGTTGACGAGGCCGCGCAAGGTCCCCAGTTTGGTGGCGGCCGCCACCACGGCCATGCCGTCCTCTTCCGACGTGACGTCGCATTGCACGAACACGCCGTCCAGTTCAGCGGCCAGCGCCTGGCCCGCCTCGGTCTGCACGTCGGCCAGCACGACCTTGCCGCCGGCCGCCGTCAGCATGCGCGCCGTGGCCGCGCCCAGGCCCGAAGCGCCGCCCGTGATGATGAATACATTGTCCTGAATTTGCATGAAGTCTCCTGAATGGTGATGGCCGTGTTCCCGGCCCGAATGCGATGTCGCATGATGCCACAGTTACGTTTACGTAAACGTAATGTCGGCGACAATTGTAGCCACTTTTATCAGGCAGATCAAAAAGTTGCGCCGCAGGCGGCTCAGGCCGGACGCGACAGGACGAAGGCGCCCGCCGTAATCAGCACGACGCCGGCGATCTTGGACAGGGTCAGGGTTTCCTGCAGCACGATGCCGCCGGCCAGCGCGACCAGCAGCATGGTAATGGCGGTCATCACGGGATAGGCAAGGCTGATCTGCATTTTTTCCAGCGCCACCGCATAACAGACAAAACCCAGCGCATAGGCGCCGCCTGCGCCGCCCAGCCAGAGCAGGCGCACGAGGCTGAGACCGCTGCCATGCAGGCTGGACATTTTTATCAGGAAAGTGGCGGCGGCGCTGGCGACAGCCGCCAGCGCGCACCACAGATAGCCTGCGTGGACTGAATTCATGGTCGATCTCGGAACGGTTAGAGGATGCGCCCGCTTACAGGCTGGCGCCAACGGCAAGCAGCATGCTGGCGGCAATGATGCCTAAACTGACGGCATCTTTACTGACATACAGCACCGGATCTTCATTGACCTCGCCACGGAACGACAATGTCCACAGCCGCCCCAGCCAGAAGACCAGCAGCGGCACGATGCCAAGCAGGAAATACGGACGCGCGTACAGCACCACCACGTTGTCCGAGTTGAAGTACAACATGAACACCAGCAGCGAAATAAAACCGCTGTTGACGCCCATGATGCCGATCGGCGCCTTGTCCAGCGTCGTATAGCTGCGCCCGCTTGTCTTTTCCTTGCCTTGCCGTTCAAGATTGAACAACTCGCTATAGCGCTTGAGCAAGGCGAGACTGAGGAAGATAAAGAAGGAAAACGCCAGCAGCCAGAACGACGGTTCGATGTATGTCGCCGCACTGCCGCCCAGGATACGCAGCGTGTACAGGATGGCCAAGGTAACGATGTCGACCATCAGCAAGCGCTTCAGATGGAGCGAATACGCCAGGGTGGTCATGAAATAGATCGCAACCACAAACAGCAGCAAGGGGTCGAACGCGGCGCAGATACCCAGCGCCGCGATGGCCAGCAGCGGACTGGCCAGCATGGCCACCGACAGCGGCAGCTTGCCGGCGGCGATAGGCCGGTGGCACTTGACGGGATGGCGCCGGTCATCGGCCGCATCCAGCGCGTCATTGAGCAGGTAGGCGCTCGATGCACACAAGGAAAAGGCAACAAATGCCACCAGTGACGGCAGGAAGGCATCCACGGTCAGCGCATGGCCGGCCAGCATCGGCACGAACACCAGCAGGTTCTTCAGCCATTGGCGGGGCCGCATCGCCTTCAGCAAGGGCGCCCACCAGCCGGTGCGCGGCGTGCCAGCCGAACGCGTACTGAGGCCCTCGGCCAGGCGGAATGGCTTGAGCGTGACGGAAAACGCATCGTTGCTCGCATTCCATACCGCAATATCGACGCTGGCGTTGCCGATGTAGTCAAAGCCCTTGTGACCGAACGCCTGTTTCAGCTGCGCCGCCTTGTTGTGCGACGTCAGGTTGACCCCGCCCTCGGTCGCCAGGACGCGCCCGAACAAGCCCAGGTGGGCGGCAATCACGTCGGCGAAGCGGCGCTGCGATCCCGTCGCCAGCACGATCAGGCGCCCTTGCGAGCGTTGCAGCACCAGATCCGCCAGCAAAACCTTGTCATATGGCAATGCTGCGGGATCGAGGTCGACCATCGAAGCCATCTTTTCCTTGAAGCCGGCCTTGCCCCGCAAGAGCCAGAATGGCAGGCGCCACAGCTGCAGGAAGCGCAGCTTGATGAAGATCAAAATCGATTCCCATAACAGATCCGAGTGGATCAGCGTGCCGTCGAGATCGACCACCAGCGGCACGGCCGCCGGCTCGCGCATCATGTATTGAGCCATGTATTACCTTCAGGGGGACGGTTTCACGAAACGAGGGAAAGACCATGTGCCAGCTTCGGCGACAGGCAGAGGGGCGGCCGGTGCCCCCGCGCGGGCACTCAGGGAGCACAGCATCAATGCCATGGCAACCGGAATGAACGCATCGAACTGGCGCGCTTCATTGAACTGGCCCACCAGCGCCGTCATGGCGAGCAGGCATGGCAGGATGAGCGTGCAGCGGCGCAAGAAAGGCGGTGCGTGGCGCCAGCCAGTCGCGGCCAACCCATACCACAACAGCAAAGGCCCCAGGTTGTACATCAGGCCGCGCGTCTCGTGCAGCAGCAAGTTGAGATTGAACGCCAGCTTGCCCCCTTCCCAGGCTTGGTGGGCAGGCAACAGATAAAACATCAGCATGCGGGCCAGGCAATACAACAGCAGTTGCAGCGCCAGCAAGGCGGCGAGCGAGCGCAAGCTCATGCTGCCGAGAAAAACGACGGCGCTGGCGACAATCAGGAACAGCGTGATTTCATGATTGAAGGTCCCGGCCACCAGCATCGCCAGATACGGCAGCAGCTCGCGGCGCATCAGGTGATACAGGCAGAATGCATAGACGAAGATGATGCCGATATCGTAAAACGTGTAGTAACTGAGTGTCGGCGCCCACATGCACAGCACGAGAAACTGCCCGATGAAGGCCAGGTCGCTGCGGATGAACAAGGTGGCAAAGCGGCGAACCGCCCACAGCATGAGCACCACGGCCAGCAACTGCGACCAGAGATAAGCCTCGATGGCGCCCAGCTGGGGCATGGCATATTGCAAGAGTTGCGCAGGAAAAATGAACATCACGCGATGCTGGAATGGCGGCGTGCCCTGGTAGGCCATGATCTGGTCGATCACATACCAGCTGCGCTCAGTGCCGAAATGCAGCAGGATGTAGCCGAATGCGGCCGTGTAGACAGCAAACATCGCATGGTCCAGCCAGTCGCTGCCAGCGGCGACCGGCCGCCGCAAGCGGTACAGGGCCAGGGCGGCCGTCAAGGTAAACGTGCTCCACAGGATCAGGCACAGACTCAGGACCGCCTGCATTCTGGCGATATAAAAATCCAGCGGCGGCCTGTCGGCACGCGCCAGCAGCTTGTTGAATGGCGGCCAGGAACGCCCCTGATAGGCTTCCGCCATCAGCGTGCCACCCGCCAGAAAACACCAGGAAAAGACGACAAGGGCAAGCAGGGAAAACAGCACTAGCTGGCTGCGCAGGCGGGCAAGGTTCATTTACGGTATCGAGAAAGAGGCAGCTGAATTAAAGAAGTTATAAAATATGTATTTTTATTGTCTCATGATATATATAAATTAACAACAAAATAAATTCACTCGCGCAACGCTGCGCGCAACAGCCCCTGTCAGGTCAAACCTGACGATATAGCGGATAGGAAATTAGTGGATAGAACATCGCCTGGCAGGGCGTGACTGGCTCAGAAACATTGCACAAACGCTCCGTTGCGATGGCAGATGCGGCCGTTGGCGTCGAGCGTCGCATTGCCGGCGCCGTTATAGCGCGCGCCCGAGGCGTCGCGGCAACCGCCAGGGTCGCAGGAACCGATCGGTTGCGGCAGGCTGGGCATGGGCACGGCCGGGCTGGGCGGCAAGGACGGCATGACGACGGCGGGAGGCACGGCGCGCTGCGCCGGCATGCGGCCGATCACCTGCGTCACCGCGCGGCGCGGCTGCACGGGCGGCGCCGGCTGGCACGGTTCGACGGCCAGTTTCGTGCTGTCGCGCGGATCGAGCCGGCACACGGGCAGCGCTTCCGATGGCGCCGGCGCCGCCGCACGGGCGTGACCTCCGGCCAGCAAGGCCGCGCAGGCGGCCAAAGCCAGCATGCCGCGGGCGCTGAAACGGGTGCTGAAAAAGATGCTCATGGCGCCTCCCGAGATGCTTGTCCTTCATTATTGTCCCCGGCCGCGCCAGATCCAAACAGCGTAACAATTTTTCACACCGCGGGGCGCGGCAGCGCCCTGCCAGCCCATTTCACAACGCAGGCAAAGAAATGGATACGGCGTTTTATTTCCGGCTAGCACTTTCTTTCTTGCCAGTATGGCACTACAATAAGAACGATTCTTATTCTCATTCATGAAATTCGACCTTATTTTATTGCAATTTTAATCATTTCGCACCCAAGCCACCCGAAAGGCAGCCAGGAAATAACAACATTCGGGAAAGTTCACCATGTCAAACCGCAGTCCAGTCGTCGCCACACCGCTTGCCATCCGCCCTGCCCTCCCACCGTACCGCACCGCCCTGCTCCTGCCCTGCCTGCTGTCGCTGGCCGTCGGCAGCGCCTGGGCCGAAGGCAATGTGGCCGCCGATCCCACCATGAACACGGTGGTCGTCACCGCCTCGGGCACGGCCATCGACATCAAGGATGCGCCGGCCAGCATCAGCGTCATCACGCGCGAGGAAATCGAGCGCCAGCCCGTGTATGACTTGAACACCCTGCTGCGCCGCATCCCCGGCGTGACGGGCGGCACCGGCCCCGAAGGCGAAGCGTCGAAGATCAAGCTGCGCGGCTTGCCGGACAAATACACCTTGATCCTCGTCGACGGCAAGCGCGTGGGCAGCTCGGCCGACACGGCCTACCGTCCCGACCTGGGCCGCCAGGACTTGAACTGGATCTCGCCCGACATGATCGAGCGCATCGAAGTGGTGCGCGGCCCCATGTCCTCGCTGTACGGCTCGGACGCCATGGGCGGCGTGATCAACATCATCACGCGCAAGGTGCCGGGCAAGTGGAACGGTTCGGCCACGGCCAACTACACGCAGCCGCAGGACAGCGGCCGCGGCACGGCGCACCAGCTGGGCGTGAACCTGGCCGGCCCCCTGTCGGAGACGGTCGGCATGCGCCTGGGCGTGGCCCAGAGCCGGCAGAATCCCGACGAGAAAGCGATCGGCAAATCGGGTGGCATCGGCGGCGAACGCAACCAGACTGTCTCGGGCCAGCTGAACTGGACGCTGGGCAAGAAGCAGAATCTGTCACTGGACGCCAGCTACGGCAGGCAGGAAGCCACCGATTCGACCACCCTCGATGCAGATGGCTACCCGCTGTTCGGCGCCTGGGGCGCGAGCAAGCTGATACGCAAGAGCGTCAGCCTCGGCTACGAAGGCCGCTGGGACTTCGGCAAGACGACGGTCAACCTGTACCACAATGACTTCGACAACGAAGTCGTCGGCACGGTGGCGAAATCCAAGGACAGCACGCTCGATGCCAGCCTGGAAAAACGCGTCGGCTGGGGCGGCATCGAGCAGATGCTGGTGATGGGCGGCCAGTGGAAGCACCAGGAACTGACGAACACGGACACCATCGGCACCGTGCCCACCGATTACCTGGGCAACCCCGTGAGCGGCGCGACCCTGTCCGGCACCACCTCGGCCCTGTTTGCGGAAGATCAGCTGTTCTTGCGCGACAACCTGACGGCCACGGCCGGCCTGCGCCTCGACCACCACAGCAAGTTCGGCAACCACTACAGCCCGCGCCTGTACCTGGTGTACCACCCTGCCCCGGCCTGGACCATCAAGGGCGGCGTCTCGCAAGGCTTCCGCGCCCCGAGCCTGAAGGAAAATTCGCCGGCGGCGGCCACGCAGTCGGGCGGGCGCGGTTGCGGCAGCCTCAAGCCGCTGGGCTACATCACGGGCGGCTGCTACATGGCCGGCAATCCGGACTTGAAGCCGGAAACGAGCACGGCCGGCGAAATCGGCGTGGCGTGGGAACAGAATGGCTGGGATGTGGGCCTGACCTACTTCCACACGGATTTCAAGAACAAGATCGATTACGCGCCGCTGGGCTTTTTCCAGAAGCAGTGGTGGACCAAGATGACGAATATCCAGAAGGCGCGCACCAGCGGCCTGGAAGCGACGGCCACCATCCCGCTGACGAAAAACCTGAACTGGCGTAACAACGTCACCTACATGGCGGAGGCGAAAAACCTGACCACGGGCGCCAACCTGCTGTCCACGCCGAAGCTGTCGTGGTACTCGGCGCTGGGCTGGCAAGTCAACGACCAGCTGTTCGGCGAAGTGTCCGCGCAGTACACGGGCAAGGAGCTCGATGCCGGCAAGCTGGCCGACAAGGCCTACACCATCGTCGACACCGTCGTGTCGTACAAGGTGACGCCGCAATGGACCGTGCGTGGCGGCGTGCAAAACCTGTTCAAGAAGGGCCCGATGGCCGATGGCCTGGTCGACTATTATGTGCCGGGACGCCGCATGTTTGTCGGCCTGACGTCGCGCTTCTAAGCACTGCTGCCAAAACCTGCTGCGCGGCGTGATGCGGTCCGCGATGCTCACTGTAGCTCCGTACAGTTGCGCGTCGCAACCGCCTCCCCCTTCCGCTCGCTACGGTCGTGCCAGGCGTTGTGGCGGCCTGGCAGCCTAATACCGGGGCGGCGGCGTATCGGGCGGCGGCGTGGCGGCATTCGCCGGCACGCCGCTCAGCAATTGCCCGGCGACGGGCACCTTGTGGCCGCTCGCGTACATGCATTGCTGATAAGCATGATCGTAGCGGCGCTGCATGCCATGCGATGAATTGTCCGCCGCGCCCGTGCCCGCCAGCGCGCCAAACAGCAAACCCGTGCCGGCACCCACGCCGGCGCCATGCCCGCCATCGATGGCGGCACCTGCCGCCGCACCGAGCACGGTGCCGAGTGCCGCGCTGCGCACGCCGCTGTCGACGCCGGCCTGCTGCGCCGACGCACCGCCCAGCTGCGCCTGCGCATAGCCGCGGCAACTGCCGTCATCGCTGCGGAACTGCTCGAAACTCTTGCCCGTGCCGGGCAAGACCATGGCCGACGGCCCCTCCGGCATCACCGTGCACGCGGCCAGCAAGAGGGGCGCCAGCGAGCCGGCACGCCCCAGTAAAGTTCTCGTGTTCATTTCCGTCCCCTTCAGCGCACGCTATCGGGTGGCACGGCACGCCAGGCCGTGCTGCAATTCTTGACGTATGGGTAATACCCTTGCGGCCGCGCGCAGTAATACCACATCTGCGCCGTCGGTACGCCGCCCTGCTCGATATACACGGGCGGCGGCTGCACGACGACCACGCGCCCGTACGGGTAGCCATAGGGATAGCCATACCACGGGTCGCCATACCACCCTGGCCCATAGCCATAGCCCCAGCTCGAACCCAGCCACACGCCCACGTGCGGACGGCCGTGGAAATGGCCGTGGCCAGCGTGAAAACCGCCATGCCCAGCATGGCCGCCGTGACCGCCAGGCGCGGCCCAGGCGCCGCCACCCAGCGCCAGCCCCATTACCAGCAGCGCCAGCCGTATGCCGCCTGCCTTGCGATTGCTCTTGTGATTGTTGTCCATGACATCCTCCTGCCATCCAACGCCAACGATGAAGCTCACTCCATTATTGGCAGGCCAGCGGCACAAGCAAAGCAGCCGTAACAATTGCTCACCTTTGATACGCTGAGGATATGGATGGCAGGAAAGTTTCACTGGCGCAAAAGCAAACAGCCCCGCGGCGGGGCCACGGGGCTGTCGAAAGTGTGCCGCCTTACTGCGCCGGCAGCACTGGCGCGGGCGTGGCTGGCGCCAGAATGGGCGGCAGCGGCGCGTGGATCGGCGCCGGCGCGGCCACGGCCAGCCAGCCCGTGGCCGGCAGCAGCGGCACCAGCAGCAGGGCCACGATATTGATGATCTTGATCAAGGGATTGACGGCCGGGCCGGCCGTATCCTTGTACGGGTCGCCCACGGTGTCGCCGGTGACGGCCGCCTTGTGGGCGTCGGAACCCTTGCCGCCGAAGTGTCCGTCCTCGATGTATTTCTTCGCATTGTCCCAGGCGCCGCCGCCCGTGGTCATGGAAATGGCCACGAACAGCCCCGTCACGATCGTGCCCATCAGCAGGCCGCCCAGCGCGGCGGGCCCCAGCAGCATGCCGACGACGATGGGCACCACCACCGGCAACAGGGACGGCACGATCATTTCGCGGATGGCGGACGCCGTCAGCATGTCGACGGCCTTGTCGTATTCGGGGCGCGCCGTGCCTTCCATGATGCCCTTGATGTCGCGGAACTGGCGCCGCACTTCCACCACCACGGCGCCGGCCGCGCGGCCCACGGCTTCCATCGCCATGGCGCCGAACAGGTAGGGTATCAGCCCGCCGATGAAGAGGCCGACGATGACCATCGGGTTCGACAGATCAAAGGTGATGTGCTGGCCCACCGATTCCAGCGCGTGCGTGTAGTCGGCAAACAGCACCAGCGCGGCCAGGCCGGCCGAGCCGATGGCATAGCCCTTGGTGACGGCCTTGGTGGTGTTGCCGACGGCATCGAGAGGATCGGTGATGGCGCGCACGGAGTCGGGCAGGCCCGACATCTCGGCGATGCCGCCCGCGTTGTCCGTGATGGGGCCATACGCGTCGAGGGCGACGATGATGCCGGCCATCGACAGCATGGCCGTGGCGGCAATCGCAATGCCGTACAGGCCGGCCAGCTGGTACGAAACGAGGATGGCGACGCAGACGGCCAGCACCGGATAGGCGGTCGACTTCATCGACACGCCCAGGCCGGCGATGATGTTCGTGCCGTGGCCCGTCGTCGACGCTTCGGCGATGTGGCGCACGGGCTTGAAGTCCGTGCCCGTGTAGTACTCGGTGATGTACACCATCAGGCCCGTGAGGACGATGCCGACGACGGTGGCGCCCAGCATCTTGTAGCGCATGGCGTCGTCGGGCCACAGCAGCCACGTGACGACGGCAAAGCCCACCAGCGACAGGCCGGCTGCCCACCACAGTCCCGTGTACAGGGCCGACATGATCTTTGCGCCCGGCCTGGTTTTCACCATCGAGCAGCCGACGATGGAGGCGAGGATGGAGACGGCGCCCAGCAACAGCGGATAGAGGATGGCCGTGCTGCTGGCCTCGGCCATCAGCAGTGCGCCCAGCAGCATGGTGGCGATCAGGGTCACGACATAGGTTTCGAACAGGTCGGCCGCCATGCCGGCGCAGTCGCCCACGTTGTCGCCCACGTTGTCGGCGATGACGGCCGGGTTGCGCGGGTCGTCCTCGGGAATGCCCGCCTCCACCTTGCCCACCAGGTCCGCACCGACGTCGGCGCCCTTGGTGAAGATGCCGCCGCCGAGCCGCGCGAAGATGGAAATGAGCGAGGCGCCGAAGGCCAGGCCGATCAGGGGCTTGATCAGGTCGTGCTGCGTCAGGCCGGGCGCACCCGTCGTCACCAGCAGCCAGTAGAACAGGGTCACGCCCAGGAGGCCCAGTCCGACCACCAGCATGCCGGTGATGGCCCCGCCCTTGAACGCCACATTGAGCGCCTGGTTGATGCCCAGGGTGGCCGCCTGCGCCGTGCGCACATTGGCCCGCACGGAGACATTCATGCCGATGAAGCCGCAGGCGCCCGACAGCACGGCGCCGATCAGGAAGCCCAGCGCCGTATGCAGGCCAAGCAGTGCATAGATGGCGATCAGGAGCACCACGCCGACGATGGCGATGGTGCGGTACTGGCGCGCCAGGTAGGCGGCCGCGCCCTGCTGGATGGCCAGGGCGATTTCCTGCATGCGCGCGTTGCCGGGATCCTGGCGCAGGATCCAGCTACGCGACACCAAACCATAAATGACTGCGACCACGCCGCAGGCTACCGCAAACCACAAGCTGGCTGCCATATCGTCCCCTTCTGTTTTTATCCGACGTTATTACCGACAGCTGCAGACCGCACCGGGTAGGCACGCGCAGCCAGGAAAACACGACCTGCAAAAAACTTCTACCGCTAAATAGAAACCAGAAACGACATGGCGCCGCGGGTGAAAAGCGGGCACAAAAAAAGCGGACACTCAGGTCCGCTTTTCAAAATTGCTTATTCCGCCAGGGCGGCAAATGCGCTGTCGCGGATTTGCTCGACCGGACCGACGCCGGCGATGCGGCGGTATTTCGGTGCGCCTGGCAGGCCGGACTTGGCCCAGTCATTGTAATAGCCGAGCAGGACCTTGGTCTGGTTGTGGTACACGTCCAGGCGCTTCTTGACCGTTTCGGCCTTGTCGTCGTCGCGCTGGATCAGCGGCTCGCCGGTGATGTCATCGACGCCGTCGACCTTGGGCGGGTTGAACTTGACGTGGTAGACGCGGCCCGAACCCGGGTGGCTGCGGCGGCCGTCCATGCGCTCGATGATCGAAGCGTCAGGCACGTCGATTTCCAGCACGTAGTCGACATTGATGCCGGCGTCCTTCATGGCGTCCGCTTGCGCGATGGTGCGCGGGAAGCCGTCGAACAGGTAGCCATTGGCGCAATCGGCTTCCTGCAGGCGGTTCTTGACCAGGCCGATCATGATGTCGTCCGACACGAGGCCGCCCGCATCCATGACTTTTTTCGCTGCCAGGCCCAGTTCCGTGCCTTCCTTGATCGCCGCGCGCAGCATGTCGCCCGTGGAGATTTGTGGAATATTGTATTTTTCTTTGATGAAGTTAGCTTGGGTGCCCTTGCCGGCACCGGGTGCTCCTAAAAGTATCAGACGCATTGAAAGTTCCTAAAAAACAGATTTTGGATGGTGGTATGTGTAATTTTTTTTAGATGGTGTTGCTATGGCTATCTTTCCCTACGAAACTTACCACAAAAAATCCCCGGAACGCCAGTTTGCTGTCGAATTGCTATGTCCTGATTGATCAAAGCCAGCAATTAGCGAAGCAGGTGTTTCAAAATGTGGTTTTTTATGGCAGGCCCCGCATAAAATTTTTCCGGCACGGGCACGGCGTCTGAAAAACCTTCAGGGCGAGGCGTCCCGCCGCATGGACGGCGCGGCGGGACAACACCGCCATGGACGTTTTCTCAGGTGGCGTGGCGGTAATGCGCCTGCACTCTGGCCAGATCTTCCGGCGTATCGACGCCGGCGGCCGGAGCGGAGTCCGTCACGTGCACGGCGATGGCATAGCCATGCCACAGCACGCGCAGCTGCTCCAGCGCCTCGATCGCTTCCAGCGGCGAGGCGGACAGACCGGGATAGGTCTGCAGGAATGCATTGCTGTACGCGTACAGGCCGATATGGCGCAGCGGCACATAGCCGGCCGGCAGGCGGTCTTTCGACTGCGCGTAGCCGTCGCGGTGCCAGGGAATCGTCGCGCGCGAAAAATACAGCGCGCGGCCATGCTTGTCCAGCACCACCTTCACCACGTTCGGATTGAACGCGTCGGCCACCTCGTGCAGCGGATGGGCGCACGTGGCCATCGGCACGGCAGCGCTGATCTGCGCGGCGCAGGCGGCCAGCAAGGCCGGGTCGATCAGCGGTTCGTCGCCCTGCAGGTTGACGACGACGGCATCCAGCGGCAAACCGAGCGTGCGCGCCACTTCGGCGATGCGGTCCGTGCCCGACGGATGGTCGGCGCGCGTCATGCACACTTCCACGCCATGCGCGGCGCAGGCGTCGCGGATGGTGTCATGGTCGGTGGCGACGATGACGCGCGCGGCGCCCGACAAGGCGGCCTGCTCGGCCACGCGCACCACCATGGGCTTGCCGCCCAGGTCGGCCAGCGGCTTGTTGGGCAGGCGGGTCGAGGCCAGGCGGGCCGGGATGATGACGATGAACGCCATCGTTATTCCACTGCGTCTTGCAGGGTGCGCGCTTCGTCCGCCCACATGATGGGGATGCCATCGCGGATAGGATAGGCCAGGCGGTCGGCGCGGCAAATCAGTTCCTGCGCCTTCTTATCGTGTTCAAGCGGGCCCTTGCAAACAGGGCAGACCAGGATATCAAGCAGTCGAGCGTCCACGACATTTCTCCACAATTTGTTGGGCCAGCGCGCTATCGATGCGCGCACTGACCGGGACAACCCACAGTCTCGGGTCGTCTTTGAGATGTTCAATTTGCGCACATTTTACTGCATCCTTCTCGGTGATCAAGATCACGTCCGTGTCGAGGGCGGCAAATGGCTGGTCGAGGAAATCGTGATGGTCGGGCAAGGGCAGTTCCGCAAAGCGCAATCCCTGCGCGCGCAGCATGCTGAAAAAGCGCTGCGGATTGCCGATGCCGGCTGCCGCCACGATGCGCTGGCCGCTGGCCGCCAGCTCGCCAAGCGCCATGCGCTCGCTGCGGTCGAGCAGGCGCTCGGCGACGCCACCGGCCAGCAGCATCTGCACCACCAGGGAACCCTTGGGCGCCACCTGCGCCACCAGTGCCGGCGCCAGCTCGGGCGCGTTGATCACCGTCACGTCGCGGCGGCGGCGCGGCGATTCGCGCAAAGGCCCCGCCGGCAGCAGCCAGCCATTGCCGGCGCCGCGGCCGTCGAACAGCACGATTTCCACGTCGCGCCGCAAGGCGTAATGCTGCAAGCCGTCGTCCGTCACCAGCACGTCGACTTCCGGGTGCGCGGCCAGCAGCGCCCTGCCCGCTTGCGCGCGGTCGCGCCCCACCATCACGGGGCAGCCGCCGCGCTGGAAGATCAGCAGCGGCTCGTCGCCCACCTGCTGCGGCGTGGAGGTCGCCGTGACGGCGCGCGGCAGGCGGTCGGCGCTGCCATGGCCGCGCGAAATGACGCCCGGATGCAGGCCCGCCTCGCGCAAGGCGTGCACCAGCCAGATCGTCAGCGGCGTCTTGCCGGTGCCGCCTATGAAAATATTGCCAACGACGACGACGGGCACGGGCAGGCGCTGGGATTTCAGGATGCCGGCCCGGTACAGGGCGCGCCTGACGCTGCTCAAGGCGCCGAACAGCAGCGACACGGGCCACAGCGCGCACGCCAGCGGGCCGCGCGTCAGCCAGGCGCGGGTGAGAGTGGTTTCAAGCTTGGCGGGGGAGGATGTGGGCATGGGGAAAAACGTAAAAGTGATGTAGGTCGGATTAGCGGCGCCGCCCAGGCGCAGCGTAATCCGACATGCTCGGCTATTGGCTTTGTCGGCTTACGCCGTGCCGGCTAAGCCGACCTACGGTCTAACTTACTTGCTGCCGCCGGCCTGCGCCGCAAACGTCAGCTTTTCATAGCCGGCCAGGCGCGCCGCTTCCATGACGTGGATGACCATCTGGTGCATCGCGAACTGGTCGGCATTGACCACCACCACGGGCGTCTGCGCCGGCGCCTTGCCGCCGTTGGCCGCCTTCGCCGCATCCTGCAAGGCGTCGGCCAGGCCGGCCACGTCGCGGAACGAGACGGGTTCGCGGTTGACCGTGTAATTGCCCTTGGCGTCGATGGTGACGTCGATCTGCTGCGGCTTGTCCTTGGCTTGCTCGGCGTCGGCCGTCGGCAAGGTGATCTGCAGCTCCGTGAATTTGCTGTAGGTGGTGCTGACCATGAGGAAGATCAGGATCACCAGCAGCACGTCGATGAACGGGATCAGGTTGATTTCGGGGTCTTCACGCCCCTTGCCTTTGCGGAAGTTCATTTGCGGCCACTGTGGACGATATCGACGAACTTGACCGCTTGCTGCTCCATGTCAATGACGAAGCTGTCGACGAGGGCGCGGAAATGGCGGTAGAAGACCAGGGTCGGCATGGCGATGGCCAGGCCGAAACCCGTGTTGTACAGGGCCACCGAGATGCCGTGCGCCAGCTGGGCCGGGTTCGAGCCGCTGGCGTTCTGCGAGCCGAAGATCTCGATCATGCCGACCACCGTGCCAAACAGGCCCATCAGCGGGGCCAGGGTGGCGATGGTGCCCAGCGTCGTCAGGTAGCGTTCGAGCACGTGGGCCACGCCGCTGCCGGCCTCCTCGATCGACTCCTTCATCACGTCGCGCGGCGCGTCGACGTTGCGCAGGGCGGCGGCCAGCACCACGCCCAGCGGCGAATTGTCTTCCAGCTTGGCCACCGTATCCGGCGTGATCTTGCCATTGCGATATACCTGCACCACTTCATCGAACAGCTTGCGGGGCAGTATCTTGCCGCGCCGCAAATACAGCAGGCGCTCGACGATCAGGGCCATGGCCACGATGGAAGCGATCAGTAACAGCCAGATGGGCCAGCCAGCGGCCTGGAAGATAGCGAGCAAAAGAAACTCCTGTTAGTAAGGCATTGTCGTGAGTGGCAAGCGCCGCGGCGCCGGGAACTGCCCGTATTGTATTGCACCGGCCGTCCACGCAGCGTATGCGCAGGCGAAGGAATGGCGCAATGTAGCGCGTTGCCGCGCCGGCGGCAAGTGGCGCCTGCGCGGCAACGGCGCTCGCGCTTGTCCACAGCGGGTGGCAGCGTGCTTGCGGCAGCACAGTTTTGCACACAATCTGTGGACAAGATTGTGAGCAAGCATGAAGTCCAGCATGCAAGTCATTGATTTACATGAAGATTATCAGGCTGCGCAAAATACAGGCATAGCAGCTAAGCGGGCATAGTCAATGTCAGATAATCAAGAATCGAAAAGTTCTGCACATTTACTGTGGACAAGATTGTGCGCAAAGCCAAGGAAAACATATAAGACATTGATTTAAAAGGATATTATTTCAATGAGTAAAAATGTGGCAGGCGGTGCACGCTCCTGGCCCCACAGGTGGAAAAAGTTCTGCACATAATCTGTGGACAAGATTGTGCGCAAGCGCAAGGATAGACGCTAAGCACATTGATTTATATCGTTTTTATCTCCCTGCGTAAAAATGTGGCAAGGAAGAAAAAGGGCGTTTTTTCCAGCCTGAATCGGGCAGAAAACAGCCGTTTTCCACCACCGTCGCAGTTCCGCACATAAAGTGTGGATAAGATTGTGAGCAAGCGGATTGACTCCATGCAAGACCCTTGATTTTAAACGGATTTTTTTCAATGCTCAAAAATAAGGCAGCCATGGAGCATGGCGCGGCGGTGGAAAACCCCGCAGTGGCGCGAAACGATTTAGCCAGTTTTACACACATTCTGTGGATAAGATTGTGAGCAAGGCGTACACCTCCATCCTACCCCCTTGATTTATATGGATATTTTTACGCTGCGCAAAAATAAGGCAAGCCTTGCAATAGGGCTGGCGGTGGATAATCCGGACGGCGCGCCCGAGTTCTGCACATTTTTTGTGGATAAGATTGTGCGCAAGGCCATGCATGGCATACTAAGCGCTTGATTCCTATGGACTTTATTTCCATGCGTAAAAATGTGGCAGGGCATTTTTCTGGCATATTTCACGCATCTGTCCGTGCAACCTTGCCTCAGTTGTCCAGGTCAAAAAGTTCCGCACACTTTCTGTGGATAACTTTGTGCGTAAGTGGCACGGGCATTACTGATGTGCTTGATATTAAAGGTTTTTTTCCCTGTGCACGCAAATCAGGCATGCGGGAATTCATCATGAAATCAATTACTTAGAAATAGAACTTGTTGTTTTGCACGATATATGACATAAGCATGACCTCGCCGATAATATGTGGACAGCTTCCCTCTTTCACCCTGCCTGATGATGAACGACACTCCGACCGACAGCGGCTTTGCCGCCCCGCCCGTGCTGACCGTCAGCGCCCTGAACCAGGCCGTCGCGCGCCTGCTCGAGCGCTCGTTTCCCCTGACCTGGATCGCCGGCGAGATTTCCAACTTCACGCGCGCCGCTTCCGGCCACTGGTATTTCACGCTGAAGGACGATGGCGCGCAGGTGCGCGCCGTGATGTTCCGCGGCCGCGCCCAGTTTGCCGGCTTCACGCCGCGCGAAGGCGACAAGGTCGAGGTGCGCGCCCTGGTCACCCTGTACGGCGCGCGCGGCGATTACCAGATCAATGTGGAAGCCATCCGCCGCGCCGGCGTGGGCGCCCTGTATGAAGCATTCCAGCGTCTGAAGGAAAAGCTGGCGGCGCAGGGCCTGTTCGACCCCGAACGCAAGCGCGCCATTCCCATGTTCGCGCGCACGATCGGCATCGTCACCAGCCCGCAGGCGGCCGCCCTGCGCGACGTGCTGATCGCGCTCAAGCGCCGCGCGCCGCACGTCAACATCGTTCTGTACCCCACGCCCGTACAGGGCCAGCAAGCGCCGGAAAAGATCGCGCTGGCCATCCGCACGGCATCGGCAAGGGCCGAGTGCGACGTGCTGCTGGTATGCCGTGGCGGCGGCAGCATCGAGGATTTGTGGTCGTTCAACGATGAAGGCGTGGCCCATGCGATCGCCGACTGTTCCATGCCCGTGATCAGCGGCGTGGGCCACGAGACGGATTTCACCATCGCCGACTTCGCGGCCGACCTGCGCGCGGCTACGCCGACGGCGGCGGCCGAACTGGCGGCCACGCCGCGCGCCGACTGGCTGGCATCGTTGCGTGCCGACGCCACCGACCTGCGGCGTGCCATGCGCCGCAGCCTCGACGACGCGGCGCAGACGCTGGACCGCCACAGCCGCCGCCTGCTCAACCCGACGGCCCAGTTGCGCCAGCAACGCTTGCAGCTGCTGGCCCTGTCGACGGCCATGACGCATGCCGCGCGCGCGCCCGTGAACCAGGCGCAGTACGCGCTCGAACGCCTGCGCAGCCGCTGGACGGCCTTGCGCCCCGACGTCAGCGTGCCGCGCGCGCGCCTGCTCGAAGCGCAGCGCCGCGGCGGCGCGGCCATGGCGCAGCAGGTGAGCCGGCAGCGCCACCGCCTCGATGGCCTGGCGGCGCAGCTGGAGCTATTGAACCCGCAGCGCACGCTGGAACGCGGCTACGCCATCCTGCGCGACGACAAAGGCGCCATCGTGCGCTCACCCGCGCAACTGCAGGCGCGCCAGAACGTCAACGTGCGCCTGGCCGACGGCAGCGCGCAGATCGGCATCGCCAGCGTACAGGCGACGTTGGAATAAAAAAGGCCGGGGAAGCTCCCCGGCCCAACACCTGCCCTACTGAGTGAACCGCTACTGCCACATCTGCTGCCGTTTCACACTACGCCATCAGAACTTCATCGACACGCGCGCGCCAACCGTGCGCGGCGCGTTGTAGAAAGCGCCGTAGATCTGCTGCGTCGGCTGGCATGGCATGCCCACGTCCGTGCAGATTTCATTGACGTCCAGCTTGACCGCCTTGTCGGTGGCATTCTGCACGAACGCTTCCACCGTATAGGCCTTGTTGGCCGGCTGGAAGCGCAGGCTCAGGTCCAGCGTCGTGTAGGCTTCCTGGCGCTTGACGCCGGCATGGCCCGGCACATCCGCGTTGAAGGCGCCCGCCCCCACATACGACATGCTTTCATAGTGCACGGAGGCGCGCGGCGTCAGCTGTCCGCCGGCGACGGCAAAATCGCGTTCGTACTGCACCGTGGTGGAAAACTTCGGCGCGTGCTTCATGGTGCTGCCGCCCACGTTCACCAGTGGCGCCGTCGAGCCGCAAGACTGGCCGTTGGCGCGCGCCGCATCCACGTCGCACGAGAGGAAATCGTCGTACACGGCTTTCAACCAGGTGGCGTTGCCCGTCAGGCGGTCCACCTTCGTCGGCCGCCACACCCATTCCGCTTCCAGGCCCTTGACGGTGGCGCCGGCCGCGTTGAAGTTGGCCAGCACGCTGTTGACCACCTGCGACTCGAGCTTGTCCTTGTACTTCATCAGGAAGGCGTCGAGGTTCAGGGTCAGTTCGCGGTTCAGCAGGTCGGACTTGAAGCCGATTTCATAGCTGGTCAGCTTTTCCGGCTTGGTGGTCTCGCCGCCATCGCCCATGGCCGGCGAGTGGAAACCCGTCGTCACGGAACCGAACAGCAGAATGTCCGGGCGCAGCTTGTACTCGATGCGGCCCAGCCAGGTGGCCTGGCCATACTTGAGGTCGGCCGTATTGTCGCCCGGCGTATTGCCGCAGGTGGCCGCCGTGATGGCGCCACCGGGCCCGATATTGTGCGTGTTGGCCAGGCCCGTGCCGGGCGTGACCAGCTGCGCCAGCTGGCCGGGCGTGAGCACGGTGGTGCCCAGCGGCGTGTTGGCCGGCCAGTTCGGGCAGGCCCAGTTCTGGCCGCCGATGTCGAACTTGTGGTCTTTCGTGTAGCGCGCGCCGGCCGTCAGCTTGATCTGCTCCGTCACCTGCTGGCTGACCTGGCCGAACACGGCTTTCGACTTCAGCTGGCGGTTGCCCTGGATGAAGGACATGGCCGAAGCGTACTGGCCCACGGTCGGCTGGACGAAGATCACGGCGCCGTTGGCGATATCCTGCTGCACGGCCGCCTGCGAAATCTGGCTGCGGTCGATATCGAAGCGCACCTTGTTCTTTTCATTGAAGAGGAACACGCCCGCCACCCACTGGAACGGCGCGTCGTCGTCCGAGCGCGCCTGCAGCTCGTGCGAATAGCTGTCGAACTGCGCCCAGTCCGTGCGGTTTTCCGACTTGAAGCCGGGGAACAGGCCCGCGTCCGCATCGTTGCTGTTCTGGCGCTTGTAGCGGCTCCAGCTGCCCAGGTAAGTGAAATCCAGCGCGTCCGTCGGCTTGTAGTTGAGCTTGCCCTTATAGGTGAGGATGGACTGGTCCAGGGTGCCCGGCGTGTCGATCAGGGCCGAGCGCAGCTTCTCGTCCGCTTTCGGTTCGGCCGCCAGGTAGACGTTGCCGGCGCCCTGGTCGAGGAAGTAGTCGGCGATGAAGGTGCCGCGCAGCTGCGGCGTGAACTTCCACAACAGCGAGGCGCGCACGCCCATCTGGTCGCCGGCGCCATACTTGGCCGTACCCGGCATGACGTTCGAACCGCGGCGGAAGTCCACCGTGCCGTCGTGGCTATCCTTGATGGCGGCGATGCGCAGCGCCACGTCGTCGGAAAACGGGATATTGAGCATGCCCTGCGTCTGCAGGTGGCGGTAGTCGCCCACGGTGATGCCGGCCGAGCCCATGAACTTGGCCGTGCTCGGCGCGGCCGACACCAGGTTGACGGCGCCCGCCGTGGAATTGCGGCCGTTCAGCGTGCCCTGCGGCCCGCGCGCCACCTCGACATGCGACAGGTCATACATCAGCGCCGTGGCGCCCTGGGGACGCGGCGAATACACGCCATCGACATAAAAGGCGACGGCCGGGTCGCCCAGCTCCGTGTGGTTGGCCGAACCCACGCCGCGCATGTAGACGTGCACGCCGCCCGAGTCGCCATGCTGCTCGACGACGAGGCTGGGTACCATGGTGGCCAGCGAGGCCAGGTCCTTCACCTGGTTGTTTTGCAGGGTGTCCTGGTTGAAGGCGGTGACGGCCAGCGGCGTCTCCTGCACGAAGGTGTTGCGGCGCGTGGCCGTGACGACGATGCGGTCCATCTGCTCGGCCGCGGGTTGTGCCGTATTGATGGCCGCCGGAGCCGTATCGGCTTGCTGCGCCAGCGCGGCGCCGCCGCCCAGCAGGATGAACTGGGCGAACGTCGCATGCGCCAGGCTGTATGCAATGGTGTTTCTCTTGAACGGCTTCATTGTTATTGTCTCCTCTACCACTGGTTGAATGATGATCACATAGCTCTTTGGCTACTGCTGCACATTTTTTGGCTGTCAAGCTCGCGTCATGGGGCCTCCGTGCGGGTCAATGGGTGGCCACGGCGCGCCCGCCCGTGTCGAACAAAAAGGCATGGCCTTCTTCCGGCGCGAAGCCGATGGCGCTGCCCGGGGCCAGCGCGTGGCGCGTCTCCCCATGCAGCTTGATGGCCACCGCGTGCTGGCCGCCATTGACGGCGCCGTCGAGCATGGCGTGGATGATCTGCGCGTCGCCCAGCTGCTCGATCAGGGTGACGCTGGCGCCATAGCCTTCCTCGCGCGGCACCAGGCGCAGGTGCTCGGGGCGGATGCCGACCAGCATGCCCGCCTCGCCGCCAAGCTGGCTGGCCAGGGCCGGCACGGCGGCGCACGGCAGGAAATTCATGCGCAGCGCGCCGATGAAGCCGGCGACGAACTGGCTGGCCGGATGGCGGTACAGGTCCAAAGGCGCCCCCACCTGCTCCAGGTGGCCGCCATGGAAGACGGCGACGCGGTCGCCAAGGGTCATGGCCTCGACCTGGTCGTGCGTGACGTAGATCATGGTCGTGCCCAGCTCCTGGTGCAGCTTGGCCAGTTCGATGCGCGTCTGCACGCGCAGCGAGGCGTCGAGGTTGGACAGCGGCTCGTCGAACAGGAATACCTTGGGTTGGCGCACGATGGCGCGGCCGATGGCCACGCGCTGGCGCTCGCCGCCGGACAAGGCCTTGGGCTTGCGTTCGAGCAGATGCGTGATCTGCAGAATCTCGGCCACCTTGCCCACGGCGGCGCGCACTTCACTCTCGGGTTTGCCCGCCAGTTTCAGGGCAAAGCCCATGTTCTCGCGCGCCGTCATGTGCGGGTACAGTGCGTAGCTCTGGAAAACCATGGCGATGCCCCGCTCGGCCGGCGCCACGTCGTTGGCCAGCAGGTCGCCGATGCGCAACTGGCCCGCGGTGATGTCTTCCAGTCCCGCGATCATGCGCAGCAAGGTCGACTTGCCGCAGCCGGACGGCCCGACGAAGACCATGAATTCGCCGTCATGGATGTCGAGGTCGAGGCCCTTGACGATTTCCGGGCCGTCGCCGTAGGTCTTGCGGATGCCGCGCAAGGAAATGGCGGCCATCTCAGTGCTCCCCGACCAGCACGGCGGCATGGGCGGCGCGCTGGGTCGCGATGAAGTCGCGGTACCACAGGGCGCTGTCCTTGAAGCTGCGCTGCTGCGTGGCGTAGTCGACATACAGCATGCCGAAGCGCTTGGCATAGCCCGAATTCCACTCGAAGTTGTCCATCAGGCTCCAGTAGAAATAGCCGCGCACGTCAATGCCCTGCGCGATCACGGCGCGCAGGGCATCCAGGTGCAGACGCACGTAGTCGATGCGCGCCTGGTCCGCCACCTTGCCGTCGATCAGGCTGTCGTTGACGGCCATGCCGTTTTCCGTGATGTAGACGGGCGGCAGCCGGTACTCGCGGTGCAGGCCCACCAGCAGCTCCGTCAAGCCCTGGGGATAGGTTTCCCAGCCCATGTCGTTGAAACCGAGCTTGCCCTCGGGCTTGCGCGGCGGCGTCTCGGCGCTGACGTAGGCACGCGTGTAGTAATTCACGCCGAGGAAATCGATGGGCTGCCGGATATCCATGAAATCGTTTTCAAAGATGGACAAAGCAGAAGCGTCGACGTGTTTCAGGGCCAGCGCCGGATAGCGGCCCTTGAAGATGGCGTCCATATACCACTGCACCGAACGCGCATAGTCGAGTTCCGCCAGTTCACGGTCCTGGGCGCTGTCGGTGGCCGGCGTGGCCGTCCATTGATTGAGCACGATGCCCAGTTTGGCGGACGGATGGACGGCACGCATGGACTGCATGGCCAGGCCGTGCGACAGCAGCAGATGGTGCGACACCTGCACGGCGGCGGCCGGATCGGCCATGCCAGGCGCAAACTGGCCCGTGCCGTGGCCCAGCACGGCCGTGCACCACGGCTCGTTGTGCGTGGCGATGCTGGCGACCTTGTCGCCGAAGCGGCGCGCCACCTCGGCCGCATAGGCGGCGAAGTGGTAGCAGGTGGCGCGATTGAGCCAGCCGCCCTCGTCCTGCAAGGCTTGCGGCAAGTCCCAGTGGTACAGCGTCAGGTGCGCCTCGAGGCCCTTGGCGGCCAGCGCGTCGAGCAGGCGCGCGTAGAAAGCGAAGCCGGCCTCGTTCCAGGCGCCGGAGCCCGTCGGCTGCACCCTCGACCAGGACATGGAAAAACGGTAGGCGTTCACGCCCAGCTTGGCGATCAGCGCCACGTCATCGGCGTAGCGGTGGTAATGGTCGCAAGCCACGTCGCCATTGCTGCCGTCGATGATCTTGCCTTCCGTGTGGCTGAAGGTATCCCAGATGGACGGGCCGCGGCCGTCGATGGCGGCCGCGCCTTCGATCTGGTAGGCGCTGGTGGCCACGCCCCAGGTGAAGGTGGCGGGGAAGTTGGTATCGGTGTCGTCGTTATGCATGGTGTTTGGTGTCGTGTGAATGGATTAAAAAAGAAAGGCTTAACCTTTTACCGCGCCCTGTGTAAGACCCTCGATCAGGCGCTTCGAGGCGACGAAGAACATCAGCAGCAGCGGCAGCACGGCAATCGCCGCCCCCGTCATCAGCGCGCCCCACTCCGTGTTGTTCGGCGCCTGCATGCTGCGCAGGGCCAGCGGGATCGTGTAGTTCTCGACCGAGCGCATGACCACCAGCGGGGTGATGAAATTGTTCCACGAGTTGATGAAGGTGATCAGGCCCAGCGTGCCCATGGCGGGGCCGATCAGCGGCAGCACGACGCGCCAGTAGATGGCGAATTCGCCGCAGCCGTCGATGCGCGCCGCCTCGATCAAATCCTTCGGGATGGCCGTGCCGATGTACTGGCGCATGAGGAAAATACCGAGCGCGCCGGCGGCGCCCGGCACGTACAGGGCACGCGGCTGGTCGAGCCAGCCGAGGAAATCCATCAGCATGAAGGTGGGGATCATGTTCATGAACGACGGGATGATCATCGACGCCATCACCAGGGTAAACAAGGGCTGCTTGAAGCGGAACTCGTACATGGCGAACGCATAGCCGCCCAGCGAGCAAAAGAACAGGGTCAGGGCCGTCGTCATCAGGGCCACGTACAGGCTGATGCCGATATTGCGCCAGAACGGCAGGCGCTCCTGCAGCAGTTCCAGGTTATTGAGCAGGGCCGTGCCGAACCAGCGCGGCGGCGGCAGACTGTAAATTTCCGCGCTCGTATGCGTGGCGAAGACGAACATGAAGTAGAACGGCGCGACCATGATCAGGGCGCCGATGGCCACCATGGCGTAGGCCGTCCAGCGTGTGGTTTTCATTTGGCCTCCCTGCGTTCGTTGCGGCTGAAGATGCGGTTATTCACCCAGGTGGTGCTGGCGATGATCAGGAACAGCAGCCAGGAAATGGCCGACGCCGTGCCGAAGTCGCCCGAGGAAAACGCCGTCTTGTAGACGAAGATGGCCGTCGTCATCACGGACTGGCTCACGCCGCTCGATTCGGCCACCAGCACGAACGGCTCCTCGAACAGCTGCAAATTGCCCATGATGGTCAGCGTGACGGCCAGGTAGATCATCGGGCGCAGCTGCGGCAGGGTGATGTACCAGAACTGCTGGCGGGTCGAGGCGCCATCGATGGTCGCCGCCTCGTACAGATCCTTTGGGATGACCTGCAGCGCGGACAGGTACAGCACCAGGTTCCAGCCCAGGTAGCGCCAGAAGATGACGAAGGCGACGGCCGGCTTGATGAACAGCGAACTGCCCAGCCAGTCGATCGATTCCGCCGGAAACAGGCCGCCGACCAGCGGCAGGCTGGCGCACCATTCAAGCAGTACATTGATCTGCCCATAGTCGCGCGAAAACAGCGTGTTGAAGACCATGGCGATGGCCACGCTGGAGGTGATGAACGGCAAGAAGTAAATGCCGATCACCAGGTTGCGCGAGCGCTTGAAGCTGTTGTGGATGAAGGCGGCCAGCGGAATGGCCACCAGGTGCTGCGGCACGCCCGAGGCCAGCGCCAGCCACACGGTGTTGCCCAGCGAACGCAGGAACCACGGGTCGCTCAACGCGTACTTATAGTTGTCGAGCCCCACCCACTGCATGGCTTCCACGCCGCTGGCCGCTTCCCACTGGTTGAACGACAAATAGATGGAAAACAGCAGCGGGAACAGGCTGAAGACGGCGAACAGGATGAAGAAGGGACTGATGAAAATATACGGCGCCCATTTCTTCCTGTCGAAGCGCCTTTTTGCCGGCCGCGCCGGGGCGGACGCGCCTTGCGCCAGCGATGCGGAGGGCGCGCTCATGGCCGCTTTCCGCATTGGGTTGGATGTGGAATAAGAGTCATGCCGGTTCCTAGCGCCGCGCGCGGTGGGTGATCAGGGCCTTGGCGTCGGCCAGCGCCGTCTTGATATCCTTGTCTTGCGCCAGCACGCTTTCCAGCTCCATATTGACGATGTCGCGCGCCACGGCGTCGAACTTGTCGACGCGGATGACGGGAATCTTTGCCGCCGTCTCGCGCGCCAGCAATCGCGTCTTCTGGCCGCCGAAATACGCCTGCGGCTCGTCCATCATGGGGTCCGCATAGGCCGCCTTCAGGGCCGGGAAGGCGCCGATCTCTTTCAGCGAGTGCAGCTGGATATCCTTGTTGACGGTCATGAACTTGATGAATTCCCACGCCTGCGCCTTGTTGGCGGCTTTTTTCGGGATGCCGTAGAACGAGCCGCCATACGACGCCAGCGCGCCGGCCGGCAGGTTCGCCGCGCGCCACTGGCCTTTCGATTCCGGCGCCAGCCACTTGGCCAGGTGGCCGCTGAGCCAGGAACCCATCATCTGGCTGGCCACCTTGTCGCGCTTGAAGCCTTCGGCCCATTCGCCCGTCCAGGCCACGGTGCGCGCATCGATGCCGGCCACCCTGGCTGCCTTCGCCAGCTCGAACGCCTTGACGAAGCGGGGCGAGTCGACCAGCACCTGGCCCTTGTCGCCGAAATAAATGCCTTCGCCATCCTTCAGGTTGGCGCGAATGACGATGTCGGCCAGGTCGCTGGCGCCGGCCAGCAGATAGGTGCCCGTGGCCGCCTTGAGCTTCTTGCCGGCGGCGATGTAGGACTCCCACGAGGCCGTCAGCTCGGCTTCCTTGATACCAGCCTTGTCCATCAGGTCTTTGCGGTAGAACAGGGTGCCCGGCCCCAGGTCGGCCGGCATGGCGCCCAGGGTGCCGCGCGAACTGGTGGCCTGCACGAAAGTGAACGGCACGAACCGGTCGCGGTACTGCCCCGCCCCGTAGGGCGCCTGCAGCAAGTCTTCCATGCCCTTCGATTCGGCGAAGCTGCCGACATAGCGGAAGTCGATCGCCATCACGTCGGGCAGACGCGCGCCAGCCGCCAGCGCCGTCGTCATCGAATTATGGTGGTCGTCGATCTGCAGGCTGACCAGCTTGACCTTCACCTGCGGATACAGTTTTTCCCACAGGGGCAAGGCCGTCTTGACGGCGCGGTCCAGGTCGGGGAACGAGGCGACGGTAATGGTGGCGGGAGCCAGCGCGGGCAGGACGGCGGCAGGCGGGGCGGCTGCGGGCGCGGCGGCCGCACCGAAGGCCAGGGTCAGCGCCGCCAGGGGGGCGGCGCCAAGGATGCTTGACTTCATTCTTTCATCTCCGTTTATTGAGCGTCTTCTATCTTGAAAACGTTTTCACAACATGCGTTCATTTAACACCGCAAAGAAAATCAAGTCAACCGAAAAAGTTGTCATTTTTATTGAGGCCATCGTGGCGAGTTGGGCTGCACCGGGCGTTCTCTCCTATGAAAAGCGGTGAAAGTTGGCGGCCGGAGATGTTGTTGTTTTTTGTGAAAACGTTTTCAGATGTAGGGAGACGCAGGCCGGAGTGGCCCTGCGTAGGCGATCCGGCGCGTGGCTGCGGCGTGGCGTGGCGTGGGCTTGGGCGTTGCGGTGTCGGCTTACGCCCTGCGGGCTAAGCCGACCTACGCCGACCGACACCGGCCTGCTCTACCCTGCTCCGGCCTGCCCTGGCCTGCAGCCTGATCGTCCGTTTATGGTAATCTTTCACTGAAAAGGTTTTCAGAGCACTGACAGCCAGCCATCTTGACACCCAGGAATCGCCTTGACCGATAGCGCCCACGCCGCCCCTCCCTCCACCCTGCTCGACGTCGCCCGCCAGGCAGGCGTGTCGCCCAGCACCGTCTCGCGCATCCTGAACGGCACGGCCAAGGTGTCCGACGACAAGCGCGACGCCGTGCTGGCCGCCATCGCGCACATGCGATTCGCGCCCAACCAGATGGCGCAGGGGCTGAAGAAAGGCCGCTCGATGACGATCGGCATCGTGGTGCAGGATATTTCCAGCCCCTTCTTCGACGAAAGCCTGCGCGGTGTCGACGATGGCTTGAAGGACACGGGCTATGCTTCCGTCATCGTCAGCGGCCACTGGAATGCGCTGGAAGAAGCGGACCGCATCCGCCTGCTGCTGGCGAGGAAAGTCGACGGCATCATTTTGCTGTCGGGGCGTATCTCGGATCAGAGCGTGCTCGACTTCTCGCAGCAGCGCCCCATCGTGTCGACGGGACGGCTGCTGGCGACGAAGAGCGCCATCGGCTTCAAGCTCGACAATGAATACGGCGCCTACCTGGCCGTGCGCCACTTGATCGAACTGGGCCACCGCCGCATCGCCTTCGTCGCCGGCCCCGCCAACAACACGGATGCGGCCGAGCGCCTGACGGGCTACCAGCGGGCGCTGCGCGAAGCCGATATCGCCATCGACCCGAAATTGACGGTGGAAGGCGATTTCCACGAAGCGAGCGGCATGCTGGCCATGAACCATTTGTTCGATACGCAGCAGCAATTCAGCGCCGTCTTCGCCGCCAATGACCTGTCCGCCTATGGCGTGCGCCTGTGCCTGTACCGCAAGGGCATCCGCGTGCCCGACGATATCTCGCTCGTGGGCTTCGATGACTTGCCCGGCTCGTCCTACACGACGCCGCCGCTGACCACCATCCACCAGCCGCTGTACGACATCGGCCGCATCGCCACGCAGGCGCTGCTGGGGCTGATCAATGGCGAATCCGTGCAGGCGGCCATTCCGCCGCTGGAACTCATCGTGCGTGAAACCACGCGCCGCATCCGCTAAGGATTGCGCCATGATCAACCTGCTGCGCGGCCCACGCTCGGGTCGGCGTTGCTCGCCGTGCTTTTCGTACAGCTGCGCGACTCGACCCGCTGGCGGGCTTGCTCGCGATGGTTTCTCCAGGCGCTGAAGCATCCCCATCCATCATTGTTTTCCTAAACGAGAATCACTACGCATGGCGACGCGGGCAATGCATGCCCGAATCTGCAGCAATGGCGCATCCGCTTTACAATAGTGGCTCGTTCAGCAAGAATGCTTGACTCAAGCACGCAAGGCTCAACCCTCCGGCCCCAGGCCGGTCGACTCCGAACACTCACCACAAAGGGACATCACATGGAACATACTCTGCCACCACTGCCATATGAAATGGACGCTCTGGCGCCGCATATTTCGAAAGAAACCCTGGAATACCACTATGCCAAGCATCACCAGGCGTATGTGACCAACTTGAACAACCTGATCAAGGGTACCGAGTTCGAGAACCTGTCGCTGGAAGAGATCATCAAGAAATCGTCGGGCGGCATCTTCAACAACGCGGCACAAGTGTGGAACCACACCTTCTACTGGAACGGCATGAAACCAGCCGGCGGCGGCGCACCTACCGGTGCCGTGGCTGACGCGATCAACGCGAAATGGTCGTCGTTCGACAAGTTCAAGGAAGAATTCACCAAGTCGTGCGTGGGCAACTTCGGTTCGGGCTGGACCTGGCTGGTGCAAAAAGCCGACGGTTCCGTCGACATCGTCAACACCTCGAACGCCGGCTGCCCGCTGACCACCGGCGACAAGCCGCTGCTGACCTGCGACGTGTGGGAACACGCCTACTACATCGACTACCGCAACCTGCGCGCCAAGTACGTGGAAACGTTCTGGGGCCTGGTCAACTGGGAATTCGTTGCCAAGAACTTCGCGTAAGCGCGTTCCTGTCAACGTAAAACGGACACGCGCGAGCGTGTCCTGGAAAGAAGCCTGCGCTTGCGAGCGCGGGCTTTTTTTATGTCCACTCAGAAAGTACATGCCGACGGCACACACTAGTCAAACGGACAAGATCGGCACGCAGGAATGTTATAAGATGCGCAAGCGCAGGCAGCGCTTCGCCCGCCCGCTCCAGCCTCATCCACTTGCTGAAAGAAAACAATGAAAAAATTCATGCTTGCCCTGCTCGTCCTTGCCTCCGGTTCCGCCCTGGCCAACTCGGCCTGCGACACGCCGCGCAACGACTTCGACGGTCTGTATTGCCTGAACAAGGTGTACCAGGAAGCGGACAAGGAATTGAACGCCAACTACAAGAAACTCGCCGCCCAGCTCGATGCCAACGGCAAGCAAACCCTGAAATCGGGCCAGCTGGCATGGATAAGCAAGCGTAACAATACGTGCTCGAAACGCGAATCATCGGGTTTTTATGTCAACCTCGATTGCGCCACCCAGACCACTATCGAACGCGCGCAATTCCTGCAGGACCGCGTGCGCGAATGCGTGAGCTCCGGCTGCCAGAACAGCAAACTGTGAGCTGACACTGCGCTAGCGCAAACGGGGCACGCGGGATGGCATGCATACTGATGCTACCGATTCCTGCCCCGTCTTGCGTCCATGAGCCAACTTGTCGACGTTTCCCTCAACCGATGGGATGCCCCTTGCACCACCGCGCAGCAAGCCGCGGCCCGGCAGGCGCTCGAGGATGGACACGTCGTCTGGCTGCCCGGCCTCGGCTTCGATTTGCGGGAAGAGGAGCATGCGCTGCTCGATGGTGCTGCCGGCAAGGCCAAGAACATCAGCTGGGAACCGCTGCGCGGCGTGCGTGGCCAAGGCCCGGCGCACGATGCGGCCCTGCTGGCGGCCCTGATGCCGCGCTACGCGCGCCAGTCGCGCACCCTGCTGGGCGGCCTGCTGCCGGCCTACCTGCCGCATCTGCAGCAAGGCAAAAGCAGTTTTCGCCCGGTGGAAATCACCGGGCGCGCCTCTTCCTGGCGCAAGGACGATACGCGCCTGCATGTCGACAGCTTTCCCGCCTCGCCCACGCAGGGCCGGCGCATCCTGCGCATATTTACCAACATTCATCCGCGCGGCGCGCCGCGCGTGTGGAAGCTGGGGGCGCCATTCGCGCAGGTGGCGCAGCGCTTCCTGCCCAGCGCCGCGCGCCCATGGCCGGGAGCCGCCGCCCTGTTGCAATGCTTGCACATCACCAAGTCCCGGCGCACGCCCTACGACCACTACATGCTGCAACTGCATGACGCCATGAAAGCCGATCTCGCTTACCAGGCGCAGGTGGAACAGCACATGCACGCATTCGCGCCGGGCCAGTCCTGGATCGTGTTTACGGATGTGGTGTCGCACGCGGCCCTGCGCGGACAGCATGCGCTGGAGCAAACCTGGCTGCTGCCCGTCAAGGCCATGACCGAACCAGACAAATCGCCGCTGGCCATGCTCGAGCGCCAGTTGAAACGCCCGCTGGCCTAGGATCGTCTTGCCGGCAATTGCGGACAATTGCCGGCAACACGGCCGGAACGCGGACCGGGCGTCCAGCGGATGCGCGGCGAGCCACGCGATACGGCGGCAAGCCATGCACGACGGCCAGTGCCCGCCCTGGCGGAACGCCAACGGCGCAGACATGCATCTGGTAAGCATGCATCTGGAAAGCATGGATCTGGAAGGCATGCATCTGGGCGCGGGATTCCCGGCCAGCCCATGCCGTCCGGCACGCTCACACGGGCAAGCGTATCGCCTTGAAGCGGCGCCAGGCCTTGTCCATGCGGCCATCCGCGCCCTGGGCCTGCGCGCGCGCCGCCAGATAGCCGCGGATGAAGGCCGCGTGCAGCCGCAATTGCGCGTGGCCTGCCTGGCCATCGGGCAATTCCTGCAGCAGGCGGTCCGCCACCTGCACATCGTTGAGCCAGCCCAGTTCATCCTGCAGCGTGGACAGCCGCCCCACGTATGGCTTGACGGCGCTGGCAGCAAACAGCGAGGCAAAGAATTCCGTCGCATAGCGCGTCTTCTTGGCCGCGATGCGCACCTTGTGACGCTGTTGCGGCGTGGCGTGCAGCAAGCGCCGGCCGCGCTTCATCAGGCGGCGCTGATCCTCGCGCAAGGTCTTGCGGGCAAAGGCCGGCACCTGCGCATCGAGCCGCTGCAACTGGCGCGGCGAGCCGCCGGCGCGCCAGTCGCGTGCCTGCAGCCAGCGCTGCAGCCCCAGCATCCATGCCGTGTAGCGCGGCGAGGTGACGGCCTGGGCCGCCTGCGCGTGACTGACGCGCGCCTGCTCGTGCGCCGCCTGCGCCAGCGCCGCCGCATCGACCGCCGCGTCGCCATCGAGCCGCGCCAGCGTATGACCGGCCAGCACATCCCAGTCGCGCGCCTCGCCCAGGGCTCCGCCCAGCCAGTCGAGCTCGGTCTTCAAGGCATCGGGCAGGGCCAGCAGCGCCTTGAACATGCCCAGCGCCGAACGCAGGCGGCGCAGCCCCACGCGCATCTGGTGCACGCTTTCCACATCCTCGCCCGCCGCCACGCCATCCTGGTTGCCGCTGACCTGTTCCAGGCAATTGTGGCAGATGGCGAGGAAAACCTGCTCCACCGTCATCGCCGCGTCCAGCGCCAGGGGCTGGGCCTTGACGGCGCGCAAGGGTTGCGCCGCGGCCAGCCGGTAGCCGCGCTCCGCCTTGCTCATGTGGCCCAGCTGCAGCGGCACTTCGCGCAGCAATGCCAGCGCCACCTCGAACAGGCTGGACGCCTGGCCCTCTTTCAATTCCAGTTCGATCTCGCTGACGGGCACGCTGCGCACGGCGCCGTCCGCGCCGCTCTCGATGACGCCCTGGTCCAGCACGCATTCGATCTGGTCGCCCTGCGGCGTACTCAGCTGCCACACGCTGCGTTCGATACGCGTGGTAAAGACCGGCCGCAAGCCATCACGGATCGCCTCCTGGCGCAGCAGCGCGCGGATCGCCTGCTTGCGGCCGATGGCCGCATCGAGGGCGTCGAGGTCGGGCACCGGACCCGCGACTTCGCCTTCCCACTCATGGCGGCTGTGCAAGCCGCCGCTGGCGCTGCCGCCCGCCTTCAGCGTCTGCAGCCAGCGCCCCGCCACCTGGCGCACGCGCAAGCCCGCCTGGTGGCGGCACAATTGAAGGTCGGGCGTATCGACATAGATATCGTGCAGGTGCAACACCTGCGCCTGTCCCTGCGCCGACTGCGCCAGCAGCGGGTGCGCGCGCAGCCGGGGCGCATCGTCTGGCGCCAGCAGCAATTTCAATTCGACTTCCATGACCACTCCTCGCGAGACTACCGAACGTTTATTGTAAGGCGCGTCCGGCCGCGCGCAAGGGCCGCACACGCACACCTTGATTTTGCGCGAAAATAGGCGATTCATTTATCCAGGAGATGCCATGACCTACCACGCCGCCGAAAACCGTTATGACAGCATGCAATACCGCACCTGCGGGCGAAGCGGGTTGAAACTGCCGCTGCTGTCGCTGGGCCTCTGGCACAACTTTGGCGACAGCAACAGCCTGGCTTCGCAGCGCGACATGCTGCGCACGGCCTTCGACCTGGGCATCACGCATTTCGACCTGGCCAACAATTACGGGCCGCCGTATGGCAGCGCGGAAAGCAATTTCGGCAAGCTGCTGCGCGACGATTTCCTGCCCTACCGCGATGAGCTGATCATTTCCACCAAGGCAGGCTGGGACATGTGGCCGGGCCCGTACGGCCAGGGCGGCGGTTCGCGCAAATACGTGCTGGCCAGCCTGGACCAGAGCCTGCAGCGCCTGGGCCTCGACTACGTCGACATCTTTTACTCGCACCGCTACGACGCCGACACGCCGCTGGAGGAAACCATGGGCGCACTGGCCACCGCCGTACAGCAGGGCAAGGCGCTGTACGTGGGCCTGTCCTCGTATTCCCCGCAAAAGACGGCCGAGGCGGCAGCCCTGCTGAAAGAATGGAAGGTGCCGTGCCTGATCCACCAGCCGGCCTACAACATGCTCAACCGCTGGATCGAGGAAGACGGCTTGCTCGACACCCTGCAGGCGCAAGGCATGGGCTGCATCACGTTTACGGCGCTGGCGCAGGGCTTGCTCAGCGACAAATACCTCGATGGCGTGCCGCAGGATGCGCGCGTCAACCGCCCCGGCGGCGGTTCGCTGATGCAGAAGCACCTGAGCGCGGAAAACCTGGCCCGCGTGCGCGCGCTGAACCAGATCGCCGCGCAGCGGGGCCAGACCCTGGCGCAGATGGCGCTGGCCTGGGTGCTGCGCGATGCGCGCGTCACCTCGACCCTGATCGGCGCGAGCAGCAGCGCGCAAATCCGCGAAAACGTGGCGGCGCTGCGGCAGCTGACGTTCACGGCCGATGAACTGGCGGCCATCGACGTGCAGGCGCGCGAAGGCCACATCAACCTGTGGGAAGGCCCGTCGCGCGCCACCTGATCTGTCCCGTCGCCCGGCGCTTGTGGCGGCGGCAGCCAGACGCTAGACTGCCGGCTCCACAAGACAGCGCCACAAGGTCCCATGAAAGCTTTTCCCGCCATTACTCTCTGTCTGCTGCTCTGCGCGGCCAACGCCCGCGCGGCCAATTATTGCGACTCGCCGCGCTGGTCGATCGTGCATGACAAGAGCTACGACGAGGTCATGAAGATCGCCACGCAGCGCGACAAGATCCGCGACGCCGAATGCAGTTTTACCGACGTGATCCTCCGAATCCAGAACGAGGAAGCGGGCATCGGGCGCTATCCGGGCATCCTGCTCATCGCCGACGCGCAGGACGAACGCTTCGTCGTCACCAGCCGCGTCGGCGCCTACACCATCTTCAGCTACCGCTATAACGACAAGCGCCTGTTGCAGTTTGCCATGAAGGATCACAGCTGGGAGGAAGGCGAGGCATTCCAGGCGGGCGCCTACAAGATTACCGGCGTCAAGGAATTCAAGACCATCACGGGCTTCCCTGCCCAATTGCTGGTGGTCCAGACCTTCCAGTTTTACGGCCCGAAATAAATCCACGACAAGGACCACGGCGAAGGCCGCCACGCATCCTGGCGCGCGCCTGGCGCGTGCAGCGCTCCCATCAGGATCCCGGACGCGGCAGCAGCGCGCAGAGCTCGTGCGCGACCTGCAGGCGCCGCTCGGGCGTGGCCAGGGCGCCCACGTCGACCTCGGTCATGCCGTCGCCGATGCGGATCAGCTGGCGCGGCCCCTGCGGCACCACGACGCGCGCGCGCCACGGCGCAAAGCTGCTGCGCCGGCACCGGCCGGCGCTGACCTGCTCGACGACGAGCAAGCCGTCGCGCAGGGCAATCTGCTCGTAATCGCGCGCATGGCGCAGGTAGTACAGCAGGGCCAGGGCGACCAGGCTCAGTTCGGCAAATGAAAAGACGGGGATATACCAGTAGCCGCGCAGCGCGAAGCCGGCGGCGATGGCCGTGGAAAACAGGCACAGCAAGGCGTAGGCGCGCAGCAGCTGGCGCGCCGTCAAGGCACTGTGGCGCGCAAACCGCCATTGCGGCTGTTCGCGCGAACTATCGCGTGGCATGGCGCCTCCCGCAACATCGCATCGGCCCTCACAGGCACCGGACACCCCCATCCAGCCGCCCGGCGCGCCCAGTGAGCGCGCGCGACCAGCAACACCGCCCCCCCGCACTCGGTCATCACGGCCACGGCAGGCGCGCTACGCTAGACTCAGCTGTCCAGGTGCACGAGCGCGTGACCGAGGTGCTGCCACCAGTGGTCGCGCGACTTGACCTGTTTCAGGCAAGCCGTGTCGATTTCCGCCGGGAACACGCGATCCTGGCATACCCCCGTCTGCAGGGCGTAGCGCTGGTTTTCCGCGGCCGTCAGGGCCACGCCCAGCCAGAACGCCAGTGCCAGCAAGATCACCAGCAAGCTCCAGGCCAGGTGATTGGTCTGGCTCTTCTCGCCAACGAACTCGCGGGGCCGCGTCTCGCGGTACATCGACATCAAGTCTTTTTCTTTGTCTTCCGACATGTGCATGTGCATCCTGTGACATCCTATCCTGTGCCGGCCGGCTGGCCATGGCGGCACGCTGGCCGCCCTGCCATCATTTTACGCTGATGGCGCCGGGACGGCGGCAATTCGCGGCACAGGCCAGCCCATCACGGCCGCGGCGCGGGCGCCTGCCTGGCTCCCGCATCGTCCTCGTCGCCACCGGCAGGCTGCACGGGCGCCACGCTTTCCACATGGTCGACATCGATATCGCCGCCATCGGGCGCCGTGTTTTGCGGCTCGACGCCGGCCCGCTCGCCCGTGCCGGCCGCGTCGCTGTCGCTGTCGAGCGCATCCGCGTCCTGGCCAGGCACGCCCTGCATGTCGCTGCCGCTGTCGGAACTGTCGCTGGGGCCGAGGGCGCCCTTGCCATGGCCGCTGCCCAGTACGCGGTCGGGAGTGACGGGCAAATGATCGGGATCCAGAGAACTGCTGCTCATGGCTGACTCCTGTTAATAAAAAGTCAGCTTACTCCGCTGGCCCGGGCAACGGCGCACGCCTGCCGACCCGTTTCCCCTTGGGAAATGCGGCATCGCACAAATATTTTCAGAAATTACTTCACAAATGTACTATTCATTGCTATAGTTAATTCAAGTAAGCAGCTTCTCACCCAGAAATGCTTCATTGACGACACCAAGCCCACACCGCGAGGTGCCGTCAAACCGACCGGTACGTGGCGAGCCGGCCCATCCACCCAGCCATCATGCACATATTGGAGTCTTATCATGCAAGCCAAATCACTGATCGCGGCACTATTCGCCATCACCACCGCCACCTCGGCTTTCGCGCAAAGCGCCACACCGGCCACCACCGGCCAGCAGCTGACGCGCGCCGACGTCACGGCTGAATACATCCGTGCCCGCAACGCCGGCGAAATTGCCACCAGCGAAGCCGATTATCCGAAAACGCCTGCCACCGCCGCCAGCAACGTGACGCGCGAGCAAGTCATGGCCGAGTTCTACGCCGCCCGCAAGGCTGGCCAGATCCCGCAAACGGAAGCGGATTTCGACGTCGCGCAAACAAGCAAGCACGTCGTCAAATAAGAAACCAGTCAGCCGGTTTCAGTAGCACAACTCAGTTGCGGCGCAGCACCCGGGCCACTCCCGGCGCTCACCGCGGCGAGCTGTCAGCAATCCCCCCAACACTATCCCGTCCCGGAGTCCTCGCATGTCCCTGCACCGCCGCCTGCTTGCCGCCAGCCTGACCCTTGCCTTGAGCGCTTGCGCCGACATGGGCCATATCGCGCCGCAATCGGCCATGCTCGACGCCAATGCGCTGCAGGCCAGCCAGGCCATGGACGCTGCCGCCAGCGCCGCCATCGCATGGCCGCGCGCGCAATGGTGGCAAGACTTGCAAGACCCCCAATTGAATCGCCTGATGGAGCAGGCGCTGGCCGACAGCCCCACCCTGCGCGGCGCCCAGGCGCGCGTGCGCCAGGCCGAGGCACTGGCCGGCGCGGCCGAAGACAAGACGCGCCCGCAGGCGGACGCGTCCGTCTCCATCAACCGCGAACTGTATTCGCAGCACGGCAGCACGCCGGCGCCGCTGGCCGGCAATTACGCCTGGCGCAACCAGGCCACCGTCACGGCCTCGTACGATCTGGACCTGTGGGGCCGCAACCGCGAAGCCCTGGCCGCCGCCCTCGGCGACGTGCAGATGGCGTCGGCCGAGTCGCAGATGGCCCGCCTGGCGCTGGAAACGGCGCTGGTGCGCACCTACATCCAGCTGTCGTATGAATTCACGGTGCAGGACGTGATCGGGCGCAGCCTGGCGCAGCGCGCGCGCATCCTCGACATCACGCGCCAGCGCAAGGCCGCCGGCATCGGCACCGACATCGACGTGGCGCAGATCGAAACCACCCTGCCGGCCGGACGGCGCCAGCTGGAGCAGGCGGCCGAATCGCTGGCCCTGCTGCGCAACCAGCTGGCGGCCCTGGCGGGCAAGGGCCCGGCGGCCGGCGCGGCGCTGGCGCGGCCCACCCTGCGCCTGGACCGTCCGCTGGCCATTCCGCAAGCCCTGCCAGCCGACCTGATCGGCCGCCGGCCCGACATCGCCGCCCAGCGCTGGCGCGTGGAAGCGGCGGCGCGCCGCATCGACGTGGCCAAGGCCGAGTTTTACCCGAACGTCAACCTGGTGGCGTTTGCCGGCTTCCAGGCCTTTGGCTTCAGCCATTTCCTCGACGCCAATTCGCAGATCCGCGGCGCCTCGCCCGCGCTGAGCCTGCCCATCTTCGCCGGCGCCCGCCTGCGCGCCCAGCTGGGCAGCCAGACGGCCGTGTACGACGGCGCCGTCGAGCAGTACAACGCCACCGTCGTCAACGCCATGTCGGACGTGGCCAACGCCGTCACGAAAGCGCAGTCGCTGGAAAAGCAGAACCGGCTGACCGTGCAGGCGCTGGCCACGGCGCAGCGCGCACGCGACCTGGCGGAAAAGGCCTACAAGGCGGGCATGAGCGACGCCATCAACATGCTCAACACGCAAGTGGCGCTGCTGGCGGAAGAGCAGCAGCAGGCGCAGAATGGGGCGCGCGAACTCGATCTGTACGTTTCCTTGATGAATGCACTGGGAGGCGGCATCTAGACTCGCGTTGCCATAGCCCAACAAGATACAATCGGAGCTTTACTGACACATGAAGGAATACGACATGACCGCTTTTGACGCCACCTCCAAGCGGCTGCAAAATATCCGCACGCGCATGCCAGGCTTCCCCATGGAACTGATGCGCCTGTTGCGTATGACGTACCACATCCAGAAAGGCATGAAGGACCTGACCAATGCCGCGCTGAAAAAGCACGACCTGGTCGATGCCAGCTACATGGTGCTGGCCGTGCTGTACGGCACGGACGACGAAACCTCGAACGCCTGCACGCTGGGCATGGCCTGCCATGAAAAGCCGGCCAACCTGACGCGCGTGTGCAACGACCTGGAAACGCGCGGCCTGATCCACCGCGGCACGCGCCCCGGCGACCGCCGCTCGGTGATGATTTCGCTGACCGACAAGGGCCGCGCCCTGATCGAAACGGCGCTGCCGGACGTCTACCAGGAAACCTCGGCCCTGTACGAAGGCTTCACGCCGGAAGAATTGCAAGTGCTCGACAAGCTGTACGTGCGCCAGTTGCGCAACCTCAACAATCTCAACAACCAGAACTGATAGCCTATCGATGACGCCAGCCACCACACCTACATACGGCCCCCTGTCGCGGGCGGCCCACTGGCTGGCGCTGGCGCTGCAAGACTGGCGCAAGACGGAAGGCGAACGCTGGATTTACGTCGGCAAGACCCTGATCGCCGCCTTCTGCGCGCTGTGGCTGGCCTACCGCCTGGGCCTCGATTCGCCCAGCACGGCGATGACCACCACCATCATCCTGGCCCTGCCCAGCAGCGGCATGGTGCTGGAAAAAAGCTTTTACCGCCTGTGCGGCACCCTGCTCGGCTGCACGGCCGCGCTGACCCTGATCGGCCTGTTCCCGCAGCAGCCGGTGCTGCTGTTCGCCGGCCTGGCCCTGTGGGTGGGCCTGTGCACGAGCGGCTCGGCGCTGCACCGCAACGCCCAATCGTATGTGTACGTGCTGGCCGGCTACACGGCCTGCATGATCGTGCTGCCCGCCATCGAACAGCCGACGCAGGTATTCGCGCTGGCCGTCACGCGCGTGGCCGAAGTGGGCCTGGGCATCATCTGCTCGGCGGCCGTCTCCAGCGTGCTGCTGCCGCGCCACCAGGGCACGCAGGTGATGCGCACGGTGCAGGCGCGCTACGGCAAATTTCTCACCTTCTGCCAGGACGTGCTGCAGCAAAAGCTCACGCCGGCGCAGGTGGAACTGACGCACCTGCAGTTTGCCGCCGACGTGGCGGCGCTGGAACTGGGCCGCTCGGCCGCCCTGTTCGAAGTCACGAGCGCCGTCGGCCACGCGCGCGCGCAGAACCGCAAGCTGCACGCCTTCAACGCCACCTTCATGACGGCGCTGACCACCTTCTATACCTTCCACCGCCTGTTCGACCGCCTGCAGCGCGATGGCGAGACACAGGTCATGCAGGCGTGCGCGCCGCTGTACGCCATCGTCGCCGAGGCGCTGCAGGCGACGCCGTCGCAAGGCTCGCTCGACACCATGCAGCAGCACCTGCAAACGGCCCTGGCGCAGGCGCGCATGGACATCGACAGTGCGCCCATCGCGCATGCGCAGCGCATCGACTTCGACACCGTGTGCGAGCTGCTCGAGCGCTTCGCGCGCGACATCAGCCGCTTTCACGAAGTGTATTTCAGCCTGGCCCACGACACGCCGCTGGAAGTGAGCACGCCGCAGGCGTATGCGCCGAAGACGCCGCCCGGCCTGGTGATCGCCAGCGGCGCGCGCGCTGGCATCAGCCTGGCCCTGCTGGCCCTGGGCGCGTATTTCCTCGCCTGGCCCTACGCCAGCACGGCGATGCTGATGGCGGCCGTGTTCTGCGCGCTGGCCTCGTCCTCGCCGCGCCCCATCATGATGGTGCGCCAGGTGCTGACGGGCTTTCTGATCGCCATGCCGCTGTCGCTCGTCTGCGTGTACTTCGTGCTGGTGCACGGCGACGGCTTCCCCATGCTGGTGCTCAGTTTTGCGCCTTTCCTCGCCGTCGGCCTGTACCTGATGACCAATCCCGCCAAGCTGGGCGTGGGCCTGGGCGTGTCGACCTTCGTCACGCAGATGGCGCCGACCAACCTGATGCACGTCGATGGCGCCGCCTTCCTGAACACGGGCATGGCGCTGATCGTGGGCCTGATGCTGGCCGCCCTCGTGTTTGCCGTGCTGCTGCCCGAGCACACGATGGGCCACAGGGACCATGTCGGCCCAGCCCTGTGGCGCGAAGCGCTGCATGCGTGCACGGCACCGGCGCGCCGCGTGAAGCACCGCTTCGACAACCGCGTGCGCGACCTGCTCAGCCAGCTCAATGCGGCGGCCGGCCCGGCGCCGGGCGAGGCCACGCGCGCCGTCGTGCGCCAGGCATTGACGCTGCTGGAAATCGGCCACTCCGTGATCGAACTGCGCGAACTGATCGCCAGCGCCCGCCCGGGCGCCACGCGCCACGCGCTGCAGCAATGCGTGGACCACATCGCCAGCTGGCTGCGCACGCGCGGCGACGCGCAGCTGCAGGCGGCGCTGGCGGCCACCCTGCAGGCGGGCGCCGTGGTGCGCACGGCGCAGAAGGACACCGCGGCCGAAGCCGGCGCGACACAAGAACGCGGCGCGCGCCTGCAGACGGCGCTGGCCGACCTGCACTCGATCTACACCTCATTACTCGACCACATGGCGCCTGGCGCCGGAGACCACCATGCCGCGTGAATTCGCCCTGTTCGGAATTCTGATTCCCACACTGCTGCCCCTGTTCCTCCTCAGCATCGGCCTGCAAACCCTGCTCGACCGCGTGCTGGGCTGGCTCGGCGTGTACCGCATGGTGTGGCACCCGTCGCTGGCGCGGCTGTGCATCTTCATCGCCATCTTCGGCGCGCTGGCTTTATCGCTTTACAAATAACGCTCGAATAAAAAAAATGTTCAATCTGATCAAGGAAGGGGTGCCGACATGGTAACCAAACTGACCCGCTATGCAATCACGCTGCTGCTGCTGGCCGCGGCGCTCTGGATCGGCAAGACCGTGTGGGACCGCTACATGGAGTCGCCGTGGACGCGCGACGGCCGCATCAAGGCCGACATCGTCAACATCAGCGCCGACGTGGCCGGCACCGTCACGGACGTGCTGGTGCGCGACAACCAGGTGGTGCAGAAGGGCGATATCCTGTTCGTCGTCGACAAGGAACGCTATGCAAGCGCGCTGGCGCAGGCCGACGCCGTGCTGGCCGCGCAAAGGACGGAGCAGGGCCGCCGCGGCAAGGAAGCGCAGCGCCGCGCCGGGCTTGACGCCAGCATCATTTCCACGGAAAGCCGCGAAAGCGCGGCCTTTGCCGCCAGCTCCGCCTCGTCGCAGGTGCAGGCCGCGCTGGCCGCCCGCGCGCTGGCGCAGCTGAACCTGGAGCGCACCACCGTGCGCGCCCCCGTCAGCGGCTACGTGACCAACCTGAACGTGCACAAGGGCGATTTCGCCGCCGTCGGCGCGGCCAAGCTGGCCGTCATCGACAGCGCCTCGTACTATGTCGTCGGCTACTTCGAAGAGACCAAGCTGGGCATGCTGGCACAGGACGACAGGGCGGAAATGAATCTGATGAGCGGCGGCACCCTGCACGGCCACATCGAAAGCATCGCGCGCGGCATCACCGACCGCGACGCCGCCACGGGCCGCGAACTGCTGGCCGACGTCAACCCCACGTTCAACTGGGTGCGTCTGGCGCAGCGCGTGCCCGTGCGCATCCACATCGACGAGCAGCCCAAGGGGCAATTGCTGGTGGCCGGCACCACCTGCACCGTCGTCATCACGCCCCATTCGGCGCCGGCCAGCACCGCGCCAGCCGCCCCGCACAAGGCTTAACGGCCGCCGGCCACGTCGAGGATGCTGCCCGTGACGTAGCTGGCGCCCGGCCCCAGCAGGTACAGGATGGCGTCGGCAATTTCCTCCGGCTGGCCGCCGCGCTGCATCGGCACGCTCGACTCCAGGCGCGCCACCCTGCCCGGCTCGCCGCCCGAGGCGTGGATCTCCGTATAGATGATGCCGGGGCGCACGCCGTTGACGCGGATGCCCTCGGCCGCCACCTCCTTCGCCAGGCCGATGGTCAGCGTGTCGACGGCGCCCTTCGAGGCCGCGTAATCGATGTATTCGCCCGCCGAACCGATGCGTGCCGCCGCCGACGAGACATTCACGATGCGCCCGCCCTGCCCGCCCGATGCCGTCGACATGCGTCGCACGGCCTGCTGGCAGCACAAAAAGTAGCTGATCACGTTGGTGCGCAGCACGCGCTCCAGGCGCTGCACGGAAATATCGGCGAGCCGGCATTTCTGTTCCAGCACGCCGACATTGTTGACCAGCGCCGTCAAGGGTCCCAGCCGCGCATCGACTTCGGCAAACAGGCGTGCCACGTCGGCCTCGTCGCTGACGTCGGCCTGCACGGCGATGGCCTCGCCCCCGTCAGCGGCGATGCGCGCGCACAGCGCCTCGGCCGCCTGCGCATCGCGCACATAGTTGACGCACACGGCGTAGCCCTGGCGCGCCGCCAGCAAGGCCGTCGCCGCGCCGATGCCGCGGCTGCTGCCCGTAATCAGTATCACTTCCTTCATCGTCCCTCCCGGATGGTTGTATCCCCATCATACGCGGACGAAAAAAAACCCGCGCATGGCGGGTTTTTCGACGAGGCTGCGGTCAAGGGCGGAAATGCGTCATGGCGTAGGACAGGTGCTGCCACCAGTGCTCGCGCGTCTGCACGCTGGCCAGGCACTTCGCATCGACCTCGTTCTTGAACGCCGGATCCACGCACGCCTTGCTGGCCAGCGCATTGCGCTGGTTTTCCACGTTGACGACGGCCAGCGCCAGCCAGGCCACGAGGGCGACGGCCAGCACGCAAAGAGTCCATGGCAGCTGTTTCATGACGATCTCCGGTTTACTTCTTCGCTGGCGCGGGAGCGCGCTCTTTCAGGGTGCGCGCCACAAGCTCATCCATCACGCGCAGGGTCGCCGCCTGGGTCTGCGGCTCGGACTGGCCAGGACGCGACAGCAGCGATGGCGACGTCACGAAGCGGCCATCGATGACGATGGTCGGCGCGCTGTCGATCTTGCTGGCGGCGATCAGCTGCTCGTTGCGTTTCAGCTTGGTCTGCACGCCGAACGAATTGAACATTTCCAGGTACTTGGCCTTGTCGATGCCGTTCTTCACCAGCAGGTCGAGGATGGCGTCATCGCGATTCAGGCGATTGCGCTCGACGTGGATGGCGCGGAAGATCTTGTCGTGGAACTGGTCCAGCTGGCCCATCGCCTCCAGGGTGGCGTAGGCGTGCGCCTGCGGATCCTTCGGGCCGGAGAAGGCCAGGTGGATGCGGCGGAAGGCGATCTTGTCGCCCTGCTTCTTGACCCAGTCGTGCATCAGCGGGTCGAGCGCGTAGCAATGCGGGCACGAGTACATGAAATACTCGACCACTTCCACCTTCTTGCCCGTGTCCGTACGCACCGGCGTGGACAGCGTGGTGAAGCCGGTATCGGCCGCCATGGCGCCGCCGGTGGCCGCCACCAGGGTGACAGCGGCGAGCAGGGGACGCAAGAAACGCAGAAAACGCATAATAATCCTTCATGATAGTGGTCGAGAACGAGGCGAGATTACCACTTTTTGCGCCGTCCATTGAACATCGGGCATAAAAAAGGCGCGTTTCCCCGCCCTGTTTGCGCCCGATTAAGCCTGCCTTAAGCGCTGGCGCCGCCCCATCCCCGCATGCGCTTCAAAAATGGTAGCGCGCCGACACGCGCAGCTGGCGCGCATCGTTCTGGTAAATGCTCGAGCGGCAGCCGGGCGCATCGCCGTAATGGCGGCGGTTGGCCAGGTTGCTGCCGGCCAGCTCCAGCTCCCAGGCACCCAGCTTGCGCGCATAGCGGGCGTCCAGCGTGGCGAAGGCGGGCACGCGCGCCAGGCAGCTGTTGTCGAAGTCGTGGCCATAGCGCAGCGCGCGCAGCCACTGCACGCCCGCGTCTGCGCTGGCGCCGCCCTGCCCCGTCCAGTACAGGCGCAAGGTGGCCAGGGTCTTGGGCACGAGGGCGATATCCGGTCCCGTATAGGCGTAGTCGTCATAGCGCGCGTGCACTTGCCGCACCTGCCCGTCGAGGCGCCAGTCGCGCGCCAGGGCCACGCTGGCTTCGATGGCGATGCCGTCGCGCCGCGAAGGATCGAGGTTGCCGGCAAAGCCAAGCTGGCCCAGGCTCTGGTCGAAGACGATCTGGTTGTTCAGGCGTTCGCTGAAGACGCGCACGGAGGCGCTGCGCGCCGCGTCGCCAAAGGTGGCGCCCACTTCCACCTCGCGTCGCAACTGGCCCGCCAGCGGGCGGTAGCCGGCGCTCGTGTAGCCATCGTCATCGATGCGGTAGCTGCGCGCGGCCTTGGCGTAGACGCTGATCTGGGGCCGCAGCAGGAAACTGCCCTGCAAATCCCACGCGTTCTGGTTTTCCCAGTCACTGCCGCCGGCCGGCATGTCGGCCGGGTCGAGCCGGAACTGCTCGTGGCGCAGCCCCAGCAGCAGGCGCGGCGCATGCGGGCCGCCAAAGGCCAGCTCCTCGCGCAGCAGCAGCGCGCGCGAATGCTGGCGTCGCCGCGCATCGCCGTCGCGGCCCAGCAGCGCGCTGCCCGAGCGCCGCTCCCACTGCATCAGGTCCAGGCCCAGTTCCGTATCCGTGCCGACGCCGCCCACCTTGCCGTAATGGCGCATGCGGGGCGACAGCTGGCGCCGGCGGCTGCTGTACGACGACTCGCCGCTGCCGTCCTCGCCCGCATACACGGCCGTGGCGCGCTTTTCCCGCTGCGACAGCTCCACGCCCAGTTCGACATTGCCCACATAGCGCTGCACGAAGGCGCTGGCGCGCCGCACGTCGTAGCGGTAGCGGTCCTCGGGACGCGCCGCCAGCAGGGCCAGATAGGGTGCATCGGGCGCCGGATAGCGCGTGTCCTGGTCCTGCCGGTCGGCGCTGAAGCCGAAGCGCCCGTGCCGCACCTTCCATTCCGCGCCGCCGCTGAAGCCGCGCTGGTGAAACACGCTGCCGTCGCGGTAATTGCCGTTGCGCTGCTCGTCGAGCGTCGCGTCGAGCGACATGCCGTCCTGGTCGCGCGACAGCGCGCCGCGCACGCTGTGCTGGCCGCCCTGCGCCAGCTCGGCGGAAAAGTCGCCATGCGTGACGCCGGCCGCGCCGCCATCCCGCGGCACGCCTTCCTGCGCGCACGCCGGCATGGCCAGGGCGCACAGCAGCAGGCTGCGCGTGGCGATGGTCAGGGCGAAGGAGACAGGCATCATGGCGAAAGGCTTGAAGGCGTCACTGCGGCGCGGGCGCACGCTAGTAGGGCGGAAGGGACGGCAAAAGCGAATCATTATACGCACGGTATGCACCGTCGCAAGCGGCGGCCCGGCGGTGCTTTCCTCCAGTCAATATTTTATTGGTAATTTGGCATTTTTGTGGGTATATTAAGGTGCGCCCGCCATCCTGGGCGCAACCGACTGCATTTGAAAATCAACAATAAGAAGTCATTGTAGGAGTTACGCATGGAAAGTCGTAGCATCACGCGCCGGGGGCCGCCAAGTCCCCGCGGCACGCGCCGCAGCATTGGTTTTTTCCCCATCTCGGGCAAGCTCAAGGCCCTCTCCATCACCGCCCTGCTGCTGGCCGGCATGGCCCTGCAGGCGGACCTGTTCGCCCAGCCGGGCAAGGGCGGTCCGGCCGGCGCGGCCGTGCCGCTGGCGCCGCCGGCCGACGGCATCGCCCTCGCCTCGCCGCGCGCGGCCGCCGTCGCCACGCCCAGCGCCAGCAACGCCTGGGGCGGCGCGCGCACGGGCGCGCAAGCGACCCTGTCGGACCGCGTCGTCGACTACCAGATCGAAGCGACGCTCGATCCCGTCAAGCACACGATCGACGGCCAGCAGAAACTGCGCTGGCGCAACCGCAGCGCGCAAGCCGTCAGCAGCGTCTACCTGCACCTGTACCTGAACGCCTTCGAGGGCGAGCATTCGACCTTCTTCACCGAGAAGCGCAAGCTCGACACGGGCTTCCGCTCGGGCGTCGACACGCGCGACGGCGAGTGGGGCTATATCGAACTGCGCAGCATGACGCAGAACGGCGCCAAGGCGCCCTGGCATTTCGTCCAGCCCGACAACGGCCCCGCCACCGACCGCACCGTGGTGCGCGTCGACTTGCCGCAGGCCGTCGCGCCGGGCGCCGAAACGACGCTCGACATCCGCTTCTTCGACCAGCTGCCGCGCGTCATCGCGCGCACCGGCTATTTCGACAGCTTCCACCTGGTGGGCCAGTGGTTCCCCAAGATCGCCGTGCTGGAACTGCCCGGCGAGCGGGGCGCCACCGCACCGCGCTGGAACGCGCATGAATTCCACCTGAACTCGGAGTTCTACGCCGATTTCGGCCACTACGACGTGAAGCTGACGGTGCCCAAGGAGTACACGGTGGGCGCCACGGGCGAACTGCAAGGCGCGCCGCAGGAAAAGAACGGCATGCTCACGCACCACTATGTGCAGGGCGACGTGCACGATTTCGCCTGGACGGCCGACAAGCGCAGCGCGCAGCCCCTGCTGGGCAGCTGGAGCGGCCCGGGCAGCCCGCCGGTGGCCATCAAGGTGCTGTACCCGCCCGAGTACGCGTCCAACGCGGCGCCCGCGCTGCAGGCGGCCAAGGATTCGCTCACCTACTTCTCGCGCACCCTGGGCCCGTATCCGTACAAGACCCTGACGGTGGTGATTCCGCCGTTTAACGCGGCCGAAGCGGGCGGCATGGAGTACCCGACCTTCATCACGGCCTCGAGCTACGCCAACCTGCAGCCGAAGACCATTCCCGAATTCGGCCTCGATTTCGTCACCATCCATGAATTCGGCCATGGCTATTTCTATGGCATCCTGGCCTCGAACGAGTTCGAGGAACCGATTCTCGACGAAGGCTTGAACGAATACTGGGACCAGCGCATGCTGCGCGCGCGCGGCCAGGACATCCACGCCACCACGCCCCTGCTCAAGCGCCTGGGCTTCGATCCCGTCTTCAAGGTCTTCGAATTCGAGCGCCTGGCCGCACCGCGCCAGGATGCGGCCGACCCGCTGGGCCAGAACGCCTGGGATCGCCTGCAGGGCGTCGGCCCCGTCTACAGCCGCACGGCCGTCACCATGCGCGACCTCGAAGCGCGCATCGGCAGCGAAGCCATGGAACGGGGCTTCAAAGCCTATTACGAACAGTGGAAATTCCGCCACCCCAGCGTGGCCGACCTGCGCGAGACGCTGGCCGAAGCGACGGGCCAGCGGCGCATCGTGGAACAGGTCTTCGCGCAGCAAGTCTATGCCAGCGCGAACATCGACGACCGCATCGGCAGCTTCACCAGCGAGGAGCAGACGCCGCTGGCCGGCCTGGCGCTGGTGAACGGCAAGCGCGTGGAACGCACGCCCGAGGCGCTGGAAAAGGAAGAGGAAAAAGTGCGCGAGGCGTGGGACAAGGCGCATCCTGACGCCAAGCCCGGCACGGGCCCCTATCCCTACCTGACCAGCGTGGTCGTGCGCCGCCGTGGCGCGCCCGTGCCGCAGGTGCTGCTGGTGAAATTCGCCGACGGCACTTCCGAACGCGTGGTCTGGGATAACGACCAGCTGTGGCAGCGCTACACCTGGACCAAGCCCGTGAAGGCCGTCTCGGCCGAGCTGGACCCCGACCGCGTGCACTACCTCGACGTCAACAAGCTCGATGACAGCCGCACCTTGAAGGCCGACAAGTCCGCCGCGCGGCGCTGGAGCTTCGACATCGCCGCCGCCTTCCAATACCTCCTTTCCCTGATTGCCATCGTATGAGCGCCACTTCCACGACCCAGGCCAGCGGCCTGACCCTGACCACGCGCGCCAGCCGCGCCGCCCTGCAATGGCGCTTGCTGCTGCTGTGGGCCGGACTGCTGCTGATCCCCGCCATCGTCGCCGTCATTCCCGTCTGGCGCACCCTGAGCGCCAGCCTCGACAATGCCGTGCATGCGGCGGCGCTGGCGCACAAGCTCGACCTGATGACCCTGGCCGACCTGGTGGCCAATGCCAACCGCAACGGGGCCGCCATCGGCCAGGCCGCCATCGCCGGCATCATCCTGACCCTGCTGCTGTCGCCGCTGCTGAGCGGCCTGGTGGTGACGGCCGCGCGCGCGCCCACGCCGCCCCGCTTCGGCCCCCTGCTGACGGGCGCTTTCAGCGAATACGGCCGCATGCTGCGCATGCTGCTGTGGAGCATCGTGCCGCTGGGCGTGGCGCTGGCCATCGGCGCCGGCGCGCTGAAACTGGCCGACAAGCACGCGGCGCAAGCCATCCTGGAAGCCGATGCCGACCTGGTGCGTCACCTGGCCCTGCTGCTCACGGGCCTGCTGTTCCTGCTGGCCTGCATCACCGTCGACGCCGGCCGCGCGGCCCTGGCCGTCGACAAACGCCGCACCTCGGCCGTCAAGGCATGGTGGCGGGGACTGGGCATGCTGCGCCAGCGTCCGCTGGCCTGCCTGGCCATCTATCTCGTCATCACCTTGCTGGGACTGGCGCTGTATGCGCTGCTGGGCGTGGCGCGCCTGAACCTGGCCGCGCCCGGCCCGCTGGTCATCGTGGCCGGCTGGCTGCTGACGCAGCTGGCGGTGCTGGTGCTGGCGTGGATGCGCAGCGCGCGCCTGTTCGCGCTGATCGACGTGAAACGCTCGCAAGCGTAGTCAGTGACCGAGGCGCCCTTCATCGGCAAGAAAGTCGATGAAGGTGCGCACTTTCGACGACAGGTAGCGGCGGCTCGTGTAGACGGCATACACGCTGCCGCCCGCCAGCCGGTAACCGTCGAAGAGGCGCTCCAGCCGCCCGGCCGCCAGGTCGGCATCCGTCTGCCACGACGGCAGCAGGGCGATGCCCATGCCGTCGAGCGCGGCCGCATGCAGCAGGCTTTCGTTATTGCATTGCAGGACGGGCGAGAACTTCACCGTTTCGCGTCCCTGCGGCCCGTCGAAGGCCAGTTCATTTCCGTTCGATAACAAGGAATAGCTGATCATGGCGTGCTGCGCCAGGTCCTGCGGCGCCTGCGGCCGGCCCGCGCGCACCAGGTAGGCCGGTGCGGCCACCAGGTGAAAGGCGATGCTGCCGATGGGCCGTGCGATCAGGGCCGGCGACGGCGCCTGGCTCACGCGCAGGGCCAGGTCGAAGCCCTCCTCCACCAGGTTCACCACGCGCCCGCTCAAGTCGATGTCGAACGTGACTTCCGGAAAGCGCTCGCGGTAGGCCGCGAGGGTGCGCGTGAAGATGGCGTTGGCGAACCAGACGGGCGCGCTCAGGCGCAGCATGCCGCGCGGCACCACCGTCGTGCGGCCCACGGTCGCTTCCACCTCGTCGAGATTGTCGAGCATGTCGCGGCATTGCTCGAAATACACCTTGCCGATTTCCGTCAGGCTCAGGTGGCGGCTGCTGCGGTTCAGCAGGCGCGCGCCCAGGTGGCGTTCCAGGTGCATCACGTGCTTGCTGACCATGGCCGGCGACAGGTCCAGGCGCTCGCTGGCGCGCACAAAACTGTCCAGCTCCACGACGGCGCGAAACACGCGCATGCTGCGCAAGGTATCCATGACGGTCCAATCATCAACAAATTGGAAATGATATATCAATAATAGCGATCTTGATCAACTGACCGCGCATGACTATCATCGTTCCATCATCAGCCATTCCACTCAGGAGCCGCCATGCAAGAGCACACCTTCCCCACCTATTTCCTGTCGCACGGCGGCGGCCCCTGGCCGTTCATGAAAGAGCAGTTCGGCGGCCGCTACGACGTGCTCGAAGCGTCGCTGCAAGACATCCCGCGCCAGGTCGGGGCGCGCCCCAAGGCCGTGCTGGTCGTCACGGCGCACTGGGAAGGGCCGCAATTTCTCGTCTCGGCCAGCCCGCGCCCGGGCATGATCTACGATTATTCGGGCTTTCCGCCGCACACCTACCAGATCCAGTACCCGGCGCCCGGCGCGCCGGAACTGGCGGCGCAGGTGAGACAGTTACTGGACGGGGCCGGCCACCCGGCGCGCCTCGACCACGAGCGGGGTTTCGACCATGGCACTTTCAGCGCCCTGTTCCCCATCTATCCGCAGGCGGACATGCCGCTGGTGCAGCTGTCGCTGAAACACGGCTACGATCCGCTCACGCACGTCGAGGTGGGCCGCGCGCTGGCCAGCCTGCGCCGCCAGGGCGTGCTGATACTCGGCAGTGGCCTCAGTTACCATAACCTGCGCCAGTTCGGCCAGGCGGGCGCCGTCGCCTCGCATCAGTTCGACGCCTGGCTGCGCCAGACCATGGCCTTGCCGCCGCAGCAGCGGCTGGCACAGTTGCTGGCCTGGGACCAGGCGCCGGGCGCGCGGCAGGCCCATCCGCAGGAAGACCATCTGCTGCCCCTGATGGTGGCGCTGGGCGCGGCCGAACAGGAAGCGGCGCACGTGGCCTACCACGAGGAGGATTTCTTTGGAGCATTAGCTGTCACCAGCTTCCGCTTCGGGGAAGGCGCCGCCGCATAAAAAAAGCGCCGCGACATTCCTGTCGCGGCGCTTTTTGCATGGTGAGGCGGTAACTTACGTGCCGCGCTTGCCCCGCGCCGCATTCCTGGCCTTCTCGGCGGCGATCTCCGCCGCCTTCGCCGCTTTTTCCGCCATCTCGGCCGCGTGCTGGGCCAGCAGGGCCGCGCGCGTGTCCGGCGTTTCCAGCGAGATACGGCCCAGGATGCCGCTGCGGTAGTCGAGCAGCAGGGTGTGCGAAGCCTTCTCGAAATCGTAGTCGCCGCCCTTGATGCGGAAGCCGCGCTTGGCGGCGATGCCTTCGACCACGCCGATGGCGTCGACTTCATCGACCTTGGTGCCGTAGCGGGCCGCCAGCAAGTCCGGGTAACGCTTGAGCAATTCCTCGGCCAGGAAGACGGCCACTTCTTCTTCGATCAGCGCGTTCGAGCCGATGGCGTGGCTGGCCGCCAGCATCAGGCCGTCGCTGGGGATGGCGATCTTCGGCCACAGCATGCCGGGCGTATCGACGAGGATGGTGTTCTTGTCCAGATACAATTTCTGCTGCATCTTCGTCACGGCCGGCTCGTCGCCCACCTTGGCCACGCGCTTTTTCAGCAGCGCATTCATCAGCGTCGACTTGCCCACGTTGGGGATGCCCATGATCATGATGCGCAGCGGCTTCGTCGGCACGCCACGGTGCGGCGCCAGCGACTTGGCCAGCTCCGGAATGCGCGCCACGTCGCCCGGCTTCTTGGTCGTCATCGCATACGCGGTCACGCCTTCCTGGGCATTGAAATAGGCGACCCAGGCGGCCGTCGCGGCTGGATCGGCCAGGTCGGTCTTGTTGAGGATTTTCAGGCAGGGGCGCTGGCGGAACAGGCGCAGCTCGTCCACCATGGGATTGCAGCTGGCTGCCGGCAGGCGCGCGTCCACCACTTCAATCACCAGATCGGTGTTTTCCATGGTCTCGGCCGCTTTCTTGCGGGCCGCGTTCATGTGTCCTGGGTACCATTGTATCGCCATGCTCTTGCTTTCAAAATCGTTCGGTCAATCCGCTATTTTACGTGGTTGCCGCCGCAGCGTCCCGTTTACTGCCAGCAATGGCTCGCGTGCGACACGAACGAGACAATTGGTGATAATTTGTCAGTTACATGAATGATAAGATCCGCCATTCGGCCATCGGGGCCGACTACTTTCCATCGCACACTACACCGGGCGCGCTTTCCATGCATTTTTCCCGCTTTTCCCTGTTCGCCACCCTCGCCGCCTGCCTGCTGCCCGCCATGGCCCAGGAGCAACCAGTCCCCCCAGGCGACGCCGTGAACCGGGAAATGCAGCAGATCGTCGACGTGCAGAGCACGCGCGATCCCGACCTGCGCCCCTACCGCACCATGCTCAGGGGACTCGACGCGTATGCCGACCACCTGCGCCTGGCGCCGGCCGCGCCGCTGCGCTTCATGCTGCTGCCCGCCACGCCCGCGGCCAGGCTCGACGGCGTGACCCTGCACCTGTCGGCCGACAACCTGTCGATTCCCATCCCGCTGGCGCCGGACGGCAGCTTCATCCTGGCGCGCGACAAGACGGCCTACGATGCGAATGCCGACCTGGTCAGCAACAAGAAGCGCGCCAGCCTGCGCTGGCGGCCAGACATCCATACGCCGGGCCTGCCCGACAACGTGCGCCGCCTGGGCGACTTGCGCCTCGAATGCGAAATCCGCTGGGCCGTGGAACAGGACCAGCTGTCGTTTGTCACGCGCAACCTGTTCAAGCTGGCGGGCGGGCCCTGCCACTCGTCGCTGATCCACGTGCCGTTTCCCGTGGCGCGCGCGCTCGTTGCCGTGCAGGCCACCTCGGGCGAACGCGCGGCGCAGATCCGCGTCACGGACGACCACCTTCGCTACGTGCCGCCGCTGCATGACCAGAGCTGGAGCGACGATACCCTGCTGACCTTGACATACGCGAGCGATGCCAGGGTCGCCGGCGCCGCCCCGGCAACGGCCGCTCCTCCCCAATAAGCCTGGCATGCCGTCCACACGCGTGCAGGGGAAAAGCACGTCAAATATTTCCACATAGATTTTTATATTTACTGAAAGCAACAAAAAAGTGTGCTTTAATATCGCCTCTTAAATGAAAAGCAATTATTTTCCAGGCTGGCGCCCAGCGGCGCGCGGGAAAATCAGCAATGGGGAATCGGCAATATGATGATGGAACACACTGGCGTGGCGCCAGCGGCACAGACGGAACCCGAACGTGCCGGCTTGCGCGTCCGCCCGGGCAAAGTGGCCAAGCGGGCGCCGCGCAATGGCAGCGTCCTGCAGTTGAAGAAGGAGTGCCGCCAGCTGCAGCTGCACGTGGCGGCACTGGAAGAACGCCTGAAACGCCAGAGCGCCGACAGCTATGGCCTGCAAATGCTGTATGACCAGCTGGTCAATGAAATCAAGCACCACCGCGACATGCTGCAACTCGACAGTTTCGACGCGGAAAAATCGTCAGGCGTCTACACGCAAGCCTGGCGCCATTTCATGGCCGGCGACGCGCTCGACTACCAGACGCACCGCCACACCAATTCGCGCAGCCGCCCGAGCCTGCTGTAGCTACAGTTCCGCCAGCGCCTTCACGTGCGCCGCCACGCTGCGGCCCAGCGACGACAGGTTGTAGCCCCCTTCGAGGCAGCTGACGATGCGGCCCTGGCCATACTGGCTGGCCACCGCCATCATTTGCTGCGTCATCCACGTGTAGTCGGCTTCCACCAGGCCCATGCCACCGACGTCGTCTTCGCGGTGCGCATCGAAACCGGCGGAAATGAAGATCATCTGCGGCCGCTGCCGGTGCAGCGCCGGCAGCCAGTGATCGAGCACGAGTTGGCGCACGACGTCGCCTTTCGAGCGGGCCGGCACGGGCACGTTGACGCGCGTATCCGTGTAGGACTCGACATCGCTGTACGGGTAAAACGGGTGCTGGAAGAAGCTGACCATCAGGATGCGCGGGTCGTGCGCCACGGATTCGGCCGTGCCATTGCCATGATGCACGTCAAAGTCGACGATGGCGACGCGCTCAAGCCCGCGCACGTCGAGCGCATGCTTGGCGGCGATGGCGACGTTATTGAACAGGCAGAAACCCATCGGTTCGCTGGGCCGCGCATGGTGGCCGGGCGGGCGGATCGAGCAGAAGGCGTTGCTGATCTCGCCATCGATGACGGCGTCCGTGGCAGCCACGGCCGAGCCGGCTGCGGCCAGCGCTGCGTTGTAGCTGTGCGCGTTGAGCAGGGTGTCGCCGTCGAGCGGGTAGTAATCGCCGGCCGGCGGCACGTTGTCGCGCACCAGGCCGATGGCCGTGGCGCTGTGATTGCGCTCGATGTCGGACAATTGCGCGCGCACGCCATCGCGGTGCTCGACCAGGTCGCTGATGTGCGCGAGGATCAGTTGATCGTTGATGGCCTGCAAGCGGGCCGGCGATTCGGGATGCCAGTCGCCCATCTCGTGGCGCTGGCAATCGGGGTGGGTATAAATGGCTGTGCTCATGCGCTGTACTGGTTACCTCTGTCTCTGCTCTCTATCCATACCGGGAACGCGCGCCGGATATACTGCCGATCATTCCTGCCTGCCCGGCGCGTTCTCGCATAAAATCACTGGCTGGTCTGTGCCGTCCTTGCATCATAGCGAATCTACCACGGGCGCGCAGGTGGCGGGCGGCGCCGTTTGATCTGGCCAAAGCGATTGTAAATTAAATAATCCCGTGTATTGTGATAGAAATAGCATGTTTTCGAAAATACATCAGGCCGCGCGCCAGATCGGCGACGTTCTCGTCGGCAAAGACTTGCAGATCCGCCAGACCCTCGCCTGCGTGCTGGCCGGCGGCCACCTACTGATCGAAGACGTGCCCGGCGTCGGCAAGACGACCCTGGCGCATGCGCTGGCCATCTCGCTGGGCCTGCAATGGAAGCGCCAGCAATTCACCAGCGACCTGCTGCCGGCCGACGTGGCCGGCATGAGCGTGTACGACCGCGGCAGCGCCAGTTTCATCTTCCACCCCGGCCCCCTGTTTACGCAAGTGCTGCTGGCCGACGAAATCAACCGCGCCACGCCGAAGACACAGTCCGGCCTGCTCGAAGCGATGGAAGAGCGGCAAGTGAGCCTCGATGGCGTCACGCGCGCGCTGCCGCAGCCGTTTTTCGTCATCGCCACGCAAAACTGCGCGCACCAGCTGGGCACCTTTCCCCTGCCCGAATCGCAGCTCGACCGTTTCCTCATGTGCGTCACCCTGGGCTATCCTGACGCGGCCGCCGAGCGGGCCCTGCTGCTGGGCGCCGACCGCCGCGCCATGCTGCAAACCTTGCCGGCCGTGATGAGCGCGGATGAACTGTTGCAGGCGCAGGCGGCCTTGCGCGCCATCCACGTGTCCGCCGCCGTCGTCGATTACGTGCTGGCCCTCGTGCAGGCGACGCGCGCGCCGGGCGCCTTCGCCGACGGTCTCAGCCCGCGCGCCGCGCTGGCCCTGCTGCAGGCGGCGCGCGCCTGGGCCGCGCTGGCGGGGCGCGACCATGTCACGCCCGACGATGTGCAAGCGATGCTGCTGCCCGTCTGCGCCCACCGGCTGCGCGCCGCGCAAGGGGCGACGGATAGCCGCGCCCTGCTGCAGCAATTAATGTTAAGCACTCCCGTCTGAACGGCATGCGCTTGCGCAAGATCACCTGGCTGCCGGCCCGCCCCTGGCTCGGCGCGCAGCGCGTGCACATCCGTCCGTCGCGCGCGGGACTGGCGTTTGCCGCGCTGCTGCTGGCGCTGTGGATCGCCGCCGTCAATTACCATCTGGGCCTGGGCTACGCGCTAACCTACTTCGCGGCCGCCTGCGCCATCGCCGACATGCTGTTTGCCAGCCGCAACCTGGCGGGACTGGCGCTGGCGGCCGCGCCGGGCCCGCCCGTGTTCGCGGGCGGCCACGCCTCGTTCAGCTTGCGCCTGATCAACCGCAGCCCCCGCGCGCGCCATGCGCTGCGCGTCGAGGCGTCAGGTTCCGCTGCCACGCCGCAGCTGGCCGCGCCACTGGCGGATATCGCCGTCCACGCGGAAACAACCGTCACCATCGGCGCGGCGGCGCCGCAACGGGGCTGGCTCGCCGCCCCGCCCGTGCGCCTGTCGTGCAACTTTCCGCTGGGCCTGTTTTACGCCTGGTGCCATTGGCAGCCCGAAGCCCGCGTGCTCGTGTATCCGCGCCCTGAGGCGGCTGCGCCGCCGCTGCCCTTGCCCGCTGGCATGGCGCAGATGGCAAGTCAGCAGGCCAGCGCGACCGGCGGAACCCTGGAGCTGGCCGGCGTGCGCGCCTACCAGCCCGGCGATCCGCTGCAGCGCCTGGCCTGGCGCCAGATCGCCCGCCATGACGGCGAGCATCTATTCAGCAAGCAATTCCAGCCTGCCGCCGACGCGCGCACGGGTGCAGCCCAGGGCCGCATCGTGCTCGAGCATGCCGCATTGACGGCCTTGCCGCCGGAAGCGCGCCTGTCGCGCCTGGCCGCCTGGGTGCTGGAAGCGGAACGCCGCAACCTGCCGTATGGCTTGCGCCTGGGGGCGCTGAACCTGGCGCCGGACTTGGGCGCCAGCCACCGCGACGCCTGCCTGCGCGCGCTGGCCCTGCACGACTTGCCCGCCAGCCAGGCGGCGCCATGAGGCGCTGGCTGACAAACTTGCCGCGCGACAAGGCCGACATCCTGCTCCTGCTGCTGGCGGCCGCCATGGTGCTGGCGCCGCACGCGCTGCACCTGCCGCCGTGGCTGTCGCTGGCCATGGCCGCCCCCCTGCTGTGGCGCGCCGCCATCACCGTGCGCGGCACGCGCCAGCCGCAGCTAGCCCTGCTCCTGCCGCTGGCCCTGCTGGGCATTGCCGGCGTCCACGCCAGCTATGGCACCTTGCTGGGGCGCGATGCGGGCGTGGCCATGCTGGCCTTGCTGCTGGCCCTGAAATCGCTGGAAATGCATGGCCGGCGCGACATCTTCGTGTTTGTCTTCCTCAGTTTCTTCCTGTTGCTGGCCAATTTTTTCCATGCGCAAGGCATCCTCAGCGCCGCCTGGATGCTGGCCACCGTCATCGTGCTGCTGGCCGCCCTGCTGTCGGCCCAGTACGGCGCCGTGCAGCCACGGCTGTGGCAACGGCTGCGCTTGCTCGGCCGCATGCTGGCGCTGGCCATTCCCCTGTCGGCCCTGCTGTTCTTCGTCGTGCCGCGTCCCGGCGGCCCCCTGTGGGGTGCGCCGCACGAGGGCGCGCAGGCGCGCACGGGCTTGTCGGACAGCATGCAGCCGGGCGCCATCGCCTCGCTGGCCCTGTCGGGCGAGCCCGTCTTCACGGCCCGCTTCAGCACGCCGATCCCGGCGCAGGAGCAGTTATATTGGCGCGGCGTCGTGCTGGGCGACTACGACGGCGCCACCTGGACGCGCAGCGGCGCCGGCCAGGCCACCCGCCGCGGCCAGGCGATCGACGGCAGGATCGACATCGCGCTCGATGGCCCGTCCAGCAACTACGACATCACCTTGCAAGCCAGTGGCCAGCGGCGCATCTTCGCGCTCGACGTGCCGCGCAGCATCGAACGCCTGCCCGGTAACCCCTATGTCGTCTCGCCCGCGCTGGAAGTGCTGACGGTGCAGCCAATTACTTCGACCGTCCGCTACCGCGCCAGTTCCATGCTCAGCTACCGACTGCAGGCGGGCCTGTCCACGGCGCAACAGCAGCCATGGCTGGCCTTGCCCGCCGGCAGCAATCCGCGCAGCGTGGCCTGGGCCCGCGCCTTGCGCGGCCAGGGCGCACAGGCGCTGGCGCCCGAGGCGGCCATCGCTGCCGTGCTCGATCATTTCCGCCGCGCACCGTTCCGCTACACCCTGCAACCGCCGCTGCTGGGCAAGGATGGCGTCGATGACTTCCTGTTTCGCACGCAGGCGGGCTTTTGCGAACATTACGCGGGCAGCTTTGTCGTGCTGATGCGCGCCATGGGCATTCCCGCGCGCGTCGTCACCGGCTACCAGGGCGGCACGCGCGATGCGGCGGAGGCCGGCGCCGGCACCAGCCTGACGGTGCGCCAGTCCGACGCGCATGCGTGGAGCGAAGTGTGGCTGGCTGGCCGGGGCTGGGTGCGCGTCGATCCCACCAGCGCCGTCGCCCCGCTGCGCACCGAGCGCAACCTGGACGCGGCCCTGCCGCCCGCCCCCGCGCCGCTGGCGGCCTGGCGCGCGCTGGTCGGCCTCGACGGGGGCGCCGGCGCCGCCATCGCCGCATGGCGCCAGCAATGGCAGCAAGCCGAGCAGGCGTGGAGCAGCTGGGTGCTCGACTACACGCCGCAACGCCAGCGCGCCATGCTCGACGGCGTGAAGAACATGCCGGCGCAGCGCATCGCACTGGCCTGCGCCGTGCTGGCCCTGCTGGCGGCGCTGGGCGGCGGACTGCTACACTGGCGGCAACAGCAGCGGGGCGACCCGCTCGACACCCTGTACGCGCGCTTTTGCCGGCAGCAGGCGCGACGCGGCTACAGTCGTGCGCCGCACGAGGGGCCGCACGGTTATGCTGCGCGCCTGGCTGCCGGCTCCGCCACCCCCGAGACGCACGCCGCCATCGCGCGCTTTCTGGCAATCTATGCCGCGATGAAGTATGGTAATGCCAGCCCAGACGAACAACTCCGCGCGCGGCGCAGCTTGCGCCGCCTGTTAACCCAATGCCGATGAGACGCTCCTTGTTACCGATCAAATACCCCGCCCTGTCCCTGCTCCTCTCCCTTCCCCTGTGCATGGCAAGCGCGCACGCGGGTGAAAACAGCAATATTTCAGCCGCCGACCGCGCCCGCGCCGTGCGCGCGGCCAAGGCCCAGCCCGTCAAGAAGGCGGCGCTCAAGCCGGCAGCGAAGAAGGCGCCGGCGAAATTCGACTTCGAAGGCGAATTTGTCGACTATGCCAACTGGAAGGAAGTACGCGCCTTCCTCGACGAGATGGCCGCCAAGCATGGCTTTGACCGCGCCGAACTCGACACCCTGATCGGCAAGGTGCGCTATGTGGAATCGACGGTGCAGCTGATGAAGCCGGCGCCCCCGGGCAAGCCGAAGAACTGGCAAGCGTACAGCGCCCGCTTCATCGAACCGGTGCGCATCAATGCGGGCGTGAAATTCTGGGAAGAAAACGCGGAAGCGCTGGGCCGCGCCGAGCGCGAATATGGCGTGCCGGCCGAGATCATCGTCGGCATCATCGGCGTGGAAACCGTGTATGGCCGCAACACGGGCCGCTTCCGCGTGCTCGATGCGCTGACCACGCTGGCGTTTTCCTATCCGGAAAGCCCAACGCGGGCCGCGCGCATGGCATTTTTCAAGGGCGAGCTGGAAAACGCGCTGCTGTTCGCGCGCAAGGATGGCATCGATCCGCTGACCCTGCTCGGCTCGTATGCGGGCGCCATCGGCCTGCCCCAGTTCATGCCTAGCAGCATCATGAAATATGCGGTGGACTTCGATGGCGATAGTCACATCGACTTGCGCAATTCGACGGCCGACGCCATCGGCAGCGTGGCGCACTTCCTCGTCGAACACGGCTGGCGCCGCGACGATCCGGCCATCAGCGTGTATCCGGTCAACGTTTCGCCCAACCGCGCCTGGGAACAGTTCATCGGCCAGGGCTTGCAGGCGAAGTACCGTCTGGACGAGCTGCAGGCGGCCGGCGTCAGCGTCGTATCGCCCGTGCCACAAAACATGCTGTTCGGCTTGATCGACTTGCAAAATGGCTCAGAAGCAACTGAGTATAGCTTGGCAACCAATAACTTCTTTGCTATAACTCAGTACAACAGAAGTTATTTTTATGCCATGTCAGTAATCGACCTGGGCAAGGCTATCAGTCAAGTGCGCGCACGCTAACCGAAAGTCAGTGTAAAGTTGTAATATTACTTGTAAGAAAGCGTAAGCGATGTTGAAGCGACCGGCAAACACGTCTATGGTGGAGTCGATAACATCGTGCCAGCCTCGCTCGCCAGCCTGTTGTGCGGCACGGGATACAGAAATGGTTTTATACTTAACTTTTGTCAAAGTACAATTTTTGTTCTATCATAGAGCAATAATAAAGAATAAATAGGTGTTGCAGCAAGACAACGCCGATTCTGTACCAAGCAAGATTGCAGTGCTTTCCAGCCTGAAATTGAATCCTGCTGTACAATTGTGTATATATTATGAAAAACTGTCTCCCGGATCGTACCGTGTGTGAATTTGTTCCTTTTAGTAAAGAATGAACATGAACGCAGCAAGAGCGAGCTCCGAGTGTTTTTTACTTTGCAGTGCAACTACAGAAGGAACAACAACATCATGACAAACCAAGTCGGCATTGATATGAACAGCGATTCGGACTCCGACGATCTGCTTCAGTACAACCCAAACAGATTGCTCGATACCCTGATCGAAAACCTGCGCCTGAAAAACGACGCAGCCCTGTCGCGCGCACTGGAAGTCGCGCCACCAGTCATCAGCAAAATCCGCCACCACCGCCTGCCGGTCGGCGCATCGCTGCTGATACGCATGCATGAAGTCAGCGACCTGAGCATCCGTGACCTGCGTTACCTGATGGGTGACCGTCGCAACAAATTCCGCATCAGCGACAAGCAATTCAAGCCAAAAGAAGGCGAAACGCCACAAGGCTGATCCTGCCAGTTATGCAGGTTTTCCCTCCCCGCCATGGGGAGGGGGTAGTTTTCAGCAGTTCTCCGGCCGTCCTGGCCACAGTATATTTCCGCCTTCCACCGTATTTTCCAAGCTGTATCGACGCCCGGTCAAGCCGTCGCAAGCGGCAGTGATCTGTGGCCAAGAAGCGCAAGCGTGCTCCAGCACGGTGAGCATCGCTGGCCGCAAAGCGCGCCACGCTGCAGCCGGGCTCCGCTATCAGGCAGGAAAGACGCCGGTCGACAGATAGCGGTCGCCGCGGTCGCAGACGACAAACACGATCGTCGCATTTTCCACCGTCTGCGAAATGCGCAGCGCGATTTCGCATGCACCAGCCGCGGAGATGCCGCAGAACAAGCCCTCTTCCGCCGCCAGGCTGCGCGCCATGCGCTCTGCCACGCCCTGGCTCACGTATTCGACCTGGTCGACGCGGCTCTTGTCGTAGATTTTCGGCAAATATGCTTCCGGCCATTTGCGGATGCCGGGAATCTGCGAGCCTTCCTCGGGCTGCGCGCCGATGATCTGGATGGCGGGATTCTGTTCCTTCAGGTAGCGCGACACGCCCATGATGGTGCCCGTCGTGCCCATGGCGCTGACGAAGTGCGTGACGCGCCCGTCCGTGTCGCGCCAGATTTCCGGCCCCGTCGTTTCATAGTGGGCGCGCGAATTGTCTTCATTGGCGAACTGGTCGAGGATCACGCCGCGGCCATCCTTCTGCATCTGCTCGGCCAAGTCGCGCGCATATTCCATGCCGCCCGTCTTCGGCGTCAATAAAATGTCGGCGCCGTAGGCGGCCATGCTCTGGCGGCGCTCCACGCTGAGGTTATCCGGCATCAGCAACAGCATCTTGTAACCGCGCAAGGCGGCAGCCATGGCCAGCGCAATGCCGGTATTGCCGCTGGTGGCCTCGATCAGGGTATCGCCCGGCTTGATGACGCCGCGTTCTTCAGCGCGCTTGAGCATGGACATGGCGGCGCGGTCCTTCACGGAGCCGGCCGGGTTATTGCCTTCCAGCTTGCCCAAGATGACGTTATTGCGCGCGATCGCATCGGCGCCCGGCAAGCGCGTCAGCTGCACCAGCGGGGTATTGCCTATCGTATCTTCCAGTGTCTTGTAAGCCATCGTGTCTGTTTGAGTAATTTCAACAAAGACCCATTCTAATATGAGATGCTGGACGGCGTACGGCTAAAAACCGCTGCCCCGCCAGGCAGGCCGCGTTGCGACGGCCCTGGCGCCAGGCCGCATGGCGCCTTGCTTTGCAGCAGTTACGGGCGAGGCCATGCGGCTTCCCAGCGCCCCGCGCGCGCATGCGCTAGACTCGTGGCGGTTAGTTATTTTAGTAATTTGCTTATTCAATCAATGGATTAGTCATGGCCAGCACCACACCCGAATTCATCCCCGAAACCACGCAGGACGATCCCGTCCAGGCCAGCAGCCTCGATATCCAGGGCCGCATGCACCAGATTTCCCCCGTCTTCACCGAAGCGGAACTGCGCCGATTGCAACGCTATGGCAAGGTCTGCCACTACGCCGGCGGCGCCACCCTGTTCGAGGCAGGCAGCAGCAGCTTCGGCATGCTGGTCATCCTGTCGGGCAACGTGGCCGTCACGCGCCATGAAGGACTGGGCCGCACCTCGCTGATGCGCGAAATCGGTCCCGGCCACTTCATCGCCGAAGTGGCGCAGCTGTCGGGCCGCCCCGCCCTCGTCAACGGCCATGCCGTGGGCGACGTGGAGGTGCTCGTGATCAGCTCGGAATCCTTGCGCGCGCTGATCGTGGCGGAAGCGGAAATGGGCGAGCGCATCGTGCGCGCCCTGATCCTGCGCCGCGTGGCGCTGATCGAAGTCAATTCGGGCGGCCCCGTGCTGGTGGGACCGCGCGGCAATGGCAATCTGTTCCAGCTGCAAAGCTTCTTGTCGAGCAATGGCCATCCGCACACGGTGCTCGACCCGGCCAGCGATGCGGCCGCCGCCGCGCTGGCCGAGCGCTATCAGCCCGCGCCGCAGGAGTGGCCGCTGGTGGTGTGCCCCGACGGCAAGGTCATGAAGAATCCGGGCAATGCGGAACTGGGGCGCTGCCTGGGCATGCTGCCCTATTTGTCCGGCGACAAGATCTTCGACGTGCTGGTGGTGGGCGCCGGCCCGGCCGGCCTGGCGACGGCCGTGTATGCGGCCTCGGAAGGCTTGTCCGTGCTGGCCCTGGAACAGCGCGCGTATGGCGGCCAGGCGGGCGCCAGCGCGCGCATCGAAAATTACCTGGGCTTCCCAACGGGCATCTCCGGCCGCGCGCTGGCCGGCCGCGCCTACGTGCAGGCGCAAAAGTTCGGCGTCGAGATCGCCACGCCGGCCAGCGCCGCCAACCTGCTGTGCGACAGCTGGCCGCTGCGCGTGACCCTGTGCGACGGCACCCAGGTGCGCGCCCGCACGGTGGTGCTGTCGTGTGGCGCGCGCTACCGCCGCCCGTCGCTGGCGAACCTGAAAACCTACGAGGGACGGGGCGTGTATTACTGGGCCTCGCCCATCGAGGCCAAGCTGTGCCGGCAGGAAGAGATCATTCTGGTCGGCGGCGGCAACTCGGCCGGCCAGGCGGCCGTGTTCCTCTCCGGCCACGCGGCCAGAGTCCACATGGTGATCCGCGGCGAGGGACTGGCGGCCAGCATGTCGAGCTACCTGATCGAGCGCATCGCCGCCACGCCCAACATCACCTTGCACACGCACACGGAAATCATCGCCCTCGAAGGCGACGAGGATGGCTTGACGGGCGCGCGCTGGCGCAACAATGCCAGCGGCGAAGAGTGCGATTGCGCCGTGCGCCGCGTGTTTCTCTTCGTCGGCGCCGATCCGAATACGGACTGGCTGCACGACTGCGCCGTCGCCGTCGACGAACAGGGCTTCATCCGCACGGGCTTCGACGTCACGCGCGCCGAATGCCGCGCCCACGGCCACGCCGCGCAGTTATTCAACCCGCCGCCCGACTTGCCGGAGCGGGCGGCGCTGGAAACGAGCGTGCCGGGCGTCTTTGCCATCGGCGACGTGCGCGCCGGCTCGACCAAGCGCGTGGCCGCCGCCGTGGGAGAAGGAGCGGCCGTCGTTTCCCAGATTCACGGCTTCCTGGCGCGGCTGCCGCCCGGCGCAGTCTGAAAATCATGCGTTATAGAAACTGCTACAATCGGGCGTTCCCCTCCAGATGAAAGAGCATGCATGCGTCAGTTCGCCTTCATTCCCGCCCGCCAGCGCCTGCGCGCGGTCCGCTGACGGTGCGCCGCATGCTGGTCAAACTGCTGCTGTTCGCCACGCTGTTCATTCTGCTCAGCATTGCCGCCCTGTACAGCTACGGCCGCTTCGCCGAGCGTTCGCTGGGGCCGCCAGGGCAAGCCTTGCCCGTGGCGGCGGAAGCCACCTTGCTCGACCGCGTGCTGGCGCCGCAACTGGCGCAGCGTCCGCAGCAAAGCGGCACGGCCCTGATCGACGACAACCTGGAAGCGTTCGCCCTGCGCGCCCTGAGCGCGCGCGAAGCGGGCCGCAGCATCGACCTGCAATATTACATCTGGCATAACGACGTCACGGGACGGCTGCTGGTGCGCGAACTGCTGCGCGCGGCCGACCGTGGCGTGCGCGTGCGCGTGCTGCTCGACGACATCAACGCACGCGGCCAGGATGCGGCCATCCTGGCGCTGGACAGCCATCCGCTGATCGACGTGCGCATCTTCAATCCAGGCCGCAACCGCGACGGCATCTGGCGCCGCGCCGTGGAGATGGCCTTGCGCGCCGTCAGCCTGAACCGGCGCATGCACAACAAGGCCTGGATCGTCGACGGCAGGGTGGCCATCGTCGGCGGGCGCAATATCGGCGACGAATATTTCGATGCCGCCGAACAAGTCAATTTCCAGGATGCCGACCTGCTGCTGGTGGGGCCCGCCGTGCAGCAGACGAGCGACATCTTCGACCGTTTCTGGAACAGCCGTGCCGTCATTCCCATCGGCGCCCTGCATGCCGGCAAGAACGCCGGCGCACCGGAACTGCAGGCCGTGCGCGCCCGCCTCGACGCGCTGACGGGCGAAGTGGGCGCCTCGCCATACTTGCAGCAACTGACCGATGCGGGCCAGCTGCAAGCCCATCTGGACGGACGCCTGCGTTTGCACTGGAGCGAGCACGTGCAGGTGGTGTCGGATCCGCCGGAAAAAGCCGCGCCCGTGGCCAGCCTGCAGCGGAGCGAGCACTGGCTCATGCACAGCTTGCTGCCCCTGTTGACGCAGGCGCGCGAGGAAGTGCTGCTGACCTCGCCGTACTTCGTGCCCGGCACGGCACTCAGCGCCACGCTGGGCGGCAAGGTCGGCGCCGGCGTCAAGGTCGGCGTCCTGACCAACTCGCTGGCCGCCACCGACGTCGCGCTGGTCCACGCGGGCTATGCGCGCTACCGCCAGCTGCTGCTCGCCGGCGGCGTCGACCTGTATGAATTGAAGACCCTGCACCGCAAGCGCATCAGCCTGATGGGCTCGAGCCGCGCCAGCCTGCACACCAAGGCCGTGGTGGTCGATGGCGAGCGCGGTTTTGTCGGCTCCTTCAACCTCGATCCCCGTTCGGCACAGCTGAACACGGAAATGGGCGTGCTGTTTGCCGACCCGGCGCTGGCAAGCGACATGCGCGCGCTGTTCCTGCGTTCGGTCTCGAGCGATACCAGCTACCGCTTGTTCCTCGACGATGGCGCGCTGCGCTGGTCCGACGCGACAGAAGAGCCACCCAGGGTGTGGACGCACGATCCGGAGTCCGGTTTCTGGCGCCGCGCGCTGGTCGCCGTCATGCGCTGGCTGCCGATCGAATCGCAGCTGTAGCGGCCGCCTGCCGGCATGCATGGAGTTGAATCTTGATAAAATTACCAATTAAAAATATTTGTTGTTTTCGAGACATGTTAGATGCTGTTTTGCCAAACGCTGCTATAATTTAGCCACCAAGACATAATAGTTGTCACAGAAATACATTTCTCGCCCCTTCCGCGACGAAACCCGCCGTTGGCCAAAAGCTCGCCGACAGACTGCAACACTGACCTGTCACTTTTGGAGCTATGATCATGCGTAACTTATTCCCAGTACTGGCGCTGTCCGCCGCTGCCGCGCTGTCCGCCACGACGGCCCAGGCATCCAGCAACCTCGTCAAGAATGGCGATTTCGAACTGACCAGCAACGGCACGTCGAAACAGCTGAACGAAGGCAACTACGACCGCAACGACCGCACCTACCTGACCGACTGGTCCAGCAAGGGCTACAACTTCGTCTTGAATGGCAACAACATCGACGATACCAACGCACCAACGGCGCTGGCCTTGTGGGGGCCAAACTCGTACAGCGGCCGTGGTCCGCAAAACGGCCTGGGCGTCAGCCCCACGGGCGGCAATGTGCTGGCGGCCGACTGGGATTACTTCCCCGGCCCCGTCACGCAGCAAGTCAGCGGCCTGATCCCAGGCCAGGCTTACACCCTGAGTTTTTCCTACGGCGCGGGCCAGCAGGTGGGCTTCCGTGGCGATAACCTGGTCAATTACTGGGATGTGTCGCTGGGCAACAGCAAACAGCACACCACCTCGCTGGCCAACGTCAGCCAGGGTTTCACGGGCTGGCACCAGGCCAGCATGACCTTCACGGCCACCAACAGCAGCGAATTGCTGTCGTTCATGGCCAAGGGCAGCCCATCCGGCGCGCCGCCATTCATGCTGCTCGATGGCGTCTCGCTGGTCTCGGCCGTGCCGGAACCATCGACCTGGGGCATGCTGATCGGCGGCCTGGCCTTGCTCGGCTTCATGGCGCGGCGCCGCAAAGGCTGACCAAACCTGCGGCGCGGAGCGGGGCGTGCCCTGCGATGCTCGCTGTACTGTTGTACAGCTGCGCTGCCCGGCCGCGCCGCGCATCCGCTCGCTAGGGTGTTGTTACGCCCTGGCGTGCCAGCAGATACGAACCGGCATTTCCTGGGCCGGGTTTTCACCGCCCAATCACATCGCTACCATGAGCCTGCTCCACACCGTGCAAATGCAACTTCCCGGCATCGCCGTCGATGTGCTGCGCCTGGGCCTGTGGCTGGTACTGCTGAGCGTGATCTTCGTGCCGCTCGAACGCTACTTTGGCGAACGGCATGCGGGACGATCCCGCACGGAACTGTTCAGCGACCTGGGCTTTTATTTCCTCAGCAGCCTGCTGCCGGCCATACTGCTGGCCGCGCCACTGGCCCTGGTCGCCGTCGCTGGCCAGCGCCTGCTGCCGGACGCCATTCCCGCCACCCTGGCCGCCCTGCCCCTGTGGGCCAAACTGCTGCTGGGCTTGCTGATCGGCGAAGTCGGCACTTACTGGGGGCATAGACTCAGCCATGAAATACCGTGGCTGTGGCGCTACCACGCCGTGCACCACAGTACGGAGCAGCTGTATTTCCTCGCCAACACGCGCACCCATCCCGTCGACATGGTCGTCACGCGCCTGTTCGGCCTGACGCCCCTGTATCTGCTGGGCCTGGCCGGCCCCGGCGCGGCGGGCAGCGCGGCGCCCGTGCTGCTGCTGTTGCTCGGCACCGTCTGGGGCTTCTTCATCCACGCCAACCTGCGCTGGCGCTTTGGCCCGCTCGAATGGCTGGTGGCCACGCCCGCCTTCCACCATTGGCACCACAGCAAGTTCGAGCACATCAACCGCAACTACGCCTCGACCCTGCCCGTGCTGGACCGCCTGTTCGGCACCCACCACTTGCCGCGCGAATGGCCCAGCGCCTGCGGCATCGAGGCGGCCATGCCCAGGACGCTGACAGGGCAGCTGACGGCTCCCTTCCTGCGTCAAGGCAAGGGCGAAACGGGGACTGCGGAATAAAAAAACCCCGCGCGGCCGGTACCACGCGGGGTTTCCTTGTCGTGCTGCGCGGCACCACCACACAACACGCTTTACAGCAACACGCTTACTTTTTCTCGGCTTCCGCCTTCTTCGCTTCGGCAGCAGCCAGCTTGGCTTCCTTCTTCGCAGCCGCTTCCGCAGCCTTGGCCTCTTTCTTGGCGGCCGTTGCCGCTTTCTTCGCGGCAGCCGCTTCCTTCTTCGTTTCCGCAGCCGTCTTCACGGGAGCGGCATCGGCGGCTGCGGCAACCGGAGCAGTCGCTGCGGCAGGCACGACCTTGGCGGCGGCGGCTTCTTTTTTCGCGGCGGCAGCGGCGGCCTTGGCTTCCTTGCGGGCAGCGGCGGCTTCCTTCTTCGCTTCAGCGGCCGACTTGGCTGGTGCCGCAGCGGTGTCGGTCGCAGCAGCTGGCTTCGGCGCGGCTTCTTTCGCTGCAACTTCCTTCACAGCAGTTTCCTTTTTTGCCGCGGCCGGCTTGGCGACCGGGGCCGCCGGCGCGCCGGACTTGGCCTGGCCATTCACCTGCAAGCCCGCTTCCGACAGTTTCACGGAGCTTTTCGGACCGATGCCCTTCACACGGGCTTCAAAATCGGCCCAATCCTTGAAGGCGCCGCCCTTGGCACGCTCGTCGACGATGGCTTTCGAGGTGACGGGGCCGATGCCCTTGACGCTGTCGAGTGCCGCCTGGTCCGCCTTGTTGACGTCGACCTGGGCAAACGCGAAGCCCATGGTCGCAATCAGGGTGGCGATGGCCAGCAGTATTTTTTTAAACATAGGTATCTCTCCGTGATGTGGTTTCAAGATGACTCGAACGCAAGGGAGGAACAGCGCCTTAACGACTTTAACGGCTGGGACGTGATACGGTTGACAAGATGGGGGCACAACGGAAGGGGAAAGCCTGCGCCAGATCAAACGCTCTGGCACAGGCAAGATGCGGGATAAAGCGGATTATTCCGGGAACAGCTCGTCGCGGGTGACGGTGGCCGTGCCCAGCTTGCCGACGACGATGCCGCCGGCGCGGTTGGCCGTGCGCACGGCGTCGCCCAGGCTCATGCCGGCGCCCAGCATGGCCGCCATAGTGGCGATCACCGTGTCGCCGGCGCCCGAGACGTCGAACACTTCGCGCGCATCGGTAGGCATGTGCAGCACCTCGTCGGCCGTGTACAGGCTCATGCCCTCTTCCGAACGCGTCAGCAGCAAGGCGTCCAGGCCCAGCTGCGCGCGCATCTGCTGCGCCCGCTCGGTGAGTTGCTCTTCCGTACTCCAGTTGCCGATCACGCGGCGCAATTCCGACTTGTTCGGAGTAAGCACTGACGCCCCCGTGTAGCGGCTGAAATCATCGCCTTTCGGGTCGACCATGACGATCTTGCCAGCCTTTCTCGCCGCCTTGATCATCTCGGCCACGTTCACCAGGCTGCCTTTCGCATAGTCGGACAGGATCACCACGTCATAGTTGGGCAACAGCGCGTTGAATTGCGCCAGCTTGTCGCGCAGTACCGTATCGCTGGGCGCATCCTCGAAGTCGATGCGCAGCATTTGCTGCTGGCGCCCGATCACGCGCAGCTTGATGATGGTGGAGATGGCCGCGTCGCGCTTCAGGTAGCTATGGATGCCGCTACCCGTGAGCAAATGCTCGACCTGGCTGCCCGCCTCGTCGTCGCCCACCACGCCGAGCAAGCTCGTCTTCGCCCCCAGCGCGGCCGCATTGCGCGCCACGTTGGCCGCGCCGCCCAGGCGTTCCTCGCGCTTCTCGATGCGCACGATGGGCACGGGCGCTTCCGGCGAAATACGGCTGACGTCGCCAAACCAGTAACGGTCCAGCATCACGTCGCCCACCACCAGCAGGCGCACCTGGGCCAGCGCGGCTGGCACCGTCAAGTCGCGGGCGCTCATGCGCGCGTCAGGATCGAGCGACCGATCCCGTGGTATTCGATGCCCGCCTCGGCCATGACGGCCGGTTCGAACAGGTTGCGGCCGTCAAAGATCACGGCTTCCTTCAGGCGCGCCTTGATCTGCTCGAAATCGGGGCTGCGGAAGGCTTTCCACTCGGTCACGATGGCCAGCGCGTCGGCATCCGTCAGCGCGTCGATCGGGCTGGCGGCAAAGCGCACGTTTTCCAGCTGCGCCGGCGTCAGGTCCAGCTGCAATACGCGCTTGGCCTCGGCCATGGCGACGGGGTCATACACGGCCACCGTGGCGCCGCGCTGCAGCAAGTCGCGCAGCAGCACGCGGGCCGACGCTTCGCGCATGTCGTCCGTGTTCGGCTTGAAAGCCAGGCCCCACACGGCAAAATGCCGGCCGGACAGGTCTTCACCGAAGCGCTTGACCACTTTCCCGCCCAGCACCATCTTCTGCTTGTCGTTCACCGCCTCGACGGCGCGCAGGATCAGCAATTCCTGACCGTGGCCGCGCGCCGTGCGCTCGAGCGCCTGCACGTCTTTCGGGAAGCACGAACCGCCATAGCCGCAGCCCGCATACAGGAAGCTGTGGCCGATGCGCGGATCGGAGCCGATGCCGTGGCGTACGGCCTCGATGTCGACGCCGACCTTGTCGGCCAGGTTGGCCAGTTCATTCATGAAGGAAATGCGCGTGGCCAGCATGGCATTCGCCGCATATTTCGTGAATTCGGCCGAACGCACGTCCATCCAGTAAGTGCGCTCGTGGTTGCGGTTGAATGGCGCGTACAGGCTTTTCAGCAATTCGCGCGCGCGCTCGCCGTCCGGCGTGGCGTCGACGCCGATGACGATACGGTCCGGGCGCATGAAGTCTTCGACGGCCGCGCCTTCCTTGAGGAATTCCGGATTCGACGCCACGGAGAAGGTGGCGGCCACGCCGCGCGCATCGAGCTCGCCCTGGATGGCGGCGCGCACTTTTTCGGCCGTGCCGACGGGCACGGTCGACTTGTCGACGATGACCTTGTAATCCGTCATGTACTTGCCGATGCCGCGCGCGGCGGCCAGCACGTATTGCAGGTCGGCCGAGCCGTCCTCGTCGGGCGGGGTGCCGACGGCGATGAATTGCATCACGCCATGCGCGGCAGCCGCTTCGACGTCGGTGGAAAAGGTCATGCGCCCGGCGGCGCGGTTGCGCGCCACGACCTCTTCCAGGCCCGGCTCATGGATGGGGATGCCGCCGCTGTTGAGCAGGGCCACTTTTTGCGCGTCCAGGTCGAGACAAAAAACGTCGTTGCCCAGCTCCGCCAGGCAAGCGCCGGTCACGAGGCCGACATAGCCCGTGCCGATAATGGTGATTTTCATGGTTGTACCGTATTTCTAAATATAGATGCTGCAAACAAGTACACGCCACGTTGCACTGGGGCAAGGTGGCGTGTAGGGTTAATTCATGACGTTCAATTCTTCGGTACGGCGTGGCGGGTAGGTTTCCCACTTGTTGCAGCCCGGGCAGTGCCAGTAGAACTGGCGCGCCTTGAAGCCGCAATGGCTGCACTGGTAGCGGGCCAACTTTTGCGTATAGCCATGCACGAGGTTTTTCACCATCGACAACTCCGACCAGATGGCGGCCGGGGCATCCATCATGCGCGCTTCGAGCAGCTTGTCCAGGCCCAGCAGGGTGGGCGTGCGGCGCAATTCGGCGCTGACCAGCTGTTTCGCCGCTTCCACGCCGTCGAGTTCGATGACGGCCTTGAAGACGACTTCGATGAGGTCGATCGACGACGCTTCTTCCAGGTAGGAACGCAGCAGGTTGACGCCTTCCTGTGCACGGCCGAGCTTGGTGTAACCGTCCATCAGGCGCTGCGCCACCAGGGCCACGTGCGGCACGCTTTGCTGCTCGACACGGCGCCAGGTGGTCAGCGCACCTTCCACGTCGCCGCGCGCCAGCAACACGTCGCCCGTCAGGATGGTGGCGCGCACGCTCTTGCGGTCCGTCTGCAGGGCTTTTTCCAGCAGCGGCATGGCTTCGTCCGGCTTCAGGTGCACGAGCGCGTCATGCGCCAGTTCGCAATAGAATTGCGCGATTTCCTTCTGCCGTGCACCGGCGCCCGCTTCCTGCAAGCCCACGGCCGCTTCGATGGCACGCGGCCACTCCTTTTCGCGCTGGTAGATTTCCAGCAGCGCACGCCGCGCCTGGGCCGCATATTGCGTGTCGACCAGGCTGTTGAAGGTTTCCTCGGCACGGTCCAGCAAGCCCGCCTTCAGGTAATCCATGCCCAGCTCGTAGGCGGCATGGCCCTGCTGCTCCAGCGGCAGGTCGGGACGCGCCAGCAAGTTCTGGTGCACGCGGATGGCCCGTTCCGTCTCGCCACGGCGGCGGAACAGGTTGCCCAGTGCAAAGTGCATATCGGCCGATTCCGGGTCCAGCTTGACCACTTCGATGAAGGCATCGATGGCCTTGTCGTGCTGCTCGTTGAGCAGGAAATTCAAGCCCTTGAAGTAATTGCGCGGCAAGCTGCGCGATTCCGACACCAGTTGATGGATGTCAACGCGCGCGGCGATCCAGCCCAGCGCGAAAAACACCGGGATACCCAAGAGCCACCAGAGTTCAAATTCCATGCGATTGTTTTTATTCGAGTAAGAGAGAAAGGAGCGATGGCGCTTACTGCTGCGCGCTCACGCTGTCCGGTTGCGGCTGGACATTGGTGGCCACGCCGACGGTCTGCAGCGCGGCGATGGTGGTTTTTTGCTTGGTCGCTTCGCGGCGGTGACGGAACACGGTGGGCGTCAGGGCCAGCACGCCGAGGCTGGCGCCGGCGACAAAAAAGCCCAGCAGCATCAGCACCAGGGGGCCGCGAATTTCATAATTGAGGAAGACATGCAGGTCGACAACCTGCGCATTCTTCAGCGCAAAACTGAAGAACAGGACGAAAAGAACACAGCCAACGATGGTGGAGATGATTTTCATCGATAGGTCCAGAGTGAACAAAAAAATGCCCGTGCCACATGGCACAAACGCAGAGCGCTGATCAAACCGTAGCGAGCGGCAGCGATTTGTGGCCGAGAAGCGCAACCGTACTTGAGTACGGTGAGCATCGCCGGCCGCAAAGCGCGACGCGCAGTAGGTTTGATCAGTGCTCTACAGCATATTAACAAAAAAAAGCGGCATCCAAGGACGCCGCTCTTTGTGTCGCCTTCCAGCAGACGATTAATCCTCGATGATCGGTTGTCCGACCATCGCGTCCACCCGCTCGCGCAACTGTTTGCCCGGCTTGAAGTGGGGCACCCGTTTTTCGGGAACCATCACCTTGTCGCCGGATTTCGGGTTGCGACCGATGCGCGGGGGCCTGCTGTTCAGGGCAAAACTGCCAAAACCGCGGATCTCGATACGTTGACCGGTCGCCAGGGCGTTGGTCATCGCATCGAGAATGGTCTTGACGGCATACTCCGCATCTTTCGCCACCAGCTGAGAATAACGCTCAGCGAGGCGGTTGATCAGCTCGGACTTTGTCATCTGCCGTATCCGCAGTCTTAGTTCTTGTTATCGAACTTAGCTTTCAACAAGGCGCCCAGGCTGGTGGTGCCCGAAGCTGCGTTGTTGTCGGTAGCTGCCATCTTCTGCATGGCTTCCTGGGTTTCAACGTTGTCTTTCGCTTTGATCGACAGTTGGATACCACGGGCTTTGCGGTCGATGTTCAACACCATTGCTTCGACGGTATCGCCGACTTTCAGGTGCGTGCCAGCATCTTCAACGCGGTCGCGCGAGATTTCGGAAGCGCGCAGGTAGCCTTCAACTTCTTCGGACAGTTGGATCACGGCGCCTTTAGGCTCAACCGATTTAACGGTACCGGTTACCAGCGAGCCTTTGTCGTTCATGGCTGCGAAGTTGTTGAATGGGTCACCTTCCAGTTGCTTGACGCCCAGGGAAACGCGCTCGCGCTCAACGTCGATGGCCAGAACGATGGCTTCCAGTTCGTCACCTTTCTTGAAGCGACGCACGGCTTCTTCGCCGGTTTCGGTCCAGGACAGGTCGGACAGGTGCACCAGACCGTCGATGTTGCCAGCCAGGCCGATGAACACGCCGAAGTCGGTGATCGATTTGATCGCGCCGCGGACTTTGTCACCTTTCTTATGGGTCACACCGAAGTCGTCCCATGGGTTGGCTTTGCACTGTTTCATACCCAGCGAGATACGACGACGCTCTTCGTCGATTTCCAGAACCATCACTTCTACTTCGTCGCCCAGTTGGACAACTTTGTTAGGAGCAACGTTTTTGTTCGTCCAGTCCATTTCGGAAACGTGTACCAGACCTTCGATACCCTGTTCCACTTCAACGAACGCGCCGTAGTCGGTCAGGTTCGTTACTTTACCGAACAGACGGGTGCTTTGTGGGTAACGACGGGACAGACCGGTCCAAGGATCGTCGCCCAGTTGTTTCACGCCCAGCGAAACACGGTTTTTCTCTTGATCGTATTTCAGGACTTTGGCGGTGATTTCCTGGCCAACCGTCAACACTTCCGACGGGTGACGTACACGGCGCCATGCCAGGTCGGTGATGTGCAGCAGGCCATCGATACCGCCCAGATCCACGAACGCGCCGTAGTCGGTGATATTTTTGACGACGCCGGTCACGACCGTGCCTTCTTTCAGCGTTTCCATCAGTTTCTGACGCTCTTCGCCCATCGAAGCTTCGATGACGGCGCGGCGGGACAGAACCACGTTGTTACGCTTGCGATCCAGCTTGATCACTTTGAATTCGAGGGTTTTGCCTTCGAATGGGGTGGTGTCTTTGACAGGACGGGTATCAACCAGCGAGCCCGGCAGGAATGCGCGGATGCCGTTGGTCAACACGGTCAGACCGCCTTTGACTTTACCATTGACGGTACCGACGACGATTTCGCCCGATTCCATCGCTTTTTCCAGAGCCAGCCACGAAGCCAGACGCTTGGCTTTATCGCGCGACAGGATGGTATCGCCGAAACCATTTTCCAGCGATTCGATCGCCACGGAAACGAAGTCACCAACTTTGACTTCCAGTTCGCCGTGGTCGTTCTTGAATTCTTCGACAGGGATGAATGCTTCGGATTTGAGGCCAGCGTTCACGATCACGAAATTGTGGTCGAGGCGCACGACTTCAGCGGAAATAACTTCGCCGGAGCGCATATCTTGACGCGACAACGATTCCTCGAAGAGCGCAGCAAAACTTTCCATACCGGTAGATTCGTTAGTTGTAACAGTAGACATAGGGTTCACACAGGTTATCCAGCAGAGATCGCACGATGCGACTTAAACTGGGTTAGGTTTTTGACACACCCGGACAGGCCAGGAGCCGTCACGGGCACCACATAGCAGGCATTACAGATGACATAAAGCACGCTATTTTGCTGCTTATTTTGCTGCCGACGCATACCATTTCAACACGGTTTCAACAGCCTCATCGGCCGTCATTCCCGAGGTATCGAGGACATGCGCCCCTTCCGCGGGGACCAGCGGCGCAATCGCACGGTGAGTATCACGTTCGTCCCGCGCCTGCAAATCCATCAGAAGGTCTTCCATATTAGCAGAAAAACCCTTGTCTATCAATTGCTTGTAGCGCCGTTGCGCGCGCGCCTCGACGCTGGCCGTGAGGAATACCTTCAGCGCGGCATGCGGAAAGATCACCGTCCCCATGTCGCGCCCGTCGGCCACCAGGCCCGGCGTCTTGCGAAAGCCCAGCTGCAAGCCCACGAGGGCGTGGCGCACAGTTGGCAAAACAGCAATTTTAGACGCCGTATTGCCCACTTCTTCGGCACGGATCTGCTCGGTGACGTTTTCATGCGCGAGCAGGATTTCGCCGCCGGCGAAGTGGCATGGCAGGTGTTCGGCCAGCTTGGCCAGCGCGTGTTCGTCGCGCAAGTCCGTGCCCCGGCGCAGCGCCGACAGGGCCGTCAGGCGGTACAGCGCGCCGGAATCGAGGTAATGAAAGCCGAGCTTGTCGGCCACGCGGTGCGCCACCGTGCCCTTGCCTGAAGCGGTGGGGCCGTCGATGGCGATGACTGGGATGTTGGAGTTCGGCATAGTTTTGTCACAATAAAAAGACTGAACCCCGAAGCGGCGCCGGGGTCGGCCCCTCAGGGTCCGACCCCAGGTTTCACCTGGGGTTACCTGGTTAAATCAAAGTATCCTTGGCAATCCCCGCGAATGCGGCGAAATACTCGGGGAAGGTCTTGGCCACGCATTTCGGGTCGTTGATGCGCATCTCGTTGCCGCGGCGCGCGGCGCCGTCCAGCGAGGCGAGCGAAAAGCACATGGCCATGCGGTGGTCGTCATACGTGTCGATGGTGGCTGGCTGGATCTCGGCCGGCGGCGTCACGCGCAGGTAGTCGGCCCCCTCTTCCACGTCCGCGCCGAGCTTGCGCAATTCCGTCGCCATGGCGGCCAGGCGGTCCGTTTCCTTCACCCTCCAGCTGGCGATATTGCGCAGGGTACTCGTGCCGTCCGCGTACAGGGCAGCCACGGCGATCGTCATGGCGGCGTCGGGAATGTGGTTGAAATCCATGTCGACGGCTTTCAATACGCCGTTCGAACGGGCCTCGATCCAGTTCTCGCCCATGGTGATGGTCGCGCCCATCTGCTGCAAGGCTTCGACGAAACGCACGTCGCCTTGGATGCTGTCGCGCCCCACGCCCTCCACGCGCACGGGACCGCCGCCGATGGCGCCGGCCGCCAGGAAGTACGACGCCGACGAGGCATCGCCCTCGACGTGGATGGTGCCCGGGCTTTGGTACTGCTGGCCCGGCTGCACGGTGAACGACTGCCAGCCGTCATGCTCGACCGTCACGCCGAAGCGGCGCATCAGGTTCAGGGTAATTTCAATGTACGGCTTCGAAATCAGCTCGCCCGTCACGTCGATGGTCACCGCGTGATCGCGCGCCATCAGCGGCGCCACCATCAGCAGGGCCGTCAAGAACTGGCTCGACACGTTGCCGCGCACGGCGATGCGCTGCGCGTGGATATGACCGCGGCGGATGCGCAGCGGCGGGAAACCCCGCTCGCCCGTGTATTCGATCTGCGTGCCGACGGCATTCAGCGCATCGACCAGGTCACCGATGGGACGCTCGTGCATGCGCGACACGCCGTGCAGGGTGTAATCGCCGCCGATGACGGCCAGCGCCGCCGTCAGCGGGCGGATCGCCGTGCCGGCGTTGCCCATGAAGAGGTCCGCCGCGTGGTGCGGGAACACGCCGCCGCAGCCTTCCACGTGGTGGATCTGGTGCGCCGTGGCCGGGTCGCCCTGCAACTCGTCCTGCGTCCATTTCACGCCCAGCGACGTCAGGGCCGTCAGCATGACGAAGGTGTCGTCGGAGGCGAGCAGGTCGACGATCTTCGTCGTACCCTTGGCCAGCGCGGCCAGCAGCAGCACGCGGTTGGAAATGCTTTTCGAGCCGGGCAGGCGCACCGTGCCTGCGGCGTGCATGACCGGCTTCAGGTCGATATGGTGGGGGTATTGCTTGGTTTGCGTCATGCTGGAATCCTTGAATATTTATTGTGCGGGCGCGGCCGGTACTTCTGCCGTTTCGATCGCCTCGATCCATTGCTGCCGGGCGTGCTGGGCGTTCGCATACACGCCTTCGATGGCGGCGCCGTCGCCGGCGGCCAGGTGCGCGCGCAGCGCCGTCAACTGCGCCAGGTAGGCATCCAGTTCATGCAGCAGCGCCGGCTGGTTGGCCAGGCTGATGTCGCGCCACATTTCCGGCGATGAGCCGGCGATGCGCGTAAAGTCGCGAAAGCCGCTGGCCGCGTACTGGAACAGCAGGCCCGCGTGCGGCTTCCTGGCGATGTCGTCGACCAGCGCAAAGGCCAGCAAATGCGGCAGATGGCTGACGGCGGCAAACACCTTGTCGTGTTCTGCGGGCGTCAAGACGTGCAGGATGGCGCCGCAGGCACGCCATGCGGCCGCCACGCGCTCCACGTCGGCCGCGGCATTTTCCGCCAGCGGCGTGAGCACCACTTTCTTGCCTTGATACAAGTCAATGATGGCGGCGTCGGGGCCATTCGTCTCGCGCCCCGCGATCGGATGGCCGGGCACGAATTGCGCCACCTTGCCGCCCAGCGCCGCGCGCGCCGCCGCCACCACGTCGCTTTTCGTGCTGCCCGCGTCGGTGACGATGGTGCCCGGCTGCAGATGCGGCGCGATGGAGGCCAGGATCGCCCCCGTCTGCGCCACGGGCGCGGCCAGCAGCACCAGGTCGGCGCCCGCGATGGCCTCCGCCATGTCGCCGCCGATCTCGTCGATGATGCCCAGCGCCAGGGCGCGCGCCATCGAGGCCGGCGAACGGCCCATGCCGACCACCGTGGCCACCGCGCCCGCATGCTTTAACGCGCGCGCGAACGAGCCGCCGATCAGGCCCACGCCGAAGATGACGACCTTTTTCAGTGCAGGCGTCGTCATGGCGTCAGGCCAGCGCTTTCGTCAGCGCGGCGATGAAGATCGCGTTTTCCTGCGGCAGGCCGATGGAAATGCGCAGCCATTGCGGCAAGCCATAGCTGCCCACGGGGCGCACGATCACGCCCTGCTTGAGCAGCGCCAGGTTGACGCGCGCGCCGGCGCCGTCGTCCTCGCCCACCTTCACCAGCACGAAATTGCCGTGCGACGGCACGTATTCCAGGCCCAGTTGCGTGAACGCTTCCGTGAACTGCCGGTAGCCGGCCGCGTTGTTGCGCGCGCTCTTCTCGAGGAATTCCTTGTCGTTCAGGGCGGCGATGGCTGCCGCCTGCGCCATCGAATTGACGTTGAATGGCTGGCGGATGCGGTTCATCAGGTCCGTCAGCGCCGGCTGGGCGATGGCGAAACCGACGCGCAGGCCGGCCAGGCCATAGGCCTTCGACAGGGTGCGCGAGACCACCAGGTTCGGATACTGGCGCACCCACGCCGTCGACTCGTACTGGTCGCCGGCCGACAGGAATTCGTTGTAGGCCTCGTCGAGCACGACGACGACATGCTGCGGCACCTTTTGCAGGAAGGCTTCGAGCTGCGCGGCCGACAGGAAGGTGCCGGTCGGGTTGTTCGGGTTGGCGATGAAGACCAGGCGCGTGTCGTCGGCGATTGCCGCCGCCATGGCGTCGAGGTCATGGCCATAGGCTTGCGCCGGCACGACGATGTGGCGCGCGCCCAGGCCTTGCGTGGCCAGCGCATACACGGCGAACGAGTACTGCGAATAAACGACGGACTGGCCGTGTTCGACAAACGCGTGCGCGGCGATTTCCAGGATGTCGTTGCTGCCGTTGCCCAGCGTGATCCAGTCGGCCGGCACGTCATAGCGCTGCGACAGCACGGCTTTCAGGTCGAAGCCGTTGGCATCCGGGTAGCGGCCCAGGTCATCGATGGCGGCGATCATCGCCTGCTTGGCCGATTCCGGCATGCCGTACGGGTTTTCATTCGACGCCAGCTTGACGATGGATGCCTCGTCGAGGCCGAATTCGCGCGCGACTTCGGCGATCGGTTTGCCGCTCTGGTAAGGGGCGATGGCGCGGACGTATTCTGGACCGATATTTTTAGACATGGTGTTCTTTAAAAGTTGGTGAATGATTAGGCTGGTGGCTCTTGCCGGGTTACGCTGCGCTAACCCAACCTACAGCTTATTGTAGGTCGGATTAGGCCGCAGGCCGTAATCCGACACCACCGTTGGCGTCACAGACTGACCGGATACGACCCCAGCACCTTGAAGAAAGCCGCATTGCCCTGCAACTCCGCCAGCGCCTGGGCCACGGCCGCGTCGTGCACGTGACCTTCCACGTCGACATAGAAATAATACTCCCAGCTGCCCATGCGCGCCGGACGCGACTCGAAGCGCGTCATCGACACGCCGTGCTTCGCCAGGGGCGCCAGCAGCTGGTACACGGCGCCGGCCTTGTTCGGCACGGCCAGCACCAGCGAGGTCTGGTCCTTGCCCGACGGCGCCGTCTGCAGCGTCCCCACGACGGCAAAGCGCGTGCGGTTGTGCGGGTCGTCCTGGATATGGCCCTTGACCACGCCCAGCTTGTACTGCGCGCCCGCCAGTTCGCTGGCGATCGCCGCCACCGTCGGATCGTCGCCGGCCATGCGCGCCGCTTCCGCGTTCGAGGCCACGGCATGGCGCGCGATGTGCGGGTAATTCTGGTTCAGCCACACCTGGCACTGGGCCAGCGCCTGCGAATGGGCGCAGATGGAAGTGATGCCATCCATGTTGCCGCTCTTCGTCATCAGGCTGTGGTGCACGGCAATCGCCACTTCGCCGCTGATGATAAGGCTGGTCTGCAGCATCATGTCCAGCGTGCGGTTGACGGCGCCTTCCGAGGAATTCTCGATCGGCACCACGCCGAAATCGGCCGTCCCCGCTTCGGCGGAGCGGAATACCTCGTCGATGGAGGCGCATGGCAAGCCTTCGACCGCGCTGCCGAACTGCTGGTACACGGCCTGCTCGCTGAAGGTGCCGGCCGGGCCAAGATACGCCACGGTGACGCGCTTTTCCAGCGAGCGGCAGGACGACATGATTTCGCGGAAGATGGTCTGCACTTCGCGGTCGCCCATGGGGCCGGGATTGCGCTCGGCAACGCCGCGCAGCACTTGCGCTTCGCGCTCGGGACGGAAGACAGGCGCCTGCGTCTCGGCCTTCACGTGGCCCACCTGCTGGGCGATCTGCGCGCGGCGGTTCAGCAGTTCGAGGATTTGCGCGTCGATCGCATCGATCTGTTCGCGCAGCGGTTTCAATTTATCGGTCATGGTTGGTTTGTTTCGTCAGCTGTACTTCAATCATTGCCGCGCGGCCTGCGCCGGCGGCGGGCCGGCGCGGTCGGTTATGCGACTCAGCGTCCGGCAAACTCGTTCAAATAGTTGACCAGGGCTTGCACGCCCTCGATCGGCATCGCGTTATAGATCGATGCACGCATGCCGCCGACGGACTTGTGGCCCTTCAGCTGCAGCAGGCCGCGCTGCTTCGCGCCGGCCAGGAATGCGTCGTTCATACTCTCGTCGCGCAGATAGAACGGGATGGTCATGCGCGAGCGGTATGCGGGAGCGACCCGGTTCTGGTAGAAGTCGTCCGCATCGAGCGCCGCGTACAGCAGCGCCGCTTTCTCAATATTACGCTGTTCCATGGCTGCAACGCCACCTTGCCGTTTCAGCCACTGGAAAACCAGGCCGGCGATATAGATGCCGTAGGTGGGCGGGGTGTTGTACATCGACTCATGTTCGGCCACGATGGACCAGTCGAAGGCCGACGGGCAAATCGGCAGCGCCTTGCCCAGCAAGTCTTCGCGCACGATGACCACGGTGAGGCCGGCCGGACCGATATTTTTCTGCGCGCCGCCGAAGATCACGCCATATTGCGATACATCAATAACGCGCGACAGGATGTGCGAGGACATGTCGGCCACGATGGTGGTGCCAGCCGGCACCTGCGGCGCCTGCTGGAATTCCACGCCGTCGATGGTTTCATTGGTGCAGATGTGCAGGTAGGCGGCGCCCGGCGTCAGCTTCCACTCGGCCACTGGCGGCACGCCCGTGAAACCGGCGGCCTGCGACGAGGCGGCCACGTTGACGGTGGCGTATTTCGCCGCCTCCTTGACCGACTTGCCCGACCAGGAGCCCGTATGCACGAAGTCGACGGTGGCCGGCTGCGTGGCGCCATGGCCCACCAGGTTCATCGGGATGATGGCGTTCTCGCCCAGGCCGCCGCCCTGCAGGAACAGGATCTTGTAGTTATCGGGCACGGCCAGCAATTCGCGCAGGTCGGCGACGGCTTGCTGGTAGATGGAGATGAATTCGGGACCACGGTGGCTCATTTCCATCACCGACATGCCGCTGCCATGCCAGTCCTGCATTTCCGCGGCGGCTTGCGCCAGCACTTCCTTGGGCAGCACGGCCGGTCCGGCGGAGAAATTGTAGATATGGGTCACGATACGGTCCTTGGTAAATGGGATTATTGGGGCGATTGCGTGGCCGCCCGTATGACCTGGTCGAGCACTGCATTCACGCGCGGGATCAGCACGCGCTGGCTGATGGCCATCGATTCAGCCGACAGCTGCGGCATGGTCGCCAGCATCTTGCGGCCCAGCGGCGTCTTGTAGAACGCCGTCAGCTGCTCGACTTCCGGCACCGTGTAGTAGCGCGCGTACAGGGGCACCATCTCGGCGCTCAGTTCATCGATCAGGGTCGGATCGGCCAGCACCTGCGTCAGGGTGGCGACGGCAAGGGGGATTTCTTCCTCGGCGCTGGCCAGCGCGCGCGCCTTGCGCTTCTCGTCCAGGTTCGGGTTCGTGCCGATTTGCTGCAGGGCCGACTGGCGGATCATGGCCGGCACCGATTGCAGCATCTGGTCGAAGATGTTGCGCGTCAGTTGCGGGAACTGCATCGCATCGAGCATGCGCCGCACGGCCACCGTCATGGCGGGGCTGGGCGCGGCCTGGCGGGCGGGCGTCGCTTGCGCATTCTGCGCCAGGACCGGCAGGGTCGCAAGGAATGCCAGCGAGAACGCGGCGAAGAAGGTGGCGACGATTTTTCTCATGGTATTCGGGACTTTACAAAAGCGGGGGCATACGTGGTTACGCTGGCTGGCGCCGAAAGTGGCACGCCAACAGCAATTGGGGCTCCCGAAAGAGCCCCAATCTTCTTACTCCGGCTGGTCCGGATCGGCTGGTTCAGCCGCCGGCGCGGCCGCGGCGTCCACGCCCGCCTCCGTCGTCAGCTCGACTTCGTCGATATCCGTCTCCACCACGCGCTGCAGGCCGGACAGCTTGGTGCCATCCTCCACGGCGATCAGGGTCACGCCCTGCGTCGCGCGGCCCATCTCGCGGATTTCCGACACGCGGGTACGAATCAGGACGCCACCGGTGGTGATCAGCATGATTTCATCGGTGGTGTCGACCAGGGTCGCGGCAACCACCTTGCCATTGCGCTCGCTGGTCTGGATGGCGATCATGCCTTTCGTGCCACGGCCATGGCGCGTGTACTCGGTGATCGGCGTACGCTTGCCGTAACCGTTTTCGGTCGCCGTCAGCACCGACTGCTGCTCGTTCTCGGCCACCAGCAGGGCGATCACGTGCTGGCCTTCTTCCAGGTTCATGCCGCGCACGCCGCGCGCCGTGCGGCCCATCGGACGCACATCGTTTTCGTCGAAGCGCACTGCCTTGCCCGAATCGGAGAACAGCATCACGTCGTGCTGGCCGTCGGTCAGCGCCGCGCCGATCAGGAAGTCGCCGTCGTCCAGGTCGACCGCGATGATGCCGGCCTTGCGTGGATTGCTGAAGTCCTTCAGCGGCGTTTTCTTGACGGTGCCCAGGCTGGTCGACATGAACACGTAATGGTCTTCGGGGAACGTGCGGTTCTCGCCCGACAGCGGCAGGATCACGGTGATCTTTTCGTTGTCCTGCAGCGGGAACATGTTGACGATCGGCTTGCCGCGCGAATTGCGCGAGCCTTGCGGCACTTCCCACACCTTCAGCCAGTACATGCGGCCACGATCCGAGAAGCACAGGATGTAGTCGTGCGTATTGGCGATGAACAGCTGGTCGATCCAGTCTTCCTCTTTCGTCGCCATCGCCTGCTTGCCGCGGCCGCCGCGTTTTTGCGCGCGGTATTCGGTGATCGGCTGCGCCTTCATGTAGCCGGTGTGCGACAGGGTCACGACCATGTCCTGCGGCGTGATCAGGTCTTCCGTTTCCAGGTCGGTGGCATTGAGTTCGATCTGCGAGCGGCGCACGTCCTTGTTGCCGGCGCCGTATTCGTTCATGGCCAGCGTCATTTCATCGGTGATGATGATGGTGACGCGTTCCGGCTTGGCCAGGATGTCGAGCAAGTCGGCGATGTGCGCCATGATTTCCTTGTACTCGTTGACGATCTTGTCCTGTTCCAGACCGGTCAGGCGCTGCAGACGCATCTGCAGGATTTCCTGCGCCTGGTCGTCCGACAGCTTGTACAGGCCATCGGCCTGCATGCCGTAATGCTTCGGCAGGTTTTCCGGACGGTAGGCATCGACGCCGCCTGGCGTCGTGCCGTCGCCCGTACGGGCCAGCATTTCGCGCACGACGGACGAATCCCACGGGCGCGCCATCAGCTCGACCTTGGCGATCGGCGGCGTCGGCGCGGCCTTGATGATGGCGATGAAGTCATCGATATTGGCCAGCGCGACAGCCAGGCCTTCGAGCACGTGGCCGCGTTCGCGCGCCTTGCGCAGTTCGAACACGGTGCGGCGCGTCACCACTTCGCGGCGGTGCGACAGGAAGCATTGCAGCATCTGCTTCAGGTTCAGCAGCTTCGGCTGGCCATCGACGAGGGCCACCATGTTCATGCCGAAGGTGTCTTGCAACTGGGTTTGCTTGTACAGATTGTTCAGCACCACTTCCGGCACTTCGCCGCGTTTCAGCTCGATCACCACGCGCATGCCCGATTTGTCGGACTCGTCGCGGATGTCGGAAATGCCGTCCAGCTTCTTGTCGCGCACGTTTTCGGCGATGCGTTCCAGCAAGGACTTCTTGTTGACCTGGAATGGCAGCTCGTCGACGATGATGGCGATGCGGCCGCCGTCCTTGCCGTATTCCTCGAAGTGCGTCTTGGCGCGCATGACCACGCGGCCGCGGCCCGTGCGGTAGCCGTCGCGCACGCCCGAGACGCCATAGATGATGCCGGCGGTGGGGAAATCGGGCGCCGGGATCAGTTCGATCAGTTCATCGATCGTGCAGTCCGGGTTGCGCAGCACGTGCAGGGCGCCGTTGATGACTTCGGTAATATTGTGTGGCGGAATGTTCGTCGCCATGCCGACCGCGATGCCGGAAGAACCGTTGATCAGCAGGTTCGGGATACGCGTCGGCAAGACCGTCGGTTCCTTTTCCTTGCCGTCATAGTTGGGCTGGAAGTCGACGGTATCTTTATCGATATCGGCCAGCAATTCGCTGGCGATCTTGTCCAGGCGGCACTCGGTGTAACGCATCGCCGCGGCGCCATCGCCGTCGACGGAGCCAAAGTTACCCTGGCCGTCGATGAGCATGTAGCGCAGCGAAAAATCTTGCGCCATGCGCACCAAGGTGTCGTAGATCGAGGCGTCGCCGTGGGGATGGTACTTACCCATGGTTTCGCCGACCACGCGGGCGCACTTGACGTAAGGGCGGTTCCACACGTTGTTCATTTCATGCATCGCGAACAAGACGCGGCGGTGCACTGGCTTCAAGCCATCGCGCGCATCCGGCAAGGCGCGCCCGACGATCACGCTCATGGCGTAATCGAGGTAGCTCTTGCGCATCTCTTCTTCGAGGGAAATAGGAATTGTTTCTTTTGCGAATTGATCCATTGGCGGTTCGACTGATCTCAGGCTGTGGTTAACTTATCTGCTACGCAATGTATGACGCAATACTGCATATCCTAGGCGGCTGTCGTCGTGGACGCCGCACCGCGCGCTGCTGGCGCGGCCCGGCTTCCATGTCGCAGAGTGTCTGGCAAAAAGTGACGGCGGTGGCACGGTCCGGACTGTACCTCGGTACGTCCCGCCATGCAGCGCCGCCTTGCGCCTCTGCTCAACACTCTTAACAGTCAAGCGCACGATTTTAGCATGCGCGCCCAGCTACCTGTACAAATTGGCCAGACCGGCAAGATTGCCGCTTCGCACCGGCGCTGTGCATGTCCAGGTGTCGATAATGCACAATGGCAATACCAGTTCAAGTCCTCTGCCCTTAAAAGAGGCAAAAAAGCGATCAATTGTTACAGACGCGTTACAAATGGGCATTTTCGTTGCGCAAAAACAACGCGCGGTCTAAAATCGGGCAAGCTTTGATTTAACCACGGTCGTGCGCCCCTGATGCGTGTGGCAAAATGACTGGGAAGTTAATTGCTAGTTTCGCAATCTGAAACGAGCGCATGTGGTCTACATGATAAAATCTCGGCACGTAGCACCAGTAGCGCAGTGTTGTTCTGCGGATATCACCCCCCGAAAGGAAAAAAGAATGAATAAATTTGTAACGCTGTTTTTCGCTGCATCCGCAGTGATTGCTGGCTCGGCTTCGGCCCAAACCCCAACCTCCCCACCGTTCGCGCCAGTTACCACTGACATCAAAGCACCAAGCCCAAAAAGCGCTTACGTGCAAGATGCTCGCGGCGTTATCGTGCGTGACCCATTCGGTCTGTGCTGGCGTACCGGCTACTGGACACCTGCTGACGCGGTGCCAGGTTGCGACGTGCCACTGTGCGTAGAACCAGAAACCCTGCAAGACGGCAAATGCGTGGCCCCACCAGCGCCAGTAGTACCTGCTCCTGCACCAGTCGTGGTCGTACCAGTGCCAGTCGTCGTTGCTCCTACCTCGGAAAAAGTCAGCTTCGCTGCTGATGCATTCTTCGATTTCGACAAAGCTACGCTGAAGCCAGAAGGCAAAGCCAAGCTGGACGAGCTGTCCGCACAACTGGGCGGCATCAACCTGGAAGTCATCATCGCTGTGGGTCACACCGACTCCGTCGGCACCGATGCTTACAACCAAAAACTGTCGGTACGTCGTGCTGATGCTGTCAAAGCCTACCTGGTCACCAAAGGCGTTGAAAGCAACCGCGTGTACACCGAAGGCAAAGGCGAAAAACAACCTGTTGCTGACAACAAAACTGCCGAAGGCCGTGCGAAAAACCGTCGCGTGGAAATCGAAGTTGTTGGTACCCGCAACAAGTAATCGCTGAACCGCTACCCTGGGACTTGCTCCAAGTCATCGCGCAAGTCAAGGACAGCATGAAAAAACCCCGCCACGGCGGGGTTTTTTTTCGTCCGTGGCTGCCCAATTGTAAAATTGCCGCTATTATTCGACCTATGAATGCCGACCCTCTTGAAATCCAAAAATTCAGTGAGCTGGCCCACCGCTGGTGGGACCCCACTTCCGAGTTTCGTCCCCTGCACGAAATTAACCCCCTGCGCCTGGAATGGATCAACGCGAAAGTGCCGCTGGCCGGCAAGCGCGTGATCGACATCGGCTGCGGCGGCGGCATCCTGGCCGAATCGATGGCCCGCAAGGGTGCCGACGTGACGGGCATCGACCTGTCCGAGAAAGCCCTGAAAGTGGCCGACCTGCACAGCCTGGAATCGGGCGCCAAGGTGCGCTACAAGCTGATCGCCGCCGAAGCCATGGCCGACGCAGAGGCGGGCCAGTACGACGTCGTCACCTGCATGGAAATGCTCGAGCACGTGCCGGATCCGGCCGCCATCGTGAAGGCCTGCGCCACCCTGGTCAAACCGGGCGGTCACGTCTTCCTGTCGACCCTGAACCGCAATCCGAAAGCCTATCTGTTTGCCATCCTCGGCGCCGAATACCTGCTGCGCCTGCTGCCCAAAGGCACGCACGACTACGATAAATTCATCACGCCGGCCGAATTGTCGCAATATGTACGCAGCGCCGGCCTCGATGTCAATAGCATGCGCGGCATGGGCTACAATCCGTTGACCAAGATTTACTCGCTTAATAGTGATACCAGCGTCAATTACCTGGTGGCCTGCACCCGGCCCCTGTAATTTCCGCGTCAACCACAAGGCGGCTGCGGCCGCCATTTTTCATCCCGATCCACCTGATTACTGCGCTCGCCATGACCACCGACCACTTGCCAGCCCCGCGCGCCATCCTGTTCGACCTCGACGGCACCCTGGCCGACACCGCCCCCGACCTGGCGGCCGCCATCAACCTGCTGCGCGCGCGCGCCGGCCTGGAACCAACCCCGTACGCCATCCTGCGCCCCACGGCCTCGGCCGGCGCGCGCGGCATGATAGGCGCGTCGTATGGCATCGGTCCCGGCGAAAGCGGCTATGAAGCCCTGAAAGACGGCTTCCTGAACAACTACGAAGCGGCGCTGGCCGTGGAAAGCCGCCTGTTCGACGGCATCCCCGCCATGCTCGACGGCTTGCAGGCGCTGGGCCTGGCCTGGGGCGTCGTCACCAACAAGGCGGCCCGCTTCACCGACCCGCTGGTCGGCCAGATCGGCCTGGGCGCCGCCGGCTGCGTCATCTCGGGCGACACCATGGCGCACCCGAAACCGCACCCCGCCCCCCTGCTGGAAGCGGCGCGCCGCCTGGCACTGGCGCCGGAAGAATGCTGGTACGTGGGCGACGACCTGCGCGACATCCAGGCCGGCCGCGCCGCCGGCATGCGCACGGTGGCCTGCGCCTGGGGCTATTGCGGCCCCGTCGAACCGCAGCACTGGAATGCCGACCACCTGCTGGACACGCCGCAAGCGCTGCTGGAACTGGTCAGCGCGGTGGTGAAGGCGGCGCAGGCGCGCCAGCTGGCGGCATAAAGCTGCCGGCGCGTGAGCCGGCGCGCATCGGCGCGAATGCATCATGCAAGAGTGGACAGATTGCGCTACAATGAAGGTTCTGTGGGGACGACCTGGTTTCGACGTGGGTTGCAAAGCAGCGCAGGGCATACCGAGGGCGGGCTACCTCGTAAATACAACCTGAAAAAACTTAACTGCAAACGATAACTCGTACGCACTGGCAGCTTAATCGCTGTTAGCTCTAGAACACCTCGTCCCTGGGGTGGGCCGTCAAAAGCTCTAGAGTCATTTACAGGGACTCGTCGTATGCTGGGTTACTTAGCGTCCGACTAAATAATAGGTAACTCGCTTGCCCATAACGTGCACATCCGTGCTGGCTGAGTTAAATTAAATGATAGTGCTAAGTATGTAGAACTGTCTGTGGAGTGCTTGCGGACGCGGGTTCGATTCCCGCCGTCTCCACCACTGAATAAATAAAAGGGCTTCCCCGTTTCGGCGGGGAGGCCCTTTTTACTTATTCCATGCGCGCAGAGCGCGGGCGCCGAATCCGCGTCCGGTACGGACGCGGGGGGTTTGTGGGCGACGAGCACTGCTCGTCCGATAGCCGCAAAACCGGGTTGCGCTTGCCAGCGCAACCCTTTCCGATTCTTCTGGCCAGGTTTTACGCCGCAGGCGGTTTTCCCTAATGACAACATCGACCGCTCAGGCCGCGTTCAAATGGCAGGCCTGCCCCTCGCCCGCGCTCGCCCGCTCGACGATCAAATCCATCGGCTGACTGTCATGCAACATTCGGGGCCAATGATATAGTGGCGGCCATGTATTCACTGAAGGAAACTACCATGAAAAACGACGCAACAGCTCGCCCGCCAGCCACCCAAGCACCTGCAAGACTCAGCAAAGGGGACTTCGTCACCGCATTGCGCAAGCTGCTGCAAGAAGAAGGAAAGGCCGGCAAGTCCAGCGTGGACGTACGCGCCGCGACCCTGCACACCGACGTTGGCGTTTATCCGGCGCGCGGCCACTCGATGCCGACCTGTTGCACGGTAATGTATGAAGAGATGCAGCCGGGCGACGAAATACTGCTGACGCCATCCGGCGGCAAAGGACCTACGCTGCTGGTACGGTATAAATTCCCGCGCTGAGAATCGCGGCCTTACGCGACTGGTGGCGACTCAGAGCGCAAATCGGCGCCGTCCGCTTCCACCCCGAAGCGGACGGCGCCAGCCATGAGATCACGCTCGCTTGAATTGGCAAGCAGAACCTTGATTGCCGCCTTAGATTGACCAGCGAGCAAAGCTATCTCAGCGGGAATGACAACCTCGCTCCAAGACAATTCCGCTTCGACGGACACCATCAAATATAGCTCACGGTAGCACCCGTCCAACTCGGCTTTGACCCAAGTAAGGGTGCTCCCTATGGCGTCAAGCGTTACTGGGATAGTGATATATCTGCTTTCATCCGTCGGTCGCATGCCGCCACGACGACATTCGAAGTGAACAGCCATTTGTTCGAAGGTCGGAACATCAATTCCATGCACGACGACAAAATAGGCGAATCGACCATCTTGGCTCATTATAGGAATCACAGGTTTGCAGTCCAGCGCACAGGCCAATCCGTCATCGATGTTAGAGCAGATGAGGGCCGCTTTCGGCCGATTTCCACCTCAAGATCCGGTGCAATTTCCAGGCGTCCAGGCCGCGGCAAGTCGACCGCCATCGTGCCCCTGCACGATGTTATCGATCGCCGCCACCTTTTGGAGAGCAGCCTTTACGTCAAAGCCGTCCCCATCGGCTAAACTCGCGGCCTCATTATGCAAAGCGTAAGCTATATGAGCCGCCAGACGCACCGCCAAGGGCGCGTCATGTTCGGCATCTGGGCAGGAGCTTAATAGCGAGCGTATCTCGGACAGCGCATTCGCAATGAGTTGGACCTCGGGCCTATCCATACTCATCCATTTCTTTCAAAATTCACCAGCCGCTCCTGGCCGGAAGCCGATATCGGCCGATAACTGGATTCGCAAGTGATGCAACGTCATAAAGTCCATTAACCGTCCTGCTTGCGCCTGGTGAAAAGCTGCCAAGCAAACACCACGATGCCTGCAACGACACATCCGGCCAGACTAACGACGACACCAAAAATGTACCACGCCACATCGACTCCGTGACTGTAGAGTGTCCCGACAAATAATCCACTCACCAGCCAGACTGCCACCGCTAATTTAAGCAGAAAGTATTTTACTTTAGCGATGGGGCGACTAAGGCGCATTTGTTGAATAGCGGCCGCCCCCATGACCAAACAAGCCAAACTGGCCGCAATGATCAAGCGTGAAAACGGATACTCCATGTCGCAACCTAACTTGTAGCTGAGCCAGCAGGCCCGGGGATTAAAATTAAGTGCAGCAGCCAATCATCGCCTGCAACGACGCCGCCGGCTTGAGTCTGCACTACGAATTGTACGGCCAGACGAACTGGCGAGTGTCCAAACCCGGTTCTGGCCGATAGCCGCCGTTGCGGGTTGATTGTCTGCATTTCCCAGCAAAACCGTCAAGACGCCTAAAAGTTCTAAGTTCACGGTAGGTGCGATTCCCGCCATCTCCACCACTGAATAAATAAAAGGGCTTTCCCGTTTCGGCGGGGAGGCCCTTTTATTTATTCCATGCATGCAGAACGCGGACAGCGTATCCGCGCCTGCAAGCGCAACCCTCTCCGCTTCTTTTGGCGAACTCTTGCGCCGCAAGCGGTTTTTCTAACTACAACATCACCGGCTCAGGACACGAGCATATGGCGGAACTGCCCCCTGCCGCAGTGACGGTTCCATATCATGCTTGAACAAGCGCTTGGAAAAGCGCTCTTTTCTCCCTCATACTTGCAAGCTGCATCTTGAATAAAAAACTCTTTTAACACGCCTTGTCCATGGTCCATGACCGCGACAAAAAATATATCAACAAGAAAAGGAATACATGCATTCACAATTTCGGCCAGTACGTGGCTACCTGCTCGCTTTGGCTGCGGGACTAGCCTTTTCAATGCCAGTTGCGGCGGAGGGGCCAGGCTGGTCCAGCAACTCCGTCGTGAAAAAGCTCATAGTGACCAGGGATGGCGGCATCAACGTGGAACTGTCACCTGCCCTGACAGGCTGCGTCTCGAATAGCGGCTATGGCGCCAGTTTCGCCTCCATTTATCCCGACCATCCTGGCATTAATCGCATCAAGGCCAGTCTGCTGGCCGCTTATCTCAGCGGAGGCACCGTGAAACTGTACTTCAGTGACAGCACATGCAAGGTGGCAGAAGTCATGCTTGGTGGAGAGTAAGCCGTGCATCGGTGATGGAGTCCCCTTGAACGCCGGTCTCCAAAGGTGCCGGTAGCAGGCCTGCCATTCAGACACAGCCTTCGCATGCAAGAATCATTGCAGCGATATTGCTCACATGGCAGCCGCAAGCAGTACAGTAATAAGCAGACTTGCATGCTGGCTCGCCCATTGGGCAAACTGACCCTCGATCATTGTTCCAGACAAAGTCGCCAAGTGATCTGCGCATTCGATGATTTTTGCCCTTATGCATACACGAAGGTATTGCGAAAAATCGAAGATCCGTGCGCTGATCGGATCGTGTTCATGATCGGCAGCTTGCCGCAGCAATGGCGTTAATTCAGCGTAAGGCGGCATCGCCCCACGCTGGAATTGAAAAACCCGCCGCTTGCCCGAGCTTGCGCGAACGCCGTGGTTTTTCAATACGGGGAGATAGGCGCTGAAAAGCAGACAGCAGCTGCTGCCTGGCGCCCTTTATACGGCGCCAGGTCCTCGAAACCAGCAGCCCGCTCCTTACCGCCTGCTCAACGGCACATACTCGCCCGGCTGCCCCGCCACCTCGAGCGCATCGGCAAACGCCAATAGAAACTTGGCCGGTCCGTGTTCGGAGACCAGCAAGGACGCGCCCTTGTGGCGCAGCAGTTTCAGCACTTCCTGCTGGTGCGCCTGGTATTCGCTGGAGTTGCCGTAAAACGTTTGATACATCTCAAGGGTTTCCATGGCCTTGGCGGCCAGGATAAATTCAGGTTTGTCCATAATATCTCCTCGTCGTTGGTACTGCCAAAGTGCTGCCGAAACCACGAAAAAATCCTGCCAGACGCCCGTGCCGGGCGCAGCGCCTTATGCCAAGCACATCTGCATGTCCATCATACGCCTCAACCCGGCCATTGCGCCGTCCAATCGTGCAACTGGCAGCGTGGCCCCTTACATGGCATCATGCGCGTTGCCCATTCACCCTTGCGACACATGGACCAATATCACTTCCTCGTAGGCGAATTCAAGAAAAATAGCCCCTTTCATCCCGCCGCGGCCAGCGCCCAGCTGTTCGCCTGGTTCGCGCACATCGGCGAAGCCGTCGAGCGCTACGGCAACAAGCGCGGCAAGATCGTCAAGTACTCACAGCGAAATTACGAAAAGATGCTGTTCGCGCCAGAGACCAACAGCATCGGACTGCTTTCGCCGCGTCTCGTGCCGCCCGACGAAGCTTACGAGGCCGTCAACTGCGACGCGCATGCCATGTATTCGTCGGACTCGTCACTGATTCTGTCCATCCGCGCCAGCAAGCTTGCGCTGGCGCCATTGTTCAACGGTGCACGGGCCATACCCGGCCTGTTTGAGCATTGCGAATATGTGTACTGCTACGCTGAAACGCAGGGCTATGGCACCGGCTACGCACTCGGCTACCGGCAGCTCGATGAGGCCCATCCGATGACCTTTGGCGTTCCTTGTCCCGCAAATAACTGGTCCGCCATCCAGCGGCGCGGGCTGCAAGATTCGCACCTGCGCGATGTGTATCCCATCAACGGTTTCACGCAAGCCAGACTCGATGCGCTGCCGCCCGAGCGCCGGCAAGCGCTGCGCGACGCGATGCAGGCGTATGGCCGCTGCGAAGAGCATGCCAGCCTCACCATCTGGTACCTGCAACCCGAGGAGCTGGAAGCGGCCCGCGCCGCGCTGAACGCACACGCCATGCTGGGCGCCTATATCAACCACCGACACCCATGACCACCCATTTATCGCTGCACTGCTATCTGCAGGACGAGGCCGCCGAGCGGCCCCTGCCCTGCTCCGACGTGACCATCCACGCCGACCCGGCCACCCTGCGCGCCATCGCCCATTTTCTGCTGGCCAGCGCGGACGAGTTTGACCAGGAGCAAGAGCGCGCCGGCATGCATGCCCACCTGCAAGATCAATGGGCAGGCTGGCAGGACGATTTTCCCGACCTGGTCGTGGTGGCGGCCTAGGATGAGACATAGACTGGCGCCCCGGCCTGCGCGCGTCGGGTAACATACGCCACCGCTGATTTACAGAGAACACTTGATGCCCCCTACCCGCTACGCCCTGCCGTCGCTGCGTGCCGCCCTGTTGGCCACAGCACTCTCCACCCTGTCCGCCTGCGCCAGCCAGCCCGCGCACGAAGCGCTGTTCCTCGCCACCACGCTGACCCCGGCGCACTCGTTCACCAAGGGTATCGAGGGGCCGGCCGTGGACGCGGATGGGAATATCTATGCCGTCAACTTTGCGAAGCAGCAAACCATCGGTAAGGTGCGGCCGGACGGCAGCGGCGAGGTGTACCTGACCCTGCCCGGCACCAGCATCGCCAACGGCATCCGCTTCGGCAGCCGCGGCCAGATGTACCTGGCCGACTACATGGAACACACGATTTACCTGGTCGACCCGGCCACGCGCGCCCTGTCCATCCACGCGCGCGAGCCGCGCATGACGCAGCCGAACGACATCGCCATCACGCAGGACGACGTGCTGTATGCAAGCGACCCGAACTGGAAGGAAAACACGGGCCGCGTGTGGTGCATCGCGCAGGACGGCACGGTCACGCTGGCGCTCGACACCATGGGCACGGCCAACGGCATCGAAGTGAGCCCCGACGGCAAGATTTTGTACGTGAATGAAAGCGTGCAGCGCAATATCTGGAGGTATGACATCGCTGCGGACGGCGGCCTGACGGGTAAACGCCTGCTGATCAAGTTCGACGATTTCGGCATGGACGGCATGCGCGTGGACGTCGACGGCAACCTGTACGTGACGCGCTACGGCAAGGGCACGGTGGTCAAACTGTCGCCGCAGGGACGCATCCTGCGCGAGATCAGCGTGCCTGGCGCCAAGCCCAGCAACATCACCTTTGGCGGGCCCGATGGACGCACGGCCTACGTGACGGAAGTGGTGCAGGGTCGCCTGCTGCAGTTCCGCGTCGACCGCCCGGGACTCGAATGGCAGCGCGCGCAGCAGCACAAGGCCAATGCGGCGGCAGCGGCAGCAACGCCGCCGCCGGCCGCCGTGGAAAACGTCAGCGCGGAATGATGCGCTCCGCCTTCAGGCGCTCGAACAGATTGAAAAAGGCATCCTGGGTATCCTGGTAGTCGAGGAAGCCCGCCTTGCGGCTCTTGCCCATGTCCGTCATCACTTCCATCGGCCGTCCCAGGTCCGCATCCGTATGCCACCAGGAGGCGAGGCGGCCGATATCGGGCTCCGCCAGGCCATGCTGCTGCGCGATGGCGCGCCACTGCGCGGGCGCATCCTGCATGCGGCCGGCCAGCGGCGCCATCGTCGCGGGCAGATCGGCCGCCGCGACGCCGAAATACGCGGCCAGGCGCGGCCACAGCCACTTCCAGCGGAACACGTCGCCATTGACGATATTGAAGTCCTCGTTGCGCGCGGCCGGGCTGTCGGCCGCCCACGCCAGCTGGCGCGCGATCTGGCCCGCGTCCGTCATGTCGGACAGGCCATGCCACTGCGCGGGCGAACCGGGAAAGACGAAGGGCTGGCCGCTGGCCTTGCACAGGTGCGCATACACGGCCAGGGTCAGGCCCATGTTCATGGCATTGCCCAGCGCGTAGCCGATGATGGTGTGCGGGCGGTGCACGCTCCACGTGAAGCCATACTGCGCGGCCGCCGCGAACAAGCGGTCTTCCTGCTCATAGTAGAAATTATCGACGCTCTGGCGGCCCTGCTCTTCGCGAAACGGCGTGACGGGCACGGCGCCTTGTCCATACGCGTCGAACGGTCCCAGGTAATGCTTGAGGCCCGTCACCAGCGCCGCATGGCGCAGCTGGCCGCCTGGCCCCAGCGCGGCCAGCACATTGGCCACCATGGCGCCGTTGACGCGGATGTTTTCCTGCTCGCTGGCCTGGCGCGCCCAGGCCGTGAAAAAGACGTGGCTGGCATCCATGCCGGCCAGGGCGGCGCTGACCGCCGCGCCATCCGTCGCATCGAATTGCAGCGAGGCGCAGCCGGCCGGCACGGGCGTGCGGCCGCGCGAGACGCCCGTAACGCGCCAGCCTGCGCCCAGCAGATGCGCGGCCAGCTTGCTGCCGATGACGCCGCTGGCGCCGATGATGAGGGCATGTTTTTGCATGGGATAAGCCTCCAAAAGAAAAAAACCATCATATCCGCGACATGAATTCTTATCTACGATACTATTTCACCCTATTCATGAATAAAATTCCCGAATCATGTTTTCATCGGAACACTTGAAAGGCATCACGCCCTTCCTGGCCACGGCCGACGCGGGCAGCTTTACCAAGGCGGCCGAACGCCTGCACCTGAGCAGCTCTGCCGTCAGCAAGAGCGTGGCGCGGCTGGAAGAGCGGCTGGGCGTGATGCTGTTCGAGCGCAGCACGCGCCGCTTGAAACTGAGCGACGCGGGCCGCGCCTACTACGCCACCTGCAAGCGCGTGCTGCAGGAACTGGCTGATGCGGAAGACGTGCTGGCCGAGCATGCGACGGAACTGGCCGGCAAGGTGCGCCTCGGCGTGCCCGCCTCGTACGGCCGCCTGCGCGTGATGCCGGCCCTGCTGCAGCTGTGCGCGCAGTATCCGCGGCTGCAGCCGTCGATCGCCTTCAGCGACCGCTTCGTCGACCTGTTCGAGGAGCGCATCGATATCGCCGTGCGCATCGGCGCGCCATCGCACTGGCCTGCCGCGCTGGGCCAGATGCACCTAGGCGACGAGCGCCTGATCTTTTGCGCGGCACCCGCCTACCTGGCGCGGCACGGCAGGCCCATGTCCATCGCGGACCTCGAGCGGCACGACTGCATCGCCTATGGCCGCGGCGACGGCTCGCCCATGCCGTGGCTGTATGCGGACGAGCATGGCGGCCAGCTGGAATACCGCGTGGCGGCGCCGCGCATGACGGTGGGCGACGCCGAGGCGCGCACGGCCGCCGTGCTGGCGGGCCTGGGCGTGGCGCAGCTGGCCACCTGGCTGGTGGAAGAGCACCTGGCCACGGGCGCCATCGTGGAAGTGCTGCCGGCATTTGCCACGCCAGGCTTGCCGCTGTACCTGGCCTGGCCGCTGGCGCGCCAGCTGACGCCGAAGACGGGGGCCCTGCTGCAGGAACTGCGCCAGCGCCTGACGATCAGCTGATAATAGTGCTTGACCCTGACGCGACGTCAGGCCCGATCCTGTGTGTACGCACCAAGTAAGGAGGAAAAGATGCTGTTGAAAATCGGTGAACTGGCCAGGCTGACGGGCTTGACCGTGCGCACCCTGCACCATTACGACAGCATCGGCCTGCTCTCGCCTTCGGCGCGCACGCAGGCTGGCTACCGTCTGTACCAGCACGGCGACATGGACCGCTTGCACCGGATCATGGCGCTGCGCAAGTTCGGACTGCCGCTGGCCGATATCGCAACAGCACTCGCCGGCCCGGACCTGCCCTTGAGCGCCATTGTGGCGCAGCAGATCGCCATGCTGGAACGCCAGATCGCGCAGGCGTCCACCCTGCGCGAACGCCTGCGCGACCTGCAGGCGCAACTGGCGCAGGGGCAGGCGCCGGAACTGGCCGAGTGGCTCACCACTATGGAGTTGATGACCATGTACGACAAATACTTTAGCCCCGAAGAATTGCAACAGATGCCGCTGCTGTCCGATGCGGCCGTGGAACAGGAATGGAAGGCACTGGTGACGCGCGTGCGCGCCGCCCGGAACGCTGGCGCCGCCCCCGCAGATGCGCGGGCGCAGGCCCTGGCCACGGAATGGATGGTCAAGCTGGTGCGCGACACGGGCGCCCATCCGGGACTGTTCGCGCGCCTGAACGACATGCATGCGCAGGAGCCGGCCATGCAGCACACGACCAGCATCGATGCGGACCTGATGCAGTTCATCATCGCCGCCTTCAATGCCTCGCGCATTGCGCTGTATCGCCCTTTCCTCGACGAGCAGGAATACGCGCACCTGGCCGCCAACTATGGCAAGCGCTCGGGCGAGTGGCCGGCGCTGATCGCCGCCGTGCGCGCCGCCATCGATGCGCGCACGCCGCCCACCGACCCGGCCGTGCTGCAGCTGGCGCGGCAGTGGCTGGACCTGTTCCGCTCGTACGCGGGCACGGATCCGGCCACGCAGCTGAAATTCCGCCAGGCGCACCAGCAGGAACCGCGCCTGATGGAAGGCAGCTTCGTCGACGGGGCCATGCTGCAATACCTGGGCGCGGCGATGGCCGTGGTGGCGCAGGAAAAGCCAGCGTAAAAGTTGGCGTGCGGTATTTCCTCGGCCGGGCCATGTAGAATCGGCCATCGCCAATCACAGGAAAACCCGATGCGCCGCTTCTTGTTTGTATGTCTGTCCCTGCCCGCCCTGAATATCGCCATGGCGGCCGAGCCGCCCGTGCAAGGGGTGTGGCAGGGCACCCTGGGCAAGGCCAAGATCGTGGCCTGCTTCAACCAGCCCAGCCCCACGCAAGGAGCTGACCGCAGCGGCAATTATTACTACACGCGCTACAAGACGCCGATCATGCTGGCCAAGCCCAACGGCAAGGTGCTGTGGCAGGAACTCGACGCCAAGGGCGACACGACGGGCACCTGGTCATTGAATGCGCCGCAGGGCGGCAGGGTCACCGGCACCTGGTCCGATCCGAAAAGCGGCAAGACCCTGCCGCTGGACTTGACCCTGCTGGAAGCGGCGGGCGACCGCGAACATCCCTCGTGCGCCAGCGATGCCTACAACCTGGCGCTGGAGACCTTTCCCGCCACCAAGGTGAGCAAGCCCATCGCCTTCGAAGGCAAGCAATACCGCAACCTGCAAGTCGGCGATACCATCACCGTGGAACTGATCGCCGCCGGCGATGGCGTGGCGAAAATCAATGCGCAGCTGCGCGCCGTGCTGGCGAAGAGCAAGCAGGACCTGACCGACTTCTATGCCACGCGCCGCGAATACCTGGGCCGCAACGGTTTCACGACGGAAGACGAAGTGTATGCGGAGCCGACCTACTGGTCGCCGCGCTGGGTGACGATCAAATTCTACCGCTGGCCCGCCGGCTATGGCGCCCGCGGCATTTCCATCAAGTTCCGCACGTGGGACGTGAAAACGGGCCAGGAAACGGACGTATGGAACTGGTTTGGCGCCAGCGCCAGCGATGGTGACGACAAGGCCGAACTGCCGGACCGTTTGCGCCAGGCCCTGTTCAAGGACGTCAAGATCGACGCCGAATGCAAGGGCACGGATTACGACGGCCGAGGCCGCTTCCACCTGTCATTGAAACCCGAAGGCGTGTCCTTCTGGGAAGACTCCAACGGCAGCGGCTGCGAAAACGACTTCCTGCTGCCTTACAGCAAGGTCGGCCCCTTCCTCACCGCCAAGGGCCGCGCCGCCCTCAGCGATTTATTACCGAAGAACTAGGCGCTGCTTTAAGCATAGTAGCTGTCATCGAGCAGCATGTCCTCGAAGAACGCGCCATACGGCAGGGTCGGATGGCGCAAATGGATTTCCAGGATCCAGCGCATGGGCGACGGCGAAAAATCGGCATCGGCCAGCGCGCCCGCGTGTATCGTGGCGTGCGGGAAGTCCGACACGCGATGGCCGCCCAGGTCGAAGTTGAGTTCCCAGCCCAGCTTGCGCGCCTCGATTTCCGCATACGCATACAGTGCCTGCCCCGTCAGCCCTTCGCGCCGCCACACGGCGCGCACCTGGTGGAACAGGCATTCGGCATCGCGCGCGCAGCGGGCATACTCCGCCTGCTGCGCGCTGGCGCCCACGGTGAACGTGGCGCCGCCATCGCCTTCCCATGCCTCGACACGGGGCGCGATATCGAGGAAAAAGATATCGTGCTCCTGCAAGACCACGCCCGGCTCGGACGCGCGCTTCATCGGTTTGAGCGTGTTGCGGCCGAAGCGCACGCGCGTGGGGTGCCAGCTCAGCGCCAGGCCCATGTCCAGCAGCACTTGCTTCGCCATCGCCACGGCGTCTTCTTCCAGCATGCCGGGACGGATGCGCGCGGCGATGGCGACAATCGCCTCGCGCGTCTTGCGCCGCGCCAGCAGCATGCCGTCTTCCGTGTAGGCGGGACCGACCCGCTCTGCATCCAGCCTAGTGTGTAGCATCGCTTGCATGTTTGACTTTCCTCAAGGGTGCGGCCGGAATGGCGCACCAGCAGGAAAAGTATAGGGTTGCGGGCCCGGCGGCAGGGGCGTTGGCTGCCGCGCTTTTCGGACAGGGTGGCGGGCATTCCTGCCACCTGCTGTCTTACCCCCGGGGGCGGCTGGAAAAGTTTTGCCGGTATTGTTTGGCAGAGACACCGAGGCGCCGCAGGAACACCGTGCGCAGCTGGTCGGCCGTGCCGAAACCGCAGCGCCAGGCGACGGTTTTCAGCGGCGCATCGCCCGCTTCGAGCAAGGCCCGCGCCGCATCGAGCCGGGCGCTTTCAACGAACTGGGCCGGCGTCACGCCCAGCTCGCGCACGAAGACCCTGGCGAAGTTGCGCGGGCTCATGGCCACCAGCTGGGCCAGCGTGTCCACGCCCAGTTCCTCTGCCAGGTGCGCGAGCACGTATTGCTGCGCCTGCGCCACGGGCGAGGCCGCATCCACGGCGGGCGTCAGGTACGGACTGAACTGCGACTGCCCGCCCTGGCGCTGCGTGTAAACCACCAGGCGCCGCGCCACCTGCAGCGCCAGCTGCGCGCCGCCATCGCCGGCCAGCAGCGACAGCGACAGGTCGATGCCGGCCGTCACGCCGGCCGAGCTGACCAGATTGCCGTCATGTAAATAGATGCTGTCCGCATCGACGCGCGCCAGCGGGAAAGCGGCGGCCAGGGCTGCCGCATCGTTCCAGTGCGTGGCGACTTTTTTGCCGTCCAGCAAGCCCGCGTGGCCGAGCAGGAATGCGCCATTGCAGATGGAGCCATGGCGCCCCGCCCTGCCGGCCGCCTGCGCCAGCCAGGCGCTCAGGGCCGCGTCGCGCGGCTGCGCGGGCAAGCCGGGGCCGCCCGCCACCAGCAGCAAATCGTAGGCGTCCTGCGCCTGCGCGTAATAGCGGTGCGCGGCCAGACATAAACCGTTCGAGCAGCGCAGCACACCGTCCTGCGTGCCCAGCACGTCGATCGCGTAATGCCGCTGCGCCGGCAGGAAACTGTTCGCTTCGGCAAACACGTCCATGGGGCCGCTGACGTCGAGCGCCTGTACGCCGGGAAAGATCAGGATGGCGATGCTGGGCATAGCTCAGTCCCGCGCCCTGTTCACCGCTTCGGCCACCAGCTCGGCCGTGGCGGCCGCCAGGGTCCAGCCCAGGTGGCCGTGGCCCGTGTTGTAGTACACGCCCGGCGCCTTGCCTGGCCCCACTTTCGGCAGCATGTCCGGCAGCATGGGGCGCAGGCCCGCCCACGGCACCACCTTGCGGGTATTGACGCCAGGGAAGCACTGCTCCACCCATTGCAGCAAAGGGCGGATGCGGTCAGCGCGGATGTCGTAATTGGCGCCGTTGAACTCGGCCGTGCCCGCCACTCTCAGCCGATCCTCGCCCAGGCGGCTGCTGACCAGCTTGGTCGCATCGTCGAGCAGGCTGACGCATGGCGCCGCCGCGCGGCTGGCGCCGTCGTCGAGCTGCACGGTGATGGAATAACCTTTCACGGGATACACATTCACATGGTCGCCCAGCATTGCCGCCAGGGCGCGGCTGGCCACGCCCGCGCAGATGACGACGGCATCGAACAGCGTGCTGTCCTCGCCGGCCGTGACGCGCACCTTGCCGTGCTCGCGCGCCACTGCCGTCACATCGGCGCCGTAGCGGCAAGCCACGCCCAGGCGCGCGCAGGCGTCGGCCAGGCCGCTGGTGAATTTGTGGATGTCGCCCGTGGAATCGCTGTCCGTGTAGTAGCCGCCGTAAAAGTCGCCGGCGAGGGCCGGTTCGATGGCGCGCATCTCGTGCGGGGTGACGGCGCGCCGCTGCAAGCCGCCCTGCGCCAGCAGGCGCGACACGCCGGCCGCCCGCTCGAAGCCGGCACGCTCGCGGTAGACATGCAGGATGCCGGCGCGGCGATGATCGAAATCAATGTTTTCTGTTTCCGCCCAGGCAAACAGGTGGGCGCGCGCGGCAATCGCCATGCGCGCCGTGGCGATGGTGTTGCGCTCATAGGAAGGCATGGCGGCAAGAAACTCCGCAAACCAGCTCAGCTTGTGCCAGCCGGGCATCGGGCTGAGCAGCAGGGGAGCGTCGCGTCGCGCCATCCATTTCAGGGCGTTCAGCACGGTCGCCTTGTGGTTCCACACTTCCGCATGCGAGGCGGACAATTGCCCGCCATTCGCGAACGACGTTTCCATGGCCGCGTAACGGTGCCGCTCGAACAGGGTCACGGCCACGCCGCGCCTGGCCAGCGCATAGGCCGTCGTCACGCCGGTAATCCCCCCGCCGATGACGGCCACGCGCGTCATGGCTGCGGCTCGATGGCAGGCGCCACCTTGTGCACGACGGTGTCGCCCGCCTGCAGCGCGCGGCCGTCCGGCGCCAGCACTTCCAGCTTGCGCACGGGCAAACCGGAGTCGCGCAGCAGCAGGGTGGAATGGGCTTCGCCCGCGTCGAACAGTTGCGCCTCGCTCCACTGGCGCAAACCGACCACGACGGGAAACAGGGCCAGTCCCTTGGGCGTGAGCACATATTCCTGGTACGCCGTGCCGTCCGAGGCGGGCGCGACCGTAAAGATGCCCTCTTCCACCAGCGTATGCAGGCGGTCGGCCAGGATGTTCTTCGCCACCCCCAGGCTTTTCTGGAATTCGCCAAACCTGCGCATGCCGTCGAAGGCGTCGCGCACGATCAGCAGCGACCAGCGCTCGCCGATCACGTCGAGCGCGCGCGCCACGGGACAGGGGTCGGTTTTCAGGCTTTTGCGCTTGGCCACAATCGTCTCCGGTAATCAGTGGTTGCATTTTAAAACTTCCTGGCCTAGACTCCAACTAGTTTTAATTTGCAACCACTTTAAATAAAGACACCATGCGCGACACGACCACCCTCCCCACCGCCACCCTTGCCCCCTCCCTCGTCTGGCTGTTTGCCTGCGCGGCCGGCCTCAGCGTGGCCAATGTGTATTACGCCCAGCCCTTGCTGGCCACCCTGGCGCGCGAGTTCGGCATGACGGATGCCGCCAGCGGCATGGTCATCACGGCCACGCAGGCCGGCTGCGCGCTGGCCCTGCTGCTGCTCGTGCCGCTGGGCGACATGCTGAACCGGCGCCGCCTGACCCTGGTCCAGCTGGGCTTGCTGGCCCTCACCCTGGCGGCGCTGGCTTGCGCCCGCTCCACGGCCGCCTTGCTGGGCGGCATGCTGCTGGTCGGCTTGCTGGGCACGGCCATGACGCAGGGCTTGATCGCCTATGCGGCCAGCGCCGCGGCCAGCCACGAGCGGGGCCGCGTCGTCGGCATGGCGCAGGGCGGCGTGGTGATCGGCTTGCTGCTGGCGCGCACCCTGTCCGGCGTGGTGGCCGATATCGCCGACTGGCGCGCCGTGTACCTCGTCTCGGCAGGCATCGCGTGCGCCCTGCTGTTGCTGCTGTGGCGCATGCTGCCGCCGCCCACGCCGCAAGGCAGGAAGCTGGCGTATGGCGCCCTGCTCGCCTCGATGCTGGGCATGTTGATGCACAACAAGGTATTGCGCGTGCGCGGCATGCTGGCCATGCTGATGTTTGCCGTGTTCAATATTTTCTGGAGCGCGCTGGTGCTGCCCCTGACGGCCCAGGGCTATACGCATGCGGCCATCGGCGCCTTCGGCCTGGTCGGCGTGATCGGCGCGCTGGGCGCGGCGCGGGCGGGAGCGCTGGCCGACCGCGGGCGCGCGCAGTGGACGACGGGCGCGGCCCTGCTGTTGCTGCTGGCGGCGTGGCTGCCGCTGAGCTTTGCCGGCGCGGCCCTGTGGCCCCTGGTCGTCGGCATCATCGCGCTGGACCTGGCGGGCCAGGCCATCCACGTGACGAACCAGAGCCTGATCTTCAAGGACGACAGCGACGCGCACAGCCGCCTGGTGGCGTGCTACATGCTGTTCTATGCGGTGGGAAGCGGGGTGGGGGCGATTGCCGCCACCAGCGTGTATGCGCTGGCGGGCTGGCATGGCGTGTCCGCGCTGGGCGCGGCGGTCAGCCTGCTCGCCCTGCTGTTCTGGCGGCTGACCTTGCCTGGTGAAGCAGTTTAGTTCAGCAGCGCCGTGGCGGCGCCATGGCGATACGTCTTCAGCGCATCGGGCTGGATCTGGATCAGCGAACCGCTGACTTTAATCAGGTGCAAGTCCGTCAACTGGTGCAGCACGCGCGACAGCGTGGCCGGCGCCAGGTTCAGGAACGATGCCAATAAACTCTTCTTCAAGTCCAGCTTGACCTCGTTCGAACGCTGCTGGTCCGACGCCTGCAACAGGTATTCGACGACGCGCTGGGTGGCGTTCTGCACGGAGCAGCGCTCCACGTTGCGGATAAAGCCCATCAGGTGATGCGACAGGCTGTTCATCATCTGGCGCGCGATGCGCGGCGACTGGTCCAGCAGGCGCAGCAGCGCGTGCGGCGGGATGCGCAGCAGCAGGCAGTGCTCGAGCGCCTCGGCGCAGAATGGATACGGCTCGTCGAGGAAGATCATGGCTTCGCCGAAGCTCTGGCCGGGACGGATCAGTTCCAGCACCTTGTCCGTGCCTTCCAGCGAAAACACGCTCAGCTTGACGAGCCCGAAGACCACCACGTAGGCGCCTTCGGCCACTTCGCCCTTGCGGAACAAAACTTTGCCTTTTTCCACTTCCACGCGCACCACATCCTGGCGCAATTGCTCGAGCTGTGAAGGGGAAATATGACGGAACAGAGCCTGGCTCGATAGCAAGCCATCGACGTTGACCTTATGCATGACACTCTCTTATTAGATTAGCGAATGACTAAGAGTGTAATGCGCTGGCACGGTCAAGGCCATACGTCAAAGGAACTAGGGTTGTCTAGGCAGGAACGCCATGCAGGTCAAACAATCGCGCATTCCTTGTGCACTATTTGCGCATTTTTTGATTTTTAGAGTACCTGGCAGAACCGTAGCGAGCGGCAGCGAGTTGCGACAGAGACGCGGAACGGTGCTTGGGCACAGTGAGCATCGGAGGCCGCAAATCGCCACGCGCGGCAGCTTATGCGGGTACTCTTATTTACCCAGTTCGCGCTCGACCGCATACACGGCGATCTGCACGCGGCTGCTGAGCTTAAGCTTCTTGAGGATGTTTTGCACGTGGATTTTCACCGTGCTTTCCGCCACGTCCAGCTGGCGCGCGATTTCCTTGTTGCTCTGGCCGCGCGCCAGGCAAGCCATGGCTTCGCGCTCGCGCGGCGTCAATTTGTCATAGTCGGCTTCGGGCGCATTCTGCCCGGCGCGGAACTGCGACACGAGCTTGGCCGTCATGGCGTCGGCGATCACGGATTCGCCGGCCGCGGCGCGCAGGATGGCCAGTCCCAGCTGCTCGGCTTCGATATTTTTCAGCAGGTAGCCGCGCGCGCCCGCGCGCAGGGCCGCGCCCAGGTCGGCCGCATTTTCCGACACGGTCAGCATCAGCACCACCATCTGCGGCAATTCCTGCAAGATCAGCTGCAGCGCTTCCACGCCGGACACGCCGGGCATGTTCAAGTCCATCAGCACCACGTCAGGCCGCAGCTCGGCCGTCAGGCGCACGCCGTCGAGCCCGTTCGATGCCTCGCCCACCACCTGGAATTGAGGATTGCGCTGCAGCAGCAGCTTGACGCCGCTGCGCAGCAAGGTATGGTCGTCGACCAGCAGGATTTTGATTGGAGCGTTCACGTGTTTGTTTCTTTTGCCTGAGAGGGATGATTCATCTGTTACGCGGCCTGGCGCCGGGCTGCCGGCAGCGCCAGCGAGATCGTCGTGCCACCGCCGGGCGTGCTGTCGATGGCAAATTGCGCCCCGAGCCGCTCCGCCCTTTCCTGCATGATACGCAAGCCGATCTGCAATTCCGTTTTCTTGTCGCGCAGGTGGGCCGCGAAGCCTTCGCCATCGTCGCGCACCTGCAGCGTGAAATCGCGCCCGTTGTCGACGCCCAGCGTCACGTGGCGGGCTTGCGCATGCTTGCGTATATTCGACAGCGCTTCCTGCACGATGAACAGGATCTGCAGCTGCTGCTCGGGGGCCAGCGGCGCGCCATTGCCGCGCATGTCCAGCGTGCCGGCGACACCCGTCTGCAGCTCGAACTTGGCCAGCACTTCCGTGAGCTTGCCTTCGAGGTCGCTGCCATGCCAGCGCGTGCGGAAGTTGACGAGCAATTCGCGCACATCCTGGTAGCTTTGCTCGACCCCCATGCGCATCAGCGGCAGCACTTCTGCCGCCTCATCGAGCTGGCCGCGGCGCACGGAATCGTCGAGCATCTGCACTTGCAGGCTGATGAAATTGAGGCTTTGCGCGATGCTGTCGTGCAAGCCTTCGGCCAGCAGGCTGCGTTCGCGCGCCACGGCGAATTCCTTTTCGCGCGCGATCAGGCGCTGGTTTTCGATGGCGATGCCCAGGCTCTGGCCCAGGGTCTCCAGCCAGCCCTGCTGCTGCGCATGGACCGCTTGCGGCCGCGCAAAGTGCAGCGAAAAACTGCCCACCACCTGCTCGCGCGCGAGGATGGGGAAGACGGCGATGGCGATGAAGCCTTCTTCCTGGCAACGGTAGCGCTGCAGGGCATCGACCTGGCGGAAATCGCGGATCTGGATCACGCCCTGCGCCACGGCCGCGCCGCACAGGCAATCGTTGTTGCGGATGCAGTGCTCCTCTTCCACCATGGCCTCGGAAATGCCCTCATGCACGATGATGTGCACGGTGTCCTGTTGCGGATCGAGGATGCGCACGGTGCCGCCTTCGGCCTGCGCGAACTGCATCACGTGGCGCAGGAAGCCACGGCACAGCGCATCGATGGCATGCTGGCCCGCCAGCAGGGTGGAAATTTCGTGCAGGGTGGCCAGCTGGCGTTCCTGCGCGGCGCTCAGGCCCGATGCGGCTTGCGCCAGGCGGCGCTGGCGCCAGCGTGAGGCGGGAAGTTGTTTACGGGAAGAATGACTGCGCGGCGCTTGCATGAAAAACTCGAATCTGAAAAGTGAAACGCCCGGCAGGCGCGACTGCGGCACGCCGGGCCAAAAGGTTACAAATGGATCTCGGTGCCCAGCAGCTTGACGAACTGCGCCAGCCAGGCCGGATGCGCGGGCCAGGCGGGGGCCGTGACGAACTGGCCATCCGTGACGGCGTCGGTGACGGCGATGTCGGCGTACGTGCCGCCCGCCAGCTTCACTTCCGGCGCGCAGGCGGGATAGGCGGAGATGCGCTTGCCGCGGATGACGTCGGCGGCGGCCAGCAATTGCGCGCCGTGGCAGACGGCGGCGACCGGCTTGCCAGCGTCGGCGAAATGGCGCACGGCGGCGATGACTTTCTCGTTCAGGCGCAGGTATTCGGGCGCGCGGCCGCCGGCGATCATCACGGCGTCATAGTGGGCCGGGTCGATCTCGTCGAAGCTGGCATTCAGGGTGAACAGGTGGCCCGGCTTTTCCGTGTAGGTCTGGTCGCCCTCGAAATCGTGGATGGCCGTCTTGATGGTCTCGCCGCTCTTCTTGCCGGGACAGACGGCATGCACGGTATGGCCCAGCATCAGCAGGGCCTGGAACGGCACCATCGTTTCATAATCTTCTGCAAAATCGCCGGTCAAAAACAGAATTTTCTTCGCTGCCATTTAGTTCTCCTATGAAAGATTGATCGCGCGTCCCGCTGGTGCGCCGCACGGGGTGTCGATACGTCCGGATACATTGCACCGCAACACGTATCTTAGCGCGACTTGGCAGCCATACTGGATATTTATCAAACTTTTGCGCCTTGATCGAAGATTTTATAGGCTCAGCAAGAATTATTTACAGGCTCGCGTGTCAAAATCAGACGACTCCCGTTGAAAGCCCGGCATGAACGCCATCCACCCGACCACGCTGATCCGCATCTACGACCATTTCGCCGATGCGCAGCAAGCCTACAGTGCCCTGCTGGCAAACGGCTTCCCCACGCACGCGGTGCAGCTGGATACGGTCGGCGACGAAGCGGGCACCGTCCAGGGCAAGGCCGCGTGGAGCGGCATGTTCCGCCTCGTCGTCACCGTGCGCCATGCGGAGGAAAGGCAGCGGGCGCACGCCATCGTGCAGCCGTGGGGCGGCAGCGACATCGAACAGCGCACGGCCAGCCATGCGGGACGCCGGCGGGCCGGCGATGGCAAGAGCGAAAGGACGGAGGAACAGCAAAGGTAACAGCAGAGGTCACAGCGGGGCTGACGACAGCAGCGATGACGGGGAACAGCGGCGATGACGGCGGGCAAACGGCAGCGCGCCGCGCCGCCCGCCCCCGGCACGGCCAAAATATGGCAAGATCGGCTTCCTTCATCACTACAGCGGAACTTGCCATGATTTTTGAAATTGCCCACATCCAGATCAAATCGGCCACGCATGACGGCTTCGAGGCGGCTGTCGCCAAGGCCGTGCCCCTGTTCCAGCGCGCGCGCGGCTGCGAATCGATGCGCCTGGAACGCTCGATTGAAAACGGCGATGCCTACCGCCTGGTGGTGGGCTGGACGACCCTGGAAGACCATACCGTGCATTTCCGCGGCAGCGACGACTTCCAGGCCTGGCGCGCGCTCGTCGGCGAATTCTTCGCCGCCCCGCCGCAGGTCGAGCACATGAGCACGGTGGTCACGGGATTCTAGTCGCTAGCCCCTGAAAAGGCGGGCGGGCGCCTGACAGCCGCGTTGCGGACGGCAGGCGGCCGAAAAACGGCCCCGGCTCACGCACGGGGCCGCCAAGGCAGGGCACGGAAGGACATCGCAAACGGCCGTGCGAGCAGCGCTGGCTGATGCCAGGCGCTTACACGGCAGGATGGTGAAACACTTGCCGCAGATACGCGAGGAAGGTTTCATCCTTGCACAGGGTCTTGCCCGGCGAATCCGACAGTTTCGCCACGGACTGGCCGTTGCAACGCACCAGTTTCATGACGATGTTGAGCGGCGTCAAGCCGACGTCGTTGGTGAGATTGGTGCCGATGCCAAACCCCGTCATGATGCGGTCGGCGAAGTGCTGGTACAGGGCGAAGGCCTTGTCCAGGTCCAGGCCGTCGGAAAACACGAGGCGCTTGGTATTGGCGTCGATGCGCAGGGCCGCGTAATGGGCCAGCGCCTTTTCGCCCCACTCGACGGGGTCGCCCGAATCGTGGCGCAAGCCGTCGAAAAGCTTGGCGAAATACAGGTCGAAGTCGGCCAAAAACGCATCCATGCCGACCACGTCGGTCAGCGCGATGCCGAGGTCGCCCCGGTATTCCTGCACCCAGTCCTCGAGCGCCGCTTTTTGAAAGTCGCGCAGGCGCACGCCGAACGACTGGAACGACTGCATGTATTCATGCGCCATGGTGCCGATCGGCACGATGCCGAGCTTTTTCGCCAGGTACACATTCGACGTGCCCTTGAAATACTCGGGCACTTCGCGCGCCAGGCGCTGCACCACTTCGTCGTGCCAGGCGCCGGAAAAACGCCGGCGCACGCCGAAATCGGAAAACTCGAAGGGATGCTTGCGCCGTGGCAGCTTGCCGAATTCCTTCACGGCCGCCACTTTCAAGCCCAGGCGGTGGCGCCCTTCGCGCATGGCGGCGTCGAGGTCGAAGCGGCGGAAATACAACTCGTTGACGATGTACAGCACGAAAATCTCAAAGCCCATCACATGCACCTGCGGCCCGGCCGCATGCACGAGCAGGGTGTCGCCATCGGTGCTCACCTCGATGAACTTGCGCTGGAAGCGGAACACGGTCAAAAAGTCGACGAAATCGCTCTTCATGAAGCGCAGGGTGCGCAAATAGGCCAGTTCGTCATCGGCAAACGACATCGAGCACAGGTGGTCTAGCTGCTCTTCCAGTTCGCCCTTCAGCTCGGCCAGCGGGAAGGCCGTGTGATTGCGGCAGACAAATTCGTATTCGGTATGGGTATTCGGATGACCGTGCAGCAAGGCTTGCCACATTGTAAATTTATACAGATCGGTTTCCAGCAAACTGCGCACTATCGGGGTCATGTGTGTTTTCTCCAACTTCCTGAAGCCAGAATAGTACGCCACCGCCGGCATTTCGGCAGCGTGCGCTGAGGAAACGGATGCGAATCCGCGCTCAAGCGCCCGCATTGGCCAGCAGTTCAGGCAAGACCTCGGCCGCCGTGGCCAGCCGCGCGCCGCGCTCGCGCATGGCGGCAAGGAAGTCGCGCTGCTGCGTTTCAAAGCCCGTGACGGGACTCATGCAATCGGTCAGCAGCGCCAGCCGCGCCAGTGCCGGCCGGCCCTGCTGTGCCTCCAGGTAGTCGGCGATGTGCTCGGTGCTGGCTTTCACGCAATGGCTGCCCGCCTCGCCGACTATATAAAGTTGCTGCGCCGGCAGCAGGGTGTCGAGGAAGGCCCGGTTGAGCTGGGTGGCCGCATCCTGCGCGTCGGGCACCTCCGCCATGACGGCCGAGTAATGCTCGGTCCACGGATTCGAGCCCTTGCTCAACTTGGCGACCACCTGCAGGTGATCCACTTCCCACGCGTTGTAGGCGGCGCGCACGGCCGCATGGACATTCTGCCCCCAGCTGCCGATCTCGCAGTGCACGGGCCACACCATCAATTGATAGCGCCCCGCCTGCTCCAGCGCATCGAGGTAGGCCAGCGCGCGCGGCAAGGCGTCGCTGGCGGCCGGCAGGAACAGGCGGTCGCGCACCTGCTGCGCGCTGATCTGCGTAAATGGCGCGACCGGGCCGCCATCGCCCGTGCGCCAGAACGCGGGGTGGGCGATGTCGTAGCGGTGGTGGGCATCGAGGGTGATGCTGATCTGCGTCAAGCCCGCCCCGCCCTCGCGGATCAGCTGTGCCACGCGCAGCATGTCCGCATGGGCGCCGGGCACGGCCAGCGCCGGTGCGGCGTCCTGCGGCAGCCAGGCGGCGGGCAAGTCGCAAAAATCGTTTTGCGGGTCAATGACAAGCAGGTGCAGCTGGCGTTTCATGGCGGTCCTCTGGCGTGATGATATCTCGCATGATACGGGCAACCGCGCCGGCGCGCCTGCCCCGCCGGCGTCAGGATGCTGCCCATGCGCCATAACGTGCGCCTGGACAAGCCTACTCAGGGATGGTCAGGGATGGAAGACATAGCGGCGCCGGCGCCGCTCGACCAGCTTGATCGCCACTTCTCCCGCTTCGGCCACGGCGTCCGCTTCCGTTGTAAACTGGTGGTCGGCCGACACCCTGCGCTTTTTCACCAGGTTCACCCGGTGCATGGGGTTGCGCGAAGGGGCATAGATGGCGACGTAGGCGCCCCATAGCTTGCAGCCCCGCAAGGGTTCCGCCGTGTAATTCACCTCATAAAAATCAACATACTTTATCGGCACGATGTACGCTCCAAAAATGACATGGCCGGACAGCTTGTCTCTACGGACTGACACGGTAAAAAAGTGGAAACCATGCGCTCGCGCCTGCTCGGGATACCCGATGCGGCTCCCTGTTTTTATCACGCGGCACAGGAGAAAATGAATGAACGACTACATCATCTTCATGCATGACGACACGGAAGCACCGATGGACGTGGCCACGTCCGCCTGGGAAGATTACTTCGCCATGCTCAGGGCCAGCGGCCGTTTCTGCGGCGGCAGCTCCATCGGGGCCGGTGTCTGCGTGCACCGCTCGGGCCAGGCCAGAGCGGTCACGCCACACTTGTCAGGCTATATACGTGTGCAAGCTGAAAGTATAGACGATGCAAAAAAATTATTGGTGGGCAACCCCGTACTGAACGGGGGTGGCACGGTGGAAATCCGCGAACTGCCGCGCGACTGACGCGGCATGGCTGCCCCTACTTCCCTGCCTCGGCGGCGGCATGCATGGACCAGACGACGCTGAGGATTTTCCACTGGCCGTCGCGCTTGACCATTTGCCACGCTTCGACGCCATAGTTGGACAATTTATCGCCGACGAGGAATTCATAGTCGAAGTTGACCCACGCCACATGGCGGTCCTGGGTGATCTTGACGTTGTAGAATTTTTCTTCCGTGCGCAGCGGTTCGCGCTTGATGAAATTGGCGAAAGCAACGTAGCCGGCCGCCCCGACGCCGTCGAAGTGGACATCCGTCGTGTCGCGCATTTTCTTGATGAAACCGTCGTCGGCCGGCGAGGCGAACAGGATGTTCGTATGCAGCATCAGCGACGACAGCAGCTTGACATCCTTGGCGATCAGCGCGGCCTGGAAGTCGGCGATGACTTTTTCGATGGCGCGGATATCCTCGGGGGTGGAAGCGACGCGCCCAACGTGGGGCGGCGCTGCCGCAGGCGCAGCTTGCGCCTGCGCAAACCCCGCCAGCAGCAGGGAACATCCGAACAGTACTGCACTTGCCAATTTGTGCATGGGGAACTTTCATGGCGAACCGCTCGCCGGGCTGGCACGGGGCGCGCCGCCGGCAAGCTTATGCCAAGCATGGCAAATTGGCAATCCCCCTGGCGACCTAGTGCATGCGGCCTAGTGCATGCGGCCTGCCTCAGGCGGCCAGGGCGGCGATCGAGGCGCGGCTCTTGGCGATCGCGCTGGCGACGGCTTGCTCGCCCATGGCCACGCCTTCGGCTTGCACGAACTCGATATCGGTGATGCCGATGAAGCCCAGCGCCGTGCGCAGATAGGTACTCAGGTAGTCATACGCGGCGCCAGGGCCTTCGCTGTAGACGCCGCCGCTGGACGTGAAGATCACCGCCTTCTTGCCCGTGGCCAGGCCGACCGGCCCCGTCGCCGTGTACTGGAAGGTGCGGCCCGCGCGCGCCACGTGGTCGATCCATGCCTTCAGGGTCGATGGCACGGAAAAATTGTACATGGGCGCGGCCAGCACCAGCACGTCGGCGGCCAGCAATTCGTCGACCAGGATGTCGGACACTTGCACGGTGGCCGCCGCCTGCGCGCTGCGCTGCTCGGGCGGCGTGAAGAAGGCGCCCATCATCTCTTCCGTCAGGTGCGGCACCGGTTGCGCGGCCAGGTCGCGCTCGACGATGGCATTGCCCTGCGCGGCCAGTTGCGCGACGAATTCGCCCGACAATTGACGCGACAGGGAACCGCTGCTGCGCACGCTGCTATTGATGTGTAATACCTTGGCCATGAATCGCTCCTTCGAAAACGGATAATGAATGCCGCATCGCGGCGCTTGCCTACATCATAGTTCGGGTCTACCATCGATAAAACCGTGTAAATATAAATGATTAGCATCGAATTTTTAGATATGGAGTCACCATGAGAGAACCGGGCCAGCCTTCGCTCGACCAGTTGCGCGTGTTTGTCGCCGTCATCGACGCGGGCGGCTTCGCCCATGCGGCGCGCCAGCTGCACCGTACGCAATCGGTGGTCAGCTACACCATCGCCAACCTGGAGGAACAGCTGAATGTGGTGCTGCTCGACCGCGGCAAGCGCAAGCCCACCCTGACGGACGCGGGCAAGGCCCTGCTGGCCGACGCGCGCGCCGTGGCGCTGAAGGTCGACGCCATGCGCGCGCGCGCCAAGGCCCTGGCCGGCGGCCTGGAAGCGGAAGTGTCGGTGGTGGTCGACGTGATGTTCCCCACCTGCGTGCTGGTGCGCGTGCTCGAAGCGTTCCAGGCGCAGTTCCCCACGGTCGCCCTGCGCCTGCGCATCGAGGCCATGGGCGCCGTGGCGCAGCTGGTGATGGATGGCAGCTGCCACCTGGGCCTGGGCGGCTGGATGACGGCAACGGCCAGCGTCTTTGAGCGCCTGGCCGTGGGCCATGTGCGCCTGATCCCCGTGGCCGCGCCCAGCCACGCGCTGGCGCAGCTGGAAGGTCCGATTCCTTCCGCCGTGGCGCGCGAGCATGTGCAGCTGGTGCTCAGCGACCGCAGCGCGCTGACGGAAGGCCAGGATTTCGGCGTGCTGGGACTGCGCAACTGGCGCCTGGGTGACCTCGGTTCCAAGCACGCGCTGCTGCGCGCGGGCCTGGGCTGGGGCAACATGCCCGAAGCGATGGTGCGCGAAGACCTGGCAGCCGGGCGCCTGGTGCATCTGGCGCTGGCCGTCGACAAGGGCGAGAATTATCCGATTTACCTGATCCAGCGCGCCGACACGCCGCCGGGCCAGGCCGGCAAGTGGCTCACGGAGCGCTTTGCGGAACAGTTGCCGCTGCTGGAGCAGGTCTTTTAGAAGCGCGCAGGGACGGGTATCATGCCCCCATACATACACAAGGACTCACCATGGCCGGCATCGACGACTTCGTCAACAAACAACAACCTGGCGCGCGTTTCGTCATCACGGCGCAGATGCTGCGCATGACGCCGCAGCAGTTCGACAGCGTGGCGCAGGAATGGATGGAGGATGGCGGCCCCGGTTTCGACGTCGCCGGCATCCCGCACCGCGTCGTCATCGATGGGCAGTTCTACATCTCCAGGATCACCGTGGCGCGCCACGCCGATCCTGAATAAGCGCTGGACAGGACATGGCTCAGGCCTGGTCGGCGCCCAGCACATGCAGGCGGCGCCGCAAACGCGCCACTTCCTCCGACAGATCGACCACCAGCGCGGCCAGTTCCGCATTCGCGTCGAACACGGATTCGATTTCGTGCAGGCGGCGTGCGCGCACCAGATCCAGGCTGGTGAAGCGCCAGGCCGTCAGCTGCCCCGGCGGCGGGCCATTTTGCAGCAGCACGCCCGTCTGCACATGCTGCACCACCCAGTCCGGCTCCACGGCGCAGGCGCGCGCCAGTTCTTCCAGGCTCAGAGCGCGGTCTTCGAGCAGCTCGCCAATTACATTGTTTGCCATGATTTACCCTCCCAGCTTCTGGCGCGGATTGAAAGCCATCTCGCGCGCCATGGTTGCATACAGTTCGCGCGCCTTGTCGTCGTTCGCCGGCGGCAGCACCACTTCCAGCAGCAGGTACAGATCGCCCGGCTGGGCGGCGGGAATGCCGCGCCCCTTCAGGCGCAGCTTGCGCCCGGTCTGCGAATTGGGCGGCACGGTGACGGCCACCGTGCCGGACGGCGTGGGCACGGCAATTTCGCCGCCCAGCGCCGCCTCCCATGGCGTGACGGGCACCGTTTCGAACACGTCGCGCCCCTCCACCTTGTAGCGGGCGTCGGGCTGGAAGCGGATCTCCAGGTACAGGTCGCCGGCCGGCGCGCCGCCGCTGCCAGGATGGCCCTGGCCCTTCATGCGCAGCTGCTGGCCTTCCGTGACGCCTTTCGGTATCGTCACTTCCAGGGTGCGCTCGCGCGTCACCACGTGGCCCTGGGCATCCGCCTCGGGCACGCGCATGACGATGTGGCGCTTGGCGCCCTGGTAGCTGTCCTGCAAATCGATGGTGATGGCGGCGTGGCTGTCCTCGCCCTGCATCTGGAAGGTGCTGTTGGCGCGGCGCCGCCCGCCCACGTGGGCGAACAGGTCGGCAAAGAAGTCGCTGTCATCGGCGCCTGACGATTCGTAGCCCGAGCCCCAGTCCGGCGGTGGCCGGAAAGGCTGGCCCTGCGCGCCCTGGTTACGGCCCAACTCATCGTAGGCGGCGCGCTTTTCCGCGTCGCCCAGCACGCCGTACGCTTCGTTCAGGGCCTTGGTGCGCTGGTCGGCATCGGGCTCCTTGCTGACGTCGGGATGATATTTGCGCACCAGCTTGCGGTACGCCTTCTTGATGTCGGCCTCGGTCGCCGTCTTCTCGACGCCAAGCTCCTTGTAGTAGTCCTTGTATTCCACCGTGCCTGCTCCCCATGGTTGAACCGCCTGTGGGAAGAGTACACGAATTGGCCGCAAGACAGCGTGCGCACAATACAACAGCGCCCGCGGGACCTGGGTCGCGCGGGCGCTGCAAGCGAAGACTGCGGACGCCTAGCGCACGCGGCGCAGCGAGGAAATGCGGCGGTCGAGGCCACCGTGCAGGCGGCCGTAGCTGCCCGGCCCCATCACCACGCAGCGGCCGCGGAAGTTGGCGTCGACGCAGAATTCCCAGCGGCCGTAATTGACGACGATCGATTCGGCGCGGTCATTGAAGCCATAGCGGCTCAAGTCGTACACCTCGCGGTCCAGCCGCACGGGCCGGCCGCGCATGCCGGCATCGGGAAACAGCAGCACGGCGCCATTCGCCTCGGGACGGTGGCCGCCGCCATGGCCGTGACCAGGGTACGGGCGTTCCGGCTCCGGATACGGGCGGTTCGGCCGCGGTGGATACGGACGGTGGTCGCCGCCGCCGTGGCCCGGGCGGCCCGCTTCGCGCACCGAGGAGATGGCGTCGTTCATGCCGGGCATGCTGCTGTAGCGGCCCGGTCCCAGGGTGCGGCAGTTGCCGCGGTAATTGGCGTCCTTGCACACTTCCCAGGTACCCGAGCGCACGATGATGCTGGAAGTCTTGTCGTTAAAGCCCATGCGCGACAGGTCGCCCGCGTCGGAACGCAGGGTGACGGGGCGGCCACGGAAACCGGCATCCTCGAACAGGGTGATTTCGCCCGCCGATGCGGCCAGCGGGGCAAGGAAAGTGGCGGCGCACAACAGTGCGGGGCGGATAGATCGAACCATGACAACTCCAATACAGATTACATTTTCGCCAGTGTAGACCAGGCGGCAGGCGGCGAGTGTAACAAAGGGCAAGCAAATGTCAGCACACGGCTGGGAATGTAAAAACCGCCTGGCGGAATGCTTCCGGCAGGCGGTTCGGGCCTACGCCGCGCAATCGCGCCTAGCGCACGCGGCGCAGCGACGATATCTTGTTGTCCAGCGCATTGAGCCCGCCATACTCGCCCGGCCCGATGACTTCGCAGCGGCCGCGGAAGTTGGAGTCGCTGCACACTTCCCACTGGCCGTCGTTGACGACGATGGAACCGGCGCGGTCGTTGAAGTTGTAGCGCACCAGGTCTTCCGCGCTGCGGTCCAGCGCCAGCGGTTCGCCGCGCATGCCCGCATCGGGGAACAGCAGGATGGCGCCGCGCTGCGGGTACTGCTGCTGCGGGTACTGCGAATATGGCGGCTCGTACTGCGGCCGCTGGTACGGATTCTCGTACTGCTGCTGGCGACGAGCTTCGCGCTCGTCGACCATGCGCGCCGACGACACTCTTCCATCGAGCCCGCGTCCCAGGTCGTCGTGGCGGCCAGGGCCGAACACGCGGCAGGTGCCGTTGTAGTTCGAATCGCTGCACAACTGCCAGTAGCCGTTGTAGATGACGATGCTGCTGGTGCGGTCATTGAAGCCGATGTCGACGAAATCGTCGGTGTCGCGGTTCAGGCGCGCCGAGCCGCCATTCTGGCCCGCGCCCGAATACACTTCCAGGGTCGAGCCGCGGCCATAGCCGCCATGTCCGCCATTGCCACGATCGGGATCGCGTCCCGGGCGCCCCGGATTGTAGTCATTGCCGCGCCCCGATTCGCGCACCGAGGTGATGGCGTCGTTCATGCCCGGCAGCGAACGGTATTCGCCTGGCCCCAGGCTGCGGCAATTGCCGCGAAAACCGGAGTCCGTGCACACATCCCACGTGCCCGAGCGCACCATGATGCTGGACGCCTTGTCGTTGAAGCCCAGGGGCGACAGGTTGTCCGTCGTTTCGCGCAGGGTCACGGCGCGGCCACGGAAATTATCGTCCTCAAACAGGGTGATTTCGCCCGCATGGGCGCCCAGGTGGGCAAATAGGACGACGCTGGAAAACAGCGCCAGTTTCAGGCTAGGGGATATCATCATCAACTCCATTTAATCAATCGTTATTCTTCATGCATTGCGGCGCCGTGTCAACGCAGGCGGCGCAGCGAGGCAATGCGGTCGTCGAGCGCATCGAGCGTGTCGATACCCGGCTCGAGAGTCCCGCAGCGGCTGCCGTCATGCGCGTCGGCGCGCCCCTGCCAGCGGACCGAAGCGGCCTTGATGCTCGTCACCGCGTCATTGGAAGGCATGCGCGACAGATCGTCCACCGTGTCGCGCAAGAGCAGCATGCGGCCCCTGAAATTGTCGTCGGCGTACAGACGGATGCCGGCGGCGCGCGCCGACACCGGCGCAGGCAGCGCACTGGCGCACAGGGGGGCAGGGTTCAAGGGACGATTCATGGGCGGTCTCCAGCATGGGCAAAAGTCAATCAGTGATCGACATGACAACTGATGCCAGTGTAGCCACCCACAGGAAAAACGGTGTAACAAAGTATGCGAAAAGCACAATAATTTGTTACCAAAAGCAATAACCGGCCTCCGCAGGGCCGGTTATTGCGCATTTCCGTTACCGGGACGTGATTCAGCGCACTTCGCGCACCGAGGAAATGCGGTTGCTCAGGCGTTCCAGGCTTGCATACTCGCCGGGCGCGAGCGTGCGGCAGCGGCCACGGAAACCGGCGTCCTCGCACACTTCCCAATAGCCCGAGCGCACGCGCACGCTTTGCACGGTGTCGTTGAAATCGCGCTCGCGCAAATCGGCCGAGCCATTGCGCACGGTCAGGCTGCGGCCGGCGAAATCGTCGCGCGTATAGAAGGTCAGTTCGCCGCCCAGGGCCCGTCCCGGCAGATGGCCGTGCTCGCGGTCCCGGTCGCGGTCCCAGCGGCGGTCCCGATCCCAGTCACGATCCCGGTCGCGCCCCGGATGGCCATCCCAGCCGCCGCGCACTTCGCGCAGCGACGTGATCTTGTTGGCGCGGCCATCGAGCGACGGATACTCGCCCGCCTCGAGCAAAAAGCACGCGCCGCGGAAATCGGCTTCCTCGCACGCTTCCCAGCGGCCCGAGCGCACGCGGATGCTTTGCGTCGTATCGTTGAAACGGACGTCTTCCAGGTCGGCGACGGCGTCGCGCACGGTCTGCGAGCGGCCGTGGAAGTCGTCGCGCGAATACAGGGTCAGTTCGGCGGCGCCGGCGAATTCTGCCGTCATGGCGGCGCCCAGCAGCAGGGCGCACCTCAGGGTGTTCTTCAACATGGTCATGCTCCATAGTCAGGGTGATGCGGTTTGACTATTTGGTCATCTTGCCAAATAGAGCACGCAGTCTAGCCGCGACTGGCCGTCTTAGCTGTAACAAATGATTACCGCGCGGCGCGCCCTTCCCCGCCGGCCGCGTGGCAAAAGGACAAGCGCGGCGAACTTCAGTAGAATCTTGTGTTTAGTCAAGCTCGCGTCCCCATGCCCCACACTACCTCGTTCACCCTGCCCGCCGTCCGTACCGAAGTCTCGTCGCTGTGGAAGCTGGCCTGGCCCATCCTGATCGGCCAGCTGGCCACCGTCGGCATGGGCGCGGCCGACGTCGCCATGACGGGCCACACGAATCCCGAGGAGCTGGCAGCCGTCTCGCTGGGCGCGGCCATCTGGTCCATCGTGCTGGTGACGGTGAGCGGCATCATGATGGCGATCAATACGCTGGTGGCGCATGAAATCGGCGCCGCGCGCCACGACAGGGTGCCGCACATCGTGCGCCAGTCGCTGTGGAAGGCGCTGCTCGTCGGCCTGGTGGCCTGTTTGCTGACGAACATGGCGGCGCTGGTGTTCGACCACCTGATGCTGGAACCGGCCGTGGCGGCCAAGGCCAAGCTGTTCGTGCACATCATCAGCTGCGCGCTGCCGCCGTTCGCCGCCTACCGCGCGCTGTACGGCTACAGCACCAGCATCAACCAGACCAAGCCCGTGATGGTCATCGCGCTGGCCGCGCTGGGGCTGAACATCCTCGTCAACTACCTGCTGATCTACGGCCACTGGGGCATGCCGAAGATGGGCGGCGTCGGCTGCGCAGTGGCCACCACGTGCTGCGTGTGGATGATGCTGCTGGCCATGCTGGCCTGGATCAAGATCGCGCCCGCCTACCGCGCCACGTATCCGTTCACGCACTGGGAATGGCCGCAGCTGTCGTCGATCGGTCCCATGCTGCGCCTGGGCCTGCCCATCGGCGTGACCTACTTTGCCGAGGTGAGCGCGTTTGGCGTCATCAGCCTGCTGGTGGCGCGCTTCGGCGTGATCCAGGTGTCGGCGCACCAGATCGCCCTCAATTTCTCGTCCGTCGTCTTCATGGTGCCGCTCACCTTCGGCATCGCGCTGGTGACGCGCGTGGGCCACGCCGTGGGCGAAGCCAATCTGCGCAAGGCCCGCTTCATTTCGTGGGTGGGCGTGGCCATGTCGCTGACGGCGGCCATCGTTTCGGCATCGGTCATCACCATCTTCCGCCACCAGATCGCGCAAGCCTACACGTCCGACCCGCAGGTGCAGGCGCTGTGCGCGCAGCTGCTGCTGTTCGCCGCCCTGTTCCAGCTGTCCGACGCCACGCAGGTGGCCACCTCGTGCGCGATCCGCGGCTACAAGGTGACGCGCCAGCCGATGCTGATCCAGCTGCTGGCCTTCTGGGGCTTCTCGCTGCCGATCGGCTACGTGCTGGGACTGGCGCCGGCCGGCTTCATCTGGTCGCCGGCCGAGCCGATGGCCGCCGCCGGCTTCTGGATCGGCCTCGTCACGGGCCTGACGGTGGCCGCCGTGCTGCTGACCTGGTACTTGAACCGCCTGTCGCTGCGCCGCCTGCGCGAAGCCTGACACCCCGACGAGGAAGCCGCCATGCCGCAACAACGCCCCTTCAGGCAAGTCGATGTCTTCAGCAGCGTGCCGTTCATGGGCAATCCGCTGGCGGTGGTGCTCGACGCGAATGGCCTGGACGACGCGCAGATGCAGGCCATCGCGCGCTGGACGGGCCTGTCGGAAACCACCTTCGTGCTGGCGCCGCGCGATCCCGCCGCCGATTACCGCGTGCGGATCTTTTCGCCCGAGACGGAGTTCCCGTTCGCCGGCCATCCGACCCTGGGCACGGCGCACGCCCTGCTCGATGCGGGCCTGCAGCCCAAGGGCGCGCGCATCGTGCAGGAATGCGGCGTCGGCCTGGTGCAGGTGGAGCGCGGCGCCGGCGGCGTGCTGGCGTTCCAGGCACCGCCATGCGCCATGCGCGCGCTCGACCCCACGCTGCTGCCGCTACTGCAGGCGGCGCTGGACGGCGCCCCGGCTCCTTCCGGCTGCGTCGCCGAGATGGGCATCCGCTGGCTGTGCGTGCCGCTGGCCAGCGCCGCCGCCTGCCTGGCCGTACGCGCCGACATCACGGCACTGACGGCATTGCTGGCCGCCTCCCGGGCCGACGGCCTGGCGCTGTACGGCCCGCACGACGCGGGCGGAGCGGCCGATTACGAAGTGCGCGCGCTGCTCAGCGAACACGGCGCGCTGGTGGAAGACCCCGTCACGGGCAGCGCCAACGCCTGCATCGCGCAGCTGCTGGCAGGCGCCGACTACACCGTGCGCCAGGGCACCTGCCTGCAACGCGACGGCCGCGTGTCCGTCCGTTTCCGCGATGGCCAGGCGTGGATAGGCGGCGCCTGCCTGACCGTGGTCGCAGGGTCGATATTGGCCTGAACCAGGCAAAGCGCCATCGAATGGGCGGCTATCGGATATTTCCAGCGAAGGAAATACGGCCAGCACGCCCATATTCCGTGGCCAGTGCTATCGCATAAACAGGCACGCTCTGGTATCGTCTTACGCTTAGGCAACGCTCACGCGCGCCTGTTTGCATGCAGTGCCATTCATTCCTCCAACTACCGAGACATCCATGCGTTTTATTCTTTGTTTTCTGGCCGCGATGGCCAGCGTTCCCGCATCGGCAGACAAGCTGACCCTGGAACGCATCCACGCCGACCCGGCGCTGGCCGGCCCCGGCGTGCGCAACCTGAAGGTCTCGCCCGACGGCGAGCGCGTCACGTTCCTGCGCGGCCGCGCAGACAACCAGTTCCAGCTCGACCTGTGGGAATTCAAGCTGAAAGACAAGAGCACGCACCGCCTGGTCGATTCCAAGGCGCTGGTGCCGAATGAAACCATCTCGCCCGAAGAGCAGGCGCGCCGCGAGCGCGAACGCACGGCCAGCCTGAACGGCATTCTCAGCTACAGCTGGTCGCCCGATGGCAAGCAGCTGCTGGTGCCGCTGGCAGGCAATCTGTACCTGGTCGACGCGGCCCATCCCGAGAAAGCGCGCCTGGTCGCCAAGGGCAATGTGCTCGACCCCAAAATCTCGCCGAAAGGCCGCTATGTGTCGTTCGTGCGCGACCAGAACATCTATGTCATCGACCTGAAGTCCGGCAAGGAACGCCAGCTGACGACCGACGGCAAGGGCACGATCCGCAATGGCGAAGCCGAATTCGTGGCGCAGGAAGAAATGGGCCAGCGCACCGGCTACTACTGGGCCCCCGACGATTCCGCCATCGCCTACAAACGCTATGACGAAGCGCCCGTGCCCGTGGTGCGCCGCTTCGAAATCTTCGCCGACCGCACCGACGTCGTCGAGCAGCGCTACCCTGCCGCCGGCGACCCGAACGTGCTGGTGCAGCTGCTGATCGTCTCGCCGGAAACGGGCGTGCAGCGCCAGGTGAATCTGGGCACGAACCCGGACATCTACCTGGTGCGCGCCGACTGGAGCGCGGACAGCAAGTCGCTCGTATACCAGCGCCAGTCGCGCGACCAGAAGACGCTGGACCTGGTCGCCGTCGACGCGGCCACCCTGGCGCAGCGCACCCTGCTGACGGAAACGGCGAAGACCTGGGTCAGCATCCATGACGACCTGCACTTCCTGGACAACGGCAAATTCCTGTGGTCGTCCGAGCGCACGGGCCGCAATCACCTGTACCTGTACGACATGAGCGGCAAGCTGCTGCACCCGGTCACCTCGGGCGAATGGGGCATCGACAGCGTGCTGGCCGTGAATGAAAAAACCGGCAAAGTCTATGTGTCGTCGAACCGCGACGCGGTGATCGACAAGCAGACCTACGCGCTGGCCCTGGACGGCAGCACGGCCGACAAGCCGCAGCGCGTGACGAAAGCGGACGGCTGGCACGACACGAAGTTCTCGCACAATGGCGAAGTCTTCGTCGACACCTATTCCGATCCGGCCACGCCGCCGCAGGTGAGCATCCGCCGCCCGGACGGCGCCATGGTGGGCTGGCTGGAAGAAAATGCGCTCAACGCCAGCCACCCGTACGCGAAATACAAGGCCGACCACCTGCCGACCGAATACGGCACCCTGAAAGCCAACGATGGCCAGACCCTGTACTACTCGCTGCTCAAGCCATCGAACTTCGACGCCACGAAACGCTACCCGGTCTTCCTGTCGACGTATGGCGGCCCGCACTCGCAGCACGTGGCGCGCCGCTGGGGCAACAACTTCGACCAGTACATGGCGCAGCAGGGCTTTGTCGTCTTCCGTCTCGATAACCGCGGCTCGTCGCGCCGCGAACGCGCGTTCACGGACGCCATTTATCACAACCTGGGCGAAGCGGAAGTGGCGGACCAGCTGGTCGGCATCGACTGGCTGGGCAAGCAAAGCTTCGTCGACCCGAAACGCATCGGCGTGTTCGGCTGGAGCTATGGCGGTTTCATGACCCTGCGCCTGCTGTCGGCCGCCTCCGACAAGATCGCCATGGGCGTCTCGGTGGCGCCCGTCACCGACTGGGCCCTGTATGACACCCACTACACGGAACAATTCCTCGGCATGCCGAAGGAAAACGTGGATGGCTACAAGAAGAGCACCGTGTTTGCCCACCTCGATGGCCTGAAGTCGCCGCTGCTGCTGGTACACGGCATGGCCGACGACAACGTGCTGTTCTCGAACAGCACGCGCCTGATCGACGCGCTGGTGAACCGCGGCGTGCAGTTCGACCTGATGACGTATCCGGGCGCCAAGCACGGCATCTCGTCGCGCGCCGGCCAGCGCCACGTGTACAAGAAGATCGAAACCTTCTTCAAGCAAAACCTGGCCAATCCGGCGCAATAGGTTTCAGCCGCAGCAAATAAAAACCGCCGCCTGTCTCGCGACAGGCGGCGGTTTTTTTATACGTGCGACAGATTACGGTTTGCGCGTGACGGTTTCCACCGCCTCTTTCACATCGCCCACCTTCTTCTGCACTTTGCCTTCGACCTGGTTTGCCAGGCCCTTGGCTTGCTGTTCTTCGCTGCCGACGACCTTGCCAGCGGCTTCCTGGATTTTACCGCCGACTTCCTTCAGTTTACCTTCGACTTGATCTTTGTTCATGATGGATCCTCACTGTAGTTGGTACCTCTGTGGTCCGGCGCCCGAGGCGCCGGTACTGCGGCTCACACGCTGCTGGAAGCGGCTTGCGCTGCTTGCTGCGTGTCGATGTGTCCATACTACCCTCGAGGTTGCAAAAACTATGTACGGTTCCTAACACATGCCCAAAATCAGTCAATTGAGCGAAATCAGTCCGCTTTGCGCCACACGGTGGCCAGCCACGGCTGCTGCGCGCGCGGCAAGCCCGGCGGACGGTAGTACTGCTCGACCAGGCTGAAACCGGCCGCCTGCACATACGCTGCCCACGCCTCTTCGTCATGGTAGCTGCCATAGCGGGCGCCATTCCAGCCCTCCTGGTTTTGCCCGCGCGGATTCGAGCTGAACAGCACGCCCCCCGGTTTCAGGCACGCATGCAGGGCGCGCAGCACGCCAGGCAAGGCGGCGCTGGGCACGTGGAACAGCACGGCATTGGCGAACACGCCGTCGAAGTGCGCGGCCGGCAGGTCGAGGTCGACGAAATCCTGCTGCCACACGGTGCAGCCGCTGTAGGCGCGCGCCATCTCGACGAAGCGGGGGCAGCCATCGACGCCCGTGGCATGGTGCCCCAGGGCCGTGAACGCCTTCAGGTCTCGGCCAGGGCCGCAGCCGAGGTCGAGAATCGCCAGAGGCGCGGGCTGGCCGATGGCGTCCAGCAGCGCATGGATGTTCTGGCTGACGTCGTGGTCGCGCGTGCCTTCGAAAAACTGCTCGGCGCTGGCGTCGTAATGGGCCAGGGTACGGCCGGTGATGGCGTGAATAGGGTCTGGCTGCTCTTGCGGGGTCGGCTTCATGGCGCTCCTGTCATCGATGGGCGCATTTTACGCTGCCGGCCGCTTCGCCGGCCGGCAGCGCCAGCCCACTTACCAGACGCGCACGCGCTGCTCGGGCGCCAGGTACAGCTGCTGCCCCGGCTGCACGTCGAAGACCGGATACCAGGCGTCGAGGTTGCGCACGGTGGCGGCGCGGTATTGCGCCGGCGCGTGGCCATCGGTGAGGATTTGCTGGCGCGCCGCCGCCTCGCGCGCCTTGCTGCGCCAGCTGACGCCATAGCCCGTGAAGAACGCCCGTTCCGCTCCCGGCTGCGCCGCCTTGCCCTGCTGCGACAGGGTGAACGCGTCATAGGCGGCCGCCACGCCGGCTAGGTCGGCCAGGTTTTCGCTGAGGGTCAGCTGGCCATTCACGGCCAGGTCGGGAAATGGCCGGTAAGCCGAGAACTGCGCCGCCAGCTGTCCGGCAGCCGTCTTGAAATGCGCGAGGTCGGCCGGCGTCCACCAGTCGCGCAACTTGCCCTGGGCATCGAACTGCGCGCCCTGGTCGTCGAAGCTGTGGCTGATCTCGTGGCCGATGGTGGCGCCGATGCCGCCGTAGTTGGCCGCATCGGACGCCTGCGGATCGAAGAACGGCGGCTGCAGGATGGCGGCCGGGAAGTTCAGCGCATTTTGCAGCGGCAGGTTGACGGCATTGACCAGCTGCGCCGGCATGGCCCAGGCCTTGCGGTCGACGGGCTGGCCCAGCTTGGCCAATTGCTGCTGGTAATGGAACTGTTCCGCGCGCTGCGCATTGCCCAGCGCATCGCCGCGCACGACGCGCAAGCCCGCATAGCTGGCCCAGCGCTCCGGGTAGCCGACGCCCACATACAGGGTCTTGAGCTTTTCCTGCGCCTGCGCCCTGGTTTCCGGCGCCATCCAGTCCAGCTTGTCGATGCGGCGCGAGAAGGCGGCGACGATATTGGCCACCATGTCTTGCACGCGCGCCTTCGATTCGGGCGGGAAATAGCGCTCCACGTACAGCTTGCCGACGGCGTCGCTGAGGGCGCCGTTCGTCGCGGCCAGCGCGCGCTTGCTGCGCGGCGACTGCTGCGGCGTGCCGCTCAGCGCACTGCCATAAAAGGCGAAACGCTGGTCGGCGGCGGCCTTGGGCAAGGTCGCGCCAAAGTGGTTGATCGCGTGGAAGGCAAGGAAGTCCTTCCAAGTGGCCAGCGGCACGCTCGCCACCAGCGCGGCGCTGCCCGTCATGGCCGAAGGGTGCCAGACGATGAAGTCCTTCTGCGCCCCCAGGCCGGCCGCCTGGAAGAAGGCTTTCCAGTCCAGTCCCGGCGCCTTGCTGGCGAAATCCCCGGCGCGCCAGGCATTGTTGCCCTTGGCAACGTCGGCCGACTCTTCGCGGCTGGCGTGACTCGCGGCAATTTGTTGTTCCAGCGCAAACACGCGCGCCGCGCGACCCTGCGCATCGCCGTAGCCTGCCAGTTGCAGCATGGCGGCGATATGCGCCTGGTAGCTGCCGCGCAAGCCCTGCATGCGCGCGCTGTCGGTCGCATAATAGGCGCGGTCGGGCATGCCCAGGCCCCCTTGCAGCAGGTAAGCCACGTTGCGCGTCGGGTCGTTCAAGTCTTGCGCCACCCACAGGCCGAACAGGTTTTCCGTATAAAAATTGGTGGAATTGAGCGGGTCGACATCGGCACGCAAGCTCTCGCCCAGCGCCCGCGCCAGGCCCGCCTGGTCGCGCACGGCGTCGATCTTTTTCAGCAGCGGCTTGAGCGGCGCCCAGCCTTTCGCCTCGATGGCGGCCTCGTCCATATAGGAGCGGTAGAAATCGCTGACCTGGCGCGCTTCCGCGCTGCCGCCCTGGCGTGCCTGCAAGCCTTCGACGAGGGCGATGATGCGCTGGTTGGTTTCATCGGCGAGGATGGCGAACGAGCCCCAGCTGGCGCGGTCGTCCGGAATGGCCGTGGCGCGCATCCAGTCGCCATTGACGTAGTCATAAAAGTCGTCGCCGGGCAAGACGGCCGTGGGCGCCGCCTTCGCAGCGGCGGGACTGGCGGCCGCCTCCTGTCCATGCGCGTGGACGGCGCCGCCAGCCAGGGCCATGCCGGACAGGGCCAGCGCCATGGCGCGCTTGCGCCAGGAACCGGGAAAAGAGGGAACGGCAGCAGTGACAACGCGCATGGTGATCCTTTCAGGCAAAGTGACGACAGTAGTGTGCAAAATCATAACGCGTTTCGACGCGCCAGAACACCCTGCCCTGTCACCGCGACGCCAGCAGGCATGCGGCCTGGCGGGCGATGGCGGCCTCCCCCCTGCCCTCTTTGGAAATTATTTTCACTTTTTTTCAAAAAAACCCTCAAGTTCCCGTTCAGGCCGCCGTTAATCTAGACAAGCGGTAATCCATTCACTAGTTACGGGTGTGCTCATGACCTCCAACGACGTTCTCTCGATGTATGAAAATATTGCAGGTCTGACCAATCAAATGGTCGTGGCCGCACGTTCGAGCGACTGGGATGGCTTGAATACCCTGGAAAACCAGTGCGCCAGCGCAGCCAGCACGGCCATGACGGGCGGCGTGCCCGCCCTCGCCGGCACTTCGCGCATGCGCAAGATCGACTTGCTGAAGCAAATCCTGGCCAACGACCGCGAAATCCGCACCATCACGGAACCATGGATGACGCAGCTGGCCAGCGTGATGCCGGCATCGCGCGCGCACATGTAAGGCAGGAGCGACATCCCGATATCGAAAAAGCACCTGCGGGTGCTTTTTTTACGTCCGTACGCATGGGCGACATGGTCGCTGGCGCGCCGCGCTACTGTCGCGGCCGCGCCAAGGCGGGGGAAATACAGGGGAGGGGAATATGGAAGGCGAACCCCAGGTATCTCCTGGCGTCGCCTCGCTGCCGGTTGCATCCGGCGTCCGCGAGCACATCGTTGGCATCGCAGACCGCTTCCAGGCCCAGGCGTTTATGCAACGCTACACCTGTTTGTCGCGCCACACTATCGTTGGTGGCTGCGCCAGGCTGGGACTGTTTTGTCGTAGAGCAAGTCCACTGAATTAATTATATCGCCATCTTTGAAAAATAAGCAACGCGATTGGCATGCGTTTGCATGTCTTTTTTAAATATCTTTTTTTATATCAAGTTTGAGCGTGCCATTCGGGGCAATCCGGCGTGGCGCCTAGCGGGAAAATGGTTCCGGCTCCGGCTCGGCCGCCTGCGCCTCATCCACGGCCTCCGTCAGGACGGGCGCCGCCTTCTTGCGGCCGAATGGCTTGCGCAGCAAGACCCAGTATTTCGATGGCATCCCCGGCCCCGCCGCTTGCTTGCGCTTGCGCACGACATACACGATGACGGCCGTCAGCAGCAGGAAGGCCAGCGTCCCCAGGCCCAGCCACAGCAAGCCATGGCCACCCGCCTGCTTCTCGGCCACGGGCGCCGCCAGCGGTTTGGGCTTGGCGTGCGCAACAACAGGCGCGGCGGGAGCAGCGGCCGCTACGGCGACACCAGGCTGGGCCAGCGCCTGCTGCAGCGCGCCGATCTTGCCCTCGAGCTCGCCCAGCCTGGCATTGAGGGCCGTATTCTTCTCGTCCAGCGCCACGCACGCTTCGGTCCGCCCCGCATCGGCCTGCGGCGCGCAGGCGGCCACGGGCGCGACAGGATGGCGCAACGGCGGCGGCCGCACGGCAGCAGCGGCGCGCACGGCTGGCGCCTCCACCGCTTTCCTCGGTGCGGCGGGCGGCGCAACGAAGACCGTGGTGGGACGCAGCATGCCTTCGGCACGCGCGCGCGCCGCCAGCGCGGCGGCATCGGGCGGCGTGCCCGGCATGGCACGCGGCAGCGGCATGGGCGCCGCCGGCATGGCTTCCGGCGGCGCGGCCATCCTGGCCGGCGCGCTGGCGACGGGCGGCGCCGGCGTCAGCCACAGCGTTGCCAGGCGCACGATGGCGCCGCCGCCATTGCCCAGCAACAGATACAGGTGCAGATGCCCGGCCTGGATCGCCTTCGCTGTAGTGACGCGCACATAGCGGCGCCCGCCCCGCTCGAAGGGATTGATGGTCAAACCCTGCAGGGCAGCATCCATGCCGATGCCGCCGCCCCGGTACACATCAGGCGAGGCCAGGCGCACGGCCACGCCCTGCGCTTCATCGGGCGCCAGTGCCGTCAGTTCGATCTCGGCCAGCAGCGGCTGGCCCACGTGCGACAGCACCGCCATCTCGCCCAGTTCGGCCGCCATGACAGGCGGCAAGACCAGGCTGGCGGCAGCGCATGCGATCAGGGACCAACGGGGAAGGATGCTGCTTTGCATGGACTGATCGCTTTGATAACAGGAATAACAGGATAAATAAACGGAACTCGCCCATCTTTAACGGCAGGAAATCGCAAAAATATAGACGGGCGCGAGCAAAATGATGCAATACAGCATCATCCTGTGCCTTTTTGGCATCTGGAGTACACTCGATCCACCTCCATCGATGAAAGGGATGCCATGAGTAGCAGAATCGAACGCGACAGTTTCGGCCCGATCGACGTACCCGCCGACCGGCTTTGGGGAGCGCAAACGCAGCGCTCGCTCGAACACTTCCATATCTCCACGGAAAAGATGCCGCCCGAACTGATCGCCGCCCTGGCCACCGTCAAGCGCGCGGCCGCCCACGTCAACCTGGACTTGGGGCTATTGGACGGCAAGAAAGCCGTCGCCATCACGCAGGCGGCCGATGAAGTGCTGGCCGGCAAGCATGACGCCGAGTTCCCGCTGGCCGTCTGGCAGACAGGGTCTGGCACGCAAAGCAATATGAACATGAATGAAGTGCTGGCCAACCGCGGCTCCGAGCTGATCGGCGGCTTGCGCGGCGCCGAGCGCCTGCTGCACCCGAATGACGACGTCAACCTGGGCCAGTCCTCGAACGACATCTTCCCCACCGCCATCCATGTGGCCGCCGCGCTGGCCGTCGCCCACACCGTCTTGCCGCCGCTGCGCCAGCTGCGCGCCACGCTGGACGCCAAGGCGACGGAATTTGCCGACATCGTCAAGATCGGCCGCACCCATTTGCAGGATGCGACGCCGTTAACCCTGGGACAGGAATTCTCGGGCTATGTGGCGCAGCTGGACTTTGCCGAACACATCATCACGGCCTCGCTGCCGCCGCTGCTGCAGCTGGCCGCCGGCGGCACGGCCGTGGGCACGGGCTTGAATGCCCACGTGGAATTTGCCGGCCGCATCGCCGCGGAACTGGCGCGCTTGACGGGCCAGCCGTTTGCCACGGCCGACAACAAGTTTGCCGCGCTGGCCGCCCACGATGCCCTGGTCGCCGCCCATGGCGCGCTGAAAACCCTGGCCACGGCCCTGATGAAGATCGCCAACGATGTGCGCTGGATGGCCTCCGGCCCCCGCTCGGGCCTGGGCGAGATCACGATACCCGAAAACGAGCCGGGCAGCTCCATCATGCCGGGCAAGGTCAACCCGACCCAGTGCGAGGCGCTCACCATGCTGTGCTGCCAGGTGTTCGGCAACGACGTCGCCATCACGGTGGGCGGCGCCTCGGGCAATTTCGAGCTGAATGTCTTCAAGCCCTTGATCGCGCACAACTTCCTGCAAAGCGCGCGCCTGCTGGGCGACGGCATGCGCAGCTTCGACGAGCATTGCGCGCACGGCATCGCGCCGAACCGCGAGCGCATCGCCGAGCTGATGGAGCGTTCATTGATGCTGGTCACGGCGCTGGCGCCGCACATCGGCTACGACAAGGCGGCGCAAATCGCTAAACAGGCCCAGCATGAAGGCACGACCTTGAAGGAAGCGGCGCTGGCCCTCGGTTTCGTGACCGAGGAGCAATTCAGCGAGTGGATCGTGCCCTTGGCCATGACGCGCCCCAACAAAAGCTGAGGCCCAGCCCTGCATTGCTGACGGCTTCAGGTAAACTATGGATTAGTTGAGGTTGTCATCAAGTGTTTAAAACACATCATTGCAATAAGGGATACAATGCAAAAAGTAAGCTTTGATTTAACATCCGAGTTCGTCGAGCTGAACCAGCTGCTCAAGCTGGTCGGCCTGTGCGACAGCGGTGGCGCAGGCAAGGTCATGGTCGATAGCGGCGTGGTGAAGGTCGATGGCAAGAAGGAATTGCGCAAGACTGCCAAGATCCGCAGCGGCCAGGTCGTCAGCGTGGGCGATATCCGCATCACGGTCGTCGGCCCTGCCTGATCCCGGCATGGGGCGCGCGAGCGGCCCCATGCTTCCTGCCTACGCCTGCCCGGCTGCCTATATCAAGCTGCAACTTCGCTATTGCCATATCTTTATCGATTGCGGAAGGGGAGCGCCATGGACCATCCCGAACAAGGCACGCGCAGCCAGGAACGCCTGATCGGCGACTTGCGCCAGGTCATCGAGAACGCGGAAGAATTGCTGCGCAATACAGACAAATATACAAGCAGCCTGTACCAGAACGCGCGCGCCAAGCTGGAATTGGCTCTCGTGGCTGCCACTGCCGAACTTGCCCGTTTCGAGGAAGAGCAAGTGACGCGCATGATGGATGCCACCCTGGCCGCGAACGCCCTGTACCGTGACCAGACGGGCGAAGCGCGCCTGCTGCGCGCCTTCGATTAATCAGCGCCAGGCGGGCGCCATGTCCGTCAGCACCGCATGCGCCAGCCACAGACGCAGCTGCGCGCCCAGGTCGAACGCCTCGTCCAGTTCGAAGGCGGCGTCGAGCGCGGCGCCGAACGTCTGCCCCTGCTGCAATACCAACAAGGCCGCATGCGCGGCCCCATCCAGCGCCAGCACCTGCGCCTTCCAGCGTGGACGGCAGACGAGCGCATGGCTGGCCATCTGCATTTCCTGCGGGAACACGCCTTCCCCCTCTCCTGCCTGATGCGCCTGCCACAGGGCCGGCACTTGCCAGCGCGATGCCAGCAAGGTGCAGGCCGGATGCAGGGCAAAACGGCGCGACTCCAGCTGTTCCGGCCCCAGGTCCGCCAGCGCCTGCGCCGGCACGCCCTGCGCGTCCGGCGCGTAATGGGCCAGGTGCAGCGCCCACTCGAGGCGCGCCATGTCCGGCAGGTAAGGCAAGTGGGCCACATGGGGGAAGCTGGCAAGGAAGTCCGCGAAACGGGCGCCAAACTGGTGCAGATCGGGACTGTCGGATGGATGTTGCCTGCCATAGGCGCGCGCCAGGCCGCCAAAGAACTCGTCGCCCACCAGCGCCAGCACGACGGGATATGCATGACCCAGGGCGCGGCGCCAGGTGGTAGTGAGATTGCCACGGTACAAGGCCAAACGCCCTGCCGCTGCCTCGCCCTGGCATTGCTGCAATATGGCCGGACTGCGCGCCGCATCGAACAGGGCCGCGGCAAACGCTTGCTGGCTGCCGGCCAGCGCGTCCGGCGAAACGGGCGCCAGCGGTGACGCCGGCGCCTGTCCTTGCCATGGCGCCGGCGGCCGCTGCCGCGCCAGCATGGCTTCGGCCTTGGCCGCCTCGCCCAGCAGGACTTCGAGCGCGGGCAGGTCCGTGTCCCATTCGATCAAGGTCGGCACGGCGCCGAAGCGCAGCAAGGCGGCCGCATACAAATCCCAGACCGGCCCGGCAACGGGCGCGCCATGGTGGTCGATCACGGCTTGCGGCGTCACCAGGTGGCCGGCCAGATGCAGCTCGCCCACGCTGCCCGGCGCGATCGCCTGCATGGCCATCAAGGCATTTTCGCCGTGGTTGCACTGGTTCACATACAGGTTATTGATATCGAGCAGCAAGCCGCAGCCAGTGCGGCGCGCCAGTGCGGCCAGGAATTGCGCCTCGCTCATGGCATCGTCGCGAAAACGCACATACGTCGAGACATTCTCCAGCAGGATCGGCCTTTTCAGCACATCCTGCACGCGCCCTACCCGCTCGCACAGCAAGTCCAGGGCCGCCTTGTTCAAGGCCAGCGGCAGCAGGTCATTGAGTTGCTGCTGCGCCACGGCGCCCCAGCACAGGTGTTCCGACACGAGGGCCGGCTCGATGCGTTCCACCACGGCACGCACGCGCTGCAGATGCGCTTCAGAAAAGCCGCGCGCCGAACCGAGGCCCAGGCCCACGCCATGCAGGCTGACGGCGTAGTCCTGGCGCAAGGCATGCAGCACATGACTATCCCAACCCGACGGCTGCAGATAATTTTCGGTATGCACTTCCAGCCAGCCGACGCGGGGCCGGCGCTCGAGGAAGTCGCGGTAGTGGGCAGCGCGCAAGCCGACGCCCACGCCGGCAAGCGCATGGGCGGGCTGCGTCATCGCGCTGCTGCCTGGAAAACTTATGACTGCTCGGCGGGCGCGGCCGGCTTCACTGCCTTGATCGGCTTCATCGAGCCGCCCGCCTGTTCGCACGTGCCCTTGGCAACATAGGCCCATTCCGTGGGCAGGTTATCGGCCGGGGCCTGGCCTGCGCACGAGTGCGCGCCATCGGAAGAGGCGCAGTCATTCTGCCCCGCCTTTGCCACGCCGTAGCATTTTTCCTTGTCGCCACTGGTGGCGGGCGCATCATGCGCGGCCACGCTGGCGGTGGTGCCGGCGCAGATGCCTGCCAGGGCGGCGGCGATGAGGGCTTGACGTGTATTCATGGAGAATCCTCTTGCGTGGGTCAAAGTAATCGAAAAGTCAGGACACGCCCCAGGCTGCGCAATCGGCAACGCGGAGGCTATGCACGTCATTTTACTGAATCGGCCGCGCCATGGCGAACAATGGCAATTTTATCAATGGAAGATGAGGCCAGCAGGGAGGAAAAACAAGGAAGGATGGTGTTTACATCAAAAAAACACATGACAACGCCCACGCGCCACCGTCGGCAACGGTAGCGTGGGCATGACGGGCGCCGCGATGGCGCCGGGACGACGCTCAGGCCGTCGTATTGATGCGGTTACCGAGGTGCGCTGGCAAGTTCGCTGCCGATTGCACTGGCGGCAAGGCTTGCAGCAAGGCAGTCGCGGTCGAGCTTTGAATATCCTGGGCTTTTTTCAGGACAGTCAGGCCGACGGCTTGGCGCGTACCGGTCTCCGCCATCGTGGTTGACAGTTGAGCAATGCTTCCGACGTCCATACGTTTCTCCAATGAGGTTCTACCAGTATTAACGGATAGCGATGGGAAACCTTTAGCTGATCGTGAACCTTATTTTTGCAGCCGCTGCAATATCCACGCGAGCACCAGTTCGCGCGCATTCAAGTCCAGCCACTGCACGCCGGCGCGCAAGTCGGCCGGCGCGGGGCTGTCCGACGCCACGGCGATCACATGCGTGTCATGCGGATACAGGGGCGCCTGCCCCACTTCCGGGCGGAATATCTCCAGCTTGGCGATCGGGTCCGTCTTGAAGCCTTCCACCAGGGTCAGGTCTGCCGGTCCCATGCGGGCCAGCTGCTGCGCCAGGCTCGGCTCAGGCGCGCCGCGCAACTCATGCACGATGGCAAAGCGGTATGGCGACGCCACCAGCACTTCCGCCGCGCCCGCCATGCGCAGGCGGGCGCTGTCCTTTTGCGGCGGTTCCAGCGCCAGGTCGTGGTGGCTGTGCTTGACCAGATTGACGCGCAAGCCGCGCGCCGCCATTTCCTTCACCACAAATTCCAGCAGGGTCGTCTTGCCGCTACCGGAACGGCCGATCACACCGAGTACCGGGTGCGCGGGCATCGCATCGTGCATGGGGGTGTCCTTGATTGAGTATGGCTCATTATACGCAGCGCCACCGGCGCGATGGTCCGGCATCGGCGCCAGGCATCGCACAGGTCAAGCAAAGCCGTATTGCCCAATCAATTACTCAGTCAATTACTCAATCAATCAGCTCTTCTTCCTCCCCGTTCAGGCGCCAGCCCCGTCACCGGCCCCGTGCCGGCGCGGGCCGCGCCTAGCCGCGCCGCCCGCCACCCTGCTTGCCAAACGATGCCCCCTGCGGCGTGCCGCCATCGGCGCCCTGCCGCCTGCGCCGGCCCGCCGCCTGCGTCGCCGGCTTGCCATGCGCCGCCAGCGCATTCCTGGCCGTGCGCGCCAATTGCCGATGGACAGCAATCGCCCCCGCCTCCGTATCGGACAGGAGCGGCGCGGCGGAACCGGCGGGGCCGGCAGAAGCCGCGCCTCCCGCCCCATTCGCCGCGGGCCGGCCTGCCGGTGCGGGCGCGGCGAAATCCTGCCGCCGCACGTCGTCTTCCCATTGCGCGCGCTGCGCCAGCACCGTGGCCGGCACGGCGGGCGGCGGCCGCGCCTGCGCCAGGCCCAGCACTTCTCCCAGGCCGCTGGCGGCCGCCACGCGCGCGCCCATGTCGGGCAAGCCGCCAGCGTCGCTGCGGCAAAAGCGCTGCAGGATGGTCTTGATGATGGACGTGTGGTCGAACACCTGGTGGCAGACGCTGCCGGGCGCGATCAGCGGCGACACCAACAGCATGGGTACGCGCACGCCATACTGGCGAAACGCGGGATCGTCGTCGACGGCGACGGGCGGCGGTACATGGTCGAAGAAGCCGCCGTGCTCGTCGTAACTGAGGATCAGCAAGGTACGCGCCCAGGCGGGCCCGTGCGCAAGCGCCTGGTACACCTGCGCCACCAGCGCCTGGCCGGCGCGGATGTCGGCCGGCGGATGGTCGTCGTTGGCAAAGAAATGCGGGTCGATCCAGCTGACGGCCGGCAAGGCGCCCGCCAGCGCATCGCCGATGAAGCCATAGCGGCGCTGGCTGGAGCCGAACGGTTCGTAAAATTCGGACGAACGGTAATGGTCGTCCGTCAGGGCCAGGCTCCACGGCTTCCAGGCCGAGTAAAACTTCCAGCTGACGAGGGCGCGCTCGAGGTGGCGCACGAACGATTTGTTCGCATACAGGGGCACGCGCTTGCTGTCCTTGCTGCCGGCCGCCCTGCCGCTGACGGCATACAGGCGGTTGGGCCAGGTCGCGCCCGGCACCGAGCTATAGCAGCGGTCGCAGACGCAAAACTGGCGCGCGAGGAAGTCGTACATGGGCAGGTCGGCCCCGTTGTAGTAGCCCATCACCAGGTCGATGTCGGGGTCGCCCGGATGCGTGTGCGCATAGTCGTCGACGAAGCCGCCGTTATTGTTCTGCAATTGCTGCGCCACCGACATGCCCGTGTGCGACGGGTCCTGCGATGCATCGAAAGCCGTGCGCCGCAGGCGGTGCACGCGATACGTGACGCCCGCGTGCACATTCGCATGGCTGGCCCGCAAGCCGTCGATATCGTCGCGCCCGCCTTCCAGGCTCAGGTAGCCGAGCATGTGGTCGAAGGAACGGTTTTCCATCATCAGCACGACGATATGTTCGATGCGCGCCAGGTTTCCCAGCGGATGGACGCCACCATCGTCAGCACCGTCAGCACCGTCATCAACAGCAGCAGCACTCATCGAAACTCCCGGAACTCCCCGGCCACGCACACAGGCGCGGCGACTCTGGTTCGACCGGCCCCGGCCGGCAGGGTTCGGCCAGCGATGCCTGCGTTTGATCTACAACAAGAAATGCGTGGCGATCAATACGGTACGCGGTAGCGGTAGCCCTTGAAGCTGAAGATGGCCGCCTTGGGCTGCAGCTTTTCCAGCACCAGGCCAGGCGCCAGCTCCTCGCCCTCGTGGCGCAGTACCTTGTCGATCAGCAACAAGCGGTCGGCCGGATTCTTCGAGTAGATATAGCCGCCGATGGCGATGGCGGGAATCTGCCGCTGTATCGGCTCGGGCAAGTCGCGCATGCCAGGCACGGCCTCGTCCGATGCAGGCGCTGGCGTGGCCACAGGCGCCGGCGCCGCGACGGGAGGTGGCGCTGCCGCAGCGATGGGTGCAGGCGGCGCCTCGGCCCTGGCCGGCGCTTCCCGCTTCGGCTCGGCCATGGGTGCGGCCACGACAGCAGCACGCGGCAGCGGCGCGGCAGCGGCGGGCGCGGGCACCGGTTCGGATACGGCCACAGGCGCGGGGGCGGCAACGGGCGCCGCGGCCGCGACGGACAGCGGCGCCGCAAGCGGCGCAGGCGCGGTGGCAACGGCTGGCGCCGGTGTCGGCGCGACTGCCTGCCACGGCCGCCACCACAGCAGTGCGGCAGCCACGGCCACCATCACGCCGCCCAGCGCCAGCCAGGCGGGCAGGCGCCGGGAACGCACACCTGCCGCGGCGGCCTGCAGCTGCACTTGCGGTGCGTGGATCGTGGGCAACTCGCCCAGCTGGCGCTCGGCTTGCGATTTTTTCAGTGCTTCGAGTATGTAGGACATCTTATTTTCCCGCCACCATCGCCGTCGCGGCAGGCGCTGCCACGGCAGGAGCCGCGGCGGACAGGCGCGGCTCCGAGTTGTCGCCCAGTTGCATCAGGCGCATGAAAGTTTTCGGTCCCGCCAGGCCATCGGCCTTCAGGTTCTGGCTTTGCTGGAAGTCGCGCAGCAGGCGCTGCATCTCGGTGTCGAGCGGCACGCTGGCGGCCGGCGCGGGCAAGCCGTGCAATTGCGCCAGGCGTTGCGCCAGCCAGTCCACGTCGGCGCCGCGGGCGCCCATCGGCACTTCGTCGCGCCAGTTGCGCGGGGCGCGCCAGAACGTCGTGAAGCTGCCGTCGCTGCGCTGCGCCAGCTGGGTCAGCGGCAGGCTCTGCTGCTTGCCGTCGAGCGACACGGTTGCCGTCTCGCCGCGCAGCTGGGTCAGCAGCGCCAGTTGCTCCACGCCGACGGCATCGCGCAGCGCCAGCATGGCGGGACGGTCCAGCACGCGCAGTTCGGCAATGCCGCCCCGGCTGTGCAGGCAGCGCAAGCCGGCCCTGGCGCCCGCCTGACAGGCGTCGCCGGCCGGCAAGTGCTCGCCCCACAGGGCGGCCAGCTGGCGCAGCACGGCATTGCGGTCAGGCACGCTGGCAGGCGCGGGCGTGGGCGCGGATGCAACCGTCACGGCGGACGCAACCGGCGGAGCTGCAGCCACGGCCGGTGCGGCGGCGGCGGGAACGGGCACGCCGGCGCGCGGCATGAAATGCCAGGCCAGCGCGGCCGTCACCAGCGCACCGGCCAGCACGCCGCCCGCCACCTGCGGCCAGCGCAAGCCGGCCGGACGCGCCGGCGCGCCGGCAGCCGCTTCGGCAAACACTTCATCGGCGGCGCGGCGCAGGATCTGGCGCGTCACTTGCGGCTGGTTTTCCACGTAGGCGCCCAGCAGCGCGCGGTCGCACAGCAGGTTGATGCGGCGCGGCACGCCGTGGCTCAAGGCATGGATCTGCGCCATCAGGCGCGGCGCGAACGGCGTCTGCGCCGTGTTGCCGGCCACGGCCAGGCGGTGGTGGATATAGCTGGCCGTCTCGCCGGCCGTCAGCGAGCCGAGGTGGTAGCGGGCGATCACGCGCTGGGCCAGTTGCTCGAGCTCGGGCCGGGCCAGCATGGCGCGCAATTCCGGCTGGCCGATGAGGATGATCTGCAGCAGCTTGCGCTCGCTCGTTTCCAGGTTCGTCAGCAGACGCAGTTGCTCGAGCACGGCGGCGGACAGGTTTTGCGCTTCGTCAATGATCAGCACATTGTTCTTGCCCTGCGCATGGCTGGCCAGCAGATGCGCATTGATGGCGTCGACATAGCCTTTCACGCTGGACACGCCAGGCGCCAGGGCGATGCGGAATTCCTCGCAGATCGAGTGCAGCAATTCCTCGACGGACAGCTTTGGATTGAAGATGTAGGCGAGCTGGCAATTGTCGGGGATCTGCTCCATGAAGCAGCGGCAGACGGTGGTCTTGCCGGCGCCGATTTCGCCCGTCAGCAGCACGAAGCCGCCGCCGCTGCCGACGCCGTACAGCAGGTGCGCGAGCGCCTCGCGGTGGCGTTCGCTCATGAACAGGTAGCGGGGATCGGGAGCGATCGAAAACGGTGACTGCTTGAGCTGGAAATAATGCGTGTACATGGAGACCCTGCGGATGGAACGATCAATATGCGTACGGCAAGCAAGCGCGGCAAGCGGCGACGCTCACCGGGTGTGCGCGGGCGGCAATGGCTTGTATTTGGCGCAATAGACTTTTGCCTTGCTGCGGAAGTACACGATTTTACTGCCAGGCACGGAGCCGCGGACGGGAAATGCGGAATTATCGAGTTTATTAAAACGCAAGCCCGACGCGCCGCGGATGGCCGGCTCCAGCTTTTCCGGCGTCGTGTCCGCCACCACGCCCATGAAGACGAGGGGGCTGGTGTCGTCGCTGACGATCACGTCGGTAATGGGCGCGCCCCACAGGCTGGCGTCCGTGCGGAACCAGTAGGCGCCCCCTTCATGCTTGTAGGCGGGACCGAAGGCCGTCAGCAGATACGCATAGAAAGCCTTGTTGTCGATCTGGTCGATGCACAGCACGGCATTGCCCACCACCTGGCCGAACGTGGACGGCGGCGGTTTCTGCTGCGCCAGCACGCGGGACGCGGGCGCGCCAACGGCCAGCACGGCGCACGCCGCCAGCAGGGCTGGCCAGCGCCATGGACGCGACGGCAAACGGCGCGCGCGCATGCTTAACGCTTGCGCTCTTCTTTCTTGACCTTCTTGGCTTCCTTCTTCTCTTTCATGCTCTTGGCCGGTTCCTTCTTGCTTTCTTTCTTGCTGTCCTGTGCCTTGCTCATTATCTACTCCATGCCTGGGCGGGGATGCCGCAACCATTATGACACCGCCCCATGAAAATGCCACGTCATTTCCCCCATGCAATAGACCGGCTCCGGCAAGCGCGCGCACTGCATGCGCTTATTTGCAAAAAGACGTAGGCATTTTCATTTTATTATGTTTTAATACACGCAATTTATAAAAAGATATCATTTCGGTGCGGTACGAGCGGCACCGGAGGCAAGCATACAAACTGGGGACAGGACATGGGCCGGCATGCGGCGCGCCCGTGAGGTTCAACGCACAGCCCTCGGCAGAAATACACAATATGATGAGAACAATGATCGTGCTGGGCGCAGCCCTGTCGCTATGGGCCGCTGGCAACGCGCATGCGGCGGATGCGCCGCCGCCAGGCCGCTACGCCGCCTACCCGGCGATACCGGCCGCGCTGACCGCGCGCCTGGCCTATTTCCAGCCGCACGCGGATCTGCGCGTGCCCACCCCGTATGAACCGAGCACGCATTCGCTGCTGCTGGTCGCCATCGGGCTGCTGGGCTTGCGCATGCAGGCGCGCACGCGCAACGAAAAGTTCCAGCCGCTGACGTAAAAACAGCCGCGCAAGGCGGCTGATCCGGCAAGTGCAGGCGCTTGTCTCTTGCTTAGTGCAGGCACAGACGGCGGCGCGTCTTTTCGATCAGCGCCGCATCGTACGGATACAGGTTCTCGATAAAGAACAATTCCGTTTCCGCCTCATCTTCCAGGCACATCTCCAGCATCACCGGGCCGTCGCTTTCGCGTCCCAGGAAATCCTTCGGCCAGCGGTTCTTGCGGTGCGTGCGCATCATTTCCATGCCCAGCGCGGCCAGCGGCGCCGACACGCCAGCGGCCAGCGCCTCTTGCTGCCAGTCGTCCCAATACGCGCTCTTTGCTGCCTTGTCGTTCATCATGCTCTTCCAACTCAGGTGTAAAAGGCGGACTCTACTCTTGATGGCGGCCCTTGCCAAGCATGCGCGCAAGCAATATAACCGGGCCGGACGCAGACCAGCGGGAGAAAATTGGCATTAAACAAGGCCAATTTCAATACCATTCGCAACACACAAAAAATCCTGTATTAACAATGACTTGGCAATGGCATCCCAGGCATGCTGTGGCATTCCTCACAGCATTTATTAATACCACTTAAATACCTGTTGACAAGCCATCGAGGCAACAATATAGTGCCTTCAGCTTTTTCGCCGCCCGACAAATAAAAAAACGAGACAGGCGTCATCAACCATAAGCCGGACTGCATACACATGATCGAATACATAATCGGCGTCGACGGCGGGGGCAGCGGTACCCGTGTACGCCTGGCGCGCCTGGACGGCCAGGAACTGGCGCAGGGACAAAGCGGCCCTTCCGGCCTGGGACTGGGCATCGACCGCGCCTGGACCTCCGTGGCGCACGCCGTCACCCTGGCCTTCCGCGCCGCCGGCCTGGAACAGCCCTCCTTGCAACGCATGGCCATCGGCCTGGGCCTGGCCGGCGTGCACAACAAGCAGTGGGCCGCCAGCTTCGTCGACCACAATCCCGGCTATGCCGCCGTGGCGCTCGAATCGGACGCCTTGACCACCCTGCTGGGCGCACATGCGGGCCAGCCTGGCGCCATCGTCGCCATCGGCACCGGCAGCGTGGGCGAAGTGCTGCACGCGGACGGCAGCCGCCATGAAGTGGGCGGCTGGGGCTTCCCCTCGGGCGACGAGGCGGGCGGCGCCTGGATCGGCATGCGCGCCATCAACCACGCGCAGCAGGTGGTCGATGGCCGCGTGCCCGGCAGCGCCTTCGCCACGGCCATCATCGACGCCTGCGGCGGCCAGCGCGACGCCATGCAGGTGTGGCTGGCGGCCGCCAGCCAGACCACCTTCGCGCAGCTGGCGCGCCTGGTGCTCGAACACGCGGCCAGCAATGCCGTGGCCCATGGCATCCTGGTCGACGCGGGCCGGCAGATCGCCCTCATCGCCAGGGCGCTCGATCCGGCCGGCACCTTGCCGGTGGCCCTGTGCGGCGGCCTGGCGGCGCCCCTGTCGGCCTACCTGCCGGCGGAACTGTTGAAACTGGTCGTGCCGGCACAGGGCGACTCGGCCGCAGGCGGCCTGCGCCTGATACGCACGCACTTGCGGGAGCAATGACATGCTAGCCAAACTGTCGGCCTTCAAACCCAATCCGGCCAGCGACACGCCGCTCTACATGCAGCTGGCGAACATGCTGTCGGACGGCATCGCCAGCGGCGACTGGCGCGCCAACCAGGCCCTGCCCTCCGAGCGCGTGCTGTCGGACATCCTCGAAATCTCGCGCGTCACGGCGCGCAAGGCCATCGACATGCTGTGCGACCGGGGCATGCTGACGCGCAAGCGCGGTTCAGGTACCTACATCACGCCCAAGCTGGAGCAGCCGCTGTCGCGCCTGACCAGCTTTTCCGAAGAATTGCGCCAGCGCGGGTTTACGGCCGGCTCGCGCTGGCTGCAGCGCGACATCGGCGCGGCGGCGCCGCTGGAACTGCTGTCGCTGGGCCTGTCGCCGCACATGCCGGTGGCGCGCCTGCGCCGCTTGCGCACGGCCGACGAAGTGGTGATGGCGATCGAAACGACCACCATCCCCGCGCTGTACATGCCGGACCCGCAGCAGGTGACCGATTCGCTGTACGGCTACCTGGAGTCGCGCGGCACCATCCCGATGCGCGCGCTGCAGCATATCCGCGCCGTCAACGCCACGGCGGAACAGGCCAAGCTGGCCAATATCAAGACGGGTGAAGCCATGCTGCACATCACCCGTGTCAGTTATCTCGACAACGGCGCAGCGGTGGAACTGACCCACTCGTATTGCCGCAGTGATTATTATGAATTCGTAGCGGAGTCGCGCAGATGAGCAGCACTATCAAAGGCAATATCCTTACCCCAGGCGGCTGGATCCACGGCGCCATCGCCTTCGGCGAGCGCGTGGACAGTATCGAAGGCAGTTCCATCCACCCGTCGCAGAACAGCGACGACTACATCCTGCCCGGCTTCATCGACCTGCACGTGCATGGCGGCGCCGGCAAGGACATCATGGAAGGCGGCGAAGCCGTCTACACCATCGCGGCCATCCATGCGCGCCACGGCACCACCAGCCTGCTGGCCACCACCATGACGGCGCCGCCGGAAGACATCGACATGGCGCTGACGGCCATCGGCGCCGCCGCCAAGGACCGCCGCCCGAACACGGCGCGCGTGCTGGGCGCCCACCTGGAAGGCCCGTACATCAATTCCGGCAAGCTCGGCGCGCAGCCGAACTACGCGCGCGCCGCCACGCTGGCCGAAATCGAGCGCCTGCAAACGCTGGCCAAGCTGCGCGTCATCACCGTTGCGCCGGAAATCGCCGGCCACCTGGAACTGGTGCGCGCGCTGGCCGACGCCGGCGTGCGCGTGCAGATCGGCCACACGCTTGGCTCCTATGAAGACGGCGTGGCCGCGCTGGAACACGGCGCCGTGGGCTTCACGCACCTGTTCAACGCCATGAGCGGCCTGCACCACCGCGAGCCGGGCATGGTCGGCGCCGCCCTGGCGCACGCCGAATACGCCGAACTGATCCCCGACCTGCTGCACGTGCATCCAGGCGCCATCAAGGTGGCCCTGCGCGCCATCCCGCGCCTGTACTGCGTCACCGATTCGACCGCCGCCACCGGCATGCCGGACGGCGAATACATGCTGGGCCGCCACGCCGTGCAGAAATGCATGGGCGGCGTGCGCCTGCCCGACGGCACGCTGGCGGGCAGCACCCTGACCCTGGACCAGGCGCTGCGCAACCTGGTGGGACTGGGGCTGGACCTGGCCGACGCGTCCAAGCGCGTGTCGACCAACGCCGCCGATTACCTGGGCCTGGAAGAACGCGGCCGGCTGGCCCCCGGTACTTACGCCGATCTGGTGGTACTCGATCGCGATCTCAAACTCAAAGCTGTGTATATAGAAGGAGAAATCTGTGACCTCAATGATGCTTAAAGAAGCCATTTCCGCCGCCGAATGCGTCGCCCTGCAACTGGCCAGCGACACGGAACGCTACGCGGAACTGGGCCGCAAATTGAGGAGCACCTCGTTCTCGACCGCGCTGACCATCGCGCGCGGCAGCTCCGACCACGCCTGCAACTACGTCGCCTACCTGATCATGGCGCGCCTGGGCCGCGTCGTCGCGTCCCTGCCGATGTCGCTGGTAACCCTGAACAAGTCGCCGCTGGTGACGCGCGACACGCTGGCCATCTCGATCTCGCAATCGGGCCAGAGCCCGGACGTGGTCGAACCGATCCGCTACTTCCGCGACGGCGGCGCCACCACCGTGGCCCTGGTCAACGATATCGAGTCGCCGCTGGCGCACGCCGCCGAATGGGCCATGCCCCTGCGCGCCGGCAAGGAACAGAGCGTCGCCGCGACGAAAAGCTTCATCACCAGCCTGGTAGCCGGCGCGCGCATGGTCGCGCAATGGCAGAACGACCCTGAACTGCAGGCGGGCCTGGAAGCGCTGCCCGAAGCGCTGCTCGAGGCGACCCGCGTCGACTGGTCGCCCGCCATCGACGTGCTGGCGCCGGCGCGCAACATCATGGTCGTGGGACGCGGCATCAGCTTCCCCGTGGCGCTGGAAGCGGCGCTGAAATTCAAGGAAACCTCGGCCCTGCAGGCGGAAGCCTTCAGCGGCGCCGAGATCAAGCACGGTCCGATGGCCCTGATCGAAGACGGCTATCCGCTGCTGATTTTCGCCACGCGCGGCCCGACGCAAGCCGGCCTGCTGCAACTGGCCACGGAAATGCGCGGCCGCGGCGCCAAGGTCCTGCTGGCGGCGCCGGCCGACGTCGCCGAACGCGACCTGACCCTGCCCGTGGCGGCCACGCCGGATCTCGACCCGATCGTCGCCATCCAGTCCTTCTACGTGATGGCGGCGAAACTGTCGGCCGCGCGCGGCATGGACCCGGACGCGCCGCGTCACCTGAGCAAGGTCACCAAGACGAACTAACAGGCAGTACCCGGCAGCGGCCCCCGGCACGGGGCGGCCGCCGGCAGCAGCACGAATATAAGCGACGGCAAGGGCACGTACCCGCGCCGCGGACTCATAGACATTGGAGCCTTGCGCTCCAGGATAAACATGACGATCAAGAGACTGTTGGCGGTTGTTGCCTGTGCGGGCCTGCTCGCGCCGCAGGCATGGGCTGTCGAGAAAATCGAATTCTGGACCTTCAGCATGAAGCCCAAGTTCACGCCGTATTTCAATGCGGTGGTGGCGCGCTATGAGGCGCAGAATCCCGACGTCAAGATCGAATGGATCGACTTCCCGTGGGACGTGATCCAGACCAAGCTGGTCACGCGCATCGTGGCCGGCACGCCGCCCGCGCTGGTCAGCCTGAACGTGCCCTGGGCCGATGAATATGCGCGCGACGGCCTGCTCACGCCCGTCGACGCGCTGCTCGGCGAGGCGCGCGCCAGCTACATTCCCAGCGCCCTGGCAGACTTGCGCTTCAAGGGCCGCACCTACGGCTTCCCCATGTACAGCAATGTCGCGGTGATCGCCTTCAATACCGCCATCTTCAAACAGGCCGGCCTCACGCGCGGCCCCGCCAGCCTCGACGAGCAGCTGGCGTTCGCGCGCCAGATCGCGCAGCGCACGGGTAAGGCCGGCATCGCCCCGGCGCTGTCGAAGATCGACGGCCTGTTCATGCAGCAGGGCCTGGCCGTCATCACCGACAACCGCGCCGTCTTCAATTCGCCGCAGCACGTGGCGCTGGTGCAGAAGCTGGCCGACACCTACAAGGTGGGCGGCCTGCTGAAGGAAAGCCTGTTCGCCGAAGACAATTTCCCGGCCGTCATCGACGCCTACAAGGGCGGGCGCCTGGGCATGCTGCTGGCGCCGCCCACGGCCATGCAGCGCATCCGCGGCGACGCGAAAGACATCTACGCCATCACCGACGTGGCGCCGGCGCCGCTGGGGCCCACCGGTATCGCCGACGGCGGCTGGCTGGTGCACTTCGCCATTCCGAAAGGCGTGCCGGCGCGCCTGCTGCCCTCGGTGGGCAAGTTCGCGCGCTTCCTGACGAACGACGACAACCAGCTGGCCTTCGCGCGCCAGGCCAGCGTCTTTCCCACCACCGTCAGGGCGGCCGCCGATCCGTTCTTCCTCGCCACGCCGCAGAACGCGGGCGCCGCCGAAAAGGCGGTGGCCGCCGGCGCCATGTCGATGAACCATTCGCGCACCCTGTACGTGGCCGGCATCGACGACTACGACGAATTGCGCCGCTCGCTGGTGAAAGCCGTCGAGGCGGGCGTGACGGGCAAGCAGGATGTGAAGCAGGCGCTGGACCAGGCCGTCGCCATCTGGAACCGCAAGCTGGCCACCCTGCCGCGCCACTAAGGACACCATGAAACTCGCCCACCGCCACACCCTGCAAGCCTGGCTGTTCCTCGCCCCGGCCCTGCTGCTGCTGGCCGCCTTTTCCTTCTGGCCCGTCGGCTACGGCTCCGTGCTGGCGTTCACCGACTACAGCCTGATACGCGAGACGCGCTTCGTCGGCCTCGATAATTTCCGCTACATTTTCAACAACGAGATGTTCGTCTCCGGCCTGAAGAATTCGCTGATGTTCCTGCTGATGGTGCCCTTCGTGCAGGTGGGCGCCATCACGCTGGCCGTGCTGGTCAACAACCGCCTGCCCGGCATCCGCCTGTTCCGCGCCGCCTTCTACGTGCCGGTGGTGACCACCGTTTCCGTGGTCGGCATCATGTGGGGCTTCATGTTCCACGAACAGGGCGCGCTGAACTACGTGATGATGACGCTAAGGCTGGTGAACGCGCCCGTGGGCTGGCTGTCGAACGACAGCCTGGCCCTGTTTGCCGTGATGTTCGTCACCCTGTGGCGCGGCCTGGGCTGGTACATGGTGATGTACCTGGCGGCCCTGCAGTCGATCCCGTCGGACATGCAGGAAGCGGCCATGCTCGATGGCGCCAGCCGCTGGCAGCGCTTCTGGAAGATCACCGTGCCGATGCTGCGCCCGACCATCATGCTGTGCTCCATCCTGTCCGTGCTGGCGGCCCTGAAGGCGTACCAGGAAGTCGACGTGCTGACCCAGGGCGGTCCGATGAATTCCACCTTCACGGCGCTGTACTACGCCTACGACCAGGGCCTGAAACACTTGAAACTGCCGCGCGCGCTGGCGGCCAGCTTCATCGTCTCGCTATTTTGCATCGGCATCGCCCTGCTGTGCCTGCGCTACCTCAAACCGAAGCACCGCTGACAGGGGACTGACCATGAAAACCCGTTCCCGCCCCCTGAAAACCCGCCTGCAAATACTGGGCCACTATGCCGTGCTGTGCGCGATCGCCGTCGTCTGCGTCTTCCCGTTCTGGTGGACGCTGGTGACGGCCGTCTCCACGGAAGGCAATATCTTCGCCTTCCCGCCCACCTTCTGGCCGAAGGCGCCATCGCTGGAGAACTTCGTCGAAGTGTTCAACGCGATTCCCATCTGGTCGTTCTTCAAGAACTCGGTGCTGATCGCCGTGTTGACCGTGTTCTGGAAACTGCTGCTGTGCTCATTGGCCGCGTATCCGCTGGCGCGCCTGAAATTCCGCGGCCGCAAGCTCGTGTTCGGCCTGATCCTCGCCACCCTGGTGCTGCCGTCGGAAGTGAACTTCCTCGTCAACTTCATCACCATCACGCAAATGAGCCTGGTCGATACCTACACGGGCGTGATCCTGCCCAACGTGGTGACGGCCGTGGCCATTTTGCTGCTCAAGCAGGCGTTCGAGGAAGTGCCGCAGGACCTGATCGACGCGGCACGCGTGGATGGTGCCTCCGAATGGGTCATCTTCAGCCGCATCATGCTGCCCCTGATCACGCCGTGGCTGGCCACCGTCGGCATCCTGACGGCCGTCGAATCGTGGAACGAATACATCTGGCCGTCCATCGTCATGAGCAAGCCCGATGAATTCCCGCTGTCGGTCGGCGTGCTGTATTTGCGCGGCACCTTCGGCAGCAGCACGCGCGTGATCGCGGCCGGCACCCTGATCACCATCGTGCCGACCCTGCTGGCATTCCTGTTTACCCAGCGCTTCTTCATGCGCGGCATGGACGGCGCCGTCAAATGAGCGCCGCCATCGCCACCGACCTGCGCCTGCTCGCCGGGCAGCTGCTGATGACGGGCATCGCCGGCAGCGAGCTCGACGCGGCCACGGCGCAGTGGCTGCAGCAGAACGGCTTGCGCGCCGTCTGCCTGCGCGCGGACAACATCGTCGACAAGGCGCAGCTGGCGCGCCTGACGACGGACTTGCGGCGCGTGCTGGGACCGCGGGCCCTGATCGCCATCGACACGGCAGCCTATCCGGCCTGGTTGCCCCAGCCCCCGAGCGCCATGGCCCTGAGCGCCGTTGGCGATGCGGAACTGGCCAACGGCACGGGTGCGGCGACGGCGCGCGGCCTGCGCGCGCTCGGCGTCAACTGGCTCTTCGCGCCCCTGCTCAAGCTGGACGCGGCCGGCAACGACGCGCCGGCGGCGGCGCACGCATTTGGCGGCGACCCGGCGCAAGCCACGGCCATGACCCTGGCCTGGATGGCCGGCTGCCAGTCCGAGGGCGTCGCCTGCTGCGCCAGGCTGTACCTGCCGCAGCAGGCGGCCGGCGCGGCCCTGCCCAGCGTCGACAAGACCCGCTCGCAACTGGAGGAGCACGACTTCGTGCCCTTCCGCCAGGCTGCCGCGCATGCGGCCTCGATGATGAGCGCGCACGTGTCCTACCCCGCCCTCGATGCGCAGCTGCCCGTCAGCCTGTCGCACGCGGTGATGCACGGCCTGCTGCGCAAGCAGTGGGGCTACGGCGGGGTGCTGATCACGCCCGGCATCGACGCGCACGGCATCGACGTCAGTGCGCGCGCGCTGGCCGCCGGCGCCGACATGGCCCTGCTGCCCGATGCGGCGCGCCTGCCGGCCGCCCTCGACGCCGTCGGCGCCGCGCTGGCGTCCGGCGCGCTGCCGCTGCAGTCGGCCGGCGTGCGCCTGCAGCGCCTGGCGGCCATGGCCGAACGCTATCCGGCCGGCGCCGGACTGTATGCGCAGGAGGCGGCCGACCGCATCGTCATGGCCGAGGCCAGACGCTGCTGCCAGAGCACGGCGCCCTTGCCACCGAATTAAACCGCACTTTCAAGACGACCCGAGGAAGCATCCATGAACGACAAGAGCAGCAACAGCATCAGCAGCAGCGGCGCCCGCAGCCCGATTTCCTGGGTTCCCACGCTGTACTTCGCCCAGGGCCTGCCGTTTTACGCGGTGGCCCTGGTGGCCGGCCTGATGTTCAAGAGCCTGGGCGTGCCGAACGACCAGATCGCCCGCTGGACGGGCCTGATCGGCTTTGCCTGGGTCTTCAAGTCGCTGTGGAGCCCCTTCCTCGAACTGGCGTCGAGCAAGAAGGCCATGGTGGTGCTGTTCCAGTTCCTCGGCGGCCTGAGCCTGGGCCTGATCGCGCTGGCCCTGCAAACGCCGCTGTGGTTCGCCGCCTGCGTGGCCGTGCTGTTCGTCGCCGCGCTGGCGTCCTCGACGCACGACATCGTCTGCGACGGCCTGTACATCGCCAGCCTGTCCGACAAGCAGCAGGCCGCCTACGCGGGCTGGCAGGGCGCCTTCTTCAATGCGGGCAAGTTCATCTCGCTGGGCGGCCTGGTGATCCTGGCCGGCTACCTGGAAAAAAATATCGGCGTCAAGCCCGCCTGGTCGGTGATCTTCCTCATCATCGGCGCCATGATGCTGTCGCTGGCCGCCTACCATCTGTGGTCGCTGCCGCAGGTGCGCAACGTGGCCGTGGCCGACAAGAGCGTGGCCGGCATCAGCCGCACCTTGTGGGACGTGCTGGTGGACTTCCTGAAAAAGCCGGGCATCTGGGGCATGATCGCCTTCATCATCCTGTTCCGCGCCGGCGAGGCGCAAGTGCAGACCATCGGCCCGCTGTTCCTGCGCGAAGCGCGCGAACTGGGCGGCCTGGGCCTGTCGACGACGGAAGTGGGCGCCGTGTACGGCACGGCCGGCACCGTCGCCTTCCTGCTGGGCAGCATCGGCGGCGGCTACTTTACTTCCTGGCTGGGACTGAAACGCGCCATGCTGTTCCTGATCCTGGCCATGAACCTGCCGAATCTGGTGTTCTATTACCTGAGCCACAGCATGCCGACCGACCTGGCGCTGATCACGGCCGCCCTCAGCGTGGAGATGTTCGGCTATGGCTTCGGCTTCGTCGGCCTGATCCTGTTCATGATGCAGGTGGTCTCCGTGGGCAAATACCAGACGGCCCACTATGCGTTCGCCACCGGCGTGATGCAGCTGGGCTTCGTGCTGTTCAAGATGATCAGCGGCGACATCCAGACGGCGCTCGGCTACAAGACCTTTTTCCTGTGGGTGCTGGTGTCGGCCGTGCCGGTCCTGATCCTGTCGCGCTTCATGCGCATCGGTCCGAAAGACCCCGCCGACCAGCCCGACCTGAGCAAGGCCGATTCCCCGCCGGCACCGGCCAACGCCAGCTAGGATAGAACCACTTCATGGCACATATCGTTTTAAAGAATATCGTCAAGCTGTACGACGACAAGCACCCCGTCATCCACGGCATCGACCTCGATATCCGCGACGGCGAATTCGTCGTCTTCGTGGGGCCGTCCGGTTGCGGCAAGTCCACCCTGCTGCGCATGATCGCCGGCCTGGAAGACATCACGGACGGCGAGCTGCACATCGGCGGCAAGCTGGCCAACGATATCGCGCCGGCCGAGCGGGGCCTGGCCATGGTCTTCCAGAGCTACGCCCTGTATCCGCACATGACCGTGTTCGAGAACATGGCGTTCGCCCTGAGCCTGGCCGGCCACAAGAAAGCGGACGTGCGCGCCGCCGTCGAACGCGCGGCCGACATCCTGCAGATCACGCCTCTGCTCAAGCGCAAGCCCAAGGACCTGTCGGGCGGCCAGCGCCAGCGCGTGGCCATCGGCCGCGCCATCGTGCGCAAGCCGCAAGTGTTCCTGTTCGACGAGCCGCTGTCGAACCTGGACGCCTCGCTGCGCGTGCAGATGCGCGTGGAAATCTCGCGCCTGCACCAGGAGCTGAAGACCACCATGATCTATGTCACGCATGACCAGGTCGAGGCGATGACCCTGGGCGAGCGCATCGTCGTCTTCAATGGCGGGCGCATCGAGCAGGTGGGCAGCCCGCACGCGCTGTACAACAATCCCGGCAACCTGTTCGTGGCCGGCTTCCTCGGCGCACCGAAGATGAACTTCATCGCCTGCGTAGCCGTCGCCAGCGGTCCCGGCACGGTGGCCGTGCGCCTGCCCGGCGGCGCCGTAATCGAGGTCGAGGCTAGCGGCGAGGCCGTGGCGCCGGGCGACCCGCTGACCCTGGGCGTGCGCGCCGAGCATGTCAGCCTGCGCAGCAATGGCAATGCGGGCGACAACGTGGTCGATGCGGCCGTCAGCCACGTCGAATACCTGGGCGACGTGGCCATCGTCTACGCCAGCATGCCGGGCGTGGCCGAGATGCTGGCCGTCAAGCTGCCGGCCGAGGATGGCTTGCGCCAGGCGGGCGACGCCATGCGCCTGCACCTGCCGCCGCAGCGCTGCCTGCTGTTCGATGCCGCAGGGCAAGCCCTGGCGCGCACGTTTGCCGCACCAGCCCAGCCGTTTATGTGACAATAGCCGCTGTTTATCATGCCGCCGCCCTTGGCCTTATGCGGGCGGAATGGCAGAATGTGCGTTTTTTAAGATTCCCTGCCCCTTTGCGATGCCGCCGCGCGATGCTGCGGCAGCCAGTGCCGGAGCGTATTTTTGTTATTGATTGAAGGATTGACCATGTCCCAATTCCGTCTTGCCCGTCTTAGCCTGATCCTGGCCGCCATCGGCCTGAACGCCCTGCCAGCCCTGTCGCACGCGCAGGATACCAAGCCTGCAGCCGCTGCAGCCGCCCCGGCCGACAGCGTGCGTCCTGAAATCTTCAAGCTGCTCGACCCGGCTGTCGTCAAGGTGTCGATGGATGCGAAAAACTACGCCGACGTGCAAAGCCGCATCGACCAGGCTGCCGCCATCCCGGCCCTGACGCCGTACGAGACGTTCGTGCTGAACCGCCTGCGCGTGGCGCTGGCCTCGGCCACCAACAATGCGCCCATGGCCATGACGGCACTCGAAGCGGTGATCGAATCGGGCAAGCTGGAAAAGAATGTGCAGGGCGATTTCATCCAGGCGCTGGCCAACTACCATTACAACGCCAAGGATTACCCGAACGCCATCAAGTGGTTCACCCGTTACCAAACGGAAACAGGTGACGTGGCCACCGTGCGCCCTTACATCATCCGCGCCTACTACTTCAGCAATGACTTCGCGCGCGCCAAGCAGGAATTGCTGGCCGACGTGACCGCCAAGCAGCAGGCGGGCAAGACGCCGACGATCGAAGAGCTGCAATTGCTGGCCAACACGGGCTCGAAAAGCAAGGACCCGGCCACCTACCTGATCGCCATGGAAAACCTGGTGCGCTACTACCCGTCGGATGACTACTGGACCGACCTGCTGGGCCGCGTACAGAGCAAGGCTGGCTATTCCGACCGTTTCGCGCTCGATATCCTGCGCCTGCAATTCAAGGCCGTGGGCACCATGCCGCCGCAAGACTATAGCGACATGGCGGAAATCGCCCTGCAGAACGCCTTCCCGACGGAAGCGAAAAAAGTCCTCGACGCCGGCTACGCCAAGGGCGTGCTGGGCACGGGCGCGAATGCCGCCAAGCACAAGAAACTGCGCGACCAGGCCAACAAGGCTGCCGCCGACGACGTGAAGAACATCGCCAGCGGCGAAGCGTCGGCCATGAAGAGCAAGGATGGCACGGGCTTGATCAACCTCGGCTACGCCTATGTGACGATGGACCAGTTCGACAAAGGCATCGACCTGATCGAAAAGGGCATCGCCAAGGGCGGTCTGAAGCGTCCTGACGACGCCAAGCTGCGCCTCGGCTACTCCTTAGCCATGGCTGGCAAGAAAGAGGAAGCGATCAAGGTGCTCGATACGGTCAAGGGCGGCGATGGCGTCGGCGACCTGGCCCGCTACTGGATCCTGTGGCTGAACCGTCCTGCCACGGCAGCGGCGGCGCCGGCAGCAGCGGCACAGTAAATCTTGCCAGAATAATTTCTGCAAGAGCGGTTCCCGGTCAGCGCCGGGGCCGCTTTTTTTTTGACCTCTTTCGCCTCCTCCATGCCGCCAGCCACCGCAGCCACCGCCACCGAACGCCTGATCAGCCTGGACGCCTTCCGCGGCTTCGTGATCGTCGCCATGATCTGGGTCAACTACCTGGCCGGCATGCCCGGCATCGCCCACTGGCTCGAACACGCGGGACCGCGCGCCGACGGCATCACCATGCCGGACCTGGTCTTCCCCGGCTTCCTGTTTATGGTGGGCATGGCGATCCCGCTGGCCTTGCAGCGCCATTGCGGCCACGTCACGCCAGCCCTGCTGGGACGCCTGCTGTGGCGCTCAGGCAGCCTGATGCTGGCTGGCGTGGTGCTGGCGAACGCCTACCGCTACGATGCGCGGGCGGCGCTGCTGCCGCAGGCCATGTATTTCCTGCTGTTCTATGCGGCCATGATACTGCTGTGGCGCCAGGGCGCGGGCAAGCTGGAGCTGGCGGCGGGCGGCGCACTCATGCTGTTCCTGCTGGCAACGTTCCGGGGAGAATTGAACAGCGAGTTTTCCAGCACCTGGCTGCAACCGTCGTGGTGGGGCATCCTCGGCATGATAGGCTGGGCGTATCTGCTGTGCAGCTTGCTGTACCTGGCGTGCCGGGGCAGCGACACGGCGCTGATGGGCGTGTTGGCCCTGCTGATCGCGCTGTACATGGGCGGCACGGCCGGCAGCCTCGCTTTCTTGCCGGCCAGTATCAACGCCATCGTCAACGTGCCGCAGGTGCTCGGTTCGACGGCCGCCAATGTGCTGGCCGGCACCCTCGTGGGCCAGCTGTTCCTGCGCGGCTCCCCCTTGAGCCATGCACAGAGGATACGTTTCATGGCGTGGTTCGCGCTGGGACTGTTTGCCGCCGGCATGCTGCTGCGGCCATATCACCACATCAACAAGATCGCGGCGACGGAGTCCTACACGCTCGTGTGCAGCGCCCTCATCCTGGCCCTGTTCCTCGTGTTTTATGTCGTCATCGACGTGTGGCGCTGGCGCGCCTGGGCGGTCGTGCTGCTGCCCGCCGGCACCAATGCCCTGTTCGCCTACATCGTGCCCGACCTGTGGCAGCAGCTGGCGGCCGTGCTGCACCTGCCGCGCTTCTGGTGGCCCTACCTGGAGGCGGGCGGCGCGGCCGGCCTGTGGAATGCCGCCGCCGTCACCGCCCTGATGCTGCTCTTCACGGCCCTGGCCAGCCGTTACGGCCTGAAGCTGAAGTTCTAGCGCTAGACCTTGATGTAGATCTTGCGCTTGTCCATGCCGTAGGCGATCAGCCAGCACAGCAGCATGAAGCTGACGGCAAACAGCAGCGACCCCAGGCGTGCCGGCGCCCAGCCCGTAAACCCGTGCTGGTACAGCCACTGGTACAGGTTGCCGCCGCCGATGCGCACGGTAAACGCGATGATCACCAGCACTTCCGACAGCAGGTAGATGAACAGCGTGTTCTTGCCGAACACTTCAAAGAAGTAGGTCCAGCCCGTCATTTGACGCACGTCAATGATGAACATCAACAGCGCCAGCAGCAGCAAGTCCAGGCCGATGCCCAGCATGACGTAAGAGCTGGTCCACAGCTTCTTGTTAATCGGAAACACCTGATTCCAGCACAGGGCCACGGCCACGCAAATGACGCCAGCCACGGCCAGCTGCAGCAGGCTGGAACGCAATTGCGCCGGCGCCGCCTGGCGCAGGAAACTGCCCGCGAGGTAGCCGGCGATGACGTTGACGATCGATGGCAGGGTGCCAAGGATACCTTCGGGATCGAAGGCGATGCCTTCGCCGTGGTACAGGTGGCTGTCCCCCAGCAGCAATAAATCCAGCTTGGCCGGCGCATTGCCGTGCAGGCTGTAATCGCCCCAGGTGGCCAGGATGGCCCAGTAGCCGAGCAAGGCGGCAGCGCTGAAGAGCAACGCACCGCGCGTCTTCCAGTAATGGAGGATCAGGGCGGCGGCCAGGTAGCACACGGCGATGCGCTGCAGCACGCCGGGAATGCGCGTGTGCGACAACGGCGACCAGGCAAACTGGCCCGCATCGTCGATCTTGAAGAAGGGGAACCAGTACAGCAAAAAGCCCAGCCCGAAGATCAGCGCGCTGCGCTTGCACAGCTTGGCCAGCACGGCGCCATGGCCCAGGTGTTCATACTTGCCCAGCGCAAAGGCCAGCGCATTGCCGACGACAAACAAAAAGCTGGGAAACACCAGGTCCGTCAGCGTAAATCCATGCCATTCGGCATGCAGGAAAGGGGCATACACGCTGCCCCAGTCGCCAGGCGTATTGACGACGATCATCAGGGCGACGGTCAGGCCGCGCAGGACGTCGAGGGCGAGATAGCGTTGTGGTGCAATAGTCATGGTCAAACAGTTCCAAATAAAAAAGCAGGCCCACCGCTTGTGGCGGAAAGCCTGAAAAATGACGACGCCTGACGAACCGTCGCGCAGCAGGTTTCGTCAGGCGTTATCAACTACAGCTTGGCGCGCAAGCCAAAATAATATTGACGGCCGTTCGAGTACAGGGCCGTCGGCTGGTCCTGGTTGGCGCCATAGTACTTGAGCACCGGATTATTCAGGTTCAGCACGTCGAAGGTCAGCGAATAGCGCTCGTTGATCTTGTAGTTGATCGACGCGGCCAGGTTGCCCACGCCGTGCACGTACTGGGGCGAGCTGCTGAACAGGCCGGCCAGGAAGCTGGAACGGTAGGTGTACGCCAGGCGCGCGCTCAGGCGCTCGTCTTCGTAATAGCCTTCCAGGTTGTAGGTGCCGCGCGAACTGCCGACCACGGCGGCGCCATCGTCGGCCTTGCCATCCGTGTAGGTGTAATTGCCCACCACGCCGAAACCGCCCCACAGGCCTTGCTGGTAGCTGAGTTCCACACCCTTGTTCTTCGCGCCGATATTCGTCGGCGACTGGATCACATAGGTGTTGAATTTCTTGAAGGTATTATTGTAGTAGGTCACGGGCGCCGTACCAAACGTCACGTACGATTTCATGTCCATGTAAAAGGCGCCGACGGACAGCATGGCCTTCGGAGCGAAATACCATTCCAGGGTGGCGTCGTAGTTGGTCGAGCGGATCGGTTTCAAGTCCGGGTTGCCGCCCGTGCCTGTCAGCAATTGGTCATTCAGGTTGACGGCGCCGACCAGCGCGCTGTAATCGGCGCGCGCCATGGTTTTCGCCACGGCCGCGCGGGCCACCAGGTCCTTGCTCAGGTCAAACTTGAAGTTGGCGCTAGGCAGCACGTCCGTATAGCTGTGCTTGACGATGGTCGGCGTGTAGGTGCCGAAGATATTCTCCTGGCCGATCGGGTTCTCGCCGCCTGGCACGTTCGTCACCGTCGTCTGCTGGGTACGCACGACGCGCACGCCCACATTGCCGCGCCACTTGTTGCCCGCCAGATTGGCCATGATATAGGCCGCGCTATCCTTTTCCTTCACGTCCAGCTCGGCGGGCCAGTTGCGTGAATTCGGGCCGCCCGAATTGTCGTATTTATTCGCCCAGGCCACCAGGTCGGCCGGATCGAGCTGCCAGTAGCGGCCCTGTGCATTGCCACCAAGCCCCTTGCCATAGTCGCCCGGGTAAGTGCCGCCATTCCACTTCGGCAAGGGCGCATTCGTCGTGCCATCGCACACGGCGCAGCTGCGGTTTTCCGGCCAGGACACATTGCGGTGGTGTTCCGCGTAGCGGGCGCCGAACTTCAGCGATTCCAGCACGCCGTAATCCATGCTCAGCTCGCCGTCGGCCTGGCCGTATTTTTCCGTATCCAGGGTTTCCACGTGGGAGCCCCAGGCCGACGCCGTCACCACATTGGAAAATTTGGAGATATCGAGGCCAGGAAAGTTCAGCTTGGCCGGCGACAGGCCATTCAGCTGGTACGACACGCCCACGCCCGTCAAGCCCGCCTCGTAGCCGAGGTCGACGGGCGTCTCGCCGATGCCGCGCGTATAACCGAGGCTGCCCGTGATACGCAGGCGCTCGCTGGCGCGGTAACTGCCGTTGAAGTCGACATACGCGGTCGACGAGTTCGAGCCGGGCCGGTAGATCTGGTCGACCAGCGCCGGGTACAATTGCCCGTTGTAGGGCGTGGTGGCGTTGGCGGCAGGAAATTGCGAAGCGGGAAAGTCGGCCGCCACCAGGGTATTGTTCTTCACCGTAAACATGCTGGGAATCACGCCAACATGCTTGCCGTCATTGTCGACGGCGTTCAGGTTGGCGCCCGGCTGGTTATAAAAGCTGCGGTTGTAATTGGCCGCGTCCAGCTTGGAATAGAAGCCGTTGACGTCGAGCATCAAATCCGGAGTCGGCTTGAATTGCAGGTCGATACTGCCGCCCTGGCGCTTGCGCACCTGCTCGAACAGGGCCGAATTGATGCCCAGCGGCGCCAGCACGCCGGCCAGTTGCGGATATTTCTGCGCGGCCGGGCTGTTGGCGTCGATGGCGCCATAGCCGAAAAATTCTTGGCCATCGCGGCGCTCATGGCGTTTTTCGGAAAACACCTGAAACAGCACGCCCATGGTCTTGGCCTCATTCTTCCAGTTGAACAAGGCATTCATTTGCGGATCGGTCTTGCCCGGCAAGTCGGCGTAGATCGCCTGCACGGCCAGCTCGGCCGTGAACGGGTTCTTGAAACTGAGGGGCTTGCGCGTCTCGATATTGATGGAGCCGGCCACGCCGCCCTCCACCAGGTCCGCCTGCGAACTCTTTTGCACGGTGACCCGGCTGACGATTTCCGAGGGCAGCAAGGCGAAGCTGACGCTGCGCCCCACGGTGCCCACCTGGTCGGTGACGAACCAGTCGCCAGTGCCGACGGCATGGCCATTGATCAGGGTTTGCGTCAGGCTGGGACTGGTGCCTCGGATGCTGACGCGGTCGTTTTCCGAAAAACCGCCCTCGCCGCCTGCCGACGAGGAAATATTCACGCCCGGCACGCGCTGCACGGCGTCTGCCACATTCTTGTCCGGCAACTTGCCGATGTCTTCCGCGCTGACGACGTCGATCACGGAATCGCTGTTGCGCTTCTGGCTCAGCGACTGCTCGAGCGAGGCGCGGATGCCGGTGACCACCACTTCCTGCATGGCTGCCGGCGGTGCGGCTTGCTGCGCCTGGGCGGCGACATTGACCGACAACAAAGCGACGGCAGCGGCGATCGGGTGTAATACGGGATGCAAACGACTGTTCATAGACTCCTCGATTATGCATATGCCCGCCATAGGGGCGGGACGGTTTTTAGATGAGTACAGACGGCAAACGACTTGCGGGGACAAAGAACCGGGAAGAACGCCCAAGGGCGCCGAAAAAAAAAGGCAAGCCCCCTGATGCAGGGACTTGCCTTGAAAGACCGAGGAAGACCGGACCCGGCGCGCGTGCGCCAGGCCCGATCGTCTTGATTACAGCTTGGCGCGCAGGCCCAGGTAGAAGGTACGGCCGTTGCTATAGAAAGCGCGTGGCTGATCCTTGTTTTCCGCGTACATCTTGATGGTCGTGTTCGTCAAGTTAAGCGCATCGAACGTGATCGTGAAGTGTTCGTTGATCTTGTAGTTGAGCGAACCGGCCAGGCCGCCGGCGCCGGCAACGTGCTGGCTGGCGCCACGGTCCACGCCCGCCTTGTAGGCCGAACGGTAGTTGTAGGCCAGGCGCGCGCTGAGGGCATTGGCTTCATAGAAGGCCGTCAGGTTATACGTGCTGCGCGATGCATTGACCAGCTCATCACCGTTGTCCAGCTTGCCGTCGGCATAGGTGTAATTGGCCAGGATGCCGAAGTCGCCGAACAGCGGTTGCTGGTAGCTGAATTCCGCGCCTTTGTTCTTGCCGCTGGTATTGAATGGCGACGTGATCTGGTACACGGCATTGGCATTGCGCTTGCTGTTGAAGTAGGTAGCGTTGACGGTACCGTTCGACACGACCGATTTCAGGTCCATGTAGAACAGGCCCACCGAGAAGGCCGACTTCGGTGCGAAATACCATTCGGCGCTGACTTCGGCGTTATCCGACTTCACCGGGTTCAGGTTGACGTTACCGCCGCTGCCGCTGAGTGCATCGTCGTTCAGCGATACGGAACCACCGAGCGCGCTGTAGTCAGGACGAGCGATGGTGCGGGCAATGGCGCCGCGGACGACCAGGTCATTGCGCACATCGAACTTGATGTTGGCGCTAGGCAGGTAGTCGTTGTAGCTGCGCTCGTACAAACGCTGCGAGTACGCGCCCCAATCGGAACCGGTGATCGGGCCGCCGGCCTGGTTGACCAGCGTCGACTGTTTGGTGTGGACGGCGCGCAGGCCGAAGTTACCGCTCCAGTTGTCGCCCGTCAGGTTGGCCATGGCATAGATTGCCGAGGTTTTTTCCTTCAGTTTGAATTCGTCAGTCCAGTTATGGCGACGCACGTAGTCAAACAGGCGGTTGCCAGGCGCCGCGCCCCAGGCGCCCAGCGCCGAGCCGTTGTACTTGAAGTAGTTGCTCGACAGGTTGCCGCCGAGATCCTTGGCGAAATCGCTAGGATACATCGTGCCATTCCATACCGGGCCAGGGTTGCTGAACCCCAGGTCGCCTGGACGGGTTTCAAACGGATGCTCGGCATCGCGCTTGTGATCGGTCAAACGGCCACCGAACTTGACGGAATCCCAGATGCCGGACGACAGGCGCAGCTCCGCATCGATCTGGGCATATTTTTCCTGGTCGACGGAACGCGATTCGCCGCCGCCGGCCCATGCCGTCGAGCCTGGCTTGGTGGTGGTGCCGCCCGGATAGGAAACGTTGGCCGGGCTCATGCCGTTCAATTGATACACCATGCCGCCATCGACATTGTTCTGGTAGTAGACATCGTCGCGGTCATAGCCCACGCCATGGGTCTTGCCCAGCTTGCCGGTCAGGGTCAGGTCCTTGGTGGCGCGGTATTTGAAGTTGAAATCGAGGTAATACGATTCGCCGCCGGCATCAGGACGGTAGATGTTGTCGACTTCGCCCGCGTTTTTGGCGAAAGTGGCGCCCGTCAGCGTGCCATTCTTGACCGTGTAGTTGGTCGGCACCTGGCCGGTCGACACACCCTTGTCGTCCGTGCTGTTAACCGAGTTGGCAGGCGCTGCCAGCCAGTTGGTGTTTTGATGCGGGGCCTTCAGTTGCGAATAGAAGCCGTTCACATCCAGGGTCAGGTCCTTGCTGGGCTTGAATTCGATGTCGAATGCGCCGCCTTCGCGGGTTTTCTTTTGCTCGAACAGGCTGGCGCCGATAAAGGTCGGCACTTTCACGCCGGCCAGTTCAGGATGGGCCTTGGCCGCATTGCTGGTAGCGGAGATCGGCGTGTAGCCGAGGATCTCCTGGCCATCGCGGCGCACGGTCGATTTTTGCGAGAAACCCTGCACCATGATGCCCAGGGTATTCGCATCGTTTTTCCAGTTGACCAGACCGGAGAACTGCGGGTCGGTCTTGCCGGCCAGATCGTTGTAGAAACCCTGGATCGAACCTTCGGCCGTGATCTTGTTCTTGAATTCCAGCGGACGGCGGGTGATCACGTCGATCACGCCCGAGACGCCGCCTTCAGGCAGGTCGGCCGTGGCACTCTTGTGCACGACAACGGAGCTCACCAGTTCCGATGGCAGCAAGGAGAAGCTGCTGCTGCGGCCGACGTTGCCGCCGAATTGGTTCAGCACGAACCAGTCGCCGGTGCTGATGGCATGGCCATTGAACAGGGTTTGCTGGAAGCTCGGGCTGGTGCCGCGCAAGCTGACGCGGTCGTTCTCGCCGAAGCCGCCTTCACCACCGGCCGACGATTGGGTATTCACACCTGGCAGGCGCTGGATCGCGTCAGCCACGTTACGGTCTGGCATCTTGCCGATATCTTCGGCGGTCACCACTTCCACCACGGAATCGGCATTGCGTTTTTGCTTCAGCGACTTTTCCAGCGATGCGCGCACGCCCGTCACCGTGACGGTAGCCACGTCCTCGGCCGGTGCTTCTTGCGCCTGCGCCGAAAAAGCCAGGCCAGCGACCATCACGGCAACGGCCGCGGCGATCGGCGTACGACTACGCGATCCGGACTTCACGACGGCAGCTGCAGGTGTCAAATTGCGTTTCATGTACTCCCCCTTGATTTAGGCTCCAGGATTGGAACCTTTTCATTTTTAACGTAGGTCTTCTTTCCAGCCCGCCCACTCTCGCCGGCATGCTGCAGACCCTTCGGTACAACCACTTACAAAACCAATTCAACGCCAATATACTACTAACCAATACCAGAACACTACCAGTTGCAACTTTTTTTTTATAACGTTGTTTGAATCACACAGACCACTTCTCCATAATCATTCCGTAGCCCGTATGGCGCGCTTAAATACCAGCGGCGAGCCATTCGAAATTGCTGGCTTGATAATTCAAATTGGTTTTACAACGGTCTTTTTTGGTATTATCCAGCGACACAAAACAGATACAGAGCGCGTCTGCAACGCGCCGTAACGGAGACCCTCAGCGAATGACAACCCTGGCTCACATCATGCAAGGCCTGGGGCAGACGAGTAGCCTGCCCCTGTACCAGCAATTGCAGCGCGCGCTGCGCGAAGCGATCGACAAGCGCATACTCGGCCCCGACGAAGCGCTGCCGGCCGAACGCCAGCTGGCCAGCGACCTGGCCGTCTCGCGCATCACCGTGCGCAAGGCCATCGATGGCCTCGTGAATGAGGGATTGCTGGTGCGCCGCCCCGGTTCGGGCAATTTCATCAATACGCGCATCGAAAAGAACTTCGCCAAGCTGACCTCGTTTTCCGAGGACATGCGCGCCCGCGGGCGCACGCCGCGCAGCGTCTGGCTCAAGCGCTCGGAAGGGACGGTGACGCCGGAAGAAGCCTTGCGCCTGCGGCTGTCGCCGGGCGCGCCCGTCTACCGCTTCCACCGCATCCGCTATGCGGACGAGGTGCCGATGTGCCTCGAGTACGCCACCATCGTGGCCAGCTGCCTGCCGGGCCTCGACGCCGTCGACATTTCCATGTATGACGCGCTGGAACAGGCGGGCAACCGGCCCGTGCGCGCGTTGCAGCGCCTGAGCGCGCTGTTGCTGACGGGCGAGCAGGCCAGCCTGCTGCAGGCGGAGGAAGGCGATGCGGGCCTGTCGGTGGAAAGGCTGGGCTTTTTGCGCGATGGCCGCGCCGTGGAATTTTGCCGCTCCTACTTCCGCGGCGATATGTATGACTTCGTGGCCGAATTAAGTACCAATTAATACCGGATGCACGATTTTGGCAATACCAGCTGAAACCACTTATTGCAGTGCAATATATAATCGCGCAACGCGGCTATATATGCACCATGCTGGTGAAATAATATGCGCTGATTATCTGGCGCAATAGAAGATAATATGAAACGGGCAGGCTTTACCTGCCCTGGCGCCGGCCATTCAACGGGATACGGGCGCCGCCTGCCCGCCGGCGCTGTGCGGTGCAGCATCGCGGCCCGGACGCTGCCGCCCCATGAACAGCAGGGGCAGGCCCAGCGCCACGCAGAGCCAGCCGAAAAGCGGCCCCAGCCAGCCGGCCCAGGGCGCGACCGACACGCTCGCCGGCAACGGCGCCAGCAAGGTGGTGCCCGGCATGGCGCTGCTGGCCCGTTCCGCCAGTACGCGGCCATGCGCATCGCTGACCGTCAGCAAACCTTCGCGCGCCGCGCGCAGCACGGCATAGCCATTCTCCACGCCACGCACCACGGTCATGCGCGCCCCCATCCAGGCGTCGCGCTGGAAATCCCAGGCCGGCACCAGCATCACGCCGGCCCCGGCCGCGCCGTATGCCTGGCCCAGAGCAGCAAAATGCATGTCCTTGCAGATGGCCAGGCCCATGGCCCGCCCCGCCACCGGCAGCACGGCATAAGCGTTGCCGGCCAGGAAGTCGCGCTCGGGCGGCGCCAGATGATGTTTCTGGTAACTGACGGGGGCGCCGCCATCGGGCGCGAACAGCCAGGCCAGGTTGCGCCGGCCGGCAGCGTCTTGCACGCCGACACCCAGGGTAAGCCACACGCCCGTGCTGCGCGCCAGCGCCTGGAAGCGCTGCTGCACCGCAGCGGCCTGCGCCGGCGCCAGCACGGCTATCTTTTCCGGCAACAGCACCAGCCGGGCGCCCTGCCCGGCCAGCTGCGCCACGTGGCGCGCATACTGGTCCCATACGGCTAGCGCCTGCGCCGGCGGCGTTGCCGGGCCAATAAAATCATCGATGGCGACCAGCCCCGCCAGCGGCCCGTCCGGCGCCCGCGCATCCTGCACGCGCCACGCGCCAGCAGCCAATGCCGTCACCGCCAGCAGCAGGCTGGCCGCCGCAGCCGGTGCATACGCGCGGCCGCCGGCCAGCAGCAGTGCCAGCGCGGAGGGCAGCAGGCACAGCAAGAACAACAGGCCCGGCACGCCCGCCAGCGCGGCTACCTGCAGCACGGGCACATAATCGGCCTGCGAGTACGCGAGGCTGCCCCAGTTGCCATCCTGCAGCAAGGCCGCCATCAGGGTATCGATGGCCACCCACAGCAGCGGGTAAGCCAGCACCGTCCAGCCCGTCCGGTAGCGCAGCACGAGGCGCCGCGTGGCCAGCACCACCAGCAGCCACAGCAATGCCTTGGCGGCGATCACGGCCAGCACGGCCGGCAGGGGCATGAGCAGGCGGAAATAGGCGACGTTGGATGACAGGCCCACCACGGCGGCAAGCAAGGTCATCCAGGCGGCATCGCGGCGCGCCGAGCGCAGGGCCAGCAGCAGCACGGGCAGCGGCGCCAGCCACGCCAGCCAGCCCGCCGGCTGCGGCCCCAGCACCCAGTACAGGGGCAGGCCGGCCCCCAGGGCGGCAGCCAGTTGCAGCAGGCGCCGGCGCAGCGGGGAACTGCCGGCGAACAGGGCCGGCTCAGACAAACCAGGTAACATGATCATTCCTTCAAGGGAAGCCAGATTTCCACGCCGCCAACGCCGCTGGCGGGATCGAACTGCGGGCCGTAGCGTTCGAAATCGGGCGCGTCGGCCGCTTCCAGGCCCGACTGCGGCAGCCACGCGTTCCACAGCGTATGCCAGGTGGCGCGTATCGTGGAAATATGGCCGCGGTGGCGAAAGACGGCGTAACGCCGGGGCGCGATGCGCAGCCGCGTCCAGCCGTCAGGCACGCTGGAAAAGTCGGCCACCTCGCTGGCGCACAGATAATCGAAATTGCCCGCATCGTCATTGTTGCAGCACACGCCATACACCACCGATGCCGGCGCCACATGGGGCAGGAAGCGCTGCCACAAGGCGGGGATGCCGGCACTGGTTTCCGCCCGATAGCGTTCGACCAGGCCCGCCAGCAGCAGGGCCGGGGCATGTTCGAAACGGGGCGCTTCCAGCGCCACGCTCAGCGTTTTATCCATCCTGATGGCCGCCACCAGCGCCAGGTTGTCGACATGGCGCTGCGCCCGCACCATTTCTGGCGTGACATCGAATTGTTCGCGAAAGGCGCGGGTAAAGGCTTCGTGGGAACCGTAGCCGGCTTCGAGCGCGACGGCGAGGATATCCTGCGCGCCCAGAGCCAGCGCGCGCGCCGCCTCGCTGAGACGGCGCGCGCGCACATAGCGCATCACGGAGTGGCCCGTGGCCAGGCCGAACGCGCGCGTCAGGTGGCAGCGCGAGGCGCCGCCCACCTGCGCGATGTCATCGAGCGAGATATTGTCCGCATAATGCGATTCGATATACCAGAGTGCCTTGGCCAGATAGCTCATGAACGCTTCCCGTTGAACGAGCAGCGACTGTAGCATTTTCAGGCGAGGGGGATTTGATCGGCATTGCGCAATATCCGCCTGCCGCCGCAGCTATTTGCGCGCCAGCTTTTCGTGCGCCAGCTGGCCGCTGCTGACGCGCGCCAGCTCCGCCATCTCCTGGGCCAGGAAGGCCAGCAAGTCGTCGATGCTGACGATGCCGCAGAGGCCGCCCAGGCTGCTGACCACGGGCAGGCGGCGGATGCCGTTGGCGCGCATGCGCTCGATGATGTCATAGGCGTCTTCGTCTTCGCTGGCCGTGAGCAGCTGTGCGCTCATGATGTCGCCCACCAGCAGGCTGGCAGGGTCGAGGCCCAGGGCGATGACGGAAATGACGATGTCGCGGTCGGTGAGGATGCCGACGGGGACGCGCTCGCCGTTCGGCTGCTCGGCCACCACCAGGTCGCCCACGTGATGCTGGCGCATCATCAGCGCCGCTTGCTGCACGCTCGTGTCACGCTGGCAATGGATGGCGTGCAGGGTGCAGATTTCGCCGATACGCATGTCGCCGCTCCCTTGTTTTCAGAGCGTCAACGTTACGCCAGCCCGCCGTGGCGGGCTTGAGGCAGATCAATGGAACAGGGATTACTTCTCTTCAGGCGGAGGCAGAAAACACGCCTCGACGATCTGCAGGTCGTTATCCTTGGCAAACTCGCGCACGAAGTGAAACGCCATCGGCTCGATTTCGCGCAGCTTGGTGTTGACGACGACGGACTTGACGCCGTTGACCACGGTCGGGCGCACGTAGGGCGAATACTGGAGGTGCGCGTTGCGCCCGCCGCCTTCGGGATTGAAACAGGACATCACTCCGCAAAGGCGCTCGGCCCAATCGCTGGGTCGGAATTGCTTGCCATTGCTGGTGAGACCAAGGATGAAGAACTCGTCAGAGAGTTCGTTTTGAGATAACTCGGCCATGTGGCTTGTCGGGACTGGATTGCGTGAATGGCCCCGGCGGGTAAGCCGGGCTGGTAGTTCAGTTGTATCACTGCACTGCGTTTGCTGCGGTAAGCCAGTATTATATCTTATAGAAGACTTGGGTTCTACCTCGATCTGCCGTGCCGATGCAAACAGGGGCCGCCGCGGATACCGCGCCAGCCCCCTATTTTACCCGTGTTCCGCGCGCAAGGCGCATGGACAGGCGCTGTGCGCCTGAGCAGCTGCCGGCATCAGCCGAGCCAGACAGCTCCCGACAGCAGCAGCAACAGCAGCATCCACAGCAGCAAGGCGCGCCATACGAGGCCCACCGTGCTCTGCAACGCGCGCGCGCCAGGCTCCTCGCCGGGCAGGATATCGCTTTCGCTGTCGCTGTCATCGACGGCCATGTCCGGCGTGACGACCACGCGGGCCGCCGTTTCCGCCGGCGTGCCCAGGCGCACGCCCATGGCGCCGCCGCCGGCCGTCAGGATGATGCCGATCGCCTCATCCTGCCAGCGCTGGGCGAAATTGCGCCAGGCATAGATGGCGTCTTCAAAATTGCCGACCACGGCAAAGGCCACGGCCGTCAGGCGCACGGGTATCCAGTCGATCCAGTAGAAGGCGCGGGCGGCGAACTGACCGAATGCCTCATTGCGCATGTGCTCGGGCTCGTTCCAGGCGCGCGCCAGGTATTCGGCCACGCGGTACATCACGGCGCAGGCCGGTCCCAGCGGCATGAGGAACCAGAAGAAGACGCCAAATACATTGCGATGCGTGGTGATCAGGGCTTTTTCCACGGCGATGCGGGCGATCTCGCTCGCCTCCATGCCCACCGTGTCAAGCTTGGTCCACTCGGCCAGCAAGGTGCGCGCGGATGCTTCGTCGCCGGCGCTCAGGGCCAGCTGGATCGAGGTGAAGTAATGGCTGTAGTGGCGGAAGCCCAGGGTCAGGTAGACGATGAGGATATTCCAGGCGAAGGCCACCAGGGTCAGTTTGTAATACAGCAAGATCCAGTAGATGCCTGCCGTCGGCACCATCAGCGCGCCGATCATGAGGAACCAGCCCATGCGGCCATGGCTGGCGTGGCCGGCATTGAACCAGGTCTCCATGCGCATCGCCAGGCTCTTGATCTCGGCGTAGATCGGATTGTCCGCGCGCAAAGGTTTGAGCTGCTCGATCAGTAATGCGCAAAGTATGGAGAGAAATGTCATCAAACGTCCTTTTTGTCTTTTTCAGCAATACCGCAATGCCCGCTACGATAGCGCAGTGCAGTGCTGGAATCAAACTTATTACGTGCGGGGCGCCATTTTACGCGCGCAAGAGGTGAAACAGGTTGCGCAGCATGCCAGCCGTGGCGCCCCAAATGTAAAAGCGCTCATACGGCATGGCATAAAACGAACGGCGTCCGCCCGGCAGTTCCACCGACAGGCGCTGGTGATTCACGCCATCCATGAGGAAGGCCAGCGGCACTTCGAAGATTTCCGCCACTTCCGACGGGTCGGCCTGCAAGGTAAATGGCGGCGTGACGAGGCCCACCACGGGCGTGACCCGGTAACCGGTGCCCGTCAGGTAGTCGGGCAGGCGGCCCAGCACTTCGATATGCTGGCGCGACAGGCCCACCTCTTCCTCCGTTTCGCGCAGCGCCGTGGCGATGGGCGTAGCGTCGTACGGTTCGCTGCGCCCGCCAGGGAAGCTGACCTGCCCCGCATGGCTGCTCAGGTGGTCGGTGCGCATGGTCAGGAGGATGGTCAGGCCCTGCGGGCGTTGCACGAGGGGGATCAGCACGGCGGCCGGCACCGGTTCGGCGCGGGCGGACAGGAAATCCTGGGTGATCTCGGGCTGCCAGTCAGGCTGTTCGCGCAGGCGCCGGCGCAGCCAGTCCGGCGTCAGGCGCGCGGCGTCCAGCGCCGCCTCGCCCGCGATCGAATCGATGGCAAGTTGCTTGGGATCAAATGCGATAGTGGCCATTGCCCCTCCCTCATGATTAAAATCACCTGGCAAAAACGTCGCGAGCGGAAGGACGAGGTGGCCGAAACGCGCAACCATACTCTGGTACGGTGAGCATGCAGGCTACCTATGCCGACGCGCAGCAGCTTAAGCCAGGTATCGCCATAAAAAAAGGGGCACCGTGAGGCACCCCTTTTCCCAACGCAGACGCTGATATTACGCGCTTGCTTTCGCCACAACGCGGCGATTTGGCAATTTTTCTTTGATACGCGCCGATTTACCCGAACGCTCACGCAGATAGTACAGCTTGGCGCGGCGAACATCACCACGGCGTTTCACTTCGATCGAAGCGATCAGCGGCGAGTACAGTTGGAACGTACGCTCAACGCCTTCGCCGGACGAGATCTTACGAACGATGAAGTTCGAGTTCAGGCCACGGTTACGACGCGAGATAACGACGCCTTCGTAAGCCTGGGCGCGCTTGCGCGTACCTTCGACTACGTTGACGCTGACGATAACGGTATCGCCTGGTGCGAATTCAGGAATGGTTTTACCCAGACGAGCAATTTCTTCCTGCTCTAATTGTTGAATCAAGTCCATTTTTATAACTCCGAAAACCATCATGCCGGCGCACTGTGGATAGCAAGTATCCGCCCGGTAGAGGATGGGTATTACATATGGGCAACATGCCCGGCACTACAACCACCCTGCAAGCCTTCCAGGGAAAGCTTACAGGCTGGCCAAGAATTTTTCATCGGCCTTGCTGAGCAAGCCGGCGGCGCGCGCACTGGTCAACAGATCAGGACGCTTTTTCGCGGTCGCTTCCAGCATGCGCTGGCGGCGCCACTTGCCTATTTCGGCATGATTGCCACCCATCAGGACGGGCGGCACGGCCATGCCTTCATATGTTTCCGGCCGCGTGTAGTGCGGCGAATCGAGCAAGCCATTGACGAAGCTGTCCTCGATGGCCGATGCCTCGGTGTTCAAGACACCCGGCAACAGGCGGATCACCGCATCCATCAGCGCCATGGCAGGCAATTCACCGCCCGACAGGACGAAGTCGCCAACGCTGATTTCCTCGTCGACGCAACGGTCCAGCAAACGCTGGTCCACGGCTTCATAGCGGCCACACAGGATCACGAGACCAGGCTCGGCTTTCAGCTGCGTGACGCGCTCGTGCGTCAGCGGACGGCCTTGCGGCGACATGAACACCACGCGCGGCGCGGCCAGACCGAGGTCAAGCTGGCGCTGCTTCGCGGCCGTAATTGTCGCTTCGAGCGGACGGGCCATCATCACCATGCCGGGGCCGCCGCCATAGGGGCGGTCATCCACGGTACGGTGATTGTCGCTCGTGAAATCACGGGGATTCCACAAGGACAAGCCACATTTATTCTGTTCGAAGGCACGCCGGGTCACACCCGACTGCGTCAGCGCGGCAAACATTTCCGGGAACAGGGTCACGACATCAAATTGCATCGCTCGCCATCCCGCAAATATTGCCCAGCGCAAAATTAAGCGCAGGCGGTTTAATAATCGAGGCCCCAGTCGACCGTGATCTTCTTGGCGGCCTTGTCAACGTTAATGACAAACTGGCCAACAAACGGGATCAGGCGCTCAGGCGCCTTTTCAACGGTCTCATCGGCAGTGGCGACCGGCGTGACGCGCAAGATCGATTGCGGACCATTGCTCATCATGTCGTGCACTGTGCCGAGGCACTCGCCTTGCAAATTCTCAACTGTCAGTCCGATCAGATCGGACCAATAAAATTCATCGGCCGACAGCGTCGGGAAATGGCTACGCGGAATTTGCACAGAGACGCCCTTCAGCGCTTCTGCGGCATCCCGCCCGACCACACCCACCAGCTGGGCCACGACGTCGCCGCCGTGTAACTTCGCTTGCCTGACTTGAACATCATGCAAGGTCGGTTTATCAAACCACCAGGTTTTGACGCTTAATAATGCATCCGCGTCGTCGGAGAAAGGAGTGATCCTGACCCCGCCAGCAATGCCATAGGCACCGGAGACATAGCCTACCTGTACCAGGTCATCGGGGACTTTCACCCCGGATGCAGTCTTGACCGTCAAACCAGTGATCTAATTAAGCTGCTGCTTTGTTGTTGCTAGCTACCAGGCGAGCAACGGTTGGCGACAATTGTGCGCCAACGCCTTGCCAGTAGGCCAGACGGTCTGCGGTGATACGCAGTGGAACTTCGCCACCTTGCGCCATCGGGTTGTAAAAACCGATACGCTCAATGAAGCGACCATCGCGGCGATTGCGCGAATCAGTAGCGACGATGTTGAAGAACGGGCGCTTCTTGGCGCCTCCACGAGCTAAACGAATAACGACCATAATATTTCCAAAAAGTGTGCTGAGGCGGAAAAAGCCGCAAATTATAGCGCGCTTTACCGCCAGGCAGCAAGCGTTATGATGACGGGCGTGTAATTTGGGCTAATCAAACATTATGACCAGTCAGCGCCGAAGACGCAATAGGCGCGTGCACCTATCGTGCCGGCAATGCCACGGCCAAGCCTGAAAATCAGGCGCGATCGTCACGCAAGGACAGACGAAAGTGCTACCGCTGCGCCCGACAATGCGCAATACTGAACATCTTTATCGATGAGCAACTCTGGAGCCCCATGACCACCACGACCATTTTGCAACATTCGCACAAGAACAAGGCATTTACCTCGCTGCTGGCCTTCCTGCTGGGCAGCCTCGGCGCGCACCGCTTCTATCTGCACGGCACGAAGGATGCCTGGGGCTGGCTGCACCTGGCCGCCCTGCCCGCCACCTTGCTGCTGCGCCAGCTCTTTCCCGACGCGGACTGGTTTTACCAGATATTGCCCCTGACCCTGTCCGCACTGGCCGGCTTCCTGGAAGCGCTGGTGCTGGGCTTGATGCCGGACGACAAGTGGGACGCGCGCTACAATACCGCTTCCGGACGCCAGTCGGACACGGGCTGGCCGCTGGCCGTCGTGCTGGTCGCTACCTTGATGCTAGGCGCGGGCGTGCTGATCGCCACCATGGCGCGCCTGTTCGACTTGCTGTACACAGGCGGCGCCTACGGTTAATTTCCATATGGAAATTACATCAAATCGCTGGCGCCACACGCACATGTAAGTGTTGGTAAGCAATCATGATTTTCCTCTATACTGCATTCACAATGCCGGCATTACTGGCACATTCAACACCCAACTGGAGAAGATCATGATTCGTCGCCCTTTCATCCTCGCAGTGGCCATCACGGCCCTGTTCAGCACTTCCGCCTTCGCACAGAACCTGTCGCCCAAGGCGCAATACGCCTACGACACGAAGCAAGCCAACACGCGCTATGCGGACGACAAGAAATTGTGTGCAGAAGAAACCAATTCGAAAGCCCGCATGCAATGCCTGCGCGACGCCAAGAGCGAATACGACCAGGCCATCATCAACGCCAAGGCGGCGCAAAAGGCCGGCAATTCGTATGCGGGCCAGAACAGCAAGCCAGCCCAGCAGCAAATCTGCGCCGATTGCGGCAAGGTGCTGGCGGTCAACGTCAGTGAAAAAGCCGGCGAAGGCGGCGCCCTGGGCATGATCGGCGGCGGCGTGGCCGGCGCCCTGCTGGGTCGCCAGGTCGGCGGCGGACGCGGCAAGGACCTCGCTACCCTGGCCGGCGCCGCCGGCGGCGCTTTCGCGGGCAAGCAAGTCGAGGGCCACATGAAAAACAGCAAGGTGTGGACCGTCACCGTGCAATATGAAACGGGCGCCAAGGCCGACTTCGCGTTCGACCAGGACCCTGGCCTGGCTGCCGGCGACCTGGTACGCAATTCCGGCAACGGCATCGCCCGCCGCTAAGAACGCAGGCACAGCGTCCATGGCGGCGTTGCATTGCATTGTGGCACTAGCGTGCTGCCGGCGACAAGGCGCCTTGCCCTGAACGCTAGCCCAGGCATTCTTGATAGAAATAAAAAAAGCGCTGGAGATCACTCTCCAGCGCTTTTTTAACATGCAGCCAGCTTGCGCCGGCCTTGCTTCAACTTAAAACTGCTCTTCCGACAACGCCATCACGCCGGCGCTGCCGTCGATGATGGTGGCGCGCAAGCCTGGCGCTTGCGACAGGATGTGGTCGGCGAAGAAGCGCGCCGTGGCGATTTTTGCGTTGTAGAACGAGGCATCACCGCTGCCCTCGCCCAGCTTTTGCTGCGCCGCCACGGCCGCGCGCGCCATTTGCCAGCCGCCCAGCACGATGCCGGCCAGCTTCAGGTAGGGCACGCTGCCAGCAAACACGGCCTTGATGTCCGTCTTCATGTTCGCCACCACATACTCGACCACGGCTTCCAGCGCGGCGCTGCCTTCGGCCAGGTGGCGCTGCATGGCCTGGAAGTCGGCGCCGGAGAGTTCGCCCAGCTGGGCTTCCGTGGCGCGCACCTGGGCGATGATGGCTTTCGCCACGGCGCCGCCGTCACGCACCGTCTTGCGGCCCACGAGGTCGTTGGCCTGGATGGCCGTCGTGCCTTCGTAGATGGTCAAAATCTTGGCGTCGCGGTAATGCTGGGCGGCGCCTGTTTCCTCAATGAAACCCATGCCGCCATGCACCTGCACGCCGTCGCGCGTGACATCCTGCGACATTTCCGTCGACCAGCCCTTGATCACGGGCACCAGGTACTCATACGTGGCCAGGCTTTCCGCGCGCACTTCCGCGTCCGGATGGTGGTGCGCCACGTCGCTGATGGCCGCGCCCACGTAGGCCAGCGCGCGCGCCGCCTCCGTCTGCGAACGCATCGACATCAGCATGCGGCGCACGTCCGGGTGGTGGATGATGGACACCGGACCGGGAGACCCGGCCAGGTCGCGCGACTGCACGCGGTCCTTGGCGAACGCCACCGCCTGCTGGTAGGCGCGCTCGGCCAGGCCGATGCCTTGCAGGCCGACGCCGAAGCGGGCCGCGTTCATCATGATGAACATGTATTCGAGACCGCGGTTTTCCTCGCCCACCAGGGTGCCGATGGCGCCGCCATGGTCGCCGAACTGCAATACCGCCGTCGGGCTGGCCTTGATGCCCAGCTTGTGTTCGATGGAGACGCAGTGGGCGTCGTTGCGCGCGCCCAGGCTGCCGTCCGCGTTGACGAGGAATTTCGGCACGATGAACAGGGAAATGCCTTTCACGCCCGGCGGCGCGTCCGGCGTGCGGGCCAGCACCAGGTGGACGATGTTTTCCGCCATGTCATGCTCGCCATAGGTGATGAAAATCTTCGTGCCGAAGACTTTATACGTGCCGTCGCCCTGCGGCACGGCGCGCGTGCGCACGGCGGCCAGGTCGGACCCCGCTTGCGGCTCCGTCAGGTTCATGGTGCCCGTCCACTTGCCCGACACCAGGTTTTCCAGGTACGTGGCCTTCTGTTCATCGCTGCCGGCCGTCAACAGCGCTTCGATGGCGCCATCCGACAGCAGGGCCACCAGGGCAAACGAGATGCTGGCCGAGTTGAGCATTTCGATGCAGGGCGTCGCCAGCAGCTTGGGCAAGCCCTGGCCGCCGAACTCGGTCGGATGCTGCACGCCCTGCCAGCCCGCTTCGCCATACGCCTTGAACGCCTCCTTGAAGCCTTTCGACGTCGTCACCTGGCCATCGTGCCAGAAGCTCGGTTCCTTGTCGCTGGGACCGTTCAAGGGGGCCACCACGCCGCCGCAGAACTTGGCGTTCTCTTCCAGCACGGCTTCGGCCGTGTCGGGCGTGGCGTCCTCGCAGCCGGGCAAGGTGTGGATTTCGGCCAGGCCGGCCAGTTCGTTCATGACGAACAACATGTCTTTCAGCGGGGCTTGATAGCTCATCTTCTTCTCTCCAAGAAAAAAGCCACGCGCGGCTCGCCGTGTGGGGCGGGCCGGCGTGGCTTCGTAATATACAAAACCGGATCGGGTTTAAATTAACCCAGTTCTTTCACCAGTTGCGGCACGATCTCGAACAGATCGCCGACGATGCCGTAGTCGGCCACGGCAAAGATCGGCGCTTCCGGATCCTTGTTGATGGCAACGATGGTCTTCGAATCCTTCATGCCGGCCAGATGCTGGATCGCGCCCGAGATACCGACGGCGATGTACAGCGATGGCGCGACGATCTTGCCCGTCTGGCCCACTTGCCAGTCGTTCGGCACGAAGCCGGCGTCGACGGCGGCGCGCGAGGCGCCCATGGCGGCGCCCAGCTTGTCGGCCAGCGGTTCCAGGATGTGGAAGTTTTCCGCCGAACCCATGCCACGGCCGCCGGACACGATGATTTTCGCGGCGGTCAGCTCAGGGCGGTCGGACTTGGCCAGTTCGCGGCCCACGAAGGCCGACTTGCCGTTGTCGGCGACGGCGGCGATGGTTTCGGTGGCAGCCGAACCGCCGGTGGCGGCAGCCGCATCGAAACCGGTGGTGCGCACGGTGATGACCTTGACCTTGTCGCCAGATTGCACGGTGGCAATGGCGTTACCGGCGTAGATCGGGCGCTCGAAGGTGTCGGGCGAGTCGACCTTGGTGATTTCCGAGATTTGCGCCACGTCCAGCTTGGCGGCAACGCGCGGCAGGATGTTCTTGCCGTAGGCGGTGGCCGGGGCCAGGATGTGGCTGTAGTTGCCGGCGATGGCCAGCACTTGCTCGGCCACGTTTTCGGCCAGGCCGTCGGCGAAGTATGGCGCGTCGGCCACGATGACTTTCGTCACGCCGGCGATTTGCGCGGCGGCAGCGGCGGCGGCAGCCGCGTTCGAGCCTGCGACCAGCACGTGCACGTCGCCGCCGCACTGGGCAGCCGCGGTCACGGTGTGGTGGGTGCTACCCTTTAAGGTAGCGTTGTCGTGTTCAGCAATAACTAATGCGACCATGATGTGTCCTGTAATTGTTCTGGATAAACGGCGGGGCCGCGCTTAGATGACTTTGGCTTCGGTACGCAGCTTGGCGACCAGGGTGGCCACGTCCGGTACCTTGATGCCGGCCGAGCGCTTGGCTGGCTCGACGACTTTCAAGGTTTTCAGGCGTGGCGCGACATCGACGCCCAGGTCTTCCGGCTTGACGGTCTCGAGCGGCTTTTTCTTCGCCTTCATGATGTTCGGCAAGGTCACATAGCGTGGCTCGTTCAAACGCAAATCGGTGGTGATGATCGCTGGCAAGGTCAATGCCAGGGTTTCCAGGCCGCCGTCGACTTCGCGCGTGACGGTGACCTTGCCGTCTTCCAGCACGACTTTCGAGGCGAACGTGGCTTGTGGCCAACCCAGCAGGGCTGCCAGCATCTGGCCGGTCTGGTTGCTGTCGTCATCGATCGCTTGCTTGCCCAGGATGATCAGTTGCGGCTGCTCTTTCTCGGCCAGGGATTTCACCAGCTTGGCCACGGCCAGCGGTTCCAGTTCGGTCGTCGTTTCCACCAGGATGCCGCGGTCGGCGCCGATGGCCATGGCCGTGCGCAGGGTTTCCTGGCATTGCGTCACGCCGCAGGAGATGGCGACCACTTCAGTGACCTTGCCGGCTTCCTTCAGGCGCATCGCTTCTTCCAGTGCGATCTCATCGAAAGGGTTCATCGACATTTTGACGTTGGCGGTATCGACGCCAGTGCCGTCACTCTTGACGCGGACTTTGACGTTGTAGTCGACCACGCGTTTGACGGGTACCAAGACTTTCATAGCTATGCCTTTGGGAAATTATAAAAATGACGGATCAAGTGCTGATTGTGCGTTCGATTATAAGAGAAATTTGAATCTTGAACCGAATTTAAGCACGATCGTGCGATTTTTTGTTAGAGCAATCCATCTAAACTGTCCAGCTTTGATGATTTCAGGGGGCTCGGCCGCTACGCTGCAGGGCAGCAAAAGGGCCAGAAAGTGACGCAAAAACGGCACGGCAAGGAGAAAGCCAGGCCGCGCCACGGCGGCCCCGGCTGACAGAATTATTTGCGTTGCATCAGGAAGACGAACTCGGTGCCCGTCTGCACATGCGACAGCAGGGCATTGCCCGTTTGCTTGGCAAAGGCCTGGAAGTCGCGCACGGAACCGGGATCGGTTGCCATGATGCGCAGCACTTCGCCACTTTGCAGCTCTGACAAAGCCTTCTTCGCCTTCAGAATCGGCAAGGGGCAGTTCAAGCCCCGCGCATCGAGTTCTTTGTGAAATTCCATAATCTCGGTATCAAGTAGTGTGTCGCTCATCATCAATATCCCACCATTTTTGTTGTACTGATTTTCGACATACTACTCTAAATCAGGGGCATTGACGCGCTGCACCAAAATAGTTCATCGGCTGTTGTGGGGTCACAACGGGATTCAAAAATAAATAACGGCCCGCACACACCGTCTGCGGGCCGTTTTCAAGAGGCTGTGGGGCGAAAACCCCGCATGCCTGCTAGCTTACGCTTTATTTCGCGCGTTCGCCGACCCAGGCCGGCACGCCGGCCAGGGCCTGCGTCAGGCCGCTCGGATCCGTGCCGCCGGCCTGCGCCATATCGGGGCGTCCGCCGCCTTTTCCGCCCACTTGCTGTGCAACGAAGTTCACCAGCTCGCCCGCCTTGACCCTAGAAGTCGCGTCCGCCGTCACGCCGGCGATCAGGCTGACCTTGCCATCCGCGACGCTGGCCAGCACGATGGCGGCCGTCTTCAGCTTGTCCTTCAGCTTGTCCATGGTCTCGCGCAAACGGGCCACGTCGGCGCCGTCCAGCACGGCCGCGAGCACCTTGATGCCGTTGACGTCGACGGCTTGCGTGACCAGCTCATCGCCCTGGCCCGACGCCAGCTTCGATTTCAGCGCGGCCAGCTCCTTCTCCAGCGCCTTCACGTGGTCCTGCACCTGGACGATGCGGGCCGTCAGCTCTTCCGGCTGCGCCTTCAGCGCATTGGCCGCTTCGGCCAGGCGGCGGTTGATGGTTTGCACCAGCGCCAGCGCGCCCTCGCCAGTCACTGCCTCGACGCGGCGGATGCCCGCGGCCACGCCGCTTTCGCCGATGATCTTGAACAGGCCGATGTCGCCCGTGCGCTGCACGTGGACGCCGCCGCACAGCTCTTTCGAGCTGCCGATGTCGAGCACGCGCACTTCGTCGCCGTATTTCTCGCCGAACAGGGCCATCGCGCCATGCTTGACGGCATCGTCAAACGACATCAGGTGCGCCTGCGTGGCGCGGTTTTCCAGGATCTCCTTGTTGACGATGGTTTCCACGGCGGCGATCTGTTCCGCCGTCATCGGCGCATTGTGGCTGAAGTCGAAACGGGTCTTGTCCGGATCGACGAGCGAGCCCTTTTGCGCCACGTGGCTGCCCAGCACTTCGCGCAAGGCCTTGTGCATCAAGTGCGTGGCCGAGTGGTTGCGGATGGTGCGCGCGCGCTTGGCCGTGTCGACTTCGGCCGAGACGGCGTCGCCCACCTTCAGCACGCCCGACTCGAGCACGCCGTGATGGCCAAACACGTCGGCCTGGATTTTCAAGGTGTCGCTGACGGCAAAGCGGCCGGCGCCCGAGGCGATCACGCCCTGGTCGCCCACCTGGCCGCCCGATTCCGCGTAGAACGGCGTGGTGTCGAGCACGACGATGCCCGCTTCACCGGCCTTCAGTTCAGCTACCTGCGTGCCGGCCGCGTACAGCGCCACGACCTTGCTGCTGAACGTCAATTGATCGTAGCCGACGAAGGTATTTTTCTCGCCCGTGTACTCGACCTTGCTGTCCTTGTGCGTCTTGCCGCCCTTGCGCGACAGCTCCTGGCTTTCCTTCAGGGCCGCGTCGTAGCCGGCCTGGTCGAACGTGATGCCGCGTTCGCGGCAGATGTCGGCCGTCAAGTCTGGCGGGAAGCCGTAGGTTTCGTACAGCGTGAAGGCGGTGGCGCCGTCGATGCCCGTGGCATCCTTGGCCAGCTGCGCTTCCAGCACTTTCATGCCCGTTTCCAGGGTTTCGCCGAAACGCTCTTCCTCGGCCTTCAGCATGTTGGCGACGTTGTCCTTCGCTTCTTCCAGCTCCGGATAGGCGCCGCCCATCTCGATGGCCAGGTCGGCCACCAGCTTGTAGAAGAACGGTTTCGTCTGGCCCAGCTTGTGGCCATGGCGCAAGGCGCGGCGGATGATGCGGCGCAGGACATAGGCGCGGCCTTCGCTGCCCGGAATGATGCCGTCGACGATCATGAAGGCGGCGGCGCGGATGTGGTCGGCGATCACGCGCAGCGACTTGTTTTCCAGGTCGGTGGCGCCCGTTTCGCGCGCGGCAGCCTTGATCAGGTGCTGGAACAGGTCGATCTCGTAGTTCGAATGCACGTGCTGCAGCACGGCGGCCAGGCGCTCCATGCCCATGCCCGTGTCGACGCACGGCTTCGGCAGCTTGTGCATGACGCCCGCTTCGTCGCGGTTGAACTGCATGAACACCAGGTTCCAGATTTCAATGAAACGGTCGCCGTCTTCGTCAGGCGAGCCCGGCGGGCCGCCAGGAATGTCGGCGCCGTGGTCGTAAAAGATTTCAGTGCACGGACCGCACGGCCCCGTGTCCGCCATCTGCCAGAAATTGTCCGACGCGTAGCGCGAACCCTTGTTGTCGCCGATGCGGATGATGCGCTCGGTAGGCACGCCGATTTCTTTCGCCCAGATGTCGTACGCTTCGTCATCTTCGATGTACACGGTGACCGTCAGCTTTTCAGCCGGCAAGCCATACACCTTGGTCAGCAGTTCCCACGCGTACTGAATCGCGTCGCGCTTGAAATAGTCGCCGAAGCTGAAGTTGCCCAGCATTTCAAAGAAAGTGTGATGGCGCGCCGTGTAGCCGACGTTTTCCAGGTCGTTGTGCTTGCCGCCGGCGCGCACGCAGCGCTGCACGGACGTGGCGCGCGTGTACGGGCGGCTGTCCGTGCCCGTAAACACATCCTTGAATTGCACCATGCCGCTGTTCGTCAACAGCAAGGTCGGATCGTTGCCTGGCACCAGGGAGCTGGAACGGACGATGGAATGGCCCTTGGACTCGAAAAATTTGAGGAACTTGTCGCGGATTTCAGATGATTTCATGTTTTTTTGGCAAAGAGTGGCGGCAGCTTTAAAGGGGAGATTATACGTGATATGGGGGGGCGGCAATGACGGCTGGCAAGGGCATTGTTGCGCCCGTGCCAACATCGGCAGCCTGCCCGCTCAGGCCGGGTCGTGCTGGCTTGCGCAGGCGTGCGCGGTGCCGGCAGCCCCGGCCCCGGCCGCGGCGGAGCCCGCGACGCCGGCGGCCGCATTGCAATCGGCGCAGCGGCCGTACAGGGTCAGTTCGTGGCGCTCGACGACAAAGCCTTGCGGCGCCATGCGCTTCAAGTCGCCCGGGCAATCATGCACGTCGAACACGCGCTGGCATGTGGTGCACTGAAAATGGTGGTGGTGGTGATTGGCGGCCGTGTTCGATTCGTAGCGCGGGTTTTCGCCCGGCAAGGTCACCACATGCACTTTTTCTTCCAGCACCAGCGATTTCAAATTACGGTAAACGGTGGCGATGCCCAGCTGCGTCACCTGCAGGCTGGCCTGTTCGAGGATTTCCTGCGCCGACAGCGGGCGCTGGGCCGACTCGATGGCGGCTTGAATGGCGGTTTTTTGGCGTGTTGTGCGTTCCATAGCCGACAGAATACACCATCCGCCTTTTTCCACCGCCCGGAAAAACTGTCACACAATAATGATAATGGGTTATCATTATCATCTTCAGGCAGTCACCCCATCCGGCAATGACCTGCCCAAACCCTGCCAACACCGATAGCCGATAAAGGAATTCTCGCCCATGTCCGCACCACTGCACGCTTCCCACGCCCGACCGACCCCGCTCGCCATCGCCCTCATGCTGGCCTTTGCCGCGCCCGCCAGCGCATGGGCGCAGCAGGCAGCCACCTTGCCCGCCGTCACCGTCTCGGCCAGCGCCCTGGCGCTGGGCAGCGACGACATGAGCACGCCCGTCACCGTGCTCGAAGGCGAGGAACTGGTGCGCGCCCGCGAAGCGACCCTGGGCGAAACCCTGGCCGGCCAGCCCGGCATCACGTCCAGCCATTTCGGCGCCGGCGCCAGCCGCCCCATCATCCGCGGCATGGATGGCCCGCGCGTCAAGGTGCTGTCCGACGGCGCCGAAGTGCAGGATGCCTCGACCATCAGTCCCGACCATGCTGTCGCGGCCGAGCCGATGCTGTCGGAACAGATCGAAGTGCTGCGCGGCCCGTCCGCACTCGCGTATGGCGGCGGCGCCGTGGGCGGCGTCGTCAACGTGATCGACAAGAAAATCCCCACGCGCGTGCCGGCCAAGGGTTTCGAAGGCAGCGCGGAAGTGCGCGCCAACTCGGCCGCGCGCGAAAAGGCCGGCGCCTTTGAAGTGACTGGCGGCTCCGGCAACATCGCCTTCCACGCGGAAGGCGTCAAGCGCGACGCCAAGGAATACAAGGTCGGCAGCGGCTGGCAAGGCGGCTCGAAAGTGGCCGGCAGCTACAACGAGACGGACACGGGCAGCGTGGGCGTGTCGTGGGTGGGAGCGCGCGGCTTCCTGGGCCTGGCCTTCACCAGCCAGCACGCGGAATACGGCTTGCCTGGCCACAACCATGAATTCGAGAGCTGCCACCCGCACGGCACGCATCTGCACTGCGGCGGCCATGAAGGCCACGACCACGGCGATGAAGAGGAGCACGACCATGACCACGAACACGGCAGCGTGCCGTACGTGAAGCTGAAGAGCGAGCGCTGGGATGTGCGCGGCGAATTGCGCGACCCCGTGCCCGGCTTCGCCAAGCTGCGCCTGCGCGCCGCGTTCACCGATTACAAGCACGACGAAATCGAAGGCACGGAAATCGCCACCACCTTTAAAAACAAGGGCCACGACGCGCGCCTGGAAATGGAACACCATCCCCTCTTCGGCTGGCGCGGCGTGGTCGGCCTGCAAACGTCGAAGCGCGACTTCTCGGCCCTGGGCGAGGAAGCGTACGTGGCGCCGACGGTGACCAAGAAACACGCGGCCTTCCTGGTCGAGGAATACAAGCTCGACCAATGGCGCTTCGAGGCGGGCCTGCGCCACGAATGGCAAGACATCACGGTCGACAGCCCCACCCTGCAAGACCGCAGCGCCAAGGGCACGTCCGTGTCGCTGGGCGCCGTGTGGAAATTCGCGCCCCAGTATTCGCTCGGTTCGACCATTTCGCGCACGCACCGCCTGCCCAGCGCCGAAGAGCTGTATGCACATGGCGTGCACATGGCCACGGCCACGTATGAGCTGGGCAAGGAAAACCTGGGCAAGGAAACGTCGAACAATATCGACTTGACCTTGCGCAAATATGCGGGCGCCACGACGTTCTCGGCCAGCGCCTACCGCAACAAGGTCGACAACTACATCTTCGGCTCCACGCTGGACAGCCACGAAGGCTTCCAGCTGATCCAGTACGCCCAGCGCGACGCCACGTTTACGGGCGTCGAAGGACAGATCCGCCAGCAGCTCAACCCCATGTTCGGCGCCAGCGTGTTCGGCGACTATGTGCGGGCCAAGCTGGCCAACGACGGCGGCAACCTGCCGCGCATCCCGGCCCAGCGTTTTGGCGTGAAATTCGACGCCAACTGGCAGGCGTGGAGCGGTGTGGCCGAGTTCTACCGCGTGGGCAAGCAGGATAAAGTGGCGGCGTTCGAAACGGAAACGCCGGGCTACAACATGCTGAACCTCTCGGCCAACTACGACACGCGCATCGGCACCACGCCGGCCCAGTTCTACATCAAGGCCAACAACCTGACGAACGAACTGGCGTACAGCCACACCTCGTTCATCAAGAACGCGGCGCCTTTGACGGGGCGCAATATCACGGTCGGCATGCGCGTGACGTTCTAAGGACGGCTGTCGGTCGGGTTAGGCTGTAGGTCGGGTTAGCGCAAGGCGCGTAACCGGACATCGCCACCGGCTGTGCCAACGCTGTCGTCGGATTACGCGGGGCCTTGCCCCGCTAATCCGCCCTACTCCATGGATGGAATCAGATCGATCCGGTCCGTGCAAAAACCGTCCACGCCCCAAGCCAGCAATTCGCTGGCCCGTTCGGGCGTGTTGACGGTATAGCAGAACAATCCCAACCCTGCTTCCTTGATTGCCAGCGCCAGCGCATGCGTCAGCTGCTGGTGGTCGCAATGGAGCGCCACCACGTCCAGTTCCCTTGCCTGCCGTGCCCAATCGGGCGGTATCTGTTCGACCAGCCAGCCGCGCGCCAGTTCCGGCGCCGCCTGGCGCGCCGCCTGCAAGGCTGCGGTGCTGAACGACGACAGCAAGGGTAATAATTCCCCGACGGCGATCTCTTGCGCAAAGTAATCGCGCGCGGCACGCGCCACCGCTTCGCCCGTCTGCGCGTCATGGCCGGGCGCCGGCTTGATCTCGATATTCATCCAGATGCGCTGCGCCTTGCAATACGCCGCCACGGCCTCAAACGTGGGCACGCCCTCGCCCGCGAATGCGGGGCCGAACCAGGCGCCCGCCTCCATCGCCCCCAGCTGCGCCGCCGTGTAATCGCTGACGGCGCCGCTGCCGGCCACCGTGCGCCCCAGCTCGGGGTCGTGCACGACGACGGGCACGCCGTCGGCTGCCAGCATGACGTCAAATTCCACGGCGCGGTAGCCGTAGGCGAGGCCGCAGCGCAGGGCGGCCAAGGTGTTTTCAGGCGCCAGGGTGCCGCCGCCGCGGTGCGCCAGGATGCGTGGATAGGGCCACATGGGGATTTCCTTTTTCGCGAAACTGCTGGTTCAAGACTGTCTTGCCGTACTATTGCGCGCAGGGAGCAAAAAGTAAAGCGGGGCCGCTTGGCGCCGCCATGGCGCTTCTGGCGCCGTGCCGGTACCGTTTCGTCGCAGCCCTGTTGCGCCGCCGGCAACGCTGGCAGACAATGCCCCATCGCTCAACGCTCCTTGCCACCACCAGACACGCGCATGAAATCCGACGCCCGCACCGCTGACGCTCCAGCCCCCTCCAAGGCCCGCTCACCCTACTACCGCATGCTGCCCGATGCGCGCTATGCGCTGGCGCTGAACGCGATCTGCGCACTCGTCATCACCTACATCCTCAATCCCGGCAGCCATCTTGGACAGAACATGGTCGCCTCGATGTGCATCGGCACGATCGCCTTCCTGCTGATCGACGGCATCCGCCTGACCCTGTGGGGCGATGGCCAGCGGCCGAAGTTCCTGCCTTTCCTGCTGATCATCGCGTTCTCCGTGCCCGTGGCACAAGTGCTGGGCCTGCTCCTGTTCGGCTGGCTGACGGGCGTGGAGGTGGGCGGCATGGAAAACCTGATTCCCACCAGGATGATGGGCACGCTGGTCTTCACCCTGCTGGTCACGGGCGGCGCCGTGCTGTTTTTCTCCAGCCGCGAAAAGATTGCACGCCTGCAAATGGCGGCAGCCGAGGAAAAGGCCCGCGCCGAATCCGTGGCGCGCCAGGCCATGCAGGCCCAGCTGCAACTGCTGCAGGCGCAGATCGAACCGCACATGCTGTTCAACACCCTGGCCAACCTGCAAGGCTTGATCGGCTTCGACCCCGACCGCGCCCAGCTCCTGCTCGACCAGCTGATCCAGTATCTGCGCGCCACCCTGACTTCCTCGCGCGCCGCATCCACCACGCTGGGCCAGGAATTTACGCTGATGCAAGCCTACCTGGGCCTGATGACCGTCCGCATGGGCGCGCGCCTGCGCTTTACGCTGGACTTGCCTAACGCCTTGCGCGACATCAAGGTGCCGCCCATGCTGCTGCAGCCGCTGGTGGAAAATGCCATCCAGCACGGACTGGAACCGAAGATCGAAGGCGGCCACATCCACGTACAGGCGGCCATGGCCGGCGGCCTGCTGACCCTGACCGTCGCCGACGACGGCCTGGGACTCGATCATCCGGGCCAGACCAAGGGCACGCAGCTGGGCGTATCGAACATCCGCGCACGCCTGCACGTCATGTACGGCGCCGCCGCCAGCCTGTCGCTGGACGCCAGCACGCCGGCCGGCGTCGTCGCGCGCCTGGCCCTGCCCCTTTCCTCCACCACCACCACTACCACCACTACGAGCGCCCTTCCATGACCGACCACACGACCGCCGCGCGCGCCCTGATCGCCGAAGATGAACCGATACTCGCCGCCGCCCTCGCGCATGCCTTGCAACGGCTATGGCCCGAACTCGACATCGTGGCCACCTGCCCGAATGGCGTCGACGCCGTGCGGCAAGGCCTGGCGCTGCAACCCGACATACTCTTTCTCGACATCAAGATGCCGGGCAAGACAGGCCTGGAAGCGGCCGAGGAGCTGGCCGAGCAATGGCCGGACGGCGCGCCATTCCCGCACATCGTCTTTGTCACCGCCTATGACGAGTACGCGCTGGCCGCCTTCGAGCATGCGGCCGCCGACTACGTGTTAAAGCCCGTCAACGACACGCGCCTGGGCAAGACGGTGGAACGCCTGCAGCAGCGCTGGCAGGACAGCCAGGCCGCGGCAAGGGCAGCAACAGGTTCAACAGATTCAATCGCGCCAGCCTCGCCGGCACCCACGGTCACCGGCGAGGCCAGCGCCAATGCCAATGCCAATGCCAACGTCAACAGCGAGGCCGCCAGCGACGCCAGGCTGGCCCATCTGTTGGCCCAGCTGCAGGCGATGGTGCCGCCCGCCCCGCGCCTGCAAATGATACGGGCGGCCGTCGGCAACAGCGTGCGCATGATCGCGCTGGCCGACATCTTGTATTTCGAAGCGCTCGACAAATACATCAATGTCGTGTGCCGCGACAGCGAAGCGCTGATACGCACGAGCCTGAAGGAACTGCTGCCCCAGCTTGATCCACAACAATTCTGGCAAATCCACCGGGGTACCATCGTCAATGCCAGCGCCATCGCCAGCGCCGTGCGCGATGAAGCAGGCAAGCTGTCGCTGACCCTGCGCCAGCACCCGGCGCAACTGCGCGTCAGCCCCTTGTATGCCCATCTGTTCCGCCAGATGTAAAACCGTTACGACGCCTGACAAAACCGTGCTGACAAAACCCTGGCGAGCGGGTGTGAAGCTCGGCGCCCCGTTGGCCAGAGAAACACGGCTGCGCGAATGCACGGGGACGCCGGGCCGGTGAGCATCGCAGGCCGCGCCCCACGACGCGCAGCAGGTTTTGACAGGCGTTCAATGCAGCTGGTGCTTCAAGTCCGATAATTCGTTGTGGACCTTCAGCACGGCGCGCTGCATTTCCGGCGTCAGGCCGGCCGCCGTGCCGCACGCCCGCTTGGCGCGGTCGCCCAGCGATTCCATCTGGTCGACGGCCTGGCGGATGCGCGCATCGTCATGCGTCTCGATGGCTTGCCGCACGGCGCTCTTTTGCTGGTCCATCTGATTGAGGCAATCCTTCAAGTCCATCGGCATGCCCTGCTGCTTGCCGCACAGCTGCGCCGCCTCGCCGATCGCTTGCTCGATGGAACCAAAGCGCCGCGCCACTTCCTTTGCCTGCAACATGGTGATCTCCTCTTCGCGTGATGTCTTCCTGATTGGATCATCCGGCTGGCGCAGGGTTCCCTGGCGGCCGCCCTGGCGTTGAAATTGCCAAGAGGAACTTTTTTGTAAGCGCTTGTGACATTTTAGATAATTATCAAATACCTCAGATACATTGGCGTACCTGAACCACCATGTCCTCCATGACCTCGTTGCCATCCCTGCCCCGCCGCGCTCCCGGCCTGCTGCTGATCGTCCTGCTGCACGTGGGCCTGACCTATATCTTCCTGCAGTCGCGGCCCCGCGTTGCCACTGACGGGGATCTGCCGCGGGGTCCGGCCATCGCCTGGCTGCGCCACACGCCCGCTGCGCCCCCGAAGCCGGTACCGTCGCCCAGCGCAAAACCAGTGGCCGCGAACCTGCCGCGCAGGCCGGTGCCGGCACCCATCAGCCGCCCCCTGCCCGCCCCAACCGTCGAGCAGGCCCCGCCGCCGGCGCCTGCAACGCCGGAAGCGGTCACGCTCGCCACGCCACCGAGCGCGGCCGATATCCTCGCGCAAGCCAAACGCGACGTGGGCAAGATCGACAGGGAGCTGCGCAAGGAATTCCCGCAGCGGGGCGGGGAGAAATTCGAGGACACGGGCTTCAAGCGCATGCAGCAAGGCTTTGCCGAGGCCTACGCGGCCGTGCCGCCGAAATGGTACGAGGCGTCGAAAATCGAGGAGGTGGGCGCGAATGCGGCCAAGGGCAGCCGCACCTACAAGATCACCAGCGCGCTGGGCACCTTGTGCGTGACCACGCGCGCGGGCAAGAATGGGGAAACGATGATCGGCATGTGCCCGAAATAGCCGCCTCAGCCCACCGCTTCGCGCGCGCCCAGCGGCTGCAGGTGGCGCAGGCGCAGGGCGATCAGCACGCCGCCGCCCAGGCATACACCCAGCATGGCGACCACGCCCGTCCAGCCGTCGAAGCCCCACATCATGCCCGAGGCGGAACCGATCAGGCTCGAGCCCAGGTAATAGAACAGCAGGTAGAAGGCCGAGGCCAGCGCCTGCGGCGCGCGGGCGCGGCGGCTGACCCAGCTGCTGGCGATCGAGTGCGAGGCAAAGAAGCCGAACGTGGCCAGCGCCATGCCGCCGACGATCAGCGGCAGCGAGTCGAACAGGGTCAGCAAAATACCGGAAAGCATCACCGACAGCATGATCCACAGCACGCCCCGGCGCCCCAGGCGGTCCACCAGGCGGCCCGCCCAGACGGAGCTGAAGATGCCGATCAGATACAAGAAGGCCAGCAAGCCGACCGTGCTCTGGCGCAGACTGAACGGCGCGGCCAGCAGGCGGTAGCCGATGTAGTTGTACAGGCTGACGAAACAGCCCATCAGCACGAAGGCCAGGCAGAACAGCCACGGCAAGCCACGGTCGGAAAAATGCTGCCCGATGGCGTGCGGCAAGGCATTCCAGCCCTTGGTGCTGGGCACGAAGTTTTTCGACGCCGGCAGGCTGCGCCAGAACTCGGCTGCCGCCAGCACGCCGGCCACGCCCAGCACGCCCAGGGCCCAGCGCCACGAGAGGAAATCGCTGAGCATGGACGCCACCAGCCGCCCCGACATGCCGCCAAACGCGCTGCCGGCGATGTACAGGCCCATCGACAGGCCCAGCGACGGCCCCTCGATTTCCTCGCCCAGATAGGCCATGGCCACGGCCGGCATGCCGCCCAGTGCCACGCCCAGCGCGGCGCGGATGGCCAGCAGCTGCGCGTAATCCTGCGCGAACGCGGACAGCACCGTCAGGATGGCGGCAGCAAACATCGACGCCACCATCAGCGGCTTGCGCCCGACCCGGTCCGACACGGCGCTGAGCAGCACCAGCGAAATGGCCAGCAAGCCGCTCGACACGGACAGCGACCAGCTGCTTTGCGCCGGCGTCAGATGAAACTGCTGCGACAGCAGCGGGAACAGGGGCTGGATGCAATACAGCAGGCTGAAGGTCGAAAAGCCGCCGAAGAACAGCGCGCGGTTGCTGCGCTTGAATTCGATGGATCCCTTGGCGATGGCCGTGCGGGGCGCCGGAGCGGGAGCGGAAACCGGAATGGCGGATGGGGCGGCGGGAGCAAAGGCAAGCGATGAATCAGACATGGCCGTGTTTCGGAAGAGGAAGCGAGTCTCCATGTTAGGATTGCCAACTCATATCGTCCAATATATATTTAAGGCCCAACTCATACTTTAAAACGATTACTGGATCGACCTATCCTATGGAATTGCGCCACCTGCGTTACTTCGTCGCCGTCGCCGAGGAGCTGCACTTCACGCGCGCCGCCGAGCGCCTGCACATCGGCCAGCCGCCGCTGAGCCAGCAAATCCAGGCGCTGGAAGCGGAACTCGGTGCGCAGTTGTTCGAACGCAACAAGCGCTCCGTGCGGCTGACGCAGGCCGGCCGCCTCTTCCTCGACGATGCGCGGCGCATCCTGGCCCTGTCGGAACAGGCGGCCGTCACGGCGCGCCGGGCCCAGCGGGGCGAAGCGGGAGAGCTGCGCATCGGCTTTACCTTTTCCACGCCATTTACGCCGTACTTCGCCACCGTCATCAACCGCTACCGCCAGCAATTCCCGCACGTCACATTGACCTTGCACGAGATGGCGACCCTGCATCAGCTGGTAGCGATCAGTGGCCGTACCATGGACCTGGGCTTCGTGCGCCCGCCGGAAACGGCCTACCCCGACGATATCAAGCTGACGGAACTGCGCCAGGACCCGCTGTTCCTCGTGCTGCCCGTCGCCCATGCGCTGGCGGCCAAGCGCAGCATCGCCATCGCCGACATGGCGGGCGAGGCGTTTGTCATGTATCCCAAGGATGCGGGCACGGGGATTTATCCGCAGATCTTCCGCCTGTGCAAGGCGGCCGGCTTCGTGCCCCACGTGGCGCAGGAAGCGGGCGAAGCGTCGACCATCATCGGCCTGGTGGCGGCCGGCTGCGGCATTTCCGTGCTGCCCGCCTCGTTCGACCGCATCCGCATGGACGGCGTGTGCTACCGCCCGATCGCCGACCCGCAGGCGACCACCAGCCTGCTACTGGCGCAACGGGAAGAAGAGACGTCGCCGCTGGTGGCGGCGTTCGTCAAGCTGGCGGCAGAGGCTGCCATGGAAGTGGGAGCGTAGGCCGGCAGGCGCCGGCCTGCGTGAGCGGCGCTACGAGTAGTCGGCGTCCAGTTCGGAACCGGCGTAATTCTCCAGGTCCTCGAACAGGCTCTTCATGCTGGCCCGCGTGAGGATTTTATGCACGACGGTGCAGCTGCGGCGGTAGGAGGCGATGCGGTCGAGCAGCACCGGGTGATGCTGGACGGGCACCTTGGCCACCAGGGCGGCCCAGCCTTCCTCGAAGTCCGGCTTGTTCTTGCGCACGGAACGCACGAAACGCTCGAACTCCTTCTGCCCCGTGCGCGCGATGATGCGCCCGCCGCCCTCGATGGCGAAGATGATGGCCAGGGCGATGACGCCCTCGGCATTCAAGTCGCTGTCGCTGACGGGACCGTTGTCATGGTGGCGGCGCAGCCAGCTGGCCAGGCGCACGACGGCTTGCACTTCCTTGCGCTGTTGCAACTGCAGCGCATATTTTTCATAGCCGGCCCAGTTCTGGTTCGGGTCGGCCTGGCAAATATCGATGAACAGCTCGCGCAGCCGGCGCTGCAGGTAGACGGGGTCCTGGTCGTATTCGCCGACGAGGGCGTCTTCGGGCAGCTGCGACAATTCCTTGATCAGGCGAAAGCCCACCTGGAACGCGTGCTCGGCGCCGTGCTCGACGAGAAAGTCGAGCGCGGCCTGGTCGCCTTCATGCGTGACGGCCTGCTCCAGGCCCAGCGACACGCCGCCCACGGTCAGGTACAGCGCCTTCTGGATGCCGTCGGCCGTGCGTTCATTGGTGAACTTCTCGGCCACCATGGCCGTGATGCCCGTCAATTCGTCGGCCAGGTTCAGCGCCGCGTCCTCGCGCGGGTCGTTCGGCAGCAGCTTGATGGCGCGCACCAGGCGCGGAAGATTCTCTACAACAATTGCTGGCAGCATCAGTCGTTCCCTGCTTTCATCACGAGAAAATGCCGGTGCCCAGGCTGCGGCGCGTACTGCTGCGCGGCGCGCTGCGCGTGCTCGGCACTTGCTTGCGCAGGCGGTACAGCAATTCCTTGGTACTGCGCTGCAACATGGTCGGTTCTTCGTCCGGGTCGTCCGAATATTCGGCGTCGGCCAGGTCGGCGCTGTGGCGGAAGTCGGGGAACAGCTCGAACAGCGAACGGTCCCAGCCGTCTTCATTCGCCTGCGCCAGTTCGATGGCCAGCGGCACGACGTCGTTGTCGGACGAGGTCACGCCCGTCACGTACGGCCCCTTGATGACGATTTCGCCCGCCACTTCGAGGATTTCCTTCGGCGCCATCGAGAACAGGATGGCGAAGGCCGTCGCGCCCCAGTCGGTGGCCGACGCTTCCAGCAGCAGCTCGCGGCGACGCTCGGCGTCGTCGGTGGAAAACACCACGCCGTGGATGTGCGCGAACAGCGCTTCGGCGATGCGTTCCGGATCGTCCTCGATCTGGTCGTCGCTCCAGGTGGCGGCGATGAAGGCCAGGCTGTCGGCCCAGGCCTTCGGCGGCACCAGCAAGGTTGCCAGCGACATCTTGCCGCCGTCGAAACCGGCCAGGTGCAGGGCCGTCACCTGCGGCGGGATGGCGTTCAGCACTTCCACCACGGCCAGGTCGCCATACTGGTCGGCCGCGTCGGCAAACGCCTGCTCGGCGTGGCCCAGCGAACCGGACAATACCAATTCCGTGACCTGTTTCGTCAGCGCGGGAAGATTGCTCTTTTGATCCGCATTTTGCTTGTCATTATCTGCCATGGTCATCTCCATCCTGGTCAAACATCTGGGCGAAATCGTCGGTCGCTTCGTCTTCGTCGTGCTCGTCGTCGCCGTCGTCATTGGCGGCCAGCTGGTCGAGCGACTGGTCGTCGTCGTCCCACAGGCGCGGATTCTTGTGCAGGAAGGCGGTGATGATGGCCTGGCGCGCCAGGTCCGGGAAGCTCTCTTCGATGGCGGCGTACATCTTCGCCGCCTCGGGCGCGGCGCAGCTCGCCATGGAGAACACGCGGGCCGGGTCGCCGAACTCGTAGTCTTCGCTTTCGGCCAGCAAGCCTTTCGGGTCGCTGAACGTGATGTGGTCGACCAGCGCGAAGGCCAGCATGTTCACGTCTTCGATACCGCCGCCGCTCGCGTACTCGCCGACCAGCGCGTCGACCATGCTTTTATAGTTCTTGCGGTTCGGCGGGTCGCCGAGGATGCCTTCGATCTGGCCTTCCAGCTCGCGCGACTGGTACGCGAATTCAGGGTGTACTCTTCTCATGCTGTGCTTTCCAATGTAATACGCGGCGCTGTCATAGATAAGCGCCATTGTTATTTTTCAAATTATTCAGGCTGGCCAGGCGGCCGCCAGCGCCTTCAATCAGCCGGAAGCGCGGTGCCATGCAGGCGGAACACGCCGCACCACAAGGCGTACGCTTCCGCTTCCGGGTCGATGATGATGCGGTGGTTCACGCTCTGGTCGTATTCGGCCCGCTTGGCCGGGTCGGCCAGGATCTCGTAAGCCTTGGTGACGCTCTTGAAGCGCGCCTCGGCGCCGGGGGCCTGGTTGCGGTCGGGGTGAAAGCGCATGGCCAGCGAGCGGTAAACCTTCTTGATTTCATCGTCGCTGGCATTGGGCGCGACACCGAGGACGTTATATAAATTTTCCATATGAGGCTCCGGGGTCACGTTTTCTTTGCTAATTAAAGGCGAATTATCCTATAGAACGGCGCCGGCGTCGCTTGCATGGCTGAATATGCGGGCAAATACCGGTGAATTGGCAGCGAATTGGTCGTATCCAAGCGCTTGCGGTACGGTAAAATGCTCTTTACTGTCACTCTTCCGCATTGATCAATGAGCAACGATAAACATAGTACCGCTGCCGCCGCTCCGGCGCTGGCGCCCAATTTCTTGCGTAACATCATCGAAGCCGACCTGGCTGCCGGCACCCATGTGCGTCCCGGCCTGCCCCAGGTGATCACGCGTTTCCCGCCGGAGCCGAACGGCTACCTGCACGTGGGCCACGCCAAGTCGATCTGCGTCAACTTCGGCCTGGCGCGCGACTACGCCGGCCAGTGCAACCTGCGCTTCGACGACACCAATCCGGCCAAGGAAGAGCAGGAATACGTCGACACCATCATGGACAGCGTGAAATGGCTGGGCTTTGACTGGGAACCGAAGAATGGCGACGGCCAGAGCCACCTGCACTACGCGAGCGACTATTTCGACCAGCTGTACGCGATGGCCGAATACCTGATCACGGCCGGCTTCGCCTATGTCGACAGCCAGAGCGCCGAAGACATGGCCGCCAACCGCGGCAATTTCGGCCAGGCCGGCAAGAATTCGCCGTTCCGCGACCGTCCGCGCGACGAATCGCTGGCCCTGTTCCGCGCCATGAAGGCGGGCCAGTTCAAGGATGGCGAGCACATCCTGCGCGCGAAGATGAGCGAAGATGCCATGAGTTCGCCGAACATGAACTTGCGCGATCCGGCCATCTACCGCATCCGCCACGCGCACCACCACCGCACGGGCGACGCCTGGTGCATTTATCCGATGTACGACTACACGCACCCGATCTCGGACGCGCTGGAAAACATCACGCATTCGATCTGCACGCTGGAATTCCAGGACCACCGCCCCTTCTACGACTGGCTGCTGGAAACCCTGGCCGCCGGCGGCTTCTTCCAGCAACCGGTGCCGCACCAGTTCGAATTCTCGCGCCTGAACCTGACCTACATCGTCACCAGCAAGCGCAAGCTGCGCCAGCTGGTGGAAGAAAAAATCGTCGACGGCTGGGACGACCCGCGCATGCCGACCCTGGTGGGCATGCGCCGCCGCGGCTACACGCCGGAAGCGATCCAGCTGATGTGCGAACGCACGGGCGTGACGAAATCGGACGGCTGGATCGACTACAGCGTGCTCGAAGGCTGTTTGCGCGAAGACCTGGACCCGAAGGCGCCGCGCACGGTGGCCGTGCTGCGTCCGCTGAAACTGATCATCGACAATTTCCCTGAAAACGAGAGCGTGGAATGCACGGCGCCCGTGCACCCGCACTTCCCCGAGCGCGGCCTGCGCACCTTCCCCATCTCGCGCGAGCTGTGGATCGAGGAAGACGACTTCATGGAAGTGCCGAACAAGGGCTATTTCCGCCTGTATCCGCCGATCGACGACAAGCCGGGCAGCAAGGTGCGTTTGCGCTACGGCTATGTGATCGAGTGCACGGGCTTTGACAAGGATGCCGACGGCAAGGTCATCGCCGTGCATTGCACCTACTTCCCGGACAGCAAGTCGGGTACGGAAGGCAGCGCCAACTACAAGGTCAAGGGCAATATGCACTGGGTCAGCGCGCCGACGGCGATTGCCGCCGAAGTGCGCCTGTACGACCGCCTGTTTACCGACCCGCAGCCGGACGCGGGCGGCAAGGACTTCAAGCTGGCCTTGAATCCGCTGGCCAAGGAAGTGGTGCAAGCGTGGCTGGAACCGGGCGCGGAACTGGCCCAGCCGGAACAGCGCTTCCAGTTCGAGCGCCACGGCTACTTCGCGGCCGACCGGATCGACAGCCAGCCGGGCAAGCCCGTCTTCAACCGCATCGTCACCCTGAAGGACAGCTGGCAGCCTGCCAAGTAAAGCGCCAGACGACCCACGAAAAAACCGCTGCGGCGGTTTTTTTTCGTTTCAAGCCGATGCTTTACAAGAGAAACATTGCCAGTTGACTACATTAACAATAGTTTTGTATATTGTGCACCTATTGAGCAATTTACAATTGTACTTGTGCAAGCCAGCAAGGCCACCGCCCCTCAGGCGGCACCCGATTCCACCTCCTGATGCGGATTGCGATGTCCTCTACTGCCGGCGAGCAACAGTTATCCCCTGAAAAAAAACCGCTGTGGCTGCTCGGTTTCATGCTGTCGCTGATGGTAGGCATGCTGTTCTACATGGCCGCCTCGCTGTCGATCGAGAACGATGCCAGCGAACTGTTCAACAATCTGGCGCGCAACGCCAGGCAAAACATCGAATCACGCGTCAAATCGTATGCCGACCTGCTGCGCGGCGCGGCCAGCCTGTTCCGCGCCAACGAACATGTGAGCCGCGAGCAATTCCACCGCTACGTGGCGAATATGGACTTGAAGCAGAACTTCCCCGGCGTGATGAATCTCAATTACGCCCAGGAAGTGAGCGCGGCGCAGTACCCCGCATTCGAGGCGGCCATGCGGCGCGATTATCCGGCCGGGCGCGATGGCTACCCCGCCTTCGCCATCCACCCTCCCGGGCCGCGCGAACATTATTCCGTGCTCGTGTACATCGAGCCGATCGCCAGCGCCACGGATAAATATGGCTACGACATCTCTGCGCGCCCGCTGATCGCCGAGGCGCTGGCGCAGTCGCGCGACTCCAGTCACATCAGCAATTCCGGCATGCCCGTGCCGATGCAGAGCCGGCCGCAGCTGACGGGCATGGCCATGCGCCTGCCCGTGTATCGCATCGGCATGCCGACCGACACCGTGGAACAGCGGCGCGCGGCCCACCAGGGCTCGGTCGGCATCGGCTACGATCTGGTGACGATGGTGCGCAACACGCTGACCGACATGCCGGTACGCAATGTCCGCCTGACCCTGTTCGATATCGGCCCGCAAGCGCGCACCCCGCTGGACTTGCCGCACGACATGCGCCCCATCTTTGACAGCGCGGCGGGCCTGCACGCGCCCTGGTGGCAGCCTGGCAGCTCGAGCAAGTTTCTGAGCAGCACGATGCTGATCGAGCACAATGGCCGCGTCTGGCAAGCGCTGTTCAGCGTGCGCAAGAACGACTTGTATACACGCTTCGACGCCTTCCTGCCGTGGCTGGCCCTGCTGATCGGCTTTACCAGCGCCATGCTGCTGTACACCTTGTTCCACACGCTGGCCTCGTCGCGCCGGCGCGCCATCCAGATGGCGAACGGCATGACGGAAGAATTGCGGGCCAGCCAGATCCGCTTGCAGCTGTCGCACCAGAAACTGCGCCGCCTGGCGGCCCATGCCGACCAGATCAAGGAAGAGGAGCGCAAGCGCATCGCGCGCGAAATTCACGATGACCTGGGCCAGAACCTGCTGGTGCTGCGCATCGACGCCGACATGCTGGCCTCGCGCACGCAGCGGCGCCACCCGCGCCTGAACGCCCGCGCCCGCTCTACCCTGGATCAGATCGACGTCACCATCAAGAGCGTGCGCCAGATCATCAACGACTTGCGCCCTACCGTACTCGACCTGGGCGTGAATGCGGCCGTCGAATGGCAGGTGGCGCAGTTCCGCCTGCGCACGGGCATCGCCTGCGAAGTAAGCGAGAGCCATGACGACATTTGCCTGAGCGACCAGTGCGCGACGGCGCTGTTCCGCATCCTGCAAGAATCGCTGAGCAACATTTCCCAGCACGCCAATGCCAGCCGCGTGCAAGTCAAGCTGGAGAAGTGCCGCGACACGGTGTCGATGAGCATCAGCGACAACGGCGTGGGCGCGGCCATCGACGGACGCAACAAGCTGGGCTCGTTTGGCCTGGTCGGCATCGAGGAACGCATCAAGCTGCTGGGCGGCACCTTCTATATCGAGAGCAGTCCCGGCGCCGGCATGAGCGTGCATGTCAGCGTGCCGCTGAGCGCCGATGCCACCCGCTTCCCCTACCTGGAAGAAAGCAAGGCCAACGCCTGAGGGACGCTGCGCACTTGAAGCAAGCTCAGCTTGCGTATTTTGTAATTAGATGCAATATTGACGTAGAACAACTCATAGCGCTTGCCCCATGGGCCAGGCATCCGTCCACCCCTTGCCAGGAGTTCACACCGCCAGCCTCTCCGTTTCTTCGCCGTACTTTCCCCAACACTGTTTATCAAAGGACATTCATGGATACGAACGACAGTTTCAAGGCAATTGCCGATTTGAATTTGGACGCGATCAAGGTCAAGCTGATGCACCGGGAATCCGGCGAGGGATGGAGCCTGGACAAGGCCAATGCGGTGGAGTTCGAGTATCGCCGCTTCCTCATCCTCATGAAGCAGTTCCCGCAGGAAGAAACGGCGCCGCTGATGGATGTCGACACCTTCTGGCACTATCATATTCTCGACACGCTGAAATATGCGGCCGATTGCCAGCAAGTCTTTGGCTACTTCCTGCACCATTTCCCCTACATCGGCCTGCGCGGCGAAGACGACGAAGCGGCGCACCACCGCGTGGGCGAGCGCATGAAGCAGTTGTACGAGCAGACATTCGGCGAAGATTACATCCGTGCAGAGACGGCATATTCGGGACGCGCCGTGCAGGCGGCGTTTTCCAGTGCGGCAGTACAGGCGACGGCATTTTCCAGCGCGGCGGTACAGGCGACCGCATACTCGGGCCGGGCCGTGCAAACGGCATTTTCCAGCGCAGCCGTGCAGGCGACGGCATATTCGGGACGGGCCGTGCAAACGGCGTTTTCCAGTGCAGCGGTGCAAGCGACGGCGTATTCGGGCCGCGCTACCGGTGCCGCGCAAACCGCTTTTTCCAGCGCGCCCGGCAAACTGGCCGCAGCGCTGGTCGAGTCATCCCCGACTGGCCTGGAAACAGGGCGCTTCTATACGGATCGTCCGACTCTGAGCCCGGACACGCAATAGAAAACCGGAAGACAGGTATGGCTGCCGCACGCGGCAAGCTTGACTAACGCAGACGGCACCTCTCAGTTTGCCGTCTGTCAGGCGCTCTTAGGCAGCCATCAACTCGCGCAGCTCACGAATGCTGAAATCGCTGATTTCATGCATGCGGATGAGGATCGTGGCGCCGATCGGCAAGGTGTTGTGACGAATCTTGCTGATAACGGGTGGCGCCACTTCCAGTGCTCGCGACAGGGCGGCATCATTTTTCAGCTGCAGCTTGTCGATGATCGCATCGAGGACGCGATTCGGGTTGTAGGTAGGCAAAGAGGTAATTTGTTTGAGAGACATAATCGAAAATCCGTACTTGTTGTATTAATGCAAAAAGAAACCGAATGTCGCTTTTGCAATAATTCATGGTAAACACACTAAAAAGCGCCATCACTTATGCGGTTTTTATTCCGCAAACAATATAATACACGCTATTGTTGATTTTTGCGTAACTTAAAGCAAAATTGTGATAATTGAAGAGAATTGACGCACTTGGAATGTGCTAGAGGATAACTCAAAATGGAAAAATTTGCTGCAAGTCATCAATTTTTACGATGAGCAACACCGCTATGCATGAACCAGGCTATGGCCATGAGGGTGCTCAGGCGGGCCATGTCGGCCGATAAATGCCAGCCGCGCGCGGCCACGCCGGCCGGCGTCACGCCCAGGCCGGCGCCCGTCCTGGCATCCACGCGGCACCAGGCCAGTTGCCGGCGGATTTCATCGGGTGGAGGAGGCGGCTGCCGCGCATGTTCGCGGCGGCGCATGTAGGCACGCACTTGCTCCTTGCTGGGATGACTCATCTGATGCATCAGCTGCTCCCGTCGCGCCGGCGCGTGACCGGCCAGCGCGATGAATTGCGGTAAGAACCATGCCGACACGGCACATGTGACGACATCGCCCACCATATCGCCACGCCGCCCTGACACGTTTGCGCTGCATCAAAGTCCGGGCCCCGGTGTTGCGCCGGGGCGCCGCGGCTTCATGCCAGCGGCGGCCTGAGGAGCGGTCGCCGCTGGCCTGCCGTCATTTCTTTTGCTGGCGTACCCGCTGCTGCTGCTTTTCCTGCGTTTGCTGGCGGTTCTGCTTGCGCTCGAACAGGGTCACCGCATCCTTCTTTGCCTGCTCCACGGTGCGCATTTCCTCATGTGCATCGTGCGGCACGAAAAATTCGGCATCCTGCGCTGCCACGACCAGCTTGATGGCGGCCTCGTCATCGAGGTCATACAGTTCCGTCAGGACGGTGGTGACCTCGTCCAGGTATTCTTCGTAAGTGAGGGTGGTCATGCTGTATTCCTTTAGTAGATGGCGCGCGTCAGGCCCGGCGCGCGGCGCGCCGGCCAGTGCAAAATGCGAAAATAACCGGCCATTTTAACTGATGCCGGCCTTGCCGTCCGACATCGATTGCAAGGCATCGGCCACGCGCGGGTAGCGCAGGCGCACGTCCAGCTCGCGCTTCATGCGGCGATTGTCCATGCGGCGCGACTCGGACATGAACGACAGCAACATCGGCGTGACCGCTTGCTGCAGCGCCGCCCGGGGCAGGCGCGGCGGGCGCGGCAGGCCGAAGGTATCGGCCACGGCATCGAAATATTCCGCCATTTTCAGTTCGCTGTCATCGCTGGCGTGATACATGCGCCCCGGCCTGCCCCGCCACAGGGCCCGCTCGATGATGCGCGCCAGGTCGTCGGCGTGGATATGGTTGGTGTACACGTCATCGGCCTCGGCCAGCGCCGGCGTGCCTTCACGCAAGCGTTTCAGGGGCAAGCGGTCGTCCGCATAAATGCCGGGCACGCGCAGGATGGCGACGCTGGCGCCGCGGCGCGCCCCCCAGGCCCGCAAGACCTGCTCCGCATCGACGCGCCGCTTCGCGCGCGCATTGGCCGGCGCCACGGGCCGCGTTTCCGCCACCGTGGCGCCGCCGCAGTCGCCATACACGCCGCTGGTGCTCACATACACCATCCGCGCATGCTCGGGTAAAATGGCGGCCAGATTCCGCGTGCGCCGGTCCAGCAAGCCGGACGACAGGGGCGGCGCCAGGTGCACCACCATGGATGCCAGCCCCGCCAGCCGTTGCAGGCTGGCGCGGTCGTCGAGGTTGGCCACGATGGGCACGGCGCCGGCCTCACGCAGCTGCGCACAGCGCCCCGGCTGACTGGTGACGGCAAAGACGCGAAAGCGCGCGCGCAGCAAGGGCAACAGCCGCATGCCGACGTCGCCACAGCCCAGTATCAGCAGGCGCGGCAGCCCCACCGGCTTGCGCAAAGAATGCATTAACATATTTTTCATCTCAAGGATTGTATGACTTTTCAAGTTACTGTTCAGCCCAGCGGCCACCAATTCAGCTGCGAGGCGGACGAAACCGTGCTGGCGGCGGCGATCCGCGCCGGCGTGGGCTTGCCCTATGGCTGTAAAAACGGCGCCTGCGGCTCCTGCAAGGGCAAGGTTGTCGCCGGCAGCGTACAGCACAAGGCGCACCAGCAGCGCGCCCTGACGCCGGAAGAAGAAGCGGCCGGCTTTTCCCTGTTCTGCTGCGCCACCACGCAAGCCGACCTCGTCATCGAGGCGCGCGAAGTGGCCGGCAGCAGCGACTATCCGATCAAGAAGATGCCGTCGCGCGTGACGACGATCGAGAAAGTGGCGCCCGACGTCGTCGTCCTGACCCTGCAGCTGCCGGCCAGCGAGCGCCTGCAGTACCGCGCCGGACAGTATATCGAATTCATGCTGCGCGACGGCAAGCGCCGCTCGTACAGCATGGCCAGCGCACCGAGCGACGGCGGCCCCGTGACCCTGCACATCCGCCACATCCCGGGCGGCCTGTTCACCGACCAGGTGTTTACCACGCTGAAGGAGCGCGACATCCTGCGCTTCGAAGGGCCGATGGGCACCTTCTTCCTGCGCGACGATTCCGACAAGCCCGTCGTGCTGCTGGCCTCGGGCACGGGCTTCGCCCCGCTGAAAGCCATCGTCGAGCACATGATCCATGCACAGTCGACGCGCCCGATCACCCTGTACTGGGGCGGCCGCCGTCCGCACGACCTGTACATGGATGCGCTGTGCCGCCAGTGGGCCGCCGACTTGCCGCAGTTCACGTATGTGCCCGTCGTCTCGGAAGCCTTGCCGGAAGACGCATGGAGCGGCCGCACGGGCTTCGTGCACCAGGCCGTCATCGCCGACTTGCCCGACCTGTCCGGCCACCAGGTATATGCGTGCGGCGCACCGGTGATGGTCGATTCGGCCAAGCGCGATTTCGTGCAGCAATGCGGCCTGCCCGACGACGAGTTCTACGCGGACGCCTTCACCACCGAAGCCGACCTGGCCAAGTAGGCAGCCACCTTCCAGACAGCGGGGCGCTGCTGGTGCGGCGCCCCGCCGCCGCCACGCCGTCCCTGCCACCCCGCTGTTCCCTGGAAATATCATGTCTCTCGCCTCCGCCGGCAACGGCTTCAGTATCTTGCGCCACCGCAACTTTGCCTGCTACCTGTCGGCCCGCGTACTGGGCACGGTGGCCGTGCAGATGCAAAGCGTGGCCATCGGCTGGCAGGTGTATCAGATCACGGGCAGCCTGTTCGACCTGGGCCTGATCGGCCTGGCGCAGTTCGCGCCCTTCCTCGTGCTGATCTTGCCCGCCGGCCACGTGGCCGACCGCTACAACCGCCGCAACATCATCGCCTGGTGCCTGGCGGCGCAGCTGGCGTGCGCGCTGGCCCTGCTGGCGTTCACCGTCAGCGGCCTCGCCATCGTCTGGCCCGTGTTTGCCGTGCTGGTGCTGTTCGGCAGCGCGCGCGCCTTCATGATGCCGGCCACGCAAGCCGTGCTGGTGAACATGGTGCCGACGCAGCACTTCAGCCGCGCCCTGGCGCTCAGCTCCTCGAGTTCGCACGTGGCCATCATCCTCGGCCCCACCCTGGGCGGCCTGCTGTACTACTTCGGCCCCAAGGTGGTGTACCTGATCTCGTCCGCGCTGCTGGTCGCGTCCGTCCTGCTGATGCGCGCCACCACGCCGGCGCCGCAACTGGTGAAACGCGAACCCGTCAGCTGGCACACCCTGCTCGAAGGCTTGCGCTTCGTCTGGTCGAAACCGATCGTGCTGGGCGCCATCTCGCTCGACCTGTTCGCCGTGCTGTTCGGCGGCGCCACGGCCCTGCTGCCGGCGCTCGCGCACGACGTGCTGCATATCGGCCCCAGCGGCCTGGGCCTGCTGCGCACGGCGCCCGGCGCCGGCGCGGCCCTGTGCTCGATCGCGCTGGCCTGCTTCCCCATCACGCGCCGGGTCGGCGCCTGGATGTTCGGCGGCGTGGCCGTATTCGGCCTGGGCACCCTGGTGCTGGGCAGCACCAGCTATTTCCCGCTGGCCCTGGTGGCGCTGTTCCTGATGGGCGCCGGCGACATGGTCAGCGTCTACATCCGCCACCTGCTGGTGCAGTTCGAGACGCCCGACGAGATACGCGGCCGTGTCAGCGCCGTGAATGCCGTCTTCATCGGCGCCTCGAACGAACTGGGCGAGTTCGAATCGGGCCTGACGGCCGGCTGGTTCGGCCTCGTGCGCGCCGTCCTCTTCGGCGGCGCCGCCACCCTGGCCGTGACGGGCGTGTGGGCCGTGCTGTTCCCCGTGCTGTCGCGCATGGACCGCTTCCCCCACCACGAGAAAGAGGCGGCCTCCAGGGCGGCCACCGCGACCACGACTTAAGGGCTAAGATGCGCTATCGCCACTGAGGTCACCGCGCCATGAAAATCACGCTTCCGTTTCACAGCTTCATCCGCAGCCGTCCGCACCTGAGCCTGGCCACCGCCATCGGCGTGGCGGCCGGCCTGCTGCTGCCGGCGTCATGGCAACAGATGACGCGGCTGCTGACGGCCTGGAACGTGGCCGTCTGGTTCTACCTGGCGACCATGGCCTGGATGATGATGCGTGCCAACCATCACAAGGTCAAGGCCATGGCGCAGCGCCAGGATGAACGGGCTGCCACGGTCCTGTCGGCCCTGTCCGTCGCTTCCGTGATGAGCCTGGCAGCCATCATCTCGCAGCTGTCGTCCATGAAGGACATGGCCGCCGATGAGCGGGCCCTGCACTACGCGCTCACCATCCTGACCCTGGTCGGCTCGTGGTTCCTCGTCGGCACCCTGTTCTGCTTTCACTATGCGCACCTGTTTTACCAGGCCGACCCCGCACTGCGCCCCCTGAAATTCCCCGACGACGAGCCCGACCCCGATTACTGGGACTTCCTGTATTTCTCGTTCACCATCGCCGTGGCCGTGCAAACGTCGGACGTGTCCGTGCAGACGCGCATGATGCGGCAAATCGTGCTGGGACAATCCGTGCTGAGCTTTTTCTTCAACCTGGTCGTGCTGGGCCTGTCCATCAATATCGCTGCCGGCCTGATTAACGGCTGAAGACGGCGTCAGGGCGGGACTGGCGGCGGGCCGTAAAAAATTCCTTGAGGAAACTTGATCTGGCTGTAGGGTTAAGCCCATCTTAATCGTGCAAACCCCTTGAAATTGTAGAAACTGGAGTAAGATAAGTTACATACACGAGGTCATGTGTATGAGGCAAGAACCAGGCGCCGACGCGCCCTGGCAGCGAGCAGTACCGCTGCCGTGCATGGCGCCTGAGATGGGTTTTTTTTGAATTGACAGGAGTAAGCATATGCAAATCAATATTCATACCGACAGCACCATCGCCAACACCGCTGGACTGAACGAACATGTGCAATCCGTACTGGAAGCCGCACTGAACCGCTTCCGCGACAACCTGACCCGCATCGAAGTCCACCTCAGCGATACGAACGGCCCGAAAGGCGGCGCGGACGATATCCGCTGCGTCATGGAAGCACGCGTTGCCGGCTACCAACCAATTGCCGTCACTGAACAAAACGCCACCGTGCACCAAGCCGTTGCCGGCGCCACCGACAAACTGAAACGCGCCATCGATAGCGCGCTGGGCCGCCTGCAAGACAGCAAGCGCCACGCCACCGGCAAGAATGCCGTGATCGATACGACGGAAGTCGAAGAAGCGGCCGAGTAATTCCCCACCCGCAGTTTTGCCAGAGACCAAGGCAGCCGTTCAAGGCTGCCTTTGCACATCGGGCGCACCGTTTCGCCAGCGGCAACAACGCTATCAAAACCACAAGCATTTCAGCTTATTAACGCGACAATGAAATAATTGTCGTATTTCTCACAGTAAGTGACCTCAAGCAAGCCTTTGCCGTTACGGCCGGGGCAGCTTTACGCTATCATGAAGATACCGGCACGTTGCTCGCGGGCGCCGGATTTTTGAAAGTGTGATTGTGGAACAGATCGGCAACTTTGGTGCTTCAGGCTGCAACATCGGCGATTTACAGCTATTTCGCGATGGGGCGGACAGCCGGACGACCGCCATGCTGGCCCCCTGCCCCGTCATGCGCCTCGAAGCGGGCGAAGCCATTACCGACACGCGCGGCGCCAGCCTGTACATCGTCCTGCGCGGCTCGCTGGCCGTGGCCGCCGATACCCATACGGGCATGGATGACGGCACCGTCAGCAAGGTCTTGCCCGGCGAAAGCGTGGGCGAACAATCGGTGCTCGACGAAGCGAGCAACCTGGCCGCTATTTCCGCACTGGAAGAAACCGACTTGCTGGTGATCGACGCGGCCATCGTCTGGGAATTGATCGAGCAGTCGAACGGCCTGGCGCGCAACCTGCTGCGCCTGCTGTCCTTCCGCATCCGCGCCGCCAACGCCCTGCTGCGCCGCCGGCAGAAACTGGGCGAATTCTACCGCCAGCTATCGATGGTCGACAGCCTGACGGGCCTGTACAACCGCGCCTGGCTGACGGACCTGCTGCCGAATATGATCGTCACGGCCCACGGCAGCGGCGCGCCGCTGTCGCTGATCATGATCGACCTCGACCATTTCAAGCGCTTCAACGACACGCACGGCCACCAGGCGGGCGACCAGGCCCTGCGCATCGCCGCGCAAGTGCTGGGCGCGGCCCTGCGGCCGACGGATTTTGCCGTGCGCTACGGCGGCGAGGAATTGATGGTGATCTTGCCCGATACCAATGAAAATGTGGCCCTGCGCGTGGCTCAGCGCCTGTGCGAACGCATGCAGCAAGCCATCATCTTCAACGACATGCGTAGCCCGCTCCCGCACATCACGGGTTCGTTCGGCGTGGCCAGCCTGGCCCGGGAGCAGGACGACCATGGCCTGATCGCGGCGGCCGATGCGGCCCTGTACCGTGCCAAGGCGGCTGGCCGCAATAGAGTAAGCACCTGATGCAGCGTCCATGGCGCCTGCACATGTTCTCGGGCGCCTGACGTCATTCGTCTCAGGCCGCCTTGCTGTCGGCCGGCTTGGCCGGTGCGGCGGCGTCATCCTTCTTGCTGCCGTGCGCGGCGATGAAGTCCGCATAGCCCTTCTGCACCAGCGCATAGGTCTTGTCGATATTGCTGGCGATATCGCCGCCGAGCACCTTCAAGCCCTCGAGGATGTCGCGCGCCTCCTTGAAGCCTTTTTCCATGCCGCCACTGATGGTGTCCATGAACTTGCTCAGGGCGGCATCGTCGTCCAGCTCGGGATTCTGCTTCTTGAATGCGTCAAAAAACCCCGTCGACAGCGATACAATACGGCTCGCCGTCGCTTCGGCGCTATTGTCCTGCGAGGCCGCGTTCTGGATCGCGTCGTCGCCGTACTGTCCCTGCAACGCTTCATTGATGCTGGTGATGGCCGATTTGTAGACCAGCGCCAGCGGATCGTTCTGCGCGCCGATCGACACGTTCAGCGATGCCTGCATGATGGATGCGTTCAATTGCAGCTTCGTACGGTCGTTAACGCTCATTTCCGTCTTGCTGGCGTCCTTTTGCTGGACTTTATCGTCCTTGCCGGCAACGCCGGAACTGATGGAACTCACGGAAGCGGCGGAATTGCCGCCTGCGGCGATGGGAATTGACACGATAGGCCTCCTTGAACGGGCAATGTATGACACCATGCGAAAACCGCAACGGTGACTATCCTCTCGTGTAGTATCGGCAGGTTTTCAGAAAACTGTAGCGATGACGCCTTGAGCGGCCCGGACAAAACATTCAGCAACCCATCAGCACACGATAAGCAACGACCATCAATGACTAAGCAGACTTTCCTTTGGCACGACTACGAAACCTTTGGCGTCCAGCCGCGCCGCGACCGCCCGGCCCAGTTCGCCGCTATCCGCACGGATGCCGAACTCAACGAGATCGGCGAACCCATCATGCTGTATTGCCAGCCTGCCAATGATTTCCTGCCCGACCCACAGTCGTGCCTGATCACGGGCATCACGCCGCAGCAATGCCTGCAACTGGGCGTGCCCGAGCACCAGTTCGCCGCCACCATCGAAGCGGCCTTTTCCGAGCCGGGCACCATCGGCGTGGGCTACAACACCATCCGTTTCGACGATGAAGTGACGCGTTTCCTGTTCTGGCGCAACCTGATCGACCCGTATGCGCGCGAATGGAAGAACCATTGCGGCCGCTGGGACATCCTCGACGTCGTGCGCATGACGCACGCGCTGCGCCCGGAAGGCATCGAATGGCCAAAGCGCGACGATGGCCAGACCAGCTTCAAGCTGGAACACCTGAGCAAGGCCAATGGCCTCGTCCACGAAGCGGCGCATGATGCGCTCTCGGACGTGCGCGCCACCATCGCCCTGGCGCGCCTGATCAGGGAAAAGCAGCCGAAACTGTTCGAATTCTGCCTGGCCCTGCACAAGAAGGACAAGGTCGCCAGCGAAATGGGCATGCACCTGGCTGCCAGCGAGCGCCAGCCCTTCCTGCACGTGTCGGGCATGTTCCCGGCCGAACGGGGCTGCCTGGGCGTCGTCTGGCCGCTGGCCGCGCATCCGAGCAACAAAAATGAAATCCTCGTGTGGGATTGCCAGTACGACCCGCGCGAACTGTTCAGCCTGGACGCGGACACCATCCGCACGCGCCTGTTTACGCGCAAGGACGCCATGCCCGAAGGCATGACGCGCCTGCCCGTGAAAAGCGTACACCTGAACAAGTCGCCCATGCTGGTCGGTAATTTGAAGACCCTGTCGCCTGCCATGGCCGCGCAATGGGGCATCGACGTGGACGCCGCGAAGATCAACGCGCAATTCGCCGCCACGGCGCCGAACATGGACGCCATCTGGGCCGAAGTGTTCCAGCGTCCGGGAGCGAATACCGCGCTGGACGTGGATGAGGATTTGTACAATGGTTTCGTCAGCAACGACGACCGCCGCCTGCTCGAGTCGCTGCGCCGCGAAACGCCGGCCAAGCTGGCCACGGCGCGCCCCTCGTTTGCCGACGAGCGCCTGCAGGAACTGCTGTTCCGCTACCGCGCCCGCAATTTCCCGCAGACCCTGAGCGAAGCGGAAAGCCTGCGCTGGGAACAGCACCGCGCCGCCCGCCTGTTCGACGGCGACGGCGGCGCCCGCACCATCGAAATGCTGTTTACGGAAATCGACGTACTGTCGGAATCCGTGGATGAGCGGGGGGAAGAGATACTGGGCGAACTGTACGACTATGCGGAGATGGTCGCGCCCATGCGCGACTGAAACCCGGGCAGGTAGGATTGGCGAAGCGTAATCCGACAAGTGCCGACGACGACTCATGTCGGCTTACGCCATGCGGCCAAGCCGAGCTGCCAATGAAAAATGCCGGGCTAGCCCGGCATTTTTTATGGATGCAACTTAAACCGAACGATGGGCATTGATCGCATCGCGCGTTTCAATCGCCACGCGGCGCGCCGCATCGGCGAAGTCTTCGCCAGCCTGCGGCGTGGCGTAGATGATGGCGCGCGAGGAGCTGATCATCATGCCCATGCCATTGGCCGTCTGGCCCGCGCCGACGGTGGCGGCGATGTCGCCGCCCTGGGCGCCGATGCCGGGCACCAATAAAGGCATGTCGCCGACGATGGCGCGCACCTGTGCCAGTTCCTCCGGGAAGGTGGCGCCGACGACGAGCGCGCACTGGCCGTTCTTGTTCCATTTCTCGGCCACCAGGCGCGCCACGCGCTGGTACAGCGGCACGCCGTCCGTATCGAGGAATTGCAGGTCCGAGCCGCCCGGGTTCGAGGTGCGGCACAGGATGATCACGCCGCGGTCGCTCCACGCCAGGTAAGGGTCGAGCGAATCTTCGCCCATGTAGGGGTTCACGGTGACGGCGTCGGCGCCGTAGCGCTCGAACGCTTCGCGCGCGTATTGCGTGGCCGTGGCGCCGATGTCGCCCCGTTTCGCGTCGAGGATCAGCGGGATGTGCGGGTAATTCTCGCGCACGTAGCGGCAAATGTCTTCCAGCTGCTTTTCCGCGCCCAGCGCGCCGAAATACGCGATCTGCGGCTTGAAGGCGCAGGCCAGGTCGGCCGTGGCATCGATGATGCGCGTGCAAAAGGTGGTGATTCCATCGGGCAAGTCGCGCAATTCGGCCGGCAGTTTCGCCAGGTCGGGGTCCAGTCCCACGCACAGCAGGGAATTATTGGCCGTCCACGCGGCGGATAATTTATTGATGAAATTCACGGCACACCTTCTCTATATTCAGTTGCAAACCCCGTATTGTAACGCGGCGCGGGCTTGCCACGGCAGTCCGCGCCCGCGCCGAAGCGGTCTGGAGCGCTTATTAAACCAACATCTTGTGCCGTTTCAGGTATATTTGCCTCACCTCCCCTTTACGCACGGAACCCATCATGCAAATCACCAATCAATTCACCAAATGGCTGCGCCTGGCGCTGAGCGTCACCGTCCTGGCCGGCGTCCTGACGGGCTGCGGCTACAACGACTTCCAGAGCAAGGACGAGGCAACCAAGGCCGCCTGGGGCGAAGTGGTCAACCAGTACCAGCGCCGCGCCGACCTGATCCCCAACCTGGTGAACACCGTCAAGGGCTATGCCACGCACGAACGGGAAACGCTGGAAGCGGTGACCAAGGCGCGCGCCGCCGCCACCAGTTTCCAGATCACGCCGGAAGTGCTGAATGACCCGGCCGCGTTTGAAAAGTTCCAGCAAGTGCAGGGGCAACTGTCGTCGGCCCTGTCGCGCCTGATGGTGGTGTCCGAGAAATACCCGGACTTGAAGGCCGACACCAGCTTCCGCGACTTGCAGTCGCAGCTGGAAGGCACGGAAAACCGCATCACCGTGGCGCGCCAGCGTTACATTACCGCCGTGCAAGACTACAACGTGCATGCGCGCAGCTTCCCGAACAACCTGACGGCCATGGTCTTCGGCTACAAGGTCAAGCCATCGTTCACGGTGGAAAATGAGAAGGCCATCTCGACCGCGCCAACCGTCGATTTCGGCAAATAAGATGAAAGCCTGGTCTTATCTGGTGGCGCTGGCGACGGCGCTGCTGCTGTGCACCAGCCTGCCCGCCAGCGCGCAGGAGCTCGTGCCCGTGCCGCCACTGGCGGCGCGCGTGACGGACGACGCCGGCATGCTGGACGCCAAGCAAAAGGCGGCGCTGGAAGCCGTGCTGGCCGATTACGAAGCCAAGACGGGCAGCCAGATCGCCGTGCTGCTGGTCAAGAGCACGGCGCCGGAAGCGATCGAGCAATACAGCATCCGCGTGACGGATGCGTGGAAGCTGGGCCGCAAGGGCGTCGACGACGGCGTGCTGCTGATGGTGGCGAAAGACAACCCGTCCGCCCTGCGCCGCCTGCGCATCGAGGCGGGCCGCGGCGTGCAGGGCGTGCTGACGGATGCGCAATCGAAACGCATCCTGCAGGATGTCATCGCGCCGCATTTCAAGCAGGATGACTATTATGGCGGCCTGGTGGCCGGCATCGGCGCGATAGCCACCTTGCTGAACCAGGAGCAATTTCCCGCGCCAGCCCAGCAGCAGGCGCCGCGCACGGTGGAAGCGGGCGGCCTGACCTTCTGGCTGCCGCTGCTGTTCTTCGGCTTCCTCATCGTGCTGACCCTGTTCCGCTCGCGCGGAGGACCGACGCGGCTGCAGCGCGGCAGCAACTGGTCCAGCGGCGCCACGGGCGTCGTGCTGGGCAGCATCCTCAGCCAGGCGCTGAACAACCGCGGCGGTGGCGGCTTCGGCGGCGGCGGCGGTTTTGGCGGTGGCGGGGGCGGCGGTGGTTTCGGTGGCGGCGGCGGCGGTTTTGACGGCGGCGGCGCCTCGGGAGATTGGTAATGACGAAACAACTGACATTCGGACAGCGCTGCGGGCGCGCCTTGAAGCATTTGCGGGGCACGCCGGCAACGGGCCGCCAGGCTTTCCCGGAAAGCACCTTGCAAGCCATCGAGACGGCCATCGCCGACGGTGAACGGATGCACCAGGCGGAAGTGCGGCTGATCGTCGAGGCGGCCCTCACACCGGGCATGGCGTACCAGGGCGTGAGCAACCGCGAACGGGCGCGCGAACTGTTCGCCCAGTATGGCGTATGGGACACGGAAGACAATGTGGGCGTGCTGATCTACATCAACCTGGCCGAACACCAGGTCGATATCGTGGCCGACCGCAACGTGGGCCGCCGCGTCACGCCGGAGCAGTGGCAAGCCGTGTGCCGCACCATGACCAAAGGGTTTAAGGATGGCAACTACCACGACAGCACCCTGGATGCCTTGCAGCAGCTAAACAGCTTGCTGCAAAGCCACTTCCCCGCCAATGGCGCGCGCGGCAACCAGTTGCCGAACGAACCCATCCTCCTCTGAATGGCGGGCAGGGATTAGAATCTGCCATTGCCGCGCACAATGGCAGCGCGCCCCAGCCGCCGAGGAGAACACATGAAACTGATCAATAAAACCGCCATCGTCACGGGCGCCACGCAAGGCATCGGCCTGGCGTGCGCCAGCCGCCTGCTCGCCGAAGGGGCGCAGGTGATGCTGGTCGACATCAAGGAAGAAGGCGCGCAAGCCGCTGCCGCCCTCGGTCCGCAGGCGCGCTTCTTCTGCGCCGACGTCAGCCAGAAGGCGGACGTGGACGCCATGCTGAAGGAAACCCTGGCCCAGTTCGGCCACATCGATATCCTCGTCAACAATGCGGGCGTGACGCACGCGGCCGATTTCCTCGATGTCTGCGAAGACGATTTCGACAGGGTCATGCGCATCAACCTGAAGTCGATGTTCCTGTGCGGCCAGGCCGTGGCGCGCGAAATGGTCAAGCGCAACAGCGGCTGCATCATCAATATGTCCAGCGTCAATGCGGAGCTGGCCATCCCGAACCAGGTGCCCTACGTGGTGTCGAAAGGCGCCATCAACCAGCTGACCAAGGTCATGGCCTTGAATCTCGCCCCGTACGGCGTGCGCGTGAACGGCATCGGGCCGGGCACCATCCTGACGGAACTGGCCAAGCAGGCTGTGCTGTCCAGTCCGGAGGCGCGCCACACGATCTTGTCGCGCACGCCGCTGGGCCGCTGCGGCGAACCGGAAGAAGTGGCCGGCATCGCCGCCTTCCTGGCCAGCGACGACGCCACCTACATGACGGGCCAGACCATCTATGTGGACGGCGGACGCATGGCGCTCAATTACACGGTGGCCGTGAAGGAATAAGCGCAGCACGCGTCAAGTTATATCAAAAATCAATAATAGATATCTGAAAATACCATTAGACACATATAGTGCGACGCAGCATAATGCACCTGTCTCCACTATTCTCCTCCAAGAAAATAGTTTTAAGCCCGCTTTCACCAGCGGGCTTTTTTTTTCTGCTACTCCTGCAACATGGCTATTCTTGCCACCTCCCATCCTCGCCTGAAATAAAATCGCGCCCTCGCAAAAAATGTTGCGGCGTGTCATAGGCCCGTCATTTTCTCCCCCTATACTTGCTTCATCTGCTGTACAGGCAACCGATATGCCTGACTACAGACAGGTGTGCCGCCATGGCACACCACTCCCTTTCATGACCGTGGCGCGCGCCGGCAAGGCGGGCGACAAGGTTAGTACCGAGCAACTCTCACTCTTGACCCATTTCATTTGGGTTTTTGGCCCGCGCCCCCGCGGGCCTTTTTTTTGCCAGCGATACACATCCTTGCGCAAAAACACGACCGTCCCTCCCACCCATGATATTGTTCGCTTCCCTATGCTTTCCTTCACGACCATGTTCCCGCCCCTGCTCCAGCTGTGTTTTGCCGACCGATACGAACGCCTGCGCTACCGCACCGCGCTGCTGCTGTACGTACTGGTGATCCTGATCGGCGATATCCCCGGCGTGCGCGCCGACGTCGGCCAATATGCCTCGGGCGGCGTGCTGCATTCCGTCGGCTACGGCGTGCTGGCGCTGATTCTGTTCAGCGGCACGGGCGGCAGCATGGGCCGCCGCGCGCTGCTGTCGATCCTGATGGTAACGGCCATGGGCGCGCTCGACGAGTTCATCCAGAGTTTCCTGCCCTACCGCCGTGGCGCAGTCCAGGATTGGATGGTCGATATCACGGCCGCGGTCGCCGTTACCCTGCCGCTGTGTTTCCTCTGGCCCAAAATGGTCGCCGCCGCGCTGGGCCAGGCAAGGCCGTTGCCAGAAGCTTAGTGCCTGGCGCGCAGCCGGCGTCAAGCGCGTTCGTTGTTGTCGCTGCCGAGCAATTCCAGCGGCAGTTGTTCCTGGCTGCGCGCGCTACGCGTGCCCATGCGCCGCATCAGGGAGCGCATCTCGCGCCGGCTGCCGGCGCCCAAAGCGCGCGCCGCGTCGCGCTGCATGTCCAGCAACTGTTCCGAACGCGCCAGCCGCACCAGGCCATGCAAGGCCTGTGCCAACACATGGCGCGCACGGGCATCGCGCGCGGTGCCGATAATGGCCAGCACCAACTCATCAATCAGCTTTACGGTAGGACCTGATGACATTTTTTCTCCTGGTTCAACAGTGAGGAAACGTGCGCACGCACGAAGGGTTTTCGTGAGCATCATTTATACCAAGCACGACAGTCAGCCGCTTGATCTAGCTCAATCGACAATGACAGGCAGCGAACATCTTCCATCCACCGCGCTCTTATATGCAGCTATTGCCGATATCCGCATCGCCGTTGGTGCCGATCCCGAATGTTCGACCATGAGGAGACCAAGATGAGATCACAAACCCCTTTGCTGCTGACTGGCATGCTGTGTGCGCTGCTGGTCGCCTGCCATGCCACGGACGATGCCAGCCTGGCCCGTAGCAACAGCGGCGTAACCTATGCCGCGCCCGCCGCCACGACGCCACAAAGCACCCCTGCCAGCACCGCCGCCAGTACCGCCACCGATACCAGCAACATGAGCAACGACACCGCGCCAGCCACCCTGAATATCAGCTCGGCCACCGTGCAATCGATAGAAACCGTGCCGCGCGGCATGGATCAGGGCAGTGGCGACATGCAGGCGGGTACATCGGGCACTGCGGGCACCGGCAGCAGCGCTGGCGCCGCCGGCAACATGCTGTACCGCGTCACCCTGCGCCTGGACGACGGCACGACGCGCACCTTTGTGCAAAACACCCAGCCCGCGTTCCAGATCGGCGAACGGGTCAGCGTGCAACGGGGCGTGATGCAACGCTATTAACCGGGCGCCGGCCGTGCCATGCATCGTGCCGGCTATCCGCGCCGCTGGCGCCTGGCACATGAGGCTTGGGGCTTGGGGAAAGTGACAGTCGGACGGGCGACAGTCGCAAGGGCGGCACCCGGTAGCCATCCGGTACTTGTCGGTGCGGCAGCGACAGTGCTGCGGCGGCGTGGCAGCGTCGGCTGCAACTGCGGTTGTGGTTGCTGCTACAACTGCGGTTGCGGTTGCGGTTACCTGTTGCTGTTGCGGTTACTACTGTGGTTGTGGTTGTGGTTGTGGTTGTGGTTGTGGTTGTGGTTGTGGTTGTGGTTGTGGTTGTGGTTGTGGTTGTGGTTGCTGCAGCAACTGCTGCAACGGAAATCTCGCACCTGAAGCGACCGCCGCTCATGACAAGGCAAGGCATGGTTCGGTACGCCTGTTGCAGATGGTGCGGATGGACGGGTACGGCATCGGCCTCAAACCGGCCTCTCAAACGGCAGCGCTGATTTAAAGCTTCATTTAAAGCTTAAAGAGCTAGCTTAAAGAGCTTAAAGCGAAAGCGCCTGGCCGGATTAAAGCCGAGCCCCGCTCGGCTTGACTAGGCTCGGCTTGACCAGACTCGGATTGGCCAGGCTGGACTCGGTTTGGTTTGCTTTGGTTTGCTTTGGTTTGCTTTGGTTTGCTTTGGTTTGCTTTGGTTTGCTTTGGTTTGGTTTGGTTTGGTTTGGTTTGGTTTGGTTTGGTTTGGTTTGGTTTGACTCGGTTTGACTCGGCCTGGTCTGGTCTGGTTTGCCTGGTAGCGCTAAGCCAATGCCAGTGTCAATGGCCGGCTACGTCCCTGCACGACGATGGAGGGCCAGGCGGGGTCATGCGTCAGGTTATGCAATTGGTTGGCGTCGAGCAGGAAGGTGTCTTCCACCGTGCTGCCAGGCAGGCTGGGGTGAAACGCCAGCGCCATGCCGCGCTTCAGGATGATTTCCGTATGCGCGCCGGCCGCCACTTCGGGCGCCAGGTAGCCATGAATGCCGCCCTGGCGGCTGGTGCGCACCGTATCGGGCTGGCCTGCATATGCATAGGCGCTGTCGAGCGCGTGATACACCATGCTCAGCGCATGGCCCGTCTCGCACGCGTCGAGGGCCACGGCTTCCAGCGCCAGCATGGCCGCATCGGCGTCGTCCATGCCGCCCGCCGCCCCGGCCGTGCCCGTGCTCATGCCCGTGCTCAATGTGGGGCCGAAGCGCCGTTGACGGCTCAGGCTGGCGCACAGGCCAAAACGCCGCGCGCACAGGGCCAGCACGGCGTGCGAACCGAGAGCGTCATGGGCAGCCGGTGCACGGCGATAACGCTGCTGACGCTCGGCCCCGGAAGCCAGCACGTGCACGGCTTGCAAGCCGCGCAGCCACAGGGCGCGCACGCACGCGGCGGCCAGTTCCCGCTCGCTCCACTCGGGGCGGGCCTGGCGCAGCGCGTCCGCTGCCGCGCTGGCGGCCAGCTGGCCCACTTGCCGGTAGCGCGACTGCTCCGATTCCAGCAGCACCAGCCGCTCTTCGCGCAAGGCCACGGGCAAGCTGCGCTCATGCAGTCCGGGCCGATCGGACAAGATCGGCGCGCCACCGGCTACATGCTGCACGAAATGCTCGCGCAATTCATACAGTTGGGGCTGCATCCATGGCGACACTTGCCACGTCCACGGCCCGCGCACTTCCTCTTCGCGCATGCGCATGGCTTCAGCCTCGTCAGTCAGGATGTAAGCGGCGTCGCGCGTCACCAGCACCTCCGCACAGCCGCACTCGGCTGTCTGGCAATGGCTGTTCGACGCGCCCGCCGTGGCCCAGGCAAACCAGTCCACGCCGCGCAGGCGCACGGCACCGGCACGCTGGTCTTCCAGCCAGCCGCGCATCTGCGCCAGCTTGTGCGCCACTTCCAGTTCCAGCGGCCAGTTCATGATCGCTCTCCATCCGGGACCAGCCGCAACGCTGTCCCGCCTGCCACGCCTGCCCGGCCCGCCGCCAGCCGGACGTCCTGTTTGCTATGCATACCTGCCCCCTTCCCACATGGAAACGTATGACACGCATGCATGCAAAAAGTTCGGCAGCCGGCGTTGTCTCAGGGTTGCAGTCTATGCCGCCAGCCTTTTTTTTCAAGCCTTGGCGCCTATCCCGCCAGATAAATACCTGCACAGCCGACGGCCCGCCGAAGCGGGGAGCCGTCGCGTGGCTTGCCCCGTTGCCTCCTCGCGTCCTGTCCGCATCCAGGCCAAACAGGCCGCAGAAGACGCTGCCTGCCGTGACAGGTTCTTATTGCGCCAGCTCAATGAGCACGGCCGTGTACATCTGCAAGTTCAACAGCAATTGCTTTTCCGTGATGAATTCGTGTTCGGAATGCCCCGTGTACACCGTATGCGGCATGGCCGGGCCAAAGCTGACGGCGTTCGGGAACAGCCGCGAATTGGTGCCGCCGCCGATGGCCACCGGTTGCGGATCGGCGATGCCCGTGTAGTGCGAAAAGACGGACAGCAGGGTGGGGATCTGCGGCGCCGCCGTCTGCAGCCACGGTTCGCCGATCTGCACCTGCAAGGTGGCCGGCACATGACGCCGCGCCTTCCAGCCATCGAACGCGGCCGTCACCTGCTGCTGCAGCACGGCTGCCGTCTTGCCTTGCGGACGGCGCAGGTTGATATTCAGTTCCAGTTCGCCTCCATTCTGCTTGAGCACGGTCGGCGCCACCGTCATCGGCCCCATGAAGCCATCGCGGTAGGCGATCTGGCCAAAGCGCTCGCCGTGGATGCCCGTGCCCACCAGTTCATTCAGGAACGACAGCATGTCGGCCGCCTGTGTGCCCTGCCATGGCCGCACGGCCAGCGCGTCGGCCAGCATGCTGATGGCGTTGACGCCATCCTCCGGCTTCGACGAGTGGGCCGACACGCCCAGCGCCGTCACCGTCAGGGTGTCGCCGTCCCGCGCGTAGCTGTAGCGCACGCCCTGTTGCGCCTGCGCCCGCGCGCGGATGGCCGCTTCCAGCGCTGGCGGCGCATGCGCGATGACGGCGCTCGCATCTTCCGGGATCTGGCTGCCGAAAAAGCCGCCCGTCAAGCGCGTCAGCACGGGGCCGCCGCCCACCGGCAAGGCCGTGCGCGGCGGCAAGGTCAGCTTGATCGAACCGTAGCCCTTCTCGGCCGTCACCACCGGGTATTCCGCGTCGATGGTGATGTTCACCTGCGGCGGCGTATGGGTCTTGAGGAACTGTTTCAATGGCTCCCAGTCCGATTCCTCGGCCATGTAGACGTACAGCTCGATGCGCTTGCTCAGCGGGACTTTCTTATCCTGGATGGCCTTCATCGCATACAGGGCCGTGGCGATCGGGCCCTTGTCGTCTTCCGTGCCCCGTCCCAGCAGCTTGCCCGGCTCGCTGGTGCGGTCCAACTCGAACGGCGAACGGGCCCACTTGGCGGGATTCACCGGTTGCACGTCGCCGTGCGTGATGACGCCCACGCGCTCGCTGCCACTGCCCATGCCGATGATCACCACATGGCCGTGATCGTGAAAATCAAAGCCGAGGCGCTGCGCCTCTTGCGCCAGGTAGCGCTTGAAGCCCGTGTGCTGGGGATTGTCGGCAAACGGCACGGCCGGGTCGGCCACCGTGTTGTAGCTGACCATCTTCGCCAGGCTGGCGATCAGCGGTTCGGGATAGGTGGCCAGCGCATGGCGGGCCGTTTCCTGCGCCTGCGCACTGACGGGCGCGGCGTGGGCGGCAAGCGGGAAGGCGGACTGCAGCAGCAGGGTCAGCAGGGTCAGCAGGACGGGTTTCTTGGTCATGGCGAGGGGTGTAGGGTTGGGAGGCACACTCTAGCATTGCTGTCATGAATTTCCAATCAAGGCGAGTTTTTTACCGATCAGTACGCAAATTCCCGATTCGCATTATCATGTGCACAGCCTGTCTTCCCCGCCATGCTGTTGTGGCTGACCCTGCTGTCGTCAGGGGATAGACAAATCGTCCATTGTGATTTTCCACCACGTCCCGATATCGCTACCATGATTCCATTTTCCATACTCGACCTGGCCCCCATCGCCGAAGGCAGCGACGCCAGCCAGTCGTTCAAGAACACGCTCGACCTGGCGCAGCACGGCGAACGCTGGGGCTACAACCGCTACTGGCTGGCCGAACACCACGGCATGCCCGGCATCGCCAGCGCCGCCACGGCCGTCGTGATCGCCCATGTGGCGGCCGGCACGAAAACCATCCGCGTGGGCGCGGGCGGCGTCATGCTGCCTAACCATTCGCCGCTGGTCATCGCGGAACAGTTCGGCACCCTGGAAGCGCTGCATCCGGGCCGCATCGACCTGGGCCTGGGCCGTGCCCCCGGCTCCGACCAGACGACGGCGCGCGCCTTGCGCCGCGACCTGCAATCCGATGCCGAGCAATTTCCGCAGGACGTGCTGGAATTGATCGACTATATGTCCGACGAGCCGCGCCAGCGCGTGCTGGCCGTGCCTGGCAAGGGCGCGAAAGTGCCCGTGTGGATACTCGGCTCGAGCCTGTTCGGTGCCCAGCTGGCGGCCCACCTGGGCTTGCCATATGCGTTCGCCTCGCATTTCGCGCCGCAAATGATGCTGCAAGCCGTGGCCTATTACCGCGAACACTTCAAGCCTTCAAAACAGTTGGCGAAACCGTACGTGATGCTGGGTTTCAACGTGTTTGCCGCCGACACGGATGCGGAAGCGCACTTGCGCGCCACGTCGATGCAGCAGGCGTTCGTGAACTTGCGCACGGGGCGCCCGTCGCGCTTGCAACCACCGGTGCCCGGTTACCTGGAGCAGCTGGGCCCGCAGGAACGCGCCATGCTCGATTCCGTCCTGTCGTGCACGGCCATCGGCGCGCCAGACACGGTGAAGGCGAAGATAGCCGCCTTCATCGCCGAAACGGGCGCCGACGAGCTGATGATCACCTCGCAAATTTTCGAGCATCAGCACCGGCTACGCTCGTACGAAATCACGGCGCAAGTGCACGCGGAACTGGCGCGCCAGTCATAACAACGCTGCCCAGTCTGCCGCGGGCGCAAGCGCGTGGTCGACGAGCCCCTGCACCGTGCTGATGCATGGAACCGCCGAGGCAGCGGGCAATGCAGGCCGCCGAAGCACGCAATCGGCACGCTCAGCAAGTGTAGCAATTGTTTTCTGTTTTCCTCCCTCGGTATATCCCCGTATACCCTTTTCCCGGCCATCGGCAACGATCGCCGGGATTTTTTTTGCCTGGCGTCCCGCCGCCAGAATCGGCCATGCCCGGCAAGAAATGCGCAGCCCCGCTATCATGCTGATCCAAAAGCGTCATTCCAAGAAAGTCGTATCGCATGAAACCAGCTGTTCCCGCCGCACCCGCTACCCTCGACGCCAGCACCCTGCTGAGCGCCACCCGCATCCTGCTGTTTGCCCTGTCCGCCGGCGTGCTCGTCGCCAGCCTCTATTATGTGCAGCCGCTCACGTCCATGCTGGCCGCCTCGTTTGGCGTCAGCGTGCCGCAAGCGGGCTACCTGGTCACGGCCACGCAAATCGGCTATGTGCTGGGCATCGTCTTCCTCGTGCCGCTCAGCGACGTGCTGAACCGCCGCCAGCTGCTGACGTGGATGTTGATCGCCAAGATAGCCGCCCTGCTGCTGGCGGCCACCAGCCAGAATATTATTGTCTTTGCCATCGCCAGCGTCTTGATGGGGATCACGGCCAGCGCATTGATGGTGGTCACGGCCATGGTGGCCTCGTATGCGCCCGATCACAGCCGGGGCCGCATGGTGGGCACCGTCATGACGGGCCTGTTGCTGGGAATCTTGCTGGCGCGTACAGTGTCCGGCACGGTGGCGCAGATCAGCGGCGGCTGGCGCACCGTCTACGTGCTGGCCGCCATCGTCGTCGCGGCGCTGCTGTTGATGCTGCGCCGCATCCTGCCGAACGAGGCGCCACGGGGCAAGCTGCAATACGGCAAGCTGATGGCCTCGCTGGCCGACATCATCCGCCAGGAGCCGCTGCTGCGCCAGCGCGCGCTGTTCTCCGGCCTGGGCCTGGGCACCTTCAGCGTGTTCTGGACGGGCCTGACCTTCTTGCTCAGCGGCGCGCCCTACCACTACTCGGAAATGCAGATCGGCCTGTTCGGCCTGGCGGGCGCCACGGGGGCGTTTGCCGCGAACACGGCGGGCCGCATGGCCGACCGCGGCTACGCGCGCCAGGCCACGTGGCTGCTGGCCGTCGCCTCGCTGGCGGGATGGGCCCTGATCGGCTTCGGCGCCCACTCGCTGGTGCTGCTGCTGGTCGGCATCGTCCTGCTGGACATGGGCGTGATGGGGCTGCAAGTGACGCACCAGTCCATCATCTATAAGCTGGCGCCGCATGCGCGCGCAAGGGTCACCACCGTCTTCATCGCGGGCGGCTTCATCGGCGCCTCGGCCGGTTCGGCGCTGGCCAGCGCCAGCTTTGCCGCCGGCGGCTGGCTGGCCCTGTGCGCCGTCGGCGGCGCCATGCCGCTCCTGCTGCTGCTGGTGTGGAGCAAGTACCGCCACACGCAGCGCCGGCTGGAGCGGGCCGCCCAGACATCTATCACGTAGGTCGAATTAGCGGCAGCACGCCGCGTAATCCGACACTGCCGCGCCAACCATGTTGTCGGATTACGCTCTTCGAGCTAATCCTACCTACGACCCTGCTGGTGTGGAGCAAGTACCGCCACACGCAGCGCCGCCTGGAACGGGCCGCCCAGGCATCTATCACGTAGGTCGAATTAGCGGCGGCACGCCGCGTAATCCGACACTGCTGCGCCAACCATGTTGTCGGATTACGCTCTTCGAGCTAATCCGACCTACGATCCTGCTGGTGTGGAGCAAGTACCGCCACACGCAGCGACGGCTGGAACGGGCCGCCCAGCCATCTATCACGTAGGTCGAATTAGCGGCGGCACGCCGCGTAATCCGACACTGCTGCGCCAACCATGTTGTCGGATTACGCTCTTCGAGCTAATCCGACCTACGATCCTAAAAAAAACCGCTCCCTCGAGCGGTTTTTTTACGTCCTTACTGCGCCGGTTCGCGCGCCTTGCCGAACGCGTCGCCCGCCTTCCAGGCCGGCATCTTCGCGCCGTTCGCCACGGCCTGGCCCAGGTTCAGGGTGAACTGCGCCTGCTGCGTCATGCCGGACAAATCCCAGCTGGCGTCGTACTCATCGGTGACCTGATGATAGCGGGGGCCATACGCGGCCGCCTTCGCTTTCGACGCTTCCACGTCCTTGATGTACTCGCGTCCGCCATTGATGGAGAACGCGGGCACGCCCGCCTTGGCAAAGCTGAAATGGTCGCTGCGGAAATAGCCGCCGGCCAGGTCAGGGCGCGCTTGCGCGATATGCATGCCCATGGCTTTCGCCACCGTGGCCGCCATGGCGCCCAGTTCCGTGCGCTCGCTGCCCTGTGCGCCGATGTCATGCGTGGCGCCGACGAAGTTCAGGCTGTCGAGGTTGAGCGCGGCAGCCGTCTTGTCCAGCGGCCACAACGGGTCGGCCGCGTAGGCGGCGCTGCCCAATAAACCCTGTTCTTCGGCCGCCACCCACAGGAAAATCTGCGTGCGCCTGGCCGGCTTTTTCACGGCTTCCTGCGCCATGGCCAGCAAGCCTGCCGTGCCCGAGGCATTGTCGACGGCGCCGTTATAGATGGTGTCGCCCGTGTCACCCTGCTTGCCCAGGTGATCCCAGTGGCCGCTGTAGATGACGGCTTCATCCTTCAGTTTCGGATCGGTGCCCGGCACCATGCCGGCGATGTTGAACTGCTCCACCTTGCGCACGGCGGACTTCATTTCGCCCGACAGTTTGGCGTCCAGTGCGACGGCTTTAAAGTCCTTGCTTTCCGCCTTGGCGCGCAAGGCGTCCAGGTCCTGGCCGCCGGCCGCAAACAGGCGGCGCGCCGCCTCTTCCGTGATCCAGCCCTGCAACGGCGTGCCTGCCGTGCGGTCGGCCAGCTGGAAGCGCTCGCTGCCGCTCCAGCTGTTCTGCACCACGCTCCACGCATACGATGCCGATGGCTTCGTGTGGATCAGCAACACACCGGCGGCGCCCTGGCGCTTGGCTTCCTCGAATTTATACGTCCAGCGGCCGTAATACGTCAGCGCCTTGCCGGCGAAGCGGTTCGGTTCGGCCACGGTCGGCTGCGGGTCGTTGACCATCATGACGACGATCTTGTCCTTGACATCGACACCGTTGAAATCGTTCCAGCCTTCTTCCGGCGCCGTGATGCCGTAGCCGACGAACACCAGCGGCGCATCCAACGTGTGGGCGGCAACGGAGTCGCCCGTGGCCCATACCCAGTCCGGGCCGAACGCCAGCGGCACGGCCTTGCCGCCCGCCACGGCTTGCAGGCTGCTCTCGGCCGGCAGCGACTTCACGCCGGCGATCTGCACGCTCTGGCGGTAGCTGTTGCCGCGCACGGGTTTCAGCCCTGCCATCTGCGCCTGGGTTTCCAGGTACGCCACCGTCAGGTCGGCGCCGCGCTGGCCCGTGCCGCGGCCTTCCAGCAAGTCGTTCGACAGGAAGGCCAGGTGGGCGCGCAACGGCGCTTCCTGCACGGTCGGCAAGTCCTTGGCGGCAGGCGCGGCGGCGTGCGCGGAAAACGCCAGCGCCAGGCTGGAAGCGAGCGCCGTGAAGGCCAGGGAGGAAAACAGCTTCTGCATAAGATCCTTTTGATAAGAGGAGTAAGTCAGTCCGGCGGATGGCCGAGCCGGCGATTGTATGCCATGGGGCAAGCACAGCAAAATGCGGGCGAAAAAAATCCCCGCGCAAGGGCGGGGATTCTTCAATGAAAATGTTCGGACCAGCAATTACACCAGCAAGGCGGCCGCCAGCGATTCGATCTCTTCGGCCGATTCCTCGAGTATCGTATGCAGGGTGCTGCCGCCGATGCCGAAGTCGATCTTCGCCGCCGCCTGGCGCCGCGCGGCGCTTTCCGGCGGGTGCAGGGGCGAGCCGACGGGCGCCAGGTCGTTGGCCAGCACCAGGGTCGCGCCCAGGGTACGCGGCGGAAACGGGCTGCCGCCATGCCACATGCCTTCCACGGCCTGCAGCACGAGGTCCGGCACTTCCAGCTGGCGCAGCACGCCGCGGCCGATCAGTTTTTCGCCGTATTCGATCCAGTCTTCCGTATTATCGTCGAGCAAGCCCGGATATTCCTCGGCGCGCGACAGCAGATAAAAGCCGCCCACTTCATGCACGATGGCGGCAAACATGGCCGTTTCCACGTCCACATGCGTGACTTTCCTGGCGATCACCTGGCTCAGCGCGGCCACGTGGGCCGTGTGTTCCCACAGCTTGGCGGACTTGGCGCGCAATTGCGGGTCGGTAATCTGGCTGCCCAGCTGGCGCACGATGACGGACGCCACCATCGACTTCAAGGTGGCAAAGCCCAGGCGCGAAACGGCCGCGCGCACATTGGCGATTTCATTGCCGGTACGGTTGTAGGCGGCCGAGTTGGCCAGCGCCACGACCCTGGCCGACAACAGCGGCTCGGCCATGACCATGCGCGCGGCCGCTTCGATGTGGCAATCGGGGTCGTCCAGCGCTTCCTGCAGCTTCAGGGTGGCCTTGACGTTGGCAGGGAAGGTCAGCTCGCCCTTGCTGGCCTGCAACGCGATAATCTTGAATACTTCCAGTCTATCCATGGGTCGTTCTCCGGTACGGGCCTGTTCAGGCTCTGCTATGTGAGCGGGCCGGCGACGCGCAGTGCGTCCCGGCCCCGCTCCCGTTTCCGGCAATATTACAGCAAGTTTATACTCAAACCTATTACTTTCCGGAAACTTTTCCAGCCACGCCTTCGACAAAATAATCCATCTTCGTCAGCGCCGCATCGTCCAGCACGCCTTTGTCCAGGCGCACTTTGCCGTCGTTATCCTTGATCGGTGCGCTGAACGGGTTGAGCTTACCAGCAACCAACTCTTTCTCTCGTGCCAATACAAACTGTTTGACGTCCGCCGGCACGGCGGCGTTGACGCCTTCCAGCCTGACCATGCCATCCTTGATGCCGCCCCAGGTGCTGCTCGACTTCCATGTGCCGTCCAGCACGGCCTGCGCCTGCTTCGTATAGTAGTCGCCCCAGTGGTGGGTGACGGCGGCCAGCTGCGCCTTCGGTCCGTACTTCTTCATGTCCGAGTGGTAGGCGATCGCATACTTGCCCTTCTCTTCCGCCGCCTGCACCACGGCGGTCGAATCCGTGTGATGGGTGACCACGTCGGCGCCCTGGCCGATCAGGGTGATGGCCGCGTCGCGCTCCTTGCCCGGGTCGAACCAGCTATTCACCCACACCACCTTCACTTCCGCCTTCGGGTCGACGCTGCGCATGCCGCGCGTGAAGGCGTTGACGCCTTGCAACACTTCCGGAATGGGAAACGCCGCCACGTAGCCGGCCACATGGGTCTTGCTCATCTTGCCTGCCAGCACGCCGGCCAGGTAGCGGCCCTCATAAAAGCGCGCATTCGTATTGGCCACGTTGGGCGCCGTCTTGTATCCCGTCAAATGAATGAACTTCACATTAGGAAATTGCTTCGCCACTTTCAAGGTGGGATTCATGTAGCCGAACGAGGTCGTGATGACCAGCTTGCTACCCGTTTGTGCCAGGTCGCGGATAACGCGTTCCGCATCGGCGCTTTCCGGCACGTTTTCCACGTACTTGGTGGTGATCTTGCTGCCCAGCGCCTTTTCCATTTCCTTGCGCGCCTGGTCGTGCTGGGTGGTCCAGCCCGCGTCGCCGATGGGGCTGATATACACGAAGCCGACATTCAACGGGGTAGCGGCAGGCGCGGCGGCCAGGGCTGGCATCAGAACGGCACTGCAGACGGCGGCGCACAACAGTTTCTTGGACATGGTTTTCCTTTGATGGCCCCCCATCGGAAATCAAGAAGACAGCGCGCCGCGGGGGAGTGACGGCGTGCCTTCGAGCGGCATGGGCTAAGCGCCCGGATTGAAATTCTTCCCCAGCGAAGCGGGCATGTTGAGCTTGATGTAATTGGCATTGCTGGAAATCAGGACCAGCACGACGATGGCCGCCACGTACGGCAGCATCGACAGCAGCTGCGAAGCGACGGGCACGCCCAGCGCCTGCGCGTGGAAGGTCAATATCGTGATGCCGCCAAACAGATAGGCGCCGCCCACCACGCGCGCCGGGCGCCAGGTGGCAAAGGTGGTCAGCGCCAGCGCGATCCAGCCGCGCCCCGCCACCATGCCCTCGACCCACAGCGGCGTGTAGACGAGCGACAGGAAGGCGCCGGCCAGGCCGCAGCAGGCGCCGCCGAACAGCACGGCCGCCAGGCGGATGCGCCGCACGGGATAGCCGAGCGCATGGGCGGAAGCGGGCGACTCGCCTACGGCGCGCAGTACCAGGCCGGCGCGCGTGCGGTACAAGAACCAGGCGATGGCCAGGCACAGCAGCAGCGACAGATACACCATCGGATGCTGGCGGAACAGGGCCGGCCCCAGCACGGGAATGTCTTCCAGGAAAGGGATACCGAAGCGGCCGTTCTGCAAACTGTTGCCCACGTACTTCAGGCCGATGTACGTGGACGCTCCCGCGCCGAACAGCGACAGGGCCAGGCCCGTCGCGTACTGGTTCGTGCCCAGCCACACCGTCAGCCACGCGAAAAAGCCGGACAGGACCATGCTGGCGCCCGCGCCGGCCAGGAAGCCCAGCGTGGGGCTGCCCGTGTTGACGGCCACGGCAAAGCCCGTGATGGCCGACACCAGCATCATGCCTTCCGCGCCCAGGTTCACCACGCCCGCCTTTTCATTGACGAGCAGACCGAGCGCGGCCAGCATCAGCGGCGTGCCCGCATTGATGCTGGCGGCGACCAATGGCGCAATCGTCAGGGCCAGGTTATCCATGTTTCCTCCAGCGCAGTTTGTATTGGATCAACACATCGCAAGCGAGCAAGGCGAACAGCAAGATGCCCTGGAACACGCCCGTGATCGCGCTGGGCAAGCCGAGGCGCGATTGCGCCAGCTCGCCGCCGATATAGAACAGGGCCATGACGAAGCTGGAAAAGATCACACCCACCGGATGCAGGCGCCCGACGAAGGCGACGATGATGGCGGCAAAGCCGTAGCCGGGCGAGACGGTAGGCGTCAGCTGCCCCATCGGTCCCAGCACTTCGCATGCGCCCGCCAGGCCCGACAGCGCACCGCAGATCAGCAGGGACGACCACAGGGTCTTGCGCGAGGAAAAGCCCGCATAGCGGGCGGCGGCCGGCGCCATGCCGCCCACGCGCAGGCGGAAGCCTGAAAGGCTTTTCGACAGGTACAGCCAGCCGCCCAATGAGGCCAGCAGGGCAAAGACGATGCCCAGGTGCAAGCGCGTATCCGCCACGACCATCGGCAGCAGCAAGCCGTCCGACAGCAGTTTCGACTGGGGAAAATTGAAGCCTTCCGGGTCGCGCAGCACGCCATACACGAGATAGCTGAGCAGCAACTGCGCGATGTAGACCAGCATCAGCGAGACGAGGATTTCGCTGGCGTTATAGCGGTCGCGCAACCACGCCACCAGTCCCGCCCACGCCATGCCGCCCGCCATGCCGGCCAGCAGGGACACGCCGATGATGGCCGCGCCGCCGACGCCATCGTCGAGGTGCAAGGCGGCCGCGCCGCCGCAGATGGCGCCCAGCGTCAGCTGGCCTTCCGCGCCGATGTTATAGATGTTGGCACGAAAGCAGATGGCCAGGCCGACGGCGATCAACAGCAGCGGCGCCACCTTGAGGCCCAGCTCGGACCAGCCGTGCGCATCGCGCAGCGGTTCGACAAAGAAGACGGCCAGGCCGGCCAGCGGATCGTGCCCCAGCGCCATAAACAGCAGCGCGCCGCACAGCACGGTGAGCAGCACGGCCAGCACGGGCGACAGCCACGCCATCAACCTGGATGGGGACGGACGGGCTTCCAGGCGCAAGGCAAACTTAGCCATGGGCAGCCTCCTGCGGCCACAACCCGCTCATCCATTGTCCCACCTGCGCGACGCTGGCCTCGCCCACGGCCACGGAGGGCGACATCGTCCCCTTCGCCATCACCAGCAGGCGGTCGCTGATCTCGAACAATTCATCGAGTTCTTCCGATACGACGAGCACGGCGCAGCCCGCATCGCGCAGCGCCAGCAACTCGGCGCGGATTTGCGCGGCCGCACCCACGTCCACGCCCCAGGTCGGCTGCGCCACCACCAGCACCGTGGGTGCGCGCAGGACTTCGCGCCCGACTATGTATTTCTGCAAGTTGCCGCCCGACAGGCTGCGCGCCAGCGCCTGCGGCCCGCCCGCCTTCACCTGGAAGCGCGCGATGATGGCGGCGGCGCGCTGGGCAATGACCTTGTGGCGCAGGAAGCCGTGGCGGATGGTGGCTGGCGTTTGCAAGCTCAGCAAGACGTTGTCGGCCAGCGACATGTCGGGCACGGCGCCCCTGCCCAGCCGCTCCTCCGGCACGAAACCCAAGCCCAGCGCGCGACGCCGGCCCGGCGGCAAGCGGCCCGCCGGCGTGCCGTTCAGGACGATGGTGTCGGCGCCGGCGCGCCTGTCCTCGCCCGACAGCGCGGCCAGCAATTCCTGCTGGCCATTGCCGGACACGCCGGCGATGCCGACGATCTCGCCTGCGCGCACGTCGAAATGGATATCCCTCAATTGCGTGGCGAATGGATGGCTCTTCGGCAAATGCAAATTCTTGACGCTTAGCATGGCCGCACCGGGCGTGCGCGCCACGCGCGTGATGGCGGGCGGCTCGGCGCCGATCATCATGCGCGACAGGCTGGCCGCCGATTCCAGCGACGGATCGCACACGCCCGCATTCTTGCCGGCACGCACCACCGTGCACGTATGGCACAGGGCACGGATCTCGTCGAGCTTGTGGCTGATGTAGAGGATGCTGCACCCCTCGGCCGCCAGCTGGCGCAGGGTGGCAAACAGTTTTTCCACGGCGCCCGGCGTCAGCACGGACGTCGGTTCGTCGAGGATCAGCAGTTGCGGCTTGGCCAGCAAGGCGCGCACGATTTCCACGCGCTGGCATTCGCCGACGGACAAGGTGTGCACATGGCGCTGCGGTTCCAGTTCCAGCCCGTACTGGCGCGCCGTCGCCTCGATGCGCAGCGCCAGCTCCGCCATGTCGGTACCAGCAGGCAAGCCGAGGGCGATGTTTTCCGTCACGGTCAAGGTATCGAACAGGGAGAAATGCTGGAAGACCATGGCGATGCCGAGCGCGCGCGCGGCCGACGGGTTGGCGATATCGACTTCGCGCCCGTTCCACAGGACGCGGCCGCCATCGGGCTGTACGGCGCCGTAGATGATTTTCATCAAGGTCGATTTACCGGCGCCATTCTCGCCCAGTACGGCGTGGATTTGCCCGGGTGCGACGGTGAGATGGATGCCGTCATTGGCCACCACGGCCGGATAGCGCTTGCTGATACCGATGAGTTCCAGGCGTGCCGTCATTGTTGTTCTCGTGCCTCGCTGCAGTATATCGATGGGAGAGGAAAACCGGGCCGTGCATGTGTCTGACAGGTATCGTATCGGCATCCGCGGCGCTTTGGTGGATGGCGTGGCGGCGCCCATTTCCATTTCCGCAAAAAAACAACACCGGTATACAATTTTGAAAAAAATTATCAGCTTTGCAGCACCCGCCTTGCCCCGCAAGGACGAGAAGGTGCGATGATTATATGCAGGAAATGATAGTAAGTATGCACATGATACATATCGTCCGGCGCCGCGCTGCTCGCATCATGGATTGAACGGCACGCCTTTTTTCCGCGTCGCCGCAAGGTGCGGGCACCCCGTCCCGCCATCGCGCAGCACCGTTTTCCCACCCCGCCACCAGGAGCCGAAAGTGCCAAAAAACCTACCGTGTCTGTTGCTATGCCTTGCCACGACCCTCGGCCCGGCGGCCGCCGTCCAGGCCGCCGAATGGAGCGATACCGCCCTCAGCTGGCGCGCCGGCAACGACTACCGCGAACCGTTCAATCCCGATGACATCAAGAAAAACATCTTTGCCATCACGCATGCCAGCGGCTACAAATACGGCAGCAACTTCGTCAACCTGGACTTCCTGATTTCCGACAGCAAGGACCCTGGCGCGCTGGGCAAGACCTCGGGCGCGCAAGAGGCTTACCTGGTGTACCGCAACACCATCGACATCGGCAAGGTGCGCGGCAGCGACATCAAGTTCGGCCCCGTGCGCGGCGTCGGCGTCACCCTGGGCTTCGACGTCAACACCAAGAACGACGTCGGCTACAACTCGCGCAAGCGCATGCTGGTGGCGGGCCCGACCCTGATGTGGGACGTGCCCGGTTTCTTCAACACCAGCCTGCTGTTGCTGCGCGAAAGCAATGCCCCCAGCGGCGCCTTCCCGCCCATCTCGCAAGTGACGGGCCGCTACACGTACAAGACGCACACGATGCTGACGGGCGCCTGGGCCATCCCGCTGTCGCCGCTGTTCTCGTTCGAAGGATTCTTTAACCTCATCGATTCAAAAGGCAAGGACGAGGTCGGCCGCGACACGGCGGTGGAAACGAATATCGACATGCAAGTGATGTACGACGTGGGCGCCGCCCTGGGCAGTGCCAAGAACACCTTCCGCGTGGGCCTCGAGTACCAGTACTGGAAAAACAAGTTCGGCAATTCGCCCGCCACCACGGGCAACACGGGGCAGACGGCGAAGACGCCGATGATACGCGCCGAGTACCATTTCTAGGAATCATAGTCACGCATCGACACCCACGCGCGCGCCTGATGCCAGCATGACGCTTTCCGGCTGGCGGAGGGCGCGAGCGTGGAACAACTGCCGGCAAGTTCCCTGGATACTATTCGTCCTTTCATTCGCACAACTTCCGCGAGATGCCATCGCCGACATCGCGCGCATCCGGCAAACCAGCATGGCGTTACCGATCATGACGGCATGCAGCATTTCGCCCCCGATTTGACACGCCACGTTCGCTCCCCGATACTTGGCGCCAACCATAGCCAACTCCCCAAGCGCAGCCTACCGGTGTAGCCGCCTGCGCCTGCACGAATGAACACTTCTTTGCCCACCGCCCACTACATCGGCCGCTTCGCCCCCTCCCCCTCCGGCCCCCTGCACATGGGTTCACTTGTTGCCGCCATGGCCAGTTATCTCGATGCCAAGGTGCATCGGGGCACGTGGCTGTTGCGCATCGAGGACCTGGACTATGACCGCAATGTCGAGGGCGCCGATCTCGGCATCCTGGCCAGCCTGCAGCGTTGCGGCATGCAGTGGGATGGCGAGGCGACGTGGCAGAGCAAGCGCTTGCCGCTGTACGAGGCGGCGCTCAAGCAGTTGCAGGATGATGGCCTCGTGTATGCGTGCGGCTGTTCGCGCAAGGAAATCCAGGATTCGGTGCTGCAATCCGGTGCGCCGAAAAACGGCGCCGCCGTGTATCCGGGCACCTGCCGCCACGGCTTGGCGCCAGGCAAGGCGGCGCGCGCCATGCGCCTGCGCGTGCCAGAGGGGCCGCAAGCCGTGTATGGCTTTGTCGACCGTTGGCATGGTCCGCAGCAACAGGACCTGGCCGGCGAGGTGGGCGACTTCATCGTGCTGCGCGGCGACGGCTACTGGGCTTATCAGCTGGCCGTCGTGGTCGACGATGGCGCGCAAGGCATCACGCAGGTGGTGCGCGGCGCCGACTTGCTCGATTCCACGCCGCGCCAGCTCTACCTGCAGGATGTGCTGGGTCTGCCGCATCCGGGCTTCCTGCACGTGCCCGTCGTCACCAACGACAGCGGCGAAAAACTGTCGAAGCAGACGGGCGCCCTCGCCTTCGATACGGGCACGGGCACTGCCGGGCTGCTGGCGTCGGCGCTGCTGCCGGCCGCCCGCTTCCTCGGCCTCGACGTGCGCGCCGATAACGTGGATGCGTTTTGGCGGCAGGCCATTCCCGCCTGGGCCCAGCGGCTGGCGCAACTTCCCGCGCGCGCATAAAAAAACCCGCCGCGGCGAACCGGGCGGGTGGCAATGCCGGCGCCGGCACATGGCCGGCGCCTGCTATCGGGCAATTAGAAGTTGCCCTTGAATTGCACGCCAAACTGACGCGGCTCATTGATGAAGCCCGTGCGGTTGTTGAAGTCGATGGCGCCCGTGATACGCTGGGTGTCGGTGATGTTGCGGCCAAACGCAGCCACTTCATACTTGCCGGCATCCCAGGTGTAGCCCACGCGCAAGCCGCCTTCGACCATCGGCTTGCCGGTGAACTCGGTTGCCTCATACAGGAAGAAATTGATCTTGCTGCGGTATGCCCAATCCGTGAAGACGAAGAACTCGCCGTTTTCCATCGGGATCGAATAACGGCCCGTGGCGGTGATCGTCCACTTCGGCGCTTGCGGCAATGGATTGCCGTCGATGATGGCCCGATTGCCCGTGGTGAGCGGATCGGTCACGGTGCAGCGCGTTTGGGCGCAGGTGGCGATCGACAGGCTCGGGTCCTTGATTTCCGTGAAGTTGTAGCTGCCGCCCAGCGACATCTTCAGGCTCGGCGTGACAAAACCTTCCAGTTCCAGTTCCGCGCCACGGCCATTCGTCTTGGCGGCATTGATCAGGCGCGTGATGTTCGACGTGCCGCCCACCACCGTCAGCTGCTGGTTCTTCACCTGGTAGTCGTACACGCTGAACGCGACGCGGGCGCGGCGGTTGAACAGGTCGGCCTTGATGCCGGCTTCAAACGAGGTGATGGTTTCCGCATCGGCCACGGTGACGGGCACGCTGGTGCTGGCCGGAGCGATACTTGGCGCGCGGAAACCGGTAGCGATACGGCCGTAGAAGTTCACGTCCTTGTTGTATTTATAGGTGCCGCTCAAGTCCCAGTTGACCTTGGCTTTGCTGACATCGGCGCTGGTCGGGTTGACTTGCACGATGTTGGTCGCTTCCACCGTGTTGAAATCCTTCTTGTCCTTGGTGTAGCGCAAACCGGCGCGCAGCATGAAGTCATCGTTGACGGCGTAGTTGACGGAACCAAACGTTGCCCAGGCCGAGTTCTTCTGGCGGCTGGCCAGGTGGGTGGTCAGCACATGCGTGTCGGTATTGAAGTTGTCGGTGAACCCATTGGCATCTTCGTTGAAGTAGTACACGCCTGCCTGCCAATTGAGCGGACCGGCATTCTTCGATTCGGCGCGGAATTCTTGCGAGTATTGCTTCACGCTCGTGATGCCGCCAGCCGTTTCAACCTGGAAAGGAATAAAGCCGGGGCCCGTCGGCGTGCCGCCATCGATGTCGCCATGCGACACGTAATTACCGACCTGCTCAAAGCCCGTGATCGAATACAGTTTGATACCATCCAGGTCCCAGCTCAGACGGGCGCTGGCGCCGTTGGTGCGCAGGCGCTGGAAGTTCGGGGCATTCGTAAACGATTTGTTCGGGTCGAAACCGTCGACGATATCGTTCGTGCCCTGCTTGATCATGTTGGCGTAGAAGACGCGCGCGCTGCCCGTGGTGTTGCGCTGGTGCACATTAAACAGGGCGTTGAAAGTCGTGTTCGGTGCGTACAGCAGTTGCACGCGCTCGGCGTGTTCGTTGTAGCCGTCCAGCGCGTTTTTCTTGCCCGTAAAGGTGTTGTCGACGTAATCGTCGCGGTGCTGGCGCAGGGTCGAGAAGCGCAGCGCCCATTCCTTGCTCAGCGGCACGTTGACGGCGCCGTCGAAATTGCTCGTGTTATGCGTGGCGGTGGAGACGTTGTAATAGCCTTCGACCTTGTCCAGGTTCGGCTTGACGGATTCGAACTTGACCACGCCGGCAGGGGTATTGCGGCCGAACAGGGTGCCTTGCGGGCCGCGCAGCACTTCCACGCCGGCCACGTCGAAAATCGGATAGCCCTTGAGAATCGGGTTTTCCTGCACCACGTCGTCGTAAATCAGGGAAACAGGTTGCGATGCAAAGATGTTGAAATCGGTATTGCCGTAGCCGCGGATGTAAAAGCGGGGGAAGGTACGGCCATTCGACGATTCCACGTTCAGGCTCGGCACCTTGCCGGCCAGCACGCGGATATCCTGGCCGCTGGAGACCAGCACGTCGAGCTTCTCGTCGCGCAACAGCGACACGGAGACGGGCACGTCGCGGATATTTTCCTTGCGGCGCTGCGCCGTGACCGTCACGGTCTCGAGCTGGCTGGCGGCAGGCGTCGTATCTGCGGCGGCTTCATCCGCGTAAGCCGTGCCGATAGGCAGGGCTGCGGACAGTGCCAGCATGGCGGCGCTTTTGGCGCACAAACGCTTGTGCATCTTGGACATTTTGATCATGTTGTTTCCCAGAAGTTTAAAAAAGAATTGCGAAATCTGTATTTCTTGCAACCTGTCTCCGGAATGTGTACGGCGCTGGACGATCATTTGCACTACCGTGGTGCAACAGCGCGAGCGGATGTCCCCCCGCTCTCGGCGTCACTGGCTCTGCCCTGGCTGTCACGCAAGTTGACAGCGGTCCTGGCCGCATCTCTGGGATGTCTGATGAACACCAACTTTTCAGTAAGGCGCCAATTTAATTCAAGCGCCTTATGCGCCGCAAGAATATTGTTATGTAAAATATTTATTAGTTAACATTAACGACTGCCTAGTGGTTATTCAGCCACACTACGGGCATGCTGGCGCCGTTTTCACCGTTTGCCGGCGCCGGCGCCGGCATGTGCGCCCAGCGCGCAAAAGGCGGAGCCAGCTGTGTGGAAGACGCGCCCGCAGCGGCATTTGACTGTAATATCGCCGTACCTAGCGATGCCGTTCTGCCACATTCCGGTGCAGCGGCGGCGCGCCGCACCATAGCCGATCACATCCATGCCAGAACCAAGCCAGCACAACCACGCCGATCCATCCTCACTTGCCGCCGCCCAGGCCGCGCATCTGCTGCTGGGCGCGCACTGCGACATCGTCTGGAGCACCAAAACCTTTGGCCAGTTCGATGCCGACCAGCCCTCGTGGCGCGCCTTCACGGGCCAGAGCGAAGCCGAACTGATGGGCCGTGGCTGGATCAATGCGCTGCACCCGGACGACCGCAACCTGCCCTACGTCATGCCAACGCAGCTGACCACGGTATTCGAGACGGAGTACCGCCTGCGCCATGTCAGCGGCGCCTACCGCAATGTGATCGTGCGCATGTTGCCCGTGCGCGCGCCGGACGGCGGCGTCATTGAATGGCTGGGCTCGCATTGCGACGTGACGCAGCAGCGGCAGACGGAGCAGCGCCTGCGCCTGGCCATGCAGGGCGGCCGCATGGGCACGTGGGAGATCGACCTGGGCAGCGGCAGCATGACCTGTTCCGACGCGTTCAGGGCCAATCTCGGCTTGCCGCCGGCCAGCAGCATTGATTACGCGCAATTGACGGGCGCCATGCTCGACGGCGACCTGCAGCACTGGCAGGCGGCCGTGCATGCGGCGATCGCCAGCGCCAGCGACTTCGAAGTGGAAATCCGCGTGCGCTGGCCCGACGGCTCGCTGCACTGGGCCCACATGCGCGGCGCCTGCGCCAGCGACGGCGCCGGCAACGTCATCGCCCTGTCCGGCATTTCGCTCGATTTGACGGCCAGCAAGCAGAACGAGGAAACCTTGCGCCTGACCCTGGCAGCCGGCGAAGTGGCCACCTGGAACTGGGACATCGTTGCCGACCGCGTCACGGCCGACAGCAATATGGCGCGCCTGTTCCCGATCGATGCGGACGCGACGGCAGCGGCGCCGCTGGCGCGCTACCTGGACGTCATCCATCCTGATGACCGTGAGCAAGTCAGCGCGCAGATTGCGCAAGCGCTGCACGCGCACACGCCGTTCGAGGCCAGCTACCGCGTCGGCGCCGGCGACGGCCAGTACCGCTCGGTCATCGCGCGCGGACGCGTGGAATACGCGGCCGATGGCACGCCGTTGCAATTGCCGGGCGTCCTCCTCGACATCACGCGCCAGAAACAGGTGGAAGACGCGCTGCGCAGCAGCGAGGAACGCTACAGCACCTTGATCGAGCTGATGGACCAGGCTTTTTGCGTGATTGAAATGCTGTACGATGAGCAAGGCCGTCCCGTGGATTTCCGCTACCTGGAAGGCAACCCCGCCTTCGTCAAGCAGTCGGGCCTGGACAATGCCATCGGCAAGACCATCCGCAGCTTCGTGCCCGACCACGACCAGCACTGGTTCGACCTGTACGACCAGGTCGTGAAAACGGGCGAGCCTGCCCGTTATGAAAACGAAGCCGTGGCCATGGAGCGCTGGTTCGAAGTGTTTGCCGCGCGCCTGGGCGGACCCGGCAGCCGGCTGCTGACGGTACTGTTCAGCGACATCAGCGAACGCAAGCGCTCGGAGCAGCAGCTGCGCCAGCTGGCCGACAACCTGTCCGAGATGGACCGGCGCAAGACGGAATTCCTCGCCACGCTGGCGCACGAGCTGCGCAACCCGCTGGCGCCCATCCGCAACGGCTTGCAGATCATGCGCCTGGCCGCGGACAAGCCCGCCACCGTGGCGCGCGTGCGCGACGTGATGGAGCGGCAAGTCAATCAGATGGTGCACCTGGTGAATGACTTGCTGGACGTGGCCCGCATCACGCGGGGGCAGATCGAACTCAGGCTCGAACGCGCGGACTTGAAAGCCATCATCGCGGGCGCCGTGGAAACGAGCATGCCGCTGATCGAAGCCAACCGCCACCAGTTGCAGGTAGCGCTGGACGAGCAGGCGCTGCCGCTCAACGCCGATCCCACGCGCCTGGCGCAAGTGCTGGGCAACCTGCTCAACAATGCCGCCAAGTACACGCCCGCCGGCGGCCACATCAGCTTGCGCGCCGTACGCGATGGCAACGAGGTCTTGATCGAGGTCAAGGACAGCGGCGTGGGCATTCCCGCCGAGTCGATCGCCACCGTGTTCGACATGTTTACGCAAGTGGGGCAAAACATGGGCCGCGCCCAGGGCGGCCTGGGCATCGGCCTGTCGCTGGTGCGGCGCCTGGCCGAATTGCATGGCGGCAGCGCCACGGCGGCCAGCCCCGGCGCCGGCCTCGGCAGCACCTTCAGCGTGCGCCTGCCGCTGCTGGCGGTGGCGCCGGCAGCGCCCGCCGAAGCGGCCATCCCGGCATACCCCGCCAGCGGTCGCCATTTCCGCGTACTGGTGGTCGACGACAATGTCGATGCGGCCGATACGCTCGCTGCCGTGCTCGACATGATGGGCCATGCCACGCAGGTGGCCCACGATGGCGCGCAGGCACTGGCGATGGCGCCGCAATTTTTGCCCGACGTCATCTTCCTCGATATCGGCCTGCCCGGCATGAACGGCTACGAAGTGGCGCGCGCCTTGCGCCAGACGCCGGCCGGCGCTGCCGCCGTGCTCGTCGCATTGACGGGCTGGGGCGCTGAAAACGACCGCAGCCAGTCGAGTGCGGCCGGCTTCGACCACCATCTGACCAAACCGGCCAACCTGCTCGCCATCGGCGAACTGCTGGCCACCCTATCCACACCGAAAATGCTTCCAGACCATGACTGAATCCCTGAATCCCCTCCGCCGCAACCTCTTGCTGGCCAGCGGCGCCGCCCTGCTGTGCCCGACACCGCTGTTCGCCGCGCCCGCCATCAGCATCGCCACTGCCGAAACACAGCTGGCTGCGCTGGAACAGGCCGCCGGCGGACGCCTCGGCGTTGCCGCCTGGCGCCACGGCAGCGACGTGCGCGTCACCCACCGCGCCGACGAGCGCTTTCCCCTGGCCAGCACCTTCAAGGCCATGCTGGCAGCCGCCGTGCTGGCCCGCAGCGTCAGCCAGCCGGGCTTGCTGGAGCAGCACGTGCGCTACGAGAAAAAAGAACTGGTCACGTATTCGCCAATCACGGAAAAGCACCTGGCCGACGGCATGAGCGTGGCCGAGCTGTGCGCCGCCACCTTGCAATACAGCGACAATAGCGCGGCCAATTTCCTGATGAAAATATTGGGCGGACCGCAAGCCGTGACGGCCTATGCGCGCAGCATCGGCAATACGCTGTTCCAGCTGGAACGCTGGGAAACGGAACTCAATAGCGCGATTCCGGGCGAAGTGCGCGACACGGCCAGCCCTGCGTCGATGGCGCACAGCTTGCAACAAGTGTTATTGGGAAATAGCTTGCCGGCGCCGCAGCGCCAGCAACTGGACGCCTGGATGCGCGGCAACACGACCGGCGACAAGCGCATCCGCGCCGGCGTGCCTGCCGGCTGGAACGTGGCCGATAAAACGGGCTCGGGCGCGTATGGCAGCGTCAACGATATCGGCGTCGCCTACCCGGCCAGCGGCGCGCCGCTGCTGATCGCCGTGTATTACACGCGCGAACAGAAAAATGCACCGACGAACCAGGACATCATCACGGCCGCCACGCGCATCGTAACGGCCGCGCTGGTCTGATTAGATCCAACCCTGATAAAACCGTCGCGAGCGGAAGAGAGCTGTCGCCGAGAGCGGAACTGTGCTTTAGCACAGTGAGCATCGCAGGCGGCAGATCACGACGCGCAGCAGGTTTGATCAGGTCGTTGGGGGTAAGGCCGCCATGAAACCCGCGTATGTGGACCAGGCGGGGTCGGCCGCGCTGCGAATTTCAATCGGGAACTTCGGGCGCGGCGCCAGCGCCGTGTTCAGGCGGTTGAAGAATTCCTCGCCCGACTGCGTGTAGTAAATCCATTCGCGCAGGTTTTCTCCCGTGGACACCAGCGCCAGGGTAGCGAAGCCATCCGCTTCCACCACCGGTTCCAGCGCCGCTTCCAGCTCCTCCATGTGCTCGCGCTCGTTCGGCGCGGGCATGCCCGTCTCGTCTTCGTAGCGCCAGGCGATGATGATGCGGTCCGGCTGCGACGACAGGTCCCAGTCGTCATGGAAGGCGTCGACGTAGCGGTAGATGATGGCCATCTCGTCGCTGTGCGTGACGACGGTGCCCCAGCTGCGGGCGGAAGTGGAATTCTGGTTCATGGTTGCAACAATCAAAAGTAGGGATCAAACAAAGGGCAAGCAGTTTACAGCACTGGCGGGCAAGTCACATTCCAGGCGTCATATTGGCCCCCGCTCTTGCGCAGCCAGATGCGGGCGTAGCTGTCGCGGTCGCTCTTGAACACCAGCGCATAGCGCTCTTCGGCGCGCGGCGCGGCGGCGCCCACGTCGACGGCCGCCAGCGCAAACGGCAAGGCGCGCAGCGGCGCGCAGGCCGTATTGCCCGCCATCAGCAACCGCGCCCGCGCCAGCAGGGGCTTCTGGTACAGCAACACGCCTTCCAGCTCCGCATCGGGCACGCGCTGCAGCATGCGCACGGGTTCGGCCACGGCGCGGCAAGTGCCACGGTCGAGCCAGGCGTAATACTCGATGCCCGCCTCTTGCCAGCGCGCCTGCTGGCCCGAGCCCTGCAGCACGAACTTGGTGCGCTGCGTGCGGCACAGTGCGCCATGGCCACGGTAGGGCGGCGCTTCCACGCTGCCGACCACCTCGCTGCCACGGCCACCGACCACGGGCACGCTTTCGAACACGGTGCGCGTGGCCGGCTCGCCCGGGTATTGCTGCGCATAAAATGCCAGCAGGGATGCGCGCTGCTGTGCATCGACCACCGCATCGGCTGCGCCGGCAGAGACACACACGGCCGATGCCGCAAACAGCGCCAACGGGCGCACGAAATATCCTCGCATGTCATTCCTTCACTGGAGTTCAAGAGCGGACCTCGCCCAAGCGCAGATTATATAGTTACCAGGAAAGACAGGGATGACGCGGCGTCAAGACGTGCGAAGGGTGGCGGCGCATCGCCTGACTTCGCCGTCAAAGGAGAAGCAAACTTGATACTTAGTAAGACGCTGTCTTGCTGCCCAGTACTTGCCGCAACAGTTGCCGCTTGGCCGACAGCGCCGCGTCCGTCAAGCTCCATTGTTCCAGCCGTGGCGCGTACGCGGGCGTCATCATCCAGCCGAACACTTCGGCCTTGTCTTCCTCGGGGCCGTAGGCCGCGTAGCGGCTGACCAATCCCGGCTGCGGGTGGCCCAGGTTCTGGAAGCCCTTGCCGTAGGCCGTGGCGCCGCCCTGGCCATACGCCGTATCGGGCGGGTTCAAGGCCAGCCAAACGGGGTCGCGGTAATAGAAATCGTTGAACAGCCGGTATTCGATGAAGTGGTAATACTCGTGGTGCACGCGCAGCTCCATGCCGGATGGACACATGGCGGCCAGCATGTTGTCGGCGTAGACGACGCTGTCGATTTTCGGCGCCGGCATGGCCAGGCGGCGCTGGCCATCCACGCTCAAGTCCTTCACCAGCACGACGTGGCGCAAGCCCGTCTGCGCGAAGACGCCGGCCGGATAGCGTTCCATGGCCGGCAAAACGATGCTGAGCAACAACTGCAAGCCGGCCCGGTCCTCCTTCGAGTCCGTGAAGGCCTGCGCCTCGCCGCCGGACATGGCCAGGGTCCAGGCGGGCGCCAGCCGCATGGCCGCCAGGCGCACCGTGGCGATCGCCTGCAGCTGCGCCACGCTGGCGCCCTCCGGGGCCACGGGCGCATAGCGCACGCCCCAGTCGCACTCGCTGCGCATGCTGTCCTGCCTGGCGGCACGCTCGAACGCCTCCGTATGGGCAGCCGATGGCGTGTCCATGCCGACACTGGCGCAGCCGCCCAGCAGCACAGCACAGATGAGGAGGGGCAATACACGGCGAGACGGCATGGCGGCTTTCACACATGGAACGATACGGCATTGTACTGATGCAAGGCATGCGCCTGCTAAAATCGCCGCGCCTTTCACTCATTCCAGGTCCGCCATGTCCGTCTGCCTTGCCCTGCTGCGCCGCGCCGCGCTTGCCTCCGTCCTGACCTGCACCGCCTTGGCCGCCGGCCAGGCGACGGCCACAGCCGCCGCGCACAAAGTCATCGTCGACATGGATATCGGTGACGACATCGACGACGCCTTCGCCCTGGCGCTGCTGCTGCAAAGCCCGGAGATCGAGATCGTCGGCATCACCACCGATTGGGGCGACACGGCCTTGCGCGGCCGCCTGCTCGAACGCCTGCTGCGCGAAACGGGCCATGCCGGCATTCCCGTCGCGCAAGGCATCGCCACGCCCAACCCCACGCCGTTCACGCAGGCGCGCTATGCGCAGCAGGGCCTGGCGCCGGCACAGCCGCCGCCGGACGCCATCGACTTTATTTTGCGCGAAATCAAACGCCAGCCTGGCCAGATCACTATCCTGGCATTGGGACCGCTGACGAATATCGGCGCCGCCATCGCGCGCGATCCCGTCGCCTTCGGAACAGTAAAACAGGTGGTGATGATGGGTGGCTCCGTGCGCGCCGGCTACCGCAAGTCGCAGTACGTGCCCGTACGCCCGGCCGACAAGGAATACAACATCGCGTCCGACGTCAAGGGCGCGCAGGCGCTGTTCGGCTCCGGCGTGCCCATCGTCATGATGCCGCTCGACTCGACGCAGATACGCCTCGATGAAGTGGAGCGCAACGCCATCTTCGGCCATGGCTCGCCGCTGACGGATGCCGTCACCCTGCTGTACCACCAGTGGATCGACACCTATCAGCCATGGTCCAGCAACATGCCGTCGCTGTTCGACGTCGTGCCCGTCACCTGGCTGCTCGACCCGGCCAGCTGCCCCACGACGCCGCTGCGCATCGCCGTCACGGACGACGGCTTGACGCGCGAAGTGGCGGGCAAGGCCAACGCCCAGGTATGCCTGGCCTCGGACCAGCCGCGCTTTTTCAACATATTCATGCAGCGCCTGCTGGCCGCACCGCAAAAGGCGCAGTGAGGCGGCAGTGAGGCTTAACGCGGCAAGACTTCAAAGACGAGGAACTGCGTCACCTGTATCTTGTCGTGGAAATTGTCGTCGGACACCATCACCAGGCTGGCATGGCCATTCGCCAGCCTGGGGCCCCAGCTGATGCCTTCGATATTGTCCAGGCGCGGCAGGTTCAGCGCGTTCATGTCCAGCACCAGGCGCTTGCCGGCCAGCGTATAGCTGGCGCCTTGCAGCGCGGCCACGTCCTTCACGTCGGTCGCGCCGCGCACGTCCATCTCGTACACGCGCACGAATTCGTGGAACGTGCCCTGCGCATCCTGCACGCCGGCCCGCTCGACCACCAGCAGGCGGTGCTCGTCGATGGCGAGGATTTCCGAGATGCCGTTTTCCGCGAAGCGCGCGGGGCCGCCTATGGAGGCGACTTTTTCCAGCGGATACACATACTGCGCCAGCACCTGGCCGTCGCGGCCGAAGCGCGTGATGCGGTTATGCGCGCCGGCGACGAAATCGGCCACGGGTCCGTCCTGCAGCAGCGGCGCCTCGATGGCCGCCCACAGCGACTGGCCATCGGCCGCAAACGCCAGTCCCTCGAAGCCCAGGTTGTCGCGCACGCCCGATGGCTTGCCTTGCGCAGGCGCGCCCGGCGCCGGCATGGCGAACATGGCTGGCAGCGGCAGGCTGCCGATCAGGCTGCCGTCGGCGCGCGCATGGCGGATGAACGGTTGCGCTCCCAGCTTGCGGTCGCCTTCGCTCGTGTACCAGAGGCTGCCGTCTTGCGGATCGACGCGGATGCTTTCGATGTCGGGCACTTCGCCGCCCTGCGTGCGCCACGCTTGCAGGTTGGGATAGGGGCTGCCGTCCGCCTGCCGATAGAAATGCACGCCGGTCAGTTCCACGGGAGCGACGTGCTGCGCGTCATAGCGCAGCTTTGCCGTATAGAAGCGCGCCGGGTTGATGGCCGAGCGGTCGTCGCTCGTCATCACCCAGCGATCGTTGCTCGCATCGTAATCGATGCCGGACAGGCCGCCCACGGCCGTGCCCTGGTAATCGTGTTTCCAGGCGATGCGCTGCTCGCCGATCAGGCGCAGCGCCATGCCCGGTTCCGCCGGGGCGGCAGCCGTGGCATGCACGCCGCGCACGGGCGCTTGGGCGCAGGCGGCCAGCAGGCAGGCGATGGCAAGGGGAGCAAGAATGCGGCGCAAGGGGACGGCCATGGTTTCCTCGTGAGTATGCGCCGGGACACCATGTCGCCGCGCGATGCGCCGACATTTTGCGGGGCAGGAACGGGCCGGTCAAGTCGGCGTTCCCGCCCGCACCGCTTTACCTCTGATAGTTCTTGAAGAAATTCCAGCTGATCACGGTGGCGTCCGGTCCCAGCTCATCGCTGAATGGCCAGCCCGGAGGACCGCCGCTCCACGCGTGGTTCATGCCTTCCACCGTGTATTTTTGCGCGATGACGGCGCCGTTGTGCAGATAGGTGTCGATGGAATAGCTGCGGCCATACGGCACGGTCTGGCGCACGATGCTGTCGGCACGGTAGCGCACGCTGTCATTGTCGAGGCCATCGTCGCCGTAATCGCTGGTCTGCAGGAATTGCTCGATGGTTTGCTCGCCATTGACGGGGTTGACGACGATGTCGGAGGTGCCGTGGAATACCATCGTCGGCATCAGACGGCGCGGTGAACCGGAGCAGCGCCACGCATCCTTGCCGCGCACTTTCGGGTCGAACGAGCTGCCGTTGAACAGCGAGTCGGCGGCCGTGATCATGCCGGTGGCGCCCTTGTACATGCCGCCCGAATGCACCATCACGGCGGCGAACACGTCCGAGTAGCAGGCGGCCATGATGGAGGCCATGGCGCCGCCGGCCGAGATGCCCGTCACATACACGCGGCTGTCCTGCACCGCATATTTATTCTTGACCTTGTTCAAGATGCCCATCAGCACGGCCGGTTCGCCCGTGCCCCGCTCCTGGTTCAGCGGCAACATGAAATTCCAGCAGCGCATGGGATTGGCCGTGACGTTCTGGCGCGGATAGACGACGATGAAATTCTCGCTGTCGGCCAGTTCGTTAAAGCGGCTGACGGCGGCCATGCTGTTCGGCTCGGAACCGCAGCCATGCAGCATCAGCACGACGGGCAGCGGCGTGCTGGCGTTGTAGTTGCTCGGTAGCCAGACCTGGTATTCGCGCGAACCCCACAGGCTCGCGTACAGGCCGAAGTCCCACTGCCCGGCGGAAGCCGGCAACGCGGCCAGCAAGCCGCAGGCGGCGATGAATGCAGATAACAAATGACGCAGTTGGTGACGCAAACGCGGAAATTCCATGCCAGTCTCCTGATTATTATTAACGACGAAAACAGCGACAATGGGCCGGCTTGATCCAACGCAAGCCGGCCACTCCTACAACGCCCTACTCTTGCAACGTCCTACCTTGATGACACCTTAAAATTTGTAGCCTGCCTTGGCGATGATCTGGCGCGGCGGGCCGTAGAAACCGTCGAGGATGAACACGGCGGGAATGTTGTAGCCATCCGTGCGGTAGCGCTTGTTGCCCAGGTTGCTGCCATGCAGGCTCAAGGTCCAGTTCTTCGGCGCTTCCCAGACGATGCCGGCCGTCCAGATGCTGTAGCCGCCCTGCGCCAGGGTTTCGCTCAAGTCCGTGGTCGGATACACCTTGCTGCGGTAGCCATAGCCGACCATGCTGCGCAGGGCGCCGCCGAAGACGTCGCGGTCCGTGCGCGTCAGGTTCAAGCCCACTTGCCGGCGCGGCGTGTTGCTGAACTTTTGCGTATCCGCAATGTTCTTGCCGCCGCTCATGAACTCGGCATAGCCGGCATTGAGCAGGGCGAGGAAGCCGTTGACTTCCCACTGGCGGTTCGGCCGCCACGAGAATTCGAATTCGGCGCCCTTGACGGTGGCCTTGCCCGCGTTCGTGAAGTCGCCATAGAAGCCCGGCACGCCGCCCGGCTGCACATAGCTGGTGAAGACGGACAGCTGAATATCCTTGTAGCGGTTGTAGAACAGGGCCACGTTGGCGTCGAAGGTATCGTCCGGCGCCGCATACTTCATGCCCACTTCCAGCGCGTCGAGTTTTTCATCCTTGTATGGCCGCGCGGAATCGGGCACCACCAGGTTGTTGGCGCGCACGTTGTAGCCGCCCGACTTGAAGCCGCGCGACAGGTTGCTGTAAAAATTCGTCGTCTTCGACGCTTCATAGCGCACGGACAGTTTCGGCGAGGTATTGCTGACGGAGAGCGACTTGTCGAAGTCGGCCGCCGTCTGGATGGGCCGCGTGAAGCCGACATCGGCGAAGGTGCGGTTGAGCACGATGGCGCGCTTTTCCTCGCGCGTGTGACGCAAGCCCGCGTTGACGCTCCACACCTTGCCCAGCGGCCAGGTCCAGTCCGTGTACAGCGCCGTGCTGTCCGTCTCCACCGTGCTGACGGCGGCCGTGAACTGGCGTCCCAGGAAGTTGTTGTAGATGCCGCCGCCGGCCGTGCCTTCGAAGCGGTACAGGCCGATCACGCCGGCGCCGTAGTCGCCGCTGTACGAGGCCTGCAGCTCCAGGCTCTTCTGTTCGTCGCGCGAGTCGCCGAAGACGTCGGCGATCGGCTGCGGCAAGCCGTCGAAGTCGATGGTTTGCTCGGACGTGCTGCGCCGCTTGGCGCCGATCACTTTCACGGACCAATCGTTCGACAGCGTGTAGTTGGCCACCAGCGAGCCGCCCCGGTTGTGCGTGAAGTTGTGGCCCGGCATGCCGCTCTGGATGTCGTACGCATCCGTGCTGGCTGGCCGCTTGAGCGGGTCGAAGGCGCTCACGCCCATGCGCTGGAAGCCGCGCACGCCCGACTTGTCGTCGGTGGCGTCCACGCTCAGCACGACGGTCAAGGGTATATCCTGCGGAAAGTAGCCGACGGAGAGGCGCGCGGCCGTGCTGTCCTGGTCGCTGACCTGCTCGCCATTGAAGGTGTTGCGGCCGAAACCATCGCGGTCCAGCTTGGCGGCCGCCAGGCGCGCGCGCCAGGTGCCGCTTTCGTTGGCCACATTGAAGGCGGCCTTGAAGTTGCGCTGGTTGTAATTGCCCAGGCCCACTTCCGCCGAGCCGCCGTTTTCCTTGGCCAGCGGACGCGAAATGTACTTGATGGCGCCGCCGATGGTGTTCTTGCCGTACAAGGTGCCTTGCGGCCCGCGCAGCACTTCGATGCGCTGCACGTCGAAGACGTCGAGCAAGGCGCCTTGCGGACGGGCCATGTAGACGTCGTCGAAATAAATGCCCACGCCCGGATCCACGCCCCAGACGGGGTCGGCCTGGCCGACGCCGCGGATGAACGCCGTCAAGGTGGTATTCGTGCCGCGCGAGGCGTACACGGTCAGGTTCGGCACGCGTTCCTGCAAGTCGGCCAGGTTCTGGATATTCGCCCTTTCCAGGGCCTTGGCGGAAAACGCCGTGACGGCCAGCGGCACGTCCTGCAGGCGCTCCTCGCGGCGGCGGGCGGAAACGGTGACGGTTTCCATGCGTTCTTTCGCATCGCTGGCTTCCTGGGCACTGGCAGTGCTGGCAGCCGCGGGGCTGGCTTCCTGCGCATGGGCCTGGGTGGCAAAGGCGCCGGCAACGGCGAGTGCGGCGGGCAACAGTTTCAAAGCAAGTTTCATAGCGTCTCCAATGTCAGGCTTGCTGACCGCCAGGGAAAACGGCCGGACTCCAGAATCGCAAGACGTAACGGTGCCCGCGCGCGTGAAGCGAGCACCTGCCCTGCGACGATTGAAGCCGGCCCCCTGCCCGTGCGGCAAGTGGCCTGTTTATTTTGAATGTAGAGTAAGGAAGGACTGCAACAAGGTATTCACACGCTGCGCCTGGTCCAGGGGCGTGGCGTGGCGCGAGTTCGCAATGATTTCAAACTCGCAATGCTGAATCTGTGCGGCAAAGGCCCGTTTGCTGGCGACGGGCGTGTAATCCTGGTCGGCCGCCATGATGAGGACGGGCATGGCCAGGGCCTGGAAGTGAATCTCGATATCCCAGTGAAAGATGGCGTCCAGCGCGGCCAGGTAGGCGCGCTTGTCCATGCCCGCCATCTGCGTGGCGAAGCGTTCGACCAGCGCCTGCTGCGCGGGATCCGGGAACAGCTTCTTGCCGATGATCTTGCCCATGGGTTTCAAGCCCAGCGTGGCGATCACCGTGCGGCGCAGCCAGTAGGCAAACAGCAGCGCAGCGGGCTTGCGGCCCTGGAATGGTTGCGAGTTGATCAGGCACAAGGTGGCGACACGTCCCGGCGCCCGGTTGGCCATTTCCAGGCCCACCATGCCGCCCAGGGAAAAGCCGACGATGTGCGCGCGCGGCACGTCGAGCTGGTCCATCAGGTTGAAGACGTCGTTGGCGAAGTCGCCGATCTGCCAGTCGCCGCCGGGAGCGGGACTGCGGCCATGGCCGCGCAGGTCGGGCACGATCACGCGGCGCGTGGCACCGAGCGCGTCGATTTGCGCACGCCAGTCTTCGGCGCAGGAACCGAGGCCATGCAGCAGAAACACAGGGGCTTGCTGCGCGGGATCGGCCTGCCCCCTGCCGAGGTCGAGGTAATGCAATGGAACATCGGATGTCGTGTGACGCCGCATTCTGTCTCCTTGCTGTTGAACATGCTTTGTGTTCAGGTGCAGGAATATATTTTCCTGCTGTTGGAAAACATAATACGGAATCCGAATTCCGATTTCAAGTTAAATCGACAAATATCTCAAGTCAGGTAATTTAAAGCAACACGTACCAGTTCATCCTCGAGCGCCGCGCCCGACAGGAAGGAGAGCGAGCCCGACAAAACGTGCTGATTCAGGATGCCCAGCAGCACGGGCGGCACCACCATCATCGCCTGCGTGGGGTTCGGATGGCGGATGCTGGCTGACTTGCTGGCCAGCACTGCCACCGTGCGCTGCGAGATCAGATGATTGATCTGGTGCACCTTGTCGCGGAACTGCGCATCCTGCGAACAGCGCGTGATGAGGGCGCGCAGCACGCCGCGCCGGCCCGTGTTGACGGCCACGAACATGGCCACCATGGCGCGGATGAACTCTTCCAGGCTGCGCCCTTCCCACTGGCGCAGTTCCGTCAGGGTCTCGACCTTGTCCACCATGTCGGAAAAAAAGCGCTGCAGCAGCAAGCGGCTCAGGGTGTCCTTGTCGCCCAATAAGCGGTAGAACGTGCCGACGGAGGTTTCCGCCAGCCTGGCCAGGTCGGCCACGCCGATTTCATCGAAACGGTTTTCCGCCAGCAACTGTTCGCCCACCAGCAGCAGGCGCTCGAACGCTTGCTTGCTGCGCGCCTGGGTGGGCTCGGGTGGCACGATCATCTGCGGGAAGGGCATCGGAAAGGAAGGCATGCGGCGTCGGCGTCTTTGAATAGTGGAACCATGGTTCCGTTATTGGATACGCCTATTGTAACGCGGGAGACGGCCGATGGGGAGCGTTCCCGTCACGCTCAGCTGCGGTTTCTGCCCTGCCACTCCATGTAGACGTCGGCGCGCTGGTAATGGGCGTCGCCGGCCGGCCGCGCCACGTGCGTAAAACCGCTGCTTTCATACAGGCGGATGGCCGGCGCCAGCTTGCTGTTCGATTCCAGGAACAGCAGTTGCGCGCCGCTGGCCTCGAAGGCGTCGAAAGCCCGCTCGATCAGCCGGCGCGCAATGCCCAGGCCCTGGCACTCGGGCGTGACGGCCATCTTCGACAACTCGAAGCTGGCGTCGCCGGCACGGATCAGGGCGCAGGTGCCGACGATCGTGCCGTCCAGGCGCGCCAGGAAGATCTGCCCGCCAGCATCGAGGATCGAGCCTTGCGGATCGGACAGCACCTTGTCGTCGAGCGCCTCGACATAGAAATAACGTTCCAGCCAGGCGATATTCAGGCGCTTGAAGTCGGCCGCATAGGGCGCGTCGTAATCGATGATGTCCACGGCGGCCCGCTCGCGCTGGCGCCGGCAGGCGGCGATCGTCTCGCCGAAGCCTTGCGCCTGCAGGCGCGCTTCGGCCCGGTCCAGGCTGGCCATCAGCTGCGGCGTGCCGTGCTCGAACACGGCGTCGACGGCCGCGCGCACATCGTCCCACAGCGGCGCCATGTTATGCAGCAAGGCCAGCCCGGCGTCGGACAGCGCCAGCAGGCGGCGCCGCTCGTCCTTGCTGTCCGGCATTTCCACCACCACGCCGGCATCGAGCAGCTTGCGTCCCAGCTGCACCACCACGGGATGCGTCTGCCCGATCTGCGCGGCCAGCGCCGTGATGGCCGTGGGGCCATTGTCGCGCAGCAGCAATAACAAGGGGAAACAGCGCGACGTCAGTTCGACGCCAGCCGCCAAATAGCTGGTGTCGACGCCGGCATACAGTTGATCGGAAAGACGGCGCAGGCGGCTGGCCAGCATCAGCGAGCCGTAGGTTTGCAGGGTGGAGGACATGAGGAAGGAAATATATGTAAGTAGTTACGTATACCGTAACGTAAACTACCTTCCCAGGTCAAGAGGGACCGCGTGTCACAGACAGCTGGCAGCAAGGGCCGCCATGGCGTCAATCGTCATCGGCCAGCGCCTCTTGCAGCCTGGCCTGGAACACCGTCTCGACCAGCGCTCCGAGTCCCGGCCACACCTGCGTCAGCCAGCGCCTGCCCTCCTCGCTCGGCGCCACATACGGCTCGCTGCGCGTGGCGCACGCCAGGCCGATCGCAATGACTTGGCCCGCATCGTCCAGGCCGCCCGCGATCATGGCGTCGATGGGCAAGGCGATCAGATCCGCGGTCAAATGCGGACGCAGCAGGCAGGCAGGCGCGATGATGGCGAACGACGCTTCCACGTAATTCCAGCAGTTGGTGGGCCAATGGGCCTGTTTGACGGCGTCGAGAAAGGCCGCGTCGAGGAAGGCCTCCGGCCGGGCTTGCGCCTGCGCATACAGGGCGGCAAGGGAGACGAGTTGTGGCGGGGAAGTCCAGGTGGGCATCGGGCATGATCCGGAAGGCGCCGCGCTGGGCTGGCGGCAAAGGCGGACTGTAGCATGTTCAAGCGGCACGCCGAAACACGGCTGGCCCGGGCATAATGCTGGCATCGTTCTCGCCCTTGATCTATGTATGCCGACCGCCTTTGAACTCTGGAAAGCCGAACTTTTAATTGTGGGCAATATCGTCCAGGATGACGATACCGCCACGCCGCCCGATGACGCGCATCGGCGCTTCCAGCGCTACTGCGCCATGCTCGATGCGCTGACGGGCACGGAAGGCGCGCAATACGCGCTGGCCATTTTTCAATCCGTGCAGGCCGAGCACGATTACGGCGCCTACCAGACGGCCAACCGCGCCGCCTGGCGCTTCGGCGAAAGCGTGTATTGCAACGCCCTGCTGCACGAACTGCCGCGTTTGATCGCCAGCTTGCCCGACTGGGCCGGCGACTTTCTCGTCGGCATCGCCAACGGCGCCGGCACGCCCAACGCCTCGACCATCGCCTGCTTCAACGCCCTGCTGGCCGCCGCGCCGCCAGCGGAGCAGGCGCTGATCACGGCGTTTATCGCGCAGCAGGAAGACGACGGCTGGTTCGAGCATTGCCCGGGCGTGCTGGGCAATCCGTAAGGGCCGCGCGCCTTTCTGCTGATGATCTGCATAACTACTTGAGGAACTCCATGTCGGTCTACGCCATTACCATTCCCTGCTTTACACAGATGCTGCGCTCATTGACGACCTTGCTGGCCAAGGGCGAGGAACGCGCCCAGGCACTGGGCTTCGATGCACAAAACCTGCTTGAGTCACGGCTGGCGCCCGACATGCACACCTTGGCGCGGCAGGTGGAATTCACGTGCACGCAGGCGCAGGAAGCCGTGTGCCGGCTGACGCAGCAGCCCTTGCCGCTACTTGAAACGCCCGCGAACATGCCGGCCGCCAGGGCATTGATCGCGCGCACGCTGGAGCTGCTGGCCGCCGCGGACCGCGCCGCGATCGACGCCAGCGCGCAGCAGCCGGTCGCCATCACCCTGGGCGGCGGCTTGACCTTCGACATGACGGGCCAGGAATACGCGGTGAACTGGGCCACGCCGCAATTCTATTTTCACCTGGTGACGGCGTACAACATCCTGCGGCACAACGGCGTGCCGCTCGGCAAGGCCGAGTATGTACAACATATGTTTGCCTATGCGCGGCCAGCGTGAGCGTTGCGACGGCGCACACATTTCAATAAGGAAGAAACCATGCTGTTATCACTCGACGATCCCATCTGGCCCACCCTGGAAGGCGGCTACCGCATGCCTTACGATGTGGCCGAGGCGCTCAAGGCCATGCAGGCCGGCGACGACATGTGGCATGAGCTATGGGAAGAGTTGCACCACCAGGGCGACGTGGGCGTCGCCTCGTATGCGGCCGTGCCCCAGCTCGTCCACATGCTCGGTGGCGCGACCTCGCGCGAGGAAGATTTCTATGCACTCATCGCCTTGATCGAACTGGAGCGCCACCGCAAGCACAATCCGCCGCTGCCGGACTGGCTGGCCGACAGCTACCAGGCGGCCTGGGCGCAGCTGCCCGCCATCGCCGCACGCGACTTGCAGGGCCAGCTTGATCCCGTCATGCTGGAATCCGTGTTCGCCGTGCTGGCCCTGGCCAAGGGCAACTTGCGGCTGGGCGCCCTGCTGCTGCAGATGGACTCCTCCGAAGCGGACGAGTGGCTGGAAGAGCGCCTGGGCTGGAGCGAGCTCTACGGCGACGCCGCCTGAGGTTTAGAAACGCTCGTCGCGGATGGCCGGCAACACCAGTTCGCGCACGAAGGACACGTTCGATAGGCTCAGCAGCGCACGCACGATGGTGAGAACGTCATGCACGGGAATCAGCTCGCCTTCGCCCCGCGCGGCGGCGTCCGCCAGCGGCACGGACAAGCCATCCTGCGTATTCAGGTAGCCGAGCTGCAGCGCCGTCACGGCCAGGCCCTGCTCGCGGAAACTTTCGCGCAAGGCATCGGCGATGCCGTTCAGGGCGAACTTCGACGCGCTGAACGTCACTTCCGGGCGGCCGCTCTGGCGCAGGCCCGATGTGGAACCCGTGAGTATCAGCTGCGGCTTGCTGCTGCCCAGTAACCTGGGCACCAGGCGCTTGAGCAGCAGGATCGTGGCCGTGATGTTGGTATTGACCATGTCGACGATGGCCTCGTCCGCATCATCGAGGAAGGCATACTCGTCGGAAAACGCCTTTTCTTCCCACACACCCAGGTTGTAGATCACGGCATCGAGCCCGGCGGGCGCCTCGCGCGCGATCTGCTCGACGGCTTCCACGGGCCGAGCCAGGTCCGCCGCGATCCACTGCAGCTGCGCGCCTAGGCCTGCATCCAGGCCGGCAGGACGCTGGCGCGACACGCCGATGAGCGTATGCCCGTCGCCCAGCAAGCCATCGACGAGCGCGCGTCCCAGGCCCCTGCTGGCGCCCACGATCATGATTTTCATGCGGTGTCCTTTCTAATGAAGTCAACGCCGATGATAGCCGCGTTGTATTAAGCACAGCTGAGGCTGCGTGTGCGGCGGCCGCCCTGGCGCGGCGTTTACTCACGCGGCGGAAATGCGTATGCTAGCTCTGGCAATCTCCCATAAAACACAAGAACGAGACACATGCCTACTTCCGACACCGCCGCAAGCAACGCAGCAACACGCCCCCTGACCCAGCAAGACTACAAGACCCTGTCGCTGGCCGCCCTGGGCGGCGCGCTGGAATTCTACGACTTCATCATCTTCGTCTTCTTTGCCAACGCCATCGGCCAGCTGTTCTTCCCGCCGGAAATGCCTGAATGGCTACGCCTGCTGCAAACCTTCGGCATCTTCGCCGCCGGCTACGTCGTGCGCCCGCTGGGCGGCATCGTCATGGCCCACTTCGGCGACTTGCTGGGCCGCAAGCGCATGTTCACCCTGTCCATCCTGATGATGGCCGTGCCGACCCTGCTGATCGGCCTGCTGCCCACGTATGCCACCATCGGCCTGGCGGCGCCGCTGCTGCTGCTGCTGATGCGTATCTTCCAGGGCGCGGCCGTGGGCGGCGAAGTGCCCGGTGCCTGGGTGTTTGTCTCCGAACACGTGCCCAGCCGCTTTACGGGCTTTGCCTGCGGCGTGCTGACGGCGGGCCTGACGGTCGGCATTTTGCTGGGGTCGCTCGTGGCGACGGGCTTGAACACCGTCTACACGCCGGCAGAAATCACCGATGGCGCCTGGCGCTATCCCTTCCTGCTGGGCGGCATCTTCGGCTTCGGCGCCATGTATCTGCGCCGCTGGCTGCACGAAACGCCGGTCTTCGCGGAAATGCAGCAACGCAAGGCGCTGTCCACGGAAATGCCGCTGAAATCCGTGCTGCGCAGCCACCGCGGCGCCGTCGCCGTGTCCATGCTGCTGACCTGGATGCTGTCGGCCGGCATCGTCGTCGTCATTTTGATGACGCCTGCCCTGTTGCAAAAGATCCACCACATCGCGCCGCGCACCACCCTGGTGGCCAATACCGTGGCGACCCTGTGCCTGGCCTTCGGCTGCATCATCGCCGGCATGCTGGCCGACCGCCTGGGCGGCAAGCGCGTGATCTTCGTCGGCTCCGTGCTGCTGGCCATTTCCACGTATATTTTCTACACCACCATCGGCAGCCGCCCCGACCTGCTGCTGCCCCTGTATGCGATGACGGGCCTGTGCGTCGGCGTCGTCGGCGCCGTGCCTTACGTGCTGGTGCAGGCGTTCCCGGCCCAGGTACGCTTCTCGGGACTGTCGTTTTCCTACAACTTGTCGTACGCAATTTTCGGTGGCCTGACGCCCGTGGTCGTGACCCTGATGCTGAAGAACAACGTGCTGGGCCCCGCCTATTATGTGATCGGCGTCTGCGCGGTGGGCATGCTGACGGCCCTGTTCATCAAGGACCAGCGGCAGACGGTGGGACGCTGATTCACGCAGCGCGCGGGGCTAGCCTCGTGCGCTGCATCAACTACGCCGCAAACATATCAAGAAAATAGCAATAGGAAGTCGTCAAAGGAGTTTGAAATCTTTCGCCAGTAATCATCGTCCCACAAGATGACAGAAGGCGCGCTCCGGGCGCCCCTGAAATCGAAACAGAATTGACTCCCGTCACCGGCCATGCCGAAGCAAATGATTTCTGTAAAATCAACGATGTCCGGCATGGCTCCCGGGCCAGCACTGACACTGCCAAACTCCCCATAGCAGCCATCGCAGACGAAACACGCCCCGAGCTTCGCTGTCTGGGCAGTCAATTCGACGACATCCGTATAGATGTGAGCCAATTCCGTCTGCAAGACGCCACCGCAAGAATCCAGTTCTTTCTTCAGTCTCAAATTGCAAAATCCTTCCGCATCCCGATGCCTTGCTGCAAAAGCAACATACTCGGCGGGTAAGTCCATACCGTTAATCTGCATCGCTGACTTTACCTTTCACAATCGGAGCATGATATTAAATCAAATGTGCCTGGACCCGGCTTGACGGGTTCCGCCCAGCCGAAAGCCCGCGCCGAACCACACCGCATGGGGCCACACGCTGGCCGGCGCCACCTTCGGGCGGCTTTTTTTCGCCCCACTTTGTCGCGCTGCACCAAAATCTGAAAACACGTTTCACATCGCGGAATCCCAAACGGCAGACTCAACCATTAACGCTCTCACTTTTTGAAAATTCATTTCACATCCTGAAAATAAATAATTAAGCCATTGAAAAACAAGGAATAAATTTAAGTTATATGTCTTATATAAGACTTGAAGATCACCACGAATCGGCCTACTATTTAGTCATGCAGTTCGCATCGACAAAGCGGCGCACTCGACGATTTTCTCAAACTTAGTTTTTCTTTAGGAGATACACATGTCCCAATATCAAGACGACATCAAGGCAGTTGCCGGTTTGAAAGACCAACAGGGCAGCGCCTGGAACGCCATCAATCCCGAGTCCGCCGCCCGCATGCGCGCCCAGAACAAGTTCAAGACGGGCCTGGACATCGCCAAGTACACAGCGAAAATCATGCGCAACGACATGGCTGCCTACGATGCGGACCCATCCAAGTACACGCAATCGCTCGGTTGCTGGCATGGTTTCATCGGTCAACAGAAGATGATCTCGATCAAGAAGCACTTCAACAGCACCGACCGCCGCTACCTCTACCTGTCCGGCTGGATGGTCGCCGCCCTGCGTTCCGAGTTCGGCCCGCTGCCAGACCAGTCCATGCACGAGAAAACCGCCGTCTCGGCCTTGATCAAGGAGCTGTACACCTTCCTGCGCCAGGCCGATGCCCGCGAACTGGGCGGCCTGTTCCGCCAGCTGGACGCCGCCCAGGGCGCTGAAAAACAAGCGATCCAGGCCAAGATCGACGGCCACGTGACCCACGTCGTGCCCATCATCGCCGACATCGACGCCGGCTTCGGCAATGCCGAAGCCACCTATCTGCTGGCGAAACAGTTCATCGAAGCGGGCGCCTGCTGCATCCAGATCGAAAACCAGGTATCCGACGAGAAACAATGCGGCCACCAGGACGGTAAAGTCACGGTGCCGCACGAAGACTTCCTGGCCAAGATCCGCGCCATCCGCTACGCCTTCCTGGAACTGGGCGTGGACGACGGCATCATCGTCGCCCGCACGGACTCGCTGGGCGCCGGCCTGACCAAGCAGATCGCCGTCACCAATGAACCAGGCGACTTGGGCGACCAATACAACTCCTTCCTCGACTGCGAAGAAGTGTCGGCCGACGCGCTGGGCAATGGCGACGTCATCATCAAGCGCGAAGGCAAGCTGCTGCGTCCGAAACGCCTGCCGAGCAACCTGTTCCAGTTCCGCGCCGGTTCCGGCGAAGAGCGTTGCGTGCTCGACTGCATTACCTCCTTGCAAAACGGCGCCGACCTGCTGTGGATCGAAACGGAAAAACCGCATATCGCGCAAATCGGCGGCATGGTCAGCGAAATCCGCAAGGTCATCCCGAACGCCAAACTGGTGTACAACAACAGCCCGTCGTTCAACTGGACCCTGAACTTCCGCCAGCAGGTGTATGACACCCTGAAGGCCGAAGGCAAGGACGTCTCCGCCTACGAGCGCGCCCAGCTGATGAGCGTGGAATACGACCAGACGGAACTGGCGATCACGGCCGATGAAAAGATCCGCACCTTCCAGGCCGACTCGGCCCGCGAAGCCGGCATCTTCCACCACCTGATCACCCTGCCGACCTACCATACGGCAGCCTTGTCGACCGACAACCTGGCCAAGGAATACTTCGGCGACCAGGGCATGCTGGGCTACGTGGCTGGCGTGCAGCGCAAGGAAATCCGCCAGGGCATCGCCTGCGTGAAACATCAAAACATGTCCGGCTCGGACATCGGCGACGACCACAAGGATTACTTCAGCGGCGAAGCGGCGCTGAAGGCGGCCGGTAAAGACAATACGATGAACCAGTTCTGAGTTTTGGGTTTGGCTTCAGAATGAAAAAGCCCGCTTCGGCGGGCTTTTTTGCGTCTGCCGGCCGGTACGTGCAACGCGGCTGGCCGCGGGCAGCAGCATCGCTGCCCCGCTGCAAGCACGCCGCGATGGCCATGTCCGACAGGCAACTTTCAGCTGTGCTAATCTTGACTCCCGGGTAAGTGGCTTGCGCAGGGACCGCATGCCCGGAAAGCCTGGTCCATGCCGGCGTATCGCCGGGCATGCCATGCATTTCTTCTGGAGATAGCGCGTGCCTGATGTAACAGCCTTGCTGATGTTTGGACTCGTGGCCCTGGGCATGGCGTTGACGCCCGGCCCCAACATGATCTACCTGATTTCCCGCTCCATCAGCCAGGGCCGCCGCGCCGGCTTCGTCTCGCTGGGCGGCGTCGCCGTCGGCTTCCTGTTCTACATGCTGTGCGCCGCCTTCGGCATCACCGCCTTGGTGTTTGCCGTGCCCTACGCCTACGATGCGCTGCGCTTCGGCGGCGCCGCCTACCTGCTGTACCTGGCCTGGCAAGCCGTCAAGCCAGGCGGACGCTCGGCCTTCGCCGTGCGCGACCTACCTGTCGACGGGCCGCGCAAGCTGTTTCTCATGGGCTTGATCACGAATCTGGCCAATCCCAAGATTGCGGTCATGTACTTATCGTTGCTGCCGCAGTTCGTTACGCCGGGGCATGGGAGTGTTTTGGTGCAATCGGTGGTGTTAGGTTGCGTGCAGATTTCCATCAGCCTGGTGGTGAATGCGCTGATTGCGGTGATGGCGGGGTCGATTGCGGGGTTTTTATCGAGCCGGCCGGTGTGGGTGATGGTGCAGCGGTGGATGATGGGGGGAGTGTTGATGGGGTTGGCGATGAGGATGGCTGCCGAGGGGCGGAAATAAAAAGAGAGGGGGATTCACATTACTTAAGGAATTACTCCCAAATGAGAGAATTTTTGCGCCCTAAGAATACTGTATGCCCCCATTCATGCCCCAAGATAGGAAAGCCGATATTGAGCTTGATCCATTTTAGATAATTCAAAAAACAGGGGCCGATCAGATCGAATTTTAGGGAGCAAGCGCATCCCTACGCAATTCGCAATCACTGTCGGTGGACCTCGCACCAGCGAACACGTCGGTAAGATCCCGCAATATCACAAAGACACACAACAATTAACTCACGAAGGAAACTCAAAGAGAGCTACAACCGCGTTTTTAGCTAGAAAACAAAATTCCACCTTCGCTGCCTTCGATGGGAATGAGTGCCGGTGAACAACGTAAAAAGGCAGCACTTAGAACCGGTTAAGCAAGCGCTCCGATTTTTTAAAGATATCCTTTTTCACAGAACCAATCGTTCGCCGCTAGCGCTTGGAAAAATGCTGCACGCCACGAATTCTTGTGCAAGGCCAATTCTGTCGTTGCACACGCCGTTAAAAATTCACGAACCGCACCGGGTCCGCTATGGCTAACATAGTCGGCCAACATTCCCGTTAGACTCGATAACTCATTCGCTGCCATGATTGAAAATCTTGCCGCAAGCTTAAAGGCATCGAAATGTGCTTTAGCTCTTTCCTTATTTTCACGAAGCCACGTATCTGGAGCTGAAACAAAAAATCTAATCGTTGCAGGTGAGGAAATTAAAACCTCAGCAAATATCCATTGTTCAGTAACAAAGGGAGAAATATCAAAATAAGGATGTAGAGACTGAGATTCTTTATCCTCACCAAATTCCGCGAGTTTTCCCGTATTGCAATCACGGCAAGCAGGGACCAAATTTAAAGGTAATACTGAGAATAATGGGAACTTCGCCTTGGGCATATAATGATCAAGGGTCGCCGCCATACCCACCCCACACAATGGACAGATCCCCCTAGGTGCCGCCGCAAGTATAGAATCATAATAACTCCGGGCTCCGATCTTTTTTACCAAGTTGTAAGTATAAAGATTTTTGACTTCGCCTTTTGTTACATTACCAACCAGAATTTCTTCATCTTTTTGGTGGTTTACAAGAAAAGTATATAACTGTGCAATCTCAGCAGATTTTCGATAACTAACGGAAGCGTCTATAAAATTTTGTCTTACTTCGAGCACACGATTGCGCAAATCTTCATTACCAATACTGCCTATACAAGCATCTAATACTTCAGCAGGCATACCCACCGGAATTTTCATCTCACGCATAGCTCAATATCCACGCGTAGCAATTAGAGAACGAAGCACAGCCTTGCCTTCTAGCCCTATCTGGCCGTCGTAGTCATTTAAAATTTCATCAAACGACTTCCCCTCATTTACGTCTCGATTCAGCAGATCATGAAATCCAGACTTTTGCACTTCCAGTTGAAATACCTCACGAGTTAATACCCCAACGTTCTCGCCAAACGTTTCGCTTTCAGGTCGATCCGCGTTTGCGTTCAGTTTGGTACGTCTAAGCTTCCAAACACAACGCCGAGGTACCTCTTGCAGTACTACAGGCGAATGAGTGGCAATAATGCAAACGGCGTTACGATTGGTGAGTAGATCAGAAAGTGCTCTTGTGAATGCTGAGAGCAAGGGCGGGTGTAAGTGACTTTCCGGTTCGTCCATTAATACCAATGTTTTTTCATCAACTTTTTCAACCAGTTTAGTCATCGTCAGTAGTACTACGGCATGACCGGAACTCATTTTCTTAAATAGTTTAAATTTAAGTTCGTTCAACCTAACGGTCCCATCTTCTTCTGCAAAACGGGTCAAATCCATTTCCGCAAAATTCTCGTCGGACTCAAGAAATCGAATTGCCCTAATCCAACGATGCTTTTTTTGAGGTTGGCTAAAACAGCTTGACAAACTCGAAGCAAATTCTACGCTAAATTTTTCTATATCTTTGTGTTCGCTTTTTAAGACATTATTTTCACGAACAACTTTTTTTAGGCCTACATAAAAATATTTTAGATCATTGCTGTGATCTTCCGAGTCAAGTGGCGGTGTGAATGGATCAAAGGCGCTGAATGACACCGAAACCAACGATGAAAAATATTTATCTTCGATTAGGCTAAAAGGAATCTGCGACACATTCCAAAAATTCCCGGCCCCACGCTCTAACTTATGACCTTTAACAATCGCAGATATCATTCCATTTAATAAAGTAGTTTTGCCAATTCCGTTTCTACCAATCAACACATGAATATTTGTTGATGGTTTAGAATCAGGCGAGACATCAAACCTTAGTTCCAACCCCGCTGTCTCAGCATCGGCTTGCACTTTATAAATAAAGTTATAAGGAGTCTGCGGCGCACCCCCACCAAGTGTTCGTCGAAATTGCTCAGATATAGAAGTAAAGCTGACGCCACGGGTTAGCGATGTCTGAAACGCTTTATCATCTTTTATGCGGTTCAAAAAATCCGGATCAGCAACGACATCATGTAAAGAACCGGTAATATTTCTACAGATCTCAGGTGGCAATTTAGAAAGCTTCTCATAATACTCTACGTCCAGTCCAAGTGAGTAAAAATTGGGTGGCAAACTTTCAAATTCTTTCGGAAATGAATGAGCTGTCCAACCACTAGGCTGGTTCTCAAAAGCAATTTTTATCTCTCCCAAGTAGTGCTCAGAAGCATTGAAATCACACCACGTAACCGCAAATTGTGTTTTGAATCCGAAATCATCCCAGTTGTTTGGGTTTAGGAAAACTATATTTTTACCACCTGGAACTCGCCCCCTGTAAACACCATAATCCAGTGGAATAAATTTTAGTTTCATAATATTAGAATAAATCAGCTTGAAAAATTTTAAATATATCGATTAAAAATCCGAACTTCTATTGGATCAAGCAAACTAGCAATATTGCTCATTCTTAGCTTTTTAACACGCTGAACATCATCTAAGGTTTCGCAATTAGAAAAAATGTTCGATATTTTCCGAATGGACTCCGATGGAATACCACAATCCTTCAGTATTATTTCATGATTTTTTGTCGTACCGTATTCCAGTTGTGCAATCATCAACTCCAGAGAGATTGGGCTAGCATCATTTATCTTGGCTGCATAATTGTAAATATTTTGGAATGCCATAATGTATCGAGGCCATATAAATTCAAAATATCTAGACGTTAAATCAAAAATATATCGTATTCTAGAGTCAATTTTTGGCCTAAACTTTATAATCGTCGCACTAGAAAGTAATTCCGTAAATGACGGCTTATAAAAAAGATAATAACTTGTCAACTGCAATAAAATTGACTTTCCAACCTCATCTTTAAAATTCCGTCCACGATCGCTCTCGGTGAACAAATGGTCGTATATACAGGAAAGTATGAGCTTGGCCACTTCAGCATTCGGCATGCCACCCATAAAACTAAATTGTCCCCAAGACTTACTGGTGATCAAGTACTTTAACAACGATGCTTGACCACCAACGCTAACATATTTATTCTCTTTGAACATCTCAAACGGAAGGCCAACGCTTTCCATTGTTGATTTTAGTTGATTCTTTTTATGATGCCCGGCTTCTGACAAGAGTTCATCGTCGAATTGGATAATAGCTTCGATTGACGGATTCTCGCTATCCAGAGATTCAATTTCCACTACTCGATCGTCATTATTTTCAATATACGCCTCCAGATGAAAGACACGACCAACAAAGTGGCGCATAAACCGCCCCGCACGCCCCTCAATATTACGCCGGTCCAGAACACCGATCGGGTCTCCAGTACCAATCTTTTCATCATATAAGACCACATTCTTTGCCGAGGTGTTAATTCCCTCTGTCAATGATGTTGTGCAAAATAAGAAATCGATGCCTCCGCCCGATGAGTTATTGAATTCGTCGACAATCAGGTCCTGGATATGTCGAGGCATCGCGCCATGATGAAATGCTACCCCCTTTTTTATGCATGAAACCAGCTTCCATTCAGGCGAAACAGTTTTTTCAAGATATCTTATCAGATTTGAATCCCATCTAACTTCAGATCTTGCGGAGGAAAACTTTCCTGCAGACTCTTCAACATACCGTTTTTGATAACGATATATCAAAAATTTTCCATCAATATAATCATTCGAAGTTAGTCTGGTCAAATTCACAAACTTATCTCCGACAATTTTTATGAAGCGGCCTTCAATTTTGTGCGAACCTTTTAATCCAACATTATCAAGAAAATAGAAGTCCTTCTGAACGATCTCAACCTCGAATTTGAGCATCTTTGCGTTGAACAGCGCACGAAAACGTTGACTAAAATCGGTAATATATGGGCCAATTAAATAAAAATCGGAACCTCGTTGCGCTAAACGTAGCAATACATCAGAAAACACTCTAAACCTATCGTCATTAAGCTTAAAGTCAGTTTTATAAATTTCATCCATTACAAAAAAATCAAAATGAAATTCAGGATTCTCACTGAGGAATGCACTCATTCGTTCTGGAGTCAAAACAAGAATATAATTCCTATCAGGCTCAATCTTAATTTTTGAGGTCTTTGATACCACGTACCCGCTAATGGAATCCTTTATATCACGGTATTGCTCAGACAAAAGCGATACCGTAGGTAGTATAAGCGCTATATTGCGATAGTTGTTGTGACGGATGATCTCACGAATTATTCGTGTCTTCCCGAATGAAGTTGGCGCACTTACAATTAAACGCCTACATTCTTGAAAATTATCAAAAACCTCTTTCTGTGGTTTCGTCAAAGTAGTTTCTGTAGTACGGCTAGTGTAAAAGGCTTTTAATATATGATCCTGCATTGAAAACTCAGGATTGTAATTTTCATCTCTCGTATGCAGCAAATTATCGTAAAGAAATATTCTTGATTTTGAAACATTATCGTGTAGCAATTGCTGAATCATTACATCGCTAAATCTTCGATCTGCCACGTGACATATTACGGCCAAACATAAACTAAAATCAGAGGGATCGATTGAGTCTAATAACTCATATGTGCTGAGTAACAGACGTTCCAAATCATCGATTTTCATTTCAACATTAGATCGAAGCACATTTAATTGGTACTGAACAGTTTCTCTCAAGACACCCCCTAAAATTTCATCGCAGTTTCAATTGTATCTAACATTTCTTTAAGTTCGGAAACCGACCTCAATGGTAGTAAATAAAATGAAATAGTTATATTATTTTTAGCTGGCCAAGTGCGCTCATAGACAGAAAGAAATTTTCCCTTCAACTCAGCAATCAGACTTGCTTGAAAAACATCTGATCCGATATCGGCATTTTCTGTTCCACAAAAATCCCCAATGCATTTACTATCGTATGTCAACAGAACAGGGACCTGGATTGAAACTTTATCTAACGACTTTGACCCGTTTGTATGCGACTTTAGAAGCAAATACTCATCAGGTAGTATATTTTTATTTATTTCTATCTCACCACTCAAAAGTCGCAATTCAGACTTAATTTTTTCCGCATCCATCAAATGATCGTTGAGTGATTTAAAGGACTGAGCAATTGCACCTGAAAAAGTTTGATGAAATTTTGCCTCTCCGAGCCAGAGAGTGATCGTTCTATCCGGATTTATTGAAAAATGTGCGCAATCAAAACCCTTAATCTGCTCACGAGTCGATGAACGAAGTCTTGCTTTTGTGACGAATTTCGGAGTGTCATAAAATATGTTCAAAATAATGTAAAGCAACAATTCACCGTAGTCGCCTTTTTTTGTCGGCTGAGCATCAGAGATTCTAGTGAAGCTGCTTTTATTCCAATCTGACTTATCTAATGATGCAATTTCTTCCTGGGTTAAAGCGAAATATGGAACAGTGTCACGGATGAGACCGGCTAACGCTTGTTGCCGATAATTCTTTTCTTCAAAGTCTAACGTGAACGTCGCATCCTTCCCAGACTCACATCCAAGTGACGCGTCTATCTTAAAAATTTGATTTACAGCGCGTAATCGTAATGCGTCATCCATATCCGGCCCGTTCATTTCTACGTAATTTCAGGTAAATCTGCGGCTGCTGCTCGATTGGAACAGGTAGGTAACCTTTCGTTCATGATAATCCAATAATTGCTTGATGACAATTCGAAGATTGCCGCTAAAGAAATATTTTCGAACAGAGCGATAATTTTGGATTCGATTTGGCTAAATGTCTCGTGCGATGGCACTGCAAGTTCAAATTCAAAGCGCCGTTGATAGGAAAAGCCATCAGAGCAAAAGGTTTAAGTGCCCAGTCCCACTCGAAAGGGTGCAGGAGAGCAGGAGAGCAAGGGTCAGATCTGCCATTCGGACATGGACTCACGCAAAGGTGCAGTAGATGCATGCTCATTAGAAAGTCTCATTTGGAGCGATACGTTGAGCACAAAGTGAGAATAAGCAGGTGTGAAGTTAGCGAAACAAAGATTAGCTAACTTCACCTATCCTGCCCCGCTCTGTGCAGCGACTGAATCACTAAAATCATCGGACGCAACTTCGACCGAGTCGTTTTTTCAGGTACGAGAGCAGGTTTAGCAGGACCGCCAAGGTCTGGTCCGCCATTCGGACACAGACTGATGCATTTGATGCCATAAAAGCATGCTCAGTCGATGCCTAATTGGAACCACGAACGCGCGCCACAGGCGCGCAGGACTGCCGCGCAGCGGCAGCAGTTGGACGATTCGGAGAAGGCCGGTAGGCCCGCACCACGACATCTTACGAGGTGGAGCGCTGCTAATCCAGCCACTATTAACTCCCACTCAAGCAACTCCCCGCCTAGCGTCAATACAGCGCTGCTGCCATTGAGCGATTTCCTCTGCGTCCCACGCGATGGACTTGGGGCCGATGGGGATAGGCGCTGGCAACACGCCTGCCTTCACTTTGCGCCAGATTGTGGCGCGGGACCAGCCGGTAGCCTCGATTACCGCAGGCAAGCGGAGGAATTTTTTAGTCGTGGTCATAAGATTCTCCTTCGATTGATGAACAGCAAACAATGGAAAGTCGTGCCGACTCTCCTCGATAGTTCCGGCAGCGACAACGCTGCACTCCTTCGCATCTCTTCCGTCCCAAGTGCTGCAGCCCTGATACAAATGGGCGGTCATCTCCCCAGGTAGATTGACGTGACCTGTTCACGACCATGCCCCATCTCCGTCGAAATCTTTAACCTTGCAGCGTTATCCGCCAACTTTTGAGAAGCATCCAGCTGTCTGGACGTCGCGCCGCCACTGGCTGGACTAGGTCGGCCAGTCAGCTCGGCATAGCGCCGCTGCGCGTACTCATGGCGCAGACCATGCACGCCATGGATGCCAGCCTTGTCGCACTGCGCCCGAAAGCGGTTCAACTGGTCCCGATACCGCAACTGCGCCGGAATCAAGCTGCCTTTGCCCGCCAGCGCCTTGGCCGCTTCCAGTACGGCGCGCTGCTGCGTGGTGGTGATCGGCACCTCCCGGTACTTGCCGCCCTTGGTCCAGCTATCCTGCAGCCGCAGGATGTTCCCGCCATCGGCCCATCCCGGCTTGATCTTGATGCTTTCCTCGCGCCGCAATCCAAACGCCGCCTGAAGCTGCAGGGACATGCGCGTATACGGATCATTCACGCGGGCCAGCGTATCGGCGTCAAGCACCTTCGCCTTCGAGACGTTGGTGACAAACACCCGCTCCGCGATGCCATATTCGCCGTTGGTGCGCGCGATGATGTTTTCCTTGCCGATCTTCTCGGCCCACCAGCGCAGGGCGCTCATGCGATTCTTGATCGTGCCGGTACTGACGCCATCCTGCTTCCACTTGTCGAGCAGCGCCGCCACATGCTTCGGTTTCAGGCTGTCCACGCTCATATGCTGGAAGCCCCGTTCCGCCAAGTCGTTGGCGCACAGATTTAATATGCGCTCACGGTCGGCCTGCGTCGCAAAGCTGCCATCCCGGTTGCGGTGACACAGTTGCTTGAGCTGGTAGTTCAAGTCGCGCATGGCAAAGTCATTCCTTCGATCTTTGGTTTTTACATCGATGCTGCGTGGTGTAATCCTGTCTGGTAAGTGTTTCTGGCCACCCTCACTGCCTCGGCAGGAAAGGTTGAATCAAGGGCCTCGGGACACCACTCCCGTGTATGCGGTTGCTGTTACTGCCTGCCCGCGCCGCATGCGCGTGTGGCACCGCTGCGCGCTCCCGGAGGGAGCCGCCGCAGCAGGGACCAATCACCCAGGGTCCATGGAGTGCACCTCGTGCACGGATCAACTTCAACTAATCAGCCCGTAGCGGGCAAAGGACATCGCAGGGCTTACCTGCGATGCGGGGCGCCTGGCCCCATCACTGAACAACATCACGCGGTGGAATTCCGCTTGCCGCCTGGGCCTATGCCGTCGGCGGCGCGTCGTCACTGGCAGCACGCCGCCAGTAACGACGCGCGCACGTTGCCATGGTATGTGACGGCATACATGCCAGCATCGCACTCGCGGTGACGATACTGGCGGCTCTGAAGCACACGCGCTGGCGGCAGCCGTGATGGCATCGCATCGCTGGCATTTCTGTTGACGGTGCGGCTTGCGGCAAAGCCATGCTGTGCTTCATACGGTGCGCTACCTCGCGGGGCATGCGAACCAATCAGGGCAGGAGTCTTGCTCCTGTTTGAAGAAGCGCCCACCGGGCGCAATCATCCAGGCAATCCGTCTTGCGGACTGTGGGATATGTAGGCGCTGAAGGCAGCGCTTTATCTTGCCGAGATCTGCATGCTTCTGCATCTCCCGGCGATATATCTAGCAGAAACTGCTATGTATCATGGTGGCGGGTAACGACCGCAACGCCTATGCCGCTAAGCATAGGTACATGCTCGATGCATGCCCTTGTGGGAGCGATTCCCACATAAGAGAGCTTCATTCTATGCCTGCTATCGACGTTTGCAAGTGGTTCGTTTCGTCAAGTGCGCTTTTCGTAGTACGCAGAATTGGAACCGGCGCGTGCTGGACTGGCGCCACTGGCATTGACCGGCAGCGTTGCAGCCCGGACAAAGACTCCGATAGCCAGTTTATGTAATTTGTCCTTGGAAGCGGTCTGCTTGATAAGCGCATCCGTGAGGCGCAGTACATACTCAGACATGGTGCCCTCCTGTTCCGCCATCCCGGCTGAACTCACCGCTGACCAGCGTTAATCTGGGCGTCTGCGGCGGCTTTCCCTTGCCGCTGACGGCATCGATGTAGTCGGCCCAATCCTGCATCATCTTGCGCCGTTCGGCCAGGAACTGCGCCCGGTCATAGGCACTGGCCACCTTGTCCTTCGGCGCATGTGCCAGCTGCCGGTCCACGACTTCATGCCGGTAGCCCAGGTGCTCCTTGATAGTGCTCATAGCCAGCGCCCGGAAGCCATGGCCGGTCATCTTGCCCTTGTATCCCATGCGTCCAAGCGCCACCAGTATCGTGTTATTGCTGATCGGCTTTTCGTGGTCGCGCTGATTCGGGAACAGGTACTTGCTGCGGCCCGTGATCGCGTGCAGTTCGCGCAGCAGCTCCAGCGCCTGGCGCGACAGGCATACGTGATGGTTGGTCATATCCGGATTGACGGTCAGCTTGCCGCGCTTCATGCGCTGCCATGGAATGATCCACTCGCCGCGCTCCAGGTCGATTTCACTCCAGGGCGTTTCGATCAACTCGCTGGTGCGCACAAAGCACAGCAGCATCAGCCGCAGCGCAATGCGGGTCGGCGCGAACATGCGTGCTTCGTTGCGGTCCAGAATGGCCAGAAACTGCGGTAGTTCGTCGGCGCTGATGGCGGCGAAGTGTCCGGCGCGGACGGTCTTCAGCACATCCTTCATATCGGTGACCAGATTGCGCTCTGTGAATCCGCACTGAATCGCGTAGCTGAAAATTGACGCACATACCGCTCTCAGGCGATGGGCGACCTCGCTTGCGCCACGCTCCTCGATCTTGCGCAGCGCGGCAATCAGATCGCGGTGCTTTATCTCATCGATCGGCATGCGGCCAATGGCTGGAAAGATGTCCGCTTGCAGGCGCTGGATGGTGTTCTTGGCGGTGCGTTCGCTCCACGTGGGCACTTTGTTGCCGTGCCACTCGCGCGCGATTTTTTCGAAGGTGTTGGACGCCTTATCCTTTGCCAGGCGCTTGGCGTCGTCGCGATGCTTGGCGGGGTCGATTCCTTGCAGCAGCAGGCGGCGTGTCGCCAGACGCTTTTCACGTGCATCCTGCAAGGTAATTTCCGGGTAAGGGCCGAACGTCAGCGTATTCTCTTTGCCGTTGGCCTGCCGGAACTTGAAACGCCAGATGCGGGAGCCGGTTGGCGCGACGACGAGGTACATGCCGTCACCATCGAACATCTTGTACGGCCGCTCGCGTGGCTTGGCGTTGCGGATGAGTAAATCTGTCAGCGGAACAATGATCTTTGGCATGGCAAACCTCCTGCGCGGCATGCTGTAAAGATCAATATAGTCGTTTTTTTGAATTTTTTTGGGGCAAGCGGCAATGGCTGAGTGCGAGGTGCCCCCAAACTTGCGCCTACTTGAGGTGGATGTCCTGGGACGCTGTGCAACGTCCAGAAACGAAAAAACCGCTTAGAATCAAGGCTCTAAGCGGTTTTTGAGGGACTTCCTGAAACGTCCTGATCTTACTTAATTACTATCCGTGGCGGAGAGAGGGGGATTCGAACCCCCGATAGGCTATGAACCTATACACGCTTTCCAGGCGTGCGACTTCAACCACTCATCCACCTCTCCTGCAGGCAATGCGTCTACTTGCTCGCATTGCGTACTATTTCTCGCTTGTCGCGAAGCCGCAGATTATAGCAAAGATTCTACGGACTGCCAAAGTTATTTACCGTGGGGTAAAAGTTAAAGCGCGCAACGACAAGCAGCAGTCCGGCAGCGGCCATGGTCGGCCCTGTCAGGGGCCGACCTGCCATTATGACGCTTCCTTCAGCTGCTCCAGGATGGCCGGGTTTTCCAGGGTCGAGACGTCTTGCGTAATCGTCTCGCCCTTGGCCAGCACGCGCAGCAGGCGGCGCATGATTTTGCCGGAGCGGGTTTTCGGCAGGTTATCGCCGAAACGGATTTCCTTCGGCTTGGCGATCGGGCCGATTTCCTTGCCGACCCAGTTGCGCAGTTCCAGGGCCAGCTTCTTGGCTTCCTCGCCGGTAGGGCGCGCCTGCTTCAAGACGACGAAGGCGCAGATCGATTCACCGGTCGTGTCGTCCGGACGGCCCACCACGGCCGCTTCGGCCACCAGCGGGTTGGCCACCAGGGCCGATTCGATTTCCATCGTGCCCATGCGGTGGCCCGACACGTTCAGTACGTCATCGATGCGGCCCGTAATGGTGAAGTAGCCCGTGTCCTTGTTGCGGATGGCGCCGTCGCCTGCCAGGTACATCTTGCCGCCCAGTTCTTCCGGGAAGTAGCTGGACTTGAAACGGTCCGGGTTGTTCCAGATCGTGCGGATCATCGATGGCCATGGGCGCTTCACCACGAGGATGCCGCCCTGGCCGTTCGGCACATCCTGGCCCGCTTCGTCGACGATGGCGGCCATGATGCCCGGCAATGGCAGCGTGCAGGAACCGGGGACCATCGGCGTCGCGCCCGGCAGCGGGGTGATCATGTGGCCACCCGTTTCCGTTTGCCAGAAGGTATCGACGATCGGGCATTTCTCGCCGCCGATGTTCTTGTAGTACCACATCCACGCTTCCGGATTGATCGGCTCGCCGACGGAGCCCAGCAGGCGCAAGCTCGTCAGGTCGTAGTTGCTTGGATGCACTTTCGGGTCGACGTCGGCCGCCTTGATCAGCGAACGGATGGCCGTGGGGGCTGTGTAGAAAATGCTGACATTGTGCTTCTTGATGGTTTCCCAGAAACGGCCCGCGTTCGGATAGGTCGGGATGCCTTCGAACACCACTTGCGTGGCGCCCACGGCCATCGGGCCATACGCGATGTAGCTGTGGCCCGTCACCCAGCCGATGTCGGCCGTGCACCAGAAGACGTCGTCGGGCTTGATGTCGAAACTCCACTTCATCGTCAGCGCGGCCCACAGCAGGTAGCCGCCGCTCGAGTGCTGCACGCCCTTCGGCGTGCCGGTCGAGCCGGAGGTATACAAGATGAATAATGGATGCTCGGCATCGACCCATTCCGGCTCGCATTGCGCGCTCTGGCCTTCGACCAGGTCGTGCAGCCACGTGTCGCGGCCGGCCACCATCGGCAAGTCGCTGCCCGTGCGCTTGTACACGATGACGTTCTTCACGGAATCGCAGCCGCCCAGCGCCAGCGCTTCGTCGACGATGGCTTTCAGCGGCAGTTTCTTGCCGCCACGCAATTGCTCGTCGCCCGTGATGACGGCCACGGCGCCCGCGTCGATGATGCGTTCCTGCAAGGATTTCGCGGAAAAGCCGCCGAAGACGACGGAGTGCGTGGCGCCGATGCGCGCGCAGGCTTGCATGGCGGCAACGCCTTCGACGGACATCGACATATAGATGATCACGCGATCACCTTTGCTAATACCTTTGGCTTTCAGGCCATTGGCAAATTTGCAGACCTGGGCGTGCAATTCCGTGTAGCTGGCCTTGGTGACGGTGCCGTCGTCCGCTTCGAAGATGATGGCCGTCTTGTCGCCCAGGCCATTTTCGATGTTGCGGTCAAGGCAGTTGTACGACACGTTGAGCTGGCCGTCTTCGAACCATTTGTAGAATGGGGCGTTGTCTTCATTCAGGGTGCGGGTGAACGGTTTCTTCCAGCTCAGGTTTTCGCGCGCCAGCTTGGCCCAGAAGCCTTCGTAGTCGCGCTCGGCGTCGGCCACCATGGCGCGGTAGGCGTCCATGCCGGAAATCGTTGCCTGCGCGGCAAACGCTGCCGACGGGTTAAATACGCGCGACTCTTCTGGTCCCTGCTGTTCCGTGCCCTGCCCTTGGTTTTCTGTACCGGCCATGCTTGTCTCCAGTGTAGTAATTGTTTGCTAACACGATAAGCGCCCTGTCTTACGGACGCCTTACATTGCGCGTTTTATGCTGCGTTTTGCTCTGTCCATACTAACCATAAGCGCCTTCGGCAATAGGAGTCAAGGGGACGCCGTACAGTATTTTCGCTGGGAAAATGCCTGTTGCGCCGAAGGTTCAATACCACTTTGTATTTCATCAAACCCAATAATCCAGAGCAAGGCCATGCGCAGTGATCGGTAGCAAGTGTAAAATGTCGGGCATGCCAAAAATTGGTATTTACTCCCCCAGGAACCTCCACATGATCGACCACCTACCACCGTCTGCCAAACATACCAAGCTGCGCCCACTGTCTGCCTTCATCTTCATGTCGCGCTGGCTGCAGTTGCCGCTGTACCTGGGCCTGATCCTCGCACAATGCGTGTATGTATTCCATTTCTGGGTGGAATTGTCCGACCTGATCGGCGCCGTGTTCGGCAATGATGCCGCCCTGCAGCACGTGCTGACGGCCGTTGCCGTGCCGGGCAGCGCCCTGCCGACCAAGCTGAACGAAGCGACCATCATGCTGGTGGTATTAGGCCTGATCGACGTGGTCATGATTTCGAACCTGCTGATCATGGTCATTATCGGCGGCTACGAAACCTTCGTTTCGCGCATGCACCTCGATGACCACCCAGACCAGCCGGAATGGTTGTCGCATGTAAATGCTTCCGTGCTGAAGACGAAATTAGCGATGGCCATCATCGGCATCTCGTCCATCCACCTGTTGAAGACGTTTATCAACGCCAACTCGTACAAGATCGAAGTGATCATCGCGCAAACGGTGATACACATGGTCTTCATCCTGTCGGCGATGGCGATTGCCTACACGGACCGCATCATGACGGTCACGCAAAACCAGGCACGCAACCATTGAAGCAGAAGCCCATGACGGCCGGCGGCCGTCGTGGGCCTTGACACTCCGATGCAGTAACTGATGCAGTAATTAGTAAAGAGTCTTACCCTTCTTATCTACCGCGAGAACACCATGACTGTCATAAAGCAAGAAGACCTGATCGAATCCGTCGCCGCAGCGTTGCAGTACATTAGCTACTACCACCCTGCAGATTACATCGAGCACCTGGCGCGCGCCTACGCGGCCGAGCAAAGCCCAGCGGCAAAAGATGCGATCGCGCAAATCCTGACCAACTCGCGCATGTGCGCGGAAGGCAAGCGTCCTATCTGCCAGGACACGGGTATCGTCAACGTCTTCCTGAAAATCGGCATGGGCGTGCGCTTCGAGGGCTTCTCCGGCACGGTCACCGACGCCGTCAACGAAGGCGTGCGCCGCGCGTACAACTTCGACGACAACAAGCTGCGCGCCTCCATCGTGGCCGACCCGCATTTCGACCGCAAGAACACCAAGGACAACACGCCAGCCGTCGTGCACATGGAACTGGTCGAAGGCAATACCGTCGACGTGAAAGTCGCTGCCAAGGGTGGCGGCTCGGAAAACAAATCCAAGATGATCATGATGAACCCGTCCGATTCGCTGGTGGACTGGGTCATGAAGACCGTGCCGACCATGGGCGCCGGCTGGTGTCCGCCTGGCATGCTGGGTATCGGCATCGGCGGCACGGCCGAAAAAGCCATGCTGATGGCCAAGGAAGTGTTGATGGAAGACATCGACATGTTTGAGCTGAAACAACGCGGCCCGCAAAATAAACTGGAAGAATTGCGTATCGAGCTGTGCGACAAGATCAACTCGCTGGGCATCGGCGCGCAAGGCCTGGGCGGCCTGACGACCGTGCTCGACGTGAAAATCATGATGCACCCGACGCACGCCGCGTCGAAGCCCGTCGCCATGATCCCGAACTGCGCCGCCACGCGCCACGGCCACTTCGTGCTCGACGGCTCGGGCCCGGCCTACATGGAACCGCCATCGCTGTCGTCGTGGCCGGAAGTGCACTGGACGCCGGACACGGAAAAATCCAAGCGCGTCGACCTCAACACGCTGACGAAAGAAGAAGTCGCTTCGTGGACGCCGGGCCAGACCTTGCTGTTGAACGGCAAGATGCTGACGGGCCGCGACGCCGCGCACAAGCGCATCCAGGACATGCTGGCCAAGGGTGAGGAATTGCCCGTCGACTTCAAGAACCGCGTCATCTACTACGTCGGCCCGGTCGATCCCGTGCGCGACGAAGCCGTCGGCCCGGCCGGTCCGACCACGGCCACGCGCATGGACAAGTTCACCGACATGATGCTGGAAAAAACCGGCCTGATCGCCATGATCGGCAAGGCCGAGCGCGGCCCAGTCGCCATCGAATCGATCCAGAAGCACCAGTCGGCCTACCTGATGGCCGTCGGCGGCGCCGCCTACCTGGTGTCGAAAGCCATCAAGCACGCCAAGGTGCTGGGCTTTGCCGACATGGGCATGGAAGCCATCTACGAATTCGACGTCGTCGACATGCCGGTGACGGTGGCCGTGGACGCGAAAGGTACTTCGGTGCACAACACGGGTCCGAAGGAATGGCAGGCGAAGATCGAGCAACTCAATAGCAGCGTCAGCCAGATCCCCGTGACGGTCGCTTAAACAGGCACTACCCTACGCCGCGCGGCAATACCAGCGCGGCGTTTTTCATCCTCTTCGGTTTCCTATGACTTCTACTGCAAGCAATGCCCACGCCAGCGCCCCCATCGGCATTTTTGATTCCGGCGTGGGCGGCCTGTCCGTGCTGCGCCATATCCGCGCGCAGCTGCCGCAGGAAGACCTGATTTACGTTGCCGATTCCGGCTATGCGCCGTATGGCGACAAGACGGAAGAGCAGGTCGTCGACCGCTCGCTGGCGATTGCCGCGTATTTGCTCGGACATGGCGTCAAGGCGCTGGTGGTCGCCTGCAACACGGCGACCATCGCCGCCATCAAGGCCTTGCGCGCGCGCTACCCGGAACTGCCCATCGTCGGCGTCGAGCCGGGCCTGAAACCGGCGGCGGCCATCAGCCGCAATGGCAAGATCGGCGTGCTGGCCACCGAGCGCACCTTGCGCGGCGACAAGCTGCTGGCCCTGCGCGAGCAGGTCAGCGCCGCCACGGGCGCCACGTTCATCCTGCAACCGTGCATCGGCCTGGCCGACCGCATCGAGCAGTGCGAGCTGGGCAACGACCCGCTGGACGCCACCAGCGCCATGCTGGAGCGCTACATCGCGCCCGTGCTGGCACAAGGCGTCGACACATTGGTGCTCGGCTGCACGCACTACCTGTTCGTGCAGGACGCTATCGAACGCACGGTGCGCGCGCATACGTCGCAACAGATCGCCCTGGTCGACACCGGGGAGGCCGTGGCGCGCCAGCTGACCCGCTTGCTCGACGCGGTAAGCTTGCGCCGCACCGGCAACGATGCACCGCAGCTGCAGGGTTACACGACGGCCACGGTCGAGTCGCTGGCGCAAGCCTTCGCCGGTTTGCTGGACTTGCACCCGCCCGTCACCCACCTGTCCGTGTGAGGGAAATCGGGCGTTTTCAGGCAATCTTTCGATTCTTTAAAAAAGACTGCATTTAGATTTGCCACTTTGCCGAGTTCTTTGTATAATTCGGCACCTGTTCAGCAAAACAGCTAAACAGGTAAGTAAGACAGTGGTGGCTGTAGCTCAGTTGGTAGAGTCCAGGATTGTGATTCCTGTTGTCGTGGGTTCGAGCCCCATCAGCCACCCCACAGAATAATGAAGAGCCCGGTTTTCGAACCGGGCTTTTTCTATTCCGGCGCCGCTTTTCTTCATTCTCCGATACCGGCTCCGGTATCGCTTCCCGTAAAAAATTCATTAGTGCAAATTTGACCATCGCCCTACTCTGGCTTGCGGCCTGGACCGCCCTATAAAAACAGCACGGAGACAACGATGAAGCAAATCCTGGCAGCACTCTGCCTGATGTTCTGCGCCCACGCGGCGCAAGCGATCAACCTGACGGGCGTGCCGAACGCGCACGACCCCGGCACCCTGAGCCGCGATGGCGACACATATTTCAACTTCACCACCGGCACGGGCATCTGGTATTCCAGCTCGACGGACCTGCTGAACTGGTCGGCCGGCCCCGCGCCCGTGTTCGGCACGCCACCGGCCTGGATCGCCAATAAAATCCCCAACTTCAGCGCTTCGTACTGGGCGCCCGACGTGATCCACATGAACGGCTACTATTATCTGTATTACTCGGTATCCACCTTCGGCACCTCCGTGTCGGCCATCGGCGTGGCCCGCTCGGCCTCGCTGAAGAACCCGAACTGGACGGACCTGGGCATCGTCGTGCAATCGTATGGGGGCGGCGCGGAAATCAACGCCATCGACCCGGCCCTGTTCCGCGACCATGACGGCAAGGTCTACATGTCGTATGGCTCGTTTTTTGGCGGCATTGGCGTGGCCGAGATCAACCAGGCGACGGGCAAGACGGCGGGCAACGTCACCACCATCCTCGGCGGTGGCGGCAAGGATATCGAAGCGCCCTACATCGCGCGCGATGGCGGGTATTACTATCTGTTCGTCAACCGCGGCAAATGCTGCCAGGGCGCGGCCAGCACGTATTACGTGGAAGTGCAGCGCGCCACCAGCGTGACGGGGCCGTACAGCGGCACGCGCACGGCCTTGCCGAATCTCGATGGCAAATACAAGGGACCGGGCCATATCGGCGTGCTCAAGCAGGACGGCTGCAACTACGCCTCCATCCACTATTACGACGTCAACGACAATGGCGCGGCCAAGCTCGACATATTAAAGATGACGTACAGCGGCGGCTGGCCCAGCCTGACGCGCAATTTTGCGCTCGCCAGCTGCGGCGGCATCTCGGACGGCCCCACGGTGCTGCGCTCGCGCCTGAGCGGCAAGGCGCTGGCCGTGGCCGTGGCCGGCGCCGGCGCCGGCACGGCGAACGGCGCGCTGGTGCAGCAGCAAACCTATACAGGAGGGAAACACCAGCAATGGTATGTGGTGGGACATGGAGACGGCTATTACAGCCTGATCAACGCGAACAGCCTGCTGGGCCTGGATGACTACAACAACTCGACCACGGCCGGCACCAACATCGCGCAATGGAGTTATTGGGGCGGACTGGGCCAACAGTGGCGCTTCGCCAGCCCGGCGACCGGCTACCAGACGATCACGAATCGCTACAGCAACCTGACCCTGGACATGCTGAACCTGAGCACGGCGGAAAATGCGCAGATCATCCAGTGGAACCTGACCAATGCGAACAACCAGCAGTGGTCGCTGAGTCCGCCATAAAGCGGGGAAACTAGCCCGCCAGCACCGACTGCACCGTCGTCGCCAGGTCTTCCATGCGCACGGGTTTGACGAGGAAGTGGCGGAAGCCCACGGCCAGCGCGTCGTCCATGTACATGGGCAGGCTGTGGCCGGTGACGGCGATCAGCACGGCGTGGGCCGTTTCCGGATGGTTGTGCAGGCGGCGGCCGATCTCGATGCCGCTGATGCCTGGCATCTCGATGTCGAGGTAGACGGCGTCGGGCACGCACAGCTTGACTTGCTCGACGGCCATCTGCCAGTTGCGCACCACCACCGCGTGGTGGCCCAGCGCTTCGAGCAGCATGGCCAGCGATTCGCCCACTTCCTGGTTGTCGTCGACCACCAGCAGATTCAATTTGCGCGCGGCGGCGGCCGGCTGCTCGCCCTGGCGGCGCTCCACAGGCGAGTTGCCCGGCGCCTGGTGTTCAGTTGTCTGGCTCATTGTTCGTTCACGTCTGACGGCTGCAAAGACGGCAGTATACAAGAAGCGCGCCCAATGCCGCCGCACCCCAGCACTGTAGCCAGGCGGCAATCCGGACGTCCGCTGTACCGCCCCAACAACACTTCAGCGCCCTGGCATGGGCAAAGGCGGCGCTACGCAGTTTGCGCAATTGACGGATAAAATGAGAATCATTATCATTCTTATCCCCTTGCGCCGGATGCCCACGCCACGATGTTGTCGCGCCGCCTTACCGAACGCGCCAACATTGTCATTACGGAGATCCATGCATGGCCGCCATACATTCCCCCCTGCCTTTTTCGCTGCGCCCGTGCGCGCTGGCCATCGCCCTCGCCTGCCTGGGCGCCCCGCTGGCGGCACAGGCACAGCAAGCCAACACGGCCGACAATGCCGGCCCCATCCTCGAAACGATACAGGTCAGCAGCAACCTGCTGGGCACCAGCATGGCCGCCAGCACGAAGAATTTCGCCGGCGCCCGCACGGTGGTGCAGAAGGACGATATCGAGAACTCGGGCGCGGCCAGCCTCAGCGACGTCATGCGCCGCATTCCCGGCGTGCAGATCAGCGATAACTCGGGCAGCGCCGGCAGTGCCATCTCCCTGAACATCGGCGTGCGCGGCCTGGCCGGGCGCTATTCGCCGCGCAGCACGGTCTTGCTCGACGGCATCCCCATGTCGGTGGCGCCGTATGGCCAGCCGCAACTGTCGTTCGCCCCCGTCAGCCTGGCCAATGTCGAGACGGTCGACGTGGTGCGCGGCGGCGGTGCCGTGCGCTTCGGCCCGCAAAACGTGGGCGGCATCATCAACTTCAAGACGCGCCGCGTGCCCACCACGCCAGGCGTCACGGGCGACGCCACCGTGCGCTACAACTCGTACAGCGAAGTGGGCCACAACACGCAGGCCAGCGTCTTTGCCGGCACCCAGCTCGACAGCGGCCTGGGCCTGGCCGTGCTGTACTCGGGCATCTGCGGCAGCGACTGGCGCGTGGGCAGCGATGAAAAAGTCAACGACTTCGCCCTGAAGCTGCGCTACGACCTGAGCCCGACGGCCGAGGTATACGCCAAGCTGTCCTACTACGACGTGACGTCGCGCACGCCGGGCGGCCTGACGGCGGCCCAGTACAGGCAGGACCCGTTCCAGAACACGCGCCCCACGGACTTCTGGAGCGGCGAGCGCAAGGCCTTCGACATCGGCTACCTGAACGCCATTTCCAGCACGCAGGAAGTGGAAGTGCGCGCCTATTACAACAAGAGCTCGCGCGAAAGCACCCTGATCAACGCGAACCGCACGGGCCTGGGCCGCCAGCCGCGCAACTACGAGACGACGGCCATCGAACCGCGCTACACGCAACGCTTCATCACCGGCAAAGTGTCGCAGGACGTCACCGTCGGCTACCGCTACCTGGCCGAGCGGGCCGATGAAACCATCTACAACGTCGTCATCGCCAGCGGCCTGCAGCAAAAGCCGACGCGCTTCGCGAACAACGCCACCGATGCGCAAGCCGTGTATATCGACGACAAGATCGCCATCGGCGCGTGGCGCATCACGCCTGGCGTGCGCTATGAGCACATCAAGACGGAGCGCTTCAACCACTTGCCGACCGACCAGAAGATCGAGTTGCTCAACAACAAGGCCCTGCCCTCGCTGAACGTGGCTTACTTGCTCAACAACAACGTGACCCTGTTCGGCAACTACAACAGCTCGTTTGGCGCCGTGCAAAATACGCAGCTCAATGCGCAGTCGGACAAGAATCCGCTGCAACCCGAACTGGCGAAAACGGCCGAGCTGGGCGCGCGCTGGAAAAGCGGCCAGCTGTCGGCAGAAGCGACCTTGTTCAACATCAAGTTCGACAACCAGATCCAGTCCGTCGGCAGCGGCGACAGCGCCGTCTTCTACAACGTGGGCGCCACGCACCACCGTGGCCTGGAATCGGCGCTCGACTACCACTTCGACAAGTCCGGCCCGCTGGCCGGCTTGAACGCCTACGTCACCTACACCTACACCAAGGCCACCTTGCAGGATGGCGCAAACGCGGGCAACGACGTGCCGTTCTACTCGCGCAACACGGATACCGTCGGCGCCCACTACCAGCTGGGCGCGTGGGGCTTCGACCTGTCGAGCAGCCACCAGAGCCGCCAGTTCGCCGATGAAGCCAATACGGTGGCGGAAAACGCGGCGGGCAACCTGGGCGTCATTCCCGGCTACCGCACGTGGAATATGCAGGCGAAGTGGAAAGTGCCGGGCCAGGCTGGCCTGGAACTGGTCGCCGGCGTGAATAATCTGAGCGACAAGCGCTACTTCACGCGCACGTCGGACGGCAACTTGGGCAAGATGGTGGGCGCGCCGCGCATGGTCTACCTGCAAGGCCGCCTGGCGTTCTGATGTCCTGATACCCGCGCGCGGCAGTGCCTATCGACTCGATATGCTGCCGCGCACGCTTGCCGCATGAAGAAACCTGCCTCGCTGTTGTAACGATGCAGGTTTTTTTACACCCGCGATGTCACAAAAATACTCTGGTGCAAGCAGCGCCAGGGCGCGCTTCGCCTTGGGGTGGCATTGCAATTAATTCATCATGGAAATCAATTGCCGCAAGGATATAAATGATTTCACAATTGCATTTATTTTTATCGAGCGCTTGTTCTTTGTGTGAGTTTTGGTGATATTCTTTAAATGTCATTTAGGAAATCAAATTAACTTTTAATCAACGGATAACACATGAAAAAGCCTGCCACTCTCTTCACGATCGCCGCACTGGCCGCCCTGGCCACCGCTGGCGCCGCCAACGCCGCGACCGAACTGGTGGTCAACGGCAGTTTTGAAAGCAACGTCATTGGCTCGCCCTACGCGCAGTTGAGCGCCGTCACGGGCTGGACCTCGTCCGTCAGCGGCAACACGGCTTTTGAAATCCAGAAAGGCGCCACGCAAGGCGGCCTGAGCGGCTTCAACCCCGTTGCCGCCGACGGCACGCAATATCTGGAACTCAATACCGAAAGCCTGTCGTCGCTGTCGCAAACGATCGCCACCACGGCTGGCGGCACGTATGCGCTGTCGTTTGCCTACTCGGGCCGTCCCGACACGCCGGGCGGCGCAAACAGCCTGATGAATGTCTACTGGGGTTCCACCCTGCTGACACCCACGGCCCTGGTCGGCAACACGGGCGGCGTCTGGCAAAGCTACAGCCAGAACCTGACGGCGCTCGGCAACTCGACGGTGCTGCGCTTCGAATCGATCGGCCCCGTCTCCGCGCCCACGTACGGTTCCTACCTGGACAACGTCTCCGTGATGGCCGCCGTGCCGGAACCGGAAACCTACGCCATGATGCTGCTGGGCCTGGGCTTGCTGGGCTTCATGGCGCGCCGCAAGCCTGCCGCCTGAACCTGATCGCCACGCCGGCAAAGCCGCCCCGCTGCAAAGCCGGGCGGCTTTTTCACGCCTGCAGACGCATATAAAGTTTCATGAAATGTTGCCCAAAAGAATTAAATTGCGACTACAATAGCATGACGTAGATCAAGCAATGCCCAGCATCGCTCCGCCAGGGCCGCCACCCCGCCCTGATCACCAGCACGCATTTATTGAACAGGATGGCTGGCGAGGCCGGGTGCGTTTCCGCTCCTGGCACCGCCACCAAGCACGCACCATGTCTGAAGAAAAATCCATCACTGAAACGAGTTCCTACGGCAAGGAAACCCCCGTGGGCAGGCCCGATGTCGATGGCCGCGCCGGCATTTTCGTGCCCACGGCGGAATTTGACATCGACAACACGACCACCATCCGCAAGGGCGCTGGCATCGTCGGCTTCGGCAACCTCGACGGCACCCTGACCGTGTATTTCGAGGCCAACCGCTTCGACGAGAGCAATCTGCACAAGTGGGAACACAAGGCGCGCAAGGCGTATGACCGCATGGTCATGGGCGCGCCCACGGTGTCGAAGGCGAAGATCGATGCGCGCATGCTGGAACAGGTGGGCATCATCGATGGCATGGGCATCAATATCAAGCACCCGGAACGCCTGACGCAATGGCTGGCCATGTCGAACGTGCTGGACACGGCGCCGGAAGAGTCCGTGGTGCGCTGGAAGAATCGCTGAATCGGCCGGAGAACGAGGCGTGGCGCCAGCGACGAGGCATTGTCCTACAAAGTGTCGGACAGTCATCTGATGCCCTTAAGCATCAACTCATCCTATGATGAAAGCATACCAACACACCTCATACTACTCAGGAGTACGACATGTCCCGCCTCATCCCGATCAGCTTTGGCGCCTTGCAAATAGGTCTGGCAGCGGCGGCGATGTATATCCTGTGCTCGGCGGACGTGCTGCACCAGACGGCCGTGTATTTCCACTGATTTCATCTCCAGGCAAACACGCAGCCGAGGGCAAGGGACGTTCCCGCCCGCTGCCCCCAAGCTGCAGTCAATTTGCTGCGATGTGACTAACGTCGGCCGTGGTAGCGGCCATGCCCGCCCCAGCCGCCGCGGTGTCCACCGTAGCGCCCAAAGCCAAACACGAAGTCCAGCCCGATCGACACGGGCGGGTTGTAATAATACGGTTGCGGCGCATACAAGGGTGCCGGCACATACACGGGCTGCTGCACATAGACCGGCTGTTGCTGCACATACACTGGCTCATTCGTATATTCGACGCGCGGCTCGCTGATGACGCGGCCGGCCTGCACCGGCTCGGACGACACGGTATGCCACTCGTACGGGTTATACGCCCCCTGCGGCGCGCGCGTGCCGTAATAGGCGGGACCGGGCGGGGCCACGGCGCAGCCACCCAGGGCGGCCAGTGAAATTACTGCCAACAGGGTTTTCATCGCAATTCTCCTGATATGTACCACTACTTAATTAAGTACTATAAGAAATAATGAGGCACTTTGCTGCCCTTTTACCGATTGTTACACCCCGAAGCACGCCGCAACATGGAATGTGGCAAAGCCGCCACAGCCGGCCCATGCCGCATGATTCCTCAAATAAATGGAATAGCGCACGTATCGATCACCTTGCCCGCCGCATCGTAGCGCTGCACGCAGACCTGGTAGCGCACGCCGTAATCGAGGTCGACTTGCTCGACCTTGCCATATTTCAATTTCCAGCTGGGCTGCACCTGTTGCTTGCCGGCCAGCGCCGCCACGTCCTGCGGAATGGCCATGGCCGTTTGCACCTCGCCCTGGCGCGCTTCCTGGCGCCGCGCCACCTCGATGGAGACGGTCAGCGTCACGTCGACGCCGCCATCCGCATACGCCAGCACGGGCGCACTGCGCTGTGCCCGCATCACGCCCCAGGCGCAAGCCTGGCCAGCGGCCTCGCAGCGTTTCAATTGCGCCAGCGGAAAATACTCGGCAGCAATCTTGCCATCCTTGATGGGCCAGCTCGTGCGCACGCCGTCGCGCTTGCCGGTCAGGGGATTCTCCCAGCTCAGGCTATTGACGACGGCCACCGTCTGTCCCGGCTGCAAGCCGGTGGGCGTGCCCAGCGCGGCGCAGGCGGACAACAGCATGGCGCTGGCGGCAACGGTGGAAAGTGTCAGGATGCGCTGCATGGTAGGCCTCTTTGATGGGGGAGCCCGAAGGTATGCTTCGAGGGTAACAGAATGGGGACGGCGCCGCCGTGGGGTGGCGCACATAACAGTACGGGCAGCGCCTTCGCAAGCGCTGCCCGTCATGGGTGAAGCAAAGTCCGGGAGCCAGGCTCCCGGCTAGGCCAGGATCAGTCCAGCTTCCAGGCGTAATCGACCTTGGTCCAGGTTTGCGCCGCAGCGCCGTCCTTGGTGCCCGGCTTGAACTTGCACGCGGACAAGGCCTTGATGGCAGCCTTGTCCAGGTTCTTGAAGCCGCTGCTCTTGTCGACTTTCGAATCGGCAACAGTACCATCGGCATTGACGAGGAAGGACATGGAGACCGTACCCTGCTCCTCGTTCATCAGCGAGGCTTTCGGATAATCGGCCTTGCAGGTCTTGGCATCGAACGACGCCGGCACCTCGGCCGCAAATGCCGCGGAAGAGACGGAAACCAGCAAGGCTGCTGCAACACTCACATAACGCATACTTTTAGACATTTGCTTCCCCATAATAGATCAGAATCAGACAGAGTTCACAGCTTCCAGGCGTAGTCGACCTTGGTCCAGGTCTGCGCCACGCTGCCATCCTTGGTGCCCGGCTTGAACTTGCAGGCGGAAATGGCCTTGATGGCCGCCTTGTCCAGGTTGCGGAAACCGCTGGATTTCTCCACCTTGGAATCGACGACCTTGCCGTCGGCGGCCACCAGGAACGACATCGTGACATCTCCCTGCTCTTCATTGATCAGGGACGCCTTCGGGTATTCCGCCTTGCAGTTTTTGGCATCGAAGGTCGCCGGCACTTCGGCGGCCAGGACGGTGGCGCTCACGCCGGAGAGGAGTACAGCTGCGATAACACTACGCTTATTCATAGTTACACTTTTACACTTTTCAACAACGTTAAACAAAATCGTAAAACCGGCTGCACGCGTTGCCGTGCGCAGCCCCTGGATCTACCACCACCTGCCTTAAAACTCTTCCCACTCGTCATTGCTGCTGGATGCAGCCGCCTTGCGTGGCGCCGGGGCGGCCACGGGTGCGGCCGCTTCCGCCTTGCGGGCCAGCGACTTGACCGGACGCAATGCCGGCGCCGGCTTGCGCGCGGCGGCCGGTGCGGCCACGGCGGGCGCGGGCACGTACGCCGGGGCTTTTTCTTCGCCTTCGACCAGCTTGAAGATGCTGACCACATGGGCCAGTTCGGCCGCCTGGTCTTGCAGGCTTTGCGCGGCGGCGGCCGCCTGTTCCACCAGGGCCGCATTTTGCTGTGTCATGCCATCCATCTCGATGATCGACAGGTTGACCTGTTCGATGCCGGCGCTCTGCTCCTGGCTGGCGCTGGCGATCTCGCTCATGATGTCGGTGACGCGGCGCACGCTGTCGACCACTTCACCCATCGTCACGCCGGCCTGGCCAACCAGGCGCGTGCCGCGTTCCGTCTTCTCGGCCGAATCGTCGATGAGGATCTTGATTTCTTTCGCGGCGCCAGCGGAACGCTGGGCCAGGTTGCGCACTTCCGACGCCACCACGGCAAAGCCACGGCCTTGCTCGCCGGCACGCGCAGCTTCCACGGCCGCGTTCAGCGCCAGGATGTTGGTCTGGAAGGCGATGCCATCGATCACGCCGATGATGTCGACGATTTTCTTCGCCGACTCATTGATCGAGCTCATGGTATCGACCACTTGCGAAACGACGGAGCCGCCCTTCAGCGCCACGTCCGATGCGGTGGCAGCCAGCTTGTTGGCTTCCCGCGCATTGTCGGCATTCTGTTTCACGGTCGAGGTCAGCTCTTCCATGGCCGACGCGGTTTTTTCCAGCGCGCTGGCCTGCATTTCCGTCCGCGACGACAGGTCGATATTGCCGTCGGCAATCTCGCGCGAGGCCGTGCCGATGGTTTCCGTGCCGACGCGCACCTGGCCGACGATGCCCACCAGGCTGTTGCGCATTTCCTTCATTTCCGCCAGCAGGCTGGAATTGTCCGATGGCTGCGTATGGATGCCGATCGACAGGTCGCCATTGGCGATGCTGCCGGCGATCGACGCCGTGTAGTCAGGTTCGCCGCCCAGCTGCTTCAGCAAGCCGCGGGTGATCACCAGCGCCGCCGCCACGCCCATCGCCACGGCCAGTACGCCGAGGATGATCATGAACAGGCGCGCGCTGTCGAAGGCCTTGCGGGCATCCGATTGCATCTGCTCGTTCAACTTGTCTTCCAGCGTGGCCAGCTGCTCCAGCGCTTCCATCCATTTTTTCTGCACGGGACGGATTTCCTTGATCATCACGCGCGTGGCGCCTTCCGCATCGTTGGCCATCCACAGCGCGGATGCCTTGGCGATGGCCGGCATGGCGGCCGCCTCGTATTCCTTGATCGAGGCCAGCAAGGTTTTTTCCTCAGGCGTCGACTCGATGGCGAATTTCTCTTCGAGCTTTTTCTGCGTTTCCTGATAGGTATTCGTTTGCGTCTTGATACGCGCCATTTCCGGCTCCATATCGCTTGCGTCCGTCATCAGGGTCAGGATGCGCAGCGAGGTGATGCGGTCGCTGACGTTGCCACGCATATCGATCACCAGGCGGGTGACGACATTGTTGACATTGATCACATGATCGAGACGTTCCTGGATTTGCGCCATGCGCGCGATGCCGAGGACGGTCACGGCCACCAGCAGAACCAGTACCAGGGCGAATCCCAGGCCCAGGCGAGTACCAACCTTCATTTTTGCTAAATTCATTTCGGCTCTTCGTAAATGAAACTATTGATAAGAATTTTTGCCCGGCACGACAAGACGAAGGCTGCGGGACGCCGGTTTCCGCCGCTGCCGATTGGTCAGCTGGTGGTATCCGGCCGCACGCAGCCTGGGGTACTTCCTGGTCTGCAGCTGCCCTGAAACAAGCGGTGACTGCGCATGCAAATTTGTTCCACACACTGCTGTTTTTACACTGTTGATGGTGAGATCAACATCAAACATTCATATGAGAAATATTTGTCTATAATCAATTATAGGTGTAAATTTTGCCTCAAAGCAAGCAATAAGTGCCTGAATAAATTGCAGATTAACTTTCTTCGGGGAAATGGCAACAAAGCCGTTTCTTGCCTTCTAGAAATGCCCCATGGCAGTGCGGGCGTGCGCCGAAACAGCGCATTTACAACACATGGCATAACCATATGACATCGTTCTGGAAGGGCGACTCAGAGGAAGGGGGAGTACGGACAATACCAGTGCGCCGGGGCACCGGTCTAGACAAGTTGGATCAGCTGTCCCAACTGCAATGCATGACATAGGCGTGGCCGTCCACGCCAAAGACAAAGACGCTCCAGATGGCGCCCAATTGAGCAGCCAGGCTGCGCTGGCCCGACGATACCAGTTGATACCAGTGCGGCTCGCTACCGAACAATTCAAGCAGTTCGCCCTCGAAACCGTCATATAAGCGGGCGTCGAGCGGCTGGCGCTCCGCCTCGCTTATCGGTCGCAGGCGCTCGAGCAGCCACTGGCGCGGCGTGCACAAGGCGCCGCTGCACGCCACCATCTCGATCGGCTGCAGGCGCAAGCCATCGGGCGCCACCTGCAGCGCGCGGCACAGCGCATCGAATGCGGCCGGCGGCGCGACGGCTCCCAGATACTCGCAAAGAAAGGCGCTGCCGTCATCCTTCAGCGCGCTGACGGCTTGCAGGTAGCCATGCAGCTGCTGCGCATGGCCGTGGCCGTCGCCGCGCATCAGGCCGGCAACGACAGGCGCGCCGCCGCTTCCAGCAGCAAGCGCGGGTCGCCCGAAGCAAGCTTCTTCGAATCGGACAAGGTCTGGCGGAAACCGCGCGCGCCGGGCAGGTTTTGCATCAGGCCCAGCATGTGGCGCGTGACGCTGTTCAGCTTCAAGCGCCCCGCTTCCTTCTCCAGCTGCGCACTGATGTACGGAATCATCGCTTCGAGCACCTGCTCGCGCGTCTTCACGGGCGACTCGTCACCGTAATAGCGCTGGTCGAACTGCGCCATCACGTAGGGGTTGTGGTAAGCCTCGCGGCCCAGCATCACGCCGTCGAGATGCTGCAGGTGCAGGTCGATCTCGTCCAGGGTCTTGATGCCGCCATTGATAATGAACTCGAATTGCGGAAAATCACGCTTCAAGCGGTAGGCATAGTCATACTTGAGGGGCGGCACTTCGCGGTTTTCCTTCGGGCTCAGGCCTTTCAGGATGGCGTTGCGCGCATGCACGATAAACGTCTTGCAGCCGGCGTCGGCCACGGTGCCGACGAAGTCGCGCACGAAGTCATACGACTCGCTGTCATCGATGCCGATGCGGTGTTTCACCGTGACGTCGATATCGACCACGTCGCGCATGGCTTTCACGCAGTCGGCCACCAGTTGCGGCTCGGCCATCAGGCAGGCGCCAAACGCGCCCTTCTGCACGCGCTCGGACGGGCAGCCGCAGTTCAGGTTGACCTCGTCATAGCCCCACTGCTCACCCAGTTTGGCGCTGGTGGCCAGGTCCTTCGGATCGCTGCCGCCCAGCTGCAGCGCCACCGGATGCTCTTCCTCGTTGAAGCGCAAATGGCGCTCCACGTCGCCGTAGACGAGCGCGCCGGTCGTCACCATCTCGGTGTAGAGCCAGGTGTGGCGCGTGATTTCGCGGTGGAACTTGCGGCAATGGCGGTCGGTCCAGTCCATCATCGGGGCGACGGACAGGCGGCGGGAAGGCAAAGAGGAGGAAGTCATGGTGTCTACAAAAAACAGGGACTGCAAATGACAAACCCGCTGCGCGCCTCACCAGTGACGGTGACGCGGCGCAGCGGGCCGGAAGCGGCATGGCCCGCGGGCCATGCTCTACAACATATTACGCGTCACGCGACGCTTTTTTACGCTCGTGCTCTTTCAGGAAGCGCTTGCGCAGGCGGATCGATTTAGGCGTGATTTCCACCAGTTCGTCGTCCTCGATGAATTCGACTGCGTATTCCAGCGACATCTGAATTGGCGGTACCAGGCGCACCGCTTCGTCGGTACCCGACGAACGCACGTTGGTCAGCTGCTTGCCCTTGATCGGGTTGACGACCAGGTCGTTGTCGCGCGAGTGGATGCCGATGACCATGCCTTCGTAGACCGGGTCATTGTGCGACACGAACATGCGGCCGCGGTCTTGCAGTTTCCAGATCGCGTAGGCAACAGCGGCGCCGTCGTCCTGCGAAATCAGCACGCCGTTGCGACGGCCAGCCATTTCGCCACGGGTGTTGTCGACTGGCGCGTATTCGTGGAATACGTGGCTCATCAGGCCGGTACCGCGGGTCAGGGTCATGAATTCGCCCTGGAAGCCGATCAGGCCACGCGCCGGGATCAGGTACTCGAGACGCACGCGGCCCTTGCCATCCGATTCCATGTTTTGCAGGTCGCCGCGACGACGGCCCAGTTCCTCCATGACGCCGCCCTGGTTGGCTTCTTCCACGTCGACCGACAGGTTTTCAAACGGCTCGTGGCGCACGCCATCGACCATCTTGAACACCACGCGTGGACGCGAAACGGCCAGCTCGAAGCCTTCGCGACGCATGTTTTCGATCAGAATCGTCAGGTGCAGCTCGCCGCGGCCCGATACTTCGAAGATCGTGTCGTCGTCGGTTGGCGCCACGCGCAGAGCAACGTTGGCTTTCAATTCTTTTTCCAGACGGTCACGCAGTTGACGCGAGGTAACGAACTTGCCTTCGCGGCCAGCCAGTGGCGAGTTGTTGACCATGAAGTTCATGGTCAGGGTCGGCTCGTCGACGGTCAGCATTGGCAGCGCTTCAGGCGTGTCCAGTGCGCACAGGGTCGAACCGATGCCGATTTCGTCGATACCGTTGATCAGGCAGATGTCGCCGGCAACGGCTTCGTCCACCAGCACGCGCTCCAGGCCCTTGAAGTTCAGCACCTGGTTGATGCGGCCCTTGATCGGGGTAGCGCCTGGGCCATTGATGACCAGCACGTCCTGACCAACCTTGACGGTACCGCGGTTGACGCGGCCAATGCCGATCTTGCCCACGTACGACGAGTAGTCGAGCGAGGTGATCTGCATTTGCAGCGGGCCTTCCGGATTGTCGTCGCGTACTGGAACGTGTTCCAGGATGGCGTCAAACATCGGCTTCATGTCGCCGCCGCGCACGTCTTCGGTCAGGCCGGCATAGCCGTTCAGGCCCGAAGCGTAAATGATGGGGAAATCCAGTTGTTCGTCGGTCGCGCCCAGCTTGTCGAACAGTTCGAACGTCTGGTTGATGGCCCAGTCCGGACGTGCGCCTGGACGGTCGATCTTGTTGACGATGACGATAGGCTTCAGACCCAGTGCCAGCGCCTTGCGCGTGACAAAACGGGTTTGCGGCATCGGGCCTTCTTGTGCATCGATCAGCAGCAGAACCGAGTCCACCATCGACAGAACACGTTCCACTTCGCCGCCGAAGTCGGCGTGACCTGGGGTGTCGACGATGTTGATGTGGGTGCCTTCGTACTCAACGGCGCAGTTCTTCGACAGAATCGTAATGCCGCGCTCCTTTTCCAGGTCGTTCGAGTCCATGACTCGGGTGTCGACCGCTTGGTTTTCACGGAAGGTGCCGGACTGACGCAGCAGCTGATCCACGAGGGTGGTTTTGCCGTGGTCAACGTGGGCGATAATGGCGATATTACGAATTGCGCGTTTTGTATTTGACATGGTCGTAGTAGTTACTGAAAAACTGCGGAGTGCGTACAAGGTGTACGAGATACCCGAATGCTAATCTATTTCCGGAACCGCGTAGTATAGCATGTTGCGTTGCAACGCTATCTAAAAATGCTGGCGGCTCCCGCAGTCGGGGACGGATTGTTTAAAAATGCGACACCGGGTTAGCAGTGTCGCTGATCAATATGACTTGACCATGACTTACCTATGACTTGACGGCACCGGACAAAACCATCGCGAGCGGAAGTGAGTTGTGGCCAAGAAGCGCAGCCGTGCGCATGCACAGTGAGCCTCGCAGGTCGCAAATCACGACGCGCAGCAGGTTTGCTCAGGTGTTCACTGATGCGCCGTGGCGATCAGACGCTCCGGCGCCAGGATGCTGTACTCCTGCAACTGGCCCGTGCCCAGCAGCTTGCTGTCGTGGTACACGCGTACCCGGCCCGGTTCGGCTGGCACGGCGACGTCTTCCTTGCCCAGCGCGATGCGCTGGCCATGCAGGAAGCGCTTGGCCAATTCTTCCGTCAGCTGCACGGCGGGAAAGCTCGACAGCAAGGCATCGACGGGCGCCAGCAAGCTCAACGGAGCGGCATGCGCCGTCAGTTCGTCGAGCGTGACGACGCCGTCCAGGGTCAAACTGCCCACTTGCGTGCGGCGCAAGGCGTTCAGATGGGCGCCGCAGCCGAGCGCATGGCCGATGTCTTCGCCCAGCACGCGGATATACGTGCCCTTGCTGCACATCACGGACAATTTCAGGAACGGGGCTTCGTAGCCGAGGAATTCGAGCTTGTGAATGGTCACCGGGCGCGCTTCGCGCTCCAGGGTGATGCCTGCCCTTGCATACTCATATAAGGGCTTGCCGTCTCTTTTCAAGGCCGAGTACATGGGCGGCGTCTGCAAGATCGGCCCGCGGAACCGCGCCAGCACGGCCTCGATCTGCTCCTGACTGACGTTGACGTCGCGCGTTTCCAGCACCGCGCCCTCGGTGTCGCCCGTATCCGTCGTCTGCCCCAGGTGCACCAGGGTTTCGTAGGTTTTATCGGCTTCCAGCAAATCCTGCGAGAACTTGGTCGCCTCGCCAAAGCACAGCGGCAACAAGCCCGTGGCAAATGGGTCCAGCGTGCCCGTATGGCCCGCCTTCTTCGCGTTCAGCACGCGCTTGGCCTTGATCAGGGCATCGTTGCTGGACCAGCCGACAGGCTTATCGAGCAGCAAGACGCCATCGACCAAGTCGCGCACCCGCTTGATGCCGGGCGGTTTCTTCGGACCGGCCACTGTTATTGCTCGTCCGCTTCTGGTTTGACGTCCGGCTCGGCATCGGCCGCGCGCGTGGCGTTCGCCTTGTCGATCAGCAAGGACATTTCCATGCCGCGCGAGGTCGAGCTGTCGTGCACGAAATGCAGCATCGGCAGGGTGTGGATATGCAGGCGCTTGCCCAGCAAGCCACGGATGAAGCCAGCGGCGGCCATCAGGCCTTCGGTGGTGTTCTTGATGGCTTCCTTGCTGTCTTTCAACATCGTGAAAAACACCTTGGCGTGTGCGTAGTCGGGCGTGATCTGCACTTCGGTGACGGTGATCATCGTGCCGACACGGGGGTCTTTCAGTTCGTAGGCGATGATTTCAGCCAGATCGCGCTGGATCTGGTCTGCCACGCGCAAGCCGCGCGCCGGCATGGTTTTGCTATGTTTAGCCATGATAGTAAGTGCTGTCCTAAGTGCCGCAGGGCGCATGGGTCAAACGGTTGCCCGTTGACCAATGCGCCCCACGTGTTTGCGCGGACAACGATATGTCCGCGCCATTACTGCTGTGATTACAGGGTACGAGCGATTTCCTGGACTTCGAATACTTCCAGTGTGTCGCCAACCTGAATGTCGTTGTAGTTCTTCAGCGACAGGCCGCACTCCAGACCGGCGCGAACTTCTTTCGCATCGTCCTTGAAACGCTTCAGGGAGTCGATCTCGCCGCTCCAGACCACGATGTTGTTGCGCAACAGGCGGACGGAAGAAGCACGCTTGACCACGCCATCGGTGACCAGGCAACCGGCAATCGCGCCCACTTTCGAGACCAGGATAACCTGGCGGATCTCGACCTGGCCGATGACGGTTTCGCGTTTCTCTGGTGCCAACATGCCCGACAACGCCGATTTGATCTCGTCGATCGCATCGTAAATGATGTTGTAGTAGCGAATGTCCACGCCATTCGACTCGGCCAGCTTGCGTGCCTGGGCATCAGCACGGGCGTTGAAGCCGATGATGACCGCTTTCGAGGCGACTGCCAGGTTGACGTCCGATTCCGTGATGCCACCGACAGCCGCGTGTACCACTTGTACGCGCACTTCGGAGGTCGACAGTTTCTGCAAGGAACCAACCAGCGCTTCCTGCGAACCTTGCACGTCGGTTTTGATGATCAATGGCAAGTTTTTGACTTCGCCTTCGGCCATCTGGTCGAACATGTTTTCCAGTTTCGCGGCTTGTTGCTTGGCCAGTTTCACGTCACGGAACTTACCTTGACGGAACAGACCAATTTCACGCGCCTTGCGCTCGTCCGCCATGACGACGACTTCTTCACCGGCGACCGGCACTTCCGTCAGACCCTGGATTTCGACCGGAATCGAAGGACCCGCTTCAGCGATGGCCTTGCCGTTCTCGTCCAGCATGGCGCGAACACGGCCATACGACGAGCCAGCCAGAATCACGTCGCCGCGCTTCAGGGTACCGGACTGCACCAGGATCGTCGCGACAGGACCACGGCCCTTGTCCAGACGCGCCTCGACAACCAGGCCGCGCGCAGGCGCATCGACCGGTGCCGTCAATTCCAGCACTTCGGCTTGCAACAGCACTTGTTCCAGCAGATCGTCGATGCCCTGGCCCGTTTTGGCCGAGACCGGCACGAATGGCGATTCGCCACCGTATTCTTCCGGCACGACTTGTTCGGCAACCAGTTCCTGCGTCACGCGGTCCACGTTGCCACCCGGTTTGTCGACCTTGTTGATCGCCACCACCAGCGGCACGCCGGCTGCTTTCGCATGGGCAATCGCTTCTTTCGTTTGCGGCATCACGCCATCGTCGGCGGCAACCACCAGAATAACGATGTCGGTTGCCTTGGCGCCACGGGCACGCATTGCGGTAAACGCTTCGTGACCCGGGGTGTCGAGGAAGGTGATCATGCCGCGTGGCGTATCGACGTGGTAAGCGCCGATATGCTGCGTAATGCCGCCCGCTTCGCCGGAAGCAACCTTGGCGCGACGAATATAGTCCAGCAGCGAGGTCTTGCCATGGTCGACGTGACCCATGACGGTGACCACCGGTGCGCGTGGCTTGGTTTCGAAGTGCGCGTGTTCGCCCACATCGGCCAGCAACGCTTCCGGATCGTCCAGTTCGGCGGCGAACGCCTTGTGGCCCATTTCTTCCACCAGAATCATGGCGGTTTCCTGGTCCAGCACCTGGTTGATCGTGCACATCTGGCCCAATTTCATCAAATGCTTAATGACTTCGGATGCCTTGACGGACATTTTGTGCGCCAGTTCGGCCACGGTGATCGTTTCCGGTACGTGCACGTCCTTGACGACGGCTTCCGTCGGTGCCTGGAAGTTCGATTCACGGTCGTCATGGTGCGTCGGGCGACGGCCCTTCGCGCCACCGCGCCAGCTGTCACGGCCGCCTGGGCCGCTGTTGCCGCGTGGCTTGGGACCACCGGTGGTGCCGCGTTTTTTCGCGTCATCGGACCAGGTGGACGACACATTGGCCGACTTGATGGATTTCTTGTCTGCAACGACAGGCTTCTTGTCGCCCGGCTTGTCGCCAGGTTTCTTGTCAGCAGGCTTGTGCAGCGTGCCTTCCGGCGCCTTCGGCTTGACCGGTACCGGCACTGGCTCAGGGGCTTTGATGGCGCGGCGTGGCGCGTTCATCATGGCCTTGATCTGGGCGACTTCGTCGGCAACAGCCTTGCGTGCACGCTCGGTGGCTTCCGCTTTGTCGGCGGCTTCCTTGGCGGCAACAGCAGCGGCGGCGGCTTTTTTCTTCGCTTCTTCAGCGGCAGCGGCTTTTTTCGCTTCCGCAGCAGCGTCGTCGGCGACGGCCGGCGTGCCGGCGGCAGCGGCAGCAACCACGGTGGCGGCCTTGGCGGCGGCTTTCTTGGCTTCTGCTTCGGCTTCTTTCTTCGCGGCCAGTTCAGCCTGTTGCGTCGCTTTCGCCTGGGCTTCTTTTTCCGCGTCGAGCTTGGCCAGACGTTCTTGCTTTTCGCGCAGATCGGCTTCCTGGCGGGCGATCAGTTCTGCCTGTTTACGGGCATCTTCTTCACGGCGCGCCACTTCGGCGGGATCGATTACCGGTGCGGCAGGCGCGACCGGCTCAGCGGCGGCGACCGGCGCCGCTTCGTCACGCTGGACGAAGGTGCGTTTCTTGCGCACTTCCACCTGGATGGTGCGCGATTTGCCGGTTGCGTCAGCTTGCTTGATCTCAGTCGTTTCCTTGCGGGTCACGGTGATTTTTTTCTTTTCTGTGTCAGCCGCTGCGCCATGGGTGCGGCGCAGATGATCCAAAAGCTTGTCCTTATCATCTTTCGACAATGGATCTGACGTCGAACTTTTTTCGACGCCGGCAGAACGCAGCTGCGTCAGCAGCAAATCTGCAGGCATCTTCAGTTCGGTGGCAAATTGGGCTACGTTGTTACTCGCCATTCAGTCCTCTTTTCTATGTGTCGCGGAGATGATAAAGATACTCAAATTAAGCCTTTGCGGATTCGGCCAGACTCCATGCCTTGGCTTGCAACGCCTTGGCACGATCGTCGTATTTCGAGTCAACCAACTTCATCTCATCGTCGGTCACATCTTTAAATTCACTTGTAATCAGTTCACGCGCACGGTCCGCAGACAAGGCCAGGATTGCGCCAAATTCGTCGTATGCCAGTGCTGCAAATGCTTCAACGGTCTTGATACCAGCCAGACCCAGCTTGCCGGCGGTGACGCGGTCCATGCCTTCCAGACTCACCAACGCCTCGTCCATGCCTTCCAGACCCTCTTCCGAAGCGATCGCTTCGGTCACGAGCGCATCACGCGCACGGGTACGGAGTTCATTGACGGTATCTTCGTCAAACGATTCGATTTCCAGCATTTCGGAAATTGGCACGTAAGCGATTTCTTCCAGACTGGCGAAACCTTCTTCCACCAGAATATCGGCCACTTCCTGGTCGACATCGAGCTTTTCCATGAACAGGATGCGCACGGCAGCCGTTTCCTGGGCAGCTTTGTCGGCCGATTCTTCGGCCGTCATGATGTTGATCTTCCAGCCGGTCAGTTCCGACGCCAGGCGTACGTTCTGGCCGGAGCGGCCGATCGCGATCGCCAGGTTTTCTTCATCGACGACAACATCCATCGCGTGTTTCTCTTCATCGACCATGATCGACGAGACGTTCGCCGGCGCCAGGGCGCCGATGACGAACTGCGCCGGATCTTCCGACCACAGCACGATGTCGACGCGCTCACCGCCCAGCTCACCGGTCACGGCCTGCACGCGCGAACCGCGCATGCCGACACAGGTGCCGATCGGGTCGATGCGCTTGTCGGCCGTGTAGACGGCGATCTTGGCGCGCACGCCGGCGTCGCGGGCTGCCGATTTGATTTCCAGCATGCCTTGCTCGATTTCCGGCACTTCCAGCTCGAACAGCTTCATGATGAATTCTGGCGCGGTGCGCGACAGGATCACTTGCGGGCCGCGCATATTGCGGTCGATGCGCAGGATGTAGGCACGCACACGGTCGCCGATACGCAGATTCTCTTTCGGGATCATCTGGTCGCGTGGCAGGCGTGCTTCGATCTTGCCCGACTCGACGATGGCGTCGCCGCGTTCCATGCGCTTGATGGTGCCGGTGACGAGCGAATCGCCGCGTTCCAGGAAGTCGACCAGGATCTGTTCGCGCTCGGCGTCACGCACGCGCTGCAGGACGACCTGTTTGGTATCCTGGGCGAAACGGCGGCCGAATTCGACGGATTCGATCGGTTCTTCGATGTGATCATCGACTTCGATATCGGGAATCTGTTCTTTTGCCTCGAAATGCAGGATCTCCTGATCCGGCAATTGCAGGCCCGCTTCATCGGGCACCACGTGCCAGCGGCGGAACGATTCGAATTCGCCCGTTTCGCGGTCGATCGAAACGCGGATGTCTACCTCACCCTCATACCGTTTCTTCGTGGCTTGCGCCAACGCGAATTCGAGGGCGCCGAAGACGACATCTTTATCGACGTTTTTTTCGCGCGCCAGCGCGTCAACCAATAATAAAACTTCGCGGCTCATGCTTTGCGTCCCTTAAAAACCACCTGCGGCACCAAGCGTGCCTTATCCACATCGGCGAGCGTAAACTCCAACATCGCCGGACCATCCTTACCTTCAAATTCCAACGACAATTTATCGCCCACGGGTTCTTGCAGAATCCCCTGGAACGATTTCCGGTTGTTCGTACCCGGCATCGCCACGTTCAGCTTGACGATGATTTCCTGGCCTGCGAAACGGACAAAGTCTTCCAGCTTGCGCACCGGACGATCGAGACCCGGGGAAGAAATCTCGAGACGCTCGTAAGGAACGTTCTCTACCGTCAACACATGCGATAACTGGTGACTGACCGTGGCACAGTCTTCGACCGTGATCGGACCTTTTTCAGCGGCATCGGCGGCGCTGAAATCAATAAAGACGCGCAGCAGCCCGCGCTCGGCACGTTCGACATCAACGAGCTCATAGCCCAGACCTGTGACTGTCTTTTCAATTAATCCCAACTGCTGCAAGAAATTCTCCAGAAAAAGGCCTGTTTTTCAGCATTGCGGCACTGCAACAGCGCCGACGGCATGCAAAAGAACACGCACAAGTCATATATGGCCCCTTGCGGAGCCATTACAAACGGTTCAACAAAAAAAAAATGGGCATCTGCCCATCTTCTTGTATTTCCCCAACCAGATGAAAGCACTCCCCACCAAACAACCCTGCGGAGAACTTTTATTAGGCTGCAGATTATAACCTCTTATTAACTTCGCCGCAATGCCGCACACGAGGAGCGGCCCGGCTTACAACAGTTACAAGAGCGCGCACCCGGGGCAAATAATCGGGGGCGCGAGAAGCAATCCTCTGAATTAACCTTTGCTGCGACGGCGCGGCATGCCATCCATGCCGCCACGATCCATGCCGCCGCGCGGCTGACCACCGGAGCGCGCCTGACCACCGGCACCGCCCGCATTGCGGCGCGGACCCGTGTTGGCGAAACCGAATGCCGTTTGCAGCGGATCGGGCTGGCGCGGACCGCGCTGCGGCGCGCGGCCTTCGCCGCCACCGGCCGGACGGCCCTGGCCTGCCGCACGCGGCGGACGCCCCTGGCCTTGCGGCGCGCCTTCGAACGACGCCGACGACCGGGGCTGGCCACCCTGGAACGGACCTTGCGGCTGGCCACGGCCAGGACCACGCGCTTCGCCAGGACGGCCGCTGCCGCCTGGGCGACCCTGACCTTGCGGACGGGCAAACTGGCCTTGCGGCTGGCCACGGCGCGGCGCGACCGGGAATGGATCGGCGTTGCGGTTGCTCACATCGATGCGGTTGCCGTTCGGCTCATCGTCGCGGCTGGCCTTGCGTGCTTCGCGGCCCTTGGCGGCGCCGGCGGCACGGGGATCGCCCGAAGGCGGCATTTTCTTTTCGATGCCGTAGGCGGCCAGCAGGTCGCGCACGGTGTTTTCATCCATCTCTTCCCAGCGGCCGCGTTTCAGGCCGCTCGGCAGGGTCATGGCGCCGTAGCGGGTACGGATCAGGCGCGAAACGGTCAGGCCGATCGCTTCGAACATGCGGCGCACTTCGCGGTTACGGCCTTCGCCGATGACCACGCGGTACCACTTGTTGATGCCTTCGCCGCCGCCATCGGCGATCTTGGAGAATTGCGCCAGACCGTCTTCCAGCTCGACGCCGGCCAGCAGCTTCTGGCGCATGCCCTCTTCCAGCTCGCCCAGAGTACGCACGGCGTATTCGCGGTCGATGCCGTAGCGCGGGTGCATCAGGCGGTTGGCCAGGTCACCGGACGTGGTAAACAGCAGCAAACCTTCCGTATTGAAGTCGAGGCGGCCGACGGCCAGCCATTTGCCGGCCTTCATGGTCGGCAGACGGTCGAACACGGATGGGCGGCCGTCCGGGTCATTATGGCTGACGATTTCGCCGGCCGGCTTGTGATACACCAACACGCGCGGCGGCTTCTTGCTGACGCGGCGCTGGATCAGCTTGCCGTTGATGCGCACATGGTCGCTCGGCAAGATGCGCTGGCCGATATGGGCTGGCTCGCCATTCACGGAGACGCGGCCGGAAATGATCAGGTCTTCCATGTCGCGGCGCGAACCGAGGCCGGCTTCGGCCAGCACCTTGTGCAGCTTCGGCGCGTCGTCGTCGGACGTCAGGTCGCGGCGCACGGCGGCTTTTTGCACGCGGCCCGTGCCGCCCTCTTCGCTGTCGAAAGCGTCGGAGGTGACGAAGGAGAACACGGCGTCAGCATCGCTGAGCTTGCCTGGCGCGGCCTGGCGGCCCTTGCCCTTTTTACGGCTCTTGCCGGCATTCTTGCCGGCGCCCGGCACGTCGTTGCGCGGACCGCGCGGCAGGCGCGGGCCGGACACGAGATTGCCTTCGGCATCGAACACATCGGCGACGGGCGCGGCCGGTGCAGCATCGGCGACCTGCGGCGCTTCGGCGCTGTCAACAGGCGGACGCGGCGGCTGGCGCAGCGCGCGCTCGGCTTGCACGCCACGCATCTGACGCGGACCGCGCGTCGGGCGCGCTTCGGCTGGCTTCTCGGCCACGGCTTCCGGCGCAGCTTCCGCTTCGGCGGCGGCGGCCTTGGCGGCGGCGCGGGCGCGCGGCGGACGCGGCGCCGGGGCGGCAACCGCCTCGGCAGCGGCTTCCGCCGCGTCGGCCACGGCCTTCAGGGCTGGCTTGGCGCGGGTTTTCTTGGCGGCCGGCGCGGCATCGGCAGCGGCAGCATCGGCAGCGACGGGCGCATCGGCGGCCACGTCGGCTTTCGTGCGGCGCTTCGGCTTGGCGGCAACGGCGTCGCCAGCAGCGGCAGCGGCTGCCGTATCGGCTTCGATCTGGGCCTTGGTGCGGCGCTTGGGCTTGGCAACGATGGCTTCGTCGCTGGCGGTAACTGTCTCGGGTGTATTCGGATTATTCATTCTTCGTTTCTTGGCTGTGCTGACCTGGCGCAGCGTCAACCGTTAGTTCTGGCGCAGGGTCGTGAGTGTAGGCTTCGTCCATGGGCGAAGCATCGGGGCCGGCATCAAGGCTTGCTGTCACATCTGTCACAGCCGTATTGCTACCTGCACCAAGCTGTAGGGCAACTTCATTCGTTGCCTTGTCAAAATTTTCTTGCAGGGCCGCTTCCAGGGCTTCAAGCCCATTGCCCTGCATTTCACTGATTTGCTGCAACGGCGGCAGCTGGGACAGCGAATGCAAACCCAGGTCATCCAAAAACTGCTTGGTGGTGGCCAGCAAGGCCGGCCGTCCCACCACGTCGCGGTAGCCGATCGCATCGACCCAGCCGCGGTCTTCCAGCATCTTGATCGTCTGCGAATTGACGGCAACGCCGCGAATTTCCTCGATATCGCCGCGCGTCACCGGCTGGCGATAGGCGATGATGGCCAGGGTTTCCAGCGTCGCCCGCGAATACTTGGGCGGCCGCTCCGGCGTCAGGCGGTCCAGATACATCTTCATTTCCGGACGGCTTTGAAAACGCCAGCCGGAAGCGAGGCTGACGATCTCGATGCCGCGTCCTTCCCACTCATCGCGCAACTCTTCCAGCAGCTGCTTGATCGTGTCGGCGCCAACGCCGACGCCGCGCACGCGGCCATTCTCGTCCGCATCGACGAACAGCTTCTTCAAGCTGTGGATCGACAGCGATTCACGAGCGCACAGCAATGCGGTTTCGAGGACTTTCTTAGCCTCAATTGTATTCATAGCAATTCTGTGCGGATGTGTGTTGCAATTCGTATGCAGAGAAAGAAATCAAAACGTTCATTTCAACGTAACAGATGGCAGACATCGATGATGACGCCGTGCTGGGTTACTAGTTGAGGCTGTTTCCGACGCCTTGGCCGATGCGCGCAAAGCGGGACTTGCGGATGCAGTGAAAGTCCTGCGATCCATGGTGCTGGCCTTAAATAACCAGCAATGAAACGATATCCGGAGCAGCTGCTTCCCCTGTGGCGGCACATCAGCCAGGCAGGCGAGCAACAGTCGTCGTTTCATCCAACGATGCCAATTGTACCTGATAAAAAGCGGAAAAGCGCAAAACCGGGCAAAACACGCGTTTTACCCGGCCCTGGCGCGACACATCGCCCTGCCCTTCGCCTTACAGGGAGGCGAGTTTCTCCGAGAGAATGGCCGATGCACCCAGGAAAGCTGGGTACTGCGCCGTGATGACAAACGTCGGCACTTGCGACACGTAGTTGGCAAAGCGGCCCTTGCGCTCGAAGCGGGCGCGGAAACCGGAGCGGTCGAAGCGCTGGCCCAGGCGCGGCACGATGCCGCCGCCTATATAGATACCGCCGAGCGCGCCCAGGGTCACGGCGACGTTGCCCGCCACCGTGCCCAGCATGCAGCAGAACGCCTCGATGACGTCGTCGCACAGCTGGGATTCGCCGGCCAGCGCGCGGCGCGTGATTTCCGCCGCCGTCAAGTCTTCGGCCGGCACGCCGGCGCGGTCGGCCAGGGCGCGGTAGATCAGTTCCAGGCCGTCGCCGGAAATCAGGCGCTCGGCCGAGACGTGCTCGTATTCGCGCCAGGCAAATTGCAAGATGCTCACTTCCGTCTGATTGAACGGCGCGAAGCTCACATGACCGCCTTCGCTTTGCAGGGCGATCCAGCCGCCATGCGACGGAATCAGGCCCGACACGCCGAGGCCCGTGCCGGCACCGATCAGGCCGATGGCCGTGTTCGGACGCGCCGTGCCGGCGCCGATCTGGTGCTTTTGCTCGCTCGACAGCAGCGGCAGCGCGCGCGCCAGGGCCGTGAAATCGTTGACCACGTCCAGGGTCGTGAAACCGCACTCTTCGCGCATGGCGCGGATCGAGAACGACCAGTGGTGGTTCGTCATGCTGAGGAAGTCGCCGTCGACGGGGTTGGCGATGGCGATCATGGCATGGCGCACGGCTTGCCCGCCTGCGGCGGCCACATGCGGCAAGGCCAGGTAGGCTTGCAGCGCGGCGGACAGGCTCGGGTAATCGGCGCAAGGCAGCACTTCCACCAGGATGATGTGGCCGGTGGCCACTTCCAGGGCGAAACGGGCATTGGTGCCGCCCACGTCGGCCAGCAGGCGCGGTCCATCGGCGAAGGCGGAAGTCGGCAGTACGGGAGAAGACGAAGCGCTCATGATTTGAATTATGAAGTGGGACGCATGGGACGCCAAGCTTAAAGGATGAATGCGCCCGGAGGCAAGCAAAGTTTGTAGTTTAAGTACATCAAAACAAGCCTTTATTGGTAGTTCCACTCCAAATGCAACAGGCAGCGTCGAAGTTGCTCACAAACAATGATTTATAGTAAGTACTTGCACTCGCCAGCCATGCGAAAAGCATGCTGCACAGCAGCAGGAATCCCCTTGAAAGCAGAGTATGCCGGAGTTTGCGCAAAGCTGCTTTATACGCGACGACGCAGGTGCGGCACTGCCGTCCGGACGGCCCGGCGACGCTGTTTTCGTATTATTACTACCGGTTTTTACGGCCGGCCTGGCGTGCAGGATGCGGCGTGGATCAGGATGGCAAACCTTCGCCCAGCAGGCTGGCCGGTACGGCCTGATCGGAGCGGTAGGCGGCATTCCAGGCATCGAGGCCGCCATGCAGGGGCTTGGCCCGGTGGAAGCCGTGCTGGTGCAGCAGCGTGGCCACTTGCGCGGCCGTCACATCGTTAGGACAGCTGCAATACACGATGATGTGGCGGTCCTTGTCCATGGCGATCATGGCTGGTACCGGTTCCTTGCCGTTGAAGAACAAGGCACCCGGCACGGCCGGCTCCAGCGCCTGCGCCGTGGCGCTGCGGGCGTCGACCATCAGCGGGTCCTCGCCCTGCTCGATCAAGTCCAGCAATTCGTCGATGCCGATGCGTTCGATCTGCAAGGCCTGGCGGAAACGCCGGCGTTCGAGGAATTTGTACAGCAGGAACAATCCCAGCAGGGTCGCCAGCACCAGCAGGGCCGTGCTGCCCATGGTGCTGAGCAAATCGAGCACTTGCTGCACGCTGGCATGGAAGATCACGCCGACGACGATGCCCGTACCACTCCACAGCAAGGCGCCCAGGCCCGCGTACAGGAAGAAGAGTCCCGGCGGCGTGCCCAGCGCACCGGACATGGGCGCGGCCACGGTATTGAAACCCGGCACGAATTTGGAGACGATCAGGGCTTTCGGGCCCCAGCGCTTGAACTTGTCTTCCGTCTGGCTGACGCAGTAATCGGGCGACAGCGAGATGCGGCACAGCAGGCGCAGGATGCGCTTGCCGAAATGGCGGCCCGCGCGGAACCACGTGAAGTCGCTGATCAGGCAGGCGCCCAGCGCCGCGGCCAGCACCAGCGCCCCATTCATGTCGCCATCGACGGCCAGCGCGCCCGCCACCACGAGAATGGGGAAGGCGGGAATCGGCAGGCCGAGCTGCTCCACCAGCACGATGCCAAAGACGATCAGGACACCGTAATGTTCGAGCAGGTAAATGAGGTTGGGCATGGCCGCTATCTTACCGTAAAAGCGAATTTAAACCTGGACGCCTTTCGGAATGGCACTGAGCAAGGTGCGCGTGTACGGATGGACGGGATTGCGATACAGCTCATCCGAATCGGCCAGCTCCACCACTTGCCCCTTATGCATCACCATCACCTGGTCGGCGATGTATTTGACCACCGACAAATCGTGCGAGATGAAGATGTACGACAATCCGAATTCATCCTGCAAATCCTGGAGCAGGTTCAATACCTGCGCCTGCACCGACACGTCGAGCGCGGACACGGATTCGTCGCAGACTAGAATTTCCGGCTGCATGGTCAGGCAGCGGGCGATCGCGATGCGCTGGCGCTGGCCGCCGGAAAACTCGTGCGGATAGCGGTGGAAAGCCTGCTCCGGCAAGCCCACCTTGTCGAGCAGCCAGTACGCCTTGGCGATGCGTTCCTTGTCATCGGCGCCGATGTTGTGGATGCGCATAGGCTCGAGCAAGATCTGCCCCACCGTAAAGCGGGGGTTCAGCGAGGCATACGGATTCTGGAAAATAATCTGGATGCGGCGCTTATACGGCAGGTATTCCTTGTTCGGCATGGCGATCAGGTCCTTGCCGTGGAACATGGCCGTGCCGCCCGTCGCCTGGTGCAGGCGCAGCAGGGTCAGGCCCACCGTCGTCTTGCCGGAACCGGATTCGCCCACCACGCCCAGTGTCTTGCCACGCGGCAAGGTGAACGACACGTCCTTGACGGCCTGGAACTCGCGCTTGCCGAACAGGCCCTCGCGCGTATAAAAGCTCTTGCTCAGATTATTCACCACCAGCACCGGTTCGTCGCCCGGCGTGTAGCCGCGCGTGCGCTGCTTCACTGCCACGCCGGGACCGGCCTTGCCTTCCATATAGTCGGCGATGACGGGCAAACGCCACGGGCGCTCGTCCAGGGACGGACGGCAATGCAGCAGGGCTTTGGTATAGGCATCGGTCGGCGCTTCGAATACCTGGCGCACCTCGCCCGTCTCGCGCACTTCGCCGTGGCGCATGACGATCACCTGGTCGGCAATTTCTCCCACCAGGCCCAGGTCGTGGGTAATGAACAGCACGGACATCTGGTGTTTCTTTTGCAGCGCCGCGATCAGGTCCATGATCTGCTTCTGGATCGTCACGTCCAGCGCCGTCGTCGGTTCGTCGGCGATCAGGAGCTTCGGCTCGCAGGCAATCGCCATGGCGATCATCACGCGCTGCTGCTGGCCGCCCGACATCTGGCTCGGGTAGGCGTCGATCTTGGTGGCCGGATCGGGAATGCCCACTTCCTCGAGCAGCGCCAGCGTGCGCGCCCGCGCCTGCTTGCGGTTCATGCCCATGTGCTGGCGCAACACTTCGGCGATCTGGAATCCCACGGTGAAGACGGGGTTCAGGGACGACATCGGCTCCTGGAAGATCATCGAAATATCCTTGCCGCACATGGTGCGCCGCTCGGCAATCGACAATTGGAGCAGGTCGCGCCCGCCGAAATGGATGCTGGAGCCGGGATCGATGATCGTGTTATCCGGCGGCAACAAACCCATCACGGCCAGCGAGCTGACGGACTTGCCGCTGCCCGATTCGCCCACCAGCGCCACGGTGCTGTTGCGCGGCACGTTGAACGAGATGCCCTTGACGGCTTCGAACGTGGTCTTCTTGTCCAGGCGGAAGGTGACGCGCAGGTCGCGCACTTCCAACAGGTTATTCTGGTCCATGAGCAACTCCTATTTCACTTTGGGGTCGAGCGCATCGCGCAAGGCATCGGTAAACAGCGAGAACGCCGTCACCAGCACGGCCATCGCCGTGGCGGCGGCCGTCAGCTGCCACCATTTGCCCAGGATCAGTTCATTCTGTGCCTCGTTGAGCATGCTGCCCCACGAGACGGTCCCCACCGGCACGCCAAAGCCGAGGAAGCTCAAAATCACTTCGGCCTTGATGAAGCCCACCACGAGGATGGACATTTGCACCAAGGCAACGTGGCTCACGTTCGGGAAGATGTGCGAGAACATCTTGCGCCAGTGCGAGGCGCCGATGGCGTCGGCCGCCATCACGTATTCGCGCGCCTTGTGCTTGATGTATTCGGCGCGTATCAAACGGTACGGCCCCGTCCAGCCCGTCAACCCCAGGATCAGCACGATGGTCAGCACGCCCTTCTGCTGCAGCACGGCCGCCACCGTCAAGATCATCAGGATCGATGGAATCGACGTGAAAATGCTGTAGAACCAGTTGAAGAAGTCATCGACGATGCCGCCGAAGTAGCCGGACACGGCGCCGAACAGCGTGCCCAGCACGACTGCCAGCAAGGCTGCCACCAGGCCCACCACGATCGACGTTTCGCCGCCCTTGATGGTTTTCTGGATGATGTCATGGCCCCACTTGTCGGCGCCGAACGGCAAGGTTGCCGCCTTGTGCGTGACGAGTTTCTTGGCCTTGCCCATGCCGGCGCGCAAGGCCGTCAAGTCGTCGGCCAGCGGGTCGGTGACGCCGTACATTTCCACGCCAGCCGATGGATTGCTGCCCATCTGGGCCCGCAGTTCGGCGATGTCGTCGGCCAACGGGTCGAGCACGTTGACGGGCGTGGGCGCGCTGCGCTCGTCCGGCACGTGGATGGCGCCATCGCCCCCCGCGTCCGCATCGGCGCCGACAAAGGTCGGCGGCGCATAGCTGACGGCCACTTCATCTTCCCAGTTCGACGCCACCAGGCCGCTGGCGGACGCCAGCACCAGGAGGAAAAATGCGCCGACCACGGCCAGCGATACCATTGCAATCTTGTCGCCGCGCAAACGGCGCCACGCCAGGGCCCACAGGCCGGGCGATGTATGAGGTTTCGACATCGTCTCTTTCTACTTCAGTTGTACGCGAGGGTCGACCGCCTGGTACAGCAGGTCGGTGAGCAGGTTGAAGAGCATGGTGGCGGCGGCGACATACACGGTGATCGCCTTGATCACCGGAAAGTCGCTGCGCTCGACGGCCAGGATCACTTCACGCCCGATGCCAGGAATGCCGAAGAAGCGCTCGAGCAGGAAGGCGCCGATCAGCAGGGCTGGCAAGTTCGACATCACATAGGTAATGATGGGGATGGCGGCATTGCGCAGCACGTGCACCCACATGATGCGGCCTTCCTTCAAGCCCTTGGCGCGCGCCGTGCGCACGTAATCCTGGTTCGCCTCGTCGAGCACGAAGGTGCGGAACAGGCGCAGCGTGGGCGCGATGGAGACGGCCAGGCCGATCAGGATCGGCAAGGTGGAATAGCGCAGCAGGTTTTCCCAGAAACTGTCGCCCCAGCCCTGCACGGGGAACAGGCCCAGCTTGTAGGCAAAGCCGTACTGGAAGACGATGATGTAGACGAGGATGGAAATCGACATGCCCACCGTGCAGGCGATCATGACGGCGCGGTCCGTCAGCGAGCCGCGCACGAAGGCGATGGCCAGCGCCAGCGCCACGCCAAAGAAGGTTTCCAGCACGGTCAGCGGGATCAGCACCATCATCGACGGGCCCAGGCGCGAAGTGATGATGTGCGACACGGATTCGCCCGTGGCCCAGCTCTGGCCGAAATCAAACGTGACGATCTGCTTGATGAAGATCCACAGCTGTACATAGTATGGCTGGTCGACGCCGAGCTGGCGGCGGATGTTGGCGATGCTTTCCGCACTAGACATCTTGCCGGCCAGGATGTAGGCGGGGTCGCCGCCCACCCAGTTGAACAGGATAAACACCAGCAAGACCACGCCCAGCATGGTGGGCAGCATCTGCCACAGGCGGCGCAGGATATAAGCAAACATAATGATTCCTTGTCGTTATAAGCTGCGCTTATTTTTTAGCGGGGTCGGCAGCAGGCGCCACTGGCGCAGCGCTGCTGTCGATATCCATATACGCCCATTCCTGGAACAGGATCGGGTGCTTCTTGTAGCCTTGCACCGTCTTTTGCGCCAGCATGTTGCGGTAGCGCGCGTAGCCGATCAGGGCGCCTGCATTGACTTCCAGGCGGCGCGCCATCTTGTGGAACAGCTCGTCGCGCTCGGGGCTGGCCGGCATGGCCTGGCTGGCCGCATACCATTTGTCGTATTCCGGATCCTGGTAGCAGCCATTGTTGTTCTGGTGCGTGTTCGGGCCATAAAACAGCTGCATGAAGTTGTCGCCGTCCGGGTAATCGGCCAGCCATGGCGCCGTGCGCGTCTGCATCTTGCACTGCTTTTCCGTTTTTAAAATGTCGGAAAAGATCATGCGGTCGTTTTCCATGCGGATGCCCAGCGAGTTGTAGGTCTTGCGCCACATTTCCGCCTGCAGCACGCCATTGGCTTCGTTGCGCGACGCGTAGCGTATCAGCAGCGGCTTGCCGTCTGGCAAGGTACGCCAGCCGTCGGCGCCCTTCTTGTAGCCGAACTTGTCCAGCAGTTTGTTCGCCAGCACGGGATCGTATTGCAGCAGCGATTTGTAGTGCGGATCGTAGCCGACGACGCCGGGCGGGATCGGATAGTCGAGGCGCTTGGCCTGGCCATTCCAGATGATGCGGATTTCTTCGTCGATATTGTGCGCCATGGCAATCGCGCGGCGCAGCGCGATCTTTTCCTTGCCGAAGCCGCCCAGCACGGGATCTTCCATGTTCCAGTAGTAATAGCTGATTTCCGGATCCAGCAAGCGTGACAGTTGCACGCCCTTCTCCGCCAGCTCGGGACGCAGCTTGCCGTTCAGCAGCGCTTTCGGCGCCAGCGGGCCATCGAGCCAGAACACGTCCGTGCCGCCGCTCTGGAACGACAGCCAGCGCGACTGGTCTTCGATCATCACGGAAATTTCGATGCGGTCGATGGCGGGAATGCGCTTGCCCTGCATCTGGCGCACGATGCGCTGGTCGTCCGGATCGTCGCCGGCCATGAAATTCCACGTTTCCGGCAGGTGCTGCGGGTTGCGGTTCAGGACGATGCGGTTGCCGCGCGTCCATTCACCGAGCGTGTAGTAGCCGGTGCCGACGGGATTGGAACCCACTTCGCCCTTCACGTCGCCATACTTTTCCACCACTTCGCGCGCCAGGGCGGCCGTCGGCACGTAGGCGAGGATCATGGGGAAATTGAAATCGGTCTTGGTCAGCGAGATGCGCAGGGTGTACGGGTCGAGGATTTCCAGGCCGGCAACTTTCTTGCTGTAGTCGAGCTTGTTCGACTTGGCCGCGTCCTTCGCCAGGTCGTCCAGGCCCACTACCTTGCCTTCGAACAACCAGCTGTGCGGCGACGCGAGGCGCGGATCGAACAGCCGCTTCCACGAATAGACGTAATCGGCCATCGTCAGCTCGCGGCGCTTGCCGCCGAACGCGGCGTCGGGCGTGAACAGGATGCCTTTTTTCAGGCGGATGGTATAGGTTTTGCCGTCGGCCGACACTTCCGGCATGGCCGCCGCCGCGCCAGGCACCACCTTGACGGGGCGCGCCAGGTAATCATAGGTGTACAGGGTGTCGAAGACGGCCTGCGTGATGTGGTTCGAATACAGGTCGCGCGCGGTGGCCGGATCGAAGCCCGTCTCGGCGGCCGGCAGGATATAGCGCAAGGTTTTGACCGGCGCTGCCGCGGAGGCAGCGTCAACGGCAGTGGCCGCCAGCGGCAGGGTGGCCAGGCAGGCGAGCAGCGCCACGCGCCGCATCCATGGTAACTTCATGTAATACCCTTCATCTCGATTATCTGTCGCACCGTATTGGTGCGCTTGTACTGGCTTCCCCCTGGGATACAGGAGTCCACCGCCAAAACCAGTCCATCCTCGCAAGATCTGTGCCTTGTTTCCAGGTAGCGGCGCCGCTGCGCAGGCGCGCTGAAAAAGGCGTAACGATAACGCATATTTTGCGCGCCGGGCAAAAAGCCGCGGCACTTCCATGGCGTGCGGCAACAGCCGCCCGTATCGCCCGGCTTATTTTGCGCACTGCAACATGACGGTGCCGATACACAGATGAGGCCGCCTGACAGAAACCGGGACGGTCGCGAATGGCGGCGATGGTCGGCGCGCGGAGGAAAGCGTATATCGCAACGCAACATTTGCATAATTACTAATTACGAAACACCGCAACATGAGAAAAAACACTGTTGTTTCCATGATGAAAGGTCACATGTGCGCGTTGACAAGGTTTCACGGCAAATGGTCATATCAGTGGCGGCAATTCACATTTGCCGCATTCGCCACAGCGATTGCCGACGCAGCAATCTTTTTTAGACCAGCGCGGTTGCGCCGCAGGACGGCCAGCCGAGCGTACTTTTCGGAGTTCTGAGAATGATGATGGAAACAGTTATGTCCCGCTCCGTGCGCCTGATGTTTTCGGGCAGCGTGGCAGCGGTCAGCCTGGGCCTGATGGCTGCGCCGGCAATGGCGCAAGACGCCAATGTGCAACGCGTGGAAATTACCGGCTCGAGCATCAAGCGCGCCACGGCGGAGACGGCATCGCCGGTGCAGGTGATCACCCGCGACGACCTGATGAAATCAGGCAAGGCCACCGTGGCCGAATACCTGCAAACCCTGACCGCCGATGGCGCCGGCTCGCTGCCGACGGGCTTCGGCAACGGCTTCGCGGCCGGCTCCACGGCCATCTCGCTGCGCGGGCTGGGCGCCACCTCGACCCTGGTCTTGCTCAATGGCCGCCGCATGGCGCCGTTCGCGCGCGCCGACGATGGCCAGAAAAGCTTTACCGACCTGTCCACCGTGCCGATGCAGATCGTCGAACGCATCGAGATCCTCAAGGACGGCGCCTCGTCCACGTATGGCGCAGACGCCATCGCCGGCGTGGTCAACATCATCCTGCGCAAGGATTTCGAAGGCCTGACCCTGAAAGGCGACACGGGCATATCCGGCGACAGCGACGCCAAGCAGCACCGCGCTTCGCTAACCTTCGGCAAGGGCAACCTGGACACGGATAAATACAACTTCGTCATCAATGCCGAATACACGAAGTCGGACATGCTGATGAACAAGGACCGCTCCGACCGCAAATGGATAGGCAAGGGCGACCTGCGTCCGTATGGCTATGCGATCAACACCCAGTTCGCCGGCGGCTACATCAACGGCACCAACGATGCGAACGCCTCGCCGGTCGGCCTGATCCGCGATCCCGTCACCAACAATTACGTGGCCCTGCCCGGCTGCTCCGCCCTGTCCTCGTCCTCGCCGCAAGATCCGAAGGGCGGCTGCCTGTGGCATCACGACCAGTTCCGCTCGATGCAGCCGAAGATCGAATCGGTCAACCTGTACACGCGCGGCACATGGCAAGTCAACGCCGACACCCAGGTGTATGCGGAAGCGGGCTACTCGAAGCGCGATACGGCCTTCACCCTGATCCCGCCGTCGATCACGCCCACCATCGCCTTCCCGCCCAATGCCGGCAGTCCGACCGGCGTCATCAACTACGGTTCCGGCGCCGGCACGACCATCGTGCTGGCCGCCAACCATCCGCAAAACCCGTACGGCGTGCCGGTGCGCGTGCGCTACCAGGCCTTCGACGTGGGCGCGAGCACGCGCAAGGCCAACAACGAGTTCAACCGCATCGTGCTCGGCGTCAAGGGCAATGCCATGGGCTGGGATTACGATGCCGGCTATACGCACTCGGAATCGAAGCTGCACCTCGACTACAGCAACATGCTCAACATGGCCGTCGTCAAGGACGCGCTGGGCAATCCGAACAGCCAATATTTCCCGTACTACATCGGCGCGCAGGCGGGCAAGAATCCGGCGTCGCTGTACGCGGCCATGGTGACGAACGCCACCTCCGATTCCACGACCAAGCTCGACATCATCGACTTCAAGGCATCGCGCGAGCTGATGCAGTTGCCGGGCGGCGCCATGGGCCTGGCCGTGGGCGCAGAACACCGTCGCGACAAGCTCGACAATCCATCGCTGTCGGGCACGGAAAACGGTTCGATCAACTCCAGCTATGTGGCCGCCAAGGGCGACAGCAAGGTATCGGCCGTGTTCCTGGAAGTACTGGCGCCTGTGATCAAGACGGTGGAACTGTCGGCGGCCTTGCGCTACGACAAATACGACCGCTTCTCGTCGACGACGCCGAAACTGGGCGCCAAGTGGACGCCGCTGAAAACCTTCGCCTTGCGCGGCACGTATTCGGAAGGATTCCGCGCACCGGGACCGGCCGAAAGCAACGCCAATTCGCAATCGACCGGCACCTCGACCGTGAGCGATCCCGTGCGCTGCCCAGGTGGCAAGCAATTGCCTGGCGCCAATGCCAGCGACTGCGAACTGCAAGTGGCGGCCGTCAAGATCGGCGACCCGAACCTGAAGCCGGAAAAATCCAAGGGCTACACGCTGGGCCTGGTATGGGATCCGTTCAACGATACCAGCCTGTCGCTCGATGGCTGGAAGATCAAGCGTGAAAACGAGATCAACCCGCTGCCGTACAACGAAGCGGCGGCCCTGCCGACGGCCATCCGCGCCGACAACAACCTGACCATCAATGGCGTCGTCACGCCGAACACGGGCACCTTGCTGATCACCAAGGCACCGTACCGCAACTCCAGCTTCACGGAGATCAAGGGTATCGACCTGGACGTCAAGCAGCGCGTGCGCCTGGGCGAATACGGCCGCGCCACGTTCGGCATGACGTGGACGCATATCGCGTCGTGGGTGCGCGCAGAATCCTCCACCGTGCGCTACCAGTTCGCCGGCACGCATGGCAATTGCGATACGTCAAACTGCGCCGGCACGCCGAAGGACAAGATCAATGTCACCGGCTCGTGGGACCTGGGCAACTGGAATCTCAGCGGCATCGTGAACTACCGTTCGGATATGAAAAATATCAAGTTTGAAGGCGACCCATGCGCTTCCAAGCTGGCCAACGGCACGCCGGCGCCGAACGGTTGCAAACTGGCCTCGTTCACCACGCTCGACCTGTCGACGCGTTGGAACTACAGCAAGCAGTTGCAGTTGTATGCCTCGATCAACAACGTGACCGACAAGATCGCGCCGCTCGATCCGCTGACCTACGGCGGCATGAGCTACAACCCGATGGATGCCAGCGGCGCCATCGGCCGCTACTTCAAACTGGGCGCCAGCTACAAGTTCTTCTAAGCCGGCACAGCCGTCATGACGCGGGGCGGTGAGCAATCACCGCCTTTTTTTTCGTCCGCGACTGTGGCGCGCGCCCGCTCATCCACACACTGCTTGTGCCAGCGCAAACCTGAGCTGCTGCGCGCCTGTAAAACTCCCTTGCAGGCCACTTGGCCATGACCACGCCACAGGAGTGTCAGATGATGCAACCCCGCAGCCCCTCCCCCACCTTGCGCCTGCTGTGCGCAGCCTTGCTCGGCGCGCATGGCCATGCGGCCATGGCGCAGGACAGCGGCGCCGCCGGCGGGGCGCCCGCCATGCAGCGCGTCGAAGTCACCGGTTCCTCGATCAAGCGGCTCGTCGCGGAAACGGCGACGCCGCTGTCCATCTTCAAGGCCGAGGACTTCGCCAAACAAGGCTTGACGACGGCGCAGGAAGTGCTCGGCAAGATCCCCGCGAATGCGTCGAGCATGGGCAGCGGCAATGCCGTCGGCGGCAATACCAGCGGCTTGCCCACGGGCGGCCAGGCCAGTGCCGACTTGCGCGGCCTGGGCGGCGACAAGACCCTGGTCCTGCTCAATGGCCGGCGCATCGCCAACCATCCTTACGACGGCGCCAGCGTCGACCTGAACATCATCCCCCTTGCCGCCCTCGAGCGCGTCGAAGTGCTGCGCGACGGCGCCTCGGCCATCTACGGCACGGACGCCATCGGCGGCGTCATCAACTTCATCACCAGGCGCTCCGTCAACGCGACGACTGTCACGGCCGAGGTCATCGCGCCCCAGCACAAGGGCGCCGACGAACACCGGCTCAACCTGTCGACGGGCGTCGGCCAGCTCGACGCGGATGGCTACAACCTGTTCGGCGTGGCCGATTACCACAAGCAACAAGTGCTGACCTCGCAAGACCGCGCCTTCTCGCAGACCGGCGTCATTCCCGCGCGCGGCCTGTCGATTACCAGCGGCACGACTTTCCCCGGCAATTATTTCGATGCGGCCGCCAACGGCGGCGCTGGCCTGGCCGGCAATCCCTCTGCGGCCAGCGGCTGCCTGCCGCCGCTGTCGGTGCCGGCGGTGCCGGCCAACGGCACTTGCCGCCAGGATTACACGCGCCAGATCGACGACCTGCCCGCGCAGGAGCAGCTGGCCGTCTTCGGCAAGGGCGCCTTCAAGCTCGGTGGCGGCCACCTTGCCAGCGTCGAATATTTGCATGCGGAAAACAAGGTCAAGGCGCGCACGGCGCCGCCGCCGCAGACGGCCCTGAGCCTGCCTGCCAGCAGCAAATACTATCCGGGCAACGCGGGCGGCGTGCCGGCCCAGCCGGGCCTGTCGGGCCAGCCCCTGAGCGTCAACTGGCGGCCCGTCGAGGCGGGCCAGCGCCAGATCGATTCGCACGGCAAGGCCGACCGCCTGGTGCTGGCGCTGGAAGGCGAACTGGCCCGCTGGGATTACAGGACTGGCCTCAGCCATGCGATCAGCAAGTCGTCGGAACAATTTACGGGCGGCTATGTACAGGACGCGAGTTTTGCCGCCGGCGTACTGAACGGCATCCTGAATCCGTTCGGCCTGCAGGACGCGGCCGGCAAGTCTTACCTCGACAGTACCGCCCTGCGCGGCGAAGTGCAGAATGCCAGGGTCACCACCACGGGCATCGACATCAAGGGCAGCCGCGAGCTGATGCCGCTGGCCGGCGGAGCGCTGGCGCTCGCGCTCGGCGCCGAATGGCGGCGCGAACGGGCCAACTTCAACGTGAATCGCGACATCGCCGGCCAGGCCGCCAGTTCAGGCTTGTCCGGTTCGCTGTCGAAGAGCGGCTCGCGCACCATCGCAGCCGTCTTCGGCGAACTCAACTTGCCCCTGCTGCAGGACCTGGAAGTGCAGCTGGCAAGCCGTTTCGACCATTACAGCGACGTGGGCAGCACCACCAATCCGAAGCTGGCCGTGCGCTACCAGGCCAGCAGCGCGCTGGTGCTGCGCGGCTCGGCCAGCACGGGTTTCCGCGCGCCCACCTTGTTTGAAAAGAATGCGCCGCCATCGCGCAACGACACCAATGATTCCTATGACGACCCCATCCTGTGTCCGGGCGGCGTGCCGCAGCCGGGCGCCAATCCCCTGCGCGACTGCGACTTGCAGCAATTCAAGCTGCAAGGCGGCAATGACAAGCTGAAGCCGGAAAAATCCACTACCTTCGCCGTCGGCGTGGTGCTGGAACCGGTCAAGGAAGTGACCGTTGCCATCGATTACTGGAACATCCACTTGAAGGACAAGATCGCCGCGCTGCCGGAACAATCGATCTTCGGCAACTACGAAAAGTACAAGGCCTTGTTCCTGCGCAATCCCGATGGCTCGCCGTATGCGATTCTCGACCTGAACGACAACCTCGGCGAAGTGAAAACCGACGGCATCGACGTCAGCCTGAATGCCCGCCTGGGGCGCGGCGCGTTTGGCAATGTCAGCCTGTCCGTGGACGGCACCTGGACCCGCAAGTATGACTACCAGAACGAGCGCGGCGGGGAATTCATCGCCAACGTGGGCCGCTATGCGGACAACAACCCCGTATTCCGCTGGAAACATACGGCGGCGCTGAACTGGCGCAAGGGCAACTGGGGCGCGACCGTGTCGCAATCGTTCAAGTCGCGCTACACAGACCAGAACCAGGTGGCGCCGCAGTACCGGCACGACGTGTCGTCGTACAGCCTGCTGGGCGTGTCGGCCAGCTATGCGTGGCGCGGCTTGCTGCTGATGGCGGGCGTGAAGAACCTGCTGGACAGGGAACCGCCGTTCTCGAACCAGGGCACGCTGTTCCAGAAAGGCTATGACCCGCGCTATACGGACCCGGTCGGTCGCGCGTACTACCTGCGCGGCAGCTATACGTTCTAGGGGAAAATCGGCAGGAAAGCAATGAAACAAGGCAGCGCTGGCAAGCGTGTGCCAGCCAGGCTAAAAGCGGCGCCATCAGCGATGATGTGCGCCGTTTTATTTTACCCGCCTGAGCATGGCTGACAAGTGTTCACGATATTTTATTCCTGAAGTAATGCAAAAAAAATAGCAATTTGTTGCATTTCGTCCAAAAAGTCTGCACGAAATTGACAATCTGAATCGCGAATGTTTTGATGAGGACCCTGAAAATTTACAGAATTTTCATTGGTGGAATTTGAAAGTGGCAAATAAATTGTTGGTGAGCAACAAGTTATTTCAAAATAAATGCCATCTTTATCACAATAACAAGGAATTTCAGATGATGATAGAAAATGTAATGTCGCGTTCGCTGCGCCTGATGTTTGCTGGCGGTATCGCCCTGGGTATGCATGCAGCGTATGCGCAAGAAACAACGGATGGCACCATGCAGCGCGTGGAAGTCACGGGTTCGAGCATCAAGCGCATCGCTTCGGAAGCGTCGCTGCCGGTGCAATCGTTCAACCAGAAAGACATCAAGAAAACCGGCGTCAGCACGGTCACCGATTTCATCCAGCAAATCCCCGCGATGCAGGGCTTCTCCGTGGCCGCCGATTCGGTCGGCGGCGGCGGCGGCGGCGTCACCACGGCGTCGATCCACGATATCGGCGCAGCCTACACGCTGGTGCTGCTGAACGGCCGCCGCATTGCGCCGTCCAATTCGGGCACCACCATCGACCTGAATTCGATTCCGCTGTCGGCCATCGAACGCGTGGAAGTGCTGACCGACGGCGCCTCGGCCCTGTATGGCGCCGACGCCATCGCCGGCGTGGTCAACTTCATCCTGAAAAAAGGCGCATCGCCGCTGGAAATCAATGCCAAGTACTCGCGTCCTGAAGAATCGGGCGGCGCCAGCAACTCGTTCTCGATCAGCAAGGGCTTCGGCGACATCGACGACGACGGCTACAGCATCTTCGTGTCGGCCAGCCACGACGAACAAAAATCGCTGAAAGCATCGCAGCGCAGCTTCGCCAAGAGCGGCATCATCAATTTCAACGATCCGAAGACCGGCAAGGCACTGCAATTCATCAACGGTTCCTCGCGCTCCGCGCCGGCCAACGCCACCGTCGATTACAACCGCACCGATGCGAACGGCAATCTGGTGATCAATCCAGACACCCAAAAACCGTACGTGGACAGCGTCAACATAAATCCGTATGCGCGGGCCAACGGCGGCAAATGCGCCGCCAGCAATATGGACTTCTATGGCGACGGCAACTGCTATTTCGATTCGCCGTCGACCATCGAAATCAATCCGGAATCGAAGCGCGACTCGCTGTTCAGCTCCGGTAGCGTCAAGCTGGGCAATACCGGCTTCCAGGGCTTCTATGACCTGGCCTACACGGAAGCGCGCATCATCGCCAGCATCGCGCCGTACCCGGCCGATTTCTCGGTCCCCGTCGGCTCGCCGCTGTTCAATAAATACCTGGCACCGGGCCTGACGCCCGAGCAACTGGCCAACGCCACGGGCGCCATCGCCAAATACCGCCTGTCGGAAATGGGCAACCGCGTGTACGACTATGGCACCAAGGCCACCCACATCGTCGCCGGCATCGACGGCAACGCATTCGGCTGGGATATCAACTCGGCGGTGACGTACTCGAAAAACAAGCAGACGCAAGATTACGTGAGCGGCTTCCCGCTGTCGGACAAGTTTGACGCGCAAGTGGCCGCCGGCAATATCGACCCGTTCGCCTACCCTGTCGGCGCCATGCCCGATGCCATGCGCCAGGCCTTGCTGGGCACCGGCTTCAGCGGCACCTACAACACGCAAACCGTGGAAATGAAGGGCATCGACGGCCGCGCTTCGCGTCCTGTCTTCTCGCTGCCAGGCGGCACAGCCATGCTGGGTGTCGGCGCCGACTACCGCAACACCTCGTACAAGGTGCAACAGGCGAACGTCGCCAAGCAGGCGCAGATCCTGTTTGACAATCCGCAAGTCGACAGCGAATATGCGCGCGACAACGCCGGCGCGTATGCCGAACTGATGTTGCCGATCTCGAAGAAACTGGAAATGACGGGCTCGCTGCGTTATGACCAGATCGGCGCCATCGATGACAAGCTGACGGGCAAGACCGTGGGCAAGAAAGAAAACGCCACCACCTGGAAAGTCAGCGGCAAGTACTCGGCCGCCAAGAACCTGATGTTCCGCGCCGCTGCCGGCACCGGCTTCCGCGCCGCCAGCATGCAGGAAATCGCCGGTCCATTGGAAGACTGGGGCGTTACCGGTGGTAACTATCAATGCCCATTGACGGCAGCCAACGGCATGGCCGGTCACCCGCTGGCCAGCTATTGCAGCGGCGTGGGACGCCAGCAATTCGAAGCCTTCCAGGGCGGCAATCCCGACCTGAAGCCGGAAACGTCGAAACAGTGGAGCATCGGCACCGTGTTCGAGCCGATCGACAGCCTGTCGATGTCGTTCGACCTGTGGAACGTGGAAATCCGCGACCAGGTGACGGCCGTGTCGGAAGGCCTGATCTTCAACGATCCAGCCAAGTACGCCAACCTGTTCACCACCAAGCACATCAGCTCGACGGGCAAGGACGTGCTGGCCATCAAACTGCTGCCGATCAACATCGGCAAAGTGGAAAACCGCGGTATCGACTATGACTTCACCCACAAGATGAAGCTGCTGGACGGTCGCCTGACGAGCCGTCTGATGGGTACCTATCTGCTGCGTTCGCGCTACACGACGCCAGGCACCGATGATCAATGGGAAACCAGCCTGAACCGCTACGGTTCGAACGACAAGGTCAGCTTCCGCAACATCATCCGCGCCAGCACCACGTATGAGACGGCCAAGTTCACGCATACGCTGAGCGCCAGCTACCGCAATGGCTACACGGACAAGGAACAGACGGTCGACGACTGCGCCGTCATCGTGGCCGGCAGCCCTGGCGAATGCTATGGCATCCAGCTGGAAGTGCCGAGCTACACCACGTTCGACTTCCAGACGGCTTACCGTCCGCTGAAGAACGTGGAAATCACGGGCGGCATCCTGAACCTGTTCGACCGCAACCCGCCATTCACCCTGCGCAACACGGGTTCGCATCAAGTGGGCTACAACCCATCGTACTCGAGCGCCCTGGGCCGCCAGTTCTACCTGAGCGGTTCCTACAAGTTCTAAGCTGACTGTGAGCTGAGAATTGAAAAAGCCCGGAAAGCTTAGCTTTCCGGGCTTTTTTTCATGCCGCGCACGCTTTATTCCGCGTCGCCCTGCAAGCGGCGCTGTTTCACGGCAGCCGCCAGGTTTTCCAGCACGGCCACGCTGGCGCTCCAGTCGATGCAGCCATCCGTGACGGACTGGCCGTAGATTAATTCCTTGCCTGGAATCAAATCCTGGCGGCCGGCCACCAGGTGCGATTCCACCATCACGCCAACGATGCGGCCATCGCCCGCCGCCACCTGGCTGGCGATATCGGCGCACACGGGGATCTGGTTTTCCGGTTTTTTCGAGCTGTTCGCATGCGAGGCGTCGATCATCAGGCGCGCCGCCAGGCCTTGCGCGGCGATGGCCTTGCAGGCGTCGTCCACGCTGGCCGCGTCGTAGTTCGGCGTCTTGCCGCCGCGCAAGATGATGTGGCAATCCTCATTGCCATTGGTCGAGACGATGGCCGAGTGGCCGCCCTTCGTAACGGAGAGGAAATGGTGCGGCTGCGAGGCGGCCTTGATGGCTTCCACGGCGATTTTCACGTTGCCGTCCGTGCCATTCTTGAAGCCGACCGGACAGGACAGTCCCGACGCCAGTTCGCGGTGCACCTGCGACTCCGTGGTGCGCGCGCCGATGGCGCCCCAGCTGATCAGGTCGGCGATGTATTGCGGGCTGATCACGTCGAGGAATTCGGTACCGGCAGGCAAGCCCAACTCATTGATGTCGCGCAACAGTTCACGCGCCATGCGCAAGCCGTCGTTGATGCGGAAGCTGTTGTCCATGTACGGATCGTTGATCAAGCCCTTCCAGCCCACCGTGGTGCGCGGCTTTTCGAAGTACACGCGCATGACGATTTCCAGTTCGCCGGCGAAACGCGTGCGCTCCTTGACCAGCAGGCGCGCATATTCCATGGCTGCCTTGGTGTCGTGGATGGAGCAAGGCCCGATGACCACCATCAGGCGGTCGTCCTGGCCATGCAGGATGCGGTGCAGGGCGATGCGCGCACTGGCGGCGGTCTGTTCGGCTTGTTCTGAGCAGGCAAATTCGCGGATCAGGTGGGACGGCGGAGTCAATTCCTTCATTTCGCGAATACGCAAATCATCGGTGCGGGGCATCATTTTCTCCAAAATTTGAACAAGGGTAAAACATCTGGGTAAAAAAAAACCGCCATCAGTGGCGGTTTTTTAGAATTTGCTGGGATCTCGTTTTTGCTGCTACGTGAACCGTCCGCTACTCCACCGCCTTTGGGTTGGAATTGCTAAAGTAAAAATAAGCGGTAAAAAAGTGGCGAGCGAACATGCGAGTCATCCCTGAGTGATGGCTGACTATAAACCTAAATTGCAAGGGTTGGCAAGCATATTTGTCGGCAAAGCCGCATGCTGCTGCCGTTTTACACTGCACAACACGCAAAAAAGCATAAAAAGTTGCGCGCGGTGAATCTCGCTGTGAACCCGCGCCGTGCATCTGAATCCGGGCGCCACCGCTGTGCCCGTCGTGGCAGCCACGCCACGCCAGCCATTCTATCGACGACAAGCGGCGCACTCATTGATCTAGATCTAATCCCGGCGTCGCCGCACGGACAAAACTCAAGGACGTATTGATGATCTCTTTGACTGCCTGACCTTTTCCGGAGAACCGCATGATGCCTACACCATCCTTACCGTCCGCCGCCTTTTCACCACCGCGCCTGGGCCTGGCGCTGGCCAGTGCATTGCTGAGCCTACCCGTCCTGGCGCAGGACAATGCCGCGCCCGCCCCCCTGCAACGCGTGGAAATCACCGGCTCGAACATCCGCCGCGCGCAAGCTGAAACGGCATCGGCCGTGCAGACGCTGAACGCGGCCGATATTGAAAAATCGGGCAAGTCCAGCGTGGCCGAACTGCTGCAAACCCTGGCCGTCGACAACCAGGGCTCCGTGCCCACCACCTTCGGCAACGGCTTCGCCGCCGGCGCCTCCGGCGTGTCGCTGCGCGGCCTCGGCACGGCCTCGACCCTGGTGCTGCTGAACGGTCGGCGCGTGGCGCCGTACGGCCTGGCCGACGATGGCCAGAAAGTATTTGCCGACCTGAACATCATTCCCCTGGAAGCCGTGGAAAGAGTGGAAATCCTCAAGGATGGCGCCTCGGCCATCTACGGTTCGGATGCGATCGCCGGCGTCGTCAACGTGATCCTGCGGCGCGACTACCAGGGCACGGCCATCAAGGGCAATTACGGCAAGACCAAGGAATGGGATGGGCGCGACGCGCGCGCCGCCATCACGCACGGTTTCGGCGACATCGACCGCGACCGCTACAACGTGCTGCTGAACCTCGAATACAGCGAAAAGGCCGCCATCTGGAACCGCGACCGGGCCGGCCGCGGCGCCGTCGGCCGCAGCGACTTGCGCGACCTGGGCTTCAGCGCGCAGGAAACCCTCAGCGGCGCGGGCGCCATCACCACCAACAACGCGGCCGGCAGCGCCGTCAACGGCAATGTGCGCAACCCCGACACGCTCGACTACTACAACCGCGGCAACCTGGCCGGCGCGGGCTTTACGCGCACCTTTCCCGGCGCCGCCTGCGGCAACTTCACGAGTCACCCGCAGGGCGACCCGGGCGGCGGCTGCCTCACCGATGCCGCCCAGCAATATGGCCAGATCCAGCCGAAGCAGAAGAACGTCAATTTCTTCGGCCGCGGCGCCTGGCAGCTGACGCCGGCCCTGCAAACCTATGTCGAACTGAACGTCTATCACAGTGAATCGAACTCCGCCACCACGCCGTCGGGCATCAGCGGCTCGGTGGGTTTTCCGGGCGGCCCCGTCAGCAATGCGGGCGTGTCGCTGGGCGCCAGCCACCCGGACAACCCGTATTTCGGCACGGCCGCGCGACTGCGTTACCTGGCGGCCGATGTCGGCCCGCGCCTGTCGCAAGTCGATTCGACGTTCACGCGCTTTGTCGCCGGCATCAAGGGCACGGTGGCGGGCTGGGACATCGACAGCGCCCTGCTGTACTCGCAAAACAGGGTATCGAACGATCTGGACGGCTATCTGCAGCGCGACGTGGCCTTTGCCCTGCTCAACCCGACGGCCGCCAACGTGGCCCTCGCCAGCCAGAATCCCGCCTACGCCGCCCTGCCGGCCGGCAGCGTGTGGCGCATCGCCGAAAATGCGGGACTCAATTCGGCCGCCCTGTACGCGGCCCTGTCGCCGCGCATTTCCAACGATGCCAAGACGCATATCGCACAGATCGACTTCAAGGCCAGCCGCGAAGTAGGCAAGCTCGACGGCGGTGCCCTGGGCCTGGCCGTGGGCGCCGAGTTCCGCCACGAGTCGACGGAACTCAAGCCCACCACGGGCACCGAGCGGGGCAATATCATCGGCCTCGGCTATTCCGCCTACAAGGGCAGCCGCAACGCCTCGGCCATCTATGCCGAGGTACTGGCGCCCGTCCTGAAAAGCGTGGAACTGTCGGGCGCCCTGCGCGCCGACCATTTCACCGATGTGGGCAACTCCTACACGCCGAAAGTGGGCGTGAAATGGACGCCGGTGCGCGAACTGGCCTTGCGCGGCACCTTCGCCAAGGGTTTCCGTGCCCCCAGCGCGGCGGAAAACGGCGTCGGCGGCCTGGCCGCATTCGCCACTGCCAGCGATCCCGCGCGCTGCGCGCTGGGCGTGGCAGCCGCCTGCGACCCGGCGTCGATCGCCGTCATCACCTCGCCCAACCCGAACCTGTCGCCCGAGCGCTCGCGCAGCTATTCCGTGGGCGCCGTGTGGGACCCGCTGCCGCGCAGCAGCATTTCCGTCGACCTGTGGCAAATCCGCCGCAAGAACGAAATCAACCAGGAACAAACGGACACGGCCATTGCCGAAGGCCATGTGGCGCGCGACCCGTCGACGGCGACCGGCATTCCCGGCGATCCGGGCGCCATCACAGCCGTGCTGGCCAACTATGTGAATTCGGCGCAAACGACGGTGCGCGGCATCGACATCGACGCGCGCCAGCGCTTCAACCTGGGCGGCGATTACGGCAACCTGGTGTTCGACCTGAAGTGGACGCATTTGTACAAGTGGCTGCGCACGGAGCAGGATGGCACGCAGCGCGATTTTGCCGGCACGCATGGCAATTGCGACATCTCAAACTGCATGGGCACGCCCGACGACAGGATCAACCTGGGCGCCACCTGGGAGCGCCAGAACTGGCGCGTCTCGGCCAACGTCAACTACCGCGCGCCGCTCGACAACATACTGTTCAAGAATGACCCGGACGGCTGCGCCACGCATTTCGCCGATGGCACGGATGCACCGCGTGGCTGCCGCATCGCCTCGTTCACCACGGTGGACCTGACGGCCCGCTGGCTGGCCACGCCCAAGCTGGAAGTGTTTGCGACGGTGCAAAACCTGTTCGACAAGATCGCCCCGCTCGACCCGCTCACATATGGCGCCACGGGCTACAACCCGCTCGACTACGCGGGCGCGGCGGGCCGGTTTTTCAGCGCGGGGGTGAAATACAAATTCTGAGAAACGGGGAGAGACGCGTAGGTCGGATTAGCAGGGGCCGCCACGAGCAATCCGGTGACGGCATTGGCGCGGCCGGTGGTGGTGTCGGGTTACGCGCTGTGCGCCAACCCGACCTACGCGAGCGCAATGTCAGAAAAAGCAGGTCGGATTAGCCCGGAGGGCGTAATCCGACAATCAGGTTGGCCTGGAAGTGTCGGGGGACGATCAGGCCGTGCCGCCAACGGTAATGCCGTCCAGGCGCAGGGTCGGCTGCCCCACGCCCACGGGCACGCTCTGCCCTTCCTTGCCGCACACGCCCACGCCCGCATCGAGGCGCATGTCGTTGCCGATCATGGAGACGCGGTTGAGCACGTCCGGGCCATTGCCGATCAGGGTGGCGCCCTTCACGGGGTAGCTGAGCTTGCCGTTTTCGATCATGTACGCTTCGCTGGCCGAAAACACGAACTTGCCGTTCGTGATATCGACCTGTCCGCCGCCGAAGTTGACGGCATACAAGCCGTTTTTCACGGAGGCGAGGATCTCGCCCGGATCCTTGTCGCCGCCCAGCATATACGTATTCGTCATGCGCGGCATGGGCAGGTGGGCGAACGATTCGCGGCGCGCATTGCCCGTCACGGGCATCTTCATCAGGCGCGCGTTCATGGTGTCCTGGATATACCCTTTCAGGATGCCGTCCTCGATCAGGGTCGTGCACTGCGTGGGGTTGCCCTCGTCATCGATGTTCAGCGAACCGCGGCGGCCAGCCAGGGTGCCGTCATCGACCACGGTGACGCCTTTGGCCGCCACCCGTTCGCCGATGCGACCGGAAAACGCGGACGAGCCCTTGCGGTTGAAATCGCCTTCGAGGCCATGGCCGATGGCTTCATGCAGCAGGATGCCGGGCCAGCCCGGCCCCAGCACGATGGTCATGGGGCCGGCCGGCGCCGGGCGCGCCTCGAGGTTCACCAGCGCCGAATTGACGGCGTCGGCCGCATATTGCTCGAGCACGGCGTCGCTGAAGTAATCATAGCCAAAACGTCCGCCGCCGCCGGACGAGCCCGTTTCGCGGCGGCCATTCTGTTCGGCGATGACGGTCACGGAGACGCGCACCAGCGGACGGATATCGGCCGCCAGCACGCCATCGCTGCGCAACACCAGCACCACGTCGTATTCGCCGGCCAGGCCCGCCATCACCTGCACCACGCGCGGGTCTTTCGCGCGCGCCATCTTTTCCACGCGCTCAAGCAATTGCACCTTGGCCGTGGCGTCGAGCGAGGCGAGCGGATCGTTGGGCAGGTACAGGGAACGTCCGCCCTGCGGCTGCATCTGGCCCGCGATCTTGATTCTGCCGGTGCCCACGCGCGCTATCGTGCGCGTGGCCGCCGCCGCTTCCAGCAAGGCCCGCTCGGAAATGTCGTCCGAATACGCAAACGCCGTCTTGTCGCCGGACACGGCGCGCACGCCCACGCCCTGGTCGATGGAAAAGCTGCCCGTCTTGACGATGCCCTCTTCCAGGCTCCAGCCCTCGCTCTTGGTGGACTGGAAATACAGGTCGGCATAGTCGACCTTGTGCGTAAACATCGTGCCCAGGGCTTTCAGCAGCTTGTCTTCGTCTAGGCCGAACGGCGTGAGCAGGATGTCGCGCGCCACGGCCAGGCTGGACAGATTGGGTTCAAATGGGGTCATGGCTCTTTCTCACAATTCAATTCTTTTACAGTGCCTGACAGCAGCGTAGCGCTCGGCAGTGATTGATGGCCGCACAGCGCGACGCGCAGCAGCGCATGCCAGATACTCTCACATGGTGCGGTGAGTCAGGGCAGGCAGCGATTCGCGCACGCCAGCCAGAAACAGCGGATCGATCTCGCCGCTGACCACGCCCTCGCCCTCGGGCAGCACGGCTTTCACTTCACCCCAGGGGTCGATCAGCATGCTGTGGCCCCAGGTGCGGCGGCCGTTCGGGTGCAGTCCGCCCTGCGCCGAAGCCAACACATAGCACTGGTTTTCGATGGCGCGCGCGCGCAGCAGCACTTCCCAGTGGGCGCTGCCGGTCGTGTGGGTAAACGCGGCCGGCACGACGATCAGCGCGCAATCGCCCATGGCGCGGTACAGCTCGGGGAAGCGCAGGTCGTAGCAGACGGACAGGCCGACGCGGCCAAACGGCATCTCGATCGAGCGCACCTGCGCACCGGGCACGATGGTGCGCGATTCATTGTACGACTCGGTGCCGCGCGTAAAGCCGAACAAATGGATCTTGTCATAGCGGCCGGCCGGCGCGCCTTGCGGGTCGTACACGAGGGTGGTGTTCAAGACCTTGCCTTCCTGACCAGAAATCAGGGGCAAGGTGCCGCCGATCAGCCAGATGCCGTGCTCGCGCGCCATCTGCGCCATGCCATCCTGGATGGGGCCATTGCCGGGCTGTTCCGCGTGGGCCAGCTTGTCCGTTTCCTGCTTGCCCATGATGGCCCAGTATTCGGGCAGCACCACCAGCTCGGCGCCACCGGCGGCGGCCTGCGCCACCAGCCGGCGCGCCGTGGCCAGGTTGTCTGTCACGGAAGGGGAAGAAATCATTTGTATTGCTGCGACTGTATGCATCATCTCACCTCTACGTTCGTACTGGCAGCCGACTGGCCGCGCAGCGCCTATTTCGCCACGGCGTCCTGCGCCGCCGCTGCCGGCGTGGCCACAGGCTCCAATTTACCACCATCGAGCTTGGTCACCACGGGCGCCTTCCATGGACCGGCGATCCGCATATGGTAAGTCAGCGCCTTCATCACGGGGGCGCGCAGGAACAGCTGGGCCAGGAAACTGCCCAGACCGATCACGGGATTGACGGCCAGCGCGTACACGAGGGGGCCCGTGCCCAGGTTGAATTCCGGGATCACCACCACGTGCAGGTTCGTCGTTTCATTGGCGATATCGGCCGTGCCGTCCATCAGCACGGTGGCGGCCACGCCATGCATCTTCAGGTTGTCGGTGCTCACCACGCCGCGCTTGATGCTGGCGTTGGCCGTGATGCCGTCGAAGGCCAGGCCTTCCGAAAACACGTCGTGGAAATCGAGCTTCAGCAAACGGGGCAAGGCTTGCAGGCTGAGCACGCCCAGCAGCTTGGCCGCGCCCGGATCCTGCTTCAGGAACTGGCCCGACTCCACATTCATTTCGATCTGCCCGGACAAGGTGGGAATATCGAGCGAATACGGCAAGCCATTCCAGGCGATGTCGCCGCTTAGGCGTCCCTTGCCGCGGCGCACCGTGTCGGCAAAGCCGAAACGGTCGAGCAACTTGCCCGCGTCGACGATATCGAGGCCGAAACGCAGGCTGGTCGTGCTTTGCCCATCCTTGATGACCCATTTGCCGTTGCCGCTCAGGGCGCCATCGGGATTCGACAGTTGCAGCTTGCCCACGCGCCACTCGCGCCCGCCGGCCGCCATGGTGTTATAGGCCTGCAACTCCAACCGGCCAATCTTCTTGTTGAACAGCTCAAATTGCTCGGCAACGATATCGAGCGAGGGGATCGATTGGGCGCCGCTCTTGCCTTCCAGCAAATTCTTCACCTCGTTGGCAGCCGATTCCGGGATGATCAGCGACGACAGGCGGGCCGTCATCTTGCCCAGGCCGGACGGCGTTTCCAGCCACGTCACATAGCCCGATATTTGTTTCGCATCAATGTTGGCCTGCCACACATCCTTCTGGTGCGTGGCGCCCACCACGACGTTTTCCAGCTTGCGCTCACCCAGCATCAGTTCGCTGGCACGGGCCGCCATCATGTCGGGCACCACGTATTGCGCGATATCGGGCGCATCGTCGGCGCCGCCGACGTCGGCCATGGCCGCGCCGCTGCCGGCGATCTCGCTGCCGGTGGCGATCCAGCTATCCACGTCGAGCGACTTCAGGCTGACGTTGAGCATCATGCCGCTGTCGGGCTCGGGCGCAGGCACGTTCACGCCGATGCCGCCGCGCACCAGGCGCCACGCTTCCTTGCCCTGCTTCTGGCGCTGGTAGCGGGCGCCGATGCCGGAACCGAGCGCGATGCGGATATCGTCCGTGCGCAAGCCGGCCGCATTGGCCGCATTGCCCGTCAGCGTGAATTTCACGGGCAGGCTGTCGCCGGCCGCCTTTTTCAGGGGCGCGGGGAAGTCCAGGCCCAGGCCCGTCAACGGCGACTCGACATTGACCACCACCTGGTGGTCGCGCGCCGTGATCAGGCCGCTGTAGCGGGCGCCGCCATTCAAGTGCTTCGCCAGGCGCTGCAGCACGGGCGCCGGATAAGTCTTGCGCAAGCCGTCGATGGTCATGTTGCCGGCAATTTTCACCTGGATGGAATTGTCGGGCTGGCTGCCGCCCGAGATGGCCAGCGGGCCGCCCAGCAGGCTGCCGTTCAAGCCATTCAGGTTGACGCCCTTTTCATTGAATTCGATCTTGCCCTGCGTGCCGAGCACGGGCGGCATGTCGTGGAACAGCACCACGTCGTTGCCCGCCAGCTGCAAGCTGCCTTGCACCGTCGACTCGAGCATGCGCTCGATGGGCAGATGCAATTTGAGGGCCAGCCGGGCATTGCCCGTCGCCGTCGTTTCATCCGTGAAATGCTCGATCCAGCCCAGCACGGGGCTGGCCGTCACGTATTTGAGGAATTCCTGCATCGGGCCGGCCGCGTTGCCCTCGATATCGAGCAGGGTATCGAAGACGGTCAGGTCGGGAATCACGGCCTTGACATTCGTCAAGGCCACGCCGCCCGTGGTGGCCGTGTCGCCGCGAATTTCCATGCGCGCGCGCTCGAAGACGAAGCTGCCCTTGATTTTCTCCGCCTGCGGCCACAGGGGCGCCTTGCCCGCCAGCGGCCCGTTTTCCGCGAATTCGCCAGGTGCGTAGTTCAGGGTGCCGTTCTCGATCTTGCCGGCCACGCGGAATTCGCCGTGATTGCGCTGGGCGGGCGTATCGGCCTTGAACGGGAAATGTTCAAGTTCGCCGCGCAGGCGCAGGCTGACGTCGTGCGCCATGCCGCCTTCGAGCGCGCCCGTCAGCCAATGGCGCAGGTGCTCCGGCGTTTGCAGCGGCAGGTAGCGGCCGATGGTGTTGATCTGGAAATTGTCGATCGTCCCCGTCAAGTCCACCTGGCCCAGGTTCTTGCCGTCGAGCGGCATGCGGTGCGTGCCCTGCAAGGCGACGCGCAAGCCCTGCTGATTGAAATCGAGCTTGTCCAGTTCGACTTTGAGCATATTCTCCGCTTCGAACGTCCAGCGCGCCTGCATGTCGAACTGTTCGAACGGCATGGCCGGTTCGCTCAGGTAGGTGGGCAATTGCAGCACCAGGTCTTGCGCATCGATGGCGATGCTGCCGCCCTTCTCGCTGGCGTCGATGCTGCCGGTCAGGCGGTCGAAGCCGGGAATGGCCGGTGCGGCCGCCTGACCGGGGCTGGTCGCCGTCTTCGCCACGGCCAGGCGCGCCGGCTGCGCATTCAAGCCCAGCTCGACGAGCCGGCCGCGCAGACGGTAGCTGGCCGGGGCAGCCATGTCACCCTGCCACTGCGCGGAAAAATCCTGCAGGCGTCCGCGCGGCGCCAGGGCATCGAGGCGCTGGCGCTGCTGTGTGCCCAGCGGCAACTTGTCGGCCAGCGCGGCCAGGGTCTGCAAATCGAGGGACTTGGCCGTGATCTCCGTCTGCGCCGGCTTGCGTTTCGTAGCGGCAATAAAACGCTCGGACAAGGTCGTCGGCGGCAGGCTGAGGCCATCGCGTGTTTCCAACGCGAAATTCGTCAACTCCACCTGGTGGCCGTTCGCGCCGAAGGTCGGTTTGCCATCGGGCGCGTCGGCAGACAGGGTTTCCTTCGCCGAGATGCGTCCGCTGACCGTCAGCAGGTCGAGCGGGGCAATGTGTTCTCCCAGCTGCGCCTGCACATCCGTCAAGCCCACATCGGCCGTGAAGCCGGCCAGGCGCGCATGATCGAGGCTCAGCCAGGCGCGCAGGGCGCCCTTGCCCTGGCTCAATTCAAACGGGTAGTCGAGGTAGCGGCGCCAGGCGGCCAGGTCGGCATCTTTCAGGTCCGCGTACAGTTCACCTTTCCACATCGACATGTCGGAGATGCGCTTGCTGAAAGGCGGATGCGTGAAGTGAGCGCGCACATCGATGGGTGCGGCCAGGCTGGCGGGCGGCTTTGCCTGCAAGCCCAGGCGGTGGCTGCGCCAGCGGTTGCGCAACAACACATTGACCTGCTCCAGCGCCAGCTCGGGCGTGCCGCGCGCTTCGTCCGTCCAGCGCACCTTGCCGTCGCGGATGATGATGTCGTGCTGCGACAGCAGCCAGTCGGCGCCCTTGCCATCGCTGCCCTGCCGGCTATCGACCAGCACGCCAGCCACATACAGCTGGCCATCCTTGCTGCGCCGCACGTCCAGGTCGGGCCGCGTGATTTCCAGGGTCTCGAAGCGCAGGGAACCGAGCACGCTCCACCACGAGAGGGTGGCCGAGACGCTCGGCAGGCTCAGCGCCTGGCGGCCCGTCTGGTCGCGCAAGGTCACGTCGCCGAGGAACAAATTCGGCCGCACGCCATGCCACGAAGCATAAATACGCGCGATACTGACGGGGTTGCCCAGCGCGCGGCTGGCCGCCCGCTCGATATCGCCTTTGTAGTAATCGATATTCGGCAGGATGGCGTAGCGCAGGAACAGGAAGAGGACGGCGAAGGCGAAATACGCGAGCAGCACCAGCTTGATGGCAAAGCCGAGCACATGGTGGGTGGCCAGGTTGGCCATGCGATAGGCGGCACGCAGCCGCTGCCAGCGCAGGGCCAATGGCACATGTTCTGTCACGCTTGCTTCTGGCGGTTTTTGCATCAATAAGCTAATAAACTGGCCCGGCGTCAAATAATGGCAAAAATCGTCTGAATTCGCGGCGTGCCGGCACGCCCGACTGGCGCGCGCCTGCATCCTTGCGCTTGCGTCCGCACGGCAGCTCCCTTACCATCGTCCGGGAGAGCGCGCACTGCCTGGCAGCATTATCGCCGGCGGCACAATTTTACCGCATCCCCCGCCGTTCACAGCCAAGTTAACGACGAACCTGACACGAAGTACCTACCGAAACCGCCACCATGAGCCACACGCCCCTGATCTCAGCCTCCCGATTCCACCAGCGCTGGCTCAATGCCGCCCCCGAACGCGCCGCGCAGCTGGCCGAACTGGTGCGCGCACCGCTGGACGGGCTGGACTTTGCCGCCGCGCTGGCCGCCCAGGCCGACGCCGCCACGCCGCCGCTGCCGGCCGAACGGGCCATGCGCCGCCTGCGCAACTTGCTGGTCTGCGGCTTGATCGAGCGCGACCTGGACGGCCAGGCCGACTTGCACGAAGTCGTCACGGCCATGACGGGCTTTGCCGACTTCGCCATCCGCACGCATGTGGACGCCATCATGGCCGAGATGGTGGCCCTGCACGGCATGCCCGTCGGCGAAGAGTCGGGCCAGGAGCAGGAGTTGATGGTGTTGGCGATGGGCAAGCAAGGCGGCGGCGAGCTCAATGTCTCGTCCGATATCGACCTGATCTTTGTGTATCCCGAGGATGGCGACACGCAAGCGACCATGCCGGGCCAGCGCAGCCTGTCCAACCACGAGTTTTTCATTCGCATGGGCAAGAAGCTGATCGCCGCCCTGGCCGAGATCACGCAGGACGGCTTTACGTTCCGCGTCGACATGGCGCTGCGCCCGAACGGCAACTCGGGGCCGCTGGCCGCCAGCCTGGGCATGGTCGAGCAATACCTGATCGTGCAGGGACGCGAATGGGAGCGCTACGCCTGGGTCAAGGCGCGCGCCGTGACGGGCAAGCCGGACGATATCGCCGCGCTCGACGCCATCGTGCGCCCCTTCGTCTTCCGCCGCTACCTCGATTTCGGCGTCATCGACGCCATCCGCACCATGCACGGCCAGATCCGCGCCGAGGTCAACCGCCAGGAACGCTTGCATCCCGACCGCAGCAACAACGTCAAGCTGGGGCGCGGCGGCATCCGCGAAATCGAATTCCTCGCGCAAGTGTTCCAGCTGATACGCGGCGGACGCGATGCCGAGCTGCGCGAACGTTCCACGCGCGCCACCCTGCGCACGGTGGCGGAAAAAGGCTTGCTGGAACCGGCCATCGTGGAACAGTTGCTAAATTCCTACACTTTCCTGCGCAACCTCGAGCACCGGCTGCAGTATCTTGACGATGCGCAAACCCACACCCTGCCCGCCAGCGAGGCCGACCGCCTGACCGTGGCGCAGATGATGGGCCTGCCCGACACGCCCGCCCTGCTGGCCCAGCTGGAAGCGCACCGCGTATTTGTCGCCGGCCAGTTCGACGAGATGTTCAGCGACAAGAGCAGCGGCGCGCCGCCAGCCGACACGGGCATCGACCCGCAAACGTCGAACGAGTGCGCCGCCTCCGACCAGCAGGAAGCCATCGAGGCGCGCTTTGCCGCCCTGGGCTTCCATGAGCCGGCCGCCTGCGCGCGACGCCTGCTGGCCACGTGGCAGGCGCCGCGCCTGCAATCGTTGCCCGAGGCGAGCCGCACGCGTTTAGTGGCCCTCGTCAATTCCGCCCTGCCCCTGATCACCGATTGCTCCGTTTCCAACGGCAACGCCAGCCAGCTGGCCACCCTGGGCCGGCTGCTCGATTTCCTGGAAGCCATCGCGCGCCGCTCCGCCTATCTGTCGCTGCTGACGGAATACCCGCATACGCTCGAGCGCGTCGTGCGCATGGTGTGCGCCAGCGGCTGGGCCGCCACCTTCCTCACGCAGCACCCGATCCTGCTCGACGAGCTGCTCGACGAGCGCATCCGCAACACGGTGCCCGACCCGGCCGCGCTGGCGCTGGACTTGCAGCGCCAGCTCGACGACGCGCCCGGCGACACGGAGCGGCAAATGGACATCCTGCGTGAAATGCACCACGCGCAGCTGTTCCAGTGCCTGGCGCAAGACCTGGCCGGCGACCTCAGCGTGGAAAAACTGGCCGACTACCTGTCGCAGCTGGCCGACATCATCGTCGCCGCCACCGTGCAAGCCGTCTGGCAAACCTTGCCGACGCGCCACCGCGAGGTGCCGAAGTTCGCCGTCATCGCGTATGGCAAGCTGGGCGGCAAGGAACTCGGCTATGTCTCCGACCTCGACGTCATCTTCCTGTTCGACGACGACGACCAGGAAGCGCCCGGCCTGTACGCCAAGCTGGCGCAGCGTTTCATCACATGGATGACCTCGCACACCTCGGCCGGCATCCTGTTCGACATCGACATCGCCCTGCGCCCCGACGGCGCCTCGGGCATGCTGGTCTCGAGCGTGCAGGCATTCGAGCGCTACCAGAGCAGCGCCGCCTGGGTGTGGGAACACCAGGCCCTCACGCGCGCGCGCTTCTGCGCCGGCGACGCCACCATCGGCAAGCACTTTGAACGCATCCGCGACACGATCCTGCGCAAGGAAAGGCCGGAAAACGGCCCGCTCAAGGGCGAAGTGATGGCCATGCGCAAGAAAATGCTCGATGCACACCCGCCCCGCCCCGGCAACTTCGACTTGAAGCAGGATCCGGGCGGCATGATCGACATCGAGTTCATGGTGCAATACCTGGTGCTCCAGCATGCGGCGCAGTATCCGCAGCTGACGGCCAACTCGGGCAATATCGCCCTGCTGCGCCTGTGCGGCGAGCTGGGACTGATCGACGCCCGGCTGGCCGCGGCTGTCGCCGACGCCTACCGCGCGCTGCGCAAACTGCAGCACCAGCTGCGCCTGCAGGGCCAGGACCTGGCTCGCGTCGAGCCGGAGCGCGTGCGCGTGCATGCGGACAACGTGATGCGCCTGTGGCAAGCCATGTTTGGCGCCGCGGCCTGAGGCTGGCCCGCGCATGCCGCTACGCTACCTGTCCCGCCTGAGCGGATCGGCGCGCGACACGCAAGCCAATCTGCAACTGGGCTGCGTGCTGGCGCTGGTGGCCGGCGCCGTGAATGCGGGCGGTTTCCTCGCCATCGGCGGCTATACCTCGCACATGACGGGCATCGTCTCGGGCATGGCGGACGACTTGGCGCTGGGCAACGTGACGGTGGCGCTGGCCGCGCTGGGCGCCTGGCTGGCCTTCGTCAGCGGCGCCGCCGTCACGGCCATCATGGTGAACTGGGGCAAGCGGCGCCGGCTGCACAGCCAGTTTGCCGCCAGCCTGCTGCTGGAAGCGGCCCTGTTATTGCTGTTTGGCCTGGCAGGCAATTACCTGGCGGCCATGCCGGACGTGCTGGGCCCTGTCACCATCTTGCTGCTGTGCTTTGTCATGGGCTTGCAGAATGCCATCATCACCAAGATCTCGGGCGCCGTCATCCGCACCACGCACGTGACGGGCCTGTCGACCGATATCGGTATCGAACTGGGCAAGATGGCGTATTACAACCGGCGGGAACTGCCGGACCGCGTCGTCAAGGTCAACCGCGGCAAGCTGAAAACGCACAGCCTGCTGATCAGCTGTTTCTTCCTCGGCGGCGTCAGCGGCGCGCTGGCCTTCAAGCACATCGGCTTTCCCGCCGCCACCATCGTCCTTGCCGGCGTGCTAATGTTGCTCTCCGGCGTACCCGTGCTGCGCGACCTGCGTCTGCTGTGGCGCTTTTACCGGCGCCGCCTGCACGCCTGGCGTTAGCAGGAATATTTTTCTTTATGGCAATCAATCACTGATTTTAATGCTAAGATTTTTCTGCGCTGGGCAAGCGGATCAAGCCTGCCATGGCGGCCTTTTGATTCGACACCCTACCGTTGTCCAATTCTGAAAGCGAGAAACATGATTTCCATTAAAAGAGCCCTGTTTGTCTTTGCCATCGCCGTCGGCGCCGCCGCCTCATTCTCCAGCACGGCCGCCGTGCGCGCGTGGGTGCCGTCGGAAAGCTGCGACTACATCCTCAACATGTGCTACCAGGGCGTCGAAGCATCGTGCGAACAGTGGCGCAACCAGTGCGAGCCCAGGGAATAGGCGCGCGACAGACGAAAAAAAACGCCCTCACGGGCGTTTTTTGATGGACAGCCAGAAATTACTTGGCCGACATCAGGGCAACGGTGGTGTCGAGCATGCGGTTCGAGAAACCCCACTCATTGTCGTACCACGACGATACCTTGACCAGACGGCCCGACACTTTGGTCAGGGTCGAGTCGAAGTTCGACGACGCCGGGTTGTGGTTGAAGTCGATCGATACCAGCGGTTCGGTCTGGTACGTCAGGATGCCTTCCAGGGCGCCTTCCGAAGCGGACTTCATCAGCGCGTTGACTTCTTCCACCGTCGTGTCGCGCTTGGCGATGAAGGACAGGTCGACCAGCGAGACGTTGATGGTCGGCACGCGGATGGCGAAGCCGTCCAGCTTGCCATTCAGCTCAGGCAGCACCAGGCCGACGGCGGCAGCGGCGCCGGTCTTGGTCGGGATCATGCTCATGGTGGCAGAACGGGCACGGCGCAGGTCTTCATGCATCACGTCGGACAGCACCTGGTCGTTGGTGTAGGCGTGCACGGTGGTCATCAGGCCCGTTTCGATGCCGATGGCGTCGTTCAGCGGCTTGACCAGCGGTGCCAGGCAGTTGGTGGTGCACGAGGCGTTGGAAATGACGGTGTCCGTCGATTTCAGCACCGAGTGGTTGACGCCGAAGACGACGGTGGCGTCCACGTCCTTGCCGCCTGGCGCGGAGATGATGACTTTTTTCGCGCCGCCCTTCAGGTGGGCCGATGCTTTTTCTTTGGTGGTGAAGAAGCCCGTGCACTCGAGCACGACGTCCACGCCCAGCTCGCCCCATGGGATTTCAGCCGGATTGCGCTGTGCAAACACGCGGATCGGATCGCCGTTCACGATCATGTTGTCGCCTTCGACGGTGACCGTGCCCGGGAACTTGCCGTGCGCGGTGTCGTAGCGGGTCAGGTGGGCGTTCGATTTGGCATCGCCCAGGTCGTTGATGGCAACGATCTGGATATCCTGTTTCTTGCCGCCTTCGTAGAAAGCGCGCAACACATTACGGCCGATGCGGCCGTAGCCATTGATTGCAACTTTGATCGTCATACTCTGCTCCTGATTGAATAGAAAGTACTTAGCACATTAAAAAAATCTGCTCGCCGCCGCGCCCATCTGCGGGACGCTGGCAGCGGAAACGAGTAGGTCGCCCGACAAACCGTAGCGAATGGCAGCGATCTGTGGCCGGGAAGCGGAACGGTGCTTGAGCACAGTGAGCATCGAAGGCCGCACATCGCGACGCGCAGTCGGTTTGGTCAGGTGATCTTAGCCGGCGATGACGGCCTTGACCTTGGCTACGACATTGTCGACCGTGAAGCCGAAATGCTTGAACAGCACGCCGGCAGGGGCCGATTCGCCGAAGGTGTCGATACCGACGACGGCGCCTTCCAGGCCCACGTATTTGTACCAGAAGCTGGTCACGCCCGCTTCGATGGCCACGCGCGGCACGCCCTTCGTCAGCACGCCGGCCTTGTAGGCGGCGTCCTGGCGGTCATACACGTCGGTCGACGGCATCGACACCACGCGTACATTGATGCCTTCGGCAGCCAGCGCGCTGGCGGCGGCGACGGCCAGTTCCACTTCGGAACCGGTGGCGATCAGGATCGCCTTGGCGTCGGCCACGTCGTTCAGCACATAGCCGCCGCGGTAGATGTTCTCGATCTGTTCGGCGCTACGCTCCTGGTACGGCAGATTCTGGCGCGAGAAGATCAGCGTTGACGGGCCGTCCTTGCGGCGCACGGCGGCACCCCAGGCAGCGGCCGACTCGACGGTGTCGCATGGACGCCAGTTGTCCAGGTTCGGGATCAAACGCATCGACGAGACGTGCTCGACCGATTGGTGCGTCGGGCCGTCTTCGCCCAGGCCGATCGAGTCGTGGGTGAACACGAAGATCGAACGCAGCTTCATCAGGGCAGCCATGCGCAGCGCATTGCGGCTGTAGTCGGAGAACGTCAGGAACGTGGCGCCGAACGGGATGTAGCCGCCGTGCAGGGTGATGCCGTTCATGATGGCGCTCATGCCGAATTCGCGCACGCCATAATTGATGTGGTTGCCAGGCTGGCCCGAACGCACGGCCACGCACTCTTTCCAGTTGGTCAGGTTCGAACCGGTCAGGTCGGCCGAGCCGCCGAGGAATTCCGGCAGCGACGACGCCAGCGCCTGGATGGCGTTCTGGCTGGCCTTGCGGGTGGCGATGTTTTCTTTCTTCTCGACGCAGGAAGCGATGGCGGCCGACAGCGCCGTTTCAAACGCGGCCGGCAAGTCGCCCTGCATGCGGCGGGTCAGTTCGGCGGCTTGCTGCGGGAATTCGCGGCTGTAGGCGACGAAACGCTCGTTCCAGTCCGCTTCCAGCAGGGCGCCTTGCTGCTTGGCATCCCAGGCCGCGTACACGTCGGCCGGCATCTCGAACGGTGCGGCATCCCAGCCGATGTATTCGCGCACGGCGGCGATTTCCTTGTCGCCCAGCGCGGCGCCGTGGACCTTGTCGCCGCCCTGCAGGTTCGGCGAACCCTTGCCGATGATGGTCTTGCAGCAGATCAAGGTTGGTTTCGACGCGGCCTTGGCGGCGGCGATGGCGGCAGCGACGGCGGCAACATCGTGGCCGTCGACGGCGCGGATGACGTTCCAGCCGTACGCTTCGAAGCGCGCCGGGGTATCGTCCGTGAACCAGCCTTCCACTTTACCGTCGATGGAAATGCCGTTGTCGTCGTACAGGGCGATCAGCTTGTTCAAGCCCAGGGTGCCGGCCAGCGCGCACACTTCGTGCGAAATACCTTCCATCAAGCAACCATCGCCGACGAAGGCGTAGGTGTAGTGGTTGACGATATCGTGGCCAGGCTTGTTGAATTCAGCGGCCAGCAACTGCTCCGACAGGGCCATGCCGACGGCGTTGGCGATACCCTGGCCCAGCGGGCCGGTGGTCGTTTCCACGCCGGGCGTGATGTCGACTTCCGGGTGGCCCGGGGTTTTCGAATGCATCTGGCGGAAGGCCTTGATGTCGTCCATCGACAGGTCGTAGCCGGTCAGGTGCAGCAGCGCGTAGTGCAGCATCGAGCCGTGGCCGTTGGACAACAGGAAACGGTCGCGGTTCTGCCATTTTGGATTCGCCGGATTGTGGCGATAATGACCACTCCACAAGGCAACTGCGATCTCGGCCATGCCCATCGGCATGCCTGGATGGCCGGAATTGGCCTTTTGTACAGCGTCCATTGCCAGTGCGCGGATCGCATTGGCCATTTTGGTAGTCGGGAGCGTAGTTGTCATGGTGGTGTGGTCAGTCGCGAGTTTGGGATTCGTTTGCAGCAGCGCAGACAAGGAAGCCGGCTGCTTTCTGTAGTCAACTATTTTACCAGACTGGGGGGCCGCAAATTAGAATTGCGGCGTACTGGCCAGCCAACTCGCTATACTTTACTGTCTTTTTACCCCACTTTCATCCCCGTTGAGGATTTGCATGCCGCGTTTTTTCTGCCCCCAGCCGCTCGTCGCCGGCACCACCGTCTCCCTGCCTGAGGCTGTCGCCCACCATATCCAGGTCGTGCGCCTGGCGCCGGGCGACCTGATCACCCTCTTCAATGGCGAAGGCGGCGAAGTGCAGGCCAGCCTGGCGAGCATCGCCAAGCGCAGCGTGACGGCCGACATCCAGGCACACGTGGCGCGCGAGGCGGAACTGCCGTATGCGGTGACCCTGGCGCAGGCGCTGCCGGAAGCGTCGAAGATGGACTGGATCATCGAAAAAGCCATCGAGCTGGGTGCGGCCGGCATCGTGCCGCTGTCGGCGCAGCGCTGCGTGGTGCGCCTGTCCGCCGAACGGGCCGAGAAAAAACTGGCTCATTGGCAAGGAATCATCGTCTCCGCCTCGGAACAGTGTGGCCGCAACCGCCTGGCGCAGCTGGCGCCGTTACAGGATTTCAATAGCTGGAGCAGCCAGCAGGATTTACATAAGCGCATCATCCTGACGCCGCGCGCAGACCAGTCGCTGGCCGAGTGGGCGCGTCACCAGCCGCCGCAGGCGATTACGGTGATGGTGGGACCGGAAGGCGGATTTTCGGCAGCGGAAGAAAAAGCCGCGCTGGCCGCCGGCGCCATCGGCCTGTCCATGGGCCCGCGCATCCTGCGCACGGAAACGGCGGGCCTGACGGCGCTGGCGACGCTGGCCGCATTATGGAGCGGGATGTAGGAAAAACGCGCCCAGGCAGGCCTGCGCCATGCGCGGCTGCCCTCCCTCCAGTCCAGGGCACATGAGCGATCAGCCCAAATGGCACGGACTGCATTACCTGGCCGAGACGGCCAGGCAAAAAAAAACCGCTGGCTTGCGCCAGCGGTTTTTTTCTTTTCCCCACCTGCCGTGAAACACGGCAAGGGGTAAAAACAAGTCAATTAAAACTTGTAGTTGTACTCGGCGGTCAGACGTACGGAACGCGGTGCGGTGTAGCTGATAACGCGGCCGTAGGTTGGGCTGACGTTCAACGAGCTGTCCACGTTGTACGTTTCGTCCAGGGTCTGCACGGTTTGCTTGTTGAGTACGTTAAATACGTCAACTTTCAATGCCAGGCCTTTCAACAGCTGCGGACGGTAGGACAGGTTCATGTCCAAACGCGTATCCCAAGGCAGGGTGCCGCGGGAACCGCGTGGTGCTGCAGCGCCATCGCAATAGAAGTACACCGAGCCGTAGTCAACTTCGCCAGGAACGTTAGGGTTCCAGCCGAAGCAGTTCTTCGGACGACCCGAAGCCAGCAAGGCATTCGCGCCGACAGTCCACTCAGGGTTCAGTTCATAGAAACCGAAGGCCTTGATTTGGTGCTCGCGGTTATTTGGCAGCAAGCCGTTGGCGCCAACCATCAACTCTGGATTATCCCAGGTCGACGTTGCAGCAACGTCGGTTTGGGCATTGTCCGAACGGGTTTGACCTTCGGTATTACCTTTGCTACGCGACCACGTGTAGTTCACACGGCCATACCAGCCATCACGCATCGGATGCTCGGCAAACAGATCGATTGCCGTGTACGTACGTTTCGCATCGTCAAAGCCCAGTTGAGCCTTGGTCAGGTGAACTTTCGTGTAGTTGCTGCGGGTGCCAGCATAGTCGACCAGGAAGGTGTTGTCTTTGCCTGGGTTGAACGATGCGCACGAGAAGCCGGAGAAGTTCGACGTATCGATCTTGTTGTCGACAGCGTAAGCGTCGATCAGACGGGTATCGCAGTAGTCATCGATGGTGGCTTTCAATTTACGATAAGTGACTTTCGCGCCAAAGTTCAGGCTAGGCGAAAACGCTTTTTCGAAACCGACAGTCAACTCATCCTGGTAGGTTGCCTTGATATCCTGGGCAACAACGGTTTTTGGATCCTTGTATTGACCCAGTTCGTTGTTGACCGAGTATACCGGTGCCAGCGATTGCAGGCCCGTAGGCTGACCGTACGCGTCGGTACCCGTGTAGGTGTAGCCTTCACGCGTCAGCGTCGAACGGCTGCCGCCGCGAACCGCGAGGTGGGTCGGGATTTGCAGCGCGTAACGACCGGCGCTACCGAACACTTTCAACGATGCATCACCGTTGACGTCCCATGCCGCGGCAAAGCGTGGCGAGACCATGTTCTTCACTTCCAGGAAGGTGTCGCCGTCGCCGTTGACGTTTTTGAAGCCTTCGTTACGAATGCCCAAGGTCAGCAACAGGTCCTTCGTGGTTTGCCAGCGGTCTTCCAGGTATTGTGCGCTTTGCTCGGAACGGGCATCGGTCACGCTGGAGAACAGGCGTTTGCTGACCCAGTAACCCTGGGAAGCCAGCAGACCAGGATTGTTCGAGGTCTTCACGGTGCTGCCACCCAGCTGCAGCGGCACGGTACCGTCGCCGACGCCGTTTTTACGGGTTTGGCCGTATACCCAGATACCGCCGCCGCCATAGATTTCACCAACGTTGGTCGAGGTCAGCTTGTTGTCATCCAGACCGCCGCGGATGGTGTGGTTGCCAATCTTGTATTCCAGATCCAGACGGGAAGACTTGATCTTGCTGGCCGAGTTGTTGGCAGCAACGGCGCCATTCAGGGTTTGCGGGCTGCTGTAGTTCAGGCCAGGCGCGCGCACGTTGCTCGCTGCGCTGATCTGGAACAGGTCCGCTGGTGCGGTGCCGATCGGATCATAAACAGCCGAGTTTGGCGTTTTGCTTTGACCATACAGGGCATTGACCGTCAGGTTGTCGGTCAGGTTACCCGTGTAGCGAAGAATTTGCGTTTCTGCACCAACCGATGGCGAGAAGTCTTCGCTGTTCTTGTAGTGCTGGGATGCGGTCTTCGCAAGACGACGGCTGTTCGTATAGTCGTAGCCATACAATTGACGGTCGGTTTTCGCTTCATCGCCCATGAACGTCATTTCCAGGCGGTGATTGTCCGTGATATTCCAGTCAAACTTGGCCAGATAGCGGTCGATCGTGTGCTGGTTCGATTGCCAGCCGGTGGTGGCATTCGATGCCGAGGTACGGGTACCCAGTGCGGCGTCGGTATCGAGATTGCGCGATTCAAACGCGGCAAACATGAACAGTTTGTCCTTGATGATCGGGCCGCCTACGTAGGCGCCATACGTCTTTTCCGAGCGCGAGCTATCGCTGCGACGCAGGTACAAGGTATTGTCGGTCGCCGCGTTCGACGCTGCGCCCGTGTTCGGGTAGTAGTAGTCTTTTGGCGTCGAGCGCAGGCCGTTAGGCTCGATGGCTACCTGGGCACCGAATTCCCAGGTGTTGGTGCCGCTCTTCGTCGTGACGTTGACCACGCCGCCAACCGAACGGCCAAACTCGGCGCCGAAGCCACCGGTCAGGATCTGTGCCTGGGCGATCGCGCCAAATGGCAGTTCCGAAGCACCCAACTGTGTCAGTGGGTTGGTAACAGGGAAACCGTTGATGTAGTACGCATTTTCCGAAGCGCCGCCGCCGCCGAACGATGCGCCGGCAGAGTAACGGGAGTCGGCACGCGTCGTGTTAGGCGCCAGCTGAATGATCGCGGCAACGTTTTGCGCGATAGGCAGTTTCGCCAGTTCTTTGGCGGTAAACGTCGCGCCATTGTTCGAGCTCGACACGTCGATACGGCTACGACGGCCGGTAACCTGCACTGCCTGTACCGCGCTGCTGGCGAACGATGCATCAACGCCCTGGCCCACGATCACATCGGTTTCGACGGTGTTGACAGTCTTGCCGTCGCGTACCAAGTCAATCTTGTAGTGGCCAGGAGCCATGCCCGATGCAAAATAGCGGCCCGCGCTATCGACCGCAACGGTACGTTTGGTGCCCGTACCAATATTATGCAAGACAACGGAAGCGCCAGCAGCTGCGCCGTCAACCGTACCGTAGATATTACCGGCAGCGTTAGATTGCGCCATTGCGGCAGGAACGACAGCTGCAGTCATCGCGGTCGCACTAAATGCAATCGCCAATGCACGCACTAAGACAGTTTTTCTAAACATGTGATTTCCTAATTATAGTTAAGCTTTTCTCGTGGATCAGCTTGGATAGAATGCATACAACAAATCACGGTCAATATTATTTTAAGTCCCGATTTTCCCCACTCCCGTCATTTTATGACAGGTCATATAGTCCGATAGCCGGTCCCCTAGCTAGCTGACTAGACAACATATGGAAACATATGCAAAGCTTAACTGTCAACAAAGAGAACGGAATGGTGCGCAGAAACAACAAACCTGCACAAAAAAGGTCAGGAAAAATAAACGCGTCCAAAAATGGTGCGGCAATGCACAATTTTGATGCGTGGAAAAGGCATAAAAACGCATATGCAAATGCGCTTTTTTGAGCTTGGCTAGCTCTTGTATAGTGAGGAAAAGCGGGGGCTGCGGCGGAGGGGCAGCGTTATGTGCAAGTGCGCAAATAGCGGCCGTCTACCCGTCATGCAGCACCCGACGCCTGGCGGATCGGGTGAACACTGACGGGTAGCGGACGCAATGCGCCGACGGCGATCATATGGCCAAATATTTCTTTTTGGGAATATGATTCAAAATTGACATATTATCATTGCGATAATTATTTCTTTTTATACGCAATACTTTTCATATCTTTCAGGTGACGCAAGTTTCTCGATTCCTGGTCATTATCATTTTCCAGCTTTAACAGCTGGGCTTTATGTTGTTCATTGCTGTTAGAAACAAATTCTTCCGTATCCTTTTTCCAGCGGATATTATCGGCAATGATTACATCCGCCACCGTCTGGCCATCACTTGCTATTCCTTGATAGGTTTTCGAAATCAGCGCGTCGGCCCTGACGAATTCCTCGTTATTCATCAGTTTGATGATATCGGGCGGAATCGTATTCGTTACCGGCATCGCCGCATTCAAATTCTTCACGAAACGTCCGTAGCAATCCACCCAGGCATTGACGGCGGCATTAACCGAATTAATTTCCTCATTTTTAGTCGATACCTTGGGAATTACAGGCTGGGTGCAATTAAATTTGCCATAGGCGGCAGCGGCGCCATCGAAGTTGGTCGTGTAATAAGCGATATCGGCCTTGCGTGCGCTGCGCTGCTGCACCAGTTCAAGCGATGCGGCCGCTTCCGGGTTGCCGCTGGCAGCGGCCTGCTTGAGCCAGTGCCTCGCCTGTGCCGCGTCCTCTGTCGTCCCTTCGCCAAAGCCGTACATTTCACCGAGCTGCAATTGCGCGGCACTGTTGCCCTGATTGGCCAATTTCGTGAACTTCTGGAACGCCGTTGAAAAATCCTTCGCTTCCCATGCCTTCTGAGCATCAGCAAGCTCATCTGCATATGCCGCCCCGAATGCCATCATTAAGCAAAAGCTGAGTGTTATTTTTTTCATCTTGACGTCCACTAGGAAGTTGATCGGGATAAAAGATTTTTAGCTGGCGAGCCGGCCTCCCCACGAAGCCAGTAGCAGTTTCCAGAAGGAAAAATCAAGCCAGACACGAGCATTAATCCTAGCTCAGAAATATGCGCTCCGCAATTAGTAAGTTTGATAAAAGGATCACATTTTGCGACACTGTTAAATAAAAAAGACAACATTATCGATACGACAGGTTCGACAGCCGGATCTCCGTGCGCCAGCGGCACTATCGGGAGGCGCAGCACAAAAACGCCACACTTCACCTCGTTTTGTTAACTATTTATATTGTTTTCACACAAGCCCACTGTCCATGGCAGCCCAACGATGACAGCAGCACCATGCATGACGCCCGACCGGATGGCCGCGAACCGCCTGCCATCGCCGAGACACTCTGCAAATGGCGGCGCTAAGGGTAAAATAGCGTCTGGACCGCGCGTTCCCCTCCCTGGCAAAATCTTGCCATACCGATGCAATGTGAAACCGAGAAGAAAAATCTGTGCGTCTGCACGGCTGCGCATCCGCCAGCGACGGCTTGCAAGGGGCGACAGGCTTTGTCAGGCAGTCCGCGCGTGCTTTATTCATGGGGCCTAAATAGCCCCCCACCTAGGAATCGACTATGTTACGACTCAACGAAGTAAAACTCCCCCTCGAACACGACGAAGCGGCCCTGCCCGCCGCCATCCTGGCCCGCCTTGGCATCGATGCCGGCGACCTGCTGGGCTTTACCGTCTTCAAACGCAGCTATGACGCGCGCAAGCGCAGCGCCGTGGTGCTGATTTACTCGCTGCATGTCGAGCTCAGGAACGAAGCGGCCGTGCTGGCGCGCCTGCAGCACGATGTGCACCTGATGCCGGCGCCCGACACCGACTACAAATTCGTCGCCGGCGGCGAACAGCTGGCCGGCCACAGCAATCAGCCGCGCCCCATCGTCATCGGCACGGGCCCCTGCGGCCTGTTCGTGGCGCTGATCCTGGCGCAGATGGGCTTGCGGCCCATCATCCTCGAGCGCGGCAAGCAGGTGCGCGAACGCACGGTCGACACCTTCGGCTTCTGGCGCAAGCGCGAACTGAATCCGGAATCGAACGTGCAATTCGGCGAAGGCGGCGCCGGCACCTTTTCGGACGGCAAGCTGTACAGCCAGATCAAGGATCCCAAGCACTACGGCCGCAAGGTCCTGACGGAATTCGTCAAGGCCGGCGCGCCCGAAGAAATCATGTATGTGAGCAAGCCGCATATCGGCACCTTCCGCCTGGTCAAGATGGTGGAAGAAATGCGCGCGAATATCGAGCAGCTGGGCGGCGAATACCGCTTCAGCAGCAAAGTGGTCGATATCGACATCGTGCCAGGCAGCGATGGCGGCCAGGTGCGCGGCGTGGTGCTGGACAATGGAGAAACCATCGCCAGCAACCACGTGGTGCTGGCCATCGGCCACAGCGCGCGCGATACCTTCGAGATGCTGCACCGCCGCGGCGTGTACATCGAGGCGAAGCCGTTCTCGATCGGTTTCCGCGTCGAACACCCGCAGTCGCTGATCGACAGCTGCCGCTTCGGCCCCAGCGCCGGCCACCCGATTCTGGGCGCGGCAGACTACAAGCTCGTGCATCACGCCAGCAATGGCCGTTCCGTCTACAGCTTCTGCATGTGCCCGGGCGGCACCGTGGTGGCAGCCGCCTCGGAGCCGGGCCGCCTGGTGACGAACGGCATGAGCCAGTATTCGCGCAATGAACGCAACGCCAACAGCGCCATCGTCGTCGGCATCACGCCGGCCGACTATCCGGGCGACCCGCTGGCCGGCATCGCCCTGCAGCGCGAGCTGGAAGAACGCGCGTTTGCCCTGGGCGGCGGCAACTACGATGCGCCGGGCCAACTGGTGGGCGACTTCGTCGCCGGGCGCGCCTCGACGGAATTCGGCAGCGTGGTGCCGTCGTACAAGCCGGCCGTGCACCTGACGGACCTGGCGCCGTCCCTGCCCGAGTATGCGATCACGGCCCTGCGCGAAGCGTTTCCTGCGTTCAACAAGCAGATCAAGGGCTATTACAAGGCCGACGCCGTGCTGACGGGCGTGGAAACGCGCACCTCGTCGCCGATCCGCATCAAGCGCCGCGACGACGACCTGCAGAGCCTGAATACGCGCGGCCTGTTCCCCGCCGGCGAAGGCGCCGGCTATGCGGGCGGCATCCTGTCGGCCGCCGTCGATGGCATCAAGGTGGCCGAAGCCGTGGCCTTGTCGATCGCCGCCGCTTAAAGCGCTGGCAAGAGCAGATCAGGCGGCCAGCGGCAGCCTGATCTGTATATGGCAGCCCGGCGTGCTGTCGATGGCGCACACCTGGCCGCCCAGTTGCTGCACGATCGTGTAGACGATGTGCATGCCCAGGCCGGAGCCACCCTGGCCCCGCTTGGTGGTGAAAAACGGTTCGAACATGTGCTCGCGCACGGCGGGCGCCAGGCCGATGCCGTCGTCGGAAAACTCCAGCAGCAGCCATGGCAAGGCGGCAACCTCCTCGTCCACCTCAATGCGCGCGCGTATCGTGATCTGCCCCGGCCCGCCTTGCGGGTAGCCGTGGCGGGCGCTGTTCATCAGCAGATTCGAGAGGATTTGCGACAGCTTGCCGGCCGCCAGGCGCACCTGGCAGTCGGGCGCGATGTCGAGCTCCACGCGCAGGGCCGCCTTGCGCAGTTCCGGGCTGTGCGCCGACACCAGGCCGTGCACATAGTCATGCAGGGCCAGGTCGGCCACGTATTCGCTGACCTGGTCCACGGCCAGCTGCTTGAAATTACCGATCAGGTCGGCCGCGCGCGCCAGGTTGCGCTCGATCAAGGCGGCCGCGCCCTTCAGCGCTTCGGCGATGTCGATCAGCTCGGCGCGGCTGACCTTGGCGCCACCGAGCAGCTGCACCAGCTGGTCGGCATAGCTGCCCATGCTCGACGCCGCCGTCAGCGCCACGCCGACGGGTGTGTTGACTTCATGCGAAACGCCCGCCACCAGCGAACCGAGCGCCGCCATCTGTTCCTGCTCGATCAGGTTGGCCTGCGCCGTCAGCAGCGATTCCGTGCGCTGGCGTACGATTTCTTCCAGCTGCTGCGTGCGCTCCTGGTGCTGCAGCTCGGCCGCGCTGCGGGCCGAGAAGATCGACAGCAGCAGCAGGGCCAGCAAACGCTTGTTTTCATCGATGGGACGCGTGTCGATGGCCGACAGGATGCCCAGGGTCTTGCCCTCGGTATCGATGAGCGGCATGCCGACATAGCTTTCCGCATGCATGTCGACCAGCAGGCTATCGAATGGAAAGCGACGCTGGATGTCGCTGCCGTGAAAACACATGCTCTGGCAGGTGACGTCCTGGCAAGGCGTGTGCTGCAGGCTGTATTCGATGTTCGGCTGGTAGTCGTTGCCGCCCCACAGGGCCAGGGTGCGGATGCCTTCGCTGCCATCCGCCATGCGGATCAGGCGGCCGGCGATCACGTACTGCACGTCGAGCGCCTCGGCCAGGTCCTTGACGAGGATGCGCAGGAAGTCGTCGCCCCGGGCGCGCGCCGTCGAGGCGGTGATCGAGCGCAGGGCCGCCTCCGCCAGGGTGCGCCGCTGCTCGGGATCGAACAGGGGTTCTTGCGAATTCACATCAAACAGCGGAATACTCATGAATGCTCCTGCGCAGCACGGAAAGCGCAGGCAAACCTGCCGGCGCGGCGACTCTCAGCCATTGGCCCGGGCGAGCGGACCTGCCGCGATTGTACCCCCGGATATTGTCCAATAATACAGATTTGCAGGAATTTTTTATAGCCAGCCGGATCGCTTGAACAAGTAATACATATAACCGCAGACACAGCTCATCACTCCCACGGCCGCAGGATAGCCGTAATGCCAGTCCAGTTCCGGCATGAACTTGAAGTTCATGCCCCAGATGCCGGCAAACGCGGTAAACACGGCGAAAATAGCCGCCCAGGCCGCCAACTGCTTGTTCACTTCGCTCTCGTCGATGGCCACCATCGACAGATTCACCTGGATCGCCGTGCTGATCGTATCGCGGATGGTGTCGAGCGTGCCATTGATGCGCGCCAGGTGGTCGTGCACGTCGCGGAAATATTCCTGCGTATCGTGGCACAGCGGCGGCACGCGGCCGCCATGCAGCTTGCCCACCGCTTCCATCAGGGGCGCCACCACGTGGCGCAAGACCATCACCTTGCGCTTCAACTGGTACAGCCGTTCGATATTGTCGCGCTCGGTGCCGCGGTCGAAGATGCGGTCCTCGATCAATTCCAGCTCCGACTCGAGCGCGTCGAGCACGGGAAAGTAGCGGTCGACGACGGCATCCATCAGCGCATACAGGACGAAAGCGGAGCCCTGGCGCAGCAGATGCGGTTCGCGCTCGGCGCGCGCGCGCACGCCGAGGAAGCCTTGCGAGCTGTTGCTGCGCGACGAGAGCACGTAGTTGGCGCCAACGAAAATGTCGACTTCGCCCAGCACCAGCTCGTCGCCCACCATTTCCACGGTTTTCACGACGGCAAACAGGGAGTCGCCATATTCCTCGATCTTCGGGCGCTGGTGGCCGCGCTGCGCGTCTTCCACCGCCAGTTCGTGCAGGCAAAACTCGTGCTGCATCTGCTTCAGCTCGTCGGGCGTGGCGTCGAGCAGGGCGACCCAGACGAAGCAATCGGGGCGCTCCACGTAATCGCTGATATCGTCGATCGGCAAGTCGGCCAGTTTTTTGCCATCCTGGTAGGCCACGCAGTTAATCAGCATACAGTTCCACAATGAAAGTTAAGACCGGACGAAACCATCCGGCAGGCGCCAGCTTACCCTATCGTCCGCTTTGATTGTGCATTGTGGCGCGCAACAGACGCCGGGGAAGGAAGGCGGACGGAGCGGGCTCCCCTTGCGGGCGCCCCGCGGCTCCGTCCGGCAGGTGGCTCAATCGTCCTTGGCGCCGTCGATGCCCAGTTCCGAGATCTTGCGCGTGATGGTGTTGCGGCCGATGCCCAGGCGCACGGCGGCGTCGTTCTTGCGCCCATGCGTATGCTTGAGCGCCGTCTTGATCAGGGCCGACTCGAATTGCCGTCCCAGCACGGCCATGACCTCCTGCTGCCCCGCGCCCAGCATGCCGGCCGCCTGCAGTTCCAGCAAGCCGATCCAGCCCGGCGGCGCGCCATTGGCGGGCGCGGCGGCCTCGAACACCTGGCCGCCATGCGCATGGGCCACGGCCGGTGCCGCGCCTTCGCCCGAGACGACGCTGGCGGCGCCATCGCCCTGCCCCTGCGTCAATTCCAGCGGCAAGTCCTTGATTTCCACCGTCTGGCCCGGCGCCATGACGGTGATCCAGTTGCACAGGTTTTCCAGCTGGCGCACATTGCCGGGCAAATCTAGGCCGCTGAGAAACTGCATGGTCGGTTCGCTCATGCGTTTGGCTTCCACGCCCAGCTGGCGCGCGCTTTGCACCAGGAAGTGGCGCACCAGGATGGGGATATCCTCGCGCCGCTCCCTCAAACTGGGCAGGCGCAGGCGGATCACGTTCAGGCGGTGATACAAGTCTTCGCGGAACAGGCCGTCGCGCACGCGCTGCTCGAGGTTCTGGTGCGTGGCCGTGATCACGCGCACATTGGCTTTCATGGGCTGGTGCCCGCCGACGCGATAGAAATGGCCGTCGGACAGCACGCGCAAGAGCCGCGTCTGCAGGTCGAACGGCATGTCGCCGATCTCGTCGAGGAACAGGGTGCCGTTCTCGGCTTGCTCGAAGCGGCCCCGGCGGGTCGTCTGCGCGCCCGTAAAGGCGCCCCGTTCATGGCCGAACAGTTCCGATTCCAGCAAGTCCTTGGGAATCGCCGCCGTGTTGAGGGCGATGAAGGGCTGCGCCGCGCGCGGACTGTGCTTGTGCAGCGCGCGCGCCACCAGTTCCTTGCCGGAACCGGATTCGCCCGTGATGAGTACCGTCACGTTCGATTGCGACAGGCGGCCGATGGCGCGGAAGACTTCCTGCATGGCCGGCGCCTGGCCGAGGATTTCCGGCGTTTCCGACGGCCCCGATTCGACGCTCGTCTCGCGCAGGCTCTCTTCCAGCGCGCGGCGGATCAGTTCGACGGCCTTGTCGATGTCGAAGGGCTTGGCCAGGTATTCGAAGGCGCCGCCCTGGAAGGCCGCGACGGCCGAATCGAGGTCGGAAAAGGCCGTGATGATGATGACAGGCAAGCCGGGAAAGCGCGACTTGACCGTCTGCAGCAATTCCAGGCCGGACGCGCCCGGCATGCGGATGTCGGACACGAGCACTTGCGGCGTGTCCAGTTCCAGCGCGGCGATGGCGTCACGCGCATTGGCAAAACTCTTGGTGGCGAGATTTTCCCGCGCCAGGGCTTTTTCCAGCACCCAGCGGATTGATTCGTCGTCGTCAACTATCCAGATTGGCTTCATTAGTGTGTGCGTCCCGCAATGGATTTCATGGGTGGGATACGCCCCCGCTTATGGCAAGGGCAGAACGATCCTGAAATCGGTGTATCCAGGCCGGCTTTCGCACTCGATCACGCCCAGGTGCTGCTGCACGAAGGTTTGCGCCAAGGTCAGTCCCAAACCGCTGCCGCCTTCCCTGCCCGACACCAGCGGGTAGAAAATCCGGTCGCGGATCTGGGGTGCGATGCCCGGTCCATTGTCAATGATATGCAAGTCTAATGCCAGGTTGTAGCGGACCTTGGCCAGGGTCACCTGGCGCGCCACGCGCGTCTTGAAAATCAGTTCCGCATCGCCCGCCTCGATGCGCTCGGCCAGCGCCTGCGCCGCGTTGTGCGCGATGTTGAGCACGGTCTGTATCAATTGTTCCTTGTCGCCGCGGAACTCGGGGATCGAGGCGTCGTAATCGCGCGAAATGGTCAGGCCGCTGGGAAACTCGGCCAGGATCAGGCTGCGCACGCGCTCGCACACTTCGTGGATATTCACGTCGCCCACGATGTGCGGGCGGCGGTGCGGCGCCAGCAGGCGGTCGACCAGGGTCTGCAGGCGGTCCGCTTCCTTGATGATGACCTGCGTGTATTCGCGCAGCTCGCTCAGGTGCAGGGCCGGCAATTCCAGCTCCAGCAGCTGCGCCGCGCCGCGGATGCCGCCCAGCGGGTTCTTGATTTCATGCGCCAGGTTGCGGATCAGCTCCTTGTTGACCTGGCTCTGGTCGAGGATGCGTTCCTCGCGGTCGAGTTTGAGTTGCTGCACGTTTTCGCGCAGCTCGATCAGCACGCTGTCGGGCGGCGCGTCGAGCGCACTGATGATGCTGTGCACGCGCAGCGGTTCGCGCCCCAGGCGTTCCAGGCTCAAGTCCTGGCGCAAGTCGGAAAACTTGTGCTCGAGCGCCTGCGCGCAGATGCCGGCCAGCTCGTCCGGATTGAGGAACAGGGCCGTCAGCTTTTGCCGCGACAGGGCTTTCAGCGAGCTTTCCAGCAAGTTTTCCGCCGCTGCGTTGGCATAGCCGATGCGGCCGTCGCCGTCGAGTAGGATCACGGCTGACGCGAGCAGATCGAGGCCGGCCAGGTGGGCCGGGCGGCTGGAGTGGGTCTCTGTAGTCATCGTCTCGTCATCGGATATTCGCGATCTCGCGTTTCAGGGCCTCGACGTTCTGCTGTGTCCGGCTAATGTTGTCCTTCAGTTGCGCCACCCGCTCCTGGTACTTGGCATAGTTGCGCTCATTGCCCTGGCGTTCCGGCTGGCCCTGGTTGAATTCCAGGCGCTGCGCCGCCAGTTTCTGCTCTTCGCTGCGTAATTCATCCTGCAAGATCTGGCGCCGGTCCAGGTCGCGCGCGCGCTGCTCGGCGCCATCGACCCGGGGAAACGCGCCGGCGGCGGGCGCCGGCGTGCCTGCCGCCTGGATGCCGGGCCGCGCGGGCGCGCCCGACAGGGGCGGCGTCTTGCGCGCCGGCGGCGCCGTGATGGCGCCCGGTAAATCGAGCAGCTGGCAACTGGCGTTGCGCCGCATATCCGTCAATTCCTTGTGGCCCTGGGCATCCGTGCACAGGAAAATCTGCCCATGCGCCTGGGCCGCGGCGCCCAGCAATCCGGCCATCAACGCCATTCTGTAATGCTTAGTCAATCTCTACTCCTGTCAGCTTGCATCGCATCGATGCTGGGCTGAATATACAACATCACACTGGCGCGCCGGATAAAAAAACGCGGGCAAGACCATCGCCTCACCCGCGTTTTTTATTCACTACCGGCAAGTTGCCGGCATGGCGCCATTACAGCGAGTAGTACATGTCGAACTCGGCAGGATGCGTGGTCATGCGCATGCGCTGTACGTCCTGCATTTTCAGTTCCAGGTAGGCATCGATCATCGAATCGCTGAAGACACCGCCACGGGTCAGGAACTCGCGGTCCTTGTCCAGGGCTTCCAGCGCTTCTTCCAGCGAGGCGCAAACGGTAGGGATCAGTGCATCTTCCTCTGGCGGCAGATGGTACAGATCTTTCGATGCGGCTTCGCCCGGATGGATCTTGTTGGCAACGCCGTCCAGGCCAGCCATCAGCAGTGCGGCGAAGCACAGGTACGGGTTTGCCAGTGGATCCGGGAAACGCGCTTCCACGCGGCGGCCTTTTGGATTGGCCACGTGCGGGATGCGGATCGAGGCGGAACGGTTTTTCGCCGAGTACGCCAGTTTCACCGGTGCTTCGTAGCCTGGTACCAGGCGCTTGTACGAGTTGGTGCCCGGATTGGTGATCGCGTTCAGTGCCTTGGCGTGCTTGATGATGCCGCCGATGTAGTACAGGGCGAAATCGGACAGGCCGGCATAGCCGTCGCCGGCGAACAAGTTCTTGCCATCTTTCCATACGGACTGATGCACGTGCATGCCCGAGCCGTTGTCGCCAACGATAGGTTTCGGCATGAAGGTGGCGGTCTTGCCATAGCTGTGCGCCACGTTCCACACCACGTATTTCAGGTTTTGCGTCCAGTCGGCGCGCTCGACCAGGGTCGAGAACTTGGTGCCGATTTCATTCTGGCCCGCGCCGGCGACTTCGTGATGATGTACCTCAACCGGGATGCCCAGCGATTCCAGGATCAGGCACATTTCCGAACGCATGTCCTGGAAGCTGTCCACTGGCGGCACGGGGAAGTAGCCGCCCTTGACGGTAGGACGGTGGCCGCTGTTGCCGCCTTCGATGTCCTTGCCGGTCGACCACGAACCTTCGTCCGAACCGATCTTGACGAAGCAGCCCGACATGTCGATCTTCCAGCGCACGCTGTCGAAGATGAAGAATTCCGGCTCAGGGCCGAAGTAGGCGGTGTCGCCCATGCCCGACGATTTCAGGTAGGCTTCGGCGCGTTTCGCGATCGAGCGCGGGTCGCGGTCGTAGCCCTTGCCGTCCGACGGTTCGATCACGTCGCACTGCATGAACAGCGTCGTTTCTTCCATGAACGGGTCGATATTGGCGGTGTTTGGATCCGGCAGCAAGATCATGTCGGACGCTTCAATGCCTTTCCAGCCAGCGATCGAGGAGCCGTCGAAGGCATGGCCCGATTCGAATTTGTCCATGTCGAAGTGCGACACGGGAACCGTCACGTGCTGCTCTTTACCACGGGTATCGGCAAAGCGGAAATCAACGAATTTGACTTCGTTCTCTTCTACCATCTTCAAGACTTCTGCGGCTGTCATTGCCATGCGTATCTCCTAAATGAATGTGGGGTGAGCCGACCTTAATGCGTCCGGGCTGATGAAGCGAAGCAAACATTGCGTGCCACCAAAACTCATAGGGATCATAGCAGATTCCATGCCAGCTCCAGGAGCTCCTGGGTGTCGGCGGCAAAATCGCTGTCATCCCAGTGAAAGTTTTCATGGCGGCGATTTCCACGCAAGGACAGCCGTACATCAGGAATGCACTATACAAGTGCGAAAAACGAATAACGCACCATTATCGTGCATTTCCTCGCTTTTTTGAGAAAATGCCTCTTTATGGTGCGACGCGCATGCACCGCGTATTCCCGTTTGCGGGGCGCCGGTGGCGCACTATAATCGTTCATACCATTCCACCTTCATCGAGGACGCCATGACCACCGCCGCCGACATCCTGAGCACCGCCCGCAGCCGCGCCAATGAGGGTACGCCGTACGCCGGCGCCGTGACGCCGCAGGAAGCGTATGAATTGCTGCAACTCGATGCCAGCGTCAAGCTGATCGACGTGCGCACCAATGCCGAGCGCGACTGGGTCGGCCGGGTCGACATCGCCGACACCCAGCATGGTGCGGTGCAATGGGCCACTTATCCGGGCGGCGTGCCCAATCCCGACTTTCTCGCGCAACTGGCTGCCCAGGCCGGCAAGGACGAAGTGCTGCTGTTCCTGTGCCGCTCCGGCGTGCGCTCGCGCCATGCGGCCAAGCTGGCCACCGAACACGGCTATGCGAATTGCTTCGACATCCTCGAAGGCTTCGAGGGCGACAAGGATGCCGACGGCCACCGCAAACAGATCGGCGGCTGGTGCAAGGCGGGCTTGCCGTGGCTGGGCGCCTGAGGTTTTAACGGTGCGGCTATTGCTCGGGCCTGACGGCGCGCTCCGGCGCTAAGCAGGAAATGCCCGCATCCAACGTTCAGGCCGGCTCGCCCGCCTCCGCCACAGCGGTCGGATGCTCGCCCATCAGGGTTTGAATCCGCTTGCGCACGAAATTGATGTGGCTGCGCAAGCCGTACAGGCCGTCCGCAAACGACAGCGGGATCGAAATCTGGTTGACCATTTCCTCGATCTGGTCGAGCCGCTTCAATTGCTCCGCATACACTGCAGCACGCCTATCTTCCGGCACGTCTTCCAGCGCCTGCTCGACCGTGCGCAGCTGTCCATACCAGCGGTACACGCGCGAGCGGATGCGCCACACGTACAGCGGCGGCACGACGCGCGACAGGGGCAGGATCAGCGCGCCCAGCGCCACCACCAGCACCCACATGCGGTCGAAGAAATTGGCCAGCCAGAAACTCATATAGCGCTGCAGCACGGGCGCGCCATCCTTGTAGAATTTCAGCGCTTCCGGCGCCACGGGAATTTCCGTGTAGCGCGCGGACGGGAACTGCCCCTGCTGCTGGAACCAGCCCGTGCCGCCGTGGATGCCGGCCGCCGCCTGCACGAACAGGTCGATCAGGGCCGGATGCAAGTCTTCGCGCGCCACCAGCGTGGCGGTCGGCGCGATCAGGTGATAATCCTGCGCGGGAATGTTCTGCCCCAGGTCGACGATGCCACGCGGCAAGATGACATGGGTCAGGAAGGGCAGGCGCCGCGTGTAGGCCTCGGCTTGCGAAAAATCAAACAGCTTGATGCCCGGCGTTTGCAGCAGCATCTGGATCAGCGGCGCTTCCGGCGCCGAGCTGAACACGAGGCCGTCGATGCGCCCTTCCAGCAGCTCCACCGTGGCGGGCGTGTTTTGCAGGTCGCTTACCGTCAGCTCCGTTGCTTCTACACCATTTACGGACAGCAATTGACGGAACAGGCTGGGCACGCCCGTGCCTTCCGGCCCCAGGTTGATCTTCATGCCTTTCAGTTGCGTCAGCTCCGTGACGGCCTTGTCTTCGCGCATGAACAGCCACACGGGTTCCGTAAACAGGCTGCCCAGCGAAATCAAACCATGCCGTTCGGCATCGGCGTGCTCCGTCGAGCCGCTTTGCACGAAGGCGATATCGGTCTTGCCGCTATTTAAGCGCTGCAGGTTTTCCTGCGAGCCCAGCGATGGCTGCAGGGTCACCTTGATGCCGTGCTTGGCCAGGGTGGCCGCGTATTTCTTGCCGAATTCTTCGTAGGCGCTATTGTCCTGCCCCGTCGACAGGCTGACCTGGCGCGGCGGCGCCGGGTCGACCAGCCAGTACGCCAGCGCGCAGACGGCGCCGATCAGCAGCAGGGTGGGGCCGGCGGTGGCGAGGAAATCGCGCACGGAAAAGCGGCTGAACGCGAGGATTTTGGACATGTGGTGGCGCATAGGTTTCATGGGTGGCTACGATGCCAAGAAAACCGCAACTATGCAAGGCATCTCTCGCGCGCAGCGTGGCCAATTCGGCTACAGTGCTGGATCAACCACTTGCCCCGGGAGCCCTGCATGCTGAAAATTCTTGGAAAAGCCGCCTCGATCAACGTCCGCAAAGTCCTGTGGACGTGCGAGGAACTCGATCTGCCGTACGAACGCGAAGACTGGGGCAGCGGCTTTCGCGCCACCGACGACCCCGCCTTCCTGGCCCTGAACCCGAACGCCATGGTGCCCGTGCTGCTCGATGGCGACCTGGTGCTATGGGAATCGAACACGATTTGCCGCTACCTGTGCGCACAGGCGGGCCGCGACGACTTGTTGCCAAGCAGCCCACGTGCCCGCGCGGAAGTGGAAAAATGGATGGATTGGCAGATGGGCGATTTGAACAACAGCTGGCGCTACGCCTTCATGTCGCTGGTGCGCCACAGCCCGGCGCACCAGGATGCCGCGCAACTGGCGGCCGGTATTGCCGGATGGAACAAGATGATGGGCATCCTCGAGCAGCAGCTGCAGCGCACGGGCGCCTTCGTGTGCGGCGAAGCGTTTACCGTGGCCGATATCGTGCTGGGCCTGTCCGTCAAGCGCTGGCTGATGGCGCCGCTGCAGCGTCCCGACTACCGCGCCATCGCCGCCTATCATGCGCGCCTGGCGGACAAGACCGCCGTGTTTGCCGGCTAATCGAGTTCCACTGCCTCGACCGTGCCGCCGATGACATAGCAATCGCCATCGCGGCGCACCTCGTCCAAGGTGGCCGGATCGTCGTGCGCATACGTGCCGTCGACATCGACGCACCACCGGTCGCCAAAGCGCAGCAGCTTCACGCCGCAGCAGATGCGGTTGATGAAGTTGCCGGGCGTCTTCAGCGCCACTTCCTCCACCTCGCCCACCGTGATGGCCACCCGGCGCCAGACATTGCCTTCCAGCACATGATTTCTCGCGTGCAAGACGATACGCACGGACAGCACGCCGCGAGGCTGATACCGCTGCTCGATCGATACCAGCGAGCCATCGTCGAAACGGTGGTATTGCTCAAAAATCTGTTGCGTCCTGTCCATCGTTCCTTTCTTCTCCACAAAAAAAACCGGCCTGTCGAGGCCGGCTTTCATCATACAAGCGCGCCCGCTTAATTGGTGCACTGCCTGGCCACGCCTTCGGCCGGCGCGGGCGGCTCGATCAGCGGCATCAGGCTCGGCGCCAGCGAGACGAGCAACTGTACCGGCAAGGCGCTGGTGAAATCGTAGTTCTTCGATTCCGGCCCCCGCACATAAGCCGTCATGCTGCCATAGAAGCGTTCGCCGATATTGAAGACGAACGTGGCCGAGCGGTTCACATAGCGCGACTCGATCAGCCGGCCACCGGCGCCATACACGTCGAAACGCTGGTCGCCCGTCCCCGTCTTGCCGCCCATCGGGATGGGCACGCCGTCGGCGCCGACGAATGCCGTCTTCGCCCGCTTCGCCGTGCCGTCCGACACCACTTCGCGGATGGCCTTGGCCACGGCGCGCGCCACGTCCGGCGACAGCACTTGCTCCGCCTCCACCTTGCTGCCCCGCTGGAACTTGGTGTCGTACGGCGTATTGGCGGCGAAATGCATGGAATCGATGCGCACGCTCGGCTTGCGCACGCCATCGTTGATGATGATGCCCATCAACTCGGCCAGCGCGGCGGGCCGGTCGGCCGAGGCGCCCAGGGTCGTCGCGTACGACGGCACGAGCGAGTCGAACGGATAGCCCATCTTCTTCCACTGGCGGTGGATTTCGAGGAACCCTTCCACTTCCAGCAAATTGGCGATGCGGCGGTCCTGCGCATGCTTGCGGTGCGTATTGAACAGCCATTTGTACACTTCCTGGCGCTCCTTCTCGCTGGCCGCCACCATCTGCGACAGGGTGGAACCCTCGTGCTGGCGCAGGTACGCCACCATCCACAGTTCCAGCGGATGCACATTGGCGAGATAACCGCGGTCGGCCAGCGACCAGTTTTCCATCGCGTACTGCTCGTACATCTTAGCCACGCGCTCGGGCGGCACTTCATTTTGCGATGGCAAGTTGGCGTTGAGGAAATCGCCGAATTCCGCCACGGTGCCCTTCGGATTGATGGTGCGGAAGATATTCGCCAGGCGCACGGGGGTCGGGCGTATGCTGGCCAGCAAGATCTTTTCCTGCTCGTCGACGCTCTTGCCACGGTATTTCTGATAGAAGCGGTGCAGGAATTCGCGCCCTTCCTTGTCGGCAAAACGGCTCAGGTACTGCGCGCGGCGCGGATCGTCGGCGTCCGCCAGCAAGGAGGCGGACGAATCGGGACGCGAAAACATGTAGTAACGGGCCACGTCGCGCATCAGGCGCACGAACACCAGGTTGGTCGACTGGCGCAGCGCCTGCTGCAAGGTCATGATGCGGCTGTCGTCGAGCTTGGAGAAGTTGCCGAAATGGTGCAAGCCGCCGCCCGTGAAGAAGCCTTCGCCCGGGTTGCCCGAATACTTGCGTTCCATGGCGGCCGCCAGCATGGCCGGCAGCTTGCGCGCCTCGCCGAGCGGCAATGGTTTCAAATAGGCAATCGCCCATTGCGACAGCATGTCCTTCGGATCGACGGCGATCTTGCCCAGCTCGGCGGCGCCCATGCCGCTGTAGCGCTGGTGCAACTGGTCGATGATGTCCAGGTAGGTCACCAGCGTGCGCAGCTTGGCCGTGGAGCCGAGGTCGAGCTTGGCGCCCTCGTTGATGTCGAGCGGCTGGTCATAGTTGTCGGTCTGCACGCGCAGCAGGTTGGCCTGCTCGCCCTTTTGCAGCAGGGTAAAGCTGTACACGACATTGGCCGGGTCGCCATTGCCCAGCATGCCCTTGCCCGTCAGGCCGGCCGCTTTCGCCACTTCCGGGTCGCGCAGCTCGCGCAAGACCTTGGTGACGGCGTTTTGCGCCTGCGCGTCAAGCGTGCTGACCACTTTCAGGTCAAGACGGTCGAGGTTGTACAAGCGCGGATCGCCGAGCATGCCGGCCAGGTGGTTGCGCACGGCATTCGAGGCCTTGCGCGTGACGAACGAGGTCGACGCTTCCGACTGCACGCCCGATGCCGTCGATGGACGCAGGCGCTCGGCGATGGCGGCATCGCGCAGCTGCGGCGAGATCACGCCCGCCTGCGCCAGCAGGCGCAGATGGCTGTTCGTCAATTCTTCCAGGTCGGCGCCGCCGGCCACCAGATAGTGCGAGGGACGGCGCTGCGCGATCAGCAGGCTCAGCGCCTGCTTGTAGGCGAGCGCGCTGCCCGGCTGGTCCATATTGCCCTTGAGCAAAGTCTTGACCTCGGCGAACGGGCGGCCATACCAGACCCACATGCCGTCGCCAATGCCGTTGACTTCGCCAAAGCCGCTTTTCGCCGACAGCGGCACGGTATTGAGGTAATTGACGACGATCTTGCGCCGCGCTTCCATGGTGTTTTCGCCATCCTGGTACGAACGCAGGCTGGCCGAAATCATCTGCAGCAGCTTGTCCTGCATGGAACTGGTGCGGCCGTCTTCCGAATGCCGGTATTTTTCGATCTGCGTGGCCAGGGTGCTGCCGCCGCCGCTGCGGTGGCCGCCAAACAGGTTCAGCGCCTTGTCGAGGACAGCCTTGCTCAGGCGGTCCCACTCCACGGCCGGGTTGCGCTCGGGCGTGCCCGGGTCGAGCAATTCGCGGTTTTCGATGAACAGCAGGCTTTGCACGAGCGCCGGCGGCGCCTCGGCGAAGCCGTCGAACATGCGCTCCGGGTAGCTGGCGGCAAACAGGGGCGCGGCGCGGCAATCGAGGATGGACAGGCCGGCGCGGTTTTTCTCGTGGTAGGTGGCAAAGATGCCGCGATCGACCAGCTGCACCATCTTCGGCGACATGCGCGCCTGCGCCGTGATTTCATAATCGCGCGCGTTGAGCTTGGTGATGAAGTCCGGCAGGCTGGCATAGCCGAGCCGCTCGTCGTACGGGCCATGCTGCGGGTAGCGGATGGCGTCCGCCGGCGCGGGGCCAGGCTCGACCTTGTACGTCAGCTGGCGGTCCAGGCGCGTGAAGAATTCCGCCTGCAGGGCCGACGTGCGCACTTCGCGCATGACGAACCAGGCCACGCCGGCGATCAACGCCAGCGCAATGATGGCAAAGATGGGCCAGATGCGCGAACGGCGCTTCTTCGGCGGGCTCGCCGGCGGCGGCGCCTCGGCGCCCGCGTCGGGCAGTGTATCGGCTGGGGGCCGCTCTTGCGCGGCCAGGTTGACGCCTGTGTCTTTCATGGGATGCTGGGGTAAGGTTGGGTGTGGACGGCGCGGAAAATGCGGTAGCTGCACCGCACACTCGTGCGGCAATGGCTGCAATCCGCGCAGGGTAAGACCGGGGCCAGCCGTAGCTGGTCACAACGAAGCTTGCTTAACATGATGTCCATACCGATGAATCAAAAATACGCTCTACTGCACAGGCAGGCGGCCCCGCTTCCTGCACGCGACGCCCCTGTTCACCATTCCACCACATCGGCATGAAAACGACTGACGAGCGCACACAAAAATCTTGCTTCATTGAAGATTTTCGCAAAAAAACAACGTCTTGGACTGTACGCTCGCGAACATAGGAGCAAGGCGGGCTGGACGCCAGCGAAAAAGCCGCCGGCGCCGGGCTGGCGGCCGGTCAGATGGTGGTGTATTCCGCCTGCAAGGTATCGAGCGCGGCGCGCATCTCGGCAAAGGCGGCCGCCGCCTGCGCGGGCTCGCCCTTGACGCCCAGTTCGATATGCCGGCGCGTCTGCGCGTCGCCCACGCTGGGCAGGCTGAACACCTTGATCAGCGGAAACTCCGCCTCGAGCCGCACCATCAGCGGCGTCAGCAGCGATTCCGCCGTTTCGTACACGAGCAAGGCGTGTTCCGCGTGCGGTACCTGGTTGAACAGGTGGGCGTAATGCGTATCGAGCACCCACTCGATCATGGGCCAGGACATGATGGGAAAGCCCGGTACAAAGTAATGCTCGCGCACGGCAAAGCCGGCAATCTTGTTGTACGGATTCGGTATCAGTTCGGCGCCCTGGACGAATTCCGCCATTTTCAGGCGATGCAGGTTTTCCGGCGAGTGCAAGTCGGCCGGCACGCCCGCCTCCTCGCCCATTTCCGTGATCCGTTGCTGGATATTGGCCTTGCCCTGCGGATGCAATACCAGCGGCAAGCCCAGCGCGTCGGCGGCGGCCTGGCGCGTGTGGTCGTCCGGCGTGGCGCCGATGCCGCCGAAGCTGAAGACGATGTCGCCGCTGGCAAAGCTGCGCTTGAGCAAGGCGACGAGGCGGGCCGGTTCATCGCCCACGTATTCCGCCCAGCTCAGCTGCAAACCGCGCTGCTTGAGCATTTGCACCACTTTCGGAAAATGCTGGTCCGTGCGCTTGCCCGACAGGATTTCGTCGCCGATGATGATCAATCCGATAGCCATGAAACTTCCTTCTTCGATTCGATAGTGAGGGTCAGGCGTCCGCCGGCGCCACGTCCGTCATGCCGCGCTGGCCCCGCAAACGCGCCAGCGCTTCCAGGCAGTAATACTGGAACCACAGGCCCGTGAAGATAAAGATCAGCACATACAGCCAGATGGCGAACGCCGCCAGGAAGGGGAAAAACACGACGGACATCACGCCGCCCATCCACAGCAGGCCAGGCACGGCGCCGGCCGCGCCGGACACCATGCCGATGGCCAGCAGGGGCCAGCGCTGCTCGCGCATGATGGCGTGGCGCTCGTCCACGCTGGCGTAGTCGGCCATCGCGTCATACGCCATCACCCGGTAGGTCAGCCAGCCCCACAGCACGGCCTGCCCCACCAGCGCGGCCGGTGGAAACGCGTACAGGGGCAGCATGACGAGCCAGGCGACGATGAACAGCAGAAAGGTGGCCAGCGAGGTGCCGACGCTGCCGACCAGGCTGCCGCCATGCTTCTTTTCCAGTTGCGGAAAATGCCGGCCGCCGATATGCCGGCCGATGGCCGGCATGGCGAACAGGCCCATGAAGATCAGGGCCGTCAAGATCATCAGCGGCAACAGCATGAACATGGCGATCAGCGGCACGATGACGGCTTTCAGCACGCCCAGGCCGAACGTGGCCAGCACCTGGCCGCTGGTGCGGAAGAAATCGTACTGCGTGAACAGCGCGTGCAGGCTGTCGATCAGCGGCTGCAGGCCGACATACAGCAAGCCGCCCCACAGGATCAGCGACAGGATGAACGGCGCGACACTCAGCAGCAATATCCTGCCGTGCAATTGCGACAGCAAGGCACGGCCATACGAGTTCAGCACATTACGCATCAACGGCGTCCTTTTCGTTTCAATCTTGCAAATTCCACCATGCGGCGCAGGCCCAGCCACTGCTGTTGCCAGAAGCCGCGTCCATAGTTGCGTCCCGGCCGGCCCACGCCATTGCCGTCGATGCGGGCCAGCTGGTCGCGCACGCCCGTGCGCGCATAGCCTGCCGAAAAATTCGCGGTGCCCAGCAGCATATCCCAAATCGGCAAGACCACGCCGAAGTTGCAGCCGCCCATGCTGCCCTTGCCTTTCGACTCATGCCCCACGCCGATCGCATGGTGCGTGCGGTGAAAACGCGGCGAAATCAAGAGCCGCTCGCCGATGCGGCCGAAGTGTATCCTCACATTTGCATGCTGCAAGCTTTGCAAGATGCGCGAAATCGAGACCAGCAGCACATATTGTCCCGGCGGCACGCCGATACCGAGCGCCACCAGGGCCATGACCACGTCGCGCAAAAAGTCATCGAGCAGGTGGTTGCGGTCATCGCTCCACAAGTTCATGTTTTGCTGGCTGTGATGCAGGCTGTGCAAACCCCACCACCAGCCGAAATGGTGCGAGGCCCGGTGGTAGCAATAGTCGACGAAGTCGATGATCACAAAATAAATGATAAAACTGAGCAAGGGGCTGATGCCGGGCAACAGCGACTCCAGGTTCAAGGGATGGATATTGTCGAAGCGCAAAGCCCCGGCCAATGCATCCATCAGCGGGTCGAGCGTGAAGAAAACCAGCACGGAAAACAGGCCGATGCGGTGCAGCACGGTATAGATGAAATCGTTCCAGCGGGCGCGCGGATCCGTCATCTTTTGCGCGGGTATCAGCGCTTCGAGCGGGCGCAACACGAGAAACAGCAGCAGCAGTTCGCACAGGCCGATCAGCAGCCATTCCGTGCCTTCGAACGCCTCTTCCGTGAATTCGCCAAAGCCCAGGTGGTACACGAGCGGATTGACGACCGTCTGGAACAGCCAGCCCTGCGCCGCGCCAAAGGCATCGACCACCGTGTCGACGGCGGGCTGCAGGAGGGACGCGATGTCGGCGGCCATCATGGCTGCCCCTTCTTCTGCGCGTAATCGGGATGCTCGCGCAGGGTGGCAAAACAGAAACCCTTGTCCTGCAAGCCTTTGACCAGGGCATCGAGGTTGGCCGGCGCCCACGCATCCTTGCGCGACCAGATGCCCATGTGCGAGATGAAGATATCGCCGCTGCGCAGGTTCGCCAGCGCTTTCTTGAGCAGCATGGCGTTTGGATACTTATCGCTGGGCAATTCATCGCCCGAGTACCCTGCTGGGGCCCAGCCCGCATGCCGGTAACCGCAGGCGCTGCCTGCCGCCAGCGTGCGCGGCGACGTATAGCCGCCCGGCGCGCGCCAGAACGGGTCGAGCTTGTGCCCGGTCAGCTCCTGGAAACGCGTATCGACACGGCGTAATTCCTCGCAGAATTGCTTGTCGGTGAAGGACGCGAGCTTGCCGCCCTCCTTGCCGAACTGGGGCTTGACCTGGATCAAACCGTTGGCCAGATCCTTCTTCCAGTACACGTGGTCAAACGTATGCGTGCCGAACGCATGGCCTTCGGCCACGCGGTCCTTCCAGTATGACGCCCAAGAGGCATCAAGCGAATAGTCGCCGCGCGTGGTCTTTTCATTGGCCAGGAAAAACGTGGCTTTGATATGGCGTTTATTGAGTACGTCGGCAATCAGCTGCGCTTGCGACTGGCTACCCGTGTCGAACGTCAGGTAGATCGTGCCCTTGCAGGCGGCCGGAGCGGCCGACAGGGCGGGTGTGGCGACGGCGCCAGGCGCGGCAAGCTTGGCAGGCGCAGCGCTGGAAGCGGCAGGCACGGAACTGGCAGCGGCAGTCGCATGCGCGCAAGCGTGCGGCAGCATGGCCGCACACAGCAGCATGGCGGGCGTGACGGCGCGGCGGCTCACGCCAGGAGCCAGGCGGCGCAAAATCAGGTGCGCCATCATCACTTGCGCGGCGAGTGGGTGGCGAAATACACGCCATGGGGCGAGCGGCCCACGGGAATCAGCTTGATCACCTTGCGCGTCGTCAAGTCGATCACGGCCACTTTCTTGATCCAGCGCAAGGTCACCCACATGGTCTTGCCGTCGGGCGTGATTTCCATGCAGTCCGGACCACCCGGCACATTGATGGTGCCCACGTTTTCCAGCGTTTTCTGGTCGATGATATTGATCGTGTTCGATACGCGGTTCGAGACGAACGTCATGCGGTTGTCGCCGAGCGCGCGGAAATTGTGCGTACCGGCGCCGGCCTTGATGCGCTTGACGGTCTTTTGCGTGCGCCAGTCGATCACTTCCACATAGTCGCTGCCCATGATACCGACCAACAAATGTTTGCCATCGGGCGTCATCGTGATGCCGGCCGGCGCGGGGCCGACGGGCATGGTCCATTTCACCGTCTGCGTCTCCAGGTCGATGGCGCTGACCTGGTTGCTGCCCTGCTGGGTAATGAAGGCCATGCGGCTGTCGGCCGTGAACGCCATGTGGCTAGGCAACTTTGGCAGCGGGATGCGCTTGGCCAGGGTCAGGTTCTTGCCATCGTAGCGGTACAGGTCGATGCGGTCCAGGCGCAGCGAATTCGAGATGAACCACTTCTGGTCCGGCGAAAAGCCGATCTGGTAGGGGTCGAGGATGTTGCTGATGCGGCGCTGGATCTGGCCCGACACGGGGTCGAGGAAGATCAGCTCATTGCCGACGGAACTGGCGACGATCAGCGACTTGCCGTCCGGCGTCTCCATCAGGTGATGCGGCTCCTTGCCGACGGCAAAGGTGGACAGGGGCGCATAGGTTTTCTGGTCCAGCAGTTGCACCGTAGCATCACGGGAATTGAGCACCACCACCACTTCGGCTTGCGCCGTAGACATTGCGGAAACCAGGCACAGCGAGGAAAAAAGAAGGCGGCGTAGACTGCGGAACATGGAAGAAATCACTGTTAAATACAAAACATGTATTTTACGTGGAAACACTGTATTTATTGTGTGAAATCCCCCCTTAAATGCTACCGCTGGCAACAAGCGACGGTAATTTCCGGTTTTTCCATTCAACAGGGCCTGGAATGGCGCTTTGCAAGCCATTGCTCTACAATCTGAAGCTTTCATCGCCTACACAAGGATTATCATGACCACCATTACCACCGCTTCCGGCCTGCAATACATCGACACCGTTGTCGGCGAAGGCGCTGAAGCGCAAGCCGGCAACAATGTTGTCGTGCACTACACGGGCTGGCTGCAAAACGACGACGGCAGCGCCGGTGCGAAATTTGACTCGAGCAAGGACCGCAACGACCCGTTCGAGTTTCCGCTGGCCGCTGGCCGCGTGATTCAAGGCTGGGACGAAGGCGTGCAAGGCATGAAAGTGGGCGGCAAGCGCCAGCTGATCATCCCGGCAGCACTGGGCTATGGCGCGCGTGGCGCCGGCGGCGTGATTCCACCGAACGCCACCCTGATTTTCGACGTCGAACTGCTGGGCGTCTAAGCACCGACCAGGCAAGGTTCACATGACCGCGCCAGGCGCCGCCCCTGTTCACTCAGCGGCGGCGCTTTTTTTTGAGTGTGTCCTCTAATGCACGGCGCGCTTTTTTCACTATGATGTCAGGCACTGCAGCACGCACGGTGGCCACTCCGCCAGGCCTGCCGCACTTTCCCAGCGATTCCATCAGCACACAGGAGCCATCATGAGTTTACAAGAGCAATTCGATCAAGCGCAGCTCGATTCCAAGACCCTGTCCGAGCGTCCGGACAATATGACCTTGTTGAAAATCTACGCCTTGTTCAAGCAAGCGTCGATCGGCGACGCCACGGGCGAGCGTCCCGGCATGACCGACTTCGTCAACCGCGCCAAGTTCGACGCCTGGGCGGCCCTGGCCGGCACCTCGAAAGAAGAGGCGCAGCAGCAATACATCGACCTGATCGAAGACTTGAAGGACTGATCGTCCCTCCCCTGCCCCGGCTGACGCCGGGGCAATGTTATGATTTCCGCATGACACCATCACCGCTTTCCCAGATCTCCCTGGCCCACGCCGCCGACCTGCCCCGTCTGTTCGACGTCTGGCACCTGTCCGTGCGCGCCACCCACGATTTCCTTGCCGACAACGATATCGCCTTCCTCAGCCCCTTCGTGCGCGACGAACTGGCTAGGGTCGCCGCCGAAGGCTTGCTGCACGTGCTGCGCGCTGCCGACGATGTCCCTTACGCCTTCCTCTGCGTCGAGCACGCCAAGATCGAGATGCTGTTCGTGCATCCCGATCGGCGCGGCAGCGGCGCCGGCAGCGCGCTGGTCCGGCATGCCATCGCCAGCCTGCAAGCGACGGCCGTCGATGTGAACGAGCACAACACGCAGGCGCATGGCTTTTACCGCCACCTGGGTTTTCTTGAGGCAAGCCGTTCCGAACGCGACCCGTTCGGCAAGCCTTTCCCCATTTTGCACCTGAAACTGGCCGAAACAGGCTAAAAACTCACCAAAAACCACGAAAACAGGCGGTTAACGCAAAGGTGGCTACCGTATCGGTAGCCACTCTTTATGCGGAAATAAACGGCGCTGACTCTTATTGCTTCGCCGCCGCCTGCGCTTGCGCGATCCAGCCGTCGAACGTCTGCTGGTGGAACTTGATCCAGCCGGCCGTGTGGCGCGCGATATCGGCTTGCGTGTTTTCGCCGCGGCGCATGCGCTCGTTCTGCGCATTGATGTCGGCCACCGGCAATTGCATCACTTCGAACAGCTTGGCCGCGGCCGGGTTTTTCTGCGCCCACTCCTTGTTGGCCACGATGCGCGCCGTGTTGACGGCAAAACCGTAATCGCTGCCATCGTCGAGGCGGGTATTCACCTTGTCCGGATTGGCCGAAAACGGCACTTTCAGCCAGATGACATCCTTGCCCGGCACCAGGACGCCGCTGACCCAGTACGGCGTCCACGTGTAGTACAGGATCGGTTCGCCACGCTTGTAGCGGCCTAGGGTGTCGGCGATCAGGGCCGCATAGCTGCCCTGCACGTGGGTCACCGTCTCGCGCAGCTTGTACGCATCCATATGGTTCTCGATCAGCGCTTCGCAGCCCCAGCCCGGGTTGCAACCGGTCAAGTCAGCCTTGCCGTCGCCATCGTGGTCGAACAGCTTGGCCAGGGTCGGGTCGCGCAACTGGTCGATATTCGTGATGTTGTACTTTTCCGCCGTGGCCTTGTCGATCAGATAACCCTGCGCCGCCGGCCCCGCATACTGGCCTGTGCGCAACAGCTTGGCGTCGCCGCCCGCATTGTTATAAAAATCCTTGTGCATCGGGTCCCAGTGCACGGCCATGAAGGTGGCGTCGCCGTTGGCGATGGCGATATGCGCGGTCGGGTATTCCACTTCCTTGATCGGCTGCACTTCGTAGCCGAGCTTTTCCAGGGCCTTGTCGACCAGCATGGTCTGGAAGGTTTCTTCCGCGATCGAACTTTGCAGCGGCTGGACCTTGACGCCCTTGCCCGGCAGCGCATTGGCGGCCACGGCCGGCGTTTGCGCCATGGCCAGGCTGGTGGTCAGGGCCAGGGCGGCAATCGCCAGGGCCGAATACCACTGGAACTTGCGTTGCGATTTTTGCGTTACCTCAAAATGGTCAATTTGATGCATGTGCTTCCTTTCTTATTGTGCGCTGGCCAGCGTCGCTTGCTGGTCAGCATTATTTTTCACGGTATTGCCACGCACCAGGCGCAGCACGCAGCCCACGGGACCCGTCTGGTACCAGTGGCGAACGCCGCGGCGCGGCTGGCCCATCGCCTGCGTCAACCGGTCCAGGGTAATGGCCAGCAGCACGATGCCCAGGCCACCGACCGTCGCCAGGCCCATGTCCAGGCGGCCGATGCCGCGCAGTACCATCTGACCCAGGCCACCGACGGCGATCATCGAGGCGATCACCACCATCGACAGCGACAGCATCAGCGACTGGTTGATGCCGGCCATGATCGATGGCATGGCCAGCGGGAATTGCACGCGGGTCAGCAACTGCCATGGCGAGGCGCCATATGCGCGGGCCGCTTCGATCAGGTCCGGACGCACCTGGCGGATACCGAGGTTGGTCAAACGCACCAGCGGCGGCAGGGCAAAGATGATCGTCACGATCACGCCCGGCGCATTCCCGATACCGAACAGCATCACCACCGGCACCAGGTAAACAAAGGCTGGCGTCGTCTGCATGGCGTCCAGCAAGGGGCGCAGGATGTTTTGCGCGCGGTCGCTGCTGGCAAGGAAAATACCCAACGGCAAGCCGATGGCCAGGCAGAACGCCAGCGACGTCAGCACCAGCGACAGGGTGGTCATGGCTTCCGGCCAGATGCCCAGCATGGACACGAGCAGCAGCGCCAGCACGGTGCCGATGGCCAGGGTACGGCTGGTAAATTGCCACGCCAGCAAGCCGATGATGGCGATCACCGTCAGCGACGGCGCCGCCAGCAGCACGCCTTCCACGCCGGACAGCACGCTGTCGATCGGCGCGCGCACGGCCTGGAAGAAGGGGCGGAAATGCGCGACGACCCAGCCCAGGCCCTGGTTGATCCAGCTTTCCAGCGGCAGCGAGCCGTCGAAAATCTGCGTCAGGTGGAAACCGGCCACATGTTCCGGCTGTACGGCAGGCGCGGCCGCATCGAGCCACGCGGTGCTGGCGTCGGTGGGCGGCGTCAGCGCCCAGGGGTTGATCTGGGCGGCCTGTTCAACAACAGGTTCTACTGTGGAAACGGTGCTTGGGTTCATGCTTATCCTTTCTGTTGTTGTGGCTCGGCAATGGCTGGCGTATCGCGGTCGAGGAACTTCAGCAAGGTAGTCTTGCTGATGGCGCCGCGGAAGCTGCCGTCATTGGCCACCACAGGGACGGCGTAAGGCAGTTGCGCCACCTGGCCGAACAGGCCGGCGACTGGCTCATCTGCATTGATGGTCTGCACGTCGGGCAGGTAGGCATGCGCCAGGCCCAGCGGTCCGACATGGCCGTCGAGCGCATTGCGCAGCGAATCGGCCGAGACGACGCCGAGGAACTTGCGCTGCGGATTGACGACATACGCAAACGCGCGATCCTGCTCTTCCAGCATCGACAGGGCGGCGCGCGAACCGCGGCTCGGCGACTCCGACACCACGATCTGGCTCTTGCGGGCAATATCGCTGGCCTTGAAGACGGCCGCCGCATCGACGCCGCGCACGAAGTTGCGCACGTAATCGTTGGCCGGTTTGCGCAGGATTTCTTCCGGCGTGCCCACTTGCACCACGTGGCCGTCTTTCATGATGGCGACGCGGTCGCCGATGCGCATGGCTTCATCGAGGTCATGCGAAATGAAGACGATGGTGCGGCGCTTGATCTGCTGCAGGCGCAGCAGTTCCGATTGCATTTCCGTACGGATAATCGGATCGAGCGCGGAAAACGCTTCATCCATCAGCAGAATCGATGGATCGCAAGCCAGCGCACGGGCCAGGCCCACGCGCTGCTGCATGCCGCCCGACAATTCATCGGGATAGCTGGCGCCGTAGCCGTCCAGGCCCACCTGCTCCAGCGCTTGCTGGGCCAGCGCATGGCGCTCGGCCTTGGGCATGCCGGCCAGCTCCATGCCGAAGGCGGTGTTGTCGAGTACGGTAATTTGCGGCAGCAGCGCGAACGACTGGAACACCATGCTGATGTCCTTGCGGCGCAGGGCGCGCAGCTGGGCGTCCGGCAAGGTGTTGATGTCGTTGCCGTCGATCATGATACGGCCGGCGGTCGGCTCGATCAGGCGGTTCAGCATGCGCACCAGGGTCGACTTGCCCGAACCGGACAGGCCCATGATGACGAAGATCTCGCCCGCCTCAATGGTAAAGGTGGCGTCGAAGACGCCGATGGTGCAGTCGGTCTTGGCCAGGATATCCTGCTTGCTGGCGCCCTGACGGACGAGTTCAAGCGCTTCTTCTGGCTTGTCGCCGAACACTTTGAACACATGGTCGATAATAATTTGTTTTGCCACGATGTGGTTCTCCCTCGATTTGACGAATGGAATGAAACCCAGCAAGCCTGCTAGCTTGCGGCGGGAATCAGCAAACCCCGTTCCGTCGGCTACGCCACGGCGCACAAGCGCACGGGAGCGACAGGAAAAGGGGGTGACACGCGTGTGACCAGCGGATGGCAAAAGCCGATGCCGGGGTGCCGTATGCGTGCTAAAAGAGGCTGTGGTTCAGGACTTTTAACAACGCTAGCGCCATGCAAATACATGGCACCAAATGTATTTAACCGAAAAAATCGATTACTTACGTTTAACTGGATGCGGGTGTAAAACCCAAAGAATTATTCACCACTCAGCGAGTGGGAGTACTGCGAAGCAGAAGGTGAAACGCGGTGTAGCTGTTGTAAATATGACTCAAGTATAACGCAAAAAGCCCGCAAAGTCCAATGGCTTTCCAAATAGAAATGTGCTAGCAATGTTCGCCAGCGTACAGTCAAGTGCGGAACAAGGGGGTAAAGCGGCGAAAAGAAGCCAGTTTCCTGCGTCTTTTCGCCCTTCGCTGCGGCGCCATTCCTACCACCAAAAGTGGCGCCAGACAAGCGGCTGCAAGGCCGTCAGGCTGGCTCGGTAAACACCTTGCGCATCTTCTCGGCGATCTTGCCTTCAATCGTGGAGGCGAAGGCGCTGAGCATGAAACCCAGCTTGATTTGCAGTTGCGCCTGCTCTTTTTCAAGCGTCAGCGAACCATCGACGCCGCTGCGCTCGAAACGCAGCACGTCGCCATCCCAGGCGCACGCCAGGTCATATTCCTGGGCCAGCTTGTCGGCCACTTGCTGCGCCGCTTCACGCGCCTTTACCGCTGTCAGCTTATGTTGCTGAACTATATTTATATCCGCCATCAAACGATCCTTTTATTAAAAACGGGGGCAATACGGCCAGCATCATACCAGCCGCGCTGCGGCAGGCGCGGCCGCGGCCAGCGCCGGCACACCGAAAAAACCTGCATTTTCCTCGGCATCGCTTGCGCTGCATCAAACCGTAGCAAGCGATGCGGGCCGACTATTCCTGTTCCAGCTGCGCGTGTCTTGGAGAGCTATCATGGACCAGAAAGTCATCGTGCCGGTCGAAGCCGTGCTGACCCAATGCGTGTCCCTGCCCGTCGGCTATGTCCCCACGCCGTCGGCGCCCTACCGCCAGCACCGCAAGAATGCGCAGCTCACCCTGCAGCCGGGTCCGCCCCGCGTGCTCGATCCCGCCACGCGCAAGCTTGAGGCCGTGCCCATCGGTTCGCGCGTGCTGATCTGGAAGCAGGATCCGTCCGTCAGCGAGCTGGGCACGCGCAAGGCCTTCCTGCCCGGCCTGATCCTGCAGGGCCCGCGCGACGCGCGCATCACGTTTGGCGAACCGGGCATCGCCCAGGTCAGCCCGAATGCCTTCGGCGACTTCATCGTCTCGCCCAATACCGACCAGTTCGACGCCGTCCACACTTATGCCATCGTGCGCATGACGCTCACCATGTACCAGCGCGCGCTGGCCAGCAACGACACGGCGCCGCCGCTGCCATGGCAATGGAATAGCGCCAGCAACACGGCGCCCCTGCGCGTGTTTCCGCACGGCTTGCCCAATGTCATGAACGCGTATTACAGCCGCAGCGACAAGGCCCTCAAGTTCGGCGACTTCATCCCCAGCGGCGCCACCGAGCGCGTCTACACCTGCCGCTCGCTCGACATCGTCTCGCATGAAACGGGTCACGCCGTGCTCGATGGCTTGAAGCCGAATTGGCTGCTCAGCAACAATCCACCGCAGACGGGCGGCTTGCACGAATCGTTCGGCGACCTGACGGCCATCTTCCTGGCCCTGTCGCAGCTGGACCAGGTGGAAGCCGTGATTGCCCAGACCAAGTCCGACCTGCACGACAAGACCTTCCTGGCCGACCTGGCCGAGCAGTTCGGCCTGGCGCTGGGGCGCCCGAACGGCTTGCGCAATGCCGACAACGACATCAAGCTGTCCGAAGCGGGCACGGAAGTACACGCCATCTCGCAAGTGTTTACGGGCGCCATCTACGACATCCTGGCCGACATCTTTGCCCACGAACGCCAGCCCCAGCTGGAAGACGACGCGGCCGTGCTGCACCGCTGCGGCGATTACCTGCGCAGCCTCGTCCTGCGCGCCCTGGTGGCATCGCCCGACCAGGCAGCCACCTACGCCGACGTGGCCAACCACATGCTGACGATTGCCCAGGCCGACGGCAATGGCGCCTACCTGGACTTCATCCGCAACAGTTTTACCGTGCGCGAAGTACTGAAGGCCGGCGCCATGACGACGGACGTCCAGATGCCGTTTGCCGCCGATGTCGTCGACGAAGATGGCGCCGTGCAGGACCGGCGCGCCTGCTGCGGTACCATGAACCATGCGGAATACAGCGAATCGGACCAATTGCTCGAAGCGGAACGCGAGGCGCTGGCAGCCTGGTGCCGCAGTTATGGCCCCCGATAATGGCCCCCGCTAGTCACCGTAACCGGCACCCCGCCAGACGCGACACGCAGCGCAGATGACAGCCACACCACCACCATCCACAGCAGGGAGGAGCATGAAAATTTCAGCCCGCAGCAGCGGCGGCTTTGCCGGCCTGAGCGAACATTATGAAATCGATACGCAAGCCCATCCCGCCGGCCGCAACCTGGAGGCGGCGCTGGCCAGCAGCGGTTTTTTCACCCAAGATCAAGCTGCAGGCGTGCAGGTCGGCGCCGACATTCCCCAGTGGAGCATCACGGTCGACGCGCCCGCCGCGCGCCGTACGATCACGTTTGCCGAGGATGGCAGCGCTGAAAATGCGCGCTGGCAACAACTGGTGGCGCAGATACGCGCCAGCGCATGAGTTTTCTGCCATTTAGTTGTACCGCTCTTGATTTGAGTAAAGCAAAAACACCACATGCCACGGCGCTACGCCACCTGCCCTGCATTGCCACACGGCAGGCGACTGTCGCTTTCTTGCCGCGTTCTCCATGCCAACGTCATGGATAGTCGTCGAACTGCCCTCTCTGCGCAGCAACGGCGCCGCCAAAAAATGAATTTGCTTATATGTATTGTATATAAGCGGGATTTGTGAGAAATAGCGAATTGCCTTAAAATACAATGCTTTGCTTTAGTATGCGCCGCCGAGGTTCCTGCAGGCGCTACAGCACCTCCCCCATATTGATAGGACTGTTATGACCCACGTTGTCACCGAATCCTGCATCGCCTGTCGCTATACCGACTGCGTCGATGTCTGCCCGGTAGATTGTTTCCGGGAAGGCCCGAACTTCCTGGCAATCGATCCGGACGAATGTATTGACTGCGCAGTCTGCGTGGCAGAGTGCCCGGTGAACGCGATTTTCGCGGAAGAGGATGTGCCGGGCGACCAGCAAGCCTTCATCAAGATCAACGTCGATCTGGCCCGTAACTGGCCTTCGATCACCAAGACCAAGGCGGCATTGCCGGAAGCCGAGCAATACAAGGACGTCAAGGACAAGCTCGACATGCTGGTGCGCTAAGCACACGGCAGATTCGGCCAACAATGCGCACCGGGGCACGCCCCGACAGCGGCGCAAGCGGGCCATCGACACAAAAAAAGCAGCGGAAACGCTGCTTTTTTACTTTTAAAACATGATTGCCTGTGCAACCACACAACTGTGGCGCGCCGTCACAACTATGCGCAAACTGTGGCCCTGTGCGCGGTAAAGCACATTTTGTCCTCAACAAACATCGTAAAATTGGATTATGATATTTGAGCCGATATTGGCGCTTGGAATCAAACAAGGACTCTATATGCTTTACCAACTGCACGAACTGCAACGCTCCTTCCTCACTCCGGTGATGCAATGGGCAGACATGTCCTCCAAGTTATTTACCAACCCGGTTTCTCCACTGGCCCACACCCCGTTTTCGCAACGCATCGCAGCCGGCTACGAGCTGATGTACCGCCTTGGCAAAGACTACGAAAAACCACAATTCGATATCCAATCCGTTCTCGTCAAAGGCGAGAGCGTCGACATCCTCGAACACGTTGTCGTGACAAAACCGTTTTGCCGCCTGATTCACTTCAAAAAAGAAGCCACTGGCTTGCAACAGCCCAAAGTTTTGCTGGTTGCCCCCCTGTCCGGTCACCACTCGACCCTGCTGCGCGATACCGTGCGCGGCTTGCTGGCCGAGCACGATGTCTACATCACCGACTGGACGGACGCGCGCATGGTACCGCTGACGGAAGGCCCGTTCCACCTGGACGACTACATTTATTATGTGCAAGAGTTCATCCGCCTGCTGGCGCCTGATTTGCATGTGATTTCCGTCTGTCAACCGACCGTGCCCGTGCTGGCCGCCATCTCGCTGATGGCGACGGCGAAAGACCCGCACATGCCGAAAACCATGACCATGATGGGCGGTCCGATCGACCCGCGCCGTTCGCCCACGCAAGTGAACAACCTGGCGACGGAAAAGAAATTCTCGTGGTTTGAAAACACCGTGATCTATGCGGTGCCGCCGAACTACCCGGGCTTTGGCCGCAAGGTATATCCGGGCTTCCTGCAGCATGCCGGCTTCATCGCCATGAATCCGGGCCGCCACGCACAAAGCCACCGCGAGTTCTACATGCACCTGGTGACGGGCGACGACGAGCCGGCGGAAGGCCATCGCCAGTTCTACAACGAGTACAACGCCGTACTCGACATGCCGGCCGAGTACTACCTGGAGACGATCAAGACCGTCTTCCAGGAATTCAGCCTGCCGATGGGCACGTGGAAGGTCGGCGGCCAGCTCGTGCGTCCGCAAGACATCACGAATGTGGCGCTGTTCACGGTGGAAGGCGAACTGGACGACATTTCCGGCGCCGGCCAGACGCAGGCGGCGCACGACTTGTGTTCCGGCATACCTGCCGACATGCAGCAAGACTTCGTGGCACCAAAATGTGGCCATTACGGCATCTTCTCGGGCCGCCGCTGGCGCGAAATCATTTGCCCGAAAATCGGCGAATTCATCCAGAAGCATTCCTGATCCGCATTATTCCCGCCAAAACGGCACGCCAAGCATCGCTGGCGTGCCGTTTTTTCATGCGCGTTCGATTTTCACCGTCGGGCGCGTATTGACAAAGATCTGCTCGACTCTCGGCTCGCCCGGCCCCGGCTTCTTCATCGCATAGCCATTCACCGGTTGCGAACGGTTTACCCACAGCGCGTAATACAGGTGATCGGCGCGTGGATCTTCCGTATTCGGATGGATCAAGATCGTCAGGCCCAGGCTATTCAGCTGCAGCCACGGCACGATCACGGGCAACAGATCATTGGTGAAACCGAAATAGAACGACGGCGTCACGTGCGGGCCGCGCGGTTCCAGGTTCCAGTCGCCCAGTTCGATCTGGAAGCGCTCGGCAGCCCACTTGCGTATCAGCGCCGCCTTCTGGTAGCTGTCTTCGTCAAAATAGATGTGCGCGTGATAACTCTCGATATCCGTGTAGGCGCGCGGCTTGCCCGGCAAGGTTTCCTCGCCGGGCCGCACGCTGACGGGACGGGGCGTGGGCGCCGTCTCCGTATGCTCGCCCCACGGACTCTTGCCCGGCACCGCTGGTTTGACGTCTTGCACGCGCTTGACGGCACCATCCTGCGCCAGGGCGGTACCGGCCAGGCCCGAAGCGGCCAGCGCCGCCACCAGCCCGCCGCCCCGCAAGACCGTGCGGCGCTGCGGCGACAGCAGATTCGCCCATTCCAGGTCGATGGCCACGTGTTGATTGTTGTCAGACATGGTAAGTTCCTAATTTAGATGAGTAATAAAGCGTGCTCAAGGAAAAGGCCAGGGCCAGGCATAAGGCCGAAGACAGTACGAACGTACGGCAAGGCAACGCCGCCATGGCCTTTTTTGAGCACGATTAAAAGGACACGGTGGCGCGCGCGTAGTAGTAGCCGCCCAACACGCCCAGCGGCCCCGAGTTGTCATACGCGCCCGTGTACTGCGCCAGGTTTGACGCGCTGCGCGCCTCGCGCGGCACCTGGCTCGGCTTCTGGTCGAACACATTGTTGGCGCCCACCGTCACGTTGATGCGCTTGCTGACGTCATAGCCGACGCTGATGTCCGTCACGAAGCCGGCCTTCAGCTGGTAGTCACCACCCGTGATGGCGTTCAGGCGCTTGAGCTTGCCGTAGCGCGTCTCGCGCACGTTCACCGTCCAGCCCGCTTTTTCATACGCCAGCGTGACAATTTCCTTGTCGCGCGGCGCCCGGTACAGCAAGTCGTACTCGGCCGACTTGCTCAGGGTGCCGATGTTCGGCAAGCCTTGCAGCACGGCCGGCAGCTCCGCCTTGCCCACCAGGCTAGTGCGGTTGAAATTGGCCGCCGCCGTCCAGCGCAGCTTGCCGTCGGCCACGCGCAGCACGTCCTCGGCCGTGAAGTCGATGCCGCGCGTGCGCGTGTCGCCCACATTCGCAAAGTAATGGGCGACAAGGCCATTGCCCACCGTCAGCCCCGCCGAGCGCAGCAGGTTTTCAATCACGCTCGCCTGTGCCGCCGTCAAGGGCCGGCCACTGCCGTCCAGCGCCACGCCCGAACTGCGGTCGATGCCGATGTTCGACGACACGCCCAGGCGGTCGCTGACCTTGATTTGATACGCGTCAACGGCCAGGCGCAAGGTCGACGTAGGATGGAACGTCAGGCCAGCCGACAGATTCGTCGATTTTTCCGGCTTTAAAGGTTGCGCGCCGAGGGCCCGCGCCGCAGCCGAATTCGGTTGCGCCAGGGTATAGGGCACGCCCGCATGGTCGGACGTGTTCGAGTACGATTGCGTCACCAGGCTCGGCGCGTGGAAGCCATTGCTGACGGTGCCGCGCACGGCCACGGCGGGCGTGACGTCATAGCGCGCGGACAAGCGCCCCGTCGTCTTGCTGCCGAAGTCCGAATATTTCTCGGCGCGCAGGGCCGTGTCGAGCAGCAACTGCGGCGTCAGTTTCGCGCCCAGGCCGATATATGCGGCATAGCTGTGACGCGCCGTGTCGGATGCGTCGACGGGCAGGTAGCCGGCCAGTGCCGACGAGCCGCTGCCTTGGTAGGACGCAGGCTCGCCCGGGCTGCGCTGCTGCGTTTCATGCGAGTATTCAAGACCGACGCTGAAATCGGCCGGCTCGGCCCATCCCAGCTGCACGGGACGGCGCAGGTCCGCATTCGTCGTCGAGCGCCTGTAGCGCTGGTTTCCAATATCAAAATCCGTCTTGCCGCCAGGGTAAGTGAGCGAATAGTTGGCCGAGTGCTCCACGCCCACGTCGATATCGTCGCGGCCATACGTCGTGCTCAAGTCCCAGGCCCAGCCGCCCGTCTCGCCCTTGATGCCGCCCGTCAGCGAAAAATCGTTTTCACTCGTCGTTTCATACGGCGTGAAACCATCCGGATACACGGACAGCAAGCCACGGTTGTTATTGAAGATGGTATTGGGCAAGCGGAAATTCTGCGCCGAACGGGCGTCGCGGTGCGCATACGTGCCGAAGCCGTACAGTTGCACGTCGGGCGACACGTCATAGCCGAGGTTGGCGCTGAGCGAGGCGGTCGTGCTTTGCGGCACGCCCGTGTTGCGCCACGGATTGCTGTTGCGCGTCGCTTCGGCCGGGTTCGGCGAGGCGCCGGCCGGCAAGCTGTTGTTCGGTCCCAGCTTCACCAGCTGGCCGTCGCTGTTGCGCACGGCCGGATACGACAGGTAGCCGGGGTTCAAGCCGAAGTTACGCACGGCAATGCCCTGGCGCTGGACTTCGGCGCCGAAGTGGGCAAAGCCGCGTTCGCCCAATCGCGTGCCGCCATCGACGCGCACGTAACCGTTCGTGCCATCGCCCGCGTAGGTGGAACCGAGTTGCGTGCTGGCGCTGAGCTTGTCATCCGACTTCAGGATGATGTTGATGACGCCGGCGATGGCATCGGAACCGTAGATGGCCGAGGCGCCATCGCGCAGGATTTCCACGCGGGCAATGGCGCCCGTGGGAATCAGGGCCAGGTCGGTGGCGACGGAACCGGGAAAGCCGTCCTCATTGACGATGGCCGTCGTATGCCGGCGCTTGCCATTGACCAGCACCAGCGTGTGCGATGGGTCCAGGTTGCGCAACTGCCCCGCGCGCACGATGCTGCCCAGGTCGGGCTGCACGCGGGCTGGCAAATTGAACGACGGCAAGGCCGTGTCCAGCGCATCGAGCAGGTTCAGCTTGCCGGTCGCCAGCAGTTGCTGCGCGCTGATCACGTCGATGGGCGCGGCGCTGTTGGCCACCGTGCGGCCCGTGCCGCGCGCGCCCGTGACGATCACGGCTTCCAGCGGGCTGGCGCCCAGCACGCCGTCGCCTGCCGGCGCCGTTTGCGCATGGGCCACGCCGGACGCGGTCAGCACGAGCATGGCAGCCGGCACGGCTTGCGCCAATTGCCGCAAGCGCGGGGTGGAGCCTTGCCTGTCATTCAGTTGCAGCATACGAAAACATCCTTTCAAGAGTCGTCAACACAGTGGTTGCAGACTAAAGGATGGACAAACAAACAAGAACGAATGGTTTCGTATTTAGATATTTCGTTTTGGCAACGTGCAACAGCGGCGCGTCAGGGAGACGATGGCGCCGTGGCCAGGCTCTGGTCGAGGCGCTTCCAGTAATCGCGTTCGAGGCGGGCCGTGTCGACGTCGCGCGCCGCCTCGTTGAAACGCTTTTGCCACGCCGCGCCTTCCGCATCGCGCTGGAAGCACACGTGCACGGGACGCTCCTTGAAGACGGACTCGATGGTGCCGATGCGTTCGCGCTCGGCCTTGCTGAAATTGCGGCCCATCAGCAAATGCTGCAAGACATGGCGCTCGATGACGATCACGCGATAGCGCTTGATCAAGAGTTTCTTGAGGTTGGTGGCATCGTTCAAGCCTTCTTCCGTCCTCAGCTCGCCGCGCGCCACCATGCCATCGAACTGCTCGCCGTTCGAGTAGCCGGCCACGGTGCCGATGCGCAGCTTGCCCAGCTCGGCCAGGCTGGCGCCAGGGACGCCATCTTCCTTCAGATACGCGAGCACGCCCTGCGTATTGCCAACCGGAACCGAGAAGTGGCAGAGTTTTTCCCGTTCGGGCGTGCGCCAGACGGCCAGGAAACCCGCGTAACGGGGGCTGGCCAGGCCGAACTGCATGGCGCGCTTCCATGGAAAATACTCGTATTTGGCGACATAGCCCATGCGCTCGAAGATGGCGCTGACCATCGCCCCTGACATGCCATCGGCAGGCAGGCTGCGGCTGATGAACGGTGGCCAGTCTTCCGCGGCGAAGCGGACGATGCGCGAAGCGGAGGCGCCGGGCGCCGCCATGGGAGAGGCCGCCTGGGCATGGGCCACGGCAGACAGGACGAATAAACAGAAGGGTAAACCAACTGTCCGGAGGAAACGCATGCTCTGCTCCTATGGCCTGCTCGCCTTGCCGGGCAAGTGCGATGACAGGACTGGCGGTCGGCTTTCTTGATGACTTTCTTGATAAAAATCATGCTCCCATAAAAAAAAGAAATTTCAAAGTTGTTTATTTGCACTTTGACATTCCCATGGGAAATAAAATACGATTGCGGCGCGCCTGCAACAGCCGTGCTCCCGGCACGCTATCCCCTGCCGCAAGACAGGTTTTTCCTTGTGCGCGGCCCGGATGGCCGATAATGGCGTTTTACCGTGGAAGATGACCGTGCCGCACCCTGCCCCTCCCTCACTTGCCGACCAGATCGAAGATGTGCTGCCGCAGACGCAGTGCACCAAATGCGGCTACAACGGCTGCCGCCCGTATGCGGAAGCGATCGCCGCCGGCAATGCCGACATCAACCAGTGCCCGCCCGGCGGCGCGCAAGGCATCGTGCGCCTGGCCAGCTTGCTGGGCAAAAAAGTCATTCCGCTCAATCCCGTCAACGGCCTCGAACGTCCGCGATCCGTCGCCTATATCGACGAATCGCTGTGTATCGGCTGTACCCTGTGCATCCAGGCCTGTCCCGTGGACGCCATCGTCGGCGCCGCCAAGCAGATGCATACGGTGGTCAGCAGCCTGTGCACGGGCTGCGACCTGTGCGTGGCGCCCTGCCCCGTCGACTGCATCGTCATGTACCCCGTCAGCGGCGACGCCACGGGCTGGGATGCCTGGAGCCAGATGGAGGCGGACGACGCGCGCGCGCGCCACGATTTCCGCACGCAGCGCCTGCGCCGCGAAACAGAGGAAAACGAGGCGCGCCTGGCCGCCAAGGCCGTCGCCAAGATGCGGGAAGTGACGCAGGAAGTCCCCGTCACGCCCGACGAACAGGCGGAAAAGGAACGCAAGCGCGCCATCATCGCCGCCGCCATGGAGCGCGCGCGCGCCAAGGCCGCGGCCGCCAGCACGGACACCTCCCAGCCAGCCCCTACCACCCCGAAAAAAGACGCATGAACGCTGCCAAACGCCTGGAAATCTTTACGCGCTTTCGCGCCGCCAACCCTTCCCCGAAAACGGAACTCGAATACACGACGCCGTTCGAACTGCTGATCGCCGTGCTGCTGTCGGCGCAGGCGACGGACGTGTCCGTCAACAAGGCCACGCGGCTGCTGTATCCGGTCGCCAATACGCCGGCCCAGATGCTGGCGCTGGGCGTCGACGAGCTGGCAAGCTATATCCGCACCATCGGCCTGTTCCGCACCAAGGCGAAGAACGTCATCGCCACTTGCCAGATCCTGCTCGAGCAGCACGGCGGCGAAGTGCCGCGCGACCGCGCCTCGCTGGAAGCGCTGCCGGGCGTGGGCCGCAAGACGGCCAATGTGGTGATGAACACGGCGTTTGGCGAACCGACCATGGCCGTCGACACGCATATCTTCCGCGTCTCGAACCGCACGGGTATCGCGCCGGGCAAGAATGTCGATATCGTCGAGCAGAAGCTGCTGAAATTCATCCCCAAGGAATTCCTGCACGACGCCCACCACTGGCTCATCCTGCATGGCCGCTACACGTGCACGGCGCGCAAGCCGCAATGCTGGAACTGCATGATCGCCGACCTGTGCGATTACAAGGACAAGTCGCCGATGCCGGCCGTGGTGTAAGGCAAAAAAAACGGCCCGCAAGGGCCGTTTTGACATCGTGCTGCCTGCAAGTAAGCGCTTACAGCAAGACCATATTGTCGCGATGAATCAGCTCATGGCCTTCCATGTAGCCGAGAATCGCCTCGATTTCCGTGGAAGGTTTGCGCATGATGCGGCGCGCTTCGCCGCTCGTGTAGTTCGACAGGCCGCGCGCCACGGGCACGCCGGCGGCATCGACGCAGGTGATCACGGCGCCACGGCCGAACTCGCCATTCACGCCCGTCACGCCGATCGGCAGCAGGGACTTGCCTTCCTGGCGCAGCTTTTGCACGGCGCCCGCGTCGAGCACGACGGCGCCGGCCGTATGCAGGTGATCGGCCATCCACTGCTTGCGCGCCGTCAACTGCCCCGTTTGCGCCCGCAATTCCGTGCCGATCGCCTCGCCCTGGGCGAGACGGCTAAGCACGTCGCTGTCGCGGCCCCAGGCGATAATCGTGTGGGCGCCGGACTTGGCGGCGCGCTTGGCGGCGAGGATCTTCGTCAGCATGCCGCCGCGCCCCAGGCTGCTGCCGGCGCCGCCGGCCATCGCTTCCAGGGCCGGATCGCCGGCGATGCCCTGCGTGATCAGGTATGCGTTGGGGTCCTTGCGCGGGTCGGCCGAGAACAGGCCGTGCTGGTCCGTCAGGATGACGAGCGCATCGGCCTCGATCAGGTTGGCGACCAGCGCGCCCAGGGTGTCGTTGTCGCCGAACTTGATTTCATCGGTGACGACCGTGTCGTTTTCATTGATGATCGGCACCACGCCCAGGCGCAGCAGCGTCGTCAGGGTGGAGCGGGCGTTCAGGTAGCGTTCGCGGTCGGCCAGGTCGGCGTGCGTGAGCAGCACCTGCGCCGTGCCCAGCTGGTGGGCGCGGAAGCTGCTTTCATAGATTTGCGCCAGGCCCATCTGACCCACGGCGGCACACGCCTGCAATTCGTGGATATCGGTGGGGCGCTGCTCGAAACCGAGGCGCAGCATGCCTTCGGCGATGGCGCCGGAGCTGACGAGCACGACTTCCTTGCCCAGCGCACGCAAGCCGGCTATCTGCGCGGCCCAGCGCGCGATGGCGGCATGGTCGAGTCCGCGGCCGTCGTTGGTGACCAGCGAGGAGCCGACTTTGATGATGATGCGGGTAGCTTTTTGAATCACGGAATCCATGGGGCGGCGCTCTTCACTTAATAAACGTCAGCGCGCAGGACGCAGCAGCAGCAAGAGCAGCCCCGCCAGCAGTTCCATTGCGCACATGAACAACACAAAACCCTGGGGCAAGCCGAAGCTGATGGCCGCGAATAAACGGCCGGCGGGCTGCGCCAGGACCAACATTGCAGTGATATCGCTGAAGACGGGCGGTTCGCCCTGCCGTGCCGCGAACAGCGCCAGGAGCGCGGTAGCGCCCCAGACACCGACATGGGAAGCGTAGAACTGGCTGTAGCCGTTGACGCCATTGAGGAAGATGCCCATGCCGGCCGCCATCTCGTCGGCGAACAGCAGGCAGGCGACCGCGCTCAGCCCGTAAGCATACGCGATCAGATGCAATACACGGCGCTGCCACGCTTGCTTGCGCGCTGGCGCGACAGCGGCCGTCTGTACCGACATCAGGGTAACGCTTAGTCGAGAATCTTGAAACGCGGATCATCCGGGTCGATCGACGAGATACCGCGTGCTTCTTCGGTCATCTGCGTTTCTTCGGCACGGCTTTCGCTGTGTTTTTTCTCTTCCAGATGCTGGTAAATCGCATTCACCAGTTCCGGGCAACCTTGATGGTTCAGCGCGGAAATCTCGAAAACGGGACCTTTCCAGGCGAAACGCTTGAGGAAGTCCTTGACGATCTTCTTGCGCTCTTCTTCCGGCACCATGTCGAGCTTGTTCAACACCAGCCAGCGCGGCTTGTCGACCAGCGACTCGTCATATTTCTTCAATTCCTTGACCAGCGCCTTGGCTTCCTTGACAGGATCGACATTGGTTTCAAACGGCGCCAGGTCGACGATGTGCAACAGCAGACCCGTACGCTGCAAGTGGCGCAGGAATTGATGGCCCAGGCCCGCGCCTTCGGAAGCGCCTTCGATCAAGCCGGGAATATCGGCGATCACAAAGCTCTTCTCGTGCGACACGCGCACGACGCCCAGGTTCGGGTGCAGGGTGGTGAAGGGATAATCGGCAATTTTCGGGCGCGCGTTCGAGACGGCCGAAATGAACGTCGACTTGCCGGCGTTCGGCATGCCCAGCAGGCCCACGTCGGCCAGCACTTTCAGTTCCAGGCGCAGTTCGCGGCGTTCGCCTTCCTTGCCTTCGCCTTTTTGGCGCGGCGCGCGGTTGGTCGAGGACTTGAAGTGGATATTGCCCCAGCCGCCTTCGCCGCCCTTGGCCAGCAGTTCGATCTGGCCGTGTTCGGTCAAATCGGCCAGGATTTCGCCGCTCGCGTTGTCGATGATCAAGGTGCCAACGGGCATGCGCAGGTGGATGTCATCCGCGCCCTTGCCATAGCAATCTGCGCCACGGCCAGGCTCGCCATTGCGAGCCTTGTGCATTTTGGAGAAACGGAAATCGACGAGCGTGTTGATATTGCGGTCGGCGACGGCCCAGATGGACCCGCCCTTGCCGCCATCGCCGCCATCGGGACCGCCGAAAGGCCGGAATTTTTCACGGCAGAAAGAGGCGCAGCCGTTGCCGCCATCGCCCGCGATGACTTCGATTTTTGCTTCGTCGATAAACTTCATAATTTTGCCGCCATAAAACTAAAAAGGCTCTACCTTGGGCAGAGCCTTTCGATTGAAGGCTTGCGCCTTACATCATGCGATCACAGCGGAGCATGCGCTCCGCGATGAATTACGCTGGTACTGCTTCGTTTGGTACAACGGTCACGAATTGCTTCGAGCCAGCACCTTTGACAACGAACTTCACTTTGCCAGCGATCAACGCGAACAGAGTGTGGTCCTTGCCCATGCCTACGCCTTCGCCGGCGCGCACTGGGGTGCCGCGTTGACGAATGATGATGCCGCCAGCATTGATAGCTTGGCCGCCGTAGACTTTAACGCCCAGACGCTTTGATTCTGAATCACGGCCGTTTCGCGTTGTGCCGCCGCCTTTTTTATGTGCCATTTAAGACTCCTTGATAGCTGATTAATTCAAACAGCGGCGATTAGCCGTTGATCGAAACGATTTGGATTTCGGTAAAATTCTGGCGATGGCCTTGATGCTTTTGGTAGTGCTTACGACGACGCATCTTGAAAATTTTGACCTTATCATGGCGACCATGCGCCACAACCGTAACCAGTACCGTTGCACCTTCGACCAATGGCGCACCAAATTTAATGGTGTCGCCCGCGCCTACTGCGAGAACTTGATCGATGGTGATTTCGGAACCAATGTCTGCCGGTATCTGTTCTACTTTAAGTTTTTCGCCAGCGACAACTTTGTATTGTTTGCCACCGGTTTTTATGACCGCGTACATGATTTGAAACCTCATCAAATGTTGAAAGAATTTGTCCCACCGCTCTGCAAAGCAAGCCGTACACAACAGGGGGAACCTGCAATTATACATGGCCTGTGAAATTGCGTCAAAAACTATTCACAAAGGCCGATGATCGTGGTATGTCGACAACCTGGACATCATGTCAGGCTTGCGCAAGGCGGACAGGAAAAGCCGCGCCCATGACAACAAGCACAATCAATTGCTCTACAGTCATAGGCAAACATCACGCGCGTGCAAGCCATGTCGTATAATCTCGGCACCCACAATCTATTGCAGGTTCGCCTTGTCTGACGCTAACAAACACGTTAACCAAAACACCATCGTGCAAACGATTGCCGCCGATATGGACGCAGTCAATACGGTGATCCGCCAAAAACTGCATTCCGATGTGATTCTGATCAACCAGATCGCCGAATACATCATCAGCGCCGGTGGCAAACGCATCCGCCCCGTGCTGATCTTGCTGGTGGCCAATGCCCACGCCTATCGCGGCACGGCGCACCATGAGCTGGCCGCCGTGGTCGAATTCATCCACACCGCCACCCTGCTGCACGATGACGTCGTCGATGAATCGTCGATGCGCCGCGGGCGCCAGACGGCCAATGCCCTGTTCGGCAATGCGGCCTCGGTGCTGGTGGGCGACTTCCTGCACTCGCGCTCGTTCCAGCTGATGGTCTCGCTGAATAATATGCGCGTCATGCAAATCCTGTCCGACGCCACCAACGTGATCGCCGAAGGCGAAGTGCTGCAGTTGCTGAACATGCACGATCCCGACGTGACGCAAGAGAGCTACCTGAACGTCATCCGCTCGAAGACGGCGAAACTGTTCGAAGCATCGGCGCAACTGGGCGCCCTGATCGCCGGCGCCAGCGAAAACGACATCGAAGCGGCTGCCGAATACGGCCGCTCGCTGGGCACGGCCTTCCAGCTGATCGACGACGTGCTCGACTATGCAGGCGACGCCACCGAAATCGGCAAGAACGTGGGCGACGACTTGCGCGAAGGCAAACCGACCATGCCGTTGATCTGGCTGATGGAAAACGGCACGCCGGAACAGCGTGAACTGGTGCGCAGCTGCATCGAACAGGGCGACGAACAGCATTTCGACGCCATCCTGGCCGCCATCACCAGCAGCGGCGCGCTCGACTACACGCGCCAGCAGGCGGAAATCGCCGGCCAGCGCGCCGCCGATGCCATCGCCGGCTGGCCCGACAGTGTCTACAAGCAATCCATGCTGCAACTGTGCTCGTTTGCCGTGGACCGCAATCACTGATCGCGTTTGACCAGCCTCCATAAAAAACGGCGCCAGTGGCGCCGTTTTTTATTGCTTGTCATTATTTGCGGCTCGCCATCTGCTATTTACTGCTTGCTCTCATGCTCCATGGCCGCGCCCGCCAATGCGCGCACGATGGCCGGCTCCGCTTCCAGCCGCTCGCTGTAGCGGCTGCCCAGGTAATCGCGGCGGTCGCGCACCAGCAAGGTAAATTTGTACAATTCCTCCATCACGTCGACCAGGCGTTCGTAGTACGGCGACGGCTTCATGCGGCCGTCATCGTCGAATTCCTGATACGCCTTGGCCACCGACGACTGGTTCGGAATCGTGACCATGCGCATCCAGCGTCCCAGCACGCGCAAGCCGTTGACGGCGTTGAACGATTGCGAGCCGCCCGATACCTGCATCACGGCCAGGGTCCGTCCCTGCGTGGGACGCACGCTCCCCGTTTCCAGCGGCAGCCAGTCGATCTGCGATTTGAACACGCCCGTCATGGCGCCATGGCGTTCGGGACTGCACCACACCTGCCCTTCCGACCACAGCGACAGTTCGCGCAGCTCCTGCACTTTCGGATGCTCGGGCGACACGCTGTCGACCATGGGCAAGCCGTGCGGATCGAACACGCGCGTGTCGGCGCCGAAATGGCGCAGGATGCGCTCCGCCTCCAGGGTCATCAGCTTGCTGTACGAGCGCTCGCGCAGCGAACCGTACAGTAGCAAGATGCGCGGCGCATGCGTCGACAGCTGTGCTGGCGCCAGCTTGTCCAGGCTGGGCACGTCCAGGTGGGCGGCGCTGATATTCGGCAGATCCTCCATGCTTCCCCCTCAAGCCACCGGCTTGCCGTCGGCGCCCACCACGGGTTGGCCGTCTTCCTTGGCAAATGCCCCCTGCTGCGGCAGCGGCAGGATGTCCAGCACCTTTTCCGACGGCCGGCACAGGCGCACGCCCAGTTCCGTGACGACGATGGGGCGGTTGATGAGGATCGGATGGGCTTGCATGGCGTCGAGCAGGACCGCATCGGGCAAATCCGCATTGGCCAGGCCCAGTTCCTCGTACAGGGCCCCCTTGTCGCGCATGATGGCGCGCACGGAGAGGCCGGCGCGGGCGATCAGGTCCAGCAGCTCCTCGCGCGACGGCGGGTTCTTGACGTAATCGATGATGACGGGCTCGACGCCCGTATTGCGGATCAGCGCCAGGGTGTTGCGCGAGGTGCCGCACGCCGTATTGTGATAAATCGTGATCGTCATGTCGTGATGTCCTTCTATAAAGTGGTGGTGTCCGGCACGCAGCAGGGCGCGCCCGCGCAGCAGTTTTCCGTCAGGAAAGCCAATAGCCCGTTCATGCCCGCGTAATTGGCCGTGTAGATGATGGAACGCCCTGCCTTGCTCGCCGTCACCAGCTTGGCATGCGCCAATTCCTTCAAGTGAAACGACAGCGATGACGGCGCGATGGCCAGCGCCTCGGCGATTTTCGTGGCGGCCAGGCCTTGCGGCCCCGTCTGCACCAGCAGGCGGAAGACGGCCAGCCGCGATTCCTGCGCCAGCGCGGCCAGCGCCGCGATGGCGGCCGTGCTCGTCAGCGGTGTCGCTTGCGTCGCGACTGTGTTTTCATTTTCCATAATTCAATAATACTCGAATTATGGAATCAATGCCAGCCATGGCGATTTTTACGGCAGATGCTTACGTAACCCAGCGCACCGACCGGCATCGGCAATCGGTCTACATTGATGAAAAAATCAATGTGATCGGCTTACTATGACACGCTCAACCCCGCTCAAAATCCTCGGCTGGAGCCTGGCCACCCTGCTGGCACTGGCGGCCCTGCTCGTGATCGTCGTGCTGACCTTCGACTGGAACCGCGCCCGCCCCTACATCAACCAGAAAGTATCGGACAGCACGGGGCGTGAATTCGTCATCGCCGGCGACTTGCAGGTGCAATGGAAACAGGGCTTGAAGACGGAACCGGGCTGGCGCCGCTACGTGCCACGTCCCGTCATCAGCGCCCAGGACGTGCGCATGAGCAACCCGGACTGGGTCACGGCCGGCCCGCAACTGGCCAGCGCCAAGCGCATCGACGTGGCCATCCATCCGCTGCCGCTGCTGCAGCACAAGGTGGTACTGACGGACCTGGCGCTGGACGCGCCGCAGATCGCCCTGCAGCGGCGTGCCGATGGCAGCAATAGCTGGACCTTCAAGGATAATGGCCCGTCGCAATGGGAGGTGGAAATCCAGCGCATGGCCTTTGGCGACGGCGCCATCCGCTACCTCGACGAAGGCATCGCACTGGACCTGCGCGCCAAGGTCAGTTCGACGGCGCCCGACGCCACGCCGGGTGACGCGCCAGGAAGCGCGCCCGTGGAAAAGTACGGCATCGCCTTCATTCTGGGCGGCAGCTACCGCAAGGCGCCCGTCACGGGCGGCGGCAAGGCGGGCGCCGTGCTGTCATTGACCGATAACAACACTGTCTATCCCGTACAGGCCCAGGCCGTGCTGGGCAAGAACAAGGCCAGCATCGATGGCACGCTGACAGACCCGCGTTCGCTGTCCGGCATCGACTTGCAGCTGAGCCTTGCCGGCGCCAGCATGGCCGATCTCTACCCGCTGACAGGCGTGCTGCTGCCGGAAACCCCGGACTACACCACCAGGGGACGGCTGCTGGGCAAGAAGGAAGGCGATATCTGGAACTGGACCTATCAAAACTTCAAGGGCACGGTGGGCAAGAGCGATCTGGCCGGCACCCTGCAATACCTGCCGCGCCAGCCACGTCCCTTGCTGCGCGGCGAAGTGACGTCGCAGCAACTGCGCCTGGAAGACCTGGGCCCCACCATCGGCGCCGACAGCAACGCGCAGAAACAGGCGCGCGGCAAGGCCCCCGTGCAGCCGGACAGCAAGGCCTTGCCGGTGGAACAGTTCAATACGGCCAAATGGGATGCGCTCGATGCCGACGTGAAATTCACGGGCAAGAAGCTGGTGCGCACGCACGACATTCCCCTGACCGACATCGTCGCCGACATCCACATGAAGGACAAGGTGCTGAGCTTGACGCCGCTCAACTTCGGCATGGCCGGCGGCGACATCACCTCGAATATTTCGCTCGACGGCCGCCAGAAAACCATCGCCGCGCAAGCCAAGGTGGCCGCGCGCCACCTCAAGATACGCGAACTGTTTCCCAAGCTGCAATCGATGCAGGCCAGCTACGGTGAAGTGTATGGCGACGCGGCGCTCACCGGCCACGGCAATTCCATCTCGGCCATGCTGGCCAGCGCGAATGGCGAACTGGCGGCCACCGTCAGCGAAGGCTCCGTCAGCCAGTTCATGCTGGAACTGGCCGGCCTGAACCTGGCCAATGCCGTCTTCGTGAAGATCTTCGGCGACAAGCAGGTGCACCTGAACTGCCTGGCCAGCGATTTCGCCGTCACGAACGGCCTGGCGAACGTGCGCCGTTTCGTGCTCGACACGGATACGGCCGTCGTGAATGTGACGGGCAACGTCAACCTGGCGCAGGAAACCCTGGACCTCGACGTGCGCCCGCGCACCAAGGGCGCCCGCATCATCACCCTGCGCACGCCGCTGTACGCGAAAGGCACGTTCAAGAACCCGGACGTGGGCCCGCAAAAAGGCCCGCTGGCCCTGAAGGCGGGCGCCGCCGTCGCCCTGGCCACCGTCGTCACGCCGCTGGCCGCCCTGTTGCCGTTAGTCAACGTCGACAAGGCGCCCGACACGGACTGCGCCGCCGTCATGGCCCAGGCGAACGCCACGCGAAAAAATCCCACCGCGCCGACGACGAATGCACCGGCGAAAAAGGTCAGCGCAGCGGACATCAGGAAAGCCCAGCAGGAAAAGAAATAGACCTTGACGCAACCGCTTGAAAGCCGCCCCGCCATCTGCTGTAATACGACTATGCGGGGTGTGGCTCAGCCTGGTAGAGCGCTGCGTTCGGGACGCAGAGGCCGGAGGTTCGAATCCTCTCACCCCGACCAGCTACCCCAAGGTAGTAAGTCCACGTTAATTTATCGTTTAGTACGCACCTCCATAAGCGTGCTCATGCGCGACGCCGAGGTCATACAGCCCCAAGGGTTGCATCGCCTTGGCCACCACACGAGCGATTGCGACGCTCCTGTCAGGGGCGGCATCAAGAACATGGTTGGATTTGCTGCCGGATCGCGGGTTGTCGACATATGATCCCTCCAACGAGCATCCGCTGGCAGCGGATCGTTCAAGCCAAAATTTCTAAATCCCTATGGCAGAGCAAGCAAGGGGAGTTCCTGCAAATAGTTGCGCATAAAAAGCCAAGTGACTAGCGCCACGAGCAGGACAACGAAATATATCCTGCGTCGACAAGTGCTGTTTGCTGTTGCGAGATACTGGACGGGCATGGGTGTCCCTCAGTACGCAGGCTTGTCGTGGGACTCTGGCTCGACCGCATCCTGGATACCGGACCAGGGAGGTAACTCTGCCGGAGGCAAGGGGAGTACCAGGTCTAGCCTACTCAGCTTCAGGTCGGGATTGATTTGCAACGCGTCGTAAATAGCGTTGTACCGATCTTTTCTCGACGCATCAGCCTTAATGCCGAGCAGTTTAAAACCAGCCTTGTCTTCGTCATCAGCGTTAGGCCCATGTCCATCCGTAAAAATTAACTCCAGTGCGGCGGCACAGTCCCGACTTCCAAATTTTGTACCATTTTGGTATAAGTCTAGTGCCTCTTTATAACGTTTTTTAACTTCTGCTTGAATACCTAAGTTATAGGCAGCAGCAGCGTGTCCCTGTTGATATGCACATTGCAGCATAATTACCGCATCGTCCTGGCGACCTGCTTCGCTATATGCTTGAGCCAGCGCAATCTGTGCCTCCGGACTACCGAGCTGGGCCGCCCTCAGATAGTATGCCCAAGCCAAATCGACATCGTAGTGTGCCCCTCCATAGCCGTGCTCATGTGCTACGCCGAGGTCATACAGGCCCCAAGGTTGCATCGCCTTGGCCGCCACGCGGGCGATTTCAACCGCTTTATACGCGTCAGGCTTGAGCACCTCATTCGATGCAAGCGGCCCCAGGCCTTCGAGAAAAAAATGGGCCATCAGTGCGCGGGCACCCCAGTCCCCCAAGTCGGCGGCTTTTCTCACATCGGTGAGAATTCGCGTCGCCTCCTCGTGCGTGAGTTGCCACTCTATCTTGCTGCGCCATACCTTGCGAGCCTCGATGTAGAGCTGGTAGGCTACCGGGTCGCGGGTTGCCGGCATATGTTCCTTCCAACGAGCACACGCAGGAAGCGGATCAGACAGACTGAACTTATGGAATCCATAGGGCAGGGTATGCAAATTTTTCTCCTTGATATAGTTATTGAGAGAAAATGCGCCAATAACCAGTCCCGCTAGTAGAGCAAAGGCATATATCCACCGTGTCCGCGCGTTGCTCATGGCTATATGACAGGTGAACCAGGCTTGCGGTCGACATAGAAGGGACTCAACTGACTCTTTAATCTCGTTCCCGATGTTCTTGAAAAAAAATTATTGGAAGCAATTTTTGTCCATTGCTTGAACGTTTCCTGCATATCCCCAAACTGCGCCGGTCCCGCTATCCCGGAGCACTGGCTGAACAAATCACAGCGCAATTGAAACGCCACGTCCTTCGCCTCACTCAACACGTTGAGTTCGCTGTCAAGCGCCATGCTGCGCAGATTCAGGTTGGCCGAGCCGATGGTGAACGCGGCGTCATCGACGACCGCTACCTTGGCATGGATGTAGATTTCCTCGTAATCCTCCGCTCGCAACCTCTCTTCGCCTTGTGCGCACGTCCACAGGGAACCCATGAAGACATTGATTCCCTGCTTTTGAAGCTTAGCCGGAGTAATGGGCTGATCCCCCCTCCCCTGTCGAGCCAGTTCCATGGCATCTTCATGCTCTACCTTCATCGCCTCGCTCCTGCCCACCCGGCTGGCCACGTCGTAAGTCGGATAGTCCATTCCCTTGTCTTCCGGCGTGGAAGTCAGGATGAATACATGAATCGGCTTCATGTAGCCGGCCGAACGCAGGCGACCAACGCACTCGATAAGATGCTCCGCCCAAGGCGTGTACTGAATGTACTGGTTCTGTATGAAGATGTAGCGAAGCATTTGCCGAGTCAGGTTGGCGTAGCATTCCTTGATGCTCTTCTCGGCATGCTGCGGCTCGGTGCGCAGCAGTTGTACATTATGCTGCCCGTTTTGGAGTTTGAACGCGCTCCATGGTATCTTCGCGCGCCGCGCAATGAAGTCTGCATCCATCTTGTTATGAATCCAGTTCCCGATCTGCTTGGCGAACCAGACTGGCGGAACAAGAAGCCACGCTGTGTCCATGAAGAGCGAGGGAGGTCTGGTGGACTTTTCCCAGGCCTGGCAAAAATTATGATTGAGGTCATATAAAATCGGGCCATGCAGGCGGCAAGATACATCCTGATATGGTTTCACCACATGGCTGTTTTTTTCGATGTATGACTGTACGAGGCGCTCTTTGGCCGCCTGCTGTCCTGAGTTCAATCGATATCCCGAGCTGGCCCCGTCATAGCATTCACCCTCTTTCCAGGCAGCATTTTGCAGTTTCACATGCTCCATGTGGTAGATGCGTTCCCGCCTGATGTCGCGGAAGTGGTGCTCTGCCGTATCCCAGAAATCGGTGACCGAATTATGTCCCATCACATAACCTGTCGCATTGACGGGAGTTTCATAGTCAATCAACAGCATTTTCTGGTGATGTGTGGCAAACCTTTTGGTAACCTGTGCCATAAAGCCATTGGAGGCCACTTCTCCCGTCAATGATTGTTCTAGTAGGCTTATTGGAACGCTGCGAACGTGAATGTGGATGTTCGGTACTTCGCCGCTGCCCACCTGCGCATACCATTCAGCGTTATAGGCTTGATGGGATTCACTGAAGTAACCGCTTTTTCCGCATCCGATGTGGGGAAATCGTCCACCGTAGTAACCTGGATTGTTCCTCATGATCACTTGCGTTGCGACGCTGTCATGCCATATCAGTAAACGAACTTTGACCGGATCAGTTTTGCGCGAGGCAATTATTTTCAACAGGTCTCCATAACGCACGCCATCCTCGGCACTTTTGCCACGCACCAGTACCATGCCGGGATCGAATCCCCATGTGATGATGTCGACGCTATGCCTGGCGCGCTGCAAATCCTTGGCTATTTTTCGAAAGACATCTTCTCCGCAAATCAATGGTTCGATAAAACAGCGATAACGCGGTGGATGGATGGGATAGGGAACATGAACAAACCAGGGCTGTGCAAGGCATTGGCGGGGAACATCGTTATCGCGATAGGACAGCGTTTGTTCGTAGAGCCCTAGTTGCTGTTCATGCCACTCATGGTGCACTCCTTGGGAAAGTGATGGCCTCATGCTTCGGATATCGCCAAAATCACGAACGTTCCAAACAAGGACACAGATATATCCAGACTCGTCGATATCTTGTGCGTATCCCCAAAATTTGACCGCCTAATCGGTAATGGCGAACAACTCCATCCGCAGTTCCGTGAAGGTGCCAGGCGCATAAATGGCTATCGCCTGGGCCTTCATCATCGCCTCGTAAAGTTCACTACGATAATCAATCGAGAAGTAATAGGCATTCGGACGAACCGGCACCTCCATCGGCACCTGAGCCATGTGCACCAACTGCAGTCCGGGCAAGGCACTGCGAATCAGCGCCTCGATATCGTGCGGCGATGCAATTTTTAACTGACGCGGTACCTCAGCGACCAGATTGAGTGCAGGCATATTGGCGGTGACGGCAAGATATAAGCCAGCTTTCCGGTCCATCAGCGTGGCATCAATTTTCCCCTGATGGTACGGGCCTTGTTCCTTGTCGAAAGTCAGGGGAATGACGACATATCTCGACGAAACCACCGTATCGAGCAATTCACAAATGATGGCGTTCAGCGCATCGAATCCGGGAGCTGGATTCTCATGGTCATAGATGGGCAAATCTGCTACCGAATATTTTCGGGAAAACGCCATCAAACCGCCTGCGATTACCATCAGCTTGTCGAACAGACGCTCTGGATGGCAGTGTCCCGATCTGGTGCAATGGGCAAGGGATGCGTTCGCGGCGCTCACAGTGCTGAGCATCCAGAATGAGGAAACGTCACCACTGTGAGCCTCAATGGCGTTTCCACGCGGTTGCCGTTGCAAACGGTAGAGTGCCTCGGCTTTGGCGGTCAACTTGACGAGCAAGCTTCGCAGCATTTCCCGCATCACGGGATCAACGTCGGCCGACAGACTCGGCGCCATGAAGGTCGGGTCGATTTCAAAGGTGCTGTCCTCTTTGCGGCGCACCTTCACTACCGGGATACAGTCGTAGGCGTCGCGCATCTCGAGATGCGCCAGCAAACGCAGTTTTTTTCTCATGTAAGAAACGTTGGAGCTGAGCGCATCGGTGTAGAGGTCCAGCGTTTGTGCGTCGAATGACGAGTAACGGGTATCTGCGTGCCGCGCCTCGCTACTGGCCAAATTGCCGCCATGTGCATTGATGACCGGCAGAGCCGCGTAAAAAACAAAGCTTTGCTCATCTGCGGGCAGCTTGCTCAAATCTATCGCCAAGGGTAATTCGTCGGACAGCGGTGCCTGGTAGATTTCCCCATCCTTGAAAATCAGGGTCAATGCCTGCGCATACAGCATGTTGTTGGTCACGCCTTCAATGCTCCACCGTGCAAGCTGAACGCCCCAGGCATAGGGATTGATGGCCGAGGCGATATGCCGCAACCGGGTTTCGTGATACAAGTCCAACTGCTGAAAATGCTGTGCATCAAGCGTAAGGCCTTCGGCCCACAAAACTTTTGATGAGATGCTCATGCTCTCTCCCTTGGGATACATTGCTCGCCAATAGAGTTTGACGCTGCATTGAGGAAACTCATTGAGTTTTCGCAAAAAAAGGTGCCAGGTCCGAGCATTACCACGATGGCAGCGCACAAAGCCCGCCACTGTCGCCAGCATTGCGCAACCGCAATATATTCGCCATCACTTGATTGATACTTAATCATCTGCACACGGCTTTGGTCCGTGGCGCTCAATAACAGCCTGATGAGGGAGCGTGATGGAGGATTTGTTGCCGTACTTCGAGCGTGAGCTGATGTATCTGCGCCGCCTCGGCCGCGAATTTCACGAGCGCTATCCGAGGGTGGGTAGCGCCCTGCAGCTCAGCGACGATACCTGCCCTGACCCGCATATCGAACAACTGATACAGTCCGTCGCGCTGCTTTCCGCACGGGTGGCGAAACGGCTGGACGACAGCTATCCGGAGTTGACCGAGGCGCTGCTCGAGGCGCTGTTTCCGCACTACCTCAGACCATTTCCCTCCTGCGCGATAGTGTGCGCCACTTACCCTTCCATCAAGTCGGCGGGCGAAGCACCGGTACTGGCCATTCCGCGCGGTACCGAGATGGACTCTGGCGCCGTTGACGGCGTACGCTGCAGTTTCAAGACCGCCTATCCCATTGCGCTCTCGCCGGTGACGCTGGCCGCCGCCCGCTTCGACGCAGTGATACGCGCCCCGTCCAGCCTCGCCCTGCCTGCATCTGCCAGCGCTGCACTGAGCATCGTCCTCGAGGGCGCCGTGCCGGCCAAGCTCCCCTTCTTGCGCATCTTCATCGATGGCGAGCCCTCGTTTTGCGCGGCCCTGCGCGACGCACTCTTCACGCACGCCGTGTGCGCCTATGTTGAAGCCGAGCCGGGGCACTGGACGCCGTTGGCGGCCGTGCCACTTGCGCCGGTCGGTTTCGCCGAGGACGAGGCGCTCATCCCGTTCGACGCCCGCTCGCACGTGGCATACCGGGTGCTCAGCGAGTACTTTGTTTTTCCGGAAAAGTTCAATTTCTTCGACATCGACCTGGCGGCATTGCGGCCCCTGCTGCCACAGGAGTGTCGCCGCTTTACGCTCCATGTAGCCTTGGCCGGACTACGGCCAGATTCCGCCCGCACCCGTATGCTGGCCAGCTTGTCGGAGACGAATTTGCTGCTCGGTTGCAGTCCGGTGGTCAACCTGTTCCAGCGTCCGGGACAACCGATATCCGTGACACAGTTGACCGCCGATTATGCGGTGATGGCGGACGCCGCACACGCGAAATCGTTTGAAGTGTACTCGATAGACTCGGTCAAGATGGTGCGCCGGCGCGGGCAGAAGGAAGTGGTGACGGAATTCCGGCCGTTTTATTCGCTGCGCCACGGCGAGGAGGCGACCGCAAAGAATGGGCATTACTGGATGCTGCGCCACGATGCCGAATTGGCTGCCCTCAGCCCCGGCCATGAAAAGCGCATCACCCTGATTGACGGCGACTTCAATCCCATGGAGGTCGAAAAGACGAGCCTGTCAATTGCGCTAAGCTGCACCAACAGTGACTTGCCCAACTCGCTGAAATACGGCCAGGCCGGCGGCGACCTGACGCCCCTGCGCGATGCCGACAGCTACTCGGTTCGCCTTCTGCGCCGGCCGACCCGCACCTGCCGCTTTCCCAAAGGAAGCCAGCAATGGCGTTTGATTTCCCATCTGACAGTAAACCACCATGCACTGTCGCAGGGCGGACTGCCAGCCTTGCGTGAAATTCTGGCCCTGTACGACCTGCCACAGTCGCCGATTTCACGGCGTCAGATAGAGGGCATCACCGACCTGAAACAGGTGGCGGCGGTGACGTGGATGCGACACAAGCATGGCGCCGCGCTGGTGCACGGAACCGAAATACGCATGACAGTCGACGAAGAAGCTTTTGTGGGTAGCGGCTTGCTGCTGTTCGTGGAAGTCATCGACCAGTTCCTGGGCCTGTATGTGCAGGTTAACAGCTTCATCGAATTGGTCATTCTATCCAAACAATCAGATAAGGAACTGATCCGATGCAAGCCAAGAAGCGGCTACCTGAAGTTAGCGTAATCCAGCATCTGATGGATCAACCCCAGCAGTTCCAGTTTGTCCAGGCCATGCGCATCCTGGTACGCTGGCTGCGTCAGACCGGCCTGTGTTGCGATGACGAGCAGGCGCTGTCTCATGTGCTGCGTTTTCAGAACAGCCTGTCGCTGAGTTTTCCTGCCAGCCCAATCGAGGCACTGAGGACAGAACCGGCAAGGTACGAGACCGATATCGAGCTGCTGCAGGCCATGCGGAAGGTGCCGGGCGCGAAGATACTTCTGACGCCCGCGTTCCTGGGGCTCTTTGGTCTGAACGCTGGCATGCCTTTACATCGCACGGAGCGAATGGTCGCCGCGCAACGCTGGAAAGGGGATGATAGCGCCCGTGCGTTTATCGACTTGTTGTCCCAGCGCATGATGGCTATGTTTTTTCAAGCCTGGGGCAAGTATCGTCTGGAGCACCAGTTCGACATGGGTGGAAAAGATGGCCAGTTGCCGCTGTTGACAGCCCTGGCGGGTATCCACCATGGCGCGCTACCTGACGGCACTGACGATGCAGCTTACGAGATGGCGGGGTTCCATGCCGTCTTGCTGCGCACCAGGCCAGTGGCGGCAAGCTCGGTCTCACGCGTGTTGACGCATCACTTCGGGGTACCTGTCGAGCTTGAACCTTTCGTCGAAGCCTGGGACCTCATCCCGAAAAACAAACGCAGCAAGCTCGGTGCCGGAGTTGCCAAGCTGGGATACGGCGCAGTGCTGGGCGGGCGGTTACGCAGGAGGGACCTGCGCGTCAGGCTGAACATCGGCCCACTCGACAAGGCCGACGCCGAGCGTTTTCTCCCACGCGGCAGCGCCGCCGTAGCGCTGGCGCAAAGGGTCAAAATGTTCGCATTGCCAAATTTGCAGTTCGAGGTACGGATTTTATTCAAACCGCCGTGCCTGCAGCGCCTCATCCTGACGAGCGAACCCGGTGCGGGGCGACGCCTGAATTGGGACGCCTTTCTGCTGCGACAAGATGGCAACGTTTCCAGAAACACCGCCGGCTATTTGCTACGTTTCAAGGAGGCTGCATGATACGCAACACGATGGACGATGGCATCGCGGCGCTGTCCGTATTCGGCGCCCAATCGCAGGCCAATCGACTGATGCGGATGGACTTCCCGCAGAAGGATGGGCCTGCAAACACCGTCATGCTGATCAACAAGATGTGGATGCGGGAAGAGTTGTCGCGCGATTTCCGTATTCAGGCCGAAGTCTTGTCGGACGACACGGGTATCTCCCTCAAAAGCATGATGGGAAGGATGGTCACCATTTCACTGGTGCGCGAAAACGGCAGCCTGCGCTATCTGAACGGTTATGTCGGGGCTTTCCGCTTTATGCGCACCGATGGCGGCTTTGCCTACTACGAGATGGTGCTGTCGCCCTGGCTGGCCTTCGCCAGGCTGCGCAAGGACAACGTCTCCTTTCACCACCGCAGCATCATCGAATTGACTGAAGCCACTCTCGGGCACTATCGCCAGCGTGACTGGAAGACCAGACTGGGTCCCGGCTACGACGACAGGAAACTCAGCTGCGCCAACCAGCATAACGAGACGGACTACAACCATCTGCACCGCCGCTGGGAAGATGCCGGGCTGTATTACCACTACGAACATCGGGTCGACGGCCACACGCTGATTCTCAGCGATAACTCCACCCTGGCCGAACCCATAGACGACGCCCATGTCGCCGATGCAGCTGACCTGATGCAGTTCCGCGCCCAGGCAGGGGCCGAAGAGGCCGACGGGATTGACGACTGGCAAGCGGTGCGTGAACTCGGCTCCGGAAAACTGACACTGGCAAGTTTCAACTACAAGAGCCCTCGTGCGCAACGGGTCAATGGGAGTTCCCTAAACGAGCAAGGTGACGTGGACGTCTATGAGCTCTACGAAAACACCGGTTCCTACGGCTATCCGAATCTGCGTGACGGCGAGGCCCTGGCGCAGCGCCGCATGGAAGAGCATGACCAGCGCACCCAGTATTTCGAAGCGGGCGGCAACGACCGCGCCGCGCAACCCGGCCGCACGTTCAAGTTGAAAGGCCACTTCAGTGCGCAAGTCAGGGCGCCCGCACCAGGCAAGGACAGGCAAGCAGACATCGGTGCGCGCGACTATCTCATCGTATCTGTCGAACATACCGCGAGCAATAATTATCCCGCCGGTCCGGATGGCAAGTCGGAGTACATCAACACGCTCGCCTGCATATGCCGCGACATACGCTGGCGGCCGGGGCGTCAGCATAACAGCGTGCCGTGTCACCATCCCGGCGTGCAGACGGCCATCGTCGTCGGCCCCCCCGGCGAGGATATTTATACCGATGAACTGGCCCGTATCAAACTGCAATTTCACTGGGACCGGCTGGGTACATTTGACCAGGCCAGCTCGCCCTGGATACGCGTCATGATGCCCATGGCCGGCCAGTATTTCGGCCAGATGTGCCTGCCACGCATCGGTCAGGAGGTGGTCGTGCATTTCCTCGATGGAAATATGGACCACCCCATCGTCGTCGGCGTCGTTTACAACCGCGACAACATGCCACCCTGGCATTTGCCCGCCCAGCGGGCGCTGGCTGGCATGCGCAGCCGCGAATTGAAAAGCGGCGGCGACGGCAACAGCAACCATCTTGTAATGGACGACACCAAGGGCTGTCTTCAGGCCCAGCTCAAGAGCGACCACGAGCACAGCCAGCTGTCGCTGGGCAGTATTACCCGCATTGAAACGTCCGACGGCCGCATGGATGCGCGCGGCGAAGGCTGGGAGCTGGCGACCAATGCCTGGGGCGTGGCGCGCGCAAACCGGGGCATGCTGATCACTACCGAAGCGCGGCCCAACGGCGCCTCGCACATCAAGGACATGGGTGAAACACAATTGCGCTTGAGCACCGCCCATGCCCAGCAGGAAGTGCTGGCCAAGCTGGCACAGCAATCAGGGGCACAGGACGGCGAGGATCAGGCCAGGACGGTGGCCGCCATCAAGGCGCAGAACGACAGCATCAAGGGCGGCGCAGGCGCCAAAGGGAGCTTTCCCCAACTGGCCGCACCACATCTGGTGCTGGCCAGTCCCGCTGGCATCGAAAGCACTACCCGGGGCAGCACCCATCTGGCCAGCGATCAGCATACGGCCATCACCACCGGGCAGGACCTTTCCATCGCCAGCGGCGGCAGCCTGTTCGCCAGCGTGCGGCAAGCGCTGCGTTTGTTCGTCCAGAAGGCGGGCATGCGGCTGATCGCGGCAGCCGGCGATATCGATGTGCGGGCGTTGACAGACAGCGTCAACATCCTTGCCAAGCTCAACATCACGCACACGGCCAACCGCATCACCATCAGCGCCAAGGAAGAGGTAGTGATCAACGGCGGCGGCAGCTATGCCAAATTCAGCGCCGGCGGCATCGAACAAGGCACCAACGGCACCTTTGTCGCGCATGCAGCCAAGCACAGCCTGCCTGGACCGAAAAACCTGCAGATGGCTCAGGTGCAACCGCCGCAGGCCAAGCTTGCGGGAGCTGGTACGTTTCATTTGAACAGCCATCCGGCGGCAGGCGGCGCCCTCAATTCTCGCTTGCCCTACAAACTCTATAAGGATGGCGCGCTGACGGAACACGGGGTCTTTGACGACGATGGCAACATGACTTTCCAGCATGAGCTGGAAAAGCAGTCCACCTACGAGTTGGAGCTCCCCAACGGCAACCGCTATACCATCGCGCCGAACCCACATGACGAGAAACAGGAAATAAGCGCTGGCATCGGCTACCACGGGTACGCCAATTCGGGCGGGGCTGCCAACGAGGGCTACGCGACGCTGGAACAAAGTCGTGTGCTGTCAAATCCGGCATTGGACGACGGCGGAGATTCATCCGAAGCATGACGCCATCGCATACTTTTTAAAGGAATGCACCATGAGTGCCATGAACAGCAACGTCGACCTCTACAAGCAAACGCTATCCTATCGCGACAACGACGCGCCCTACCAATGTCTCGCACAGCCTTGGTTTGTTCATGTTCCATATCCCGTCCATCCGCCGCGTTATCGCTGTTTTATTGAACCATTAATTTGCGGAGAAACGGTCTTTAGAAAAATAGCGAAGGATTTGGAAAGCGCCAAGCATAGCGTCGACATCATCACATGGGGATTCGACCCTGGCATGGTGCTCGTGCGTGGGAAGAGCGCCGAGGATGGGATACGTTATGGAGATTTGCTGAAGAAGATTGCCTCGCACAAACACAATCCGGTCAAAGTTCGTTTGCTGGTATGGCACGACAGCGCCGTGACGCAAAAGGTAATGAAAAACAATCCTGGCTACTACGGAAGGCGATTTCCAAATATCGGATGCGCCCAGGGCGGTTACTTTAGCGAATCGCACCAAGCCTATAACACCGAATGGTATGCGCAGGTTTGCGACGACGCGATACCGAATATTCATTTTCATGTGCGCAAAGTTCCCGTCAATTTATTAAATAATTCATTGTCGGGAGAGCTGGCGCCCACTGGTTTTATGGCGCAGGTAACCCAAACGTTTGCCACGCACCACCAGAAAATGCTGTTGATTGACTATGAAAATCCGGTCAATGCGATAGGTTACGTGATGGGACATAATTCCGTCACCGACTTCTGGGACACGTCAGAGCACCACTTCCGCGACATCAGGCGCGAGCGTATCTACCACATGGAGCATGTGGCGCTACAGAAGGCGGCATGGAAAGAAGGCGAGTGTTATGACAGTGCCGGTCCAGGATACCAATTGAGCTCGCTGCAGCAGGCGGCCAAGGAGCGGCTTGTCCAATCATACATCGACAAAAATAGCCATGTGGTGAAACCGTATCAGGATGTGTCCTGTCGCTTGCATGGTCCGATTCTCTACGACCTCAATCATAATTTCTGCCAAGCGTGGGAAAAGTCAACCAGGCCTACCTCTCTCTTCATGGACACGGCTTGGTTCTTTAATCCGCCAATCAAGCGTATCGTTAGGAAAGCTCGAGACTGGCTTCATGATGAGATGGATCCGGAGTTCGTCGCGCGGCGCGCGAAAATACCATTGAGCGCATTCAAACTACAAAATGGCTTACACAATGTACAACTGCTGCGCACCGAGCCGCAGCATACAGAGAAGACCATTAAGGAATGCTACGCCAACCTGACCCGGCAGACTCTTCGCTATATCTTCATACAAAACCAGTACCTTCAGTACACGCCCTGGGCGGAGCATCTTATCGAATGCGTGGGCCGCCTGCGTTCGGCCGGCTACCTGAAGCCGATATATGTATTCATCCTGACCTCCACCCCGGAAAATGATGGCATGGACGTGCCGACCTACGATGTAGTCAGCAAGGTGGGCAGGAGCGAGACAATGAAGGTGGAGCACGAAGAGGCTTTGAAGCTGGCGCGGGAGAAAAAGACCAAACCGCCGATTACCGCAGAAGAACTGGCCGAGCGTGGCATCTACGTTTTTATGGGGTCGCTTTGGACTTGCGCCAGAGACAAAGACAGGCTGCAAGCGACGGACTATGAAGAAATCTACATCCACGCCAAGGTGACGATTGTGGATGACGCCGCGTTCACGATAGGCTCTGCCAACCTGAATCTCCGCAGTATGGCTCTAGATAGCGAGCTTAACGTGTTGAGTGAGGCGAAAGAGGTAGCGTTTCAATTGCGCTGTGATTTGTTCAGCCAGTGCTCTGGGTTGGCGGGGCCGGCGCAGTTTGGGGATATGGCGGTTGCGTTTGCGCAATGGCAAGAGAAAGCATCCAGCAATTTTGGATTCAAATCATCGGGAGTCAAAATATCAGACCAGTTGCTTCCCTTCTATGTCGACCGCAAACCTGGCTCACCTGTCATATAACCATGAGCAACGCTCGGACCCGTTGGATATATGCCTCTGCTCTACTAGTGGGGCTGGCTACTGGCTCATTTCTTCTCAATAACTATATCAAGGAGCAAGCTTTGCATGCCCTGCCCTATGGATTCAAAAAGTTCAGCTTGTCTGACCCGCCACCCGCATGTGGCCACTGGAAGGAACACATGCCTGCAAACCGCGATCCGGTAGCCTACCAGCTCTATATTGAGGCCCGCAAGGTGTGGCGTAGCAAGATGGCGTGGCAATTAACACGAGAGGAGACCTCACGCATACTTACCGACGTAAAAAAAGCAGCCGAATTGGGCGACTGGGGAGCACGCGCGCTGATGGCACATTTTTATCTGCGAGGACTCGGTGTTCTCGAATCCAATCATGTTCTTGATGCTACCCCCGATAAGAGTGTCGAAATCGCCCGCCTGGCAGCCAAGGTAATGCAACCTTGGGGACTATACGACCTCGGTGTCGCTCACGAGCATGGTTATGGAGGGGCACCATACGATGTCGATTTAGCTTGGACATATTACCTTAGAGCTGCACAGCTTGGTAGCCCGGAAGCTCAGATGGCTTTGGCTGACGCCTATGCTGGAGAAGGTAGGTTAAATGATGAAGAAATCATGTTGCAATGTGCCTTCCAACAAGGCCATGGTCCCGCAGCCTATCGGTTAGGTCTCAAAGCTAGAATCCAAAAAGAGTAACTATCGGCCTTTAAGATTTATCAGCAGGGAGTGAAGTTTGGAAGTCAAGAATGCGCATCATCTCTGTGGCTGTTATTCGATGGTGATGGTAGCTGGCCCAGTTCCAGTGAGGAGGAGAAGATTAATCTCAAGTTGCTTGGGATCGCTCCGGACCCAGAACGAGGCAGCCGATACAGGGCCATTTTCGAAGCATTGAAAATCAATCCTGACATGAAACTAAACAGGCTCGACCAAGTGCTTCCGTTACCTCCTGCGAAATTGCCACCCTGGTCTGGTGTAGAGGACGCGGTCGAGCCAGAGTCCTCCGACAAACCCACGTATTGAACTAACCTGAATGTCCGCCACATCTCATGCAGTTGCAAACGGCCCTCGTCGACGATGGCTATATTGCCTAGTCCTGCTGGCGTCGCTCGTCACTGCGGCTTTTTTCCTCTCAAGCTACTTGCAGGAGAGAGCCTTGCATACCTTACCGTATGGATTTACCAAATTTAGCTTATCCGCCCCGCTGCCCACATGCGCCCGCTGGAAGGACCACATGCCGGCAAGCCGCGACCCGGCAGCATACCGGCTCTATATCGAGGCTCGCAAGCTCTGGCGCAGCAAGATAGCGTGGCAATTCACGCGAGAGGAGGCCACGCGCGTACTCACCGATGTGAAAAAGGCCGCCGAGTTGGGCGACTGGGGAGCGCGTGCACTGATGGCGCATTTTTATCTGCACGGACTCGGTGTTCTCGAATCCAATCATGTTCTTGATGCAAACCCTGAGAAAAGTGTCGAAATCGCCCGTATGGCTGCCAAGGAAATGCAACCGTGGGGGCTGTATGACCTCGGTGTCGCTCACGAGCATGGCTATGGCGGCGCGCACTACGATGCCGATTTGGCTTGGGCATACTACCTGAGGGCGGCCCAGCTCGGCAGCCCGGAGGCACAGATGGCGTTGGCTAGGGCATATGGTGAGGCGGGGCGTCCTAAGGATGAGGCAACTATGCTGCAATGTGCATATCAACAGGAGCACGGTCCGGCTGCCTATTCGCTGGCTCTAGATGCCGGAGTAAATAAGCGATATCAAGAGTCGATACGTATATATCAGGAAGGCGTGAAATTTGGGAGCATAGAGTGTGCGCGAGACCTCGAGGTTATGTTCCACCATGGCTATTGGGGAAAAGACTCTGACGAGGAAAAAGACCTTTTACGGACTTTGGGTATTGGAGTCGACCCGGAACGTAAAAGGCGCTACAGCGCCATCTACGACGCATTGGGAATCAATCCCGACCTGAAACTGAGCCGGCTCGACCAAGTGCTTCCGTTGCCTCCTGCGAAATTGCCGCCCTGGTCCGGTGTGGAGGACGCAGTCGAGCCAGTGTCCTACGACAAACCCACGTACTGAGCCAACCAGGAGAAGCCCATGACCCTGAAAATCATCACCGTCGGCGACGCCACCGACCATGGCGGGAAAGTCATCAGTGGCTCACCCACGCACGATATCGGTGGCAAGGCAATTGCGCGGCTGGGCGACGACGTCATGTGTCCACAACGCTATCCCGGTGGCGCACCGCATGGCGTCAATAAAATTGTGACCGCCCACGAGACCCTGACCGCAGGAGGGATTCCGGTGGCCGTACATGGCTGCAAGACGGCGTGCGGATGCTCGCTCATCGGCAGGGTCAACGCGACAGTGGGATAGCTGGCCATTGCCATCTTTACCCACCAGCGCATCTGCCTGCGCCGGGCAATCCTTGACCTGCGTGTTGGCGCCTTGTTGAAAAGCATGATATTAATTGAGCAATTAATTAAATACCTACTTTGCGCAAGGATCCGCTCGACATGTCTTTCCTGATAGTCCTGGCCGCTCTGGCCTTCCTCATGCTGGCCGCCTACCGCGGCTACAGCGTGATCCTGTTTGCGCCCGTCGCCGCGCTCGGCGCCGTGCTGCTGACCGATCCGTCGGCCGTGCCGGCCGTCTTCAGCGGCATCTTCATGGAAAAGATGGTGGGCTTCATCAAGCTGTACTTCCCCGTGTTCCTGCTGGGTGCCGTGTTCGGCAAGCTGATCGAACTGTCCGGCTTTTCCCAGTCCATCGTCGTGGCGGCCATCCGCTATATCGGCAGTTCGCGCGCGAATGCCGTCATCGTCGCCGTGTGCGCCGCGCTGACTTATGGCGGCGTGTCGCTGTTCGTCGTGGTGTTCGCCGTCTATCCGTTCGCGGCCGAGCTGTATCGCCAAAGCAATATTCCCAAGCGCCTGATGCCGGGCGCCATCGCTCTCGGCGCGTTCTCGTTTACCATGGACACCCTGCCGGGCACGCCGCAAATCCAGAACATCATCCCCACCACCTTCTTCAATACCACGGGCTGGGCCGCGCCGTGGCTGGGCACGATAGGCTCGGTGCTGACGGTGGCCATGGGACTCGCCTTCCTCGAATGGCGGCGGCGTTCCGTCATGGCGACGGGCGAAGGCTATGGCGTCGAGGCGGAACAGGCCAAGGCCGGCTCGGGCGACCTGCCCCATCCCCTGCTGTCGGTGGCACCCTTGGTACTGGTGGGTGTGGCCAACTTTGCGCTGACCAAGCTGATTCCCCACTGGTATGGCGACAGCTACGTGCTCGGCGCCGAAGCGCTGCCGGGCTTGCACGCGCCCGTGACGACGGCAATCGCTTCCGTCACCGGCATCTGGGCCGTGGAAGGCGCCTTGCTGCTGGGTATCTTGCTCGTCTGCGTGACGGCCTTCGGACGCATCCGCGCCGCCTTTGCCGAAGGCACCAAGGCGGCCGTGGGCGGCGCGCTGCTGGCGGCCATGAATACGGCGTCCGAATATGGCTTTGGCGGCGTCATCGCGGCACTGCCCGGTTTCCTTGCCGTCAGCAACACCTTGCGCAGCGTGCCCGATCCGCTCGTCAACGCGGCCGTCTCCGTGACGACCCTGGCCGGCATCACCGGCTCCGCGTCGGGCGGCATGAGCATCGCATTGGCCGCCATGTCGGACAGTTTCATCCAGGCGGCGCAGCAAGCCCACATCCCGCTCGAAGTGCTGCACCGCGTGGTGGCGATGGCCAGCGGCGGCATGGACACCTTGCCGCACAACGGCGCCGTGATTACCCTGCTGGCCGTCACGGGCCTCACGCACCGCCAATCCTACCGCGACATTTTCGGCATCACCGTCATCAAGACGGTGGCCGTGTTCCTCGTCATCGCCGTGTACTACCTGACGGGACTGGTGTAAGGGCTGGGGCCAGCTACGGCCGCGAAGACGAGGCCGGCTTGGCCACGGCCTGCGGCGACTTGAACAGGTGGCTGATGCCCATGGTCAGCAGCGGGCCAGCCAGCGCCAGGTAGGAGCTGTCGACGCCGTACGGATTGCCCGCCAGGAACCAGCCGATGGTGGCCACCACCGAGACGATCACGCCGACAAAGGCGCCGCGCGGCGTGCCGAACTTCGGCGCATAGAAAGCCATCAGCACCAGCACGGCCAGGGTGGCGCGCAGGGCCTTGCCGAGGAAGGCGATCATCAGCAGTTTTTCCGCATACAGGGCCAGCACCAGCGGCAGCAGGCCGGCCACGACGATGGCGATGCGCAGGAACAGCATCGATTTCGCGTCATTTTTCGCCTTGTTGTACCACGGGTCATAAAAATCCTTCATGGCCAGCGTGGCCGATGCCAGCGTGGTGGCGGAAATGCCGCCGAACAGCGCGCCGGCCAGGCCGACGATCATGATGCTGGCGGAAAAGGCCGGCATGTGGGCGATCAGGGTCGGGAAGGCGTCGATCGACTTCATGCCCGGATACAGCACGGCGCTGCACATGCCGATCAGCGCGGCCATCAGGCCGAACGGGATCATCAGCGACGACACGTAATAGCAGGCGCGCTTGGCCACGGCCGGGTTGTCCGTGCTGACCAGGGCCTGGATCACGTATTGCGTGGCAAAGATGGAACCGATGCCGCCTATCATCCAGGCGATGATCTGGCCCCAGCCGATCTCGACCCAGTTGAACATCTTGGCCGGCAGCTGCGCCTGCAGCGCGCCGATGCCGCCCGTCGCTTCCAGCGCATACGCGAGCGCCAGGATCACGCCCAGGTATTTGACGATGGAATGGGCGAAATTGGTGTACACGACCGAACGCATGCCGCCCAGGCTGACATAGATCACGGTGATGGCGCCCACCAGCAGGATGGCCACGGTTTTATTGATATGCAACACGGCGGCCAGCACGGCGCCGCCGCTCGCGTACAGGGCGACGGCCACGATGCCCAGCGCGACGATGGTGAGGATGGAGGCCGCATAACGCACGGGCTCGCCGTAGGTCTGCGCCAGGATGCCGGAAATCGTCGATTGCCCGCTCTCCTTGTATTTCCGGACCAGCACGATCGCCAGCAGCAGGAAGCCCAGCGACAGCGCCACCAGGTTCCAGGCGGCGGAAATGCCCAGTTCATAACCCTTTTGCGCCGTGCCGATGCTGACGGAACTGCCGATGAATTCCGACAGCAGCAATGCGCCGATCAGGAAGGCCGGATAATTGCGGCCGCCGGCCGTCATGCCTTCGCTGTTGTTGGCATGCTTGCGCACGCTATAAGTAATGTACGACATGAGGGCGAAATAACTCACCGTGACTGCCGCGATGATGATCAATCTGTTTTCCATCCGTCTACTCCAAGTCTGCTTTTCTTATTATTATTTTTCAAGAAAGCCTCCCCTGCCGCATACCGGAGCTGCCGGCGGCGGTGCTCAGGGGCAAAGCAAATTCTTGCCGTACCGATATGGTACGGCAAGCCTTACAACAAGAATGCGCGCAGCTGGGCCGTGAACAGGTCCGCCGCCTCGACGTTTGATATATGCGAGGCGGGCAGGCTTGCCAGGCGGGCGCCGGCGACCTGCTGCTGCAGCCAGCGCCCGTCATCGACGGTGGTCACGGGATCGTGCTCGCCGGCGATGATCAGGGTCGGCACGCCGAGCGTGGCGACGGCTGCGCGCAGGTCGGCCCGGGCCAGCGCTTCGCAGCACGCCGCATAGCCGCCGGCATCCTGCCCGCGCAGGGTGGCCACCATGCGCGCCACCGTATCCGTTTCGCGCCCGATGAACGGCGGCGTGAACCAGCGCGCGGCGGCGCCATCGGCCACGGCGCCCATGCCATCGCGCCGCACTTGCTGCGCCCGCGCCAGCCAAGCGTCGGCCGTGCCGATGCGCGCCGCCGTATTCGCCAGGACCAGTTTATGCAGGCGCTGCGGATGGTGGATGCCCAGCCACTGGCCCGTCAGGCCGCCCATCGAGATGCCGCAGAACGCGGCGCGCGCGATCTCCAGGTGGTCGAGCAGCGCCACCACGTCCAGGCCCAGCTTGTCGATACCGAACGGCGCGCCGCCGCCGGCGGACTGGCCATGGCCGCGCGCGTCATAGCGCACGACGAAAAACCGGGAAGCCAGCGCCGCCGCCTGGGCATCCCACATGGACAGGTCCGTGCCGAGCGAGTTCGACAGGACCAGGCAGGGATTGCCGCGCTGTCCATCGGTGCGGTAATGCAGGCGCGTAGCATCCGCGCTGAGCGTATTCACGACAGTGTGCGTCATAGAATGTTTCCTTTGATCATGCCAGGGTGCGCATCAGGAATCGTCGCCGCGAACCGAGGAAGGATGGCGGCATAGCGGCATCACCTCGATCTGCATATAGGGAAACAGTGGAAGCGAGGTCAGCAAGTTGTGCAGCTCATCCACGCTGTCCACGTCGAAGACGCTGATGTTGGCGTACTGGCCGGCGATGCGCCACAGGTGGCGCCACTTGCCCTCGTGCTGCAGGCGCTGCGCCAGTTCCTTTTCCGTCTGCTTCAGCAGCGCCGCCTGTTCGGCCGGCATGCTCACGGGCAGGTTCACGTTCATGCGTACATGGAATAACATGGTTTCTCCTTTATTGACGCTGCATGGCGCGCAGCCTGTCCATATCGATATCGACGCCCAGGCCCGGCCCCGTCGGCACTTGCAGCATGAAGTCGCGGTACACGAGCGGTTCGCACAAGACTTCCTGCGTCAGCAGCAGAGGGCCAAACAGTTCCGTGCCCCAGGCCAGTTCTGCAAACGTGGCGCAGACGTGGGCCGTGGCGGCCGTGCCGATGCCGCCTTCGAGCATGGTGCCGCCGTACAGGCCGACGCCAGCCAGGCGCGCCACGGTGGCCACTTCCAGTGCGGGCAGCAGGCCGCCGGACTGGGTGATCTTGACGGCATACACGTCGGCGGCGTCGGCCTGGGCCAGCGCCAGCGCATCGGCGGGGCCGTGCAAGGCTTCGTCGGCCATGATGGCCACGTCGAAGCGCTGCGTCAGGCGCGCCAGCGCGGCGCGGTTGCCGGCCTTGACGGGCTGCTCGATCAGGTCGATGCCGCCCGCTTCCAGCGCGGCGATGCCGCGCACGGCGTCCGTCTCGCTCCACGCCTGGTTGACGTCGACCCGCACGCTGGCGCGCTCGCCGAGTGCCCGCTTGATCTCCAGCACATGGGCCACGTCATCCATCACGTCGCGCAAGCCGATCTTCAGCTTGAAGATGCGGTGACGGCGCAGGTCGAGCATTTTTTCCGCTTCGGCGATGTCGCGCACGGTGTCGCCGCTGGCCAGCACCCAGGCCACGGGCAGCGCATCGCGCACGCGGCCGCCCAGCAATTCCGACAGCGGCACGTTCAGGCGGCGCGCCTGCGCATCCAGCAGGGCCGTCTCGATCGCGCACTTGGCGAAGCGGTTGCCCTGGATCACCTTGCGTACGCGGGCCATGGCCTTGGCCACCTCGCTCGCTTCCATGCCGACCAGCAGCGGCGCGATATAGGTATCGATATTCGTCTTGATGCTTTCCGGGCTTTCGCCGCCGTAGCTCAAGCCGCCTATGGTGGTGGCCTCGCCCCAGCCGACGATGCCATCGGCGCAGCGCAGCCGCACCAGCACCAGCGTTTGCGTATGCATGGTAGCGACGGAGAGCCGGTGCGGACGAATGGTCGGCACATCGACCAGGTAGGTCTCGATATTTTGAATCATATTTATTCCGTATAATCCTGAGCAGTGACGACACGATATTCCCCCATTGTCGCCACGTCCAACACCAAGTTGGTATCGAACCTATACCTGAAAGGTATGAAGATGGAATTACGGCACTTGCGCTACTTCGTCGCGGTAGCAGAGGAGAGGAACTTCACGCGGGCCGCCGAGCGCCTGCATATGGCCCAGCCGCCTCTGAGCCGGCAAATGCAGCAGCTGGAGGAAACCCTGGGCGTGGCGCTGATCGAGAAAGGTTCGCGGCCCTTGCGGCTGACGGAAGCGGGCGAGTTTTTCCTCGCCCACGCGCGGCCCCTGCTCGACCAGGTGCGCGACCTGAAGGCCATGACGCAGCGCATCGGCAAGCTCGATCGCACCCTGTCGATCGGCTTCGTGGCCTCGACCCTGTATGGGGAATTGCCCGACATCGTGCACCGCTATTGCGAGCGCCATCCCGAGGTGGACGTGACCCTGCACGAAATGACGACGGTGGAACAGTTGAAGGCGCTGAAGGAAGGGCGCATCGACGTCGGTTTCGGGCGCCTGAAAAGCGAGGATCCCAGCATCCGCCGCATCCTGCTGCGCGAAGAGCGGCTGGTGGTGGCCCTGCCGCCCGGCCACCGGCTGGTCCAGGGCGAAGGGGGATTGCGGTTGACCGAGCTGATACACGACACCCTGCTCGTCTATCCGAAGGCGCCGCGGCCCAGCTTTGCCGACCAGGTGCTGGCCATGTTCAGCGAAGGCAATGTCACGCCCGGCCCCGTCACCGAAGTGCGCGAGCTGCAAATATCGATGGGACTGGTGGCGGCCGGCCAGGGGATTTCCATCGTGCCCGAAAGCGTGCAGGCCATGCATCACCGCAACGTCGTCTACCGCAAGCTCGACGACACGCACGCGTTTTCCCCCATCTTCTTCAGCGTGCGCCACATGGACCGCTCGCCCGAGCTGGAAAACATCCTCGCCGCCGTGTATTCGATCTACGATGAACACGGCATCGCGCACGCCAAGGAAAGCCTGTAGCGCCGAAACAGCCTACAGCGGGGCGTCGACCAGCAAGGCGGGGCGCAGCGCGCGGATGCGCAGCTCCGTGAAATAGCCGCCCGCCTCGTTGTAGCGCAGATAGTGGCGGCCGCAATTCAGGCAGCGCACCACCTGGCTCAGGTTGGCGGGATAGTAGCGTGGCGCGATGGGCGCGTCCTCGCTGTCGTAGCGCGTGCCGTGCGGGTGGTACTCGGCAAATGTCGGCTCCTCATAGGCGTCTTCGCGCAGGGTGCCGATTTCTTCAAACCGCTCCAGTTCCAGCGACGTGGGCAGGCGCTGCCAGGCGGCCAGCGGCACGGTGCAGCAGCTGCACGGCTGCGTGATGGTGGCCGACGCGGCGGCCAGGGCGGACAAGGCGGGAAAATCGATGAATAACATGGGTAGGCCAATGCAAAGGGGCAGCCCCTGGCAACGAGCCGGGCCGCGCCCTTCCATTCTAGCGCCAATCCGCCCTTCAGTGCCCCATGAAGTCATTCCACTTCGGCAGCAGCACGATGCTGTTCGGATTGAGTCCCTTGTCCTTCAGGGTATCGACCTTGCCCACCACGGCTTCCTTCTTCAGGTCGATGACGGTGATCGAGCCATCGCTCATGCCCGGCAGATTGAGCAGCGCATTTTGCACGAAGGCGTAGCGGCCGTCCCTGGTGAACGCCACGTGGTGCGCGCCCTCGGCGGCGGGAATCGATTTCAGCAGCCGCGGCGTGGCAACGCCGCCCGTCAGATCGAAGATATGCAGGTGGCCCGGCTTGGCGGTGGTCAGATACAGCCGCGTGGCGCCCTTGTTGAAATACAGCTCCAGCGGCACGCCCGCCTTTTGTTCGGCAAAGTCATGCACCTGGGCCGTCTCGAAATCCTTCGTCTGCGCATTCCACGTGGCCGTCCACACGGTACCGCCATACATGTTGGCGATGTAGGCGACGGGCGGATTGCTGCCCGGGACGAACAGGATTTCCACCGGCGCCTCGCCCGATGGCGACGGCTTCTTCGACAGCTTGTGCGTGCCCAGCACCTTGCCCGTGCTCGTTTCCACCACGCTGATCACCTCACCGGCGTCGCCCAGGTCCGTGGGGCGGATTGTGCTCGTCAACAGGGCCCGGTCGATGCCGTCGTGGATGGCCAGGCCATGCGGATACGGCGCCGGCAATTTGACGGTGCGCACGGGCTTGTCGTGCACGGCGTCGCCCTCCAGCATGGCCTGCGAGCCCATGCAGCTTAAATACCAGCGCTTGCGGTCATCCGAAAAAACGATGTCCTCGCCCACCTGGCAAGTCGGCACCTCGATCACCTTGATCGGCAAGTCCTTGTGGCGCATGTCCATCACGCGCAGCTGCGTCTTGCCCAGCGCCGTGATGTAGGCCTTGCTCATGTCGTGGTTGTAGAAAATGTGGTGCGCCACCAGGTCCGACGGCAGGGGAATGTCGCGTACGATCTTGCCGAAGTTTTTCGACTCGGGATCAACGTCGATGATGGCGATGCCCTCCTTGCGCGAGGGCGGCGCCACCGGGCTTTTCAGCGCCCTCAGGGACTCGGGCGACTTGCTTTCGTAATTGACCATGGCCAGGATTTCGGCCGATGCGGGCAGCGCGGCCAGGGCCGCCACTGCCAGTGCAAACATCCGTTTTTTATTCGTCATCGTCTCCCCTGCCTTTTTCCAAGTGTCGTCGGATCCGCCGACAGGCGATGCTTGCCGCCGGTCCGCGCCGATCATTCTACGGCGGCACTTTTTCAAACTGGCGTTTTTTTTCAGATGGCCAATGATGGAAATATTTCCTAAAATTTAAGAATGAAAAAAATCCTCCGCCCCCATCTTGCCGCATGCTGCGCGCTGGCCTTCCTGATGCTCGTCATCTCCCCGCAAAGCCAGTCGCAGAGCGCTTCTGCGGTAAAACGGCAGGTGCGGGAACAGCACGTTTCCATGGCCATTGTGCAGCGCAAGATCGCGGCAAAACCGCCGACGATACGGGTCAGGCAGTACGGCACAATCATGCTGGATTGGACTACCGACGAAATAGTCGATATCCATCTGCACGGTTATGACCAGCTGCTGACGGTGAAACCAGGCGAGATGAAAGCCATGCGCGTCGACGCCACGGTGCCGGGCCGCTTCCCCGTTTCCGCGCACGGCTATGGCGCCCAAACGCAGGGCAAGCAGCACAAGCATCACCGCGAAGCGCCGCTGATGTACCTGGAAGTGCTGCCGCCATGACGCGGCGCCTGTTGCCCGCTGCCGGCCTGCTTGCCACGCCATGCCTCAGCCTCGCCCATGGCTTCGGCCAGCGCTACGACCTGCCGCTGCCGCTATGGCTGTACCTGACGGGCGCGGGCCTGACGGTGGCGCTGTCGTTTGCCTTCCTCGCGCTGTGGCGCGGCAATGCACCCGCCGCGCCTTGCCAGGGCGACCATGCGCGGCTGCTCCTGCGCCGCATACCCGGCGCGCGCGCCCTCGCCTTCTTCCTGCGCCTGCTGGTGCTGGCCCTGTACGTGCTGGTGATCGTGGCGGGACTGGTGGGCGTGCAGAATCCGGTAAAGAACATCGCGCCGGCGATGGTGTGGGCCGTCTGGTGGGTGGGCATGGCCTATGTCTCGGCGCTGGTCGGCGACCTGTGGGCGCTCGTCAATCCGCTCGACAGCGTGGCGCGCGCGGCGCAGCGGCTTTGCCCGCGCCGGCGCGCGCCATTCGGCTGGCCCGCATGGCTCGACAGCTGGCCGGCCACGCTCCTGTTCTTCTGCTTCATCTGGATGGAGCTGAACTGGGAAGGCAGCGAACAGCCGGCCAGCCTGGCCTGGGCCATGCTGCTGTATTCGGCCTTCACGTGGGCGGGCATGGCGCTGTTCGGCCGCGCCACCTGGCTGCGCAATGCGGAAGTCTTCCACGTCGTCTTTGGCTTGCTGGCGCGCTTCGCGCCGAACACCCTGCGCGACGGCGCCTGGTACGTCCGGCCGTATGCGGCGGGCCTGCTCGTGGCGGAACCCGTGCACCGCGCGCGCCTGGTGCTGGTGATCCTGATGCTCGCCGCCGTCAGCTTCGACGGCATGATGGAAACGCAAACGTGGTACGACATCGTCGATGCCGTCCTCGCTCTGTCGCCGGGGGCGATCGGCTGGATCACCACGGCCGCGCTGCTGCTGATGCCGGCCCTGTTCCTCGCCGTCTTCCTGCTGTTTTGCCTGCTGATCGCCCGCTGCGGCGCCAGCGATGGCCGTCCGCCCGTGCCCCTGATGCAGGTGGCCGGCCGCTTCGTGCTGACACTGGTGCCCATCGCCATCGCCTACCACTTCGCCCATTATTTGTCCTTCCTGGCGATGGCGGGCCAGTACCTGATCCCGCTCGCATCGGATCCGCTGGGCCTGGGCTGGGACCTGTTCGGCACGCGGCTGTACTTCATCCGCCTGGGCATCGTCGACGCCAAGGCGGTGTGGTACGTGTCGCTGTTCGCCATCGTTGCCGGCCACGTGGCGGCCGTCTGGCTGGCGCACGTGTGCGCGCTGCGCCTGTTCGCCGGCCGCCGCGCCGCCCTGCGCAGCCAGTATCCGATGCTGGCCCTGATGGTGGCCTACACCCTGCTCAGTCTATGGATCATCGCCCAGCCCATCGTCGGCGGCTAGCCTGCGCCAGTATCAGCTCCAGCAGCATCAGCAGCGAACCGGAGACGAGCAGCAGCGGCATCAGCGCGCACATGCCGGCCGCCGCCAGCCAGGCCAGCGGCGACGGCGAGGTCCAGGCGCCCGGCAGCAGCTTCGGCAAGCCCAGGCTGCCGGGAGCGCGACGCTTGAAGAACATCACCCAGCCCGACACCAGCGAGAACAGCACGCTGGCGCCAAACAGCAGCAGCAAGGCCTGGTTCCACCAGCCGAATTCCCCGCGATGGAAGGGGATGCCGATGGCCGTCGCCTTGCCGAACGCCGTCTGCGCATCCCAGCCCGCGTAATACAGGGGCTTGCCGCTGTAGGCATCGAATTGCAGGTCGAAGCGCAGCGTGGGCCGGCTGCGGTCGGCCATCGTGGCGCGCCACACATCCTCCTGGCTGGCCGGCGCCGTCAATTGCAGGGCGATGGCGGGCGCGTGGCTGCGCGCCACCTGCCACGCATCCTGCCAGTCCAGCGGCGCGCCATCCTCGCGCGAATGCAGGCCGCGCGGCACGGGCGGCGGCGCCTGGCCGCTGATGTCGCGCAGCACGCGGATGCGTCCGCCCGCCTGCTGGCTCCACGTCAGCCCCGTGGCCAGGATCACGACGCTCACCAGCCCCAGCGCCACGCCGAGAAAGGCATGCCACTGGCGCCAGCCATTCCGCCCCGTGGCGCCCTTCCTGGGCAGGCCCGTTTGCGCGCCGCGCGGCCACCATAGCACCACGCCCGTCGCCAGCATCACCACCAGCCAGCTGGCCGCCAGCTCGATCATCCAGCGCCAGCCATCGCCTTGCAGCAGGCGCGAATGCAGTTTCTTCGCCCAGTTGCCGAAACGTTCGCTGCTGGCCAGCGTCCCCAGCACGGAGGCATCGTAGGGGTTCACATACACGATGACGGCTTGCGCGGGCAGGCCGAAGGCAGGCCGGGCCTTCGCCGGCATGCCATGGCCGGCATGTTCATCGGGCGCTCCGCCCGGTGGCGCGAACGCCACCTGCACCGTGTCATCGAGATGGAAAGGCGGCACGACGTGCTGCACGGCCCAGCCACGGGGAGCGGCCGTTTCCGCCGCGGCCACGGCGGCATCGAGGGGACGCATGGCGCCCTGCGGCGCCACATGCTCGAGGTGCGCGTACAGCCTGTCCTCGACCTGCGGCGTGAACACGTACAGGATGCCCGTCAAGGTGGCCAGCAAGGCGAATGGCGAGGCGATCAGGGCGGCCCAGAAATGGATGCGCCAGTACAGGCTCTTGCGGCGCGCCAGGAGGGAAGTCGTCTGGTTCATCGGCAACCTCACTCTACGTGGTAGTTATAGGTCAGGCCCAGCATCACGCTGCGCGGCGCGCCCGGCGTGTACTGGTTCTGGGTATTGGCCGCATAGCTGCCGACGCCCGAATAGCTGCTGCTGGCCGAATCGGCATAGCGCTTGTCCATCAGGTTGCGCACCTGCGCCCACGCCTCCCAGCCGCGCGACAGGCGATAGCTGGCGCGCAGGTTGAGCAAGGCGTGGCCTTTGTACTCCACCGTATTCGCGTTGTTCATCCAGTAGCGGCCCTGGTGCAGCACTTCCAGCGCCACCCTGGCACCAGCCACGGGCGCGTAGCCGGCTTCGAACGAGGTGATGTCGCGCGGCGCCTGCGGCATGTCGCGGCCGCTGTAGTCGAGCGTGCCGGACACCTGGTAACGCAGGTAGCGGTGGCGCGCGACGGCCGTGGCGAAGCGCGCGTCGAACGGGCCGCTGGCGTAGTTCAAGCCCAACTCGAGGCCTTCGCTGCGGGTGCGGCCCGCATTGCGGTTTTCGCTATTGCCCGGCGACAGCGTATAGCTGACGATGGTGTCGCGGCCATCGAGGCGGTACACGGCCGTATCGAGCTTCAGCCGGCCCTGCAAAAAGGCCCAGCGCAGGCCCAGCTCATAGTTGTTGTACACGGAAGGCTGCAGATCGGCGATGCCCGTCTTGCCATACAGCTGGCTGACCTCGGGCGGCGTGAAGCCCTGGCTCACATTCGCGTACACGCTGCCCGCATGCCCGATGGCGTAGGTGGCGCCCAGCTTCGGGCTGACATGCGAAAACCGCCGCGTTTCGTCGGGCGCGCCGTAATTGACGCTGCCGCCCGGCGCCAGATTGTTATGGTAGTCGTAGCGGATGGCATCCGAACGGCCGCCCAGCACCACGCGCGTGCCCGCCAGCGGCGTGAATTCCCACTGCGCGAAGAACGCCGTGTTGAGGATATCCGTCTGGTAGTCGCGCACGCCCTGCGGATTGCCCGCATTGGCCAGCGTATAGCGCAGGTAGCGGCCCGTGGCCGCGTCGCGCACGATGGCCAGGTTATCGCTGACAAAGGGATTGTCGCTCTTGTCCACGTACACGCCGGCGATCAGGCGCGAATTCAGCCACGCAAAATTCTGCTGGTGCTTGACGTCCAGGCCCAGCGAATCGACGTGGTTGTTGTTGATGACGCCCTTGCACAGGCTGCCGGCGCAGCTGCCGATGGAATAGGCCGGCAACTGCCCATGGTCGTTCTTGCGCGTGAAGGCGGTGACGGTGGTCGTGCCGCCGGCCGTCGTCGCCCCTTCCCACGCCACATTCATGCGCGTGGTCTTGTCCTTGCGGTAGGTAAACGTGTTCAGGCTCTTGCCCGGATCATGGCGGTAATCGTTTTCAAACAGGCTGCCCGTCATGGCCGCGTCGAGGTCCGTGTGCACGAGCGTGGCGCGCAGCTGGGAAGTGGGACTGAGCGCATAGTCGGCGCGCAGCGAGAACGAGTCCTTGTCGCCATAGCTGTATTCCTGCCAGTTGTCGCGCGAACGGCGCGAGCTGTAGTGGGAAAAGCGCAGTCCCAGCGGCCCCCAGGTGTCGCTGGCGGCCGTGTCGTAGCGCGTAAAGCCGGCCACGCCGTCGCGCCGCACGCTGGCGCTGGCCGTCGGCGTCGCGCTGGCGCCGGCCGTGAGGAAATTCACGGCGCCGCCCACGGCATTGCTGCCATACAGCGAAGAAGCGGCCCCTTTGACCACTTCGACGCCGCTGGCGCCCGCCATGTTCATCTCGTTGAGCGAATTGTGGTTGAAGACGCCCAGCGGGCGGATGGGAATGCCATCCTCCAGGTACTGGTAGACGGCATTCGTGCCGATGGGCTGGCGGATGCTCATGCTGTGCTGCTCGTTGCCCAGGTCATTCCAGTACACGCCGGCGATGCGGTTGAGGATATCGCCCATGGTCTTGGGCTTGTCGCGCTGCAGCGTCTTTTCATTGACGACGCCGATGGCCTGCGGCGTTTCGGACAGCCACGCCTGTGCGCGCGAGCCGGAGACGACGACGGTGTCGATGACGTGATCGGATTGCGCCTGCGCGCAGGGATAAGCCACGGTGATGGCCGCGGCCAGCACCAACATTTGTTTGTTCATGTAATTCTCGTTTAAGTATGCGGATGCGGCGCATCACGCCGGAAGGCGGACAACGCAAACATTGAAAATGCAAAAACCTAGACGAGAGCGGGCGGTGCGCGCGATTGCGCGGTGGACCAGATGAACAGCGGTGCGGGAGACTGGTAGTACAGCGCAGGCAGGATGGCCGTGCCGCCGGCGACAGGCAGCGGCAGCACGGGGCTGGGCGGCAAGCCGACGGAACCGGCATGCGTGGCACAGAAGGCGCAATGCTCCATCTGCATGGCCTTGCCGCCGGACTTGCCATCGGCGGCGCCATCGTCGGCGACCTGGACGAAACGGATGCCGGCCACCGAACAGATTTCAGCCCAGCCGGAGCCCGATTCCTGCTTGGCGTTGGCGACGGCCTGGGATATCGACGGCGCGAGCGCCGCCAGCAGGAGCGCGAAACAGGCGATCCAGGCGGCGCAGCGACGTGTGAGTGCGGTCATTCCCATGGCCACATTCTAGCAGCGGCCGGCCGGGCAGGAAAGGCGAAAATCGGCTCAGGTGGCGGGACAGGCGGCGTTGCCGGCCTCCAGGGCGCGCACCACGCCCGCCATGTCGGTGGCGATACGCGCCACGGCGCGGCGGTGGCCCGTCACCAGTTCATCGTAGCCGGCAGCCACTTTTTCATTCGCCACCGTGCGGCAAGTCACTACCTTGTTGCCAGCCAGCTGGCGCACGCTCCACACGGCGTCGATCAGCGCGTACTGCCCCATCACCGACTCGAAGCGCTGCACATTGGTGCTGATGCGGTACACGGGCAGGTTGTCCGGGTGTGGCGTGCGGAACACGTCGATGGCGCCCAGCTCGTTCGTCACGGCCGTCGACAGGGACTGGCCGATTTCGCCGGCCAGCGGCCCGGCCCAGCGCTGCTGCTCGAGCAATTCGATGCGGCCCGAGGGCGCCGTCACGACGAACTGGTTGCGGCTCACCTGCTGCGGCACGCTGACGGCCAGCACCTCGACATAGTATTTCACGGGCTTGGCCGGCTGCGCGTCGGCGCCGCCGCTCAGGGTATAGAAATGCTCGGGCTGCGGCGTGGAACAACCACCCAGCAGGATGGCTGTCATCAAAAGCGCAAGAATTGGCTGCTTCATTTTTTCTCATCTCCTTTTTTACCGCGGATCAGGGACTCGGGATGACGTTCCAGGTAATCCGACAGGGCATTCAGCGATTGCAGGGTCTGCGTCAGCTGCTGCAAGGCCTGGCGCACGTCGGACTGCAGCGGCGAATCCTTTTGCAGCACCTGCTCGGCCGTGCCGAAGGTCTGCTTCGCCGCCGTCAGGGTGTCGCGCATTTCCGGCACCACCTGGCCATCGAGCTGCCTGAACAGGGTGTTGGCCTGCTTGATGGTGGCGTTCAGGTTGTTGCCGATCTCGGCGTACGGCACCTGGTCCAGTTTGCGCGCGATGCTGGCGATCTGCGTCTGCAATTCATCCAGGGTATTCGGCACGGTCGGCACTTCCAGCGGATATTTGTTCAGGTCCAGCGCCACCTTCGGCGCTTTCGGGAAGAAGTCCAGCGCGATATACAGCTGGCTGGTCAGCAGGTTGCCCGTGCGCAGCTGGGCGCGCAGGCCGCGGCTGACCATGCGCTCCATCAGCTGGTGGCCGGCCGAGCCTTCCGCATCGTCGACGGCCGCCTTGAAGCGCATGCCCAGGCGCGCCGGATACAGGTTGACCGTCACCGGCATGCGGAAGTTCTTCTTCACGGGATCGAATTCGATGCCGACCGAACGCACTTCGCCCAGCACGATGCCGCGGAAGTCCACCGTGGCGCCGGGCTGCAAGCCGCGCAGGGACTGGTCGAAATAGAACACGGTGGTAATGGCCTCGCCATCGGGTTCGCGCATGGCGCTGGCCTCGTCGGCCGCCAGGCGGTAGCTGGTGCCGGCCGGCGCCGGCTCTTCCGGCTTGCGGCCGTTTTCCGCCTCGAAGGCGATGCCGCCCACCAGCATGGCGGCCAGGGATTGCGTGTTCAATTTGAAGCCGTTGGAATCGAGGCGCACGTCGACGCCGCTGGCATGCCACCAGCGCGCATTCTTGCCGACGAATTGATCGTACGGGGCATTGACGAAGACCGACATGGTGATGCCGTTGCCGTCCTTGTCCAGCGCGAAGCTGACCACCTTGCCCACGCGCAGGCGGTGGAAGAACAGGGGCGAGCCCACGTCGACGGAACCGAGGCTGTCCGCATGCAGGGTGTACAGCTTGCCCTTCTGGTCGCCGGCCACGGCAGGCGGATTTTCCATGCCGACGAATCTGTCTTTCTTCGCTTCCGACTTGCCCGTGTCGACGCCGATATACGCGCCCGACAGCAAGGTGCCCAGGCCCGTCACGCCGCTGGCGCCGATCTGCGGGCGCACCACCCAGAAGCGCGAATCGGCCGTGGCGAAGCGGCGCGCTTCCTTGCTCATGTCGATCGTCACCTGCACCTTGGTCAGGTCGTCATCGAGGGTAATGGCGCGCACCTGGCCGATGTCGACATCCTTGTACTTGACCTTGGTCTTGCCCGGCTCCAGGCCTTCGGCGCTGGTGAAGCTGACCGTCACCGTGGGGCCCTGGTCGAGGATGGACTTGGCGGCCAGGCCCGCGCCGATCAGCGCGGCCAGCAACGGAATGAGCCACACCAGCGACGGCAGCCAGCGGCTGGCCGGATCCACATCGGGTTCGGGCAGTGGCCGCGCACCGGTTTCGGCAAGGTCGCCCGCTTCTTTGTCAGACATGCTGTTCTCCAATCACTGTATTGTTTCCGGTATTTTTGCTATTTGGCGCAAGCCTGGCACGCTCTTCATCCTCGGCCGCCCTGTCATCGACGGGGTCCCAGATCAGGCGCGGGTCGAACTGCATCGCCGCCAGCATGGTCAGCACCACCACCGCGCCAAAGGCCAGCGCGCCAGGGCCGGCCGTGATCACGGCCAGCGACTTGAAGCGCACCAGCGCCACCGTCAGGGTGACGACAAAGATATCGAGCATGGACCAGCGGCCGATGAATTCAACCATGCGGTACAGGATGGTGCGCTGGCGCGGCCGCCAGCGCGAGCGCCGCTGCGCCGTCCAGGCCAGCAGCGCCAGCACGCCCAGTTTCAACATCGGCACGACCACGCTGGCAATGAAAATGATGATGGCCAGGCCTTTCGAGCCGCTGGTCCAGAAGAGAACGACGCCGCTCATGATGGTATCGTCCTGTGCGCCAAACAGCGATTGCGTGACCATCACGGGCAGCAGATTGGCGGGAATGTACAGGATCATGGCGGCGATCAGCAGGGCCCAGGTGCGGCTGATGCTGTTTGGCTTGCGCACGTGCAGGGCCGAGCCGCAGCGCGCGCACTCCAGGTGTTTGCCCTTGACCAAAGGCGGCGCCACCAGGCCGCACGCATGGCAGGGCACGACCTTCTCGCCGGGCGCAAAGGCCTTGTAGCGGATGCCGGGCAGTGCTTGCCGCGTCAGGTCGTCGCCCAGGTTCCACAGCGCCTTCGGGTCGAACGAAACGACGATGGCCAGCATCAGCGTCAGCGCGCCAAACGCGAACAGGCCAGGTTGCGGCACCACGGTGGCCAGGCTCGTCATCTTGACGACGGTGATCAGGATGCCGATCATCAGCACTTCCGTCATGCCCCACTCGCGCGCCGTCTGCACGGCGCGCAGCACGCGGTTGAAGCCGGGAACCCTCACGCCCAGGCGCAGGCCCAGCGCCACATACAGCAGGGAGCCGAGTTCGATGGCGGGAAAGAGGATGGTAAACAGGAAGACCATCGTCGCCACGATGTGCATCTGTTCGGACCACAGCACGCGGATGGAACCGAGCAAGGTGGCGCTGGAAGTCAGGCCGTTGACGTCGAGTTCGACGATGGAAAAGAACTGGGCGATCAGGAAGACCAGGGCGGCGCCCAGGGTCAGCGCCACCACCTTGGTCAATTCGGCCGGCGCGCCCCGCGCATGGGCGCCCCGGTACAGCACCGAGCGGCAACGGATGCAGCGCGCCTTTTCGCGTGGACGCAGCGGACGTTTGCGGTACAGCACGCCGCAGTCATGACAGCTAATCAGGTCGTATCGGTGCACAGTGTGAAGTTTGCCGGCGCGCGAGCGCGACTATCTCATGTCAATGCCAGCTATCATATTACATAGTTGGCATTTTCCTGCACTGCAGCACTATTTATTGGTGCCCCCTCAACAATGCCTCGACCGCGCGGCCAATCTGCAGCACCCGTTCATCCGCGCCAGCCAGGCCGCAGATGCCCAGCCCCACGGGCAGCGTGCCTTCCTCGTGACACGGCAGCGACAGCGCGCAGCCATCGAGGAAGTTGATCGCGCTGGCGTTGCGCAGCACCAGGCCATTCGTGGCGAAGAAGGTGGCGTCATCGGCTTCGAGCGGCGCCACTTCCGGCGCCACGATGGCCACGCTGGGCATCAGCCAGGCGTCATAGGGCGCCAGGCGCCGTCTGGCGATGGCGATCAGGCGCGCGCGCGCATCGAGCAAGTCGATGTAGTCTGCCACTCCCTGCTGCTGGCCGCGGCGGATGCGCGCCGCCACGCGCTGGTCATACTGCGCGCCTTGCGCCTCAAGCAGCGCGCGGTGCCAGTGCCAGGCTTCGGCCGCCACCAGTCCTCCGCCGCCATTGATCGTCGGCAGCTCCAGCAGTTCGGGGAAATCGAACTGTTCTACCTGCGCGCCTGCCGCGCGCAATGCATCCAGCGCGCGCTCAAACGCCTGCTGCACCTGCGGTTCGACATTGGCACCCACGTAGTCCAGGGTAAAGCCGAAGCGCAGTCCCTTCAGTGCGGGCGCGCCATCGGCGATCTCCTGGCCCGACAGCGCCGCGTACAAAATCGCGCAGCAATCGACGCTGCGCGCGATGGGACCGGCCGAATCGAGCGAACGCGACAGGGGCACCGTGCCGGCCAGCGGCACGGTCGCCGCCGTCGGCTTGAAACCCGTCAAGCCGCAAAAGGCGGACGGGATGCGGATCGAGCCGCCCGTGTCCGTGCCCAGGGCCCCTGCCGCCATTTCCAGCGCCACCGTGACGGCGCCGCCCGAGGTGGAGCCGCCGGCCACGCGCGCGCGGTCGTGCGGATGGCGCGGCGTGCCGTAATGGGGATTCAGGCCCAGGCCGGAAAAGGCGAATTCGCTCATGTTGGTACGTCCCAGCAGGATGGCACCTGCCGCGCGCAGGCGCGCCACGGCTGGCGCATCGGCGTCGGCCGGTGGCGCATCGGCCAGCGCCTGCGAGGCGGCGCTGCTGGTCTGCCCCCGCACGTCGAACAGGTCCTTGATCGAGATGGGCACGCCGGCCAGCGGCGAACGCACCAGGCCAGCGGCGCGCGCCGCATCGCTGGCACGCGCCTCGGCCAGCGCCTGCTCGCCATCGAGGCTGACATACGCATGGCCGCCCTGCGCGCGGTGCGCCTCGGCGCGCGCCAGCATGCGCTGCGTCAGTTCCACGCTGGTGATGCGACCGGCAGCCAGGTCGGCCGCCAGTTCACGGATGGTCTTGCTCATTGTCTTATCCTTCCACGGGCAGGGTTTGCACGGCATAGCGGTGCTGCAGGCGGCGCTGCAAGGCTGGATCATACAGCTCCAGCTCGAAGGCGTCGCCGTGGCCCATCTCGCCGATGATCGGCTGCGTGCCGCAGAACATGGCGCTGCCCAGCGGCAGGCTGCCTTGCCCCGTGTAACGCAGGATCAGGTCTTCCGGCGACAGCATGCGCGTCACTGGGCCATCCTGGTACAGCGCCGGCACGCCATCGCGCTCGCGCCAGGAGCGCATCTGCAGCTGGTCCCAATGCCCTGCCACGTCCGCATAGCGCCACAGGGTGTCGCCCACGGGCTTGCCGCACATCTGCTTCGACACCGTCACGCCGTAGCTTTCCACCTTGCGCTCCGTGTGGTCGGAACCTATCCCCACCAGCAAGCCATAAGCGGTGGAAAACAGCACGAATTCCGCTTCGCCCGAGGAATCGCTGCCCGGCACTTCGATGCCGGCATCGCTGGACAGCAGCGCCGCCGCGACCCGGTAAAACGTCGGCACGCTTTTCGGCCGCGCCACGCCGATGGCTTCCAGTTCGGCGATATGGTGCTCGACCATGGCCGTGTCGCGCCCCGTCCAGCCGGCGATGATCAGTTGATCGATGTCGAAGGTGACGGGGCCGTGGCCGGCCAGTTGAAAACTCAATGTTGTCATGATTTTATTCCTCAAGAGGGCCGCGGCCCGTTTCGCGCGCCGCGAAAACTGCCGCGCCGGTGATCAGCAAGGCCGCCGCCACGTACAGCGAGACGGCCATGGTGCTGTTGTACGAGCGGTACAGGCTGGCGATGACGAGGGGCGCGAAGCCGCCGCCGATGACGCCGGCCAGGGTATAGGCCAGCGAGGAACCCGCATAGCGCACCTTGGTGGGAAACTGCTCGATGACGAAGGCCGCTTGCGGGCCGTACATGATGGCGTGGATGACCAGGCCCACGACGACGGCCGTGACGATGGCCCCCGGGCTGGCCGTATCGAGCAGGGTGAAGAAGGCAAACGCCCACACGAGACCGAGCACGGCGCCCAGCGCATACACGGGACGGCGACCGATCCTGTCCGACAGCGCGCCAAAGACAGGCACCGCCAGCGCATTGCAGGCCGTGCCGATCATGATGGCGGTGAGGGCCAGGGTCGACGACAGGTGCAGCACCGTCGTCACGTACGTCAGGGTGAACACCACCACCAGCGCGTACAGCACGTCCGAACCGATGCGCACGCCGCCGGCGATCAGCAAACGGCGCCAGTAGATGCGCAGCACGTCGCCGATCGGCGCTTCCGCCTTCGCGTCCTGCTGGTCGAGCTCCTTGAACAGCGGGGTTTCATCGATGCCGCTGCGTATCCACATGCCGAAGGCCACCAGCAGCAGGCTGGCGATGAACGGCATGCGCCAGCCCCAGTCCATGAACGCTTCATGCGGCAGCAGATAGGTGATCAGGCCGATGCAGCCGGTTGCCAGCAAGGTGCCAAACGACGGTCCCACCTGCGTCCACGAGGCATTGCGGCCCCGCTTGTCCGCTGCCCCGTGTTCGACGGAGATCAGCACGGCGCCGGCCCATTCGCCGCCCAGCGCGATGCCCTGCACGAAGCGCAGCGCCACCAGCAGGATCGGGCTCCAGATGCCGGCCGTCGCATAGGTGGGCAAGAGTCCCATCAGCCCTGTCGTCACGCCCATCAGCATCAGGGTCACCACCAGCACCCAGCGCCGTCCCAGCTTGTCGCCCAGATGGCCGAAGATTACGCCGCCGATGGGACGCGAGATATAGCCGACCGCATACGTGGAAAAGGCCAGGATGGTGCCCGTCAGCGGATCGAACGAGGGAAAGAACAGGTGGTTGAAGATCAGCGCGGCCATGGTGTTGTAGACGGTGAAGTCATACCATTCCAGGGTCGTGCCGACCATGCTGGCCGTGGCCAGGCGGCCCGTCTTGGGTTTCTCGCCCGCTGCAGCGGCATGCGCGCCGGCATGCTTGCTGCCCTGCGCCGCGGTGTGCGTGGTGGTGTGTGTGGTCATTGCCTACCTCTCTCGTCAGTTTTATTGCAGGCCCGGCGCAGGATGCTTTGCCCTGCGCCGTGGCCCGTGTCTCGTGTTATCAGTGCCGGCAAGATGCGCGGGCCCGTGTCAGGCAGCGTGCAGGTCGGCTTCGCGCAATTGCCAGGACAGCTGCAGGATGGCCGCATCCGCCGGATTCAGTCCCAGCCCTGCGCTGGCCGCATCAACGGCCGCCAGGGCTGCCGCCTCCGACGACGCGTCGATCAGGAAGATCGGGTCGAGCACGCGGCCTTCCTTCCGCTCTGCCGGCAGGGGGCCGGACAGGCTGGCATCGGGCGTCAGCAGCCGCGTGGCGATCACGCCGTCGATCTGCAGCAATGTCGCGCCCAGCGCGGCCATGCCGGCCACCGCCTGCGCGTCCTGGCCGATGGCTGGCGCACCAAGGCGCAGCACGGCCAGCCAGGCGCCCGTACCCATGCCCGTTTCCGCCTCGATGGCGCAGACCCGGCGCATCGGGTCGACCATGCGCTGCAGATTCGTCACCGACCATGGCGTCTGCTGGTCGAAGGCCTTGAAATAATCGGCAGTCTGAAACGCGTCCAGCGAGACGGTGCGGTACAGGCCCAGGTACTTGCGGGGACCGCGCACGCTCTGGTAGCGCGTGCCGCTGACAAAACCGGGAATGCGCACGCGCTCTTCCACGTGTTCGCGGTCGTACCAGCGGTTGAAATCGAGTTCGTGTTCCGGGTCGGCGCTGGTCCAGACAAACAGGATGCCGGGCAAGGTGGTGGTGGACGTCGTCATGATGGTTCCGTTTGCGTAGTAAGTGGATGCAAACCCAGAATAGGTGGCCTGCAACGGCTTGGCAAACGGGTTATTCTGAACGCGACTGATAAGTTTTTCTTGTGGGTCGCGGCGATTACAGCAACTTAATTGTCACGTTAATTGTCACGTCCGCGCGCCGGCGCCATATTCCTCGCCCAGGCCCAGCGTGAACCTGGCCGCCTCCTCGCACGCCAGCATGGCCACCAATTGAATCGCTTCCGTGGTGATGTCCTCGCTGTAGCTGATGACGATACGCTGCGGCGCCAGGGCGCTGGCGCAGGGGATCAGGGCGATGTTGCCCTGCTCGATTTCCTCGCGCAGGGGCGCCAGCGGCAGCACGGCGATGCCGAAGCCCGCCTTCACCAGGCGCACGATGGCGGAAATCGAGCTGACGCAGTGGACCCGCCCCAGCTGCACGCCCTCGTCCTGGCACAGCGCTTTTAACGCGGAATGCGGCTGCGAACCGCGGTTCATGGTGATGATCGGGTGCTGCGCCAGTTGCGCCACCGTGAACGGCGTACCCGTGTCCGGCCAGTCGGCCTTTCGGCCCGCCCAGCCCATGGCGATGGCGCCGCTGCCCGTGCTGCGGATATGGTCTCCCGTCAGCATGTCAGTCTGCAGCGCGATATCGAGTTCGCCCTGCTGCAGCTGTTCGTGCAGGCGGCGCGTCGATTCGGACGTCAGCTGGATCTCGATGCCGGGATAGCGCTCCTGCACGCGCTGCAGGAACGGGATCAGCCAGGTATGCACGATGGTTTCAATGACGCCGATGCGCACTTCGCCCGTGATCAGCGCGGGCGAGGAATTGGCCGCATACATGTCGCGGCACAGTTCCAGCATGCGCTCGGCATAGACGAGCAGGTTGCGCCCGGCGAAGGTCAGGCGGATTTCACGCGCGTCGCGGTCGAACAGCCGCGTGCCGAAATCCTGCTCCAGCGAGGCAATGCGGTTGGAGATGGCCGCCTGCGTGATGTGCAGCTTGTCGGCGGCCGTGCGGAAGCTGCCCAGCCGCGCGGCCCAGACGAACGCTTCGAGAAAACGGGTATTCAATTTGGCTCTTCAATCAATGGGGCTCTTCTTCACAGTGTGAGTATCCTCCCCATTGTAAGCCAAAGTCCCCGGCCCTATTTCTGCGCCAGGAAGTCGAGCAAGGTCAGGGCAACGATCTTGCTGGCCTTGCGCAAGTCGTCCAGCGCCAGGCGCTCGTCGGCCTTCTTCGCATTCGATTCGGGCACCGTGCGCGGGCCGGCGCCATACAGCACGGCCGGTATGCCCCGCTCGCCATACAGGCGCGCATCCGCATACAGCGGCGTGCCGACGGCGGGAATGGTTTCGCCGAGAATGGCTTGCGCATTCCTTTGCAGGCTGCCCACCAGCTGCTCGGAGCCGGGCAAGGGACGTAGCGCATGCGACAGCAGCAGGCGGCGGATCTCGATGCGGATGCCCGGCTCGCCGCGCACGGCGTCTTCGATCAGCGCGCGCACCTGCGCCTCCACCGCCACCGGGTCTTCTTCCGGGATCATGCGGCGGTCCATCTTCATGACCACCTTGCCCGGCACCACATTGGTATTCGTGCCGCCGTCGATGCGTCCCACCAGCATGGTGGGCGAGTCGATGCCCGCCACCCTGGATTTGATCTTTTTCAGCTCCGGCAGCTGGCCATAAATGGCGTTGAGGATCTTGCTGGCCGCCTGCAGCGCGTCATGGCCCGTCTCCGGCATGGAACCGTGGCCGGCCTTGCCGTGCACGGTGATTTCCAGCTGCAGGCAGGCATTGTGCGCGGTGACGATGCCGTAGCTGAAACCGGCCGCGATGACGAAATCGGGCTTGGTCAGCTGCTGCTCCAGCAGCCAGCCCGGCCCCAGCAAGCCGCCGAATTCCTCGTCATACGTGAAGTGCAGTTCCAGCTGGCCCTGCAACGGGATACCCAGCGCCTCGAGCGCGCGCGCGGCAAACACATAGGTGGCGAAATCGCCCTTCGAGACGGCCGTCGCGCGGCCATACATATAGCCGCCGTCGATCTGCCCGCCATACGGCGGATACGTCCAGTTGTCGCCGGGCGGCACCACGTCGCCATGCGCATTCAGGGCCACGGTCGGACCGCCTGCCGCATACGGCCGGCGCACGATCAGGTTGGTGATGCTCTGCATGCCATACGCCTCGACCTGCTCCTGTGGGACCGCGTGTTTTTCCGCCTGCCAGCCATACGCCTGCAGCAGCTGCGCCACCAGTTCCGCGTGCGGCGCGTTGTTGCCGGGCGGCGTGTCCGTCGGCTGCTGCACCACCTTCTGCAAAAATGCGACTTCCTCGTCGAAGTGTTCGTCGATCCAGGCCGTGATCCGTTCCGCGTGCGTTGTCATTTTGCTCCTTGCATGGTCTGTTGCAGCCAGGCGCCCAATTCAGTGCGCTCGGCTTCCGTCATATTGGTCAGGTTCCCGATCGGCATGGCTTTCAGCTCGATGGCCTGCTTGTAGATCTGCGCCGCGTGCTGGCGGATTTCGCCTTCATTATCCAGCATCATGCCAGCCGGCGCCGTGGCGAAACCTGGCTGCGTGGGCTGGGCCGAATGGCAGGTGGCACAGCGCTGGGCGATGATGGCGTGCACGCTCCTGAACTGCGCGGCAGGATCCACCACCGGTGCCGCCGCCACGGCCACGGGCGCTTTCGGCGCGATGGCCACGGCCACGGCCAGCAACAGGGCCACGCCGATGGCCGGGTAGCGCCACTCGACCCGCCCCTTGTGGCGCAGGTTGAAGAAGTGGCGGATGAAGACGCCGGCCGCCATGATCAGCGCCAGCACCAGCCAGGCGTGATCGTTGCGGTAGGTCATCGCGTAGTGGTTGCTGATCATGATGAACAGCACAGGTAGCGTGAAATAATTGTTATGCACGCTGCGCTGCTTGGCTTTCAGGCCGTATTTGGGGTCGGGCAGCTTGCCGGCGGCCATGGCTTCGACCATCTTGCGCTGGCCGGGAATGATCAGCATCAGCACATTGGCCACCATGATGGTGCCGATCATGGCGCCCACGTGGATGTAGGCGGCGCGCCCGCTGAGCAGATGCGTGAGCACATACGCAGCGCCGACGATCAGCGCGAACACCGTCACGCCGAACCACAGCTCGTATTGCGCCAGCTTCGAACGGCACAGCAGGTCGTACACGGTCCAGCCGATGACGAGGGTGGCGATGCCGATGCCGACGGCCTGGCCGCTGCTGATGTCGGCCACGGCCTTGTCGATCATCATGGCCTGCGCATTGAAGTAATACGCGATGGTCAGCAGCGCAAAACCGGACAGCCAGGTGGAATACGCTTCCCACTTGAACCAGTGCAGTTCCTTCGGCAGTTCGGCGGGCGCCACCAGGTATTTTTGCGGATGATAAAAGCCGCCGCCGTGCACGGCCCACAGTTCGCCCGACACGCCCTTCTTCGCCAGCTCGGAGCCGGGCGCGGGCGGGCGGATCGAGTTGTCGAGCCAGACGAAATAAAAGGAAGCGCCGATCCAGGCGATGCCCGTGATGACGTGCAACCAGCGGACGATCAGGTTCAGCCATTCAAGGCCGTATGGGATCAGGTAAGCGAATACTTCCATAAATTTCCTCGAGTCAGACCGAACCAATATTCGTGCCAATCTACACAAGATAAACGGATTTGCCGCCCATCACATGAAAAATATCGTATATTTGACATATTCAATTCGATATACAACAGAGCCGCCGCCACATGTCCAGCCTGCCGCAACACCTCGACCTGCACCTGATCCGCATCCTCTATCTGCTGCTGGTGGAAAAGAATGTCTCGCGCGTGGCGCTCAAGCTCAATCAGCCGCAGCCGTCGATTTCCGCCTCCTTGCGCAAGCTGCGCGAATTGACGGGCGACCCGCTGCTCGTGCGCGGCGCGCGCGGCATGGTGCCCACGCAGCATGGCGAAAGCCTGCTCAACCCGGCCAAGCGCATCCTCGACCAGACGGAAAGCCTGTTCGTCAAGAAGACGCCGTTCGTGGCACAGGAAGAGGCGCGCACCTTCCATATCGCCGCGCCCGACTACCTGGACAGCCAGTTCCTGCCCAACGTGGTGGCCCTGCTGCGCCGCGGCTCGCCGAAAAGCCGCGTGGTGCTGCACAGCCTGGGGCCGGGCATCGACCATATCCGCCAGCTGTCCGATGGGGGGCTGGACCTGGTCATCGCCAACTGGGACGAGCCGCCCGCCCATCTGCACATCTCGAAGCTGTTCGAAGACCCGATCATCTGCGCCATGCATGCGGAAAACGCCTATGCGCGGCGCACGGCCAGCGACGCCATGACGCTGGACGACTATCTGAGCCTGCCCCACGTGGCGCCGTCGCAGATGATGCCGGGCTACCACGGCGTGATCGACTCCTTCCTGGAGCGCCAGAACCTGCAGCGCAACGTGGTGGTGGAATCGGCGTATTTCGGCCTGATTCCCTACATGCTGACGCAGACCGACCTGGTGCTCACCACGGGCCGGCAATTCATGCGCTTCTATGAAAAGACGCTGCCGCTGAAAACGTATACCGTGCCATTGAAATTCCCGCCCATGCGCTTTTACCAGCTGTGGCACCAGCGCGTGCACCAGGCGCCCGAGCACAAATGGCTGCGCGACCAGGTCAGCGCCGCGGCCAAGGCGCTGGTACAGCGATAGCTGCTATCAGCGCGCGCATATAATGGGCGCAGGACGGGGCGCTATCATCACCGCTTGCATGATCGGAAAACCATGACCACCCTTTCAAACCTGAACGCCAACAGCCACGCCGGCTTCATCGAGCAGCTGCACGGCATCTATGAACATTCACCCTGGATTGCCCAGCGGGCGGCCCCCGCCATGCCATTTTCCAGCCTGACGGCGTTGAAGACGGAATTGCAGCGCGTGCTGGCGCATGCCTCGCCAGAAGAGCAGCTTGGGCTGATACGCGCCCACCCTGAACTGGCCGGCAAGGCCGCCATCGCGGGACAGCTGACGGCGGAATCAACGCGCGAGCAGGCCAAGTCCGGCCTGAACCTGTGCAGTCCCGAGGAATTTTCCACGCTGCAGCGCCTCAATGGCGAATACAACGCCAAATTCGGTTTCCCCTTCATCCTGGCCGTCAAGGGCCCGACGGGCGAAGGCTTGACGCGCCAGGACATCATCGCCACGTTTGCGCGGCGCCTGAAGAACCGGCGCGCCGATGAACTGGCCGAATCGCTGCGGCAGATCAAGCGCATCGCCGAGCTGCGCCTGAACGACCTGTTCGACGTGCGCCTGGATTTCGGGCCGATCATCATGCAGCACGCCGAAACGCTGGCTGGCTGGAGCGACAGCGACTACAACCTGACCTGTGCCTACCTGACGCCGGCGCACCGGAAGACGGCCGCGCAGCTGGCCGAATGGATGGCGGAAGCGGGCATGCAGGTGCACATCGACGCCGTCGGCAATGTGGTCGGGCGCTATCTGTCCGACGTCCCCGGCGCGAAGACCCTGATGACGGGATCGCATTACGACACGGTGCGCAATGGCGGCAAGTACGATGGCCGCCTGGGTATCGTGCTGCCGATCGCCGTCGTGCGCCACCTGCACGAGCGGGGCGAGAAACTGCCGTACCATTTCGAGATCGTCGGCTTCGCCGAAGAGGAAGGCGTGCGCTTCAAGAGCACTTTCCTGGGCAGCACGGCCGTCACGGGCAAGTTCGATCTGTCGCTGCTCGATCAATGCGACACGGATGGCGTGAGCATGCGCGACGCGCTGGCCGCCGCCGGCCATGCGGCATCCGCCATCGGCGCCATCGCGCGCGATCCGGCCGACTTGCTCGGCTACGTGGAAGTGCATATCGAACAGGGCCCCGTGCTGCTCGAGCGCGACCTGCCGCTGGGGATCGTCACGGCGATCGCCGGCAGCTCGCGTTATCTGGTCAATCTGGGCGGCGTGGCCAGCCACGCGGGCACCACGCCCATGAACATGCGCAAGGATGCGGCCAGCGCCGCGGCCGAAATCATCCTGCTGGTGGAACGACGCTGCAGCCAGGGCGAAGCGCTGGTGGGCACCGTAGGCCAGCTGCAGGTGCCCAACGGCTCCGTCAACGTGATCGCCGGCGCCTGCACCCTGTCGCTCGATATCCGCGCCGCCGTCGATGCCGTGCGCCAGGCTGCCGTCGACGATATTCTGGACGGCATCGCCGCCATCTGCGCGCGGCGCCAGATCGACTACCAGCTGGAACTGCTGCTGTCGGCGCGTGCCGCGCCATGCGCGCCATGGCTGATGGCGCAGCTGGCGCAGGCCGTGGAATCGGTCGGCATCGAACCATATGCGCTATTGTCGGGCGCCGGCCACGACGCCATGGCCATGGCCGCCATCACGGACGTGGCCATGCTGTTTACCCGCTGCGGCAATGGCGGCATCAGCCACAACCCGCTGGAAAGCATGACGGCCGACGACGCCGACATCGCGGCGCGCGCGCTGCTGGCGTTTTTGCGCAACTTCCAGCCGAAGCCCTAAGGCTGGCCGGCGTGGCTAAACGGCCACGGCCCGCTCGAGCATCGCGTGCAGCAGCACGTTGCAGCCCGCTTCCAGGTGCTCGGGCTTGGCGTCCTCGATTTCATTATGGCTGATGCCATCCTTGCATGGCACGAAGATCATGCCGGCCGGCGCCAGGCGGGCCGCGTAGATGGCGTCGTGGCCGGCGCCCGAGACCACGTCCATCACGGAATAACCGAGTTTGGCGGTGGCGTTGCGCACGGCGCCCACGCAATCGGGATGAAACGGGCATGGCGGATAATAGGAGACTCTGTCCAGTGAAATACCCAGCCCCGTCCTGTCGCGCGTGGCGTCGATGAAGGCCGTGATTTCGCCGTGCATGGTGTTGAGCAGTTCGTCGTTCACATTGCGCAGGTCGATGCTGAATTTGACTTCGCCGGGGATCACGTTGCGGCTGTTCGGGAAGACCTGCACCATGCCCACCGTACCGCGCCCGTACGGCGGGTAGCGGTTGGCAATCGCCACCACTTCCTGCATGATGGTGGTGGCCACCTGCAGCGCGTCCTTGCGCAAGCCCATGGGAGTGGGGCCCGCATGGGCTTCCATGCCCGTCACCACGCAGTCGTACCACGACAGGCCCATCACGGCCGGCACCACGCCGATGACCTTGTCGGCGTCTTCCAGCACGGGGCCCTGCTCGATATGCGTCTCGAAGTAGGCGCCGATCGGATGGTCGCCCGGCACCTGCTCTCCCTTGTATCCGATGCGCGCCAGCTCCTCGCCCACCGTTTTTCCCTCCGTGTCCTTGGCTGCATATGCCGTCTCCAGCGAGAAAGCACCGCAAAATACGCCCGAGCCCATCATCACGGGCACGAAGCGCGAGCCTTCCTCGTTGGTCCAGAAGGCCACCTCGATCGGCGCCTGCGTCTTGATCTTCAGATCGTTCAGGGTGCGCACCACTTCCAGGCCCGCCAGCACGCCGTAATTGCCGTCAAACTTGCCGCCCGTGGGCTGCGTGTCGATATGGCTGCCCGTCATCACGGGCGGCAAGGTATTGTCCGTGCCGTCGCGGCGCATGAACACATTGCCGATCTGGTCGATGGTGATGCTCATGCCGGCCTCGCGGCCCCAGCCCACCACCAGATCGCGGCCCTGCTTGTCCAGGTCCGTCAGGGCCAGGCGCTTGACGCCGCCCTTCACTGTCGCGCCGATCCGCGCCAGTTCCATCAGCGCCGCCCACAATCGTTCGCCATTGATGCGTAGATCATCCATTGCTGTCTCCTGAGTTCATGCGGTGGTGGCGGAAAACGCCGAGCGCTCGATATAGCGCCCCGCGCCCTCGACGGCCGTCAGCTCGCCCTGGTGGAACACCATCTTGCCGGCGGCAATCGTGGTGCTGGGGATGCCGCGCACGGTGCGTCCTTCGAAGACGTTGAAGCCTCCCCTGGCGAATTGCGTGGCGGCGGAAATCGTGCGCGTGCCCTGCGGATCCCACAGCACGATGTCGGCGTCGCTGCCCACGGCAACGACGCCCTTGCGCGGATACATATTGAAGATCTGCGCCGCGTTCGTCGACGAGACCTTGACGAATTCGGACGGCGTCAGCATGCCGGAATTGACGCCCGCGTCCCACACCACGGCCATGCGCTCCTCGACGCCGCCGCAGCCGTTCGGGATGCGCGTGAAGTCCTGCCTGCCCGCCGCCTTCTGCTCGGCGCAAAAGGTGCAGTGGTCGGTCGCCGTCGTGTGCAGGTTGCCGCTTTGCAGGCCGTGCCACAGGGCCGATTGATGCTGCTTGCCGCGAAACGGCGGGCTCATGACATGGCCCGCCACGTAGTCGAAATCGTCGCTCTGGTAGACGCTGTCGTCGATCACCAGGTGGCCCGCCAGCGCTTCGCCATACACGCGCTGGCCATTCGCGCGCGCCCGCGTGATGGCGTCCAGCGATTCCGCGCACGAGACGTGCACGATGTACACGGGAGTATTCAAGACATTGGCGATCGCGATGGCGCGGTTGGCCGCCTCGGCTTCCACGGCCGGAGGGCGCGACAGCGGATGCGCCTGTGGTCCGGTAATCCCCTTCTTCAGCAAGGCTTGCTGCAACTGGAACACCAGCTCGCCGTTTTCCGCATGCACGGTAGGCAGCGCGCCCAGCTCCAGCGAGCGGGTAAAGCTTTTTACCAGGGTTTCATCGTCGGCCATGATGGCGTTCTTATACGCCATGAAGTGCTTGAAGCTGTTCACGCCATGCTCGCGCACGAGGATGCCCATCTCTTCATGTACCTGCTCGCTCCACCAGGTGATCGCCACGTGGAAGGTGTAGTCGCCGGCCGCCTTGGCCGACCACCCGCGCCACTGGTGATAGGCCTCGATCAGCGACTGCTTCGGCGCGGGAATGACGAAGTCCATGATGGTGGTGGTGCCGCCGGCCAGTCCCGCCGCCGTGCCCGTGTAAAAATCGTCGGATGTCACCGTCCCCATGAAGGGCAGGTTCATGTGCGTGTGCGTGTCTATCCCGCCCGGCATCACGTACTGGCCGCCCGCGTCGATCACGGTGGCGCCGGCCGGCACAGGCAGATTCTCGCCGACGGCGGCGATGGTATCGCCCTCGATGAGGACATCGGCGCGGAACGCGCGGTCGGCATTGACGACGGTACCGCCGCGTATGAGCATAGTCATGTTGCTGTCTCCTCGTTTAGCGGGTCAGGCGAGCGGCGCCTGTTGCAAATGCGCCGCCGTCTTGCCCTTCATCATGACGCCGTAGACGACTGCGGCGATGGCCACGCCCACGAACCAGGCGTAGGTATAGACGGTCTTGAAGCCTTCGGCCACGTCGGGAAACGCCGTGGGAAAGGCCGCGTTCAGAAAACCGGGAATATTCGGCAGCACGGCGATGACGAAGGCGATCAGGGCCGCCATGTTCCAGCCCTTGCCATACGAGTACACGCCATCGTCGCGGTACAGCTGCCTGACGTCGAGCTGCGTCTTGCGCACAAAATAATAGTCGACGATGAGGATGCCGGCGATGGGCCCCAGCAGGGCCGAGTAGCCGATCAGCCACGTGAAGATGTAGCCCTGCGTCGATTCGAGCACCTTCCACGGCATCATGACGATGGCGATGAAGGCCGTGATATAACCGCCCATCTTGTACGAAATCTGCTTCGGCGCCAGCGAGGAAAAGTCGTACGCCGGTCCCACCAGGTTGGCCGCCAGGTTGACGCTGACCGTGTCGATCAAGAGGATGATCAGGGCGATCAGCACGGCGGCACCCGTCATGCGGCTGGCCAGGTCGACGGGGTCCCAGATGGCCTTGCCGTACATGACGACGGAACCGGCCGTGACGATCACGGCCAGCATGGCGAGCAAGCCCATGGGCACTGGCAGGCCGATCGACTGGCCGATCACCTGGTCGCGCTGCGTCTTGGCGAAGCGCGTGAAGTCGGGAATGTTCAGCGCCAGGGTGGCCCAGAAGCCCACCATGGCAGTCAGCGATGGCCAGAAGACGCTCCAGAACTGGCCCGCCTTTTTACCGCCGGGGATGAATTGCGACGGCTGGTCCAGCAGGCTGGCCACGCCGCCTGCCTTGCTGTGCACCCAGTACAGCAGCACGAAGCAGATGAGGATTTTCAGCGGCGCCGTGTAGGTTTCAAGCTTGCGGATCGACTCCATGCCATGCAGGATGTAATAGAACTGGATGGCCCAGAAAGCCAGGAAACACAGCAGCTGGCTGCCGTTGATGCCCAGGCCCGCGATCTTCTCGCCGCCCAATTCATGCCCCACCAGCACGCCCATCAGGGTATAGATCATCTGGCCGCCGAACCAGGTCTGGATGCCGTACCAGCCGCAGGCGACGATGGCGCGCATCAGCGCCGGCAGCCGCGCGCCCATGGTGCCGAACGAGGCGCGCGCCAGCACCGCATACGGGATGCCGTACTTGGTGCCAGCATGGCCGATCAGCAGCATCGGCAGGAGCACGATGGCATTGGCGAGAAATACCGTGAGCACGGCCTGGTAGCCGGACATGCCGCTGTCGATCAGGCTGGCCGACAGGGTGTAGGCGGGAATGCACATCACCATGCCGACCCACAGCGCGGCGAAGTGATACCAGCGCCAGGTGCGCTGCGCCGCCGTGGTGGGCGCCAGGTCTTCATTCCAGAGTTGCGTGTTGCCTGAGTAGTCGTGGTTCACAGGGTTGCTCCATCGGTTAGACCGCTGGCGCGCGATGGCGCCAGGGATACGGCAATGTGGAAACGGCTGCAGCCTAGCTTACTGCAAAGATGGGCAACTGTTTACAAAATAAATATATGCAAAAACCGTGCCTTGGGTTTCCCTGGCCAGACGTCAGCCTCGCAACGACGAACAGAAGCGTAGCGAGCGGCAGCGAATTGTGGCCGGGAAGCGCAACCGTGCCGGAGCACGGTGAGCATCACAGGCCGCAAGGCGCGACGCGCAGTAGCTTATGTCAGGCCGTCACCAATGCCCGTGGATTCCTGGGATCCTGTGTCCAGTTCATGTACGGCTTGCCCGTGGTCTGCGGCACCATCGTGATGCAGCCCTGCACCGGACAGGTGATTTCGCACAGGTTGCAGCCCACGCATTCATCCTTGATGACTTCATAGCTGCGCGTGCCGGCGGCGTCGATCAGCTGAGCGATGGCCTGGTGCGACGTGTCTTCGCAGGCGACATAGCACTTGCCGCACTTGATGCAGTCGTCCTGGTTGATCTGCGCGATGACCTGGTAATTCATGTCCAGGTATTTCCAGTCCGTCGTGTTGGCCACGGCCTTGCCGGCAAAGTCGCTGATGCGTTCATAGCCCTTTTCATCCATCCAGCGCGACAGACCATCCTTCATCTCTTCGACGATGCGGAAGCCATGCAGCATGGCGGCCGTGCAGACCTGCACGCAGCCGGCGCCCAGGGCGATGAATTCGGCCGCGTCGCGCCAGTTGCCGATGCCGCCGATGCCGGAAATGGGCAAGCCGCGCGTCTGCGGATCGCGGGCGATTTCCGCCACCATGTTCAAGGCGATGGGTTTGACGGCCGCGCCGCAATAGCCGCCGTGCGTGCTGGCGCCGCCGACGATGGGCAAGGCCACCATGCGGTCCAGGTCCAGCGAGGTGATGGAATTGATGGTGTTGATCAGCGAGACGGCATCGGCGCCGCCCGCCTTGGCCGCGCGCGCCGGCATGCGCACGTCCGTGATGTTCGGCGTGAGCTTGACGATGACGGGCAGGCGGCTGTGCTTCTTGCACCAGGCGGTCACCATCTGCACGTATTCGGGCACCTGGCCCACGGCCGCGCCCATGCCCCGCTCCGGCATGCCGTGCGGGCAGCCGAAATTGAGTTCGATGCCGTCCGCACCCGTGGCCTCGACCTTGGGCAAAATGTCGGCCCAGTAGTGCTCCTCGCACGGCAGCATCAGCGAGACGACGATGGCGCGGTCCGGCCAGTCCTTTTTCACCTGCGTGATTTCGCGCAGGTTGATCTCCAGCGAGCGGTCGGTGATCAGCTCGATGTTGTTGAAACCGACCACTTCGCGGTTCTTGCCGTACAGGGCCGAGTAGCGCGACGAGACGTTGACGGCGGCCGGATCCTCACCCAGCGTCTTCCACACGACGCCGCCCCACCCGGCCTCGAAGGCGCGCACCACGTTGTAGGCCTTGTCGGTGGGTGGCGCGGACGCCAGCCAGAAGGGGTTCGGCGACTTGATGCCGCAAAATTCGATGCTGAGATCAGCCATTATGCAGCCTCCACTTTGGAAAGAAGATCGTGATGGATGGCCAGTGCGGCCAGCTTGCCATGCTGGACGGCCTGCACCGTCAAGTCCTGTCCCGGCGCCACGCAGTCGCCGCCCGCGTAAATTCCCGGCAGCACCGTGCGAAAACCCGCATCGACGGCGATCTTGTCGCCCTCGCGCTGCAACAGCGCTGCCATGGGGTCCTGCAGCACTTCGGTATCGAGGCTCTGGCCGATGGCCTTGAAGATGGCGTCGGCCGCCACGTCGAACGTTTCTCCCGTGCCCGTCAAACGCGCGCCCTGCATGCGCGTTTTCTCGAAGCACATGCCGGCCACATGGCCATGAGCATCGAGCAGCACCTGCTGCGGCTGGGCCCACGTCAGCATGCGCACCTGGTTGGCCTTGGCGATCTCCTGTTCGTGGTGGGTGGCCGTCATGGCGTCGAAGCCGCGCCGGTACACGAGGGTGACTTCCTCGGCGCCCAGGCGCTGGATTTGCACGGCCATGTCGATGGCCGTATTGCCGGCGCCAATCACGATGGCCCGCTTCGGCACGGGCAGCGCGGCCAGGTCGTCCGCCTGGCGCAGCGCGGCGATGTAGTCGACGGCGGCCAGCAAGCCGGGGGCATCCTCGCCCGTCAGGCCCAGCTTGCGGCTGGCACCCAGGCCCAGGCCGAGGAAGACGGCGTCATACTGCGCATGCAGCTCGCGCAGGTGTACGTGCTCGCCCAGCGCCTGGCGACATCGGATGGCGATGCCGCCTATGCCCAGCAGGAAGTCGACTTCCTTCTGCGCGAAATCGTCCGTCAGCTTGTACTTGGCGATGCCGTATTCATTCAAGCCACCGGCCTTGCCGTCCTTTTCAAAGATCACCACGTCGTGGCCCAGCATGGCCAGGCGGTGCGCGCACGACAGGCCGGCCGGACCCGCGCCGACGACGGCGATGGTCTTGCCCGTGGCAGGCGCCCGCCTGAACGGGTGCTGCGCAAAATGCATGTGATCGACGGCGTAGCGCTGCAGCAGGCCGATTTTGACGGGCTGGCCTTCCGCGTCGTGGTTGCGCACGCAGACGTCCTCGCACAGGATTTCCGTCGGGCAGACCCTGGCGCAGCTGCCGCCCAGGATATTCTGCTTCAGGATGCCGGCGGCGGCGCCATTGATGTTCCTGTCGTGGATATTGCGGATGAAGCTGGCCACGTCGATTTCCGACGGACAGATGCGGCTGCACGGCGCGTCGTAGCAATACAGGCAGCGCGCGCTTTCGATGGCTGCCTGGCGCGCCGTCAACGGTGGCGCCAGGTCCGTGAAATGGCCCGCCAGTTCCTCGTTGGGCAGGCTCGGATGCGGCAAATAGTTCAGGGACTCGATCATCGCGTTTTCCTTCTCTTATCCTGCGGTGGATTTGTAGTGTGAAACCATCACTTCATCTGGGGAAAAGCAAATTCCACACCAGCGCTGGCCGTGTTGGGCCAGCGCTGCATCACGGCCTTGTGACGCGTATAGAAACGCACGCCTTCGGGGCCATAGGCGTGATGGTCGCCGAACATGCTGCGCTTCCAGCCGCCGAAGCTGTTGAAGGCCATCGGCACGGGCAGCGGTACGTTGACGCCCACCATGCCGACCTGGATCTGGCGCACGAATTCGCGCGCCACGCCGCCGTCGCGCGTGTAGATGGCCACGCCGTTGCCGTACTCGTTGGCGTTGATCAGCTCCACCGCATGCACCACGTCAGGACACCGGAGCACGCACAGCACGGGGCCGAAAATTTCTTCCTTGTAGATGCTCATGTCGCGCGTTACATGGTCGAACAGCGTGCCGCCGACGAAGAAGCCGTTCTCGCGGCCCGGCACCACATGATTGCGCCCATCGACGACGAGGGTCGCGCCCTGCTCCACGCCGGAGGCGATCAGCTTTTCGATGCGCTGCTTGGCGGCCAGCGATACGACAGGCCCCATTTCGGCTCCCTCTGCCATGCCGTCGCGCACTTTCAGTGCGGCCGTGCGCGTTGCCAGTGCATCGATCAACTTGTCGCCCGCGTCGCCCACGGCCACGACGACGGAGATGGCCATGCAGCGTTCGCCCGCCGAACCGTAGGCGGCGCCGATCAGGGCGTCGACCGTCATGTCCATGTCGGCGTCGGGCATCACCACCATGTGGTTCTTCGCGCCGCCCAGCGCCTGCACGCGCTTGCCGCTGGCGCTGCCGCGCGCATAGATATATTCGGCGATCGGCGTCGAGCCCACAAAGCTGATCGCCTGCACCACGGGATGGTCGAGCAAGGCGTCGACCGTGACCTTGTCACCCTGCACCACGTTGAAGACGCCGTCGGGCAAGCCTGCCTGCTTGAGCAGCTGCGCATGCAGCAGGGACGCGGACGGGTCGCGCTCGGACGGTTTCAGGACAAAGGTATTGCCGCAGGCGATGGCGACGGGGAACATCCACATCGGGACCATCACGGGAAAGTTGAATGGCGTGATGCCTGCCACCACGCCCAGCGCCTGGCGCATGGACCAGGCGTCGATGCCGCGCGAAATCTGGTCCGTAAATTCGCCTTTCAGCAGCTGCGGTATGCCGACGGCAAACTCCACCATCTCGATGCCGCGCGCCACCTCGCCCTGCGCATCGGCAAAGGTCTTGCCATGCTCGCGCGTGAGCATGGCGGCAAATTCGTCCGTGTGCTGCTGGCACAGCTGCAGATAGCGAAACAGGACGCGGGCGCGCGTCAGCGGCGGCGTGGCCGACCACGAGGGGAAGGCGGCGGCCGCCGCCTGCACGGCAGCGTCGACATCGTCGCTGGTGCCCAGCGCCACCCTGGCCACGGGCAGGCCCAGTGCGGGGTTGTAGACGTCGCCATAGCGGCCGCTGGCGGTGTCGACTTTGGCGCCATTGATGTAGTGGGTGATGGTGTCGAGATTGGTCATTGGTTTTTCCATTTTTTTAAACCCAGAGGCAAAGACTGGGGTCGGACGGGGACGCCGAGTCCCTGAGGGTCTGACCCCGGGTGTTGTTTGGGGCCGCCGTTTAGTCCAGGTTTTTCAGCACCGTCGCCAGCTTGCCGAACAGCTCGTCGACGTGCTGTTTTTCCAGTACCAGCGGCGGCGACAGGGCGATGATGTCGCCGGTGGTGCGTATCAGCACGCCGTCGGCGAACGCCTGCTTGAAGGCGTTGAAGGCGCGCGTGCCCGGTTTGCCCGCGATGGGATCGAGCTCGATGCCGGCGATCAGGCCGATGCTGCGCAAGTCGATCACATGCGGCAAGCCCTTGAGCGAATGCACGGCATCGCCCCAGTAGGCCTGCATGCTTTTCGCATGGCCGAGGATGTCCTGCTCCTCGAATACCTGCAAGGTGGCCAGCGAGGCGGCGCAGGCCAGCGGGTGGCCCGAGTACGTGTAGCCGTGGAACAGTTCGATGCCTGCCGGCGCATCCATGAAGGCGTCGTGGATGTATTTTTTGCTGAAGACGGCGCCCATCGGCACCATGCCGTTGGTCAGGCCCTTGGCCGTCGTCATCAGGTCAGGCTCGACGTCGAAATAATCGGCGGCGAACGGCGTCGTCATGCGGCCAAAACCCGTGATGACTTCATCGAAGATGAGCAGGATGCCGTGCTTGGTGCACAGCTCGCGCAAGCGCTTCAGATAGCCTTTCGGCGGGATCAGCACACCCGTGGAACCGGCCACCGGTTCGACGATGACGGCGGCAATCGTCGAGGCGTCGTGCAGCGCGACGATGCGTTCGAGTTCGTCGGCCAGGTGCGTGCCGTATTCGGGTTCGCCGCGCGTGTACGCGTTCTGCTCCAGGTTATGCGTGTGCGGCAGGTGGTCCACCCCGGGCAGCAAGGGGCCGAAGGTCTTGCGGTTGCCGCCGATGCCGCCCACGGAGATGCCGCCAAAGCCCACGCCGTGATAGCCGCGCTCGCGGCCGATCAGGCGCGTGCGTGCGCCCTCGCCGCGCGCCCGGTGGTAGGCCAGCGCGATCTTCAGGGCCGTGTCCACGGCTTCGGAACCGGAGTTGGTATAGAAGACGTGGCCAAATTTATGCCCCGTGTAGTCCATCAGTTTTTCCGCCAGGTCGAAGGCGGCCGGATGGCCCATCTGGAAAGTGGGAGCGAAGTCGAGCTGGCCCACCATTTCGCGGATGGCGCCGACGATTTTCGGCTGTGCATGGCCGCAGGGCACGCACCACAGGCCGGCCGTGCCATCGAGGATGCTGTTGCCGTCGACATCCTTGTAATGCATGCCTTCGGCCGAGACGAGCAGGCGCGGATGGGACTTGAAGTCGCGGTTGTTGGTAAACGGCATCCAGAATGCCGACATCGATTCCGGCCTTGTTTCGTTCATGACCTTCTCCTTGGAATGGGCTGCCGCGGCGCCAAGATCGTTTTTGACGAAGCGCAAAATAATTTACCAGTTGGCAAAAAGCTGATGTAATAATAGACAGGCCATCCCATCTGGCACAGATACACAAACGGCAAAGTATCCCAACCGTACAGGTCGGAAAACCACTACAGTTTTGTGCAAGGCAGCATAAGGAGCCACCGGTGACGCACAACGTGAAGCAGGACGAGGGCGAAGGTAACGCCAGCGGCTGGCCCGTGCTGGAGATCGGCCGCCACAAGAAGGGCGGCCTGGTCGAGCAGATCGTCATCGCCATCAGCGTCATGGTGGGTAGCCGCGCCCTGCGCATCGGCACCAAAATGCCGTCCGTGCGCCAGTTCGCCAAGTGCAATGGCGTGTCCACCTTCACCGTCGTCGAATCGTATGACCGCCTGGTCAACCTGGGCCTGCTGTCGTCGCGGCGCGGTTCCGGCTATTTCGTCGCGCGCCACGACATCGCCGCCTCGCCGCAGGGGGCCCTCATTGCCAGCACCCTTGCGAGCCCCACCGCCATCGACGCCCTCACGCCGGATCTGTATTCGGGCGTGTCGGAAGCGCTGCCCGTGGGCGCCGGCTGGCTGCCGCCCGAGATGTATGGCGAGGCGACCGTGCTCGATGCCGTGCGCCAGGCCATGCGCATTCCCGCCAGCCGGCTGCGCGGCTATGGCCATCCGCTCGGTTTTCCCTCGCTGCGCCAGCACCTGGCCGCCACCTTGTCCGAAGACCTGTTCCAGGTGGAGGCGGACCAGGTCTTGCTCACGCATGGCGCCACCCACGCCTTCGACTTGATCCTGCGCAGCCTGACCAAGCCGGGCGACACGGTGCTGGTGGAAGATCCCGGCTACAGCAATCTGCAGTCGCTGATCCGCCACCACGGCTGCATCCCCGTGGGCATTGCGCGCGGCGAGGCGGGGCTGGACCTCGATGCGCTGGCCGCGGAAGCGGCCCGCACGCAGCCCAAGCTGATGTTCGTCAATACGGTGCTGCAAAATCCGCTGGGTACCTCGCTGAGCCAGGCGCAGGCGCACCGCCTGCTGGCGCTGGCCGAGCAATTCGATTTCTGGCTGGTGGAGGACGATATCTACCGCGAACTGGCGGCGCGCGGCGAAGCGTCGCTGGCGGCCATGGACGGCTTGCGCCGCGTGATCCGCGTGGGCAGTTTTTCCAAGACCCTGTCGCCCGTGCTGCGCGTCGGCTCCATCTGCGCCTCGCCGTCGCTGGTCGCCGAACTGGTGCGCGTCAAAATGCTGACCGGCCTGACAACGTCGGAAATCAACGAGCGCGCCGCCTACCACGCCGTTTCCGCGCGGCCCTACAAGCGCATGGTGGAACGGCTGGTGGCGCAACTCGATGCGGCCCGCGAGCGCAGCATCGATTGCCTGGCGCAGGCCGGCATGGCGCCCGTGGCGCGCCCGCGTGGCGGCATGTTCGTCAGCGCCGGCTGGCCCGACATCCAGACGCCGGAATGGAATGGCAAGGTCGTCGCCGACCAGGCCCTGAAGGCGGGCATCCTGCTGTCGCCCAATGAATTTTTCATGCTGCGCGCGCCCGAGACCGTGTGGTTCCGTTTCAACGTGGCCTACACGGACACGCCCGTGCTGCTGGCATTCCTGCAATCGATCCGCCCCCGCTAGAGAGTTCCCATGGCCAGCGATAAATCCCCTGCCCTCCCTGTGAAGAATGCCGGTGGCCGGCGCCTGCAAAACCGCGACCGCCTGGAGGCGGACATCCTGGAACAGGCCGTGCGCGTGTTCGCCGAGAGCGGCTACGAAGGCGCATCGATCGCCGCCATCGCCGAGCGGGCCGGCATGTCGAAGCAAAACCTCATGTATTACTTCCCCTCCAAGCAGCAGCTGTACCAGCGCGTGCTCGACGACGTGCTCGACGACTGGCTGGCGCGCATGGACAGCCTGGCCAGCGCCGGCGACCAGGCGGCGCCGCAGGACATGCTGCGCGCCTACATCGGCGCCAAGCTGCGTTTTTCGCGCGAACAGCCGTGGGCGTCGCGCGTATATGCGCTCGAAGTGATCAATGGCGCGCCCCTGTACGGCGCGCAGATACGCGAACGCGTCGTGCCCCTGCTGCGCAAGGATATCGGCATCTTCGAGGAATGGATCGCGGCCGGCAGGATCGCGCCCGTGAATGCCACGCACCTGATGTTCACGATCTGGGCCATGACCCAGTCCTATGCGGATTTTTCGGCGCAGATGACGCTGGTGCTCGAGCGCAAGCAGCTCAGCCGCAAGGACTACGATGACGCCGAGCAACTGATCGTGCAGATGGTGCTGGCGGCCATCGCCCTGCCTGCCGCGCAGCCCCTCCCGTGATGAAATTTCCAAGAAACAAACTTCCAGTGATAGCATGGCGCGCTGGAGCTTTTGCGATATTTCACGGGATAAGGAACAGGCATGACACATTGGTTATCGGCGCGCGGCGCCTCATTGCTGGGCAAGACGGCCTGCGCGGCGCTGCTGGCACTGGCCTCAGGGGCGCAGGCGCAGACATTTGGCATGATCGAGAACCAGCCGCTGAGCGAGACGTGGCTCAATGCGGGCTTTTATTCGTACCATTTTCAGCGCGACAAGAATCTGAACGACAGCAACCCCGGCCTGGGCGCCGAATACCGCTTTTCCACCGTGGCTTCGGCCACGGCCGGACGCTTCTACAATAGCGACCGCGCCTACTCGAACTACCTGGGCGTGTACTACCAGCCCATCAAGATGGGCCCGTTCCGTGTCGGCGCCGTCGTCGGCGGCTTCAGCGGCTATCCGAAGATGCGCGATGGCGGCTGGTTCCCGGCCCTGGTCCCCACCATCAGCTATGAATACCAGCGCGTGGGCGTGAATATCGCCATCGTGCCTTCCTACAAGGACCGCTTGTACGGCGCGCTCAGCTTCCAGCTGAAACTGAAGGTATTCGAATAGCCGTCTGTCCCTGCCTGTCGCCGTTCGCGCCGCCATTCCTGCCATTCATCGCATGCGCGATGACCGCCAGCGGCGTTTTGCCTATAGTGGTTTCATCGCCAGCATGCATACGGCAGCGGCAACCACGACGACAGGAGAACAGCATGAAAGACATCAATTCGGCACCGGGCAGCACTTCCTTCAGCGCGTTCTGGAACGAACTGTGCGCCTATGTGCGCCAGGGCATGGCCGCCCTGCGCGCCATGCCCTGGCCCATGCTGCTGGCGTGCTGCCTGGGCCTGGCGTTCCTGATCACCATCTTGCCGCTGGCCATCATGTTGTTTGCCCTCGTCATGCTGCTGAGATGGGCAAGCAACAGCGACGACACGGGCGCGGAGACGAAGGTGGCCGGCTCGCAGCAGTCGCCACAATAAAAGTTCGTGGCGGCAGAGGTGCCGCATGGCATTTGTGGCACTATATGGGCGCCGCACTGACGGGTATCAATGACCATCCCGATGGATGGCCGGGATACCGAACGCCGCGTGCGCGGGACGATCCAAACTACTCCCCATCTGCCATAGGAGTTTTCCGATGACCACGACAGCAAAAGCCACAGCCTGCACCACCATTCCCTGTCTGCGCTACAACGATGCCCCGGCCGCCATCGAATGGCTGTGCACGGCGCTCGGTTTTGAAAAACAATTGATCGTGCCGGACGGTAACGGTGGCGTCGCCCATGCGCAACTGAGCTTTGGCCATGGCATGGTCATGGTGGCGCCCGCCATCGCCAGCGACTACGGCCGCCTGATGAAGCTGCCCGGCGAAGTCGGCGGCGCCAATACGCAAAGCTGCTACCTGGTCGTCAGCGACGCCGACGCCGTCTACCGCAGCGCGCGCGAGGCCGGCGCCGACATCGTGCTCGACATCAAGGATGAAGATTACGGCGGACGTGGCTTTACCTGCCGCGACCCGGAAGGCCACATCTGGAGCCTGGGCACCTACGACCCATGGTGAAACGGAGAACAATGATCATCAGTACCATCGCCGCCGCCAGCCTTCTGGTCGGCGGCTTCCTGTCCGCCCCCGGACTGGTCGACCGGCAAATGAACCAGGTCTACCCCTATTCCGCCAAGGCGCCGTCGCGCGACACCCTGGCCCTGCACCAGCGCTTGTGGATCGCCGACCTGCATGCGGACAGCCTGCTGTGGCAGCGCGACCTGAACCGCTCAGGCAAGCATGGCCATGTGGACTTCCCCCGCCTGCAACAAGGCAATGTCGCGCTGCAGGCGTTTTCCGTCGTCACCAAGACGCCGCGCAAGATGAATATCGAGCGCAACGGCAGCGACACGGACAACATCACGGCGCTGGTGGTGGCGCAGGGCTTGCCGCCAGCCACCTGGAACAGCCTGCTGGCGCGCGCCACCTACCAGGCCGACGAGCTGCGCCGGCTGGCCGGCAAGAGCGATGGCAGGGTCAGCGTCATCGGCAGCCGTGCCCAGCTGCGCAGCTTCATCGCGGCGCGCGAAAAAGATCCTGCCCTGCTGGCCGGCTGGCTGACGCTGGAAGGCGCGCATGCGCTCGAAGGCAAGCTGGACAACCTCGATACCCTGTACAAGGCGGGCTACCGCATGGCAGCGCCCACGCACTTCTTCGACACGGAATTATCGGGTTCCCAGCATGGCCTGAAAAAAGGCGGCTTGAAGCCGCTGGGCAGACAATGGCTGCGCGCCATGGAGCAGCGCAGGATGATCGTCGACCTGGCGCACGCCTCGCCGGCCACCATCGACGATGTCCTGGGCCTGGCGCAACGCCCCGTGATGGTCTCGCACACGGGCGTGCGCGGCACTTGCGCCAATGGGCGCAATCTCAGCGACGGCCAGTTGAAACGCATCGCCGCCCAGGGTGGGCTGGTGGGGATCGGTTTCTGGAATACGGCCGTCTGCGGCAAGGACGTGGCGGCGATCGCGCGCGCCATCAAGTACACGGTCAAGCTGATCGGCGCCGAACACGTGGCCTACGGCTCCGACTTCGATGGCGCCGTCACCACTGCCATCGACGCGGCCGGCCTGCCGCGATTGACGCAGGCGCTGCTGGATGCGGGCCTGTCCGAGGCCCAGATCCGCCGCATCGCCGGTGAAAACGTGCGCGACTTCCTGCTGAAAAACCTGCCCGACGATGACGCTTGACCGGCTGAACCGGCGCCTAGCCTAGCGCCGTGACCAGGGCCGGGTCCGCCACCTGGCGCGGCCGGATCCGGATCAGGCTGCGGTACAGGGGCGGCATGGCGCCGCACAGCGCCAGCAGCGCGTCTTCATCCATGGCCGGGCGCACGTACTGGAATTGCGCCGGATTACTCTCGGGTAGCGCCCCTTCCATGGTGGAGCCGTAGGCGCCCAGGGTCATGAAACTGGCGGCGCTGTCGTCCGGGCCGATGGCCAGCACGAAGGTGCCATGCTTGGGATGGCCCAGATAACTCTTGATTTCTTCCTGCAGCGCCGGTTCGGCGCCCGCCATCAATTCATAGCGCAGTTGCGCATACTGGCGCGTGCATTCCATGAATGGCGTGCGAATGAGGGAGCGTGCCAGCTGGCCCGGCATGCACAGCAGCAGGTTGCCGAAGGAGTCGAGCAAGGCGGCTGCGTCGCCCTGGCCGCCATCGCGCGCATCCTGTTCCATGGCCGCCTGCAGAAACGGCGCCAGGCCGGCGTCGGGCGCATGCGGCGTGCAGCGGTAAGTCAGCGCATCGGGATAGCGGCGGCGCAAGGCGCGCACCACCGGATGCTCGGCGGGCAAGGTGGCCGGATCGCGCCGTTGCCCGTCATCGCCGGCGTTCAGCAGCTGCATCACCTGCGCCGACGTCGACTCGAACACCAGCGAGCACAGGGCCTGCGTCGCCTCGTGGATGCTCTTGCCGATGAAAAAAGATCTGGGTGCGGCGCCGGACGGCGCGCGCGCATAGTCGGTGGCGCCGCGCACGGCCGGATAGCAGAAGCTGCGGCCAGCCTGCGCCTGCAGCGGCGCCGGCAAGGCCGTGAAACTGGCGGCGCCATCGTAATTGATGCCGGCCTTGACATCGGGCGCGGCGACCACCACGTTGAAACCGGCGGCCAGGATCGCCCCCGTGCACATGCAGCACGGGTCGAGCGAGGTGACGATGGTCAGCTCGCCGGGCGGCGGCAGGGGCGTGCCCTTGGCCCGTTCGGCGAAATACCAGTCCACCAGCTGGCGCTCGCCATGCGCGGTAGGATCGAACACGAGGCCCTGGCGCACGACGTTGTTGTGCATCGATTGCAGCACATTGCCGGCGCCATCGAGCAGCACGCCGCCCACGCCGAAGGTGCCCTGCGTCTTGGCTGCCAGGGCTTCGGCCGCGGCGATGGCCACGGCGGCCTGGATATCGATCGTCTTGTTCAAGCGGATGCCATTGCCTAATTTACTTCATGTCCAGGTCGGAATTGCCGAAACCGTGCGGCAGCAGCCAGCCCGCCGTCACTTCCATGACATCGTTTTTCAGGTTCGTCAGGATCACCGGCAGGTCGGCACCGCCCATTTCGAAGATCACCTGGCGGCAGGCGCCGCACGGAGAAATCGGTTCGGCCGTGTCGCCCGTGACGGCCAGTTTGGCGAAATCGCCTGGCTTGCAGCCATGCGCGACGGCGCTGAAAAATGCCGTGCGCTCGGCGCAGTTGCACAGGCCATAGGCGGCGTTTTCCACGTTACAGCCACGGAAGACGCGGCCATCCTTGCACAGCAGGGCCGCGCCCACCTTGAAACGCGAGTATGGCGCGTAAGCCAGTTCACGGCCGGCGTTGGCTTCGGCGATCAGTTCTTGGTTGTTCATTTGATTATTTACCTGTAAAACCCGCAATGGCCGGGATCGTACCCTGAGGGTACGATCCCGAACTCTGCTTTTGGGCTAAAAATAGTTACGGTCGAATGGTACGGTAAATCACGGGATTGGCCGCCAGCGCGACCGCGCTGATGGCATACGCTTCCTGGATTTCCCTGACGGCTTGCTGCGCCGCCGCTTCCGTGCGCGCGTGCACCATGGCCAGCGGCTGGCCTACGGACACTTGCTCGCCCAGGCCGACGAGGTCCGTCAGGCCGACGGCAAAGTCGATGCTGTCGCTCGGACGGCGGCGGCCGCCACCGAGGGCCACCACGGCCAGGCCGATAGCGCGGCAATCGCGCACATTGGCGTAACCGGCGGACAGCGCCGGCGCCGGCACGATGAACGGCGCTTTTTCCAGGTGCTTGTCCGGGTTCTCGACCAGGTCGGCCGGGCCGCCCAAAGCCGACACCATGCGCGAGAAGCGCTCGGCCGCCTCGCCCGAATCGAGCGCCGCCATCAGCTTGACGCGCGCTTCTTCTTCGGTGGCGGCCAGGCCGCCCAGCACCAGCATTTCGGCGCACAGCGCCAAGGTCACTTCATGCAGGCGCGCGGGACGCGAACGGCCCGTCAGGTAATCCATGGCGCCGCGCACTTCGAGCGCATTGCCGGCATATGGCGCCAGCGACTCGTTCATGTCCGTCAGAATGGCCGATGTCTGCATGCCCGCGCCATTGCCGACGGCGACGATGCTCTCGGCCAGCTCCACCGACTTGTCGTAAGTCGGCATGAAGGCGCCCGTGCCGACTTTGACGTCCATCACCAGCGCGTCCAGGCCAGCCGACAGCTTCTTCGACAGGATGGAGCCGGTGATCATGGCCACCGACTCCACCGTCGCGGTGACGTCGCGGATGCTGTAGAAACGCTTGTCGGCCGGCGCCAGCTGCGCCGTCTGGCCGATGATGGCCACGCCGATCTCCTGCACCACCTTGCGGAACAGTTCATTGTCCGGCACCGTGCAATAGCCCGGGATGGCGTCGAACTTGTCCAGCGTGCCACCCGTGTGCCCCAGGCCGCGGCCCGAGATCATCGGCACGTAGCCGCCGCAAGCGGCGACCATGGGTCCCAGCAGCAGGGAAACCACGTCGCCCACGCCGCCCGTCGAATGCTTGTCGACGATGGGGCCAGGCAGGTTCAGCGAACGCCAGTCCAGCACGTGGCCGGAATCGCGCATGGCCAGGGTGAACGCCACGCGTTCGTCCATGTTCATGTCGTTGAAATAGACGGCCATGCCCAGCGCCGCGATCTGGCCTTCGCTGACGCTGCCGTCAGTGATGCCGCGCACGAAAAACTGGATCTCCTCTGCACTCAGGACACCCTTGTCGCGCTTCTTGCGAATGATTTCTTGGGTTAAAAACATGGGATAACTCCAATAAATGAATGACTTAGGGGCCGCACCCCGATCGCCTTTGCGATGGAGTTGCGGCCCCGGCGGTGCGGTTATTTACATTAGACGCCGTAAGGTATCCACACGTTTTTCACTTGCGACGCATGCGCCAGCACGGCGCGGCCGCCGCTTTGCGCGGCGCTGTACCAGTCGCGGCCTTTGGCGCCGCCGACCCAGGTGCGTTTCAGGGTGGCAGCCGACAGGCGCTCGACTTCCGCGCAGCCTTCGGCGGATCCGTCATGGCGCCAGACGGCGTCGATGTCGGCGTGCGTGGCCAGCGTGCGCGCCAGTTCATCGGCGTTGCCGCTGATGATGTTGACGACGCCGCCCGGCAGGTCGGACGTATCGAAGACCTGGTACAGGTCCAGCGCGGACAGCGGATGCGCTTCCGACGGCACCACCACCACGCGGTTGCCCAGCGCGATGGCCGGCGCCACCAGCGAAATGAAGCCCAGCAAAGGCGCTTCGTTCGGGCAGACGATGCCGATCACGCCGACCGCTTCATTGAGCGCCACGGTGATGCCCTTCGTCGGCGGCTGGTGCGCCAGGCCGTCGTACTTGTCGGCCCAGGCCGCGTAGTAGAACAGGCGTTCGATCGAAGCCTGTACTTCCTTCTCCGGGTTTTTACTGCCCGTCATGGCGGCGATGCGGGCGGCAAATTCATCGGCGCGCGCAGCCAGGTTCTCGGCGATGTAGTACAGCACTTGCGCGCGGTTGTGCGCCGTGGCGCCGGTCCAGCCGGATGCCTTGTGCGCCGCTTCGACGGCGTTGCGGATGTCCTTGCGGCTACCCACGCCCACTTCAGCCAGCAGGGCGCCGTTCGCGCCGAACACTGGCGCGCTGTAGGCGCTGTCAGGACGCGCCTGCTTGCCGCCGATGTACATCTTGGCCGTGCGGTCGATGGCGAACGGGTCGGCTGCTGCCGGTTTCGCATTGCCTTTGGCCTTCGCTTCCGCCACCGGCAAGGCCGGACGCGCATCTTCGGCCAGGGCCGTCATGTACTCCAGCATGCCTTCGCGGCCGCCTTCGCGGCCAAAGCCCGATTCGCGGTAGCCGCCGAAGCCGCATGCCGCGTCGAACTGGTTGGCGCTGTTGATCCACACCACGCCAGCCTTGATGGCGGGAGCGATGTCCAGCGCCAGGCTGATCGACTCGGTCCACACGCTGGCGGCCAGGCCGTACACCGTGTTGTTCGCCAGCTGCACCGCTTCGGGCGGCGTGCGGAAGCTCATGGCCACCAGCACGGGGCCGAAGATCTCAGCCTGCGCCACGGCGGCCGAGGTCGACGCGCCCGTGATCAGGGTGGGCGGGAACCACGAACCGTCCGCCGGCAGTTCGCACGCCGGCTGCCAGACGTCGCAGCCTTCGGCGCGGGCCGAATCGACCAGCGCGGCGATGCGCTGGCGCTGCACCGGGTCGACCAGCGCGCCCACGTCCATCGATTTGTCCAGTGGCGAACCGAGACGCAGGTTTTCCATGCGTGCGCGCACCTTGTTCAGGAAGCGCTCCTGGACCGATTCCTGCACCAGCAGGCGCGAACCGGCACAGCACACCTGTCCCTGGTTGAACCAGATCGAATCGACCAGGCCTTCCACGGCGCCATCGAGGTCCGCGTCTTCGAAGACGATGAACGGCGACTTGCCGCCCAGTTCCAGCGACAGCTTCTTGCCGCTGCCGGCCGTCGCCTCACGGATCAGACGGCCCACTTCGGTCGACCCCGTAAACGCGATCTTGTCGACGCCAGGATGGTTGACGATGGCAGAACCCACGCGGCCGTCGCCGGTGACGATATTGACCACGCCGGCCGGCACGCCCGCCTGCACGCACAGTTCGGCGAACAGCATGGCGGTCAAGGACGTGAATTCGGCCGGCTTGAAGACGACCGTGTTACCGGCCGCCAGGGCCGGCGCGATTTTCCACGACAGCATCAGCAGGGGGAAATTCCACGGCACGATCTGCCCCACCACGCCCACGGCACGGTAGTCGGCGAATTCCTCCGACTGCAGCTGCGCCCAGCCGGCGTGATGGTAGAAGTGGCGCGCGGCCAGCGGCAGGTCGATATCGCGCGTTTCGCGGATGGTCTTGCCGTTGTCCAGGGTTTCGAGCACGGCGAACAGGCGCGAATGCTTTTGCAGCAAGCGGGCCAGCGCGTACATGACCTTGGCGCGGCCATGGCCGCCCATGCCTTGCCATACGGGCAGCGCGCGGCGCGCCGCGTCCACGGCCCGTTCGACGTCCTGGTCGGTGGCTTGCGTCAGCTCGGCCAGCTGCACGCCGTCGGCCGGATTGGTCGAGGCGAACAGCTCGGCCGGCTCGCTCCACGCATTGTCGATGAACAGACCGAACTTGCGCTGATGGCCGTCTAGCCACGCCTGCGCTTCTTTTTGACTTTCGGGAGCAGGGCCGTAGTCCATAGTAGTGAGAATCTCGTTAATTGTTGGCATGACGATTGTTCTTTAAGGTTGTGCGTGACGATGATTGGCCGAGTAGCTGCCGGTGACGTAGTGCTCGAGCTGGCGCTCGATGTCGGTCAGCAGGCTGGAAGCGCCGATGCGGAACAGGTGCGGCTGCAGCCATTCGTTGCCCAGTTCTTCCTTCATCAGCGTCAGGTATTGCAGCGCGCTCTTGGCCGAGCTGACGCCGCCGGCGGGCTTGAAGCCCACCTGGAAGCCCGTCTGCTCGTGGTATTCGCGGATCGTGCGCACCATCGTCAGGGCCACGGGAATGGTGGCGTTCACGCCTTCCTTGCCGGTGGACGTCTTGATGAAATCGGCGCCCGCCATCATGCAGACCCACGAGGCCTTGGCCACGTTTTCCATCGTCAGCAAGTCGCCCGTGGCGAGAATCGCCTTCACGTGCGCTTCGCCGCACGCCTTGCGGTAGGCCAGCATTTCGTCGTACAGCACTTGCCAGTTGCCGTTCAGGACGTGCTGGCGCGTGATGACGATGTCTATTTCCGAGGCGCCGGCGGCGACCGACAGTTCGATCTCGCGCAGCTTCGTTTCCATGCTCGTCAGGCCGGCCGGGAAACCCGTCGACACGGCGGCGATGGGCAGGCGGCCCTGGATGACTTTCACGGCTGGCTGGATCATCTCGTGGTACACGCACACGGCGCCGGTGCTCAGTTGCGTCAAGCCCAGCGCATCCATCAGGTCGGCGCGCAGCGGGCGCATGGCCTTCATGCACAAGCGCTCCACGCGGCCCGGCGTATCGTCGCCGCCCAGGGTGGTCAGGTCGATCATCTGGATGGCTTTCACCAGCCAGGCGGCCTGGTATTCCTTTTTCACCGTACGGCGGTTCGCCAGGCTGGCGGCGCGGCGATCGGTAGCGGCGCGGTTGACGCGGATCTGGTTGATCCAGCCCAGGTCGAGGCCGACCGCCTCGTTACGCTTGAAGTCGGGGTGCATGAGTGTCATAACAAGCTGGTTCCATTAGCAAGTGGTGGTACGCCAAGGTGCTTGGCGAGGGTTTGGCCAATATCGGAGAAAGTCTCGGAAATGCCCAGCGCGCGCGGGGCGACGCCGGGACCGAAGAAGATCATCGGAATATGTTCGCGGGTGTGGTCGGAGCCGTGCCAGGTCGGGTCGCAGCCATGGTCGGCGGTGATCACGACCAGGTCGCCCTCCTTCAGCTTGGCCATGAATTCCGGCAGGCGCGCGTCCATTTCGCGCAGCGCATCGGCATAGCCCTCGACATTGCGGCGGTGGCCGAAGGCCTGGTCGAAATCGACGAAGTTCACAAAAGTGAGCGACTTGTCCTGCACTTCATCGGCCGTTTTCAGCAGCGCCTCGAACAGGGCCATGTTGTCGACGCCCTTGACGACGCGCGAGATGCCCTGGGTAGCGAAAATGTCGCTGATCTTGCCCAGGCCGACGACTTCGCCGCCCGCGTTTTTCACGTGGTCGAGCAGGGTCGGTGCCGGCGGCGCGACGGCGTAGTCATGGCGATTCGAGGTGCGCGTGTAGTTGCCATTGCTGCCGGTAAACGGGCGGGCGATGACGCGGCCGATGTTGTACGGCTCGACCAGCTTGAAGGCCATTTCGCACACTGCGTACAGGCGCTCGAGGCCAAACGATTCTTCGTGCGCGGCGATCTGCATCACCGAGTCGCCCGAGGTATAGATGATCAGCTTGCCCGTGGCGACGTGCTCGTCGCCATGCTTGTTGATGATGTCCGTGCCCGAGGCATGGCAGTCGCCGAGGAAGCCGGGCACGCCCGACATGGCCTTGAGCTTGTCGGTCAGGTCGGCCGGAAACGATGGCGTCGTGCGGGGGAAGTAGCCCCAGTCGAATTCGACGGGCACGCCGGCGATTTCCCAGTGGCCGCTCTGCGTGTCCTTGCCGGTGGAACGCTCGCGCGCCGCACCGTAGGCGCCGGTAAAACCGTCGCGCTGGTCGAAGCCCGTGGCCCATTCGCCGCTGGCCAGGTGGGCGGCGGCGCCCAGGCCCAGGCGTTCCATATTCGGGAGTTTCAAGGTCTTGCCGCTTTTGGCGACAGTGCTGGCAATATGGCCAAAGGTATTGGCACCTGCGTCGCCATACTTGGCGGCGTCTGGCGTCGCGCCAAGGCCGAAGGAATCAAGCAGGAGGATAAATGCGCGTGACATGATAAGGCTCGCTTTGTGGATGATGCGGACAGTGTAGGCCGGTTTTTCCCGGCCTGCCGCGCGGCAGCGCCGCTGGTTGGCGCGCCGCTACTGCATAAAAGAAGTGCTTAGGCTTGCGGTTTTTCAGCGACTTTGGAGAGGAAAGCCAGGATCAGCTTGACCAGGTCTTTCGCGCCGATGGCCGCGTATTTCAGGGTTTGCTCGTGCGACAGGGCGAATGGCGACATGCCTTCCGCCAGGTTGGTGATGACGGACACGCCCACCACTTTCAGGTCGCAATGACGGGCCGATACCACTTCCGGCACCACCGACATGCCGACCGTGTCGGCGCCCAGGCGGGCCATCATGCGGATTTCCGCGGCCGTCTCGAAGTTCGGGCCCGGGTAGGCGACGAACACGCCTTCGTGCAGGGTGATGCCGTTCGACGCAGCCGTTTCCTTGACCAGGTTGCGCAAGTCCGCATCGTAGGCGTTGGCCATGCTGAAGAAGCGCGGGCCGAAGCGGTCGTCGTTCGGGCCGACCATCGGCGTGCCTGGCAGCAGGTTGATGTGGTCGCTGATGGCCACCAGGCTGCCGGCGTCCACTTCAGGGCGCAGAGAACCGGCCGCATTCGTCACGAACAGCATTTCGCAGCCCAGCAGCTTCAGGGTGCGGATGGCGCTCGTCATCACGCCCATGCCATAGCCTTCGTAGAAGTGGCCACGGCCCTTCATGCAGACGACGGCGACGCCCGACAGGGTGCCGACCACCAGCTCGCCCGCATGGCCGTGCACGGTGCTGATCGGGAAACCCGGCAATTCGTCAAAGCTGATGCTGACGGCGTCCGTCATCTGCTCGGCCAGTACGCCCAGGCCGGAGCCGAGGATCATCGCCACGCGCGGCTTGAAATTTTCAGGGGCGCGGGCACGGATGATTTCGGCGGCGTGGAAAGGGGCGTTGTTCGACATGGTTATCCTCTGATTGACTAATTAATGATGGTTGCTGCCTGCGCGGCAGTACAAGGCAAGGTGCTGCGGCCCAGGTATCGGGTATGTATATGGTGTTACCGGTATATCGAATTGCGTATTGCCAACAAGCTTATCCCAGCAGATGAAGACATCCCTGCTGGCGCTCCCTACCGGGATAACCTCTATTTGCCGCCACTATGCATCAAACGGAATATGTATGGCAAATACCATTTTTCTTGCCTATTTATACAATTCAAATATAAATGGCCGATATTATAGTCGAGACAAGCACTCGCCTGCCAGCCGCGTCGACGCCCTTGCAATGCCCGGAAAATGCCTGCATACAAGCTCCATACGACCACGTTTCACGAACGCTGGACATGCGCTTGACACCGGACAGACAAATGTTTACAGTTTCAGACAAATGTTTAAACCTTTTGCGAAACCCCGTGACCGATACCAATAAAAAAGACCAGCTGTACACGCTGATCCGCAACAATCCCTTCATCTCGCAGCAGGACCTGGCGGGCGAGCTGGGCTTATCGCGCTCGGCCGTCGCCGGCCATATCGCCGGACTGATCCGTGAACGCCGGCTGCTGGGACGCGCCTATGTGCTGCCCGACAGCCGGCCCGTGCTGTGCATCGGTGCCGCCAACCTCGACCGCAAGATGCGTACCCTGGCCACCTTGCAGATGGGCACATCGAACCCTGTCAGCTCGGAAGAGGTATTTGGCGGCGTGGGCCGCAACATCGCGGAAAACCTGGCCCGATTGTCGATCCCCGTGGCTTTGCTGACGGCGCTGGGCGACGATGCGGCCGGCCACGCCCTGCAGACGCATGCGGAAGACGCCGGCATCGACATGCGCGGCAGTTTGCATTTAAGCAATACCAGCAGCGGCACCTACACGGCCGTGCTGGACGAACATGGCGAAATGCTGCTGGCAATGGCCAACATGCAACTGTATGAACAGCTGACCCCCGCCTTCCTGCACAGCCGCCAGCCGCAGCGCGCGGCCGCCGCGCTCACCGTGTGCGACCTGAACCTGGGCCACGACAGCGTGCAGGCGCTCCTGGCCGATGCGCGCCAGGATGACAGCCAGGGCCGCAGCCCGGCTGCGCCGCTGGTCATCGTCGCCGTCTCGCAGCCGAAGATGGCGCACCTGCCGCAAGACCTGACGGGCCTGCACCTGCTGATCCTGAACCGGGGCGAACTGGAAACGCGCGTGGCGCGGGCCTTGCCGACGGCGGCCGACCTGCGCGCCGCCTGCCGCGACGTGCAGCGCCAGGGTGCGCGCCAGGTGATCGTCACCTGCGGCGGCGAAGGCGTGTACTTCACGGATGGCGACAGCCTGGACGCGCCGATCCTGCACCTGGCCGCGCGCGAAGTGGCCGCCGTCGACGTGACGGGCGCCGGCGACGCGTTTTCCGCCGCCGTCTGCTGGTCGCTGTACCACGACAGCGGCGACCTGAAGCTGGCGTGCCGGCGCGGCCTGAAGCTGGCCGCCATGACCCTTGAATCCGATGCCACCGTGTCGCCGCTGATTTCGGCCGGCGCGCTCGACGATATCGACGACGCCGACCTGGCGCCGCCCCCTCCTACCCTCTTTCAACAGGACTGAAACATGACTCAATTGAATAGCTTCCTCTCGTTCTCGCAAGAAGTACTCGACGCGCGCGCCGCCGGCAAGGCAATCGTGGCGCTGGAATCGACCATCATTTCGCACGGCATGCCGTATCCGCAAAACGTGGAAATGGCGCGCGAAGTGGAACAGATCATCCGCGACGGCGGCGCCGTGCCGGCCACCATCGCCATCATCGACGGCAAGATCTGCGTCGGCCTGTCGCCCGAGCAGCTGGAATTGCTGGGCACCTCGCCCGACGCCATGAAGGTCAGCCGCCGCGACCTGCCGTTCGTCCTGTCGCAGGGCAAACTGGGCGCCACCACCGTGGCCGCCACCATGATCTGCGCGGAACTGGCCGGCATTGCCGTGTTCGTCACGGGCGGCATCGGCGGCGTGCACCGCGGCGCCGAAACGAGCTTCGACATTTCCGCCGACTTGCAGGAACTGGCGCAAACGTCCGTCGCCGTCGTCTGCGCGGGCGTGAAATCCATCCTCGACATCGGCCTGACCCTGGAATACCTGGAAACCCACGGCGTGCCCGTCATCAGCGTGGGCCAGGAAGGGTTTCCTGCCTTCTTCACGCGCGAAAGCGGCTACAAGGCCGATTTCCGCCTCGACACGCCAGCCGAACAGGCCGCCTTCATCGGCACCAAGTGGCAGCTGGGCCTGAAAGGCGGCGTGATCGTCAGCAATCCCGTGCCGGCCGCGCAAGCGATGCCGAAAGAGGAAATCGACGCGATCACCACGCAGGCACTGCAGGAAGCGGACGCGGGCGGCGTGAAGGGCAAGCAGGTCACGCCATTCCTGTTGTCGCGCATCAAGCAGCTGACGGACGGCCGCAGCCTGGCAACGAATATCGCCCTCGTCAAGCACAATGCCCAGGTCGGCACGGCACTAGCCATTGCCATGCAGGCAGTGGTGGCACGATAATAGGACTGCTGTAAAGAAAGCGCGCGCGCCTTTACCGGTCCGCGCGCCGTTCCATCGCCAAGCACCGCGCAACGCCAAGGAAAGCATGTCCATCGATCTGAAACAGTTAAAGTATTTTCTTGCCGTCGCCGAGGAGAAAAGCTTCAGCCGCGCCGCCGAGCGCCTGCATATCTCGCAGCCGCCCCTGAGCCAGCAGATCATGAAACTGGAAAGCGAACTGGGCGTGCGCCTGTTTGCGCGCACCACGCGCACCTTCGAGCTGACCGTGGCGGGCAAGGCGCTGATGAACGAGGCGGCCGACCTGCTGGCGAAGATGCGCATGACCATCGACACCATCCGCCAGATCGACCGCGGCGAAGTGGGCCGCTTGCGCGTGGGCATCGTCGGCTCGGCCATGTGGGGCCCCATTCCCAGCCTGCTGGAAGAATTCCAGACCAAATTTCCCCGCGTCACCTGGACCATCCACGAATTCGGCCCGACAGTGCAATACGAGGCGCTGCGCGCCAAGCAGATCGACGTGGGCTTCTGGCGCGAACCCAAGCTCAACGATGACGACTTGCGCCACGACAACCTGCGCCAGGAACTGTGCTTCCGCGAAAACGTGTGCGTGGCCGTCAACGAACACCATCCGCTGGCCAAGAACACGGCGATCGAACTGATCGACATCGCCCACGAACCGATGCTGACCCTCAACCTGGACAAATCGGCCTTTCCCCGCTATCTGGTGCAATGCTGCGTGAATGCCGGTTTCGAACCGGTGATCTTCCAGGAAGCGAGCGAACCGCAAACCCTGCTGGCCATGGTCGGTGCCGGACTGGGCGTGACCCTGGTGCCGGAAACGACGAGCCGCATCGGCTGGCCCGGCGTCGTGTTTCTGCCGATTAAGACCAATCCACCGTCGGCCAACCTGTATATCAGCTACACCACGCTCGACGACGCTCCTGTCGTGCGGGCCTTCCTGAACATACTCAATCCCCCAGCCGCCTGAGAACGCGAACAAAACCCGCTGCGCGTCGCGGGTCGCGGCCTCCGATGCTCACGGTGCTCACGCACAGTTCCGCTTCCCGCGCCGCAGGCCACGGTTTTGTCATGCGTTCTTAAAAGCTATTTATATGTGATTCATATAAATACATAAACAAAAACGTATTTGTCATACATATCTGGCATGATGCATAGTGATTCGGACGCCCATCGCGGCGCCCTCACTGTGCTTGCCTTGCCCGTCATGCGCTTCTGCTGACGCTGCATTCCTGCCAGTCCTGGCGCCCCCATTCGATGTTGTAAATATAAAAGAGACGCGGCGCGACTGTTGCATGATCAGCACAGCATGGCCACAAAAGCATCGGGGAGCAGCAATGTTCTTGTGCTATACAGTGCAATGTTGATAAGGAACCATCTCCTCATGCATGAAAAACAGGCTAAATCGGCCCCAAATTATATGTTTCACCTATAAAAAATATACAATATCGATCTTCCAGGAGCCAATTCATGAAACTTACACAATTTAGTTTGACGATCGCAGCCGTATTTCTGACTGCTCAAGCGTCCGCGGCTACCCCAAAACTGGGTGTCGTGTATGACGCGGGCGGCAAGTTCGACAAGTCGTTCAACCAATCCGCTTTCGAAGGCGCATCGCGCTTCAAAAAAGACACGGGCATTTCCTTCATCGAAGTGCAGGCATCGAGCGATACGCAGGCCGAGCAAGTCATGCGTGGCCTGGCCCGCAAGAAACTCGACATGATCGCCGCCATCGGCTTTGCGCAAACGCAAGCCGTGCAAAAGGTCGCCAAGGAGTTCCCGAACGTGAAATTCGTGCTGATCGACGGCCAGGCCGCCGGCAGCAACGTCAATTCCGTCGTCTTCAAGGAAGAAGAAGGCTCCTACCTGGTGGGCGTGGCCGCGGCCATGGCCAGCAAGAGCAAGAAAGTCGGCTTCATCGGCGGCATCGATATTCCATTGATCCGCAACTTCGCCTGCGGCTACGCGCAAGGCGTCAAGGCCGTCAATACGAAGGCGGAAATCACGCAAAACATGGTCGGCACCACGTCCGGCGCCTGGAATGACCCGGCCAAGGGTGGCGAACTGGCCCGCTCGCAATTCGAGCGCGGCGTCGATGTCGTCTTCGCCGTCGCTGGCGGCAGCGGCATGGGCACCCTGCAGATGGCCAAGGAAAAAGGCAAGCTGGCGATCGGCGTCGATTCGAACCAGAACCACCTGTATCCAGGCAGCATCCTGACCTCGATGGTCAAGCGCGTCGACAACACGGTCTACGACAGCTTCATGCAAGTCAAGAACGGCACCTGGAAGGGCGGCGTCAGCTATAAAGGCTTGAAAGAAGGCGGCGTGGACTGGGCGCTCGACGCCAACAACCGCAAGCTGATCACGCCGGAAATCGAGAAGCGCGTGTTGGGTGCGCGTAAGGACATTATCGATGGCAAGATCAAAGTGATCGATTACCGCGTCGGCAGCAGCTGCCCGGTTTAATTTTTCTCCGTATCTTTTAGCGCGCCGCCGGGGCCTGTCTCCGCGCGGCGCGTTTCCATGAAACTATCCAGTTATGAACCTATGCAGCCAGCAGTAGAATTTCGCAGCATTTCCAAGCAATTTGGACATGTGAAGGCGAACGCCGACGTCAGCTTCTCCATCGCCAAGGGCAGTATCCATGGCCTGGTGGGGGAAAACGGCGCCGGCAAATCGACCTTGATGAGCATCCTGTACGGGTATTACCGTGCCGACGGCGGAGAAATCTTGCTCGACGGAAAAGTACAGCCTATCCGCAACAGCCAGGAAGCGATCAATCTCGGCATTGGCATGGTGCACCAGCATTTCATGCTGGTCGAGAACTTCACCGTCCTCGACAATATCATGCTGGGCACGGAAGGCGGTTTTCGTTTGGCCAGCCACCGCGCCGAAGCGGAAGCCCAGCTGCGCGACATTTGCGCGCGCTACCGCCTCGACGTCGACCCGCTGGCGAAGATCGAGGACCTGTCCGTGGGCGCGCAGCAGCGCGTGGAAATCCTCAAGCAGATTTACCGCAGCGCCAATATCCTGATCCTCGACGAGCCGACGGCCGTGCTGACGGCACAGGAAACGGCGTCGCTGTTTGAAATCCTGCGCCTGTTCAAGGAACAGGGCAAGACCATCATCCTGATCACGCACAAGCTGCAAGAGATCCTGGAAATCACCGACAACGTCACCGTCATGCGCGGCGGCACGGTGGTGGGCGCCGTGGCGACAAACGGCACCTCGAAAGAGGAACTGGCCAACATGATGGTGGGCCGCCCCATCCAGAGCCATCTGCCGCGCGCGCCGTACAATCCGGGCGCCACGGTGCTGGAAGTGGCTGATTTGCAGCTGGCCGACGAGCAGCAGGTCAAATTGCTGGCCGACATAGGCTTCAACCTGCGCGCCGGTGAAATCGTCGCCATCGCGGGGGTCTCGGGCAATGGCCAGAGCGAACTGCTGGAAATCCTCTCGGGCATGCGCTTGCCGACCTCGGGCAAGCTGCGCTTCCTCGACAAGGATTTGCCGTTTGGCAAGCGCCACGATGCCGACGGCTTGCCGCTGGCCTTCCGCGAGCTGGGCATCGCCCACATTCCGGAAGACCGCTTACGCGATGGCGTGGTGAAAAATTTCTCCGTCATGCAAAACACCATCCTCGGCTATCAGGACCGCCTGAAGAACCGCTGGGGCCTGTTCAACTTCAAGGCCATCGGCGCGCGCTGCGCGGAACTGCTGAAGACCTTCGACGTGCGGCCGGCCAACCCCGACCTGCGCATCGGCCTGTTGTCGGGCGGTAACCAGCAAAAGGTGGTGATCGCGCGCGAAGTGCTGGCGCAGCCGAAACTGATGCTGGTGGGCCAGCCCACGCGCGGCGTCGACATCGGCACCATCGAGAGTATCCATACGCAATTGCTGGCCCTGCGCGACGCAGGCGTGGCGATCCTGCTGGTGTCGGTCGAACTGGAAGAAGTGCGGGCGCTGGCCGACCGCATTCTCGTCATGTGCGGCGGGCGCATCACCGGCGAACTGAAAATTGAAGAATTCGATACCACCCGCATCGGTCTGTTGATGGGGGGAATGCATAAATCATGAATAACGACTTGCCACGCTGGGCGACAGCCTTTGTCATGCCCATGTTAAACCTGCTGTCGGCCTTGCTGGTCGCGGCACTGGTGATTTATATGCTGGGCGAAGACCCAGCCGAATCGCTGTCCATCCTCGTCAACAGCGCCCTGCTCAATCCGGAAGGCTTGAGCTATACGCTGTTCTACGCCAGTACCTTCATCTTCACGGGCCTGTCGGTCTCCGTGGCGATGCAGGCCGGCCTGTTCAATATCGGCAGCGAAGGCCAGATGTATATCGGCGGTCTGGGCTTGACGGTGGCCATGCTGGCCTTCGACCAGACCCTGCCCGCCTGGCTCCTGATTCCGGCGGCCATGATCGGCGCCGCCCTGTTCGGCGCGCTGTGGGGCTTTTTGCCCGGCTACCTGCAAGCCAGGCGCGGCAGCCATATCGTCGTCACCACCATCATGTTCAACTTCATCGCCGCCAGTCTGATGAACTTCGTGATCGTGAAATACCTGATACCGCCGGGCGAGCAGAACACGGCCAGCCGCGTCTTCGCGGAAAGCGGCGAAATGCCGCGCCTGAACACCTGGTTCCCGTCCTTGGGCGACACGCCGCTGAACGTCAGCTTCCTGCTGGCGATCGCCGCGCTGGTCATCTATGGCGTGATGGTGTGGCGCTCGTCGTGGGGCTTCAAGCTGCGCGCCACGGGCCTCAACAAGCATGCGGCCCACTATGCGGGCGTGTCGATCAGCAAGATGATCATCATCGTCATGCTGATCTCGGGCGCCCTGGCCGGCTTGGGTTCCGTCAATTCCATCATGGGCTCGACGCACTATCTGTCGCTCAACTTCGTCGGTGGCGCCGGTTTCATCGGCATCGCCATCGCCCTGATGGGCCGCCAGCATCCGGTCGGCATCTTCCTGTCGGCCGTGCTGTTCGGCGCCCTGATCCAGGGTGGCTTCGACTTGTCGCTGGAAAAACCGAATATCCCGACGGAAACCTTCATTTTCATCCAGGGCTTGATCATCCTGTTCTGCGGCGCAATGGAAAACTTCTACGCACCGGCCATTTCCGCCCTGCTCAAGCGCACCAAAGGCTAACACCATGACACTCGACGACTTTCATTTCGCCAGCATCCTGGTATCGACCGTGCGCAATGCGCCGGTCCTGATCTTTGCCGCCATGGCCGGCCTGTTCGCCGAACGCAGCGGCATGATCGACATCGGCCTGGAAGGCAAGATCCTGGCCAGCGCCTTCGCTTCCGCCGCCGTGGCCTACACGACGCAAAACCCGTACTACGGCATGGCCGCCGGCATGCTCGTCTGCGTCGCCCTGGCCCTGCTGCAGGCGTACGTCAGCATCACGCAAAAGGGCAACCAGCTGGTGGCCGGCATGGCGATCAATATCGCCATGAGCGGGCTGACCTTTGTTCTGGCGCAGTTCTTTTTCCAGCAAGGCGGCCGCACGCCCGATCTCGGTTCCGCGCGCCTGTTCGACGTCGTCTTGCCTGGGACGCAGTACGTGGAGCACATTCCCTTCATCGGCTGGGTGTACGCCCATTTGATCGGCGGCCATTCCATCCTCGTCTACGTGGCATTCCTGCTGATCCCGCTCGTGCACTGGCTGCTGTACCACACGCGTTTCGGCCTGCGCCTGCGCGCCTGCGGCGAAAACCCGCACGCGGCGGACTCGGCTGGCGTCAGCGTGGAAGCGACGCGCTACATGGCCATGCTGGTGGCCGGCATCCTGTGCTCGTTCTCGGGCGCCTATCTGGCCATCGTGCAAAGCGGCTTCTTCCTGCGCGACATGTCGGCCGGTGCCGGCTACCTGGCCCTGACGGCCATGGTGTTCGGCAACTGGCGCCCCGTCTACACCTTCCTCGGCTGCCTGATGTTCGGCTTCTTCGCCGCCATCCAGATCCAGATCGAAGGCGTGGACTTGCCTGTCGTCGGCCGCATCCCCGGCTCGCTGATCCAGATGGTGCCGTATGTGGTCACCGTGATCGTGCTGGCCGGCTTGATGGCGAAATCCATCGCGCCGAAGGCCATCGGCATTCCGTTCGTCAAGTCGCGCTAAGTTTCAACGCGCAGGACAAAAAAAGCGAAGCCCGCGGGCTTCGCTTTTTTTTACGCCGGCGCAATCTCGTCCGGCGAGAAATACACGGGCAGGCCCAGGCCGCGCGCCACATCCACCATCTGGTCGGCGCCCCGGGACGCGCCGCCCATGCGCAGCACGGCATCGCAATGCGTGAGCAGCCGCGCCGCGTGCGCGTGGAACAGCTCTTCATACACGCCATCGCCCACCTGGCTTGAACCGGCCAGCGCCAGCATGGGCAAGGCCAGCCATTCGCCGAGCACGGGCAAGTGCCCGGCCGCATACAGCGGCAAACATAGCTCTTCCATGGCCGCCACATTGCGCTGCATCAAGACGGGATCGTCGCCCGTACCCGAGCGGTAGGGACCGGCGATGAGGATCTGCAGCCCCCGTTTGCGCGGCATCAAGTGCAGTTGCGCATGCTGCAGCAGCATGATGGTCTTGCCGTCACAGATGCGGCCGTCCGCCACCATCTGCATCGCTTGCGCCAGCGGCAGCTCCAGCACATCGATATCTTCGCCCTCGTGCGCCAGGCCGCCGCCAGCGCCGATACGGCTCGACGGATCGTACTCGGCAACGAAGAAATGCAGGCGCTCCGTCACGGAACCCGGGCTCATGAAGGCCTCGAAGACCTTGCCCACGTCGCCCACCCGGTAGCCGGTTTCCTCCTCCACCTCGGCGCGGATGCGCTGTTCCGCGCTGGCCTGTTCCAGCAAGCCGGCCGCCGCCTCGATGAGGAAGCCGTCGTGTCCATCGCGGTAGGTGGGAAAGCGAAACTGGCGGATCAGGATCACCGTGCGCCGTTCCTTGTTGTAGAGCAGGATGGCGGCGCCATCGCCACGGTCATAGGTTTCCCGCGTCTGCGTCTGCCACTGGCCGTCGCGGCGCAGGTAGTCGAACGTGGTCTTTTGCAACAGATACCAGTCGTGCGACAGGGTCTGCACGTGCTGGATGCGCACCCTCTCCTGCCCCGGATTGTCTTCGCGCATGTCGTCTCCTTGTTGTGCTTGCGTTCACCGACTTTATCATGCAAACTCGTGCAACATCAAGAATTAACAAGAAAAATCATGTTGACACATCAACGCAAACAGTATTTGCTGGACCTGCTCCAGCGCGAGGGACAGATCGTCGCCAAGGCCGTCAGCGACGCCCTGGGATTATCGGAAGACACCATCCGCCGCGACCTGCGCGAGCTGGCGAAAGAGGGATTGCTGGAACGCGTGCATGGCGGCGCCCTGCCCTTGCTGCCCCGTTCGCCCGCGCTGGCGCCGTTTGCGGGCCGCGTACAGATGTCAGCCGAAGCCAAGCCCGCCATCGGCCGCGCGGCGGGCGCCATGATACAGGCGGGGCAAGTGGTGTTTATCGATGGCGGCACGACCGCGGTGCAGCTGGCGCGCCAGCTGCCGCGAGAATTGCGCGCCACCGTGGTCACGCACAGCCCCTCGATTGCAGTCGAGCTCATCAATCATCCATCGATCGAGGTAGTGATGCTGGGCGGGCGCCTGTACAAGCATTCGATCGTCGGCGTGGGCGCGGCCACCGTGGAAGCCATCGGCCGCATCCGCGCCGACCTGTATTTCATGGGCGTGGCCGGCCTGCATCCGCAAGCGGGCATCACCACCGGAGACTATGAGGAAGCGTGCGTCAAGCGCGCCCTGAGCGAGGCGTCGGCCCGCACCATCGTGCTGGCCTCGCCGGAAAAGCTGAATACCGCCTCGCCGTTCCAGATCGCGCCGTTGAGCCAGGTCAGCGATATCGTCGTGCAGCGCGACATGGAGGACGCGCTGCTGGCGCCGTACCGCGAGATGGGCATAGTTGTGACATTGGCGTGAATTAGCGAACTCAAGCTGAAATGCTCACGCCTATGAGCAGCAAGGAAAGCATCCTCACTAAGAAATAATTTCCAAAGATCAAATTAACTTAAACCGCCTATGCGGTGCAAACGACGCGAAGAATACCCGGATTTATCCTCCACAGTATCGTAACAATAGATAGACGCCGTCTTTCCGGATGCATACAGGGTCAGCACCAAAGCATAAAGATTTTTCTCTTCAGGCATAACATGGCAATACAGGCCGTTCGATAGCTTGACCACGATGGGACTCGCATCCTGCCACACGATGACTTCCTTGATACTGACAGGCTCGCCCGCTGGAGTCCAGGCATAGGCAGCGCTACTCAATGCCAGCAAGGCCCATACGCAGATGCGTTTAATAACTTTATTCACTGTCAATCCTGTTTGTTAAGTAATAATCCGGCAATTATTACATTTGCAATTCGATAGATCAAATCAAATGCATGGGCTGAGCAAGAAAACCGCCAGGGCAGCGGTTTTCCATGCATCTGCATTTCACGGCCAAATAGCCTGTAACAACGCAGCCAAGTGATAGCCGCCATGAATCAGCTGCTGCTTCGCCAGCGCCGAGCTGGGCACGGGATAATTGTCCGGTACCGTCAAGGCCCACACATTGTAGGCCTCGCCCTTGCGGCTGGTCTGCTGCGTGGCCGGGCCCGCCACCACGTCCGCGTAGGCCACTTTCGAGGCGGCCAGCGATGCATCGGCCCATTGATACGGCCACGTGACGGGGTCGCCGGTATTGCGGCTCACGTCAGGCCCGCTGGCAATCACCGTCCTGGCGAATTGCTGCGGCGTGCGCGTGCTCAGGCGGCGCATGGCGTAATCGACCACCGTGCTGTCCCAGTACGAATGCAGGGGCTTGGTGGGCGACTTCGGATAGGCGCTGGCCGGCTTGGCCGCGCCATCCCCGGCCGGCAGCGGCGCGGGAATCACGGCGTCCGACAGCGCCGTCAGCTTCGCATCGTCGAGCAGCAGGTCGTTGCCGCCGCGCGCATTGAAGATCGCCACGTCGTCAATCTGCGCCTGGGTGGCGGGCACGAAAAACTGGCCATCCTTGCCGACAAAGGCGTTCCCCACATGCAAAGGCTGGTGGATATCGCCCACCAGGTGCGTGATCAGGATCAAGGCTTCGCGCTGGCTGAAACGGTGCGGATTGCTGGCCGCATCATCCTTGCCCTGCAACACCAGAATCGCCTGTTTCAACGTCTGCACGATGTCGTCGTCAGCCGTGCCCACGCCATGGTCGTGGTAATGCTCGTTCTGGAAAGGCACGTTCGTGTAATGGTATTCGCCATGCTTCGGGTTCGCCGCCACATACGTCAGCATTTCCGCCGATTGCGGGCCGCAATACGTGCCCTTCACGCAATCGGGCCAGTTGGCAATATTTTCCAGGCTTTCGCCGGGCAGCAGCAATTTGGCAATTGCCGCCTGGGCAGCACTGCCCTTGAGCAATTGATCGGCGATGGCGCCGACGGCGCGGTGGCCGTCATTGCCCCAGGCCAGCACATTGCCGGAGGAGAAAGCGGCGCCCAGCGCCAGCACCGTGAGTAATTTTTTCATGCTCACTCCTTCGCTTGCGGCGCCGCTTTCGCCGGTTTCGGATACTGCTTGTTGATGTCGATGGGCTGCGCGTACGCCGAGCTCCACGTCTGCTCGTGCAGCGCGGCAATACGCTGCGCCATGGCGTCGTTGCGCAGCACCACTTCCAGGTTGCGCGACAAGTCGAAATAGCCGCCCGCCCAGTTGCTCGTGCCGACCCAGGCCAGCTTGCCGTCGATGCTCATGGTCTTGCTGTGGATCACGCGCGCGAACGGAATGAAGCCCGTCGATGCCGTCGGCAAGGTGACGATGCGGATTTCCACGTTCGGCACCAGGGCCAGGCTTTTCAGATAGGCGATGGCCGGCGCTTCCGTGTTCCAGGCGGACACCATCAGCTTGATCTTCACGCCGCGCTGGGCGGCCGCGCGCACGGCGTTGTCGATCACGGCGTAATACGGACGCGTGCGGTTCGGGCCGTAGGACAGCGGCGCGTAGTCGAGCAGCTGGATGCGCACGTCGCTTTTCGCTTCCGCCAGCAAGGCCGGCAAACCCGTTTCCGAGTCGCCCACGCCGGCCGGGTTGTACGCATTCGGGCTGGCCAGCAAAAACGCGTTTTGCGCGTAATTGGCCGGCACCACCTTGCTGTTGAGTACCGTGGCGCGGCTGCCTTGCGACGTCAGGGCCTGGGCTTGCCAATCCTGCTCGAAGATGGCTTGCACCTGGCCGACCATGGCAGGCTCCGTGATTTTCAAGCCCGTTTCATGGATGTGCTCGAACGAGCGCCAGTCGAAATTCTGGCTGCCGATGTAGGCCACCTGGCCGTCGACGGCCAGGTATTTCGCGTGCACGATGCCGTTGCCCGTGACTTTATTGAAATCGATGAGGCGCAAGTCCAGGTTCGGAATCGCCTTGATCTGCGCGATGGTTGCCGCTTCCGACAGGCCCACGCCCTTCTGGTCGAGCAGGAAGCGGATCTTCACGCCGCGCTGGCCGGCCGCCGTCAGGCTGGCCAGCACTTTCTCAAATGCCGTACCCGGTTTGCTGACGGCATAGAACTGGGCGATGACGATCTCTTTTTTGGCCCCGTCGAACAGCTCGCTCCATACGGTGACCGGTTCGCGCAGGTCGGGATTGGTCAGCGTGGTTTCCACGGGAGAAGTGTGCACGAGCTCAAAGCCGGGAATCGTGAAATCGGCGTGGGCCGTGCCCACGAACAGGCTGGAAAGTAGAACGGAAACAAATAAGCGACGCATGGTTTTTTCCTTGAAAGTATTAGTTGACGCGCACGATGCGGCCTGCCGCCGTGGCGCTGCCCGCAGGCTTGCCGGCGCGCGCGCGGGAAATCAGGTAATCGCTGAAGGCGTCGATATCGCGCACGCCCGTATCGAGACGGCGCGTGCCGGCTGCCAGCACGGTGAAGCGGTCGCCGCCGCCGGCGAGGAAACTGTTGGCGGCGACACGGTATTGTTGATTATCGTCAATAGGGCTGCCATTCAGCATGATGCTGCCCGGCAGCACGCGCTGGCCTTGCGGCTGCGTGCTGTCCCAGCGATAACTGAATCCTTCCGAAACTTGCAGCAGATTGCCATCTTCGGCCACCGCGCCCGGCCATTGCTGCTCGAGCAAGGTACGGATTTGCGCGCCGGACAGGCTGACGACGATCAGCGTATTGCCGAACGGCACCACGGCCTGGTTCTGCCCCACATTCGTCATCAGGTCGGCGCCCGCTTCCAGATCCTTGCGGATGCCGCCATTATTCATCAGGCCGATTTGTGCACCGGCAGCGCGCGCGCCGAACAGGGTGCTGTCGGCCACCAGGTCGCCCAGCGCGGAAGCGCCGCTGCCCTTGGTGCTGCGGCCTACCGTCGGCACGGCGATGACGGCCACGGGACGCGACAGTTCCTGCGCGCTGCGCTGCTTCACCGACTCCAGGTAGGCTGCCACGACAGGGTCCGGCTCATACATGCCCGGCAGCATGACGACGTTTTGCGCGCTGGCGTCGATCACGGCGTTCTTCACGGGATCGACCTTGAGCTTGATGCGCGTCAACATGTGTCCGCCCATCTGTGCTTGCGTCACCAGGCGGCCATCGACACGGCACAGATAACCCTGGTGCGAATGGCCGCTGACGACCAGCTGGATGGCGGGATCGAGACGTTTCACCACGTCGATCACCTCGCCCTTGAGGCCGCTGCAATCGGGCTGATCGACGGCTTCCTTCGTTTCGCCGCCCTGGTGCAGCAGCACGACGAACACGCCCACGCCCTGTGCGCGCAGCTGCGGCAAGGTGGCGTTGATGGCGTCCGCTTCATCGCCGAACTGCAGGCCGGCAATGCCGGCGGCCGTCACCACGGAAGGCGTATCCTTCAGCACGGCGCCGATCAAGCCCACCTTGACGCCATGCGCCTCTTCGATGCGGTAGGCCGGCAGCAGGGACTTGCCCGTCTGCGTATCGATGACATTGGCCGCCATATAGGTGTAGCTGGCGCCCTGGAAATCGGGCGTGAACTTGCAGGCCTTGTCGGCGCGCGAAGACTCGCAGCCGCCGCGCTGCTGGCGCAGCAATTCCGCCTTGCCCTGGTCAAACTCATGGTTGCCGACGGAACTGGCCTTCATGCCCAGCATGTTCATGGCCACGATGCTGGGCTCATCGGCCCACAGCGCCGACATGGCGGGACTGGCGCCGACCAGGTCGCCATTGCCGACAAAGATCAGCTGCGCATCTTCCTTGCGCCATGCCGCCAAGGCGCCGGACAGGGTATCGATGCCGCCCGCCTGCACCGTCTTGCGGACAGGATCGGTGGCACTGGTATAGCTAAATTTGCTGCGGTCGAGGTTGCCATGAAAATCGTTCAGGGCAACCAGGTTCACTTCGATCGGGCCGCTCGGCGCAGCCTGCGGCGCGGCAGCGAAATGGCTGCAGGCGGACAGAGTCAGGATCAGGGCCGCGCTGGCGACCGGAGTGCGTAGGAAGTGAGCCATGGAATGATATTTATTGAAAAGGGGAAAGAGTAAACCATCTTGCGTATAAAAAAAACGGCTGGTGTCGCCACCAGCCGTTTTTTAGTTTGCCAAGCTACGAGGCAAGGACGAGATTAGAACTCGTACTTGATCGTTGCTTGCAGTGCCCATTGCGACTCGCCCTTGGCTTGGCGCGTTTCCGTGCCTTCAACCGTGGCGCGGGTGTTGTAGACGTACTTGCCGTTTTCCATACCCACGTAGTCGACGAAGCTGCGTACCTGACCGCCAGCCGATTGGAAGGCCACTTCATTGATGCGGCCCCATTTACGGTTGAGCATATTGCCAAAGTTCAAGATATCAAAGGTAAAGATACCTTTGTGGCCCTTGAACAGACCTGGCACTTCCTGGCTCAGACGCACGTCGAAGCTGTTGGTCCATGGAGCAAAGCTCTCGTTGCGGCCAATCACGCCACCCTTGGCTTTGCGCAGGTCGCCATTGGCGTTGACGACTTTCCAGAACGCTGCCTCGTTGGCGGCGCGGGCTGCTGCCGTGGCGCCAGCGAAGACCACTTCGCCCGAACCTGGCGCGCTAGGAATGTACATCAAGTCATTGCCGCCCAGGCCATCACCGTTCAAGTCATTGTTGATGGTCCAGCTGTATGGCTTGCCGCTACGGCCTTCATAGAACAGACCGAACGTGGTCTTGTATTCGCCGAAGAAGCGTTTTTGCCAGTTGACGTTCGCCGTGAAGCGATCCTTGACCATGTAGTTCGAGTTCGAAGCGACGTTTTCGTTCGGATTGAAGACGGCACGGCCGCCCCAGTTCGAGCTCGACGTCGACGACGTCAGCGGCGACACTTCCGTGGCATCGCTGTAGGTGTACGACGAACCCCACGACAGGCCTTCGCGCAGCGGGCTGCGTACCGACAGGGTCAGCACGTTCGATGCGCCCTTGTCCGTGTTCTTGGCCATCAGCACCTGGCCGAAGGCGGCATTGCTGCCCGCTTTGGTCAGCGCGCTGCAATTGGCACCACCGATCAGACCGCCCGTGGCATTCCAGCACGAGGTCTTGTAAGCGTTCGGGCCATAGTACAGCGGACGACCGTCGCTACCGAAAGCAGTTGGCGCACCCAGGTTCAACTCTTCATAGTAGATCGAGTTCTTGGTTTGCAAGCGCAGGTATTCCGCGCCAACAATCAGGCCCATCCATGGCAACTCATGTTCGAACGCCAGATTGGCTTTCCATACCGACGGTTGCGCCAGATCCGTGCTCAGGGCATCGACCTTCATGGCGGGAACCACAGCGGCCAGGTTGGTCGGCTGCTTGGTTGGATCCGGATTGAAGAAACCATCGGTGGTCGGGCACGTGCCAGCCGCCGAGGTACACGTGATGTTTTGCGTGACCAGGCCGGTATTCTGGTAAGGATTGCCCAGCCAGACACTGGCAGCGGCGCCCTGGAACAGGCCGAAACCACCACGGAACTGCGTCGGACGTGCCGAATCGAGCTTGTAGTTGAAGCCAACGCGTGGCTGGTACAGGTTCTCGCCATCGATGGTGTGCGAGTTATCGATGCCGAAGCCGCCCGTTTGACGGCCGGTTGGCGTCGTGCGTGCCACGGTTGGCTGGGCTGCCAGCGCATTGTAGATCGGCTTTTCGCCGATACGGGTGCCATCGATGCGCAAGCCGGCCATGACCGTCAGCTGCTTGCTGACATCCCAGCTATCTTGCACGAACAAGCCGATGTTTTTCAGCGAGAACGACGCGATGGCGTCGTTCAGCGTGCGGCCAGGTTGCGCCACTTGGTACGAGTACGAACTTGGACGGCCACGGCTGAAGTTCTCCAGCACGGCAGCTTGCAGTTGCGCCGCGGTAGCCGTACCGCAATTGATCGCGCCAAACGAATAGGCAACGGCAGCGCTGCTGTTGATACAACCGAAGGTGTAGTTGCCATTGACGTTTTGCAGGAACGCATTGTAGACGTCGTTCTTGCTGTAATCGGCACCAAACTTCAGTTCGTGGTCACCCAACGCCCAGGTACCGGCTGCATAGAAGTCTTTCGTCTTGGTGCCCAGGACGTTTTTCTGGCGGCTCTGTTCCGTACCGAAGTTCAGGAAGCGGCTACCGGTGGCCAGGCCAGCAGGTGCACCGGCTGGCAGCGCACCTGTGAACTGCAGGCCCATGGCCGGCAGGAAAGCATTATTTTTCGGCACGCTGTCATAGTCGCGCGTCGATACCTTCACTTCGGTCGAGAACGTCGGCGTCCATTCGGCCGTCCATTGGCCGACCAGGGTTTCCAGGCTCTTTTCCTGGGTGTACCAGTACGAGCTCAGCGACAAACCTGTTGGCGAGAAACCCGTGTAGATCGGCTCGGCTTGCTCTGTCTTGGTGTAACGCAACATCATGCGCTGGCTGTCGGTCAAGTTCCAATCCAGTTTCAGCAGCTTTTCCTTGGCCGTGAATTCCGAACCGCTAGGAATAGCCGAGCTACCGATATCGAGGCCATATTTATCTTTGGCGATACCGATGGCACCATCGATGGCCGATTGCGAAATGGCCACGTTGGTCTTGTCGCTGCCGATCGGACCGAAGGCCGGCGCGCCGCGCGAGCTCTTGGTTTCTTCGTAGTTAGCGAACAGGAACAGTTTATCCTGGATCAGTGGGCCGCCCAGGGTGATGCCCTTGGTGGTGTCTTTCGACTTTGGCGGCGCGTAGTACTCACCGGTCGAATCGTTGTAGCGATCGCCAGCGGTGGTGTCATTGCGGAACACGTAGTAAACGCTGCCCTTGACCTTGTTGGTACCGGACTTGGTCACGGCGTTGATGTTGGCGCCCGTGTAGCCTTTTTGCGTCACGTCATAGTTGGCGACGTTCACCTGGACCGACTGGATCGCTTCGATCGAAATCGGTTGCTTGCCGGTCGCCGTACCGGAGGCTTCCAGGCCGAAGGTGTCATTCACGGCCACGCCGTCAATCGTCATCGAGTTGTAGCGCGAGTTCTGGCCGGCGACGGAGATTTCGCCACGTTCCTTGTCCGTTTGCGACAGGCGCGGGTCGGCGCGGGCGTAGTCTTGCAGGCTGCGCGAGATCGATGCCTGGGTTGCCAGTTCCGTCGGGCCGATGTTGGTGCCGGCACCCATGTTGCTGCGGTTAAAGATTTGTGCGCGGGCGGCATTGCCAACCACTTTCACCGATTGCATCGGGGCACCCAAGGTCGCATCGACGCTAGCCGTTTCAGCCAGCTGGATGTATACGCCTTCGCGTTTTTCCACTTCGCCGTTCTTGGTGATGGTGATCGTGTAAGGACCGCCAGCGCGCAAGCCGCGTGCAACATAGCGACCTTCCGCATCGGTGGTCACGTTGCTGGCGGAGCCAGATTCAACGTGCACGATGTTAACTTGGGCGCCAGCTGCTGGCTGACCATCGTTGGACGAGATACGTCCGCTAATGGCCGAGGTAGTGTTCTGTGCGAACGATGGTGCCGCCGCCAGTGCAATAGACAGGCTCAACGCGATTTGCGTCAGCCGAAGTCGTTTGTGATTGATCATCTTTAACCCCAGAAAAGACTATTATTTTTGAAAATCCTGGATTGCCTCACCGCCCGGCTGCGCCGCACAGCAACACAAACACAACATTTCCTCTTTACGATGCTGCAACTGTTACGCCGGCTGGACTGGCTGCTGGTCCTGACAAGACCGTACACAAACGCCTTCCACACACACCACAGCCATCCCTATTCAAGCAAAAACGACAGGATCCGGGATCCCTGGCCGTACAACTCAGGGCGCTAGCACCTGTGTCATTCACCCGACATGCTGAGCCGGCCAACATGGCAAGCCGCGAGTGTAATTGTTAAATATTTCAAGACTGTGACACGGCGGCAAGATGGAGAAAAATGTCGTCATTTAGCAGCATGACTGTTTGTTTCACTCTGCATCTCACCTTTATTTACTGCAAATACCCATCTACATACGATATCTGCCACATTAATTGTGACTTTTTAATATCACCCTCATCTCACTATGCATCATCAAAAAATGGATGACAAATACGTTTTTTTTTACATATTTATATATTTAAAATATAAATAGCATGAGCTAAGTAGCAGGATTGATATCGTGATGACAGTGTCCGGGCTTATGGCGCGAGATTATAAATGAGCAATATGTGCTTGAAATTGATTCATCCAGGAAATTGGACAAAGTCGTGCATCTGTCGTCAATTGTGTCGCATGGCCGCCACAAAGTTAACGAAAACACATCAATATGAATTTGGCAGGAGAAAGGAAAACGGCCGGAGAATCCGGCCGCTGTGACAGTGTCGGTTTCGACAACGATACGACTTACGGTTTGCTTGCCTTGCCGGCCTGATCGGCCGCAGCAATTTGCGCCTCGAAGCGGGTGAAACGGGCGTCGAGTGCTTTCAGCAAACGTTGTTTATCCGCCTCGGCCAGGAAGGAATAGCGCAGGCTGTTATATGACAGCTTTTTGATTTCCGCATAGTCGGTCTTGTACTGGCTGGCAAACAAGACGTATTCATTCGACAGGGTGTTGCGCGACACGCCCGCATCGTCGGTCGAGATGACGAATGGCACGCCATACTTGCGGTACAGGGTAATCGGATGGGCCTGGCCCTTGATGCCGAGGATGTAGTCATTGCTGGTCAGATTCACTTCCACGGGGATACCCCGCTCGCGCATCTTTTGCATGGTCGCCAGCGCCTTGTTTTCATAGGCGATATCCATGCCATGGCCGATGCGGTCGGCGCCGGCCACATCGACGGCTTCGGCGATATGGAAAGCCATGCCTTCCGGCGGCACCATGCCCAGCGCCAGCTCACCGGCATGCAAGGCGATCTTCACGTTTGGATACTTCGCCTTGAGGAACCTGAACATTTCCATGTGTAGGCTGTAATCGCGCATGGAAACGTTCACGCTTTCCTGGCCCACGATATTCACGCCCACCACCAGGGGATTCAGGCTCGCTGCCTTGAAGGCGGCCACCATCGAGGAAAACACTTGCGATGGCGACAGGAAGCGCAGCACATACGCCTGGTAGCGCATGGTAAAGCTGGCGTCGTCGATGCCGGCGCTGCTGCTGTTCACATTGGCGTTGTAGTCGGTGATGCTTTTCTGGAAGGCGGCATCCTGCTCGAGAGTCTGCGTCCAGCTGGCCAGCAGCGCCTGCAGGGCGGCCGGCGGCAAGCCCTGGGTCAGCACCTGCTGGTCGAACTGCGTGTTTTGCACGAATGGCGACAGCTCGAAAATCGTTTCGATATAGCTCAGGTTTTCGGCGATGGCGCGCTGCTTCAGGGTTTTCAGGCCATCGGCCGTATTCGTGGAGGCCACGGGACCGAAGTAGCCGAAGGTATCAAAGAAGGTGCGGTCGGGCGGCGTCTGGATGGCGCCGTGGCTATAGAAATCCTTGGTCGACCAGCGTTGCAGCAACTCCGCATACAGGCCCGCATCGGCGAACACTTCCGTCGATGACAGGCATCCACGCTGCGCGGCCGGCTTGGCGCGCTCGGCCGCCACGACATCCTTGTTGCTTTCGATGCGGTAGGTCGCCTTGTTGACGCAATAGTTTTCCTTGTCGACCCAGTCGAGGAACTGCTCGGCATAGATGGCGCCCGAGTAATGGTGATGCAGGTCGCCGCCCTTGGGCATCATGGAAAAGAACAGACTCAGTTCGGCGGTCTTCGGCTGCGCCCCCGCAAGCAGGGCGGCAAAATGGCGCGCGGTGGCCGCTTCATTGGCAGACGGCGTGGCCGCTGCCTTGGCGGCATGCGCCGTACCGGTCAATGCCAGCGCGGCGCCAAGCGCCAGGCCAGTGAGTTTCTTGTGCATACGCGTTCTCGCTCAGGGTGATTCGTGTTGAACAACGGGTAGGTCAGCCTTGGCCCCGCACATGCACGCACTGTCCGCCCGAATACGTGGCGGCCACGGCACGGTCGTCACCGAGCAGCGCAAAGGCAAACAGCAATTCCTCAAGGCTTTGACAAGCAGCCGTGCGGCGCGCCAGCAGCGGCGTCGATTGCTTGTCGAGCACGATGAAGTCCGCTTCCGTGCCAGCCGTGAAATTGCCCAGGGTGCCTTCCAGTTGCATGGCCCGCGCGGCGCCCAGGGTCGCCAGGTAAAACATGCGCAAGGCGGGCAGGTAGCTGCCTTTCAAGCGTGCTACTTTATAGGCTTCGTTCATGGTTTGCAACATCGAGAACGAGGTGCCGCCCCCCACGTCGGTAGCCAGCGACAGCGGCACGCGCGCCGCATCGGCCCGTTCAAAATCAAACAGGCCGCTGCCCAGGAACAGGTTTGAGGTAGGACAAATCGCGGCCGCCGAGGATGTTTCCGCCATGCGCGCGCGGTCGCGTTCATCGAGCCAGACGCAGTGGCCGAACATGGCGCGCGGGCGCAGCATGCCGTACTGGTCATAGACATCGAGGTAGCTGCGCGCCTGCGGATGCAATTCGCGCACCCAGCGGCACTCGTCCTCGTTCTCCGACACATGCGTCTGCAGATAGGTATCCGGATAGGCGCGCGCCAGTTCGCCCGCCAGGTGCATCTGTTCATTGGTCGAGGTGGGCACGAAACGGGGCGTGATCGCATACAGCGAGCGGCCATGCTTGTGCCAGCGCCGGATCAGTTCCTCGCTCTCGCGCGCACCGGACTCTGCCGTATCGCGCAGGAATGCGGGACAGTTGCGGTCCATCATGACCTTGCCCGCCACCATGCGCAAGCCGCGCGCCTCGCTGGCGCCAAAGAAGGCGTCCACCGATTGCGGATGCACGCTGCCATACACCATGGCCGTGGTGGTGCCGCAGCGCAGTAGTTCATCGAGGAAAAACTCGGCCACATTGCGCGCGTGCACAGGGTCCTCAAACGCGCGCTCGGTGGGAAACGTGTACGTCTCAAGCCACGGCAGCAAGCCCGGGGCGGGCGAGGCGATCATTTCCGTCTGCGGGAAATGCAGGTGGGTATCGATAAAGCCGGGCACGATCAGCTTGCCCTGGTAATCGACGATATGCGTGCCGGGAGGCAAAGTCGCCTGCAGTGACGCATAATCGCCGGCCGCCACGACCTTGCCATCGGCCACGATCAGCAAACCGTCCGCGTGCCAGGCATGCGCCTCCTCATGGAAGGCGGGATCGGCGTGAAAGTGCAGCAAGCTGGCACGGTAAGCTTGCAATGTGGCAGGGACAATCGGCATGACTTCTTTCTATAACGGGTGGTTGGCGGCGCGTTTCTTGCGGCGCGGTGGCGTGCTGGCAGTGACCAGCCGCAGCGGTGCGGCCAGGGCCGCCACGGTGGCTTCCTCCCACACCATGAGTAATTGACAGGCAACGGAGGCGGCGATCACGGCTGGCGCCTTGTTGCGGATGCCAGGCATACCGATTGGACACACCATGGCGGCGATACGTTCGTCCGGCACGCCACGGGCCTGCAGGCGGTGTTCGAACTGCTTGCGCTTGGTCTGCGAACCGATCAATCCGAACCAGCCCGCATCGTCGCGCGCCATGATGGCTTCCGTCAAGCGTTGATCGAGCGCATGGCTATGCGTCATGACAAGGAAACTGCCACCGGGCGGTGCCATCGCGACGAATTCTTCGGGCGTGTCGGTAGCGGCGATGCGCACATTATCGGGCATGTATGCGGGAAACATGTCTTCGCGTTCATCGACCCAGGTGATATTACAGGGCAAATCTGCCAGCGCGCGCACGATGGCGGCCCCCACGTGGCCGGCGCCGAACAGCGTCAGATGGGCGCGCGGCGCCAGACACGGGTCGACCAGCCAGCGCCGCCCGCTGCCATCCTGCGCCACATGGGTGCCCCGTTCGCGCGCGAATGTGCTGGGCGCCTGCTCGCCTGTGCCGGCGATCAACCGCCCCATCGCATCGAACAGCGCCGAGGCGGGTGCACCGTCGAGCGCCGTCAACCGCCAGCTATCCTGCTGGCGGCGTTCGCGCAAGGCGGACAACACCGCCCCCAGGCTGGCATCGACGGCTTCGAAGGCAAGATAGACGACGCCGCCGCAGCATTGGCCGAGGCTGGGGCCCAGCGCAAAACGCTCGAGCCGCGCATGGGTGTCGCCCGTGACCAGCATGGTCTTGGCGATTTCGACGGCGCGCAGCTCCAGGTGGCCGCCACCGATGGTATCGATCTGGCCGCCCGTGGTGACGCGCATCTTCGCTCCCGCCTCGCGCGGTCCGGAACCTTCCACCAGGGCGACCGTCACCAGCACGGATGCCTGCGCGTCCTTCTCCATCGCTGTCAGCCAGTCGCTCATCGTCTGCTCCTATGCGGCGGTGCCGGCCGCTTCCACGGCCATGATCGCCTTGAGGATTTCCTCGCTGGTGGCCGGCGCATTGAGCGGCGGCTGCACGGCGTGATGGCCCACGCTGGAAATGGCGTCGCGGATGGCAAAGAAAACGGAAAACGGCAGCAGCAACGGCGGCTCGCCCACGGCTTTCGAGCGGTGGATGCTGTCTTCCACATTACGGTTCTGGAATAGCTTGACGCGAAAATCTTCCGGGCAATCGGAAATGCCGGGAATTTTATACGTCGATGGCGCGTGCGTCATCAGCTTGCCTGCGCCATTCCACCACAGCTGCTCGGTCGTCAGCCAGCCCATGCCCTGGATAAAAGCGCCTTCCACCTGCCCCAGGTCAATCGCGGGGTTGAGCGACTGGCCGGCATCGTACAAGGCATCCGCGCGCAGCAATTTCCATTCGCCCGTCAAGGTATCGACCACCACTTCGGCCACGGCCGCGCCATACGCGTAATACGAAAACGGATGGCCCGTCATCGTCTTCGCATCCCACGACAGACCGGGCGTGGCATAGAAACCGTCCGACCACAGTTGTACCCTGGCCAGATAGGCCTTCTGCACCAGTTCGGCAAACGCAATGACGTGGCCGTTGACGTGAATATGGTTGTCGAAGAAACGCACGGCAGCAAGCGCGCCGCCGTACAGTTTGACCGCGTAGTCGGCCAGGCGTTCGCGGATCTGGCGCGCGGCATCCTGCGCCGCCTTGCCATTCAGGTCGGCACCGGTGGACGCCGCCGTGGCCGACGTATTCGCCACCTTGCTGGTATCGGTGGCCGTGGCGCGCACCCGCCCCAGGTCCAGGCCCAGCTCGTGCGCCACCACCTGCATGACCTTGGTATTGATGCCTTGCCCCATTTCCGTGCCGCCATGGTTGACCAGCACGGAGCCATCCACGTACACGTGCACGAGGGCGCCAGCCTGGTTCAGGTGCGTGACGTTGAAGGCGATGCCGAATTTCAATGGCGTGAATGCCAGGCCCTTCTTCAAGACAGGGCTGGCTTCGTTGTAGGCATCGATGGCGCGGCGGCGCGCGCGGTAATCGCTGCTCTGTTCCAGTTCGGCGACGAGTTCATGGATGACATTATCGACGATGACCTGGCCATATGGCGTGACGTTGCGCCCTTCCCCATCGTTGCGGCCATAGAAATTGAGCAGGCGGATATCGAGCGCATCGCGCCGCAGGTGGCGGGCGATTTCATCGATGACATACTCGATGGCAATGGCGCCCTGCGGTCCGCCGAAACCCCGGAAGGCCGTGTTCGACTGCGTATTCGTCTTGCCGCAGGCAGCGCGGATATCCACGTCGGACAAATAATAGGTATTGTCGAAGTGGCAGACGGCGCGCGTGGCGACGGGACCGGACAGGTCGGCCGAATAGCCGGCACGCGTGGTCATGTCGACCTTGGCGGCCAGAATCCGCCCCGCGTCGTCGTAGCCCACTTCATATTCATAGTAAAAACAGTGACGCTTGCCCGTCACCAGCATGTCGTCGTCGCGGTCGGCGCGCAGCTTGACGGGGCGTTTCAGTTTCGATGCAGCAATAGCCGAGGCGGCTGCCCACAGGGCCGACTGCGATTCCTTGCCGCCAAAGCCGCCGCCCATGCGCCGGCATTCGACCGTGATGTTATGCGAATGCACGCCCAGCGCATGCGCCACGACGTGCTGCATTTCGCTGGGGTGCTGGGTCGAGCACAGCACGAGCATGCCTTGCGCTTCCTTCGGAATCGCGTAGGAAATCTGGCCTTCCAGATAAAACTGTTCCTGGCCGCCCACGTACAGCTGGCCCTTGACCACATGCGGCGCACGTTCGAAGGCCGCTTGATAGTCGCCGCGCGCCAGGTGCATGGGTGGCAGCACGTACGATTGTGCCGCCTTGGCCGCCTGTGGCGTCATGATCGCAGGCAACTCCTCATACGTCACTTGCGCCAGGCGGGCGGCGCGGCGCGCGTGATCATGCGTATCGGCCACCACGATGAAGATGGGCTGGCCCACGTATTGCACCAGATCAAACGCCAGGATGGGATCGTCATGAATGATGGGGCCGCAATCGTTGGTGCCGGGAATGTCCTGCGCCGTGTAGACGGCAACGACGCCGGCGGCAGCGCGCACGACGGACAAATCCATGGCCGTGATGCGCGCGTGCGGCTTTTGCGACAGGCCCAAGGCCGCGTGCAAGGTACTGTGCAGTTCAGCAATATCGTCCGTGTAGGTAGCTTGCCCCAGCACATGCAATTGCGCTGATTCATGGGGACTGGGCTTGCCCACAACACTCCAGGCGGCCGCTTGCAGTTCAGGCGTGGCAGGATGGTTCATATTCGTCCTTTCAAGCGCGACAGGCGTAGGCATTGAGGGACGACCGCGGCAACGGTGCGCCAACGCGTGTTTCCAGCCAGAAGCGGCGCAGCAGGTTTTGCGCCGTCATCATGCGATAACTGTTGGACGCGCGCATGTCCGACAACGGCGCATAATCATCGGCCAGCAAGCGCATGGCAATGCTCAGGTTTTCTTCCGTCCACGCCTGGCCCCGCAAAAACGTTTCCGTTTGCGCAGCGCGCTGCGGCGTGGCCGCCATGCCGCCAAAGGCGATGCGCGCATCAACGATGCGTTCGCCATCGAGCTGGAAGGCAAACGCGGCGCACACGGCTGAAATATCCTGGTCAAAGCGCTTGGCCAGTTTATATGTGCGGAAATGCACGTCGGCACGCGGCAAGGGGACGCGCACGGCTTCGACGAATTCATCCGGCTGCAAGTCTTTCTTCTGATAGCCCAAATAGAACTTTTCCAGCGGCATGATGCGCTGGCCCGCCGGGCCGCGCAGCACGACGTCGCTGCCCAAGGCGATCAGCCATGGCATCGAGTCGCCGATGGGCGAGCCATTCGCGACATTGCCGCCCAGGGTACCGGCGTTACGAATTGGCAAGGAAGCAAAGCGCTGCCACAATTCCGACAGTTCCTCGGGGTAGTGCTGACACAACGCCCCGTAGGCATCGTTCAGGCTGGCGCCGGCGCCAATCTCCAGCTTGCCATCGGCAATGGCAATGGTTTTCAAGGCCGCCACATTCCCCAGATAAATAATGTCGCCCAGGTCGCGCAGTTGCTTGGTCACCCAGAGTCCCACGTCGGTGGAGCCGGCCAGCAGGCACGCTTGCGGATGCGCCGCACGCAGCGCCACCAGTTCTTCAAGGGTATGCGGGGCATGGAATTGCTGGCCGCCATGTTCATACGTGAGCAAGCTGTCGCGCTGCAGCGCCTGCAACTGCGTGCCCAGGGCATCGCGGTCGAAGGCCACATGCGGCAATTCGCCCATGCGTTTTGCCGCCTCGATGATGGGCCGGTAGCCCGTGCAGCGGCACAGGTTGCCGGACAGGGTATCGTCGATTTCGCAGCGCGTGGGTGGCGCGCCATTCTTGTCCAGGTACATGCCCCACAGCGACATGACGAAGCCGGGCGTGCAAAATCCGCATTGGGAACCGTGGCACTCGACCATCGCCTGCTGCACCGGATGCAGGGCGCCATCGGGCTGCTGCAAGTCTTCCACGGAAAACAGGGCCTTGCCATCGAGCGTAGGCGTCAGCTGGATGCAGGCATTCACGGCCTTCATCTCCACCTTGCCATCAACCAGGCTGCCGATGACCACCGTGCAGGCACCGCAATCGCCTTCCGCACAGCCTTCCTTGGTGCCCGTGCAATGCAGGTCCTCGCGCAGGTGCTGCAACACAGTCTGCGTGGGGGCGGCGTTGCGTACTTCCTGTACGGCGTCACGGTAGTAAAAGCGAATCGGTTCTGACATGCTGGCCTCGGTATAGTCCTGTCTAGAAGATTAACACCGGCATACACGACAACTATACGCAAAAACTGATTTTACTTATCATCCCACATCAATAAAGATCATGCCTTGAACGGATGCGTCGCATGCCAGTGTTCGGCAATATCGATACGGCGCGTGATCCACACCTGCTCATGGCGCTGCACGTAGTCGAGAAAGCGCGCCAGCGCCGCCGCGCGGCCAGGCCGGCCTACCAGGCGGCAATGCAAGCCCACGGACAGCATCTTCGGCTGGTTCAATCCGTTCGGATCGCCTTCCGCATACAGCACATCGAATGCATCCTTCAAATAGTCAAAAAACTGCGTGCCCGAATTAAAACCCTGCATGGCGGCAAAACGCATGTCGTTCGTGTCCAGGGTATAGGGCACGATCAGCTGCGGCTGCATGGCTGCGGCACCGGTGGCATCCGTGTATGCCACCTTTTCCCAGAATGGCAGGTCGTCGCCATAATAATCGGCGTCATAGCGAAAACCGCCATGCTCCACCACCAGTTTGCGCGTATTTGGCGAATCGCGCCCGGTGTACCAGCCTTGTGGGGCGGAACCGGTCAATTCGCGGATGATCTGCACGGCTTCGCGCATATGCGCACGCTCCGTCGCCTCATCCATGTTTTGATAGGAAATCCAGCGCAAGCCATGGCAAGCGATTTCATGCCCCAATTCCTGGAACGCGGCTACCGCTTCCGGGTTGCGCTTCAAGGCCATCGAGACGCCAAATACGGTCAGCGGCAGGCGCCGCTCCTCGAACATGCGCAGCAGGCGCCACAGCCCGGCGCGCGAGCCGTATTCATAAATGGATTCCATGCTCAGGTGGCGTGCAGGAAAAGCCGCCGCGCCGATCATTTCGGACAAAAACGTCTCCGAGGCGGGATCGCCATGCAGCACGCTGTTTTCCGCCCCCTCTTCGTAATTGAGGACAAATTGCAGCGCGATACGCGCCTTGCCCGGCCATTGCGGATGGGGCGGCGTACGGCCATAACCGATCAAGTCGCGTGGATAATGTTCGTAAGTACTCATGCGGTGGCACGCCTATAGGAGGACAATGTGGGCTATATGCCCAATCATATAGCCCGGCGCAGTCACCGGTATATGATTTGCACGATAAGCACATTCACTCACTCTATATACAGGATAGCAAATGGGAAAACTCAGCACGCATGTACTCGATATCGCCCATGGCAAGCCGGGAGCCGGCGTCAAGGTGGCCCTGTTTTCAGTCGCGCCGGAAGGAAAAGTATTGCTGAAGATGGATATGACCAACAGCGATGGCCGCTGCAGTTCGCCACTGCTGGAAGGCGACAGCATGAAGGCGGGTCAGTACGAGCTGGTGTTCAATGCAGGCGACTATTTCGCCGCCCAGGGTGTCGATCTCCCCTCGCCCCGCTTCATCGACCTGGTGACCCTGGCCTTCGGCATTGCGCATACCGACGAAAATTATCATGTGCCACTGGTGGTGTCGCCGTGGTCGTATTCCACGTATCGAGGAAGTTGAGCGACCTTCAGCGACAAAGGCACCGCGTAGCGCTGCCTTTTTTTATGCCTGGCATTCGGCTGCCTCAAACAAAAGCGCCAGACGAAAAAAAACCCCGCCATCACTGGCGGGGTTTTTCTCTACTGCGTATAACAAGCCTGACGATAACCTACTTTCACACTGGTTGCAGCACTATCATCGGCGCAAAGTTGTTTCACGGTCCTGTTCGGGATGGGAAGGGGTGGGACCAACTTGCTATGGTCATCAGGCATAACTTGTAGGACAGCCTGTCCCCGACGGGGCGACAGGTGTCGAAATCTGGAAGAAGCGGATTATGTATTGAGGTATTACTGGGTAATGAGTGGTATCAACAACTCACAACGTTACTTTCTCATCCTCTGTACCTGCTAAGGTTATAGGGACAAGCCGTACGGGCAATTAGTACTGGTTAGCTTAATGCATTACTGCACTTCCACACCCAGCCTATCAACGTCCTGGTCTCGAACGACCCTTCAA
>NZ_JAPUBV010000002.1:0-774185 GCF_030397695.1 Janthinobacterium sp. SUN118 | reverse complement strand
TACTCACCCGTTCGCCACTCGCCACCAGAGCAAGCTCCGTGCTGCCGTTCGACTTGCATGTGTAAGGCATGCCGCCAGCGTTCAATCTGAGCCAGGATCAAACTCTTCAGTTTAATCTCTGTTTAATGTCATTTCTGACAGGTCGGACAGTATCGCTACCATCCAAATCTTTTGCATTGCAAAAGATTTGCTCACTCAAAAAACTGACAGGCTACTTCCGAAGAAGTATCCTATTTCATTATTTCTTGTGAACATTTGATATTTTAAGTATTACGCCAATCCGAAGATCGACGCTGCACTTACATCAAATGCCCACACTTATCGACTGTTAATTGTTAAAGAACTGTATTCGGTTACTACTTTCGCGCTATCGACAAAGCGTTGTGTTTGTCAGCTGCGAAGAAGGAAGAGTATGAAGCAATTTGCTACGTCCGTCAACTCCTTCTTTTTACTACCCAGCCCCGAAAGACTGTCCCTTTTGTGCCGCAAACTAGTGCGCCTCATTGGGGAGGCGAACTATAGCAAAGCGCCCCTGTAGAAGCAAGGCTTTTCCGGGGTATTTGCGGCCAGCTGCTACAATTTCGCCCCCTCAGCGCAAATCCGCGTCCATCCATAGAAGATTCACCATGAAACAACAAGCTCAAGGATCAGGCCTGACCCTGAAACGAGCTGGCTTTACCACTGGCTTCGGCGTGCTCGCCGCCACCCTCGGTTCCGCAGTCGGTCTCGGCAATATCTGGAAGTTCCCCTATCTGACGGGCGCCAATGGCGGCGCCGGCTTCCTGCTCATTTATTTACTCGCCACCTTGTTAGTGGGATTGCCCGTGATGATCGCGGAAATCACCCTGGGACGCCGGGCCAAGGTCAATCCGATTTCCACTATGGAACAGCTGGCGCCCAAGGGCAAGCCCTGGTGGCTGGTCGGCTTCATCGGCATGGTGGCCGCCTTCCTCATCGTCGCGTTCTATTCGGAAGTCGTGGGCTGGGTGTTTGCCTATATCGCCAAGGCCATCGATGGCTCCATCCTCAGCAGCGACAAGCTGGTGACGGAAGCGGCCTTCGCTTCGCTGATCAGCAATCCATTGCAATCGCTGCTGTGGCAATGGGGCGTGCTGTTGTTTATCGGCGGCATCCTGATGCTGGGCGTGACCAAGGGCATCGAAGCGATCGCCAAGAAGCTGATGCCGCTGCTGTTCCTGCTGCTGCTCCTGCTCTGCGCGGTCAGCCTGTCGCTCGATAAAGCCGGCGAAGGCCTGGCCTTTTTATTCCGTCCCGATTTTTCCAAGCTGACGGCCTCCGTCGTGCTGACGGCCATGGGCCTGGCCTTCTTTAAGTTGTCCGTCGGCATGGGTACGATGATGACATACGGCAGTTATTTCCGCGATGACCAGAATATCCCCGTCACCACCTTGCGCGTGATGGCGGCCGACCTCGGTGTATCGATGCTGGCTGGCATCGCCATCTTCCCCGCCGTGTTCACGTTTGGTTTCGCCCCCAGCGCGGGACCGTCGCTGGTGTTCATCACGATCCCGGCCGTGTTTTCGCAAATCCCCATGGGGCAAGTCCTGATGGTGGTGTTCTTCATCCTGGCCGCCGTGGCCGCCACGGGGGCGATGCTGTCGCTGATGGAAGTGCCAGTGGTGATTTTCCATGAGCGTTTCGGCTGGACGCGTACCAAGGCCACCATCGTGACCATGCTGCTGCTGGCCGTGCTCGGCTCCGTGTGCGCCTTGAGTAACAGCACGCTGGCGGATTTCAAGCTGTTTCACTTGAATATGTTTGATCTGTTCGACTTTGTCTCGTCAAATATCTTCCTGCCCGTGGGCGGCATCGCCATCGCCTTGTTTACAGGCTGGGCCTGGGGCAAGCAGAACTTCATTGAGGCGATCGGCAATCACGGCCAGTTGCAAAATAAAACCCTGGCGCATGTGCTGCTGTTCCTGCTGCGCTTTGTCTCGCCCGTGCTGATCCTGATCGTGATGCTGAAGGGATTAAAGGTCTTTTAATCAGAGCACCCGGGTGTAGGTCTGGCGCACCAGCACCCGGTCACCGCAATCGAAATGCCACCATTCGCTATTGATGCCGAAAAAGCCCGCCTGGAACATGGCGTCGCGCAACAGGCGGCGATGTTCCACATGCTCCGCCGTAATTTCCCCCCGTTCCAGCAAGGCCAGCTCCAGTGCCGGGTGCGAGCGCTCACTCAGGTCATCAAACCCCGTCCCCATATCGAGTTCCTGGCCGTCCGCCCCGACGATGGTGAGGTCGAGCGCCATGCCGAACGAGTGGATCGAGCCGCGCGACGGTTCGGCGATATAGCCGAGCAGCTCCGTTCCCTGCAACGCATCCCACAATTGCTGCTGTACCCGTTGCGGGCGCAGGGCGTCGAGCACCAGCAGATGATGGTCAGGCCGCCGCTCGGCCAGCCAGGCCACGGCTTTTTCCAGGGCGGCGGCAGCGTCGCGGTGCAACCAGGCACAGTCGATGGGGCTGTATAAGTCGCGGCCGACGAAATTGTCGGGCGTGGCATAACGCAAATCGACGGCAATGCCGGCGATGCTGCTCAGGTGGCGAAATTGCGCATCGCTGCCCACCTCTTCCAATTGCAAACTTGCAACAGACATCAGACTCCTCTTTCCAGGCAGTTACGCGCGGCCACGCCGATGCTCTCGGCCAGACGCCGCGCACCATGCGACAGCGGCGAGTGGCTCGCCGTCAATAAATACAGTTGTATGGGGATGGCTGGCGCCCAGGGCCGGCGCTGCAGCCGTTCGGGCGAACCGGACGCTGCCGTAAACGGGTCGACCACCGCCATGCCGGCACCCGCTTCCACCAGGGAGCGGGCGATTTGATAGGTCTGCACCACGGTGGAAAAGACGGGGTGGATATCCTGCGCCTCGCACGCGGCGACCACCAGTTCGCCCAGCGGATCGTTGTCGGCATGGCCGATCAGCTCGCCACTGAGGCCATGCGCCGTCAGCGGCGTGCCGCAATCGGCCGCATGCCAGGTGCCGGCGGAAGCGATGACCGTCATGACGCCGTGGGCCAGCGGTTCGGCCACGATGCCCGGATGGCGCGGGTCTTGCAGCGACACGGCCAGGTCCGCCTCGCCCAGGCGCAGGGTATTGACGATCTCGCCCGTGTGGTGGGTGGCCAGCTGGCAACGCGTGTGGGGAAAGTCCCGCCGCCACTCGGTCATGGCGAACGGCAAGACACTGATGGCGATCGTCGGCGTGGACACGAGGCGGATGGTTTCCACCGCATGGCCCTTCAGGCTGGCCGCCAGGCGGCGGATGCCCAATAAATCACGGTTGAGCTTTTCCGTCTCGACAAACAACCGGTGCGCCTCGGGCTTCGGATACAGCTTGCCCCGCACGCGCTCGAACAGCGGCATGCCCAGTTGCAACTCGCAATGCTGCAAGACCTTGGTCACGGCCGGTTGCGAGATATGCAGCACCTGGGCGGCGCCGCTGATGGTGCCAACTTGCATGATGGCGTGAAACACTTCGATATGACGCAGCCGCATGAGCTATTCCTTTACCGTGCTTTGACCGTCGAGGCCGTAAGAGTTCAGCATATAAGAAAAAGTCATGGGCTGGAACGGCCGTGCTACTTTGCTACAACAGCGGGTGCCGGCGTCGTCAGCACTTCCAGCAGGGCCGCCGTTTCGCCATCCGGCGTGCCATCGAACAACTTATTGCGGTATTTCATCTGGAAGGCGATCAGCACATTGCGCGTCGCTTCGTCGAACACGCCCGTGTTTGGCGTCGCATAGCCATGCTGGGCCAGCTTTTTCTGGAACCAGACGGCATCCGGCACTTGCTGATCAAAAATGATGCGCTGCGCGGCCACGCGGTTGGCGTCGGGCCAGACGATCAGGCCCGCATCGGCCAGCTGGCGCCATGGGAACAGCGGACCCGGGTCCTGCTTGCGCTGCGGCGCGATCTCGTTGTGGCCCAGGATGTTTTCCGGTGCAATGTTGTAGCGCGCCTGTATATCCTTGAGCAACGGGATCAGCTCGTCGATCTGCGCCTGCGGGAATGGATACCAGAGGCGGCCTTCCGGCGTGTCCTTGTAGCCAGGGTTGACGATCTCGATGCCGATCGAGCTGACATTCAACTGTGTATAAGTCTTCCAGTTACTCACACCGGCGTGATTGGCCTGGCGCGATTCGTCGACCAGCACGTAAAACTTCGGCTTGTCCGTATCGGTCAGCAAATAATGGCTGCTGACCACTTGTTCCGTGAGGATCTTGATCGAACGGGGCAGGTCGCTGACCGTGTAATGGATGACGATGAATTTCACGCGCGGGCTCTGGCTGCGCGCGTTCAAGCTATGGTCGAGGTGCGGCGCGGGCGTGGTACACGCTGAGAGCAGGGCCACCAGCATGGCGAGGGCGATTTTTTTCATGAAAGATCCGTGATCGGGTTAATAAAATGTTCAGTCTTTGCCGGCCGCCAGGCTGGCCGCCTGCCTGGCCGCGGCGTCATGCGGACGGGCAATTCTTTGTTCCATCTGCAACGATACCGGCAATGCGGCGCGCATGGCTGCCGCCATCGCCGGGTGCAACTGCGCCGCGCGGCCCGCCAGCACCACGGGACGCGGACCATGGCGCGCCACCAGGGCCAGGGCCAGGCGCGCCAATTCCTGCCCCGCGCGCTGCAAGATGTCCAGCGCCAGCGGGTCGTTTTCGGCACTGGCGGCGACGGCCAGCGCCAGCCGGCCGATGGTACCCCGATCCTGGCCATACATGAAGGCGCGCGACAGCGACCAGTCGCTGCCGCCCACATGCGCAAACACGGCCTCGGCCATGGGCGATGCCTGCCAGCTGCCTGGCGCCTCGTCTTCGCGGCGCCAGATCTGGCGCAAGGCTTCACGGGCGATCCAGTAACCGCCGCCGCCATCATCGAGCAGCACGCCGCGCCCGCCCGCGCGATGAAACACGCCCTCCGTATCGATCCAGGCGGCAATCGACCCCGTGCCCGCGTAGACCAGGTAACCCTGGCCCGGCGCAAAACTGTCGCGATACGCGATTTCAATATCATTGCACAAGCGGACATCCGTGACGTCGAGCGCCAGCAACCCGGCCAGCGCTTGCGCCAGCACAACATCGTCGCCGCCAAAGCCCGTCAATCCGGCCACCACGGCGCGCGGCTGGCCGACAGCCAGCACGGCCTGGCACAATTGCGCAAATGTGGCGTGCACGGCCGCGCGGCCCGCATCGCTGCCCATTTGCAAGGCAGACAAGCCGTCCACGGCGCCGTCGGCCACGATGGCGCCGTCCGCGCCGGCCAGGGCCCAGCGCGTCTGCGTGCCGCCCGCGTCGATGCCGAGGCCGAGCACGGCAGTGCCATTATTGACTGTAGGGAAGGAAATCATGGCATGAGTGTAAAGCCAAGCGCACCCGGCAGGCATGAAAGCTTGCGCATGTTTCATGCCTGCAGGTTATGGACTGCCGGTGACGCGGAAAAAACTACTTGGCAGGGGTCGTAAACGGGGCGCGCACGGTGACGCGCGCGCTTTCATTGCCGAGGCGGTCCACGGCGCTGACCACTACCGCATTGACTTTACCGATGGCATCGTCAACCAGGGTCAGCTCGCCTTGCACGCCCGTGACCACGGTAAAGCGCCAGTCTTCGCCGTAGCGGGCCCAGACCGCATATTGGGCCACGGGCTTGCCGCCGCCTGCCGTCAATTTGATGTTCAGGCTGGTGGAATCGCGGCGCAAGGCCAGCTGCGGCGTGCCGGGCGCTTCCTTGCCCAGCCATGGCGTGGCGGGGACCAGGGCCGGACTTTGATACACGGTGGCCTTGAGTTGCTCGCTGACACCCTTGCGGTTCTGCATCAATGGCACCATGCTGAAATGCACTTGCCCGTTCGCGCCGGGGCGCGTGCGCGTCACTTCGACCTGCTTGATGATCTCTTGCGGCGTGAAGGACTTGGCGGAATTGTCGATGCGACTCGTATACAAGCCCGGCCACACATGGCGGCCATACGGATTTTGCGCCAGCCAGTAGTCGAGCAGCACGCCAAACGCCTGCGGCGCCTGCGCCACGGGCCAGTACAGCTGCGGCGACAGGTAGTCGAGCCAGCCCTTGGCCAGCCACAGTTCCGCATCCGCATACAATTTGTCGTACTGGCTGAAGCCGACGATGCCGGCAGGGCGGCGGTCCGGACGGCCGATGCCGAACGGGCTGATGCCGAAGCGCACCCAGCTCTTTTCGCGGTGGATGCCTGTGTATAACGCCTCGATCAGCTGGTTGACGTTCTGGCGGCGCCAGGAAGGGCGGTCCAGCTGGCCGCCGGCCAGCAGATATTGCTGCCAGGAAGGCTCATCGGGAAACGGCAGTTCGCGCTTGGCGCCGCCATTGCCTGCGTCCAGCGCGGCCGTTTCGGCGCCGGCGCCGGCGCCGGGCGCGTCGATCGGATACGGATAAAAGTAGTCGTCGATGTGCACGCCATCGATATCGTAGCGGCGCACCACGTCCAGCACCACGTCCGTCGTGTGCTTCGAAGCGGCGGCGTCACCCGGGTCCATCCACAGGTAGCGGCCGTATTGCTTGACGGACGCCGGGTTGGTCGAGGCGAAACTGTCGCGCGCCAGCGGCGACTTGGCCGTCGCGTGACGGGCCCGGTAAGGATTGAACCAGGCATGCAATTCCAGGCCGCGCGCATGCGCCTGGGCCACCCAGAAGGCCAGCGGGTCATACAGGGGCAATGGCGGCTGGCCTTGCTTGCCAGTCAGGTATTCCGACCATGGCTCCAGCTGCGACGGGTAAATCGTGTCGGCGCTGGGGCGTACCTGCAGCACAATCGCGTTCAAATTCAAGGACTTGGCACGGTCAAGGATGGCGATGGCTTCGGCTTGCTGCTTGGCCACCGGCAAGTTGTTGCGGCTGGGCCAGTCGATATTGGCGACCGTCGAGACCCAGGCGGCGCGAAATTCGCGCGGCGCCGGCGGCGGCACTTCGCCCGTGATGTGCTGCACGGGCGGCACGGCGGGCAAGCCCGCTTCGCCCGGCGTCACTGCGGATGGCATCTTGGTGCTGGTACAACTGCTGAGCAAAGTGGCGGCGGCCAGCGCGGCCAGCACGCCGGCTGTGACGCCCAGGCGTTTTTTCAAAGTAGACAACAAAACAATTCCTTGCAGTGGTGGAGCGCAGGTCTATCGGTGCGGGCATTTTACTGTGCGCCCGCATTCCCTGCGGGCGCACACGATAAAAGAATCAGGCGGGCGCCTTTTTGCCGAATTCGGGATCGATCTTGACCAGCGCGGCCATGATGAAGGCGGGAATGGTGGCGATGCAGACCCAGATGAAGAAGTGCTGGTAGCCGAGCATTTGCTGTATCCAGCCGCTGGCCATGCCCGGCAACATCATGCCGAGGGCCATGAAGCCCGTGCAGATGGCGTAATGGGCCGTTTTATGCGCGCCATCGGAAACCATGATCATGTACAGCATGTACGACGCGAAGCCGAAGCCATAACCAAATTGCTCCAGCGCAATGCCTCCGGCGATCAGGTATATATTGCTGGGCATGGCCGTAGCCAGGTAAACGAAGACCAGGTCGGGCAAGTGGACGGACAGCACCATGATCCACAGGCAGCGTTTCAAGCCGAAGCGGGAAATGATGTAGCCGCCCAGCAAGCCGCCGAGGGTCAGGGCAATCACGCCGATGGTGCCGTAGACGAGGCCGACCTGTTCCGTGCTGAGACCCAGGCCGCCCTTGGCGACGGGGTCGAGCAAAAAGGGCGCGGCCAATTTCAGCAATTGCGCTTCGCCGAGGCGGAACAGCAGCAAAAAGCCGAGGATGACGAGGATATCCTTCTTCTTGAAGAAGGCGGCAAAGGTGGCGACGAACTCTTGCAACGGAGAAACACCCGCTTCCTGGATGCTGGGCCGGTCATCCTTGGGCTTGGGCAAGATGAAATAGTGGTACAGGAAGAGGGCGATGAACAGGCCCGCCAGGATGGCAAACACGACGGACCAGGCCAGCTGCACATTGCCCGTGGCATGCGTCAGGTAGCCGGCCAGGTATACGAGGCCGCCCTGGCCGGCGATCATGGCCAGACGGTAAAACGTGCTGCGCACGCCGACGAAGGCGGCCTGCTGGTGCTGTTCCAGGCCCAGCATATAAAAGCCGTCGGCGGCGATATCATGCGTGGCGGAACTGAAGGCCATCAGCCAGAAAATGGCTAGGCTGATCTGGAAGAAGTGCGGCAAGGACGTCGTCAGGGCCACCAGCGCCAGCGCGGCGCCGATCACCAGTTGCAGGCCGACGATCCAGAAGCGCTTGGTGCGGTACATGTCGATGAAGGGCGACCACAGCGGCTTGATGACCCACGGCAAGTACAACCAGCTGGTATACAGCGCGATATCGGTATTCGAGAAACCGTAGTTCTTGTACATGATCACGGACAGTGTCATGACCACCACGTAGGGAATGCCCTGACCGAAATACAGGGAGGGGATCCACAGCCACGGGTTTTTCGCGCGCGCCGGGGCGGTTTGTTTCACAAGCTCCATACATCCTTCATCGTCTGCCAGACAGAAGAATGCCGCGCCATCGGATCAAGCCGCCAGTGCCGCCCGCACACTGCCGTTCGCGCCGGCCAACAATGCCTGTGCCTGGTTTGTATTGATTTTTTTGATCAAGGCAACAATCGCCACCTTGACGTGAAATTGGCACTGCTCCAGCACCATCCTGGCCTGCACCTCGCTGGCGCCCGTGGCATGCATGGTCAGACGCACGGCCCGCCAGATCAGCTTGGCGTTGGTCGGCTTCAAGTCTACCATCAAGTTTCCATAAGTTTTATGCAAACCCACCATCAGGGCGCTGGAAATCGTGTTCAGGGTGATTTTTTGCGCCGTGCCCGCTTTCAGGCGCGTGCTGCCGGAAATGACTTCCGTACCCGTGTCGAGCACGATGCCGTAGGCGGCCTCGCGCGCCACGGGCGCATCCACGTTGTTGACAATGCCGATGGTCAAGGCACCCGCCTTGCGCGCGGCCAGCAAGGCGCCCAGCACATAGGGCGTGGCGCCGGAAGCGGCCAGCAACAGCACGACATCGTTTTCTTGCGGCAGCAAGGCCAGCAAGTCCGCCTCGCCTTGCGATAAATCATCTTCCGCCCCTTCGACGGCCGTAAACATGGCGCCCGCGCCGCCGGCCAGGATGGCGACGGCCCGTTCCGGCGGCCAGGAAAAGGTGGGATTCAGTTCCACGCTGTCGAGCACGCCCAAGCGGCCCGACGTACCCGCGCCCACATACAGCAGGCGTCCGCCGCCGGCGATGCGGGGCAGGGCGGCCGTGATGGCCGCCGCGATCTGCGGCGACGCCAGCCGCACGGCTTCGACGGCCCAAAACTGGTCATCGACCAGCGCCGCCACCAGCTGTTCCACCGGATACAGGTCCAGGTCCGGATGCCGCCGGCTCGGGGTTTCAGTTTTCAACATGATTTCAGAACATGGTTGAAGGTGAAACCAGTTTAATACCAACCAGCACGGCCAGCCATGAAAGGATGGCGGGCGGGCATAACGGGAGTTTATGGCTAGTGCCGCTACGGCCGTTCGCCGCCCATTCCCCGGTGCGCGAGGTGCTGGCAACGATGTTGACCGCAGTGGCGGCAAACCAGTCGGCTCACGGCAAGCTCATCGGGCTGTGTCGCTCGAAATACGACGGGCCACTGCCGCCGCCCGCGGTGCAAGTCATTGTTGCGAAATCAATAATCATAATTATTAATTCAGGGGCCCAGGGCCAAGTTTTGGCCCCGTTTGTGTCTATACTTCGGTTCGACGCCATAATCAACGACACGCCCCATGATCGCTCGCCAATTGCTGTTCTTGTTTAGCGCCCTGGGCGCCATCAACGGAATTTTCCTGGCCGTCTATTTTTTCAGCCGCCGGCCCCGCTGCCTCGCCGACTGCATGCTGGGTGCCTTGCTGCTGGCCGTCGGGGTGCGCACCGCCAAGTCCGCCTTCCTCTTCTTCAACCCGGCGATCGCCCTCGAATTCCGCCAGCTGGGCCTGTCGGCCTGCCTGCTGATCGGTCCCTTGACCTATCTCTATGTGCGCGCTTTCATCGCCGGGCTCTCGCAACTGCCTGCTGGACAACAATGGCGTTGGCATCTGGGCTTGTCCTTCCTGCTGATCGGCATAGGCGTCGCCTTTCCGTATCCCGCGTATCGTGCGGCGTGGAACCTGTCGAGTCATGCCATTCATGTGTTCTGGCTGGGCTACCTGCTGGCGACCGCCAGGTTGCTCTGGCAAACCCGCCAGGTATGGTCGAACGATGGACATCGGATGGCGGCCAGCACCGTGCTCCCGCTCAGCGTCTATGCAGGCAGTTGCGTCATGCTGGTGGCGTACGCGAGCACGCCGTTCACGTCCTATATTGTCGGCGCCTTGTCGTTCACCTTCTCGCTGCATGTGGCGGTCATGGTCTTTCTGCTGAGAAAGGAAAGCCTGACGCCATCCGAGCCCAAGCAAAAGTACCGGAATAACCGACTGGCGCACGAAGATACGCTTGCCGTGCTCACCGCGCTGGAACAACTGATGACCGAACAGAAATCCTATCTGAATCCGAATCTGACCCTGGCCCAACTCGCCAAGCGGGCGGGATGCACGCAGGCGCAGGTGTCGCAGGTACTGAATGACAAGCTGGGCAAGAGCTTCACTACCTACGTCAACGAATACCGTATCGCCGAAGCGAAACAGGTATTGAGCGACGAGCCGCAATTGAACATGGATATCGTCGCCGAGCGCTGCGGGTTCAATTCCAGCTCCACCTTCTACTCGACCTTCAAGAAAGTGGCTGGGCAGACTCCTGCCAGCTTCCGGGCCCAATCCAGCCAGGCGGCCAGGGCCATTTCCGCGTAAAACCTCTCCGGAATCGCCATTCCGGAGTCTGAAATCATGTTTGGCGACATCAATTCCCCTGTATTTCGATAACTTATCGAGCACCAGCGATCAGCATCGGTCGTTGCTCCGATAAACGTAGTTCTTCATTCAGGGTAAAGCCATGATTCAGTTTTTATTGCGGACGGTATTCGCCTGTTGCTTGTTAAGCATCACCGCCGCCGGCACCGCCGCAACCGCAGACCAGGACGAAAATGCCATCCGGGAGACCGTGCGCCTGTATCTGCATGGCACCAGCTACAACGTGCAGAGCGAGATCAACCAGGCCTTCCTCGCAACCTCCCGCCTTTACCTGGACGGTAAAAACGATGCGGAATGGGAGTTGAGCGGTCCGGAATACGCCAAACTCTTTTCCCAAGAGAAAATAGGGCAATTCAATGGGCGCCACGGGCGACTGATCAAGGTCGATGTGAGCGGCAAGGTGGCCAGCGCCAAGGCCGAGATCCACATTCCCCAGCAAGGGGTCCGCTATGTGGATGTGTTTCTTTTGAAAAAGATCGCCGGCAACTGGAAGATCATCAGCAAGTCGGCCCATCGCGAGCCGGCCGCCCCGCGCCAGGCACGCAAGGTGCTGCTGGTGGTGTCGAATGTGCATCAATATCCCGGTACAAAGGTTAATGCAGGCAATAATTTTCCCGAGCTGGCCTATACCTATGATGCATTTCGCAAAGCAGGGTATGCCGTCGACTTCGTCAGTCCCGAGGGGGGCGCCATTCCCCTGGAAATGATCGTCACGTCGGACGAGCTGCTCAAGAAGCATCTGTACGACAGTGATTTCATGTGGGCACTGGCCCATACCAAGCCCGTCTCCGAAGTCAGGGCAGACGACTATGCAGGCATGGCTTTCGTCGGCGGCGGCGCGGCCATCGTCGGCATCCCGGAAAACAAGGCGCTCCAGGACATCGCCTTGCGTATCTACGAACAACAGGGTGGGGTGATCGCGGCCATCTGCCATGGCACCGAGGGCATCAAGAACCTGAAGCTACGTGACGGTACTTTCCTCATCCAGGGCAAGGTGCTCACCTCGTTCCCCGATGCGTTTCTCAACAAGGAATCGCCGGTATACAAGGCCTATCCCTTCTCGGCAGAAGCCAGCATCAAGCGCCATGGCGGCATATTCAGGCACGGCGCCAACGGCAAGAGTCACGTCGAGGTCGATGGCCGGCTGGTGACGGGCATGAGCTGGGAATCGTCCGTTGGCGTGGCAGAATCCATGATCCGCCTGATCGAACAGTAGCGGGCGCTTTCCTGGCGGGGCGGGCCGCGGCGCCGCACCGGCGTGCGGTGAGCAACGCGGGCCCGTCAGGGAGACGCGCGCGGTGTTTACAGGGGACTGGGGGCGCGGCGCATTTCTGCCACGAAGTCGTAATGATCGCTGCGGCAATACGAATGCGTGAGTTCCACCGCTTCGCCCGAGTCCAGGTAGGCGATGCGCGTGATGAACAGCACGGCCTGGCCATCGGGGATGCCCAGCTGCTTGGCCAGCACGGCCGTCGCATTCATGGCGCGGATATGCTGCAAGGCGCGCACGGGCGCCTTCTTGATACTACTCAAGTATTCATACAGCGAATCGCCCATGGCGGCCGGGTCCGGCACCACGCTGAACGGCAGCACGCTCACTTCATACGCCATCACCACGTCGTCGGCCAGGCGCAAGCGCTCCAGGCGCGCCACTTTCGTGTTCTGCGCCAGGCCCAGGCTCAGCTGTTCATCGCTGCTGGCGATGACGACTTCGCGCTTGAGCCAGCGCGAACCGGGACGGTAGCCGCGCTGCTGCAGCTGCTCGGAAAAGCTCGACAGATTCGACAGCGGCTGTTCGATGCGCGGGGCAATATAGTTGCCCGAACCGCGACGGCGCACGACGAGGCCTTGCTCGACGAGCTGGTCGATGGCCTTGCGCGCCGTCACGCGCGACACGTCAAGCAGTTCGGACAGGGTACGTTCGGATGGCAGGGCCTGGTCTACCTGGTAGCGGCCGTTGCGTACATCATCGCTCAGCTTGCGGGCGATCTGCATATATAAAGGCGAATTGTCATTTAAATCGACCTTGAGTTCTACGCTGGTCTGGCTCATACAGTTCTCCTTGTCCTCCTAGTGTAATAGCGATGGCGCTTGCGCGTATCCCGTCCGCCCATGAATAAATGGAAAATGACCATAAATAACGGTTATACACTTAAAAAAACAATGTTTTACCATACATATAGCTTTGCATTATAGATAAATAAGCAATATTCATTGGCGTCCGACACCATCGCGCCCTATGCTGGCGGGGCAACCAACAAGGGCGGTGACACCATGAAAAAGAACATGACGGGCCTGCTCGGCCTGCTACTGCTGGGCAGCGCCTGGCCGGCGCTGGCCGCGCCATCGGACAGCGGCGCCGGCAACGTCCTGCACGCACGGCAGCACGCGCTCGATGCGGCCCTGTCCGCCATCGTCGAGGACCGGGCGCATCCGCTGGCCAGCCTGTCCGTGCTGGCGATCCGCCATGGCAAGCTGTCGTATCAGCAACAATTTGGCTACCGGCATCTCGGCGCCACGCCGGCGCAGAACTTGCCCGTGACGCCCGCCACCCTGTTCCGCATCGCCTCGCTGTCGAAGATGATGACCACGCTGGGACTGATGCGGCTGGTCGAGCAAGGCAAGCTGAGCCTGGACCAGGATGTGGGCATATACCTGGGCTTTTCGCTGCGCAACCCGCACTTTCCGCAACAGCCAGTGACCTTGCGCAGCCTGCTCAGCCATACCTCCTCGCTGCGCGACGCGGGCGGCTATGCCTGGGGACCCGAGCGCAGCCTGCGCGACGTGTTTACGGCCGGTGGCGACCTCATGTGGGATGCGGCCGCGGCGCCAGGCCGCTATTTTACGTATGCCAACCTGAACTGGGGCGTGATCGGCACCGTCATGGAGCAAGTCACGGGCGAGCGCTTCGACCTGCTGATGCGGCGCCTGCTGCTCGATCCGCTGGCACTGCGCGGCGGCTATAACCCGGCGGCATTCTCTGCCGGGGAGGTGGTGGACACGGCCACGCTATACCGCAAGCGCGCGCCCGACACGGAAGTCTGGCAGCCGCACGGGCCATGGATCGCACAGGTCGACGATTTTCATGCCCGGGCGCCAGCCGCGCCGGCCGGCCTCGAACGCTATGTGATCGGCAGCAATGCCACCGTCTTCAGTCCCACGGGCGGCTTGCGCATTTCCGCCGCCGGCCTGGGCAAGGTCATGCAGATGCTGCTCGATGGCGGCCGCTACCAGGGGAAACAGCTCTTGCAACCCGCCAGCATCGCCTTGATGTTTGGCCGGCAATGGCAGCTGGCGCCCGATGGCGGCAATGGCGACAGCGAACGGGGCCTGTACCGCGCCTGGGGCCTGGGCAACCAGCAATTCGATGCCGATACGGGGCAGGGCAACCGCCTGGTCGAGGGCGCCAGCTTCACGGCCGTCGGCCATTTGGGCGACGCGTATGGCCTGGTCTCGGCCTTCGTGCTCGATTTTGCCAACAAGAATGGCATGGTCAGCCTCGTCGGCGGCACGGGCAGCGATCCCGCACGGTATCCGGGCACGTATTCCGCCATGGGGCGCAGCGAAGAATTAATCCTCACCACCTTATACCGTGGTGCAATTGCCAATCATAAATAATTTGCACTGAAATAGTGCATTCCTGAAAGTTATGGCTGCACCATGATGTTTCATTGGCTCCCTTGATGGCCAGCCTCTAAGCTCTCACCGAATGTTCCCGCACCATGGGAGCGCAACGCAGCGAGGCAACATGCAGCAACAAGTCATCATCATCGGCGGCGGCGTCGTCGGTCTGACATCGGCCTGGTGGCTGGCCGAGGCCGGCTACAAGGTCACGCTACTGGAACGTAACGAACAGGTGGCCATCGCCGCCAGCTACCGCAATGGCGGCCAGCTCAGCTATCGCTATGTGGCGCCGCTGGCGGACGCCGGCGTGCCCCTGAAAGCCTTGCAGTGGCTGTTGCAGAAGGATGGCCCGCTGCGCTTCCGCCCCGAGGCCGACTGGCGCCAATGGCGCTGGATGGCCAGTTTCTTGCGCAATTGCAATGCGGCCAGCAATGCGCGCACGACGGCCAAGCTGCTGCAGCTCGGCGAATTAAGCCGCGCCGGCATGGCGCAGCTGGAATGGACGGTGCCGCCCGAAGCGTATGCGTGGCGCGACGCGGGCAAGCTCATCGTCTACCGCTCGCCCGCCATCTTTCAGCGGGCCGTGGCGCGGCCTGAATCGGAAGAGACGCGCGTCGTGCTGTCCCCGCTGGAAGCCGTGCAGCGCGAACCGGCGCTGGCCGCCCTGCAGGGCTCCCTGGCCGGCGGCATCTTTACCGAGGGCGAAGCGGTGGCCGATTGCCACGCGTTTTGCCTGGCCCTGGAGGCGCGCCTGCTGCAGCACCCGAATTTTTCACTGCTGCCCAAGGGCGAGGCGCGCCGCCTCGTCACGCAGCGCGGCAAGATCATGGGCGTCGACACCAGCCTGGGCCTGTTGCAGGCAGATCACTATGTGCTGGCGGCCGGCATCCAGAGCCGCGACCTGGCCGCCACGGCGGGCATTTACCTGCCGCTGTATCCATTGAAAGGCTACAGCCTGACGGCGCCCATCCGCGCGCAGGACAAGGCGCCCGAGATCAGCATCACGGATTTCGAGCGCAAGGTGCTGTATGCGCGCATCGGCAACGACCTGCGCGTGGCCGCCATGGTCGACATGGTGGGCGCCGACAACAGCATCGACTGGAACCGCATCGCCGGCCTGACGCGGCTGGCGCGCGAGGCCATGCCGCGCGGCGCCGATTACGACCAGGCCACGGCATGGGCCGGCTTGCGGCCCGCCACGCCGAACAGCGCGCCGCTGGTGGGCGCCAGCAAATACGCCAACCTGTGGCTGAACGTGGGCCATGGTCCGCTGGGCTTTACCTTTGCCGCCGGCACGGCGCGCATCCTCGCCGATGTGATGGCCGGCAAGGCGCCGCCATTTGCGCTGGACTTCCTCTGCCTGAAAAAGTAGCACGCGCCTGGCCGATGCGAGGCGGCGCGCACGCGCCGCTGCCTTTATGGCGGATAATTGCGGAACTTTCCCGTTCCCTGTCTGCCACCGCATGCCCACACCCTCGACCTCTGCCGCCTGCCCCTGTGGCGGCGCCACCTACGCCAGCTGCTGCGGCCCGTATCTCGCGGGCGATGCCTTGCCGCCCACGGCCGAAGCACTGATGCGCTCGCGCTACACGGCCTTCACCTTGCGCGACGAGCCCTATCTGCTGGCCACCTGGCATCCCGGCACCCGTCCCGCCGACGCTTTATTTGCCGAAGAAGAAAAAGTCCACTGGCTGGGACTTGAGGTAAAATCTGCTTTACGTTTACGTCAACGTAAAGCAATATCAGCAGATCAAGCCGAAGAGATGCACCGCGACAGCGTGGAATTCGTGGCCCGCTACAAGGTCAATGGCCGCGCGCACCGCCTGCATGAAGTGAGCCGTTTCGTGCGCGAAGCGGGCGAGGGCGGTGGCGCCCTGCGCTGGTTTTATCTCGACGGCAGTTTTCCCGAATAGCGCGACCCGAGAGACCGGGCGATAAGAAAAAGGAACCGCAATGCCGCACATCGAAAGCAAACTCAATCCGCGCAGTGAAGATTTCAAGGCCAATGCCGCGGCCATGCAAGCCATCGTCGACGATCTGCGCGACAAGGTGGAAAAAATCGCGGCCGGCGGCGGCGAGGCGGCGGCCGCCAAGCACCTGGCGCGCGGCAAACTGCTGCCGCGCGACCGCGTGCAGATGCTGCTCGATCCCGGCACGCCCTTCCTCGAGTTTTCCCAGATGGCGGCCTACGCCATGTACCAGGACGCCAAGGGCGTCGATGCGGCGCCTTCCGCCGGCATCATCACCGGCATCGGCAGGGTCTCGGGCCAGGAATGCGTCATCGTCTGCAACGACGCCACCGTCAAGGGCGGCACGTATTACCCGATGACGGTGAAAAAGCACTTGCGCGCCCAGGAAATCGCCGACCAGAACAACCTGCCCTGCATCTACCTGGTCGACTCGGGCGGCGCCAACCTGCCGAACCAGGACGACGTCTTCCCCGACCGCGACCATTTCGGCCGCATCTTCTACAACCAGGCGAACCTGTCGGCCAAGGGCATCCCGCAGATCGCCGTGGTGATGGGCTCTTGCACGGCGGGCGGCGCCTACGTGCCGGCCATGAGCGACGAGTCGATCATCGTCAAGGAACAGGGCACGATTTTCCTCGGCGGCCCGCCGCTGGTGAAGGCGGCCACCGGCGAAGTGGTGACGGCCGAAGACCTGGGCGGCGGCGACGTGCATACGCGCTTGTCCGGCGTGGTCGACCACCTGGCGCAGAACGACCTGCACGCGCTGTCGCTGGCGCGCACCATCGTCTCGAACCTGAACCGCACCAAGCCGCAGCAGATGGCGCTGCGCGAATCCGTGGAACCGAAATACCCGACGCAGGAACTGTATGGCGTGATCCCCGTCGACACGCGCAAGCCCTTCGACGTGCGCGAAGTGATCGCGCGCATCGTCGACGGCAGCGATTTCGACGAATTCAAGGCGCGCTACGGCACCACCCTGATCTGCGGCTTCGCGCACATCTATGGCGTCAAGGTCGGCATCATCGCCAACAACGGCATCTTGTTCTCCGAATCGGCGCTGAAAGGCACGCACTTTATCGAACTGTGCTGCCAGCGCAAGATCCCGCTCGTGTTCCTGCAAAATATCACCGGCTTCATGGTGGGCCGCAAATACGAAAACGAGGGCATCGCCCGCAATGGCGCCAAGATGGTGACGGCCGTGGCCACGGCCGCCGTGCCGAAATTCACGGTGATCATTGGCGGCAGCTTCGGCGCCGGCAACTACGGCATGTGCGGCCGCGCGTTCTCGCCCCGCTTCATGTGGATGTGGCCCAATGCGCGCATCTCCGTCATGGGCGGCGACCAGGCCGCTTCCGTGCTGGCGACCGTCAAGCGCGACGGCATCGAAGGCAAGGGCGGCGCATGGAGCGCGGACGAGGAAGCGGCCTTCAAGCAGCCGATCAAGGAGCAGTACGAGCACCAGGGCCACCCGTATTACGCCACCGCGCGCCTGTGGGACGACGGCGTGATCGACCCGGCCGATACCCGCATGGTGCTGGGCCTGGGCCTGTCGGCCGCGCTGAACGCCGAGATCCCGGACACGAAGTTCGGCGTCTTCCGCATGTAACCGGCAATAAGGGAGAAAAATCATGGAATTTGAAACCTTAAAGCTGGTCATCGAGGGCAATGTCGCCACCGTGACCCTGAACCGCCCCGACGTGCGCAACGCCTTCAACGAGACGACGATCGCCGAACTGGCGCGCGCCTTCGAGGGCCTGGGCCGCAGCGACATGGTGCGCGCCATCGTGCTGGCGGCCAATGGCGCGGCCTTTTGCGCCGGCGCGGACCTGAACTGGATGAAGAAGATGGCAGGCTACACGCATGCCGAAAACCAGGCCGACGCGCTGCAGCTGGCGCAGATGCTGCGCACGATTTACCTGTGTCCGAAGCCCGTGGTGGCGAAGATCCAGGGCGACTGTTATGCGGGCGGCATGGGCCTCGTCGCCGCATGCGATATCATTCTGGCTGCGGAAGACGTGCATTTCTGCCTGAGCGAAGTGCGGCTGGGACTGATCCCGGCCACTATTTCACCGTATGTCATCAAGGCCATGGGCGAAAACGCGGCTCGCCGCTACTTTATCTCCGCGGAGCGATTCTCCGCACAGGAAGCGCTGCGCATCGGCTTTGCCCACGAGGTAGTCGCTGGCGACGCACTGGACGCGAAAACCGCCGAGGTGCTGAAAGCGCTGACGGGCAACAGCCCGCACGCCGTGGCGCAAGCGAAAACGCTGGTGCGCGAGATCGCCGGCCTGCCGGTCGACGACGCGCTGCTGGCGGACACGGCCGAGCGCATCGCGCAGATCCGCGCCTCGGAACAGGGGCGCGAAGGCGTGCAATCGTTCCTCGACAAGCGCAAGCCGAGTTGGCTCATGGGCTAGCGCATGGACTAAGAATATCATTGGAGCAGTTTTGAAAGCAGAAAAACAATCGGGCTGGGTCGAACGCAGTCTGCGCAGCGTGTGGCATCCGTGCACGCAAATGCAGCATCACGAGACGGTCCCCTTGATCCCCGTCAGCCATGGCCGCGGCGCCTGGCTGTACGATCACGAAGGCAGACGCTACCTGGACGCCATCAGCTCCTGGTGGGTGAATCTGTTCGGCCATGCCAATCCGCGCATCAATGCGGAACTGAAGGACCAGCTCGACCGCCTGGAACACGCGATGCTGGCCGGCTTCACGCATGAACCGGTGATCGAGCTGTCTGAAAAGCTGTCTGCCCTGACGGGCGGCGTGCTGGGCCACAGCTTTTATGCGTCCGACGGCGCCTCGGCCGTGGAAATCGCCCTGAAAATGAGCTTTCACGCGTGGCGCAACAGCGGCAAGGGCGAGAAACAGGAATTCGTCTGCCTGAAGGGCAGCTACCACGGCGAAACCATCGGCGCCCTGGCCGTCACCGACGTCGCCCTGTTCAAGGATGCCTACGGCCCCCTGCTGCGCGCGTCGCAGACGGTGATGTCGCCCGACTTCCGCCAGGCGGCCGAGGGCGAATCGGCGCAGGACGTGGCGCGCCGCGCGGCCGCCGACGTCGAGCGTTTGTTCCAGCAGAAGGCCGACAAGATCGCCGCCATCATCATCGAGCCGCTGGTGCAGTGCGCCACCGGCATGGCCATGCACGACCCGCTGTACCTGGCGCTGGTGCGCGCCCTGTGCGACCGTTATCAGGTCCATCTGATCCTCGACGAAATCGCCGTCGGCTGCGGCCGCACGGGCACCTTCTTTGCCTGCGAACAGGCCGGCATCTGGCCCGATTTCGTATGTCTCTCAAAGGGCATCAGCGGCGGCTACCTGCCTTTGTCGCTGGTGATGACGCGCGAAGACATCTACCAGGCCTTCTACAGCACCGACGTGCGCCGCGGCTTTTTGCATTCGCACTCGTACACGGGCAATCCGCTGGCCTGCCGTGCGGCGCTGGCGACGCTGGCCATCTTCGAGGAAGACGATGTGCTGGTGGCCAACCGCGAACGCGCCGCCAAAATCACGCAAGCGCTGGCGCCGCTGGCGCAGCACGAAAGAGTACACAACTTCAGGCAGCAGGGCATGATCTGGGCCTTCGATGCGGTGGACGCGGCGCCCGATTTCTCGCGCCGCTTCTTCAGCACGGCGCTGGAACACGAGCTGCTGATGCGCCCCATCGGCGCCACCGTCTACCTGATGCCGCCGTATATCCTCGACGACGACGAAATCGCGGGCCTGGGCCGGCAGACCCTGGCCGTCTTCAACAAAGTGATCGGGGCCTGAGATGGAACTGATCACGCGATTACAACGGCAGCTGCAAGGGCTGGAAGAGCGTAGCCTGATCCGCCGCCGCCGCACCGTCGACACGCCATGCGCGCCGCGCCTGACGGTCGATGGCCGCACCATGCTGGCTTTTTGCAGCAATGACTACCTGGGCCTGGCATCGCATCCGCGCATCGTGGCGGCGCTGCAAGAGGGCGCCGGCCTGTATGGCGCCGGCAGCGGCGCTTCGCACCTGATCAGCGGCCATGGCCGCGCCCACGCGCAACTGGAAGAGCGCCTGGCCGATTTTGTCGGCGTCAACCTGGAAAATGCGCGCGCGCTGTATTTCTGCACCGGCTACATGGCCAATTTGGCCGTGCTGACCGCCCTGTCGGCGGGCGACCCGGATACCGAGATTTTCTCGGAAGCGCTGAACCACGCCTCGCTGATCGACGGCACGCGCCTGGCGCGCGTCAAGACGCGCGTGTATCCGCACGCCGACCTCGATGCCCTGGCGGCGCTGCTGGCGGAAAGCACAGCGAAAAACAAGATCGTCGTCACCGACAGCGTCTTCAGCATGGATGGCGACCTGGCGCCGCTGCCCGCGCTGCTGGCCCTGTGCGAGCGGCATGGCGCCTGGCTGGTGGTCGACGACGCGCACGGTTTCGGCGCGCTGGGCGAACATGGCCGCGGCGCGCTGGAACACTTCGGCCTGCATTCGCCGCACCTCGTATATGTAGGCACCTTGGGCAAATCGGCCGGCGTGGGCGGCGCCTTCGTTTGCGCGCACGACGCCGTCATCGAAACGCTGATCCAGAAGGCCCGCCCCTACATCTTCACCACGGCGGCCGCGCCCGCGCTCGCGCACGCGCTGCTGGCCAGCCTGGACATCATCGCCGGCGACGAAGGCCGGCAGCGCCGCGCCCACCTGGCGGCGCTGGTGGCGCAATGGAACGATGGCTTGCAGCTGCAACGCTGGCAAGCCTTGCCGTCGCTGTCCGCCATCCAGCCCGTCATCGTCGGCGAGAACGCGGAAATGATGGCCATCGCCGCCACCCTGTACGAACAGGGCCTGTGGGTCGGCGCGATCCGCCCGCCCACCGTGCCATTGGGCACGGCGCGCCTGCGCGTGACCCTGTCGGCCGGCCATACGGCGCAGGAAGTGGCGCAATTGATCAACGCAGTCAACACCCTGGAAAGGACTCGCCATGAGCCTTGATGATCCTATCGTGGCCGAGGTGCTGGCGGACCTGGCGCCGGCCGTGCAGCCGGCGCCCGCCGCCAGCGGCCTGCCATCGCACTTTGCCTGTTTCGTCACCGGCACCGACACGGAAATCGGCAAGACCCTGACCTCGTCGGCCCTGCTGCACGCGCTGGTCGCGCGCGGCGTGCGCGCCTGCGGCATGAAACCGGTGGCCGCCGGCGCAGAGATGCGCGACGGCGAGCTGCATAATGAAGACGCCGACAGCCTGATCGCCGCCGGCAACGTCACCATGCTGCGCAGCCTGACCACGCCCTACATGCTGAAGGAACCGGCGGCGCCGCACATCGCCGCCGCCCTCGAAGGCGTGAGCATCGAATCGGTGCCTATCCTGGCCGCCTACCTGGAAATCGCCGCCGCCTCGGACGCCGTCGTGGTCGAAGGCGTGGGCGGCTTCCGCGTGCCGCTGTCGCCCGGTTTCGACTCGGCCGACCTGGCGCAGCAGCTCGACCTGCCCGTGATCCTGGTGGTCGGCATGCGCCTGGGCTGCATCAGCCAGGCCTTGCTGACGGTGGAAGCCATCGAAGCGCGCGGCTTGAGCGTCGTCGGCTGGGTCGCCAATACGCTGGAAGTGGAAATGCGCTTCCTCGACGAAAATATCGATGCGCTGATCGAGCGCATCCCGGCGCCGCTGCTGGGCAAGGTACCGCGCCTGGCGCAGCCGAGCGCGGAAGCGGCGGCGGCGTATCTCGATTTCACCGGCCTGCCCAACTGGCCGGCGCAGCGGTCGCAGAATTAAACCAAACAACTGAACGTACTCAAAAATAGAAGCGAAGGAATCACATGTCTCACGTCCAAGAAGCAGCAAAAACCGTCGAACTGCACCGCCCTGCGGCGCGCATCACCGTGCCGGAAGCGGCCACCTGGCCCGTCGCCGATGTGCTGGCCCTGTTCGACCTGCCTTTCAATGACCTGATGTTCAAGGCCCAGCAAACCCACCGCGCCAACTTCCCGGACGGCGACGTGGAACTGGCGACCCTGTTGTCGATCAAGACGGGCGGCTGCGAGGAAGACTGCGGCTACTGCCCGCAGGCGGCCCGCTACGACACGGGCGTGGAAGCGAAGAAAATCCTCGACATCGACACGGTGCTCGACGCGGCGCGCCAGGCGAAGGCCAACGGCGCCACGCGCTTCTGCATGGGCGCCGCCTGGCGCAGCCCGAAAGAGCGCGACATGGAAAAAGTCGAAGAGATGGTGACCAAGGTCAAGGCACTGGGCCTGGAAACATGCGCTACTTTGGGCATGCTGGAAGAGGGGCAAGCCGACCGCCTGAAGAACGCAGGCCTCGACTTCTACAACCATAACCTCGACACGGCGCCCGAGTTCTACGACAACGTCATCTCCACGCGCGAATACCAGGACCGCCTGGACACCCTGGGCCGCGTGCGCGAAGCGGGCCTGAAAGTATGCTGCGGCGGCATCGTCGGCATGGGCGAGACGCGCCTGCAGCGCGCCGGCCTGATCGCCCAGCTGGCCAATCTGAATCCGTATCCTGAATCGGTGCCCGTCAACCACCTGGTACAGGTCGAAGGCACGCCGATGTATGGCCTGGAGGCGCTTGATCCGTTCGAATTCGTGCGCACCATCGCCGTGGCCCGCATCACCATGCCGAAGGCGCGCGTGCGTTTGTCGGCCGGCCGGCGCCAGATGGGCGAAGCCGTGCAGGCCATGTGCTTCCTGGCCGGCGCCAACTCCATCTTCTACGGCGACAAGCTGCTCACCACCGACAATCCGGAAGCGGAAGACGACCGCACCCTGTTGAACAAGCTGGGCTTGCAGACGCGCGGCGCCATGCTCGACTCGGTGCAGAAAGAGAAGTGCGGCTGCTGATCCAGCCCTGTCGGGTTACGCCGTGCCGGCTAACCCGACCTACGAATACCGCCTCACCATCCGTAGGTCGGCTTAGCGCGCAGCGCGTAAGCCGACAAGCCAACAGACCAGGTCCATCAAGAGACCGCTGCACCTTTGAGAGAATAGAGAGAGACCATGTTCACTAAAATCCTGATCGCCAACCGCGGCGAAATCGCCTGCCGTGTCGCCGCCACCGCGCGCCGCATGGGCATCCAGACCGTCGCCGTGTATTCGGAGGCGGACGCCAACGCCAAGCACGTCGCCGTCTGCGACGAAGCGGTGCTGATCGGCCCCGCGCCGGCCAAGGAAAGCTATCTGTGCGGCGACAAGATCATCGCCGTGGCGCTGGCCACCGGAGCGCAGGCGATCCACCCCGGCTATGGTTTCCTCTCCGAGAACGCGGACTTCGCCGACGCCTGCCACGCTGCAGGCCTGGTCTTCATCGGCCCGCCGGCGTCCGCCATGCGCGCCATGGGTTCCAAGTCCGCCGCCAAGTCGCTGATGGAAAAAGCCCAGGTCCCCCTGGTGCCCGGCTACCACGGCGAGGAACAGGATGCGGACTTCCTGCACACGCAAGCCGACAAGATCGGCTACCCCGTCCTGCTGAAGGCCTCGGCCGGCGGCGGCGGCAAGGGCATGCGCGTCATCGACAACAGCGCCGACTTCAAGGCCGCGCTGGCCTCGTGCAAGCGCGAAGCGATCAGCTCTTTCGGCGACGACAAGGTGCTGGCCGAGAAATACCTGTCGCGCCCGCGGCACATCGAAATCCAGGTGTTTGCCGACACGCTCGGCAACTGCATCTACCTGTTCGAGCGCGATTGCTCGGTACAGCGCCGCCATCAAAAGGTGCTGGAAGAGGCGCCGGCGCCGGGCATGCCTGCCGAACGCCGCGCCGCCATGGGCGAGGCGGCCGTCGCCGCCGCCAAGGCCGTCGGCTACGTGGGCGCGGGCACGGTGGAGTTCATCGCCAACCAGGACGGCTCGTTCTACTTCATGGAGATGAACACGCGCCTGCAGGTCGAGCATCCGGTGACGGAAATGATCACCGGCACCGACCTGGTGGAATGGCAGCTGCGCGTCGCCTTTGGCGAACCGCTGCCGAAAAAACAGGACGAACTGACCATCCACGGCCACGCCATCGAGGCGCGCATCTATGCGGAAAACCCGGAAAAGGGCTTCTTGCCGTCGATCGGTACCCTGCGCCATATGCAGTCGCCCTCCGCCGTCACGTTCGAGCTGGGCGGAGCGGTGGTGCCGGCCTCCGTGCGCATCGATTCGGGCGTGCGCGAAGGCGACGCCATTTCGCCGTTCTACGACCCGATGATCGCCAAGCTGATCGTCTGGGGCGCGGACCGCCGCGAGGCGCTGGCGCGCATGGCGCAAGCGCTGTCCGAATACCAGATCGTGGGACTGGCCAGCAATATCGCCTTTTTGAAGCGCCTGGTCGAAGGCCAGGCATTCTCCAGCGCGGACCTCGATACGGGTTTGATCGAGCGCAATCACGACGCCCTGTTCCCCGCCCTGCAGGCGGCACCCGACACGGCCCTGGCGCTGGCGTCAGTCGCCCTGCTGCTGGAAGAAAAAGCGGCCGCCGAAGCGCAGTCGGAGCACCGCGCCGACCCGTGGGGCAATGCCCTCGGCTGGCGCCTGAACGGCACCTTGGGACGCAGCCTGGCGTTTGCCGACGAATTTACCCAGGCCGGCGACAGCCAGGCCTACGCCGCGCGCATCGCCTACCGGACGGATGGCTGGCTGTTCAACGGCCAGCCCCTGACCCTGACGGCGCGCACCGGCGGGGAACTGCACATCAAGTTCGGCGAGCGCGCCGTGCACGGCACCGTGCGCCGCGACGGCGAGCAATTCCACGTGTTTACCCACGGCTTGCACTACACCTTGCACTACAGCGATCCGATGGCGCATGCGGGCGAAACGGAAGCGGAAGGCGGCCGCCTGACGGCGCCGATGCCGGGCAAGGTCGTCGCCGTGCTGGTGAACAAGGGCCAGGACGTCAGGAAGGGCGAGCCCTTGGTCATCATGGAAGCGATGAAGATGGAGCACACGATCGCCGCACCGCACGACGGCCTGGTGGAAGACGTGCTGTATGCGGTCGGCGACCAGGTGGCCGATGGCGCACCGCTGCTGGCCTTCAAGGCAGCCGCATAAGGAGCGCTCTTGGAAACGTCCATGCGCATTCTTCTACAACGTTCGGACGGCAAGGAAGCGGCGTGGATCGCCGACTTCCGTGACGTGCTGCCCGAGGCCGAGATCGTCTTCTGGCGCGAGGGCGACACGATCGCGCCATGCGACTATGCCGTCGTGTGGCAGCCGCCCGCCGCCATGCTGCCGGCATTGAGCGGGGTCAAGGCCATCTTCAACACGGGCGCGGGCGTCGACGCCCTCCTGAAATTTGGCGAGGCGCTGCCCGGCCACGTGCCGCTGGTGCGCCTCGACGACGCGGGCATGGGCGTGCAGATGGCCGAATATGTGAGCCACGCCGTGCTGCGCCACTTCCGCCGTTTCGACGATTACGAGGCGCAGGCGCGCGCCGGCATCTGGCAACCGCTGCCCGCATTCGACAAGGCGGACTTCCCCATCGGCGTGCTGGGCATGGGCGTGCTGGGCACGCGCGTGCTCGAGGCGCTGGCGCAGTTCGAATTCCCGCTGCGCGGCTGGAGCCGCAGCCGGAAGGACCTCGACGGCGTCGCGTGCTTCGCCGGCGAAGAGGGACTCGAAGCCTTCCTGCGCGGCACGCGCGTGCTGGTCTGCATGCTGCCGCTCACGCCGGAGACGCACAACCTGCTCGATCGCGCGCACCTGTCCATGCTGCTGCCGGGCGCCTACGTCATCAACGTGGCGCGCGGCGCGCATGTGGCCGAGCCGGATCTGCTGACCCTGATCCGCTCCGGCCACATCGCCGGCGCCACCCTCGACGTCTTCCGCAACGAGCCGCTGCCGCAGCAGCACCCGTTCTGGCAAGAACCGCGCATCACCATCACGCCGCATATTTCGGCCGCCACCCTGCGCCGCGAAAGCGTGGCGCAGATCGCCGCCAAGATGCGCCGCCTGCAAGCCGGAGACATGGTCGCCGGCATCGTCAACCGTTTGCAAGGATATTGAAATGAACGCTCAAGCTAGTTTGCCGAAACAGGTCAAGATCGTCGAAGTGGGCCCGCGCGACGGCCTGCAGAACGAGAAGGAAACCATCAGCGCCGCCGTCAAGATCGAACTGGTCGACCGCCTGACGCAGGCGGGCTTCGCCAATATCGAGGCGGCGTCCTTCGTCTCGCCGAAATGGGTGCCGCAGATGGCCACCAGCGCGGAAGTGATGGAAAAGATCGCGCGCCGCCCAGGCACCATTTATTCGGCGCTGACGCCGAACATGCAGGGGTTCGATGCCGCCCTGGCGGCAAAGGCCGATGAAGTGGTGATCTTCGGTTCGGCATCCGAAGCGTTCTCGCAAAAGAACATCAACTGCTCGATCGCCGAATCGATCGCCCGCTTCGAAGGCGTGGCGAAGGCGGCCAAGGAACACGGCCTGCGCCTGCGCGGCAGCATCAGCTGCGCCTTCGGCTGCCCCTACCAGGGCGACGTGCCGCTCGACGCCGTGGCCGACGTTGTGGCTCGCATGCGCGACCTCGGTTGCGACGAGATCGACATCGCCGACACCATCGGCGTGGCCACGCCGCGCAAAACGCAGGCGGTGATGGCGCGCGCCATCGCGGCCTTCCATGTCGGCGGCCTGTCCGGCCACTTCCACGATACCTACGGCCAGGCGCTGGCAAATATCTACGCCAGCCTGGAAACGGGCATCGCGATTTATCATTCGTCCGTCTCGGGCCTGGGCGGCTGCCCCTACGCCAAGGGCGCCACCGGCAACGTGGCCACCGAGGACGTGCTGTACATGATGCAGGGACTGGGAATTGCCACCGGCATCGACCTCGACCTGGTGGTGGACGCGGGCCAGTTCATCTCGCAGCAGCTGGGGCGCAAGGGTTCCAGCCGCGCCGGCAACGCCATCGCGGCAAAACGCATCGCTGCGTAGGTCGGATTAGCGTGGCAACGCCACGCGTAATCCGACGTCACCGAGGTCATGGCCAACACTGTTATCGGGTTACGCGCCTGGCGCTAACCCGACCTACGCCGGCTTATTCAGTCCTGCCTGAACCATACAGACGAAAAAAAACCCAAGAGCCTAAACTCTTGGGTTTTTTTCTACAAATTTGGTCGGAGTACAAGGATTCGAACCTTGGACCCCCTGGTCCCAAACCAGGTGCGCTACCGGGCTGCGCCACACTCCGAAGACCAAGATAATACAGCCCGTATCGACTTCGGTCAAGGGTCAGGTGAAACTCTGTGTAAATTATTTACGGGCAGCACAGGAAGCCGTGTATTTTTCAAAACGATTGAAGTATGCGACACTCGACACGCAGGTTTTCCCGATCAGACATGAAGGCGACGACGGCAATGGAGTTCAGTACAAGAATACGCGCAGATGGCGGCGATGGCCGGTCCGTCTCGAATCGCCGCGGTATCGCGCTGGGCATCGCCGTGTCCTTGCTGCTGCATGGCGCCCTGATTTACCTGTGGCGCCACGTCCAGCCGCCAGTCTTGCCCGAAACGGGCACCAAGGTCGAGTCAATTGCCGTGTGGATACGCCCGCTGGCGGCGAAGCCACCCCCGCCACCCGTCGCCGAGGTCAAGCCGAAACGCGAAGCCCAGCCCGTCAGCAAGCCGAAACGCGCCACTGCCACGGAAACGCCAGCGGCGGCCACGGCGCCAGCGGCCAGCCCGCAAGCCATCACGGTCGTACCGGCATCGCCGGCCGCGCCGGCGGCCAGTCCCGATGCATTGACGCAAGAGACGCCGAAATTCGACATGGAAGCGGCCAGGAAAACGGCGCGCAAGATGGCCGGCGAACGCGATCCGTCCAAGGTGGGCACGGCCGTGGGGCAGATCCCCGACAAGCCGCTGCGCACGGAAACCCAGCTGGCGCGCGATATCGCGCAAGGCAAGCGCGGCGATTGCAGGACAGACTATGCGGGCGCGGGCTTGCTGGCGCCCGTGCTGATGTTGCTCGACAAGAAGGATAGCGGCTGCAAGTGGTGAGCCTGACAACATACCCCATCCGGGTATCTTGCCATCCCCTTATTCCTGCCCCTTCAACTGCAGCGCCCGCTCATACAGGGCGTTTTTCTTGCGGCCCGTGATTTGCGCCGTCAGATTCGCCGCCTGCTTGACGCTGCATTCGGCCAGCAGGATGTTCAGGATGCGTTCCGCTTCCACGTCTTCCGCGTCCTGCGCCTCGGTGGCGCCTTCCAGCAGGACGACGAATTCGCCCTTTTCGCGGTGCGCGTCGGCACGGATCCAGCTTTCCGCCTCGGACAGGGGGCAGCGGTGGATTTCCTCGAACATTTTCGTCAGTTCGCGCGCGAACACCACCTGGCGCGTCGGCTCGAACGCTGCCGCCAGGGCCGTGGCGCAATCGAGGATGCGGTGCGGCGCCTCATAAAACACCATCGTCGCCGTCACGCCGCGCAGGCTGTGCAGCATGTTTTCACGCTGCTTGGCTTTCGCCGGCAGGAAGCCGACAAAGTAAAACTGGTCATTCAACAGGCCGCTGGCGGAAATGGCGGTGATCGCCGCAGACGGGCCGGGCAGGGGCAGCACGCGCAGGCCGGCCGCGCGCACGGCGTCGACGATGCGCGCGCCGGGGTCGGAGACGGCCGGCGTGCCGGCGTCCGAGACGAGGGCGATGCGTTCGCCGGCGTGCAGGCGGGCAATCAGCGTTTCCGCCACTTCCCGTTCGTTATGTTGATGTGCCGCAATCAAGGGCTTGTTCAGGCCAAAACGCGTCAGCAGGTGCGCCGTGTTGCGCGTATCTTCACAGGCGACGGCATCGGCAATGCTCAGCAAATGCAGCGCGCGCAAGCTGATATCGGTCACATTGCCGATCGGCGTGGCCACTATATACAATGTTGCGCTAGGATAGACCTGGTGCGCCGCCTCTGTCATGATGGGCAGGCTGGCGATGGAACTGATTTCTTGTACGGTCATTTTGGAGGTTAAATGCTTGCTAATAGTGTGAAGTTACTGCTTGTTTGTGCCGCGACCGGCATGCTGAGCGCTTGCAGCACGCCTTGCGACGCGCCCGGGCAATTGTGCGCGCCTATTGAATCTAACACAAGGCCACTACCGCCACCGAAGCCGCTGCCGCCGCCCGTGCCGCCGAAACCGCCGGCGCCGGAACCGGTGACATTTGCCGTGGCCGTGCCGAATATTACCTCGTACGACGAGAGTGGCGCGCCGCTGGCGCCCGTCAAGGGCAAGCCGGCCACCGGCACACCGCTCGACATGCCGGCCGCCACGGCGCCGGCGCCAGCCGATGGCAATGTGCGCCACATCGGCCTGCTGCTGCCGCTGCGCTCGGCGTCCCTGGGTCCGGCCGCCGAACTGCTGCGCGCCGGCTTCATGGCTGCGTACGAGCGCGACCGCAGCGGCTTCGAAGTGACGGTGATCGATACGGGCGACGGCAGCGGCGACGTCCTGGACAAGTTTGCGCAAGCGCAAGAGGAACAGGACATCGTCGTGGGGCCTTTGTCGCGGTCCGCCGTCACGGCCGTGGCGAATAGCGACCTGGTGCGCAAGCCCACCATCGCCCTGAACCATCCCGACAACCGCGGCGAGACGCGCCTGCCCGAAAAAATGCTCATCATGGGCCTGTCGATCGAAGCCGAAGCGCGCCAGGTCGCCGCCTGGGCCGCCAGCGAACAGCCGGGCGCCAACGCGCTGATCCTGTCGGCCGGCTCGCCGTCGCAGCGCCGCACCAGCGCCGCCTTCAAGCAGGAATGGCTGCGCCAGGGCGGTAAAGTCGAATTGGTGGAACTGTCGGCCGTGAATGGCTACCTCAGCGATGCCGAGATGGTGCAGCTGCGCGCGCGCCTGGCCGCCACGCCGCCGGGCCTGCTGTTTGCCGCGCTCGACGCCGACCAGGCGCGCCAGCTGCGCGTGGCCATCGGCAGCGACCTGCCCCTGTATGGCACGTCCTCGCTGAATCCGGGCACGGGGCGCGGCGCCAGCGGCCCCGAGCTCGACGGCACGCGCCTGCTGGACTTGCCGTGGCAGGTGCAGCGCGACCATCCGCAGGTGATGGTGTATCCGCAGCCGCCGCAGCCGGCCGAACGCCGCCTGACGGCCGACATGGAACGCCTGTATGCGCTGGGCATCGATGCCTTCCGCGTGGCGCGCGAAGTGGCGCTGCGGCCGAACGCGCCGTTTACGCTCGATGGCGTGACGGGCCGTCTGGCCGTGCGCTTCGAGCATGGCCAAAGCGTGTTCGAACGCACGGAACAGGCGGCCAGCTACCAGCAGGGCGTGCTAGGCACCTGGCCGCCGAAGGAAGTGCCCGTGCCGGCCGCCTTGCCGTTGACGCAATAGGAACAAGGCGCCATGCCGTCCTGGCCCTTCCCCGCCAAGCGCAGGCGCGCGCAGGGACGGGACGGGCGGCAGGCGGAAGACGATGCGCTCGCATATCTGTTGTTGCAAGGCCTGGTGCTGCTGGAACGCAACTACCTGTGCCGGGGCGGCGAACTCGACCTGATCATGCGCGATGGCCCCTCCATTGTTTTCGTCGAAGTGCGGCTGCGCTCCAGCCGGGCCTTCGGCGGCGCCCTGGCCAGCATCACGCCAGCCAAGCAGCGGCGCATGGTGTACGCGGCGCAAACCTGGCTGCAGGGGCAAGAAACGCTGCCGCCATGCCGCTTCGACGCGCTGGCCATCGATGGCGGGCGCATCACCTGGCTGAAGAACATCCTCGATATGTAAGCATTTTTAACAGTGCTTGTCCGCCATGCCGCGCGCCTGCACTATAATCGGCAGACTATGAATAATCAACGCATCCTCTCGCACTTCCACGAAAGTGCCGAACTCAAGATCCAGGCCGCCACCGTACTGGCGCAACCCATTGCGCAGGCGATCGACCTGATGTTTTATGCATTGTCCAACGGCAACAAGATCCTCGCCTGCGGCAACGGTGGTTCCGCCGCCGACTGCCAGCATTTCGCGGCCGAGCTGGTGGGACGCTTTGAGCGCGAACGCTTTCCGCTGCCGGCGCTGGCGCTGACGACCGATACGTCGATCCTGACGGCCGTGGCCAACGACTACAGCTACCGCGACATCTTCTCGAAGCAGGTGCAAGCCTTCGGCCAGGCCGGCGACATCCTGCTGGCCATCTCCACCTCGGGCAATTCGGCCAACGTGATGGCAGCCGTGGAAGCGGCGCTGGAGCGCGAAATGCGCGTCGTGGCGCTGACGGGCAAGGACGGCGGCGCCATCGGCAAGATGCTGACGGACGCCGACGTGCATATCTGCGTGCCGGCCGAACGCACGGCGCGCATCCAGGAAGTACATTTGACAACCATACACTGCATTTGCGACGGCATCGATGTCGCCTTGTTCGGAGGAGACGTGAATGACTAAATTCGGTACTGGCCCAGGCTGGAAACGCATACAACGCCCGTTGGCGACCGCCTTGCTGTGCGGCGCCATGCTCACCTCGCTCACCGGCTGCATCGAACTGATGGTCGGCGGCGCCGTGATGGGCGGCGTCGCCGCGGCCGACCGCCGCACCCTGGGCGCCCAGACCGAAGACAAGTCGATCGCGCTGAAAGGCGAGTCGCGCATCCCCTCCATCGTCGGCGACGTGGGCCACGTGAACGTCACCAGCTTCAACCGCCGCGTCCTGCTGACGGGCGAAGTGCGCGATGAAGCGATGAAAAATGCCGTCGAGCGCGAAGTGCGCAATATCGCAGGCGTGGAATCGGTGGCCAATGAGCTGATCATCGCCGGCCCGGCCAGCTACACCTCGCGCTCGAACGATGCGCTGATCACGGCCAAGGTCAAGGCCAGCCTGGTGGACATGAAAACCATCTCGGCCGCCTCGTTCAAGGTCGTCACGGAAAACGGCACCGTCTTCCTGATGGGCCGCGTCACCCAGCGCGAAGGCACGGTCGCCTCCGACGTGGCGCGGGGCGTGAGCGGCGTGCAGAAAGTGATCAAGCTGTTCGACTACATCTCGGAAGCGGAACTGAAGCAATTGCAGCCGGAAGCGCCGCAGCAGCGCACCACCAGCACGGTCAGCGATACCGTCCAGCAATAAGCGTTCTCCCCCATCCGGCCTACGGATCCAGCGCGGCGATACGGCTATAATGGTCGCATCGTGGCCGCATCGCCGCGCTTTTGAAATGAAAACCATGTCAACTTCGCCATCTGCAAGCAAGTCCTGGCTGAAGCCAGCCCTCATCGCCGTCTTCGTGGCGGGCGTGGCGGCGGCCGGCTACCTGTCGCTGAACGACAAGCAGAGCGCGCCGGACGTGACCTTCCACGGCATCCATGGCGAGAAAATCACGTCGGCCAGCCTGCGCGGCAAGGTGGTGATGGTCAATTTCTGGGCCACCTCGTGCACCACCTGCGTGGCGGAAATGCCGGAAATGGTCGACACCTACAACAAGTACAAGGCGCAGGGACTGGAATTCGTGGCCGTGGCCATGAAATACGACCCGGCCAACTACGTGCTGAACTTTGCCGAAACGCGCCAGCTGCCGTTCAAGGTGGCGCTCGACGTGACGGGCGAGGCGGCCAAGGCCTACGGCGACGTGGCGCTGACGCCCACGACCTTCGTGCTCGACAAACAAGGCAAGATCCTCAAGCGCTATGTGGGCAAGCCCGAGTTTGCCGAACTGCACAAGCTGCTGGAAACGGCCATCGCCGGCTGATCCCCCTCAGACACCTTGCAAAACCCTGTTGCCAGGTGTTGCCAATCTGTTATAACCTTCCCTTGCGTGATCCCATTCACCTTGTGAAGGCCAGCCGTGTCCCTAGCCGCTCAACCGCCCGACCCGCAGCAACTGAAAGCCTGGCTGCTTGCCGCCGGCAACAAGGACGCCACGGCGTTCCGTCAGCTATATAACTCCACCTCATCGAAACTGTTTGGCTTCGCGCTGCGTATATTGCATAAGCAAGAGCTCGCTGAAGAAGCCTTGCAAGAGGGGTTCGTCGCCATCTGGAACAACGCCGCCACTTACCAGAGTCATCTGGCGGCGCCGATGACCTGGATGGCCACCATCGTGCGCAACAAGGCGTTCGATGTGCTGCGGCGCAGCGACGATACCGTGGAAATCGATGCCGAACAGTTTGATAGCGAAGTCATGAATGCACTCCGAGACCCCCAGGCCACGCCCATCGAATCGCTGCAGCTGAGCGGTGACGCCAAGGCGCTGGCATTCTGCATGTCGGCCCTGGAAGGGCTGCACCGGCAGGTGGTCGCCCTGGCGTTCTATCACGACCTGTCGCACAGCGAAGTGGCGCAGCAGATGTCGCTGCCGATCGGCACCGTGAAGACGTGGATACGCCGCAGCCTGGAACGGCTGCGCACGTGCCTGGCGAAACGGGAGGCATCATGAATATCCGCGGCAATGACGCGCTGCGCCAGAAACTGGCATCCGAATACGTGCTGGGCACGCTGAAAGGGGGTGCCCGGCGGCGTTTCGAAGGCTGGCTGCACAACGATGCCGGCTTGCGCAATATCACGGCCGAATGGCGCCAGCGCCTGGAACCGATGGCGGAATTCGCCACGCCCGTGGCGCCGCCGAACAGAGTCTGGAAGCAGATCGAGCAGCGGCTGCACCTGGCGCCGCAAGGCGGCTGGGCCCTGTGGCGCGATTCACTGTCGTTCTGGCGCAGCCTCGGCATGGCCTCGAGCGCCATCGCCGCGCTGCTGGTGATCGTCGTGGCCACGCGCCTGCTGGACGCGCCGCAGATCAGCTATGTGGCCAGCCTGACGGACGAGAAGGCGCAGACGGCCCTGCTGCTGACGGCCGACAGCCGCCACGGCGCGCTCGACGTGCGCATGGTGGGCAACGCGCCCGTGCCTGCCGACCGCGACCTGGAACTGTGGGCCGTGCCGAAGAGCGGCAACCCCCGTTCGCTCGGCTTACTCGCCGACAAGGGCAATATAAAACTGGCCCTGTCCCAGCGCGCCATCGGCGACGACGTGGCCCTCCTGGCCGTCACCCTCGAGCCGAAAGGCGGTTCGCCCGATCCGAACGGACCGACGGGACCAATCTTGTACAAGGGTAACTGGGTGAAAATTTAAGCAGCGCAAAAGCGAGGGCTGGGGTCGTATCCTGCAGGGTACGACTCCGGAGGTCGCTCTTGCGGTTATTTAGGGTACAGAATCATCTGCGTGCAGCGGAACAGGGCGATGGTCTTGCCTGTTTCCTTGCTTTTCACCACGGCATCCCACACCTGCGTGTTGCGGCCCTTGTGCTCTACCTTGGCCGTGCACGTGATGGTGCCGTCGCGGGCCGTGCCCAGGTGGTTCGACTTCAATTCGATGGTGGTGAAGTTGCTCGCGCCTTCGGGCAGGTTGGCGATACAGCCATAGCCGGAAGCCGTGTCGGCCAGGGTCACCACGCTGCCCGCGTGCAGATAGCCGTTCGGTGCCAGCAGATGCGGCAGCACGGGCAGTTCCGCCGTCAGCTGGCCGTCGCCCACGTCCGTGATGACGATGCCCAGGTGGCCGGGCAGGCGGCCGGTGCCGCGTTCATTCAACAGTGCTACGGTGATCTCGGGATGGCTCATGCTGGTCCTTGTGCGGGTGAATCCGGGCAGCGGATCTGCCGGAGAATACTATGATGATAGCAACTTTCCCCGCATCGGTTTGGCGGCCGCCTATTTCCGGCCGCGCCGCCGTTTCCACCACACCAGGGTTCCCGTCAGCATGAACAGCAGCGGCATCAGGCCGAAGAGGGTGATGAAGGCGCGCCCGGCCGCGCCAAACGCCTGCCCCGAATGCAGCGGGAATTGCCAGCCCAGGAAAACGTCGCCGGCCGGTGCCCGCAAGGGATCGCGGATGCGCAGGGGCAAGCCGCTGCGCGCGTCCAGCGTGATGCGCGTAGCGCCGTCGCCGTCGGCGATTTCGCCAGGCTGGCGCACGCGCACGTCATACGGCTGGTCCGGCTTGGCCGGCAACACGATGCGCGACACGCGCGCCTGCGGATACAGCGTCTGCGCGGCGGCCATGGCCTGGCCCGCATCGAGCACGGCGCCATCGTTCTGCAGATTTTTCAGTTTGGCCGTGTCCGGCGCCGTCGACACGAGCGCCACCAGCGGCACCACCAGCTGCGGCAAATTGAAATAGATGCCGGAAAAGGCCAGCACGGCCAGCACGGGGGCGGCAAAGAAACCGGCCGCCTTGTGAAACGTATAATTGAAACGGGGCCAGGACCCGCCATGCGACACCGTCAGGGCGCGCTTGATCGCCTTCCACTGCAGGCGCGGCCACCACAGATAGATGCCGCTGAGGGCCATCATCATCAGCAGCACGCCGGAAATCCCCGTGAGCGTCTTGCCCGCGTCGCCCGACAACAGATAGCGGTGCAAATGAAACATGCCTGACATCAACAGCGGACGCGTGAGGCCGAAGCGGCCCCAGTCGCGCTCGCCCTTCACTTGCAGGGTGTAGGGGTCGACCATCACCTGGCGCACGATGGCCTGGCTGAACATGGACGGCTTGGCTGGCTGGCGGTACGACGCCACATACACGTCGCGCGCGTCGGCCGGCGGATTGAGTTGCGTAGGCTTGCCGTAGGCCGGGTCGGCCGTGAGCTGGTCCACCACCGTTTGCACGCTGCGCGGCGTCACCTGGAAGGCCTGGCCAGGCGCGGGTGTGCTCGCCTGCAACAACGTCGGATTCAGCCAGGCGTCGAGTTCCGGCATCCAGGCGATGGCCGAGCCCGTCAAGCCCAGCAGGACGAACAGGGCGCCGAACCACAGGCCCGCATACAGGTGCAGCTTGGCTAACAGCCATTTGATCGGGCGCTTGGACATGAAGGGGGACTCTGGGGATTTTGGGCTGCGGAACGATAGCATGAAAGGCCCGGAGTGAAAATCATTATCAGCTGGCATCCTGTCCTGCCCCCGTAGCGCAAATGAATTGCAACAGGCGCTGACAGCGGGGCGATTTTCTTGCTACTATGCGCCCATGTCTTCCCGCCAGCCCACCCGCAAGCTTGCTCATCACGGCGCCGCCGTCCTCGCGCGCACGCCGTGGCGGCTGTGCGTGGCACTGTTCAGTGCGCTGGCCCTCGTGTTCCTGCTGTCGACGGCCGCCTCGCACCTGCACAAGACCAGCCTCGACGCGGAAGAGTGCGCGCTGTGCGCCACGGCCATCGACAAGGTGGCCGATTTCGCCGTGCCGCCGGCCATCGCCGAGCCGCCCGCCCAATTACTGCCGTACCGCTTGCTGGCCGCCGCGCCGGCCGCCCTGGCGCCCGTCGCCGCCATCCTGCTGCCGCCCGTGCGCGGCCCGCCTGCCGCCTCATTGTAGTTCCCACGCTGTTTTTCTTTTTTCAGGCGGTCCCTTGCCGCGCTTCGATGCGCGCCGGGCCGCCTGGCGTTGACTATCTTTGAGGTTTACCATGCAACACACTCCCCGTCTGAGCGCGCTGTCGCTCGCCCTTGCCAGCCTGTTTACCGTGTCCGCCCATGCAGCCGATGCCACTCCTGCCGATACGGCCGCCGATGCCGCGCCGCCAGAGATGCAAAAGGTCGAAGTCACGTCCGCCCACCTGAAAAGCGCGCGCATCGAGCTGTCGCCGAAAGTCGGCACCACCATCTACAGCATCGACAGCCACATGGTCGGCATGCTGGGCCAGGGCGACAACACGCCGTTCAATGAAGTGCTGCTGCGCCTGCCAGGCGTGTCGCAGGATTCGAAGGGTTCCGGCGCCCTGCACGTGCGCGACGACCATGCCAACGTGCAATACCGCATCAATGGCGTGCAATTGCCGGAAAGCATCAGCGGCTTCGGCCAGTCAATCGACACGCGCTTGATCGACCATACGGATTTCATGACGGGCGCCTTGCCGGCCCAGTTCGGCCTGCGCACGGCCGGCATCGTCGATATCGAAACGAAGGAGGGCGGCATGACGCCGGGCGGGCGCATCGGCATCCTCGTTGGCAGCCACGATCATGTGGAACCGAGTGCCGAATTTTTCGGCAGCGTCGGCAAGTTCAATTACTACCTGTCCGGCAGCTATCTGGGTAACGCCCTGGGCGTGGAAAACCCGCAAGACACGCGCAGCGCCCTGCACGACAAGACGCGCCAGAACAAGTCCTTCGGCAGCCTGTCGTATTTCCTCGATGACAACACGCGCCTGGGCGCCATGTTCGGCACCTACAACGGCCGCTTCCAGATCCCGAACAATCCGAACCAGGCGCCCGCCTTCTCGCTCGATGGCCACAGCGATGCGCAGGCGGGCACGTCCAGCCTGCCGTCGTCGCAGCTGAATGAAAACCAGCGCGAGGTGAACCGCTTCCTCGTGCTGTCGCTGCAAAAGAGCCTGGGCGACCTCAATTACCAGGTCTCGGCCTTCCACCAGTATTCGGAACTGCACTTCACGCCCGATGCCATTGGCGACCTGATCTACAACGGCGTGGCGTCGGATTCGCGCCGCTCGAACAGCGCCTCGGGCGCCCAGTTCGACGCCAGCTACAAATTGCTCCCGGACCACACCGTGCGCGCGGGCCTGGCCTACACGCGCCAGAAGACGACGAGCGACAACACGGTGGCCGTCTTCCCCGCCATGGACGGCGCGCAAACGTCCACCACACCCATCACGGTGCGGGACAACAGCGGCAAGACGGGCACGCTGGCCAGTTTCTACCTGCAGGATGAATGGCATATCAGCAAGCCCCTGACCCTGAACTACGGCGCGCGCTTCGACAAGGTCTCGGCCTACACGAGCGAGCAACAATGGAGCCCGCGCGTCAACCTGGCCTACCAGCTCGCGCCGGGCACGGCCCTGCACGCCGGCTATTCGCGCTACTTCACGCCGCCGCCGCAGGAACTGGCCGCGCAGGGCAGCATCGACCTGTACGCGAACACGACGAACGCGCCGGAAATCGGCCAGTCCGACAACGTCAAGTCCGAGCGCACGCATTACTACGACGTCGGCATCAGCCACCAGGTGAATGCGCAACTGACCGTGACGGCCGATGTGTACTATAAAAAGATCAACAACCTGCTCGACGAAGGCCAGTTCGGCCAGGCGCTGATCCTCACGCCATTCAACTATGCGGACGGCTACGCCAAGGGCCTGGAATTGTCGGCCATCTACAGCGAGAAAAACTGGGGCCTGTTCCTCAACGCCAGCACGCAAAAGGCGCAGGGGCGCAACATCAATTCGGGCCAGGCCCTGTTTGGCGCCGATGAGTTGAACTACATCAGCAAGAACTATGTCTACCTCGATCATGACCAGAAATACACGCTGTCGGGCGGCGGACATTATCACTTCGGCGATTCGCAAGTGAGCGCTGACTTCCTCTATGGCAGCGGTCTGCGGATGACTCCGGAGGGCGGCGCGCCGAATTCCGGCCATTTGCCCAGCTACTTTACCGTCAATGCGGCGCTCACGCATACGTGGAAAAACACGCCGCTCGGCAAGGTGGAAGGACGGCTGGCCCTGATCAACCTGTTCGATAAATCGTATCTGCTGCGCGACGGTTCCGGCGTCGGCGTGGGGGCGCCGCAGTATGGCGCCCGCCGCAGCCTCTACGCCGGCTTGTCGACAAGCTTCTAAAAGTTACGCGCGAAGACAGCGGCAGGGAGCAACGCCTGCCGCTGTCGGTTGCCGTCCGGTTCCAAAAATTATCCCCAGGCGATGGCCGCCTGGCCATGCGCCTGCAGATACGCATTGGCCTGGCTGAACGGCTTGCTGCCGAAGAAACCTTTACTGGCCGACAAGGGAGAAGGGTGGGGCGCGGCCAGCACCAGGTGCTTGCCGGGATCAATCAGGCTGCGCTTGGCTTGCGCATAGCCGCCCCACAGGATGAAGACGAGATGACTGCGCTCGGCGGACAGGTGGCGAATGGCGCTGTCGGTCAGCTTTTCCCAGCCCTTGCCCGCATGCGAGCCGGCCACGCCGGCGCGCACCGTCAGCACGCTATTGAGCAGGAACACGCCTTGCTGCGCCCAGTCGGACAAATCCGTGCGCGTGCGCGCCACGCCCACATCGGTGGACAGCTCCTTGAAGATATTCTGCAGGCTGGGCTGCGGTGGATTGCCTTCCGGTATGGAAAAACACAGACCCATGGCCGCGCCCGGCGTGTGATACGGGTCTTGGCCGAGGATCACGACTTTCACTTGCTCAAATGGCGTCAAGTCGAACGCGCGGAAGATGTATTTACCCGGGGGAAAGCACTGCCCCACCGCATAGTCCGCCTTCACGAAGGCGGCCAGGCGTTCCCAGTAAGGTTCGGCGAAATCAGCTGCCAGCCGCGCCTTCCACGATGCATCGATGCGTACGTCCATGCCTCACCTCATAGCTTATCCGTCAACCATGCTTTTTCAACACGACAGTATAGAACGCCGGGCCGGATGAGGCGCATACGATTCGAACAGGCAAAAAAAAGCCGCCAGCTTCAGCAGGCGGCTTTGATGCAGCGCAAGGTGCTTAGAAATTCAGCGCCGATTCCACGCCGGCGCTGTGCGCCTGTTCATCCGCGTGGTACGAGCTGCGCACCATGGCGCCGACGGCGGCGTGGGTGAAGCCCATCTTGTACGCTTCTTCCTCGAACATCTTGAAGACGTCCGGGTGCACGTAGCGGCGCACGGGCAGGTGGCTGTTCGATGGCGCCAGGTACTGGCCGATGGTCAGCATGTCGATGTCGTGCTCGCGCATGTCGCGCATCACTTGCAGGATTTCCTCGTCCGTCTCGCCCAGGCCTACCATGATGCCGGACTTGGTCTTGACGTCCGGATACATGGCCTTGAAATCCTTCAGCAGCTTCAGCGAATGCATGTAGTCGGAGCCGGGACGCGCTTCCTTGTACAGGCGCGGCGCCGTTTCCAGGTTGTGGTTCATGACGTCCGGCAAGCCATCCTTGAACAGGTTCAGGGCTTTTTCCAGGCGGCCGCGGAAGTCGGGCACCAGCACTTCGATGCGGGTGTTTGGCGACAGGGCGCGCGTTTGCTGGATGCACTCGACGAAATGGCCGGCGCCGCCGTCGCGCAAGTCATCGCGGTCGACGGAGGTGATGACGACGTAGTTCAAACGCAGCTTGGCGATGGTTTTCGACAGGTTGGCCGGCTCTTCCTTGTCCAGCGGGTCCGGGCGGCCGTGGCCGACGTCGCAGAACGGGCAGCGGCGCGTGCACTTGTCGCCCATGATCATGAAGGTGGCCGTGCCCTTGCCGAAGCATTCGCCGATGTTCGGGCAGCTGGCTTCCTCGCACACGGTCACCAGCTTGTTTTCGCGCAGGATGTCCTTGATTTCATAGAAGCGTGTCGATGCCGAGGCGGCCTTGACACGGATCCAGTCCGGCTTTTTCAGGCGCTCGACTTGCTCGATCGGAATGATCTTGATCGGGATGCGCGAAGTCTTGCTGGCGCCTTTTTGCTTTTCGCTCGGGTTGTACGCGGGAGCGGCGGTCGCGGCGGGGGCGGTGCTGGAAATGGTCTCAGAAGTCATGGCTGCAAGCCCTTGCGGGCGATGTTGGTTTGTTTGCTCAGGCATCCGCTGCCTGAGGCGCGCCTGCGGCGCTGTTTACCTCGGTTACATCGAGTAATACGGTCAATTCCCGGGCCAGGGCCCGCTGCACGTCGGCCAGCGGCGCCACCACGCCCATGCTGCGCATGTCCACCGTCTTCAGGCCGGAATAGCCGCAGGGGTTAATCCAGGAAAACGGCGCCAGGTCCATCGCCACGTTGAGCGACACGCCATGGTAGGTGCAGCCATTGCCGCGCACTTTCAATCCCAGCGCGGCGATCTTCGCACCCTTGTCTGGCCCGCCGGCAATATAAATGCCAGGCGCGCCATCGATGCGCTCGCCAGCGAGATTATACGCCGCCAGCACGTTGATGATGGCTTGCTCGATTTTATGCACGAACTGGCGCGCATACAGCTTGCCGCCCGGCTTGTTGCGGCGCAAGTCCATCAGCAGGTAAATCACCACCTGGCCGGGGCCGTGGAATGTGACTTCGCCGCCGCGGTCCGTCTGCACCACGGGGATCGAATTTTCTTCAATCGCTGCGCCGGCCAGCAAATGGCCGCGGTCGGCCGCCAGGCCCAGCGTGAACACGGGCGGATGCTCGACGATCCACAGTTCGTCGCGCGTGTCCGTCGTGCGCGCGTCGGTAAAGGCGCGCATGGCGGCAAAGGTCGGCTCGTAATCGACGCGGCCCAGCTCGCGGATCAGCGCCGCTTCGGTTCGGGTGGTGGTCATGACAGGTTCTGTGGTCAGCTGCCGGCGCCCTGCGGACGCTGCGGCGAAGCCGTGATTATAAGCCAGGCCGCCGTTTCATTCCGGCGCAGCGGCCGGCAGCAACAGCAGCCTGCCCAATTTTTGGGCAGCGTGGCGTATCTGCGCGGCGCTGAGGGCCGTGTAGCCGAGCAGCACGGCCGGCGCCAGCCTGGCGCTGTGGCAAAAGTCGCCGAGCGGCTGCAGCGCCAGCCCCTCCTGCGCCGCGCGCGCGCAAAATGCGCGCTCGTCGCTGCCGGGCGGCAGCCACAGCACGCAATGGAAGCCCGCTTGCTGGCCGGAAATGGCGTAGCGTCCGGGCGCGGTCTGCTCGAGTACAGCCAGCAGCAGGTCGCGCCGCTCCTTGTAGGCCAGCCTGGCCTGGCGCAAATGGCGCACGAAGGCGCCTTCCTCCATCCAGGCGGCCAGCGCCAGCTGTTCCGTTACACCGACGGACCGGCCCGTCAACTGCAAGGTGCGCAGCAGCTGCGCGCGCAAGCCGGGCGGCAGCACCATGAAGCCCACGCGCAGGCCGGCAAACAGGGTCTTGTTGAAACTGCCACAATAAATCACGCGCTGGTACTGGTCCAGCGCCTTCAGGGCCGCCAGCGGCGCGCTGTGGTAATTGAATTCGCTGTCGTAATCGTCCTCCACCACCCAGGCGCCGCTGTCGTTCGCCCATTCCAGCAGGGCCAGGCGGCGCGTGACGGACATGGTCACGCCCAGCGGCGACTGGTGCGCCGGCGTCACATACGCGAGGCAGGCGTCGGCGTGGGCGCGCAGGGCGGCGCAATCGATGCCCTCGGCGTCGACGGCAATGTCCACCGGCACGGCGCCACTGAGGGCGAACAGGGCTCGCGCGGCCGGGTAGCCCGGTTCTTCCAGGCACACCTTGTCGCCATCGCGCACGATGCTGCGCGCCAGCAAGTCGATCGCGTGGCGGATGCCGGTGGTGACGACGATGTCTTGCGGGTCGCAGCGGATGCCGCGGTACTTGCCGAGGAAATCGGCGATCTGCTGGCGCAGCCGGGGCAGGCCGGCCGGATCGGCGCTGCACAGCTGCTCCGGCGTGGCGGCGGCCAGCGCCCGCGCCGCGCACTTCGACCAGGCGGCCATGGCAAACAGGCTGGCGTCGGCGCGCCGGGCCACGAAGGGCAAGCCGTCGCGCACGCCCGTGTCCGAGGCGGGTGCCGGCGCCGCGGCCAGCGTGGCGGGGAGAGCGTCATCCAGGCCGGCCATCAGGAAGCGTTCCGGCACGACGGCGCACACGCGCGTGCCGGAACCGGGCACGCGCGTCACGTACGCTTCCGCGTGCAGGCGGTCGAACACGGTTTCGATGGTGCCGCGCGACAACTCCCACCGTTCCGCCAGGGTGCGGCTGGACGGCAGGCGGCTGCCCGCCGGCAGCATCTTCGTCAGGATGGCCGCGCGCAGCGCTTCATACGCGCCATCCTGCTTGTTGACGCCAGCCTTGTCGAGCCAGCTGGTAGGGCGGGGCAAGTCCAGGGCGTGCGGTGATTTTCCTCGCGGCATGATGATGGTCGTCCAAGTGGTCCAATGAAATAAGTGATGACTGGCACTTCGCATTACACCACAACCATTCTACTCTCACCGTTCCGGTGCGCCAGCGTGGCGCGCCATGCCATCTTGCGTCTGGAAAACATGAGTAAAAACACATCCCTGCCGCTGTGGGCCTGGGGCAGCATCGTGCTGCTGCTGGTCTGCCTGTCGCGCATCAGCATCGACATTTACCTGCCGTCGCTGCCGGCCATGGCCGATGCGCTGCACGCCAGCGATGCGCAGTTGCAACTGACGCTGAGCCTGTTCATGGCCGGCTCGGCCGCCTCGATGCTCGCCTGCGGACCGCTGGCCGACCGCTACGGACGCCGCCCCGTGCTGCTGGCCGGCACGGGCATTTATGTGCTCGCCAGCATCGTTTGCACGGTGACTTCCGACGTGCACGTGCTGATCGCCGCGCGCGTGCTGCAGGCGTTCGGCGGCTGCAGCGGCACCATCATCGGCAGGGTCATGGTGCGCGACCGCTTCGATCCCGCCACGCAGGCGCGCATGCTGGGACGCATCTCGATGGTGATGGGACTGTCGCCGATCCTGGCGCCGCTGGCCGGCAGCGTGCTCGACGCGGCATTCGGCTGGCGCGCCGTGTTTGGCGTGCTGTGCCTGCTCGGGGGGCTGTCGCTGGGACTGATCGCCGCCTACTTGCCGGAAACCAGGCCCGTCGACACCGCACCGCAGGCACATACCCTGGCGCTGTACCGGCGCCTGCTGGGCGATGCCTATTTCCTGCGCTATGCGCTGGCCATCGGCTGCGTGTATTGCACGTACTTCCCGTTCATCGCGGAATCGTCCGTGCTCTTGCAAAGGGGCATGCAGCTGTCGCCCGGCGCGTATGCGCTGGTGTTCGCGCTGACGGTGAGCGGCTATATCGCGGGGTCGAGCCTGTTTCGCGCGCTGGGGCCGCGCCTGGGGGCCGAGCACATGCTGGGCGTGGCCGTGCTGATCAATGTGGCGGGGGCGGCCAGCTTGTTGCTGGCAGGCAGCCTGGCGCCGCAGCACGTGGCGTCGCTGGTGGCGCCGATGCTGCTGGTGATGGTGTCGGTGGGCATGGCCATCCCGGCCTGCCAGCTGGCCGTGCTGCAGCCGTATGGCGCCCAGGCGGGCAGCGCCTCGGGCCTGTTCTTCTTCGTGCAGATGGCGATCACGGCCGCCTGCGGCGCGCTGCTGGCCGCCATCACCGACGGCAGCGAAAAGCCCCTGCTGTGGGTAACGGCGGCGGCCAGTGGCGCCTTTGCCGCCGTCTGGCTACTCACGAAGAGCCGGGCCAGCGTGACGGCGGCAACGCTTACATGACGATCTTCACCATCGGATGGCCCGACAGCGCCATGTACAGGGCGTCGAGCTGTTCGCGGCTGACGGCGCGCACGGTTACGGTCAGGCCCGTGTAATTGCCCTTGCCCGATGGGCGCTCTTCCATGCGGCCCGCGTGGAAGGTCGGATCGTGGCTGATCACCAGTTCCAGCATGGTCGGGGCGAAGTCGACATGCGTCGGACCCATGATCTTGATGGGAAAATCGCTCGGGTATTCGATCAGCGATTCGCTGGGAGGAATCGTGACTTCGGTAGGAGGGGTGGTTTGCATGGGAAATCCAATCAGTGCCGGTAAGGACAGGCGGCGCAGCATACATCGCGCGGCGGCTGCATAAAAGCGTATTGTAGCCAACTTTGGGGACGCATGCGCCCGTTGCCATGGCGCCGGCGATGGTGCCCGCATGGCGAAAAAAAAAGCCAGCTATGCAAGCTGGCTTAAAACTATTTCGTTTGGACAAAATAGCGGGAAAAAATCGGTGCTGTCACTACGTGCGGCATTGCGCTGTTCTGCAATGCACCTACTGTAGAGAAAACACCGCGGCATTGCCTCCGGCATGTGACGAACTGCCGGTTTGACGGCCTGAACGTCCATACGGCGCGACCAGACGGGAATCGGCCCGGCGCCAATGCCTCGTTCAGCGCTCCTGTTCCTGCACGCGGCCGCTGCGACCGGGACCGCCGCGCTCGCTGCCCCGCTCATGCGCCCGTTCACGCGCGGCACTGGCGCGCTCGGCACCGCGCTCGCCGCCGCGCGCTTCCGGCGCGGGACGCGGCGCCGGCGCCGGCATCGCTGGCGGCGGTGAAGGCGGCGGCGCCGTTTGCAACACCTCGCGGCGGTTGCCGCGCTCCCACCGGCCACCATCCTGGCGCGGCGCATCGGCCGGGCGTTCCATCACGGGACGCGGCGCCCGCTCATGGCGCGGATACGCCTCGCCACGCCAGCCGGGCTGGCGGCCCACCTGGTCTTGCACGGGTGGCAAGGCCGGCATGGCTGGCATCACGGGTTGTGCCGGCACGGGCGGCGCGGATGGCTGCGGCGGCACGGGCGGGCGCTGCGGCATCAGCGGACGGGGCGCCACGCGCGCTTGGCCGTCGTCCGTCTGCAGGCGGCCCGGGCGGTTGACCCAGTCGCGCCGGGGAATGTTGTCCGTGCGGTTGTCCATGCGCGGCCGTTCGGTCGGACGCTGCCAGTTGCCGGCCGGCGGAGGCGCCGTGCTCAAGGGCAAACTTTGCATGACGGGCGGCGGCATGGTGGTGCGGTCGCGGCGCGGCACGTCGACCGTGCGCTGCGTGCCGAAACGCTCGCCGGGCAGCATCGTCATGCCTGGACGGCGGTCGCGTTCGCCCGTCACGGGGCGGCGGCCATCGGCGACGCGGTTGATGCGGCGTTCATAGTCGGCGCTGGCGCGGTAGCCGGGCACGTAACGGTCGTGCGGCGACAGGGGGAACCAGCCCACGCCGGGGCGCGATCCATGCTGTGGCCCATGTGCGCCGCCGACCCAGCCCACCAGCGCCGGCGCCCAGGGCACGCGCGCGCGGTCGCGCCCCGGCGCCCAGCCCCAGCGGTGGCCCAGCAGTACCCAGCGGCCGTAATGCGAAGGCGCATAGCCCCACGGCGCGTTGTCGACCCAGGTCCAGCCCCACGGCGCGATCCACGTCCAGCGCCCGTCGCTGTACGGCGCCCAGCCGGCAGCTACCGTGGTGGGCAGCCATAGCGGGCCATACTCGGTATCGTCCTGCCAGGCGCCGTAACGGTCCAGCTCTTCATAGCCGGTCGTATCCTCGGTGACATAGCGCAGGGCCGGCGCGGCGGCGGGCAAGGCTTCGGGCCAGTGGTCGAAGGCCACGCGCTGCAGGGCGCCCGTGCGCAGCTCCTCGTCCGTCAGTTCGGCGCGCTTGCCGGCGCGCAAGGTCACGCTGCCCGTCGCGCCATCCACGTCGGCCACGCCTTCGAGCACGCTGACGACGCTGGTGCCCGGCTGGCGCCCGGCATCGATGCGCACCCAGCCCGGCTGGGCCAGGGTCACGCGCGCCTGCTGCGTCGTCAGTTCGAGGCCGCGCAGCGCGTCCGGGTTGCGCACGCGCACGCTGACGCTGCCATAACTGAGGTGCAGCTTGAAACTGTCGTCATCGAGTTCGCTCACTTCCAGCTCGGAATCGCCATCGAGGCGCACGGCGGCCGCGCCGACGCGAAACTCGGCCAGCGCGCCGCGCATGGTACTTAAACGGTTATCCGTCGTGACGGGCCAGTTCAGCAGGGCCTCCTGCGCCTCGCCATCGCCGGCGCGCACCAGCACCTGGCCTTCGACGGTGGACAGGCGCCCCACGCGGGCGGGCGGGTCCTCGGCCAGGGCCAGCGCGCACGCCGACGACAGCAGCACGGCGCACACGATTTTCAGGAGGGGGAAGGACAGGGTCGGACGCATGGCAGCGCTCCAGGCAAGACTTACAAGGATGACATGACTGGATTACAGCCCTCTTCGGCCGGCATCGCAAGCGGGCTTACAAATGTTTGCATGTTGACCTGGCTCAGGAAGCCGCGTGCGCGCCCCGCTTGACGAAGAACAAGGCCGTGCCGACGGCCATCAGCAGGCCGCCAAAGAAGCGGTTCTGCTTTTTCACGGCACGGGCGTCGCGGAAGAAGCGCTGCATGGATGACGCCAGCAAGGCGTAGCCATGCATGACGAGCAAGTCGATCGTGCACATGGTGACGGCCAGGATCAGCAGCTGCGGCAACACGGGCGCCGTGGCGCTAATGAATTGCGGCAACACCGCCACCATGAAGATGATGCCCTTCGGATTCGTCACGTTCGTCAAGAAGCCCGTCAGCACGCGCCGATGCAGCGACGGCAGCGCGCTGGCCGCATGCAGGTCGCCGGCCACGGCCACCTTGGCGCGCCACTGCGACAGGCCCAGGTAGATCAGGTACAGCGCGCCCACCGTCTTGACGATATTGAAGGCCACTTCCGAGGCCAGCAGCAGGGAACCGACGCCGGCGCCCGCGATGAACAGCACCACCAGCAGCCCCAGCTGCAAGCCGAGGATGGTGGCGCTGGCCTTTTTCACCCCGTACGACAGGCCGTGCGACATCGACAGCACGGCGCCCGAGCCGGGCGAGACGGCGATGATGGTGGCGGCGAAGACAAAGGCGATCCAGGTGGCAAAATGCATGCGGCGTCCAGAAAATGGTGAATAAAAGCAATTTTACCCCGCCCCGTGCGGCGCTGCCGGCCATGCCTGGGGTAAGATCGCAGTCATGCCTTAGCAACGTCATCCCTTGCCGTACAACCAAGAATAACATCATGAAAAACAACACTTTCCTAGCCCAACCATTCCCCGCCGCCGCCATGGGAGCGCGCTGAGATGGCCGGCTCCAGTCTGCTGGCCCTGCTCGACGACATCGCCAGCATCCTCGATGACGTTTCCCTGATGACCAAGGTGGCCGCCAAGAAGACGGCCGGCGTGCTGGGCGACGACCTGGCCCTGAACGCGCAGCAGGTGGCCGGCGTGCGCGCCGAGCGCGAGTTGCCCGTGGTGTGGGCCGTCGCCGTCGGTTCCATGAAGAACAAGGCCATCCTCGTGCCGGCCGCGCTGGCCATCAGCGCGTTTGCGCCGTGGGCCATCACGCCGCTGCTGATGGTGGGCGGCGCCTACCTGTGCTTCGAAGGCTTCGAAAAGATCGCGCATCAATACCTGCACCCGGACGACAGCCACAAGGCCGAGCTGGCGCAGGCGCTGCGCGACCCGCAAGTGGACCTCGTGGCGCTGGAAAAGGACAAGATCAAGGGCGCCATCCGCACCGATTTCATTTTATCGGCGGAAATCATCGTCATCGCCCTGGGCACGGTGGCCGCGGCCACCTTCGCCGAGCAGGTGGCCGTCGTCGTCGGCATCGCCATCATCATGACGGTGGGCGTGTATGGCCTGGTGGCCGGCATCGTCAAGCTCGACGACGCGGGCTTTTACCTGGCCGCGCGCAAGGGCGCGGGCGCGCTGATGGATGGCGTGCGCGGCTTTGGCCGCATGCTGGTGTCGGCGGCGCCGAAACTGATGAAGTTTCTCTCCGTGGTGGGCACCCTGGCCATGTTCATGGTCGGCGGCGGGATTTTGACGCACGGCTGGCCGTGGGCCAGCGCCATGCTGCACCACGCGGAGGCGGCCGTGGGCGGCGTGGCCGGCATCGGTCCCGTGCTGGCGGCCGTCACGCCGAGCCTGATCAACGCGGTGGCCGGCGTCATCGCCGGCGGCCTGGTGCTGGCCGGCGTCACGGCCGTCTCGGCTTTGTTGCGCCTGGTCAAACCGGGCAAGTAAGCTTTCTGTTCTCATGGAGCGGCAGGCGCATCCGTGCCTGCCGCTGCGGCCATGCCGGCGGCGCCAGCCCGTCCATGGAGATCCTATGCTGCCATCCCCCGTCCAACGCCCGAGCAGCGCCTTTATCGGCGCTTCCTGGGCCGCCCTGCTGATCGGCGCCATCACCTACCTGTCGGGCCTGTGGAACGCCACCATGGCGCTCAACGAGAAGGGCTATTATTTCACCCTCCTCCTGTACGGCCTGTTCGCCGCCATCTCGCTGCAAAAATCCGTGCGCGACCGCGCCGAGGGCATCGCCGTCACCGGCATCTACTTCGGCCTGTGCTGGATTTCCGTGCTGCTGGCCTTGCTGCTGCTGACGGCCGGCCTGTGGAATGCCACCCTGCACAACAGCGAAAAGGGCTTCTATGCGATGGCCTTCCTGTTGAGCCTGTTTGCCGCCGTGGCCGTGCAAAAGAACGTGCGTGACGTGGCGCGCGCCACGGCGGCCACGCCGGCCGAGGCGACGGGAACCTAATGCGTGCCGGCGAGTCTACGCTATGAGCATATCCATGTCGGGAAAGGGCGATGAGCGACCAGCAAAAACGATTGCAAATGGCACTGGAAGCGGCGCACATGGCGATCTGGGATTCGCGCATCGTCGCGGGCCGGGTCATCGACGGCTCGGTGAGCTGGTCGGCCAGGGGGGCGGCCCTGCTGGGCCTGGAGGAGCGCGCCCTCACGCATTCCTTCCACGCCTTTCTCGACTGCGTGCATGCCGCCGACCGCGACAAGGTGGTGGCCGTGCTGCAGGAGGGCGTGCGCCGGCGCGACGGCTATGCGCTGCAATACCGCGTCGTCTGGCCCGACGGCAGCGAACACTGGCTGGCGGCGAAGGCGCAAGTGTTCATGGATGCGGCAGGCCGGCCCGAGCGCACGCTGGGCATCATCTGGGATGTCACCGAACACCGGGCGCGCGAACTCATGATTGCCGAGCGCAAGGAACTGGCCGAAGTGACGCTCAGTTCCATCGGCGACGGCGTGATGACCACCGACCCGCAGGGCAAGACGCGCTACCTGAACCGCGTGGCCGAACAGTTGACGGGCTGGAGCCACCCGATGGCCGAGGGCCTCGACATTGCGCAAACGCTGAACCTGGTCGATGAACACACGGGCCAGGCGCCCGAGCACGTGGCCATCAAGTGTTTGCGCCTGCGCCAGGCCATCGGCATGTCCACGCACACGCAGCTGATCACGCGCGAAGGGCGGCGCATCGCCGTCGAGGAATCGGCCGCGCCGATCTGGTCGCGCGACGGCGACATCCTCGGCGCCGTCGTCGTGTTTCGCGACGTCAGCCACGAGCGCAAGCTGAGCCAGCAGCTGTCGTGGCAAGCCACGCACGACACCCTGACGGGCCTGATCAACCGGCGCGAGTTCGAACACCTGGTGGCCGGCGCCCTGCGCACGGCCAAGCAGGATGGCCACGTGCATGCGCTGCTGTACCTGGACCTCGACCAGTTCAAGGTCATCAACGATACCTGCGGCCACGGCGCCGGCGACGTGTTGCTGCAGCTGCTCGCGAAAATGCTGCAGGGACAGATGCGCGACAGCGACATCCTGGCGCGCCTCGGTGGCGACGAACTGGGCGTGCTGCTGCCGCACTGTCCGCTCGAGCATGCGCGCCTGATCGGCGAGCAGCTGCGCCAGTCCATCCGCGAATTCCGTTTCGCCTGGGACGAACGCAGCTTCGAGCTGGGCGTGAGCATCGGCATCGTCGAAATCAACCAGGACAGCAAATCCATGAGCGAGCTGCTGAGCGCGGCCGACCAGGCGTGCTACCTGGCCAAGGAGCAGGGCCGCAACCGCATCCACGTGTACCAGGAATCGGATGTCATGCTGGCGCAGCGGCATGGCGAAATGCTGTGGATTTCGCGCCTGAACGAAGCGTTCACGCACGATTATTTCCGCCTGTACGCCATGCCCATCGTGCACCTGCGCGACAGCGCGGAACACCACGACGAAGTGCTGATCCGCATCCGCAACAGCAAGGGCGACCTGATCTTGCCCGGCGCCTTCATTCCCGCCGCCGAACGCTACGACATGATGCTGTCCATCGACCGCTGGGTGATCCGCGCCGTCTGCCATCATATCCAGAGCGTGCGCGACAGCCTGCCGCCGCTCGCCGCACTGGTGGAAAGCCGCCGCCGCGCGCCGGCCCTGTACTCGATCAACCTGTCGGGCATGTCGCTGGCCGACACGGGCTTGCAGGACTACATCACCGAGCAGTTCGTGCAATACGCGATCGCGCCCGAACAGATCTGCTTTGAAATCACGGAAACGGCCGTCATCGCCAACCTGCCCAAGGCGCAGGCCTTCATGCACAAGCTCAAGGCCCTCGGCTGCCGCTTCTCGCTCGACGACTTCGGCAGCGGCTTTTCCTCGTTCGGCTACCTGAAAGCCTTGCCCGTCGATTACCTGAAGATCGACGGCGTCTTCGTGCGCGACATCGCCAGCAACGCCATCAACCGCGCCATGGTCAAGGCCATCAATGAAGTGGGCCACGTGATGGGCCTGCAAACGGTGGCCGAGTACGTGGAAGACGCGGCGACGCTGGCCATCATCCGCGACCTGGGCATTGACTATGCGCAAGGCTACGCCGTGGGCAAGCTGCGCCCGCTGACGGCCGGCGCGGACTAGGCGCTGGCGCCCTTAGCTGTCCCAGGCCGGCGCCGCCGCCAGGTGCTGCGGGTCGGGAAAATCGCGCACGCGATAGCGTACCGGGTAGCAATCGACTTCCTGCATCAGCTCGCCGCCGATAGCCAGCGCCTCGTGCCACGCCAGCATCTTCGTGACGCTGTCGCCGCCAGCCGCGTCGGGCACCACCATGGCAACGATATCGGTGCGCGGCAGCAAGGTGTCGACGCCGCGCGTCCACGTCGCCAGCGACACCACGCCTTCGCTCTCCTTCGGCTGGAACAGCATGCAGGTAGCCACGAACACCTCCTCGCCGAGGCTGTCGTTGAGTTCATCCCATTCCTGCTTCTGCTCGCCATAGTGATGGGCCCGTATCATCGTTTGCAGGCGCGCCAGGGCCGCAGCAACGGCCCCGTCCGTGGGCTGGCAGGCGACGATTCTTCCTTGCCGTACGCCATACATGGCGGGCGACACGTGCCGGCCCTCGTCCTGCATCAGCTGGTCGGCCAGGGCGACCATCGCCAATTGCCCCGCCACATTGTGCGACGAGGCCAGCAGGAAACGCCCGCGCGTGGGGATCATCACCAGCGGCTCGCCGCCGGCACAGGCGCGGTACAGCAGGTCGGGCAGCAGCAGGCGCGAGGAATCGTAGGCATCGTGCCATTCGCCCATCATCAGCCCGTCCCCAAGCGCCACGAAGCTGTGCGGCGTGCGCTCGCGCAAGTTGTCCATGGCCACCGCCAGCGCCTGCTCGAAGGTCACGCCCCATTGCGCCAGGGTGGCCTGGCCGATGGTCGACATCGACGCCTGCGTGTCGTAGGCCAGCAGAATCAGGGCATCGTCGTCGAGGGCTTGCCAGGCATCGGCCACGGCCGGGCGCGGCGATTGGCGCAAGGCCAGCAGGCGCAGATAGTCGCCCTGGCTGCGGCTGCGGATCACGGGCATCAGGCTGTCCCGCGCCTCGGCAAAGGTCGCCGGCAAGCCCGGCACGTCGATGCCGGCCAGGTAGTTTTGCAGCACGTGCGGCCGCTGCTTGCGCGGCGCGGCGCAGTAATCGCGGTAGGCGTTGTCCAGGTTGAAAATCTGCTGGGCATCGCCGTCGAAGATGATGCGAAATTGCGCCGCCTCGTAATGGCATGCCCGCGCCGGCCCGCGCTGGCCGATCTGGCGCAGGACGAGGTCCGCAAAGCCGTCAGGCGTGGGACGGGCGCGGAAGAAATCGAAAAAACCCATGCTGCTCCAGTGATGACCGTACGAAAAAGATGATACCTGGCAAAAGAAATAGCCAAATTGATACTGTAAACGAAAACCTGCCATGGGGAAACCGATACACGCAGTGGAGCCACGGCAAATTAGCCGAACCAATCTGGGGGATTTTGATCTACATCAATAAATTTGCGTAGGCGACTCCTTACACTGATCTCCGTTCTTGCAATCGTGCAAGTCTTACCCACCAATTACTTATTCAACTGATCAGGAAGCCGCGACCATGCGCCAAAATTTGCCAGTGACTAACCGTGAAGTCCTCGTCTTGGACGATCAGGCCATCGTGTCGAAAACGGATATGAACGGCAATATCGTGTATGTGAATCCCTACTTCAGCCAGGTCAGCGGCTTCAGCGAGGCAGAGCTGCTCGGCTCGCCACAAAACATCGTGCGCCACCCGGACATGCCGGCCGAGGCGTTTGCCGACCTGTGGGCCTCGATCCAGGCCGGCACGCCGTGGACGGGCCTGGTCAAGAACCGCTGCAAGAACGGCGACTTTTACTGGGTGCGCGCCAACGTCACGCCCATCCGCGAAGCGGGCAAGACCATCGGCTACATGTCCGTGCGCGTGAAGGCGGACAAGGACCAGGTGAAGGCGGCCGAGGAAGCGTACGCGGCCATCCGCAACCAGGAAGACGGCAAGATCGTCATCAAGCACGGGCAGATCGTGCGCCCCGGCCTGGCGCACCTGCTGCACAGCCTGACGCACATGTCGCTGAACCTGCGCATCTGGGCCGCCACCTCCATCGTCAACTGCCTGCAACTGCTGGTGTGCATCATCAGCCTGTTCGCCAGCGGCGGCGAGATCACCAACTACGCCATTTTCGGCGCCACCCTGTTCGGCTTCCTGATCAACGTCTTCCTCTGGTACACCTTGCGCATGTCCGTGCTCAAACCGCTGGGCAAGGCCCTGAACGGCGCGCGCGCGATCGCCGCCGGCGACCTGTCGGGCAGTTTTGAAACGGACAGCACGGATGAAGTGGGGCAATTGCTGCGCGCGCTGCAGCAGATGAACAGCAACCTGATCGCCACCATCCGCGACGTGCGCATCAACGTGGAAACCATGGCCGTGGCCACCAAGCAAATCGCCGTCGGCAATATGGACTTGTCGGGCCGCACGGAATCGCAGGCGGCCAGCCTGGAAGAAACGGCCTCGAGCATCGAGGAATTCTCGTCGACCGTGAAACAGAATGCGGACAATTCCGTGCAGGCCAACGAGCTGGCCGTGGCCGCCTCGAAAGTGGCCGTGCAGGGCGGCGAAATCGTCGCCGAGGTGATCACCACCATGGACGACATCAACACCTCGTCAAAGAAAATCGTCGACATCATCGGCTTGATCGAAGGCATCGCCTTCCAGACCAACATCCTGGCCTTGAACGCGGCCGTGGAAGCGGCCCGCGCCGGCGAACAGGGCAAGGGCTTTGCCGTCGTCGCGGGCGAGGTGCGCAACCTGGCGCAGCGCTCCTCGCTGGCGGCCAAGGACATCAAGCAGCTGATTGAAATTTCCGTCGGCAAGGTGGGCGCCGGCATGCTGCAGGTCAACCGCGCCGGCGCCACCATGGAGCAAGTGGTCAGCTCGGTGCAGCAGGTGACGGCCATCATGCAGGAAATCTCCATCGCCTCGCGCGAGCAGAGCATCGGCGTCGACCAGGTCAACCAGGCCATCGCCCACATGGACCAGGTGACGCAGCAAAACGCGGCCCTCGTGGAAGAAGCGGCCGCGGCCGCCACGCGCCTGGCGGAAGAAGCGGCCAGCCTGTCGCAAGCCGTGAGCCTGTTCAATTTCGGCAAGATGCCGCCGCCGCGCCGTGTCGCCATGCCTGGCGGCAAATCGGGCGCCGCAAGCGCTACGCAAGCCGGCAAGCCCAGCGGCCTGAAACGCCTGGCCGCCTAAACCTTTCAAGACTTAAAACATATCATGCCTACACTACTCAGCAGTGCTTCCGCCGAACTGGATGCGGTCGTCGAATTCGACCCGGTCATCATCGGCAAGATGAGCCAGTCCGGCCCCCGCTACACGTCCTACCCGACCGCCGACCGTTTCAACGGGGAATTTGGCTACGGTAATTTCCTTGAAGCCCTGGCCGCGCTGCGCATGCGCGGCGGCCGCCGTCCGCTGTCGCTGTACGTGCACGTGCCGTTCTGCGACACCCTGTGCTACTACTGCGCCTGCAACAAGATCATCACGAAAGACCGCAGCAAAGCCGCCACCTACCTCAGCTATCTGAAGCAGGAAATCGCCATGCAGGGCAAGCTGTTTGCCGGCATGAACCAGATCGAACAGCTGCACTTCGGCGGCGGCACGCCGACGTACCTGAGCGAAAAGCAGATGGACGAACTGATGGCCCATTTGCGCCAGCATTTCGACTTCGCCTCCGATGAAGATGGCGAGTATTCGATCGAGATCGACCCGCGCAGCGTGTCGCGCGAACGCGTGTTTTCGCTACGCGCACAGGGTTTCAACCGCATCAGCCTGGGCGTGCAGGATTTCGACGCCGACGTGCAAAAAGCCGTCAACCGCATCCAGCCGGAGGTGGAAACGGTGGCCATCATGCAGGCCGCGCGCGACGCCGGTTTCCGCTCGATCAGCATCGACCTGATCTACGGCTTGCCGAAGCAAAACCTGGAAACGATGACGGAAACCCTGCGCAAGGTGATTTCCGCCAGTCCCGACCGCATCGCCCTGTACCACTACGCGCACATGCCGCACCTGTTCAAGCCGCAGCGCCGCATCCTCGACGCCGACATGCCCGACAGCGCCACCAAGCTGGCCATGCTGGGCCTGTGCATCGCGCGCCTGACGGCGGCCGGCTATGTCTACATCGGCATGGACCATTTCGCCAAGCCGACGGACGACCTGGCCGTGGCGCAGCGCCAGGGCCGTTTGCACCGCAACTTCCAGGGTTACTCGACGCGCGCGGAAGCGGACCTGATCGCCTGCGGCGTGTCGGCCATCAGTTCCGTGGGCGCCGTCTACAGCCAGAATGAAAAGACGCTGGACGCGTACTACGAAAGACTCGACGAAGGCGTGCTGCCGATCGCGCGCGGCATCAAGCTCGATACGGACGATTTATTGCGCCGTATCATCATCCAGATGCTGATGTGCAATTTCGAACTGTCGATCGCCACCATCGAACAGGCCCATCCCGTGACCTTCCGCAGCTATTTCGCCGCCGAGCTGGAAAAACTGCGCGAGCTGGCGCGCGACGGCCTGCTCGTCATCGAGGAAGACTGGCTGACGGTGACGCCGAAAGGGCGCTTGCTGATCCGCAATATCTGCATGGTCTTCGACCGCTACCTGACCCTGGCCCGCGCCAACGCCGCGCCGGACGCCGTGCAGCCGTTGCGCTACTCGAAAACCGTGTAACGCAGCGCCGATGAACGCCCTCAGCCTCGTGCCCATGTTCCTGGTCGGCCTGGCCGGCAGCGTGCACTGCATCGGCATGTGCGGCGGCATCGTCGGCGCGCTGTCGCTCAGCGGCGCTGCACCGGCACAGGCCGCCCGCCCCGTGATCGCCATCGCCGTGGCGCGCCCCGCATGGCAGACAACCTTGCACTCGAACGTGCTGCGCGTGCTCGCGTATAACGGCGGGCGCATCGGCAGCTACATGCTGGCCGGCGCCGTGGCCGGCAGCCTGGCCGGCGCCGGCATGCTGCACCTCGCCGCGCTGCAAGTGGCCGGCTACTGGCTGGCCAACCTGATGCTCGTCGCCCTGGGCCTGTACCTGATGGATGCCTGGCGCGGCCTGGCGCACCTGGAGGCCGCCGGCAACCTGATCTGGCGCCGCGTGCGCCCCTTATTGAAACCCCTGATGCCGATGGATACGCCGTGCAAGGCGCTGGCCGTGGGCGGGCTGTGGGGCTGGGTGCCGTGCGGCATGGTCTACAGCGCCTTGCTGACGGCCATGCTGCAAGGCTCGGCCCTGGGCGGCGCGGCCGCCATGGGCGCCTTCGGCCTCGGCACCCTGCCCATGCTGTTGGGCATGGGCTTGCTGGGCACGCGGCTGCGCGCGCAGCTGCAGCGCCGTCCCGTGCGCATCGCCAGCGGCGTGCTGGTGCTGGGCTTTGGCGTGCTGGGCTTGCTGCGCGCGGCCCATGGCGTATCGCTGGGCTGGCTCGACGCCCTGTGCGTCACGGGCCATCCATGAAGAGAATCGTATGAATGCTGTCCTGAAACCCGCCGCCTGCTTCCATTGCGGCTTGCCCGTGCCCGCCGGTTCCCACTGGTACGTCACCATAGGCGACGAGCCGCGCGCCATGTGCTGCCCCGGCTGCGAAGCGGTGGCGCAGACCATCGTCGACATCGGCCAGAGCGCGTATTACCGCGACCGCGACGAATACGCCGTCAACGCATTTGATGCCACCCTGATGCCGCCCGAACTGCATCTGTACAGCAATGACGACGCGCAATTCGCGCGCGACGCCAGCAGCTGCGAAGCGACGCTGTCCGTCGAAGGCATACGCTGCGCCGCCTGCGTCTGGCTGATCGAGCGCCAGCTGACGCGCCTGCCCGGCGTGCAGGCGGCCAGCCTGAACGTCGCCACGGAACGCCTGTACGTGCGCTGGAGCCGCGCGCAGTGCGAACCGGGCGATATCCTGCAAGCCGTGCGGCAAGTCGGCTATACGGCCTATCCCTACGATGCCGTGCGCCATGACGAGCGCCTGCAGAAAGCCAGCAAGACATTGGGGCGCCAGCTGTTCGTCGCCGGCCTGTCGATGATGCAGGTGATGATGTACGTGGCGCCCGCCTACCTGGCCGAGGATGGCACGCTGGACGACAATATGGCCAGCCTGATGCGCTGGGCCAGCCTGCTGCTGACCTTGCCGGCCATCTGCTATTCGGCCATGCCGTTTTTCCAGGGCGCCTGGGCCAGCCTGCGCGCGCGCACCCTGGGCATGGACGTGCCCGTGGCGCTGGGCATCCTGGCGGCCTTCTGCGGCAGCGTGGTGGCGACGTTTACGGGCCGCGGCGAGGTGTATTACGACTCGGCCACGATGTTCATCTTCCTGCTGCTGTGCAGCCGCTATTTCGAACTGCAGGCGCGCCGCAAGGCCGCCTCGGCCCTCGAGCGCCTGCAGCACGCCTTGCCCGCCTCGGCCTCGCTGATGGCGGGCTTCCCGGACAACCGCGCCACCACCCTGGTGCCGGCCGGCAGCCTGGCCGTCGGTGACGTGATTCTGGTCAAACCGGGCGAGGCGATCGCCGCCGATAGCGTCATCGTCGAGGGCACGAGCGCGCTCGATTTATCGCTGCTGACGGGCGAGAGCGCGGCCCAGCGCAGGAAAACAGGCGAACGGGTGCCGGGCGGCGCCATCAACGCCAGCGCGGCGATCATCTTGCGCGTGCTCAAACCGGCGCGCGAAAGCACCCTGTCCGACCTGTTAAAGCTGATCGAACGGGCCGGCAGCGGCAAGCCGCAGATCGCGCAGTGGGCCGACAAGGTGGCCGCCTGGTTCGTGCTGGGCCTGCTGCTCTTTGCCGGCGCCGTGTTCGCCTTCTGGAGCTGGCACGATGCGTCGCAGGCCTGGCCCGTGGCCATCGCCGTGCTGGTCGTGTCGTGCCCGTGCGCGCTGTCGCTGGCCACGCCGACGGCGCTGGCCGCCGCCACCGACAGCCTGCTGCGGCGCGGCGTGCTGATCGTCCAGCCGCATGTGCTGGAAACCCTGCACCGCGCCACCCACATCGTCTTCGACAAGACGGGCACCCTGACCCTGGGCCGGCCCGTGCTGCAGCAGGTCGAGGGCCTGGGCGGCATGACGGATGACGCCTGCCTGCAGGTGGCGGCCGCGCTGGAAGCGGGCAGCGCCCATCCGCTGGCGCAAGCGATCATGGATGCGGCCAAGGAACAGCCGCGCGCGCATGCGGAAAACTTGCAGGAAGTGCAGGGGCAGGGACTCGAAGGCGTGATCGACGGCGTGCGCTACCGGCTGGGCAATGCAGCCTTTGTCGCCGCCATCGCCGGGCCGCCGCTGGGCGACACGGCCGTCGGCGTGCAGGGCATGACGCCGCTGTACCTGGGCATGCAGGGCCGCTGGCTGACGCGCTTTTTGCTCAGCGATGCGCTGCGCCCGGAAGCGCGCGAAGTCGTCGCGTATTTCCACCGGCGCGGCAAGCAGGTCGTGCTGCTCAGCGGCGACCAGGAAGCGCTGACGCAAAGCGTGGCGGCGGAACTGGGCATCGGCACGGCCTGCGGCGAGTGCCTGCCCGATGAAAAGCTCGATTTCGTGCAGCAGCTGCAGGCGACGGGCGCCGTGGTGGCGATGGTCGGCGACGGCATCAACGACGCCGCCGTGCTGAGCGCGGCCGACGTCTCCTTCGCCATGGGCTCGGGCGCCGCGCTGGCGCAGGCGCATGCCGACACGGTGCTGCTGTCGAGCCAGCTGCGCTCCGTGCTCGACACGGCCAAAACGGCCGCGCGCAGCATGCGCATCATCCGCGAAAACCTGGGCTGGGCCACCCTGTACAACGTGACGGCCATCCCTGCCGCCGCGCTGGGCTTCTTGAACCCGTGGCTGTCCGGCGTCGGCATGGCCGCCAGCTCGGCCGTCGTCATCGCCAACGCCTTGCGCCTGCGGAAAGCCTGAACCATGGAAGCGCTCTACCTCCTCATCCCCCTCAGCATCGTCGTCGTCTTCATCGCCCTGTGGGTCTTCTTCACGGCCTCGGACGGCGGCCAGTTCGACGACCTGGTGGGACCGGGCTTGCGCGTGCTGCAGGACGACGACGCGACCGAGACGACGGCATCCGACGAAGCGCCGCGCGCCTGATTGCGACTGCCTGGCGGCGCTGCTTTCAGCCCCTCATCCAGCCCGTGTTGCAGGGATCTTGCATGGCTTTTTTTAGCTGAATCGCGTTTTATTTTGATGTCAGTTAACTACGCCTATTTCATCTGGGGAATTTTGATCCACATCAAAGTTTTTTAGCGGTCAAACACTTACTCTCTGGCCACCATCATAAATAGTAATTCCAGGGAGAGTCTTTGTGGATCAATCGCTGAACTATAACTACAAGATCGTGAAGCAATTCGCGGTCGCTACTGTGGTATGGGGCATCATCGGCATGCTGGTTGGCGTTATCATCGCCGCGCAGCTGGCATGGCCTGCCCTGAACCTCGACATACCATGGCTGACGTATGGACGCTTGCGTCCGCTGCACACGAATGCCGTGATTTTCGCCTTCGGCATCTGCGGCCTGTTCGCCACCTCGTACTACGTCGTGCAACGCACGTGCCAGGTGCGCCTGTTTTCCGACAAGCTGGCCGCCTTCACGTTCTGGGGCTGGCAAGCCGTGATCCTGGCCGCCGTCGTCACCCTGCCGATGGGCCTGACCCGCGGCAAGGAATACGCCGAACTCGAGTGGCCTATCGCCCTGCTCATCGCCGTCGTCTGGATCGCGTATGCGATCGTGTTCTTCGGCACCTTGATCAAGCGCAAGGTCAAGCATATCTACGTGGCCAACTGGTTCTTCGGCGCCTACATCCTGGCCGTGACGATTTTGCACGTGGTCAATGGCGCCGTCATGCCGGCATCGGCCGGCAAGTCGTACTCCGCCTACAGCGGCGTGCAGGACGCCATGATCCAGTGGTGGTACGGCCATAACGCCGTGGGCTTCATCCTCACGGCCGGCTACCTGGGCATGGTCTACTACTTCATCCCGAAACAGGCCGAGCGCCCCGTGTACTCGTACCGCTTGTCCATCGTCCACTTCTGGGCGCTGATCTTCACCTACATGTGGGCCGGCCCGCATCACCTGCACTACACGGCCTTGCCTGACTGGACGCAATCGATCGGCATGGTCTTCTCGCTGGTGCTGCTGGCGCCAAGCTGGGGCGGCATGATCAACGGCATCATGACCCTGTCGGGCGCCTGGCACAAGCTGCGCACCGACCCGATCCTGAAGTTCATGATCGTCTCGCTGTCGTTCTACGGCATCGCCACCTTCGAAGGTCCGATGATGTCGATCAAGACCATCAATTCGCTGTCGCACTACACGGACTGGACCGTTGCCCACGTGCATGCGGGCGCCCTGGGCTGGGTCGGCTTCATCACCATGGGTTCCATCTACTACCTGCTGCCGCGCCTGGCGGGCCGCACGCAGATGCACAGCACGCGCCTGGTCGACGTGCACTTCTGGGTGGCCACCATCGGCATCGTGCTGTACATCGCCGCGATGTGGATCGCCGGCGTGATGCAGGGCCTGATGTGGCGCGCGGTCAATCCGGACGGCACCCTGACCTACACCTTTGTCGAGAGCGTGAAAGCCACGTATCCGTACTACGTGGTGCGCGTGGCCGGCGGCCTGCTGTACCTGTCGGGCATGTGCATCATGGGCTACAACACCTGGATGACCTTGCGCGGCAGCAAACTCCCCGTCGCCCGCATTCCGGAACTGAACGCGGCGCACGCCTGATAGGAGCAAAAGCAAATGAAATTTTCACACGCATGGATTGAAAGAAACCCCTGGCTGCTGATCGCCCTGGTCACGGTGGTGATCAGCATCGGCGGCGCCGTCGAAATCGTTCCCCTGTTCTTCCAGAAGAGCACGACGGAGCCCATCGCCGGCCTGAAGCCGTACTCGCCGCTGCGCCTGGCGGGGCGCGACATTTACGTGCGCGAAGGCTGCTACAACTGCCACTCGCAGATGGTGCGCCCGCTGCGCGCGGAAACGGAACGCTATGGCCACTATTCGGTCGCCGGCGAGTTCGTCTACGACCGTCCGTTCCAGTGGGGTTCGAAGCGCACGGGGCCCGACCTGGCCCGCGTGGGCGCGCGCTACAGCGACGAATGGCACCGCACGCACTTGAACAACCCGCGCGACGTGGTGCCCGAGTCGAACATGCCGTCCTACCCCTGGCTGGCGAAGACCAAGCTGGTGCCGGACGAGATCATGCCGAAGATGCGCGCGCTGCGCCGCCTGGGCGATCCGTACAGCGACGCGGAAATCGCCGCCGCGCCGGCCCAGCTGCAGGACAAGACGGAAGAAGACGCCCTGGTCGCCTATCTGCAAGGCCTCGGTACATTAATCAAAACAAGGAATTAGCATGGCAATCGAAAACCTGTTTGACAGCGCCAGCAGCGTCATGACGGTGGTTTCCTTTACGACGTTCGTGGGCATCCTGTGGTGGACGTTCAGCCGCAGCAATAGCGACTTCGACGCGGCGGCACGTTTGCCGTTCGCCGACGAGGCGCTCGACCATCCGGCCCCGGCCGCGCAAGCACAGGAGGAGCGCAACCATGGCTGACTTTACGAATGGCTTCTGGAACATCTACATCATCGTGCTGTCCCTGCTGGGCATCATCGGCTGCGGCGTGCTGCTGTACTCGCAGTCGAAAGTGAAAGTGGCCGCCGGCGCCCCCGCCGACGGCACCACGGGCCACGTCTGGGACGAGGACTTGAAGGAACTCAACACGCCGATGCCGCGCTGGTGGATGTGGCTGTTCTACATCACCATCGTCTTCGCGCTGGCCTACCTGTTCCTGTATCCGGGCCTGGGCAACTATGCCGGCAGCCTGGGCTGGAAATCGACGGGCCAGTACGAGGAAGAGCTGAAAAAGGCGGAAGCCGATTACGGTCCCCTGTTCAACAAGTACCTGAGCCAGGACTTGAAGACGGTGGCCGCCGATCCGCAGGCGCAAGCCATCGGCCAGCGCCTGTTCCTTACCTACTGCGCGCAATGCCACGGCTCGGATGCGCGCGGCAACAAGGGCTTCCCCAACCTGACCGACAAGGACTGGCTGTATGGCGGCGAACCTGACGTCATCAAGACCACCATCATGCACGGCCGCAGCGGCCAGATGCCGCCGATGGGCGCCGCCCTCGGTTCCGAGAAGGATGTCGAGAACGTGGCCCATTACGTGCTGAGCCTGTCCGGTTCCACGTCGGATCCCGTCAAGTCCGTGCTGGGCAAGGCCAAGTTCGGCGCCTGCATGGCCTGTCACGGCGCCGATGCGAAGGGCAACCAGATGCTGGGCGCGCCCAACCTGACGGACAAGATCTGGCTGTACGGCGGCAGCGCCGATACCATCATGGAAACCGTGCGCAAGGGCCGCAGCAACACCATGCCGGCCTTCAGCGACTTCCTCGGCGAATCGAAGGTGCACGTGCTGTCGGCGTATGTCTGGAGCCTGTCGAATCCGCAGGCGCCCGCGAAGTAAACAATGGAACCTCAAGTCATCAAGATGTATGCGGCCCGCGAGCAAATCTACCCTCGCGAGGCCAAAGGACGCTACGCTACCTGGCGATGGGTATGCGTTTGGCTTACCCAGCTCGCGTTCTACGGCTTGCCGTGGCTGACGTGGAATGGCAGGCAAGCCCTGCTGTTCGACCTGACCACGCGCAAGTTCTACATTTTCGGCGTCGTGCTGTGGCCCCAGGATTTCATCTACCTGGCGGCCCTGCTGATCATCTGTGCGTATCTGCTGTTCCTCGTCACGGCCATCGCCGGACGGGTGTGGTGCGGGTTTTCGTGCCCGCAAACGGTGTACACGGAAATCTTCCTGTGGGTCGAACGCAAGATCGAGGGCACGCGCAGCGCGCGCATGGCCCTCGACAAGCAGGGCCCGTCGCTGCGCAAGACGGCCAAGAAGACGGCCAAGCACCTGGTGTGGGGCGCCATCGCCCTGTGGACGGGCTTTACCTTCGTCGGCTACTTCACGCCGATCAAGGAACTCGCCCATTCCGTGCAAACGCTGAACTTCGGCCCGTGGGAATGGTTCTGGGTGCTGTTCTACAGCCTGGCCACCTACGGCAACGCGGGCTGGCTGCGCGAGCAGGTGTGCAAATACATGTGTCCCTACGCGCGCTTCCAGAGCGCCATGTTCGACCAGGACACCCTGATCATCACCTATGACGCCAAGCGGGGCGAACCGCGCGGTGCGCTGAGCAAGAAGGCCGGCAACAACGACAAGCTGGGCGACTGCATCGACTGTACCCTGTGCGTGCAGGTGTGTCCGACCGGCATCGATATCCGCAACGGCCTGCAGTATGAATGCATCGGCTGCGCCGCCTGCGTCGATGCCTGCAACAGCGTGATGGACAAGGTCGACCGGCCACGCGGACTGGTACGCTACAGTACCGACCATGCGATGGAAAACAACTTCGACTCGAAGCAGATCCGCCAGCGCGCCATGCGCCCGCGCGTGCTGATCTACACCTCCATCCTGGCCCTGATCATCATCGCCGTGTGTACCTCGCTGGCCCTGCGCACGCCGCTGAAGATGGACGTCATCCGCGACCGCGGCTCGATGGGGCGCGAAGTGGAAGATGGCATGATCGAGAACGTCTACCGCCTGCAGATCATGAACACTTCGGAGCAAAGCCAGAGCTTCAGGATCAGCGTTGCCGGCTTGCCGGGCCTGACCTTGCTGACGCGCGATGAAGTGACCTTGCAGGCAACGGAAACGCTGGGCTGGCCGATCCGCCTGCGCGTGCCGCACGGCGTGGGAGAGAAGGGCTCGAACAAGATCACGATCGAGCTGCAGTCGCTGGACGACCCGTCGCTGCACGTGCGCGAAAGCGCCGTGTTCATCGTGCCACGTTAAACAGGAAAGGCGGCAGGAATCCCCGTGTTCTTGCCGCCGTCACAAGGAGAAAACAATGTCCGACAGTCTGAAACTGCAAGCCCCCGCCGCGCCCTGGTACAAGCACCGCTGGCCATGGCTGCTGATGATCGGTCCCGGGCTGTCCGTCGTCGTCGGCAGCTTCATGGGCTATATCGCGTTTACGCAACCTGACGCGCTGGTGGTGGGCGACTATTACAAGCAGGGCAAGGCCATCAACCAGGACTTGCGGCGCGATACGGCCGCCAGCAACCTGGCCATGTCGACCAGCCTGGCGTACGACGTGGCGCAAGCACGCCTGACGGGCTCCGTGCACAGCTTCGGCAAGGCGTACCAGGCGCCGCTGCAGCTGCACCTGGCGCACGCGACCTTGCCGGAAAAGGATATCAAGCTGCTGGTGCAGCCCGACGCCATGGGCAACTTCTCGGTGGCGCTGCCGATGCTCGAGCGCAGCCGCTGGCAGGTGCTGGTGGAAAACAATACGCGCGAGTGGCGCCTGTCGGGCATCTGGACCTGGCCCGCGCAGCGCAGCATCGCGCTGCATGCGGACGAGGAACTATAAGGCCAGCGCCGGGGAAAACCGTGGCGGGCGCCAGTGATGGACGGCCGGGAAGCGCAGCTGTGCCGGTGTACAGCGCGCAACGCAAGCCGCAAAGCGCGACGCGCAGCAGGTTTTGACGGTGCCGTTATTTGCAGGTGTCGGTGCCGGCCGTAATGGCTTTTAATTTTGCCGGCTGCAGGATCTCGATCTCGCGGTTCGACACGCGCAGCCAGCCTTCCTTCTTGAACTTCGACAGCAAGCGGCTGACGCTCTCGATGGTCAGGCCCAGGTAGTTGCCGATTTCCTCGCGCGACATGCGCAGCTGGAAGTTGCTGCCCGAATAGCCGCGCGCCTCGTAGCGCGACGCCAGGTTGACGATGAAGGCGGCAAAACGCTGCGTCGCCTGCATATTGCCCAGCAACAGCATCACGCTTTGCTCGCGCGTGATTTCCTGGCTCATCATGCGGTGGAAATGGCGCAGCAGGGTGGGCATATTGCCCAGCAATTGTTCCAGGCTGGAAAACGGGATTTCACACACTTCGCTGTCTTCCAGCGCCACGGCATTGCAGTGGTGGCGGTCGGCGCTGATGGCGTCCATGCCCAGCAGTTCGCCAGCCATCTGGAAGCCCGTCACCTGCTCTTCGCCGCCCGGATTGATCTGGTAAGTCTTGAAGTGGCCCAGGCGGATCGCGTACAGGTTCTGGAACGAGTCGCCGATGCGGAACAGCGAGGCGCCGCGCGCGACCTTGCGGCGACGGCCGATAATCTGGTCCAGCCTGTCCATGTCGCCCACGTCGAGGCCCATCGGCAGGCACAATTGATGCATGCTGCACGTCGAGCAGCGCGCACGCAACGCTTCCACGTTCACGGCGGGCAAGGCTGGAGAGAGTAGCGCTTCTGTCATGTCATTACCTTTTTGAAAATGCAACAACAAGTTTACTGCATAGCGCGCTTGCCTGTGCCATTTTCCCCGTCATTCACGCTAATTTCGCTGAATAAACGACGTCCTGCATTTAATTTTATGGCAACATCGTCAATTGCTGCTTTGACGGCGGGAATTTACGCGGCCGGCGCTTGCCAAGTTGCTGTATTGATAGGAAAATTCCTGACAGCATTATCTGCCGCCTGTCCCTTCGGGGACTGAAAAGGAAATCATGAAGCCTCTCGGCATTAAAGCAAAAGTCGCGCTGGCCACCAGCCTGACCTCGATCGCCATGATCGCCCTGGTCACCATGATCCAGGTCAAGCACATGCGCGACGATTTCACGCAAGTACTGCTGGTCCAGCAAACGGCCCTGATCGAGCGCACGGCCGAAGAGCTCGACGACAAGCTGGCGATGCTGCTCGACATCATCACCCAGACGGCGCGCCACCAGCCGCCCGCCCTCATGGCCGACGCCGGCGCATTGCGCGAGTACTATACGCAGCGCGCCATGCTGGCCCTGTTCGACGACGTGCTGGTGCTCGACACGCAGGGCAAGGTGGTGGCCAACGTGCCCGAGGTGCCGGGACGCAACGGCACCGACGTGACGGACCGCGATTACTTCCATACCGTCATGCGCACGAAACAGGCGATGATCACGCAACCGATGCTGGGCAAGACCAGCCACTTGCCCATCGTGCAGATGGTCGCGCCCGTGCTGGACAAGAACGGCGCCGTGGCCGGCATCGTGATCGGCGTGCTGCGCCTGTACAAGGACAATATGCTGGGCCACCTGCGCACGGCCAAGGTGGGCAAGAGCGGCTATTACTTCATCCTCACGCGCGAAGCCGTGCCGCGCTACGTGCTGTACCCCGATACCAGCCGCCTGCTGCAGCCGCGCGCGCCGAACGCCAACCAGACCACCACGCAGCTGCTGAAGGAAGACGGCGAAGGCAGCATGGTCAGCACCAACAGCCGCGGCATCACGGCCGTCAACAGCTTCAAGCGATTGAAATCCGTAAACTGGCTGCTGGCCGCCTCGCTGCCCGTGGCCGACGCGTTCGAGCCGTTCAACGGCGTACTGTCGCGGCTGGTACTCTGGAGCATCTGCGCCTCGCTGCTGGCCGCGGCCGTGCTGGGCTGGGTCACCGTGCGCCTGCTGTCGCCGCTGGTGCGCCTGCGCGACACCCTGCTGTCGCTGCGCGCCTCGGGCAACCGCTTCACCCCCGTGCCGGTGCAGCAGCGCGACGAGATCGGCGAGCTGACGGAGGCGTTCAACGGCCTGATGGGCGAGCGCGACCGGCTGCAGCACGAGCTCGAGGCGCGCGCGGCGGAGCTGGAGCAGGAGCGCGACCGGGCCGAGGCGGCCAACCGCGCGAAGAGCGATTTCGTGGCCAACATGAGCCATGAAATCCGCACGCCTCTCAATGCCGTGCTGGGCATGGTGTATTTGCTCGGCAATACCAAGCTCAACACCGAGCAGCGCAAGTACCTGACCATGGTACGCGTGGCGGGCCAGTCGTTATTGGGCATCCTCAACGATGTGCTCGATTTTTCCAAGATCGAGGCGCGCCGCATGGATCTGTCTCCCGTCGAGTTCGACCTCGATGAAGTCATGAATACCCTCGCCACGACGATGACCATGAATGCCGGCGAGAAAGAACTCGAGCTGGCCATCGCCGTCGAACCCGACGTGCCGCGCCGCCTCGTCGGCGACGCCCAGCGGCTGCAGCAAATCCTCGTCAACCTGGCCGGCAATGCCATCAAGTTTACCGAGAGCGGCGAAGTGGTGGTGGCCGTCAGCCTGGCCGAAAGCAGGAACGAGCGGGCCTGGCTGCGCTTCGAAGTGCGCGACACGGGCATCGGCATGACGGCCCAGCAGCAGGCCCAGCTGTTTACGGCCTTCTCGCAGGGCGACCAGAGCATCACGCGGCGCTTCGGCGGCACGGGCCTGGGCCTGGCCATCAGCAAGCACTTGATCCACATGATGGGCGGCGAGATCGCCGTGGCCAGCAGCGAAGGCAAGGGCAGCCGCTTTTGGTTCAGCGTGCCGTTCGACGTGCTGGCCCTGCCCGCCGAGGCGCGCCGCACGCCGTCGCTGGGGCCGCTGCGCCTGCTGGTGGCCGACGACAACCGCACCACGCGCGAGCTGATCGTCAAGCTGATCGAAGCGTGGGGCTGGGCCGCCGACGAAGTGGACTCGGGCTTTGCCGCCATCGAGCTGTACCGCGAACGCCTGGCGCAGCAGCAGCCCTACGACGTGGTGCTGGCCGACTGGCACATGCCCGTCATGGATGGCCTGGCCACGGCCAAGGCCATCCGCCAGGCCGCGTCCGGCCAGCGCCAGCCCATCGTGGTGATGGTCAACGCCTTCGCGCGCAACCACCTGGAAGAAATCTCCAGCGCGGCCGAAGCCGACGTGGTGCTGATGAAGCCGATCACGGGGTCGAGCCTGTTCGACGCCCTGCACCAGGCGCTGATCGCCAAGAACGATGGCGGCGAGCAACGCATGCTGCAGCAGCCGCTGGGCACGGAACTGGCCGGCGTGCATTTCCTGCTGGTGGAAGACAATCATCTGAACCAGGCCGTGGCGCGCGGCATCCTCGAGCACATGGGCGCCACGCTGGACGTGGTGGGCGACGGCTTGCAGGCCGTGGAACGGCTGCGCACGGAGGCGCTGCGCTACGACATCGTGCTGATGGACATGCAGATGCCCATCATGGACGGCTTCAGCGCCACCCACATCATCCGCACGGAACTGCGCCTGCAGCTGCCCGTGATCGCCATGACGGCCGGCGTGCTCGCTTCCGAACGCGAACGCTGCATGACGGCCGGCATCACCGATTTCATCGCCAAGCCCGTGGTGGTGGAAGAGATGATGGACGTCATCCTGCGCCACCTGCCGAAACGCCCGCAGGCGCAGGCCGCCGAAGCGGCGCCGCCCGCCGATGACGAGGTGTTTTCCATGGCGCCGCTGATGCGCGTGATGGGACGCGACGCCAAGGGCCGCGGCGTGCTGCGGCGCATGGTCGAAGACGCGCTGAACAAGGGCATGACGCCCGTGCGCGAGGCGGAAACGGCCTTGCAGGCGGGACGCCACAGCGACGTGGCGCGCATCCTGCACGGCTTGCGCGGCTCCGTCGGGACCCTGGGCACGAAGCGGCTGATACGCGCCGCCTTCGCCACCGAGGAAGCCATCGATGCCGGCCGTTTCGACGCAGTGGCGGCGCTGCTGGCGACGGTGGGAAGCGAGCTGGAACAGGCGCTGGCGGCAGCGCGCGAGTGGCTGGCACGATTGAAAGAGTAGGTCGGATGAGCGCGCAGGCGCGTAGTCCGACATGATCGGCCAACAATATTGTCGGATTACGCGCGGCGTTGCCGCGCTAATCCGGCCTACGCAATTTATGCCGGCACACCCAAAATCACGCTGGAGGCCTTGAAGATCGCCGTCACGCTGCTGCCGATCTCGATGCCCAGGTCCGTGCTGCTCTGATTCGTGATGATGGCGGCGATGGTGCCGCCGCGCGGCAGGTCCAGCACCACTTCCGTGTTGACGGCGCCCGTCTGCACGCGCGTGACGGTGCCGGCCAGCTGGTTGCGCGCGGAAAAGCGCGCGCCCTCGCTGTCGGCCACGAGGATGATCGACGAAGCCTTGATCAGCGCGAACGCTTCCACGCCGGCGGCCAGGCCCAGGCTTTCGCTGCTGTCGCGCGTGACGATGGCGACGATCTGCTGGCCACCCGGCAATTCCAGCGTGACTTCGTCGTTGACGGCGCCCACCTTGATGTCGGCTACCTTGCCGAGGAATTGATTGCGTGCCGTGGTTTTCATGGCCATTCTCCGTATGAGTAAAAGATCGTCGGCGATGCCTTCCGCCTGGCTGCCCAGCTGGCGCAGATAGCGCGCATGCTCACGCTCGATGATACGGAAATTGTCGACCAGCTGGCGCCCCCTTTGCGTCAGCCGCGTGCCGCCGCCACCCTTGCCGCCCGTCAAGCGCTCCACCAGCGGCTCGCCGGCCAGGTTGTTCATGGCGTCGATGGCGTCCCAGGCCGCCTTGTAGCTCATCTTCACAAGCTTGGCCGCCTGCGTGATGGAACCGCACTCGGCGATGGCGCCCAGCAATTCCACGCGTCCGGCGCCGCCCAGATTTTCTCCGCCCACCGTCATCCATACCGAGCCTTGCAGGCCGATTTCCGCTGCCGCCGATTTATCCAATGCGTTCACCCAATGCCTCTTCCATGCTGTCAATTTGTCCGTCGCGCAAGTAAAGCACATGTTCGCCCAGGATGCGCGCATCTTCCGGATCATGCGTGATCAGGATCATGGGCACGTCCAGGCGCTGCTGCCACTGGCTCAACTCGAGGCGCATTTTGACACGCAGGGCCGGATCGAGGGCGGCAAACGGCTCGTCGAGCAGCAGGGCGGCCGGTTCGGCCACGAGCGCCCTTGCCAGCGCCACCCTTTGGCGCTGGCCGCCGGACAACTCGTCGGGGAACTGGTGCGCCAGTTCCTGCAGGTGAAACGCGTCGAGCCAGTGCTCGACCTTGGCCAGTTTTTCGCGCGCGCGCGGATTGAACCAGCCCCGCGCCAGGCCAAAGCCCACGTTCTGGCGCACCGTCAGGTGCGGGAACAGCGCGTAGTCCTGGAACAGATAGGCGACATTGCGCTGCTGCGGCGGCAGGTTGATGCCGGCGGCGGAATCGAACAGGGTGCGCCCGTTCAGCCGGATATGGCCTGCGTCCGGGGTGAAGAGGCCGGCAATGGCTTTCAGGGTCATGCTCTTGCCGGCCCCGGACGGGCCATACATGGCGATGCGCTGGCTGCTGGACGTGCACTGCACGTGCATGTCAAAACGGCGTTTGCCGGAGCGCAAGGTGGCGCGGAGGTCGAGGTCAAGTTGCATGGCGGTCATTTGTGAGCGATGCGTCCCGGTGCCAGGCGGCCGGCGGCCAGCAGCACCACGATGCAAACGACGGAAGTGATCAGCACCAGCATGTTGGCCGCATCGTCCTGGCCCGCCTGCACGGCTTCATACACGGCGACCGACAGGGTCTGCGTCTTGCCGGGAATGCTGCCAGCCACCATCAGGGTGGCGCCGAATTCGCCCAGCGCGCGCACAAAGCCCAGCAGCACGCCGGCCAGGATGCCGCGCCACGCCAGCGGCAGGGTGACGCGGAAGAAAATCGCCAGCTCCGAGATGCCCAGCACGCGGGCCGCCTGCTCGAGCTGGCCGTCGACGGCCTCGAAGGCGGCGCGCGCGGGCTTGAAGACGAGGGGGAAGGCCACCACCGTCGAGGCGATCACGGCGCCTTGCCAGGTGAAGATCAGGTTGATGCCGAAGTTATCCTGCAGCCAGATACCGAGCGGACCGCGCCGGCCCAGCAAGACCAGCAAATAGTAGCCGAGCACGGTGGGTGGCATCACCATCGGCAAGGTCAGCAGCGCATCGAGCAGGTTACGCCCAGGAAAGCGGGCACGCGCCAGCAGATAGCCGGTGCCGATGCCGAGCAACAAATTGAGCGCCGTGGCCCACGCCGCCACCTTCAGCGACAGGGCCAGCGCGGTCCAGGCGATATCCATGCGGGAACTTGGCTAACTATGGTTTCTTGAAGCCGTACTTGGCGAGGATGGCTTGCGCCGGCGCCGTCTGCAGGTAGCTGACGAAACGCTTCGCCTCGGCCTGGTTGGCGCTGTCCTTGATGGTGGCGATCGGGTACAGCACGGGCGCGTCCAGCGGCACTTCCAGCACCACATTCACTTTATCCTTCATGATGGCCGCGTCGGTGGCATAGACGAAACCCGCATCGACTTCGCCGCGCGCCACGTAATCGAGCGACTGGCGCACGTTTTGCGTGCCGATGGCCTTGGTCTGCACGGCGTCCCACAGCTTGGCCTTCTTCAGCGCGCCTTCCGAATAGCGGCCAACGGGCACGCTGGCCGGGTTGGCGATGGCGACGCGGGTCACGCCCTTGTGCGTCAGGTCCGTCAGGCTCTTGATGCCGAGCTTGCTGTCGTGCGGCACGATCAGCACCAGGCTGTTGCCGACGAAATCCTGGCGGTCGGCCGGCAATACGAGGCCCTGCTTTTGCGCCGCATCCATGGTTTCCTGGTCGGCCGAGGCAAACACGTCGACGGGCGCGCCCTTGACGATCTGCTGCAGCAGCACGCCCGAAGCGGCGAAGTTCAGCGAGACTTTGCTGCCCGGATACTGCGCCTCATAGCCCTGCGCCGCATCCTTGAACGCATTCGTCAGGCTGGCGGCAGCCGAGACGACCACTTCGCCGGCCAGGGCGGACGAGGCGACGGTGGCAAGCAGGGCGGTGCCGAAGAATTGGGCGAGAGGGGTGAGGCGCATGGTCGTATCCTTGTAAAGTGAACGGTGAACAAGGAGCGTAATATACACTTATATATAACGTTCTGCCATCGTACAAGTCAAGACAGCGCAGCATGCATTCCCTGATATACTGTATATAAACACAGTATATTGAGGTGAGCCATGAAATTGACGGACAAGCTGGAAATCCTGGCCGACGCGGCCAAGTACGACGCGTCCTGCGCCAGCAGTGGCGCGCCCAAGCGCGATTCCATCGGCAAGGACGGCTTTGGTGCCACCTCGGGCATGGGCATCTGCCACAGCTACACGCCGGACGGGCGCTGCGTCTCCCTGCTGAAAATACTGCTGACCAATTACTGCCTGTACGATTGCCAGTACTGCGTCAACCGCCGCAGCTCGAACGTGCCGCGCGCGCGGTTTACGGTGGCCGAAGTGGTCAGGCTGACGGCCGATTTTTACCTGCGCAACTACATCGACGGCCTGTTCCTCAGTTCCGGCATCATCCAGTCGGCCGACTACACGATGGAACAGCTGGTGCAGGTGGCGCGCGAGCTGCGCGAGGTGCACCAGTTCCGCGGCTACATCCACCTGAAAACCATCCCCGACGCCGATCCCGCCCTGATCGCGCAGGCGGGCCGCTATGCCGACCGGCTCAGCGTCAATATCGAACTGCCGACGCAGGACAGCGTGCAAGCACTGGCGCCGGAAAAAAGCGTGCACACGATCAAGCTGGCCATGGGCGCCATCCGCCGCAAGCTCGATGAAAAGGCAGAGGAACCAAGGTCGCCGCGCTTCGCGCCGGCCGGGCAAAGCACGCAGATGATCGTCGGCGCCGACGCCAGCGACGACCAGCAGATCCTCTCCACGGCCGAGACCCTGTACGGCAGCTACAAGCTCAAGCGCGTGTACTACTCGGCCTTCAGCCCCATCCCCGACAGCCCGAAAAGCGTGCCGCTGGCGCCGCCGCCGATGCTGCGCGAACACCGGCTGTACCAGGCCGATTTTTTGCTGCGCAGCTATGGCTTCCGGGCCAGCGAACTGCTGCCGGCAACGGGCGGCAACCTGGCGCTCGATATCGACCCCAAGCTGGCGTGGGCGCTGGCGCACCGCGAACATTTTCCGCTGGACTTGAACCACGCGGCGCAGCACATGATCGCGCGCGTGCCCGGCATCGGCTTGCGCAACGCACAGCGCATCGTCGACCTGCGCCGGCTGCGGCAAGTGCGCTACGCCGACCTGTCGCGCCTGCGCTGCAGCATGAAGAAAATCGCGCCCTTCATCATCACGGCCGATTATTTCCCCGCGCGCGACACCACGGCTTCCGAACACCTGCGCCAGGCCATGGCGGAAGCGCCGCGGCAGATGCATTTGTGGCCGGAATTGCAGGCGGCATGAACGCCGTGGCGCGGCTGGCGCAATCGTTCGACGAGTGGCGCGCGGCCGCCCGCGAATTGATCGCGCGCAAAGTGCCACCTGCCGATGTCGCCTGGCACGCGCAAGCGGATGATGGCGACCTGTTTTCGTCCGCCCCCGCGCCTGCCGACACTGTCATGTTGGCGCCCGCCTTGCGCCTGCCGCGCCAGCTGGTGGAGCTGCTGGAGGCGGCCGCCTGTTTCAACGCCGCCGACCGCTGGGCCTTTCTGTACCAGGTGCTGTGGCGCTGGCAGCTGGGCCAGCACGACGTACTGTCTCCCGCCGATGCGGACGGCGCGCGCCTGCACGCCATGGCCAAGGCCGTGCGCCGCGAAGAGCACGACATGCATGCCTATGTACGCTTCAGGGAACGCGACGAAGCGGCTGGCGCGCCGCGCTTCGTCGCCTGGTTCGAGCCCGCGCACGAGGTGCTGCCGCAAGTGGCGCGCCACTTTGCGCGCCGCATGGGCGCCATCAGCTGGATGATCGCCACGCCCCGGGCCAGCATGCTGTGGGATGGCGCCACCCTGCATGCGGGACCGGCGCTGCTGCGCGGCGCGGCCGACATCGACGATGCGGGCGAAGCCCTGTGGCTGACCTACTACCGCAGCATCTTCAACCCCGCGCGCGTGAATGCCGGCTTGCTGCACAGCCATATCCCCTCGCGCTTCTGGAAGAACCTGCCGGAAGGCGCCATCGTGCCCGCCATGCTGAGCGGCGCCGCCAACGGCGAACGGCGCACGGGCCAGACGGCCAGCGTGGGCCAGCGCAGCGGCGCGACCATGATCCCGATCTCCGCCGAACGCGCCCAGCCCGCGCGCGACCTGCCCACCACCCTGGACCGGTGCCGCCGCTGCGAACTGTGGAAGACCGCCACGCAAGCCGTGCCCGGCAAGGGGCCGGAACAGGCGCGCATCATGCTCATCGGCGAGCAGCCGGGCGACCAGGAAGACCTGGCGGGCCTGCCGTTTGTCGGCCCGGCCGGCGCGCTGCTGCAGCAAGCCATGCAGGAGGCGGGCATGGCGCGCGACAGCGTGTATCTGACCAATGCCGTCAAGCATTTCAAGTGGGAACCGCGCGGCAAGCGCCGCCTGCACAAGACGCCCGCGCAGCGCGAAATCCTCGCCTGCCATGACTGGCTGGAACAGGAACTGGCAAGCGTGAAACCGCAGGTGATCGTGGCGCTGGGCAGCACGGCATTGAAGGCGCTACTGCAAGATGGCGCGGCGAGCATGACACCGCTGATCGGCACGCCCATCTTGCACGACGGGCGCTGGGTGATTACCGTGTATCACCCCGCGTATGTGCTGCGCGCGCCCGATGCGGCAAGCCGGCGCCAGGCTTACGCAGTGATCGTGGCGGGGCTGCGGCAGGCGCTGCTGCTAGGGCACGATAACCATCACAGCGTCGAGGCCGGCACTTCCTGCCCCTCGTCGCGCCGCGCATAGCGTTGCGCGATCACGGCGCAGATCATCAGCTGGATCTGGTGGAACAGCATCAGCGGCAGGATCACCATGCCCAGCGAGCGCGTGGAGAACAGCACCTTGGCCATCGGCACGCCGCTGGCCAGGCTTTTCTTCGAGGCGCAAAAGACGATGGCGATCTCGTCTTCCTTGTTGAAGCCCAGGCGGCGGCTGACGAAGGTGGCGATGCCCAGCACCAGCGCCAGCAGCAGGATGCTGATCAGGCCCAGCGCCACCAGGGTGTCCACCGAAATCGTGTGCCACAGGCCTTCGCTGACGGCTTCGCTGAAGGCCGTGTAGACGACCAGCAGGATGGAACCCTGGTCGACGTATTTCAAGGTGGCCTTGTGGCGGTCGACCCAGCGCCCGATCCAGCGGCGCAGGAACTGGCCGGCCAAGAACGGCAGCAGCAGTTGCATGACGATGGACAGCACGGCGTCGACCGAGGACTTGCTTTCCGCGCCCTTGGCCACCAGCAAGCCCACCAGGATGGGGGCGAGGAAGATGCCGATGAAGTTCGAGGCCGAGGCGCTGCAGATGGCGGCCGGCACATTGCCACGCGCCATGGCCGTCATGGCGATCGACGATTGCACGGTCGACGGCAGGGCGCACAGGAACAAAATGCCCATGTACAGGTCGGGCGTGAGGAAGGTCAGCGCCAGCGGGCGCAGGGCCAGGCCGAGCAGGGGGAACAGGACGAAGGTGCTGGCCAGCACCAGCAGGTGCAGCCGCCAGTGCATGGCACCGGCCACCACGGCTTCGCGCGACAGCTTGGCGCCGTGCAGGAAGAACAGGGCGCCGATGGCGACGGTGGTGATATTGCCGAACACCACGGCCGTCTGGCCCGTGCAGGGCAGGAAACTGGCCAGCGCCACGGTGACGAGCAGGGCGATGGTGAAAGAGTCGGGTTTCAGATTGCGCAACAGGGCAGCGGGAGAGAAAGAAGACATGCAGTAGCCTGGTAGCGGCGCAGCCGTGCAGCACTGTGCCGTGGATGACAAACAGCGCCAGGAGCGGCGCCAGTGCTGGCTATTCTACCTGCATTGTCCGGTTCCTTGCCCAGCTCCTTGCCTGGCGGCATGGCTTCCCGTGCAAACCGGGCGGGCAAAAAAAATGCCCTGTCCGCAGACAGGGCAACCCGGAGTAAAGTACAGCGCGAGGGAATTAACCGGCGGCTTTGACTTTCAGCTCGTTCTTGATTTCTTTCACGCCGCTCACGGAAGCGACGATCTGCACGACGCGGTCACCCGCTTCGGCGCTCGGCACGTCGCCCGACAGGACCACGACGCCTTGCTGGGTTGCTACCTTGACTGGCAGGGCAGCGGCTTGCGCATCGGCGCTCAGGGCGGCCTTGGCCGAGGAAGTGATGGTTTCATCAGGCACGGCAGCGGCGGCATTCGCGGCAACCACGGTGTCAGCAGGAGCTTGTGCTTTTGGTGCGGAGTCAGCTGCATGCGAAGCGGTGATCGAGGCGCCCGACAGTACGATAGCGGCAACCAGGGTATTGAACAGTTTCGATGTTTGCATGGTAGTTCCTCTCAATGAAGTTAAAAGCTTCTTACTTGGATAAAGCAACACTTTGAAGCGTTACATCTACCCATACAGCAAGCACCGTGCCAGCTTTTAAAACCCATTCAAAATCAACGACTTAGCATCACGCTCGATTTTTCCGGCCCATTTCGCGGCGCGCCGGCGCGAAAATCGGGGCTTTTTGTCGCCAGACGGCGACAACTTATGGCAGCAATGGCAATGTTTTTGACTAAGCCCCTGATTTAACACGCTTTATTTTTGTCGCTATTCAGCGACAGGGTCGCCATCCGTGCGGAACAGGGCCGGCGTCAGCTCGTATTTCTGCAGCAAACGGTAGAACTCCGTGCGGTTGCGGTCGGCCAGGCGGGCCGCATCGGCCACGTTGCCATCCGTCAGGCGCAGCAACTGGATCAGGTAATCGCGCTCGAAGCGCTGCTTGGCCTCGTTGTAGCTGAGCGCCTCGAGCGACGGCACGCGCAGCGCGCGCTGCACCAGGGTCAACGGCACCAGCGGCGCCGTCGCCAGCGCGCACACTTGCTCGACCACATTGACCAGCTGGCGCACATTGCCGGGCCACGGCGCGGCCACCAGCGCCGTCAAGGCGTCGGGCGCGAAGCCGTTCAGGGGTTTCTGGTACTTGGCCGCCAGCTTGTGCAGGAAATGGTTCGCCAGCAAGGCGATGTCTTCGCGGCGCTCGGCCAGCGGCGGCAGGGTCAGGGTGACGACGTTCAGGCGGTAATACAGGTCTTCGCGGAATTGCCCTTCCGCCATGGCGACGTCGAGGTCGCGGTGCGTGGCCGACAGCAGGCGCACGTCGACAGGACGCGTCTGGTCGGCGCCGACGGGACGCACGGCCCGCTCCTGCAGCACGCGCAGCAACTTCACTTGCAGCGGCAAGGGCATGTCGCCGATCTCGTCCAGGAACAGGGTGCCGCCATCGGCCGCCAGGAACAAGCCTTCGCGGTTGCCGACGGCGCCCGTAAACGAGCCCTTCACGTGGCCGAACAGTTCCGATTCCAGCAGTTGCTCGGGAATGGCGCCGCAGTTGACGGCGATGAACGGCGCCTTGGCGCGGCGGCTGGCGTTGTGCAGCGCGCGCGCCAGCAACTCCTTGCCCGTACCGCTGGGGCCGCGGATCAGGATGCTGGCATCGGACCCCGCCACCAGCTTGGCTTCGGCCAGCAGCTCGGCCATCTGCGCACTGCGGCTGATCAGTTCGGCGCGCCAGCTCTCGTCGCTCGAGGCGGCCGCCGGCATGACGGTGGACAGGTTGACGGCGTAGGCCACCTTTTCCATCAGCAACTTGCCATCGAACGGTTTCGTCAGGTAGGCAAACGCGCCGCGCGCCGTCGCTTCGACGGCGTCGGGAATGGTGCCGTGCGCCGTCAGCAGGATCACGGGCAGGGCCGAATGCTGGCGGCGGATTTCATCGAACAGGGCCAGGCCGTCGCGGCCCGGCAGTTGCACGTCGGTAATGACCAGCGCCGGCAATTCCACGGCCAGGCGCGCCAGCGCCGCTTCCGCGCTGCCGACGGCCGTGACGCGGTAGTTGCCGGCCTGCAGGCGGATGGTCAGCAGGCGCAGCAGGTCGGGGTCGTCGTCGACCAACAGGATGTGGGCATGCGTCTGGGCATTCATTTCGGCGCTCCTGCGGCGGGGCGCACGGACAGGCTGCGCTCGATGTTCTTCAGCGCTTCGAGTTTTTCATTGAGCTGGTCGATGCGCCGCTGGGTGTCGCGCAGCTGGCCATTGAGTTTCTCGATGCTGTCTTCCTGGCGCCGCAAGTCCGCATACTGGCTGCTGAGCATTTGCGCCAGCGGCGCCAATACCTGCTCGTCCCTGCCCGTCGCCGTGGCCAGCGGCTCGAGCAAGGCTTGCGCGCGGGCCAGGTCGCCGGGGCCGCGCAGGGTTGCCTGCAGCATGGCGCGGCGCAGCGTGTTGTACGGCGCGTGATCGGCCTTCGCCAGGTCGAGCTGGGCTTTCACCAGTTCCGACGGCGTCATCAGGCGCAAGGCGTTCTGGTATGCCAGCAACTCGCCCAGCTTGGGATCGGTCACCACCACCACGCGCGGCGGCGTCTGCACCAGCACGGGCGTCTGTTGGGCGGGCTTGGCGGCGCAAGCGCCCAATAGCACTACGCAGGCGGCCATGCCGGCCAGGGAAATTCTCGTCATCATAAGGGCAGTTCTATCCGAAAATGCGCGCCGGCCTGGCGCGGTAAAAGAGTGACGCTGCCATCGTGGGCGGCGATATATTCGCGCACGATGGACAGGCCGATGCCATTGCCGTTGCGCGCGCCGGCCGCCTGGCGCAGCCCCTGGTAAAACGGTTCGAAGATGCGGGCGACATCCTCGGGCGCCACGCCGGCACCCTCGTCGGTGCAGTCGATGCGCGCACGCCCCGCCTCGCGGGACAGGCTGAAGCGCACGGTGCCGCCTTCCGGGCTGAAGCGCACGGCGTTCGACAGGATGTTCGCCAGGGCCGTGGCCAGCTTGTCGCGGTCGGCCTGCACGATCAGCGAGGCGCCCCCCACCTCGACGCTCAGGCGGCGCGCCTGCCATTGCAGGCGCTGCTCCGCCACCACCTCTTGCAGCAAGACCAGCAAGTCCACCTTGCTGTGCGCCAGGTGCTGGGCGTCGAAGGCGGCGGTATTGTAGCGCAGCAAGTCCTCGATCTGGTTTTGCAGCGACGCCGTGTTTTGTTGCAGGATGCCGGCGATTTCACGCTGACCATCGCTGAGCTTGCCCGCCACCTCGTCTTCCAGCAAGGCCACGCCTTCGCGCAGGGCCGCCAGCGGCGTTTTCAGTTCGTGCGAGATATGTCGCAGGAAACGTTCCTTGTCGGCATCGAGGTCGGCCAGGCGCTGGCGCAGCCAGTCCAGCTGCTGGCCCAGGCGGCGCGTGTCGGCCGGGCCGCCGACGACGATGCGCTGGTCATAGCGCTTGTCGCCGAGGCGCTCGATGGCCGTCTCGATGCGGCGCAACGGACGCGACAGCAAGAAGCCGAAGCAGGTGGCCAGCACGGCCGCCAGCAGCACGGCGCCGATCACCAGCGCGCCGAGCAGGCGGCGCTGGCGCTCGAGTTCGACCAGCAAGGCGTCGTTGCGGCTGCCGATTTCCGTCTTGCTTTCGCGCGCCAGGGTGTCATTGATCTGCGTCATGCGGGCAAACGCACGGTACACGACGGCATGGCCATCGCGCTTGCGGCGCTTTCCCGCCTGCAATACCTCCCACGCCGCCTGCGCCTGCGCCGTCCACTCGTCGGCCAGCTGCGGGGCGAACTCGGGCGTGGCGCGGTTCAGCAGTTGCAGGGCCGCCGTGGCCTCGTCGCGGGCCGCCGCATAACGCTCGCGGAAGACGGGGTCGTCGAGCACGAGGAATTGGCGCGCGCTGCGCTCCATGGCCAGCGTGCGCTCGGACAGGCGCTGCGACTGTTCCGTCAGGGTAATCGCCTGCGCCGCCGTCTCGCGCCCCAGCCGCGCCAGGTGTTCCAGGGTCAGCAAGGCTTGCACGGAGGTGGCCGTCAAGATGCCGGCCGTCAGGATGAAGGCGGCGAATAACAGTTGGCGAAAGGAAAGTCTGGACACGGTAACGGCCTTCGGTGCGGTCTGCGGAGCAAAAGGCGCATGGTACGCTAAGCGTTCCATGCGGGGAGCCACCGACCCCAAAGTGGCCTATCTTACAATATTGCAGCGCTACACGGCGCCTGGCGGCCTTCCACGGCGGCGCAGGACTACTCCTAGTACAATAGGGAAAAACTTCACACAGGCATCAACGTGGCTGGCTAGCCCTGGCGTTTCGCCACTTTGTCCCCAGATGTGATGCATGCCCACCGCAATCCGAATTTCCGAATCACCTACCGCAGAGATCCCATACCGCATGAGCACATTTGAAAAAGTCAGCAGCAACTTCATTCCAGTCTTGCAGGCGACCATCGAGCAATACGTCGACCCGGCAACGGGCATGCGCCATATCCACATGCATACCGAACAGGCTGAAATGGTGTTCCTGGTGGCCTTTCCCACTGTGCCTGAGGTAAGCGACGGCCGCGCCCACATCCTCGAGCACCTGGCCCTGTGCGGCTCGGCCCGCTATCCGGTGCGCGATCCCTTCTTCTCGATGCTGCGCCGCTCGACGGCCACCTTCATGAATGCGATGACGTATCCGGACCGCACCGTGTACCCGTTCGCCAGCACGGACCGCAAGGATTTCTTCAACCTGCTCGACGTGTACCTCGATGCGGCCTTCTTCCCGAACCTCGATTACCTGAATTTCCGCCAGGAAGGCTGGCGCCATGCTTTCGAAGGCGACAAGCTGGTGTACCAGGGCATCGTTTTCAATGAAATGAAGGGCGCCTTCAACAGCCCCATGCGCGCGCTCGACAGCGGCATCGCCAGCACCTTGCTCAAGGGCACGACGTATGAAGTGGAATCGGGCGGCGATCCCCTGGTGATCCCGGAACTCACGCATGCCATGCTGAAGGAATTCCACGCCAGCCACTACCACCCGTCGCAAGCCGTGATCATGACGTCCGGCAATATCGAAGCGTCGGCCGTGCAGGAGCAGGTGGCCGAGCGCGTGCTGTCCAAGCTCAGCGGCTTTAGCCCGCGCCGCCTGCCGCAGCTGGCGCCCACCTGGACGGCGCCGCAGGAAAACGAAGTGAAAATTCCATCGCAGGAAGCACGCGACGATGAATTCGGCCTGCAGTTCGCCTGGCTGATGGGCGAGTCGAGCGACCCCATCGCCTACTACCACGCGCACCTGCTGTCGCACGGCTTGCTGGGCGAATCGTCGGCGCCCGTCATGCGCGCCATGGAATCGGCCGGCTATGGCCGCCCGTCGGACATGAATGGCCGCGACGCCGGCATCCGCCAGATGGTGTTCCACATCGGCATGGAAGGCTTGACCGAGGAACAGATCGCCGATGCGCACCAGCGCATCTGGACGGCACTGGAAGAAACGGCGGAAGAGGGCATCCCGGCCGCCGTGCTGCACGCGGCCTTGCGCGACATCAAGTACAGCCAGCGCGAAATCAGCAGCGGCCGCATGCCTTACGGCCTGGGCCGTTTGCTGCACGCCTTGCCGCTGGCCATGTATGGCGGCGACGTGATGGACGCCTTCGACAATGCGGCCATCCTGGAAACCCTGGAACAGCAAATTGAGGATCCGGCATTCTTCAAGCAACTGGTGCGCGAGCTGATCGCCAACCCGACCCGCCTGACCACGCGCGTGGTGCCCGATAGCGCCTTCTTCACGGACCGCGCCGCGCAGGAAGACGCCAAGCTGGCGGCCCTGCAGGCGAGCCTGACGGATGCCGAACGCGAACACATCATCGCCGAATCGGCGGCGCTGGAAGCGCACCAGCAATTGCCGTCGAATTCGGAAGTCTTGCCGCGCATCCGCCCCGGCGACGTCAGCGCGCTGCCGCGCCCGGCACTGCCGATTCCTCCTGCCGTCGATGGCGCCGTGGCGTTCAGTATCGCCTCGAACGGCATCAGCTATGCCAACGTGCTGTACGACGTGTCGGGCCTGCCGGAAGCGTCGTGGCCATGGCTGCGCCTGTACACGGACCTGGCGCCGGAACTGGGCGTGGGCGACATGTCGTTCGACGACGCCAGCGCCTGGCGCCAGAGCATGGTGCCATCGTTCCACATCGGCCTGGAAGCCATTCCCCGCCCGCAACAGGCGATGCGCGTGGAATTGTCGTTCTCGGCCAGCGGCTTGCGCGAAGAACACGTGGCGATTGCCGCCGTGCTGTCGGCGTGGATCGCCAAGCCCCGCTTCGATGAAGAAGAACGTCTGGCTTTCCTGATCGAAAGCCTGGTGCAGGACAAACTCTCGAGCCTGGCCGAATCGGGCAACCGCTACGCCATGCTGGCGTCGACGGCGCCGCTGTCGGCCACGCGCCGCTTCGACGACATCGTCGGCGGCCCGGCCGCGTTGCCGTTCTACCGCCGCTTGCAGCAGCTGAGCAAGACGTCGGCGGGCTTGCAGGAAATCGCGCGCGAGCTCGACACCTTGCACGCCCACATCATCGCCCAGCCGCCGACCGTGCTGTGTGCGGGACTGGAGCAGGATGGCGAAGTCCTGGCGCGCCTGCTGGAATTGCCGGCCGCCACTGCCGACACGGCCGCGCCAGCGGAAGTGCCAACGCCAGCAGCATTGCCGCTGGCCAATACGGCGCTGCATGCGACGAGCCAAATTAACCATTGCTTCGTTTCCTGGGCCGTGCCCGGCGTGCACAATCCGGACGCCTCGGCCCTGGCCGTCGCGGCCGAACTGATGACGAACCAGGTGCTGCATACGGCCCTGCGCGAAAAAGGCGGCGCATATGGCGGCAGCGCCAGCTATGCGGCCGGCGCCGGCACGTTCACCCTGAGCTCCTACCGCGATCCGCGCCTGGCCGGCACGTTCGCCGACTTCGGCACGACCCTGGAACAGATCCTCGACGGCGACTTCTCGCAAGAGCAGGTGGAAGAAGCCATCATCTGCGTCATCAAGGGCCTCGACAAGCCGCATTCGCCGTACGCGGAAGCGCTGACGGCGTGGAACATGCAGCAACGGGGCACGACGGAAGCCGTGCGCCAGCAGTTCCGCAGCGGCGTGCTGAACTGCACCTTGAGCCAGATCAAGGATGTCACACGCACCTGGCTGAAAAACGGCCAGCCTAGCCGCGCCGCGTTTGCGGGCAACACGACGCAAGACCTGGCCGGGCTGGAAGTGGTCGACCTGCTGGCGCTGGCGTCCTAAACTGGCCAGGCGAATCATGTCGGATTACGCGGCGCGCCGCCGCTAATCCGACCTGCGCCGCTATTGCGGTATTGCGCTCGGCTCCATGTACATCAGTTCCCACTGGTGCCCATCCGGGTCCTGGAAGCTGTGGCCATACATGAAGCCGAAATCGATGGGCTCCTTGTAGATGCTGCCGCCCGCCTTGACGGCCTTCGCCACCAGCTCATCGACTTCGCCGCAGCTCTCGGCCGACAGGCACACCAGCACTTCCGTCGCCACCTTGGTATCGCACAGCTGCTTGGGCGTGAATTGTCTGAACTTGTCTTCTGTCAGCAACATGACGAAGATATCGTCGGCAACGATCATGCACGTCGCCGTTTCATCGGTGAAATGGGCGTTGAAACTGAAGCCCAGCGCCGTGAAAAACGCCACGGAACGCTCGAGCGACTGCACGGGCAGATTGACAAAGATTTTACGGGCCATCATGTCTCCTTGAGGTGAGATGAAAAATGCTGCCCGCCGATTCTACACCGGCTTTTTAGCGATCCGCGCGCCCCACGCTCTTCGGCGTATAGCCGAAATAGCGCGCAAAGGCCGTGCTGAAATTGGCCGGGTGGCGATAGCCCGTTTGCCAACCCGCCTGCGCCACCTGGTAACCATTTTCCAATAGCAACTTGGCCCGCTGCATGCGCAGCGCCAGCAGGGTGCGCTGCGGACTGTCGTTGTAACGGTAGCGCCACCCCTGCTTGAGCTTGAACAAGCTCAAGCCCACTTGCGCACACAGGTAAGCGAGCGTGAGTTCCTGCGCCATCTGCTCCTGCATCAGCGCATATGCGCGCTCGAGCCGGGCGATATCGTCCTCGCGCCAGCGCGGCACGCGCACGGGCGCCGGGCGCAAGGCTTCCAGCTGCTCCGCCAACAGACTGAGCACGCCGATATGCACGGCCAGCGGGTCCGTCGCGCGCAGCAGCGAGCGGGCGTGCAGTGCCGAGGCAGCCGTGGTGGCCGCATGCGCCAGCTGGCGCGCGCCGCCGTGGGGCAGCAGCGAAGACAGTCCTGGCTGCCAATAGCGCGCCAGTGCCTGTTCATCGACCAGCACGCGCAATTGCGCCGCCCTGTGCTTCGCCTCGAAACGGCGCTCGCCGCGCGTATGGCGAAACACCGTCACCGTCGTATGGCCGCCCTGGAAACGCAATTGCCCGCCATCGCGCGTGGCGTAGGCGGACGCGCCTTCGAGGCCGATGGTGATCACGAGGCCGCCCGCATCGGCATGGTTCGACTGTTCGACGAGCGCCAGGCGCGGACGGTAGTCGGAATGCACGAGCAGCAAGCCGTCATCCACCTGCCGCTGGTCGGCGCGGCAGGTGCCCATCCCCGGATCCAGCTGGCGCCGCGTCCAGCCAGCCGCTTCCCTATCGTGTTCCATCATCGCTTCCCCCCCTGTCCTGGTGCGCCGTCGCGCAGACGAAATGCGCCGTTTCGCACACAAATGCAAATGATAATTATTCTCATTGTTGCATAAAATGAGCGGCATGCCCACCATATCGAAAGGAAGCACCATGTCGTTCACTTCACAGCACGCCTTGCAACCGTATTGGGACCTGGCCGTCGCGCCCATCCAGGCCGATGCGCTGGCCGCCGCCCTGGAACTCGGTATTTTCGAGGTGCTGGCCACGCCGCACACGCCGGCGCAGCTGGCCGAGACCTTGTCGCTGCATGCGCCGCACACGGCGCTGCTGCTGGAATTGCTGTGGAGCATGCAGGTGCTCGAACGCGGCGTGGCCCCCAGCGCCGGCGATACCGCGGCCAGCTACCGCTGCACTGCCACCACCTTGCAATATTTCTGCCGCTCCTCGGCCGCCTTTTGCGGCGATGCCTGGCTGTACCGGCTGCATGCGCTGCGCCATTTCGCCACGCAGCTGGGCCCCCTCGTGCGCGACGGCGGCAAGGTGGCGCCCTACCGCACGGCCACTGGCGTCAACTGGGCCGCCGCCGCGCAGCAGCAAATCGGCCAGGAGCAGCGCGCCGTCACCATGCGCGCGGCCCTGTCCGTGATGCAGCGCATCGCGCCATTTGCGGCAGGCGCGACGCCATTGCGCCTGCTCGACCTCGGCGGCGGTCCCGGCTGGGTTGCCATTGCGCTGGCGCAAGCCCACGCCGGCCTGCGCGGCTGCGTCTTCGACTGGCCTGAAACCGTGGCCGTGGCGGCCGCGAATATCGCTCACGCGCAACTATCTGAACGCCTCGAGACCCTGGGCGGCGACCTGGCGAGCGACGACATCGGCGGCGGCTACGACCTCATCTGGTGCTCGTCCGTGCTGCACTTCGTGCCCGACATGCCAGCGGCCTTGCGCAAGATGCGCGCGGCCCTGAAACCGGGCGGCGTGCTCGTATGCGTGCAGGCGGAAATCGCGGCCACGCCGGAAGCGGCGGCCCGGGTGCTGCCCTACTATTTGCCGATGCGCATGCTAGGCCGCGCCGTCACGCGGCAGGGCGAATTGGCGCAGCACGTGCGCGACGCCGGCTTTGCACGCGTCGAGCAATACCAGGCCAGCGATTTCCCCATGGCGCCCGTGCAGGTGCTGATCGCGCACACCGCATAATTATCATTATTACAGCAAATACGCTAAGCTATGCCTGCCGCGTGGCCGCTTCCTGACGATGCCTGGTTCGCCAGCACAGCCGCACTGCGCGCGATACGCCGCATGGCGTTCGCATCCTCGATCGATGTCATCCGCAGCACGGTGCTGCCTCCATAAGGAATCCATCATGAGTCAAGCAATTGCAGGGAAAGTCGTCGTCATCACCGGTGCCAGCAGCGGCCTGGGCGAAGCCACCGCGCGCCACCTGGCGGCACTGGGCGCCTTCGTCGTGCTCGGCGCGCGCCGCATGGATCTGCTTAACACCATCGCCGAGGAAATCACGGCCGCCGGCGGCCAGGCGGCCGTCGTGCAGACCGACGTGACCCAGGCTGGCGATCTGAAACGCCTGATCGACACGGCGCTGGCCGTGTTCGGCAAGGTCGACGTGCTGATCAACAATGCGGGGCTGATGGCCATCGCCCCCATCGACGCGCTGAAGGTCGAGGAATGGGAGCGCATGATCGATATCAACATCAAGGGCGTGCTGTACGGTATCGCCGCCACCCTGCCGCATTTCCGCGCGCAAAACAGCGGCCACTTCATCAACATCTCGTCGGTGGCGGGCGCGAAAGTGTTCAGCCCCGGCGGCACCGTCTACAGCGGCACCAAGTTTGCCGTCAGCGCCATTTCGGAAGGCTTGCGCCATGAACTGGCCGCCAGCGGCGGCACCATCCGCACCACCACCATCCTGCCCGGCGCCGTGGACACGGAACTGGCCGGCGGCAGCAGCCACGCGGAAAGCGCGGCTGGCTTGCAAGAGTTTTACAAGCAAGCCATTCCCGCCGACGCCGTGGCCCGCGCCGTCGCGTATGCGATCGAGCAGCCGGACGGCGTGAGCATCAATGAAATCGTGCTGCGCCCGACGGTGCAAGAGTTTTAAGCGTCGCCATCCTGTAGCGAGGCGACGATCAGGGCCGCCAGCCGTTCGACGGGCGGCCTGGGCGTGGCGGCGCCATACAGCAATTCCAGCGCCAGCGCGGGCAGGGCGGGCAAGCCGGCCTCCCCCTCGTCGAGGGCGCGCACGGTGGACGGCAAGCCCAGGCTGGTGCGTACCGTCACGCCCAGCCCGGCCGCCGCGGCCGCCCACAGGCCCGCCAGGCTGGGACTGGTAAACGCCGTGCGCCAGGCGATGCCGGCCCGGTCCAGCGCCTGCGTGGCGCAGCGCTGGAACAGGCATTCGCGGTCGAACGTAATCAAGGGCAAGGGTTCGCCCGAGTCGGGCCGCCATGCCAGGCTGGACGAGGCGATCCAGCGCATGTCCGGCTCGGCGATGCGTTGCCGTTGCAGCAGCGGATAGTCGGCCACGTCGGCGATGCAGGCGCCGCCCCACAACAGGGCCAGGTCCAACTGGCCCATGGCCAGCCGCTCCATCAGCTCCGTGTTGCGCGCCACGTGCGCTTCGATGCGCACCTTCGGATGGGCGCGCGCAAAGCGGCCCAGCACGTCCGGCAGCAGCGCTTCGCCAAAATCCTCCTGCAGCCCCAGCTTGATCCAGCCTTCCAGCTCCACGCCGCGCAAGGCAACGGCCGCCTCGTCATTGAGTTCCAGCAAGCGGCGCGCATAGCCGAGCAGGACTTCGCCGGCCGGCGTCAGGGCCAGTCCCCGGCCGTCCTTGCGGAACAGGGGCAGGCCCGCCTGCTCCTCGAGCTTTTTCAGCTGCGCGCTGACGGCCGAAGTGGAGCGGCCCACCTTGTCGGCCGCGCGGGCAAAGCTGCCCAGCTCGACGCCGGCCACATAGCTGCGCAGGAAGGCGATGTCGAAATTGAGCAGGCTCATGGCGTAAATCGTCCGCTTTTATGGGATGGTGGATCGTAAATTATCTGATATTCAGAATGATCGTAGCGCGCAACACTGTCAGGGTCAACCACTATCCTTCATGACCATGAGCACTGCCTGCCCCGCCGCCACATCCGATCTGTCCGTCCCCGCCCTGGGCGCCGCGCACCGCTGGAAGGTGCTGGCCGTCGGCGTGGCCGCCAACGCCAGCTTTTCCGCCGCCGCCAACGGCATGCCCACGACGGCCATCTGGCTGCGCAGCGGCTATCACCTGAGCAATACGCAACTGGGGGTGGCGCTGGGCGCCATGGGCCTGGGCGTGGCCCTGTCTGAATTGCCGTGGGGCATGGCTACCGACCGCTGGGGCGACCGCCCCGTGCTGCTGACAGGCTTGCTGGGCACGATGCTGGCGCTGCTGGCCCTGCTTTTCTGGATCACGCCGGCTGACGGCACGGTGCCGCCGTTGTGGGCGCTGGCGGCCGGGTTGGCGGCAGTCGGCGTGCTGGGCGGCAGCGTGAACGGCGCCAGCGGCCGCGCCGTGATGCGCTGGTTCGGCGCCGGCGAACGCGGTTTCGCCATGAGCATCCGCCAGACGGCCGTACCGCTCGGCGGCGGCCTCGGCGCGCTCGTCCTGCCCAACCTGGCGTCGCGCTACGGCTTCATGCCCGTCTTCGGCGCCCTGGCCTGCGTATGCGCGCTGTCGGCGTTTTTTACATGGCGGTGGATGCATGAGCCCGATTTCTCTGCCGAGGCCGCCACAGGCCCGCAAATCGCGTCCACGGGCCTGTCTGATGCCAGGCCAGCGGCGCCGCCGCAAGGTCCACTCAGAAACCGCGGAGTCTGGCGCATGGTAGGCGCCATCGGCTTGCTGTGCGTGCCGCAGTTTGCCGTGCTCAGCTATGCCACCGTGTTCCTGCACGACCATGGCCACCTGGGCCTGGCGGCCATCACGACCGTGATGGTGGCCCTGCAGGCGGGCGCCATGGCGATGCGCATCTGGAGTGGACGCCACACGGACCGCCATGCGAACCGGCCCGCCTACCTGCGCGGCTCGGCCCTGGTGGCACTGGCCACCTTCGTGCTGCTGGGCATTGCTGCCGCGTGCCAGGCGCCGGGCTGGCTGCTGATGGCCGCCGTGGCGCTCTCCGGCATCGCCGTTTCCGCCTGGCATGGTGTGGCCTACACGGAACTGGCAACGCAGGCTGGCGCGGCCAGCGCGGGCACGGCCCTGGGCATGGCGAACACGGCTGTGTACGTGGGCCTGTTCCTCACGCCCATCGCCATCCCCCACCTTCTGGCGGCCAGCAACTGGTCCGTCGTCTGGTGGCTGGCGGGCCTGGTGGCGCTGCTGGCCCGGCCCCTGTTTCCCAAGGTTTCACTCAAGACACGGTAGAAATGCGGTAGATGCAGCGCATCGCATTGGCCAATACATGCTGCTCGCGCACGATGGTCGCGCCCGGCCCCACCACTTCCTGGAACAGCTGCAGTTCGGAGCGGCAAAAGCCCTGGCAGGTGCGCGCGGCGGCGCAGATGGGGCAATGGTCTTCGATCAGCAGCCAGTCTTCGCCGTCCTCTTCCACGCGCGCCATATAGCCCTCTTCGTCGCGCACGGCCGCCAGCTGCCGCAGCCGCGTGGGCAAGTCCGGCGCCGAGCACGCCAAGGCATACGCGCCGCGGCTTTCCTCTTCGCGCTGGGTGATCAGCTTGTCCAGTCCCGCCTCGCCGAACAGCTGGCGCACGGAACCGATCAGCTTGATCGTCAGCTGCGCATGCGTGTCGGGAAAGCGCGCATGGCCCGCCTCCGTCAAGACCCAGTTCTGGCGCGGCCGTCCGGCGCCCGCCTGCGCTTCCTGGCGCCCCTCGATGAGACCGGCCGCCACCAGCTTTTGCACTTGCTGGCGCGCCGCCTCGCCCGTCATGTCCAGCGTCTTGGCCAGGGTGGCCGTGGAGACGGGACCCTTGGTCTTGATGAAATACAGGATGCGCTCCGTCGTTTGCGGCGCCTCTTGATTATCCAAACGTTTACTTGTGTAATTCATTTCACTCAACTATCATGGGACCAGTTAACCAACTAATTGCTTGCATAATAGGCCGGTAGCTCCCCGCTGTCGAGGAGTTTCCACGTCCGCTTGCCGGCAAGACACTCTCTCGACTGGAATACCATGCAGCTGCAGCACTCCATCTGGCTGTTTCACGCCATCCTCGCCACCGGCCTGGCCACCTGGCTGAGCCTGGCCACCGTCAACAACCTGCACGCCTTCCACGGCGCCGTCTGGGCCATCGGCAACACCATGCGCATGGACCCGCGGCGCCAGGATCCGACCATCGAAACGCCGCTGCTGCGCCGCGCGCTCACTTCGCTGCTCCTGCACCGCCTGAGCCTGCTGACGGTGCTGGCGCTGCAACTGCTGGCCGCCATCGCCGCCTGGACCGGCGTGGCGCTGTTACTCGGCGCTTCCCTGGCCGAAGCTCTGCCCTGGCTGAACCTGGCCCTGTGTGCCATGGCCGCCTTCCTGCTGCTGATGCACCTGGGCGGCCTGTGGTTCGGCTACTGGATCGCGCAGGAAGGCTTGCAGACGACACACCTGGTGCTGCTGCTGTGGAGCATCGCCCTGTTCTTTCTCTTTAATTTTCATTTCTAACGCGCAGCGGACCTGACCAGCCTCCGCTGCGCCTCTTTTTCCCCGCCGTAAAGGACTTCATCATGAATACGAAAATCGTCGGCGCTTCCGCGCTGGCCGTCGCGCTGGCCGTCGCCGGCGCCGCGCTCTACCCCCGCGCCGCTTCACACGCCGCGGCGCATGCGGCCGATGCCGCCACGTCCGCCACCAAGGTGGCGCTGGTGCCCGTCGTGCTGGGCACGCAGGAGCGTTACTTCACGGGCGTGGGGGAGCTCGAAGCGGCGCGCCAGGTGCAGGTGGCCGCCGAGACGGGCGGGCGCGTCACGCAAATCCGCTTCGAGTCGGGCCAGCACGTGGCGGCCGGCGCCATCCTCGTGCAGCTCAATGACGCCCAGGAACAGGCCATCCTGCTGCGCCAACGCGCACAGCTGAAAAACGCGGAAAGCAGCCATGCCCGCACCGTGCAGATGGTCAGGGAAAAGGCTGCCACGCAGGAGCAGCTCGACGCCGCCGTGGCCGCGCGCGACGCCGCCCTGGGCGACGTGCGCCAGACGCAGGCGCTGATCGCGCAAAAGACCATCCGCGCGCCGTTCGCGGGCCAGCTGGGCATCCGCAAGGTGCATGTGGGCCAGTACCTGAACGCGGCCGACACGGTGGCCAGCCTGATCGACACGAAGTCGCTGCTGGTGAACTTCGCCCTCGATGAACAGAGCAGCGCGAAACTGGCGCCGGGGCAGGCCGTGCAAGTGCTGGTGGACGCGTACCCCGCCGACGTCTTCACGGCGAAGATCAACGCCATCGACCCGCTGATCGTCCGCTCGCGCATGGTGCAGGTGCAGGCGGCGCTGGGCAATCCGCGCGGCGCCTTGAAGGCCGGCATGTACGCGAATGTGCGCGTGGCGCGCGAAGCTGGCCAGCAACTGACGGTGCCGGAAACGGCGGTGACCTACAGCGCGTATGGCGACACGGTTTTCGTCGCGCAGCAGGAGGACAGGCAGCCGCTCACCGTCAAGCGCGTGGGCGTCAAGCTGGGCGAGCGGGCCGGGGGCCGCGTGGCCATCCTGGACGGCTTGCGCGAAGGCCAGCGCGTGGTCGCCTCGGGCCAGCTGAAACTGGCCGACGGCATGGCCGTGCAAGCCGTGGCCAATACCCTGGACGAGGCGAAACGCGCCGCGCCCAAATCCGGTTCGTAAGGGAAGGCTGCCACCATGAAATTTACCGATTTATTCGTGCGCCGCCCCGTGCTGGCGCTGGTGATCAGCACCCTGATCCTGATGCTGGGCGTGATCGCCATCAAGCAGCTGCCGATCCGCCAGTATCCGATGCTCGAATCGTCCACCATCACGGTAAAGACCACGTATCCGGGCGCCTCGGCAGAACTGATGCAGGGCTTCGTCACGCAGCCCATTGCGCAAGCCGTGTCGTCGGTGGAAGGCATCGACTATCTGACGTCGTCCTCGGTGCAGGGCAGCAGCACCGTCACCGTGCGCATGGAATTGAACCGCGATTCCACGCAGGCGTTGACGGAAGTCATGGCCAAGGTCAACCAGGTGCGCTATAAATTGCCGGAAGGCGCCTTTGACCCCGTCATCGAGCGCGCGGCCGGCGATTCCTCGGCCGTCGCCTATGTCGGCTTTGCCAGCGAGAGCGTGTCCGCGCCCGCGCTGACGGACTACCTGGCGCGCGTGGTGCAGCCCATGTTCGCCACCATCGACGGCGTGGCCAAGGTCGACGTGTATGGCGGCCAGCAGTTGGCCATGCGTTTGTGGATAGACCCGGCAAAACTGGCCGCGCGCGGCTTGACGGCGGCCGACGTGGCCGACGCCGTGCGGCGCAATAACTACCAGGCGGCGCCCGGCAAGGTGAAGGGACAGTTCGTCGTCTCGAACATCAGCGTCAACACGGATCTCACCAGCGTGGCGGAGTTCCGCGACATGGTCGTCAAGAAGGGCGGCGATGACAGCGCCGCCCTCGTGCGGCTGAAGGACGTGGGCACGGTGGAACTGGGCGCGGCCGCCACGGAAACGAGCGGCATCATGGACGGCGTGCCGGCCGTGTACCTGGGCCTGTCGCCCACGCCCGGCGGCAATCCGCTGGTGATCGTCGACGGCATCAGGAAGCTGCTGCCCGAGATCCAGAAAACCCTGCCGCCCGGCGTGAAGGTCGAACTGGCGTTCGAGACGGCGCGCTTCATCCAGTCGTCGATCGACGAAGTGGCGCACACGCTGCTCGAAGCGCTGCTCATCGTCGTCATCGTCATTTATTTGTGCATGGGTTCCCTGCGCTCGGTGCTGATTCCCGTCGTGACGATCCCGCTGTCGATGCTGGGCGCGGCGGCGCTGATGCTGGCCTTCGGCTTCAGCATCAATCTGCTCACCCTGCTGGCGATGGTGCTGGCCGTGGGCCTGGTGGTCGACGACGCCATCGTGGTGGTGGAAAACGTGCACCGGCATATCGAGGAAGGCAAGACGCCCGTGGCGGCCGCCCTGGTGGGTGCGCGCGAAGTGGCCGGCCCCGTCATCGCCATGACCATCACGCTGGCGGCCGTGTATGCGCCGATCGGCATGATGGGGGGCCTCACCGGCGCGCTGTTCAAGGAATTCGCGCTGACCCTGGCCGGCGCCGTGGTGGTGTCGGGCGTGGTGGCGCTGACGTTATCTCCCGTGATGAGCTCCTTGCTGCTGCAACCGAAACAGGCGGAAGGGCGCATGGCGCGCGCCGCCGAGCATTTCTTCGCGGGCCTGACCAGCCGCTATGCACGGCTGCTGGACCGCTCGCTGCACCACCGCTGGCTGAGCGCCGGTTTCGCCGCGCTGGTGATGGTCAGCTTGCCCTTCCTGTACCTGCTGCCGCAGCGCGAACTGGCGCCGGCGGAAGACCAGGCCAGCGTCTTGACGGCGATCAAGGCGCCGCAGCACGCCAATCTCGATTACGTGGAACGCTTCTCGTACAAGCTCGATGACATCTACAAGAATATCCCCGAAACGGACTCGCGCTGGATCATCAACGGCGGCGAAGGGCCGGCATCGAGCATCGGCGGCATCAACCTGACGCCGTGGGCCGAGCGCTCGCGCAACGCGGCCGTCATCCAGGCCGAACTGCAGCACGCCGTGGGCGACGTGGAAGGCACCAGCATCTTCGCCTTCCAGCTGGCGCCCCTGCCGGGATCGAGCGGCGGCTTGCCCGTGCAGATGGTCTTGCGCAGCGCGCAGGACTACGCCACCCTGTTCCGCACCATGGAAGACGTCAAGCAGCGCGCGCGTGAAAGCGGCCTGTTTGCCGTCGTCGACAGCGACCTCGATTACAACAACCCGGTGGTCAAGGTGCGCGTCGACCGCTCCAAGGCGAACAGCCTGGGCATCCGCATGCAGGACATCGGCGAATCGCTGGCCGTGCTGGTGGGCGAGAATTACCTGAACCGCTTCGGCATGGATGGCCGCGCATATGACGTCATCGCGCAAAGCCCGCGCGAGCAGAGATTGACGGCGCAAGCCCTGACGCAGCAGTACGTGCGCGCCGACGACGGCAGCCTGCTGCCCCTGTCCGCCGTCGTCTCGGTGAGCGAGCAGATCGAGCCGAACATGCTGACGCAGTTCAACCAGCAAAATGCGGCCACCTTCCAGGGCGTGCCGGCGCCGGGCGTGACCCTGGGCGACGCCGTCGCCTTCCTCGACGGCGTGGCACAAACCCTGCCGCCGGGCTTCAGCTACGACTGGCAATCCGATGCGCGCCAGTTCGCCACGGAAGGCAATGCGCTGCTGATGGCCTTCCTGGCCGCCGTGGTGGTCATTTACCTGGTGCTGGCGGCCCAGTATGAAAGCCTGACGGACCCGCTGATCATCCTGATCACGGTGCCGCTGTCGATCTGCGGCGCGCTGATTCCGCTGGCGCTCGGCTACGCCACCATCAATATCTACACGCAGATCGGCCTCGTGACCCTGATCGGCCTGATCAGCAAGCACGGCATTTTGATGGTGGAGTTTGCCAACGAATTGCAGGTGCATGAAGGGCTGGACCGCCTCAGCGCCATCCGCAAGGCGGCGCAGATCCGTTTGCGTCCCATTTTGATGACGACGGCCGCCATGGTGGTCGGCCTGGTGCCGCTGCTGTTCGCCTCCGGCGCCGGCGCCAACAGCCGCTTCGGCCTGGGCGTGGTGATCGTTTCGGGCATGTTGATCGGCACCTTCTTCACCCTGTTCGTGCTGCCTACCGTGTACACCTTCCTCGCCCGCCGCCATACGGCCGACGATGCCACGCCGCGCGCCCGCGACCTGTCGCAGGCGCTGGCGCAAGACGAGGCGCACTAAGGAACCCATATGAAAAACATCCGCTACGTTTTATCCTGTTTCCCCCTGCTGCTGGCCGGCTGCGCCGTCAGCCCCGCCTACGTCACGCCGGGCACGCCCGACATCACTCTGGCCAGCCCGCAGCAAACGCAATTCGCGCCCGGTCAAACGGCAGCCAGCGACGCCGCCTGGTGGACCTTCTTTGACGATGCGCGCCTGTCGCGGCTGATCGCCAGCGCCCTGGAGCACAACCTCGATATCGCGCAGGCGCAGGCGAACCTGCTGGCCGCGCGCGCCGTCTTCGACGAGCGCCGCCTCGATGAACTGCCCGCCGTGACGGGCCAGGCGGGATGGCGGCGCAGCGTGCAGCAGGACACCCCCGATAGCCGCGCCGCCACTGCGAATACGCGCGTGGGTTTCGACGCGCAATGGGAGATCGACCTGTTCGGCCGCCTGGCGCACATCAGCCGCTCGGCACAGGCGCGCGCCGATGCGGCGCAGGCCGATTTGCGCCAGGCGCAGCTGACGATTGCCGCCGAGGTGGCGCGCAATTACTACGAGGCGCTGGGCTACCAGCAAAACCTGGCGCTGACGCAGGCGCAGGTGCGCAGCTGGCACGACACGGTGGCCCTGATCGACGCGCGCATCCGCGCCGGCAGCGGCTTGCCGGAAGAACGCCACAATGCGCTGGCCAACCTGGCCCGCAGCGAGGCGGCCATTCCCCCCCTGCAGGCGGGCTTGCGCCAGGCGCAGTACCGGCTCGATGTGCTGAGCGGCCAGGCGCCGGGCGCCATCGCCCTGGCCACCGCGCCACGGCAGGAAGCGCCGCTGGCGGGCCAGCTGCCGCTGGGCGACGTCAACCAGCTGATCAGGCGGCGCCCCGACGTGGTGCGCGCCGAGCGCCTGCTGGCCGCCTCCAGTGAAGACGTGGGGGCCGCCACGGCCGAGCTGTATCCGCGCCTGAGCCTGGGCGGCTTCCTGGGCTTCTTCGCGCTGCGCGGCAGCGGCGTCTTCGACGGCGGCGCGCGCGCGGTCGAGGTGGCACCCATCGTCGGCTATCCGGCGTTCCGCCTGGGCAGCGTCAAGGCGCGCCTGCGCGGCACGCAAGCCGAGGCGCAGGGCGCCCTGGCGCGCTATGAACAGACGATGTTGCTGGCGCAGGAGGAGGTGGAAAACGCCGTCACGCAACTGGCGGAAAACCAGGCGCGCCTGGCCTCCTTGCTGCAGTCGGCGCGCCACGGCAACGCGGCCCTCGGCATCGCCAGCACGCGCTACGCGGGCGGCGCCGGCAGCTACCAGGCCGTGCTGGAAAACCAGCGCGCCCTGTTCGATATCCGCCGCGAAGCGCTGCTGGCGGAAACGGCGTCCTACATCGATGCGATCGCCCTGTACAAGGCGCTGGGATGGGGGCACACTATGTGATTCTATTTGCTCGGAAAGGGGCGCGATGTTCACGCAAGGCAGCTGGTTGAATCCACCGGAAACATGGTCCGCCGACGCGGCGCAATTGCGCGTGACGACGGATGCCAACACGGATTTCTGGCGCAGGACCTCGTATGGCTTTATTCGCGACAGCGGCCACTTTTTCGGCACCGAAACCGACGGCGATTTTACGGCGCAGCTGCACGTGGCGGCGCAGTATGCGTCGCTGTACGACCAGGCCGGCTTGATGGTGCGCATCGATGCGGAGAACTGGATCAAATGCGGCGTCGAATTTTCCGATGGCCAGCTGCTACTGAGCAGCGTGCTGACGCTGGAAAAATCCGACTGGGCCGTCAGTGTGGCGCCCGCCATGCCCGACGGTTTCTGGCTGCGCGTGACGGTGGCGCAAGGCGTGATCCGCGTGCAGTATTCGACCGATGGCCAGCGCTGGCCGCTGCTGCGCCTGGCGCCGTTTCCCGAGGCCCGCAACTATCGCGTCGGCCCCATGTGCTGCACGCCGGAACGCGGCGGGCTGGAAGTGGTTTTTTCCCGGTTTTCCATCGCTCCGGCGCAGCAAAAGGACTTGCACGATCTGAGCTAGATCAGGCGTCCGCTTGCGCTGCCCATGTTTCGTGCAAATGGCGCCACAGCAGCGTTCCAGCCGCTGTCTTCTCATACACGACGGTCGACAGGCGCTGCGTGTTGTCACCGCCGGGCAGCGACTGCCACTCGCGGTAAGTCACGCTGGCGCCGGCGGCGCTTTCCTGGATCAGCTGCAAGTCCGTGATGCGCATGGAAAGGCCCGGACGGCTGCCGCCGGCGGCGCGGAAAAATGCCATCAATCCGGCAAAATCGAGCTGCTTGCCGCCGGGCGCCACCAACGTGAAATCGGGGGAAAACCGCGCGAGTAAATCGGTGCAGTTTTCCGCTGCCGCCGCCTCGCCGGAGAGCCACTCGCGGATCAGCACATGCGTGGACAGGACGTCGTCAAAATAGGGGGTCGATGCAGTCATTTTTTGCTTGCTCCATGGTGATGTAAAAGATCGAGAACGGCGCGGTTATCGAGACGCATGCACAGCGCCAGCGGCAGCACGCACGACGCGGCGGCGAGGGCAAAGCACCAGTGAAAAATCCGCGCCGCGCGCAGGTGCTGCGCGGGGTCCTCCAGCGAGGCCATGCCATGCGCCGCCAGCAGGCCATTCAGCAGCACGCTGAGCAGCGCCACGCCCAGGCAAAAGCCCAGCTGGCGGTTGATATTCCACACGGCGCTGGCCTGGCTCAGCTGCGCATCGGGCGTGTGCAAAAACGCCGTGCTTTGCGCCGTGCTGCTGCACAAGCCGCCGCCAAAACCCATCACGGCATACGCGCCGGCCAGCCAGAACAGCTGGTCCGCCGCGTCCACCCACAGCAGCATCAGCATGCCCGCCGCCTGCAGCAGGGCGCCGGCGATAAACAGGGGCTGCGGTCCGACGCGGCGATAGCTTTTGCCAGTGAGCGAAATGGCGCCGAACGAGGCCAGCGCCCACGGCAGCATCAGCGCGCCCGCCGTCGATGCCGTCATGCCCAGCACGCCCTGCAGGTACAGCATGGCCAGCAGGCTCACGCCCATGAACACGCCCGGCACCAGCAGATACATGAGCATGGAAATGCGCAGCAGCGGCTCGGCGGCCAGGCGCAGGTTCAGCAGCGGCGAGGATTTGCGCAGCGCGCCGCGCACATAGCCCCACGCGCACGCCACGCCCAGCGCCAGCACGCCGGCGCCGGCCAACGCGTCGTCCGGCGTGCCGAGCATGGTCAGGCCCAGCAACAGCAGCACGATGGCCAGGCTGCCCGCCGCCAGGCCCGCCACGTCGAGACGGGGCACGGCCGCGCGCGGCGGGTCCGGGCGCAGCCAGCAGGCGGCCAGCAGCAGCGCCAGCGCGGCAAACGGCACGTTCAGGTAAAAGATCCAGCGCCACGACAGGCTGTCGACGATGACGCCGCCCAGGGCCGGGGAGAGGGCGGGTGCCAGCAAACCCACCAGCATGATGACGGAGGACAGGCCGGGGCGCTCGGCAGGGCGGTACAGCTGGTAGGTCATGCTTTGCCCCAGCGGGATCAGCAGGCCGCCGCCGAGGCCCTGCACGCAGCGCCAGACGATCAGCGCCTCGATCGATGGCGCCAGGCCGGCGCCGATGCTGGCGCATAAAAAAGTTAGCAACGATGCCATGAACACGGTTTTGCTGCCATAATAGCCAGCCAGCCAGGCGCTGGCGGGGATGACGATGGTCAGGCCGACGATGTAGGCCGTGCTGATCCAGGCCAGCTGCGCCACCGATGCGCCAAACGCGTGGCCGATGTCGGGATAGGCGACGCTGGTGATGAACATGTTGATCAGGTCGACGAAAAACCCCAGCAGATAGATGGCCGCCACCTTTTTGCGATAGTCCATGGTGCTCCGAATGGCAAACGGCCAGCATAAGCGTCCAGCGCCATTTGCGTAACGGGCCAGCCCCGATTACACTGTCAAATAAATTTTGACAAAGCCCTGAAAACCGCATGTCTACTTACTCTTCATCATGATCAGTCTCGACCGTTTGGGTATTTTCATCGCCATCGTCGACGCCGGCTCGCTGACGGCCGCCGCCGCCGTGCTGGGCCAGAGCAAGGCCGTCGTCAGTTTCAACCTGAAACAGCTGGAGGCGGAGCTGGGCGTGTCGCTGCTCACGCGCAGCACGCGCAGCCTGGCCCTGACGGACGTGGGGCGGCGCTTTTATGAGGATTGCCAGCGCGTGCTCAGCGAAGCGCAGGGCGCCATCGAAACGGCGCGCCAGGGCCACCAGGGCTTGCGCGGCACCTTGCGCCTGACCACCACCGTCGAGTACGGCAGCCGCACGGTGATTCCCGCGCTGATCGCCTTTGCCGCGGCCCACCCGCAGCTGCAGATCCAGCATTCCTCGTCGTCGTCGCATGAAGACCTGATCTCCGGACGCTACGACGTGGCCATCCGCATGGGTTCGCTCAACGATTCGAGCTACCGCGCCTCGCTCGTCGAGCATTACGCCATCTGGCCCGTGGCGTCGCCCGCCTACCTGGCCAGCCTGCCCGGCAAGGGCATCGCCACCCTGGACGACTTGCAGCGCGCGCGCTGGCTGGCGCACAGCCGCCTGGCGGCGCCGCTGCGCTGGGACGTGCAGACGCCGGACGGCCCGGCCGCCTTCGCCGCGCAGGACGACGCCGCCATCCACTCCGACTCCGCCTCGGCCCTGCTGGGCTTTGCCCTGGGCGGCTGCGGCGTGGCCCTGCTGCCGCAATGGCAGGTGGAAGCGGAGGTGCGCGCGGGACGCCTGCGCCGCCTGCTGCCCGACGTCGTCTTCCCGCAGCAGGGCGTGTATGCCGTGTATCCGAACACCCAGCATATTGCCGAGAAAGTGCGCGCCTTCATCGATTTCCTGCGCGCCCACGTCGGCACGCCGGACTGAGGTTCCACGTGGCGCCACGGCGCGTATGTTATGTCGTTAACACTTGTTGAATATAACGATTTCCAAGGGGCAAACGGGCGCCCATTTCGTGTGTCACGGCCTACACTGAAAGGACGTTGTTCACCGATTGGAGACCATCATGGCACACACATTGGCAGCAGTTTTTGTCCTGCGCGACATGGCCGAACGCGCGCGGCACGACCTGATCACGGCTGGCCTGCCCGGCGCCAGCATCCGCCTGCACGATGCGGGCAGCGACGAATTTTCCGCCACGGAAAACCTCCGCCGCGACGAGAGCGACAGCCTGCTCGACAATATCAAGCATTTCTTCGGCGATCTGTTCGGCAGCCACGCCGACCGCCACATCTACGCGGAAGCCGTGCGGCGCGGGCATGTCGTGCTGACACTGGAAGGAGCGAGCGACGCCGATATCCAGCGCGCCACCGACATCGTCGAGCGCTATGCTCCGCTCGATATCGACGCGCATGCGGACAGCTGGCGCGCCGGCGGCTGGCAGGGCGCGCCGCTGCAGGGCGATAGCGCGATGCGCCAGGGCGCCAGCATGCAGTCCGGCGCGCCATCGCAGCAGGGCGTGTCCTCCGTCAACATGAACGAGGCGCCAGGGTCGCAGCAATTTGCCGGCGACATGGCGTCGTCGTCGCCGCCGTCCAGCCCCGGCGCCAACGCGCGCCGCTACCCGGGCGCCGACAACCTGCCAGGCACCAGCTACGACGACGAGCAGTATTACCGTAACCACTGGAGCAGCCAGTATGCGGCCAGCGGCGCGCGCTTCGACGACTACGATCCCGCCTACCGCTATGGCCATTCGATGGCGGGCAGCGACAGCTACCGCGGGCAAAGCTGGGAGCAGGTGGAGCCCGAACTGCGCAGCAACTGGGAGCACACGTATCCGCAATCGGCGTGGGACGACTTCAAGGCGGCCGTCAGGCATGGCTGGGAGCGCGTGACCTCCTGAGCGCCGCCCTCGGCGCAGGGCGACACGGGCACGCCAGGGCGTGCCCCCTCAGCGCCCCTCGTGCGTCAGCTTCAGGAAGTGGTTGAGGATGTGGAAGTGGTCCTCGAAGAATTCCTCTTCCATGGCGGGCAGCGCGGCCACCGGCACCCACTGCGCCAGCGCCGCATCGTCGGCCGCCGTCACGGCCGGCAGCTGGCGCGTCTTCAGGTCGAAGTAGTGCGCATGCGTGATGGTGCGCCCGCGCTGGCTGCGGTCCGGGTGGTCGAACACGGCCACACCGACGAGCGCCTCGACCAGGGTGGGCGCCAGCACGCCCAGCTGGGTTTCTTCCGCCAGTTCGCGCAGCGCGCCCTGCAGCAGGCGTTCGCGCGGCTCCAGGAAGCCGCCCGGCAGCGCCCACAAGCCCTTGCCCGGATAACCGCCGCGGCGCACCAGCAGCACGTGGCCGCCCGTCTGCACCAGCGCGTCGACGGTGGTGAAGATGGGCGGATACGGCGCCACGCGCCAGCGCGCCTTGTACGCCTCGATGGCGCGGTATTCCTGCACCAGCGGCGCGTACCACGGCAACAGGGTCCACGCCTTCAGGTAGTGGCTAACGGCCGCCGGCAGCAGCTGCGCCACGGCGCTCAGCGACACGTCCACGTCCTCGGCCTCGAACAGCACGTTGCGGATCGCCGTGGCGCCGATGGGCGCGCCGGCGTCGATCTCCAGGTTCAGCAGCTGCCAGTGGGGGAAGTGGTGCAGGTAGTAGCTGGTGGCGTCCTTGAAGCAGGCCACCAGGGTCACGCGCTGCGCCCTGGGCACGGCGCCCGCCACGGCGCGCCGCACGGCATCGGCCCACAGGCCATCGTCGTAGTAATCGCGCACGGCCACGTAATGCACGCGCGCGCGCTGCGCCTCGGGCAGGGTGGCGGCGATCATGGCGGCCCGTTCCTGCCACGTAAACGGGTTCTTCGGGCTGCGCGCATGGAAGGCGGAACCGAGCACCACCACCACGCTGGCGGCGGTGGCCAGCGCCGTCTGCAGCAAGCCCGCATGGCCATTGTGAAAGGGCTGGAAGCGGCCGATCAGGATGGCCGCGTCGGCGGAATAGGCGAGAGTCATGCGTCGTCTCCGGTGGGATAGTGGGCGGCGATCGGCAATTGACGGCCGCTGCCAAAGGCGCGCGAACGCACGCGGATGATGGGCGCCGCCTGGCGCCGCTTGTATTCGTTGCGGGCGACCAGGCCGAGGATGCGCGTCACGAGGGCCCGCCCGTCGTCCGTCTCGCGCAGCTGGTCGACAAAGCACAGCGCTTGCGCGCTCTCGGCCGCCGGCAGGCGCTTGCCCTCGATATGCCATTTGAGGATTTCATCGAGCACGGGATACGGCGGCAGGCTGTCGGTGTCGCGCTGGCCCGGCGCCAGTTCCGCCGACGGCGGCTTGTCGAGCACGGCGACAGGGATCAGTTCGCGCCCGGCGCTGGCGTTGAGGTGGCGCGACAGGGCGAACACTTCCGTCTTGTACAAGTCGCCGATCAGCCCCAGGCCGCCATTCGTGTCGCCGTACAGGGTGCAGTAGCCCACCGAGATCTCGCTCTTGTTGCCGGTCGTGAGCAGCAGGGCGCCAAACGCATTCGAGTATTCCATCAGGATCGTGCCGCGCACTCTGGCCTGCAGGTTTTCCAGCGGCAGCCCCTGCAGCTTGCCATCGAAGGCCGCCGCATAGCCCGTTTCATAGTGGGCCACGATGTCGCGGATCGGGTGCGTGTAGAGGGCGATGCCGAGGTTGGCGCACAGGGCGACGGAATCGGTGACGGAGCCGGCGCTGGAAAAGACGGACGGCATGGTGATGGCCACCACGTTGTCGGCGCCCAGCGCCTCGACGGCCAGGGCCAGGGTCAGCGCCGAATCGATGCCGCCCGAGCAGCCGACGACGACTTGCGTGAAACGGCAGCGGCGCGCGTAGTCGCGCAAGCCGAGCACGATCTGGCGCCGCGCAAACTCCACGGCGGGGATGCCCTCCGGGTCCGGCACGGGAAACGCCGCGCCATCGGTGCGCGTAAAACGGCCGCCGGCAAAGCGCAGCAGCTGGAAATCCTCGACGAAGCGGGCCGCCTCGTACTGCACGCCATCGCGCGGAGAGACGGCGAACGAGGCGCCGTCGAACACCAGCTGGTCCTGGCCGCCCACCTGGTTGACGAACAGCAAGGGCAGGTGCACGCGGGCGCAGGCGGCGCCAAACACGGCGTGGCGCTGCGCGCGCTTGCCGATGTCGGACGGGCTGGCGTTGATGCTGACGACCAGGTCGGGATGCGCCGCATGCAGGGCGTCGAACGGGTTGACGGCGTAGGCGCGGCCATCGTCATTCCAGCCATCCTCGCAGATCATGAAGCCGACCTTGCAGCCAGCGATATCGAGGGTGCAGGCGCCGGGCGGGCCCGGCTCGAAATGCCGGCCCTCGTCGAAGATGCCATACGTGGGCAGCAGCTGCTTGTAGTATTCGGCCACGATGCGCCCGTCGCGCACGGCCAGCAAGGCGTTGTACAGCGGCTTGCCGACGCGGGGATTGGGGCGCGCCGCGCCGATGACGGTGACCAGCGCCGGCCAGCGCGTCGACGCCTGCAGCACCGTGTCGAGCGCTTGCCGCATGTGCTGCAGGAAGGCGGCATCCTCGAGCAGGTCGCCCGGATAATACGCGCACAGCGACAGTTCGGGACACACGAGCAGGTCGGCGCCATCGCCGCTGGCGCGTCCCATGCGCGCGATGATGGCGGCGACATTGGCGTCGAAATCGCCCACGGTGGGATTCATCTGGGCGAGGGCGATGGTCAGCATGGTGCTCCTTGAGTCGGTTGCGCTTGAAACCACTATCCTGCCGGAAATTTTCCTGAGCGTACTGATGCAATCGTGCAAGCCGGCCGGCCCGCTTGCTACAAGGTCTTCAACCAGGCCCGCAAGCGCGTGCGCGCATTCGCATACGGCGACGCCGTATTGAACTGGATCATGCGTCCCATCGTGTAATGCGTGTACCAGGGCTGGCCATACAATTGTGCATCGTCATGCTGCTCGATCAGCGCCAGCAGCCGGTCTTTCGCCTGCGCCAGGCGCTGCTGCAAATCTTCCATGCCGAGTTCAGCATAGTCGGCATAGAAGCGCTGCGCCAGTTTTCCCAGAGCGTTCCACGTGAAACCTTCGGCGGGAAAGGCGATCTCGTCCATGCGTTTGCCATCGCGCAGCTGGGCATGCCAATGCAGGACCAGCTCGTTCCAGCCCACCAGATAGGCGAGCAAATCGCACACGCTCATGCGCGTGCCCTGCACCTGCCCCTCCAGCACGGGTACGCGCGCCAGCGCCGGCGGCACGCGCGCCAGCTCCTGCGCCAGCCTGGCGTAGCTGGTGGTGATGGCCTCGACCAGTTCCCGCTTACTGTTGGGGATCGCCATCACGCCGCCCCGGCCACCGGCAAGCCGGCCGCGTGCCAGTCGTCGTAGCCGCTGTCGAGGCGGCGCACGTGCAAGCCATGCTGGCGCAGGGCCGCCACGGCCTGCACGGACAGCACGCAATACGGGCCGCGGCAGTACGCGGCGATGTCCTGGTTCGCTGGCAATTCGGCCAAGCGGCGCTGCAAGTCGTCAAAGGGAATATTGATCGCACCGGGCAAGTGGCCGGCCGCGAATTCCCGCGCCGGACGCACGTCGAGCACGGTGATGCTGGCCTCGTGCATGCGCGCCAGCAATTCGTCGCCCGTGATCGCTTCCACATGGTCGCCCCGGCCCAGCGCCTGCAGTTCGCTGCGCTGGTGCTGCGCATACAGGTGCAAGGCATCGAGCAGCTGGACGATGGGCCCGCTGCCAAGCCGGTACAGCACGCGCTTGCCGTCGCGGCGCGCCTGCACGAAACCGGCGCGCCGCAGCTGCTGCAAATGCTGCGACGCGTTCGCCACGGACAGGCCCGTCAATTCCACCAATTGTTCCACCGCATATTCGCCATGCGCGACTTGCTCGAGCAGGCGCAAGCGCGGTGCACTGCCTAAAATATGGGCAAAGCTGGCGGGGCCGGTGAGGCCATCGATATCTGCATTTTTCATTGACACGATGCTAGCACCCTTATAACATTCAAGCAATCAATTGAATGTTATAAGGTAGAGTCGATGCAAATACAATGGCAAGATGCGCTGGCGATCGGCGTGGGCGCGACGGCGGTGATGGATGTGTGGGCCGTGGCCCTGAAACGCTTCTGGTGCATTCCCTCGCTGAACTTTGCGATGGTGGGACGCTGGCTCGGCCATCTGCCGCGCGGCACCTTGACCCACGTCAATATCGCCCAGGCGGCGCCCGTGCGCGACGAGGCCATCCTGGGCTGGACGTTTCACTATGCGATCGGCGTGCTGTTCGCGGCCGTGCTGCTGGCGCTGGTGGGACGGGAGTGGGCGGCGCAGCCGACGTTCGCGCCGGCCCTGCTGGCGGGCCTCATCAGCGTGGCCGCGCCGTTTTGCATCTTGCAGCCGGGCATGGGCGCCGGCCTGGCCGCCAGCAAGACGCCGCATCCGAATGCCGCCCGGCTGCGCAGCCTGATGGCCCACACGGTGTTCGGCATCGGCCTGTACCTGGCGGCCCTGCTGTGGTCGACCGTGCGTTAAGTCGTCAGGGGCGGCACCGGTGCCGGTGCGGCCGCCGGGGCCGCCGCCACCGCCGAGATAGGCGGCGCCTCGGGCTGGGCTGGAACGCTGCTCAGCACCATCGTGCTGGGCTTGGAAATCGGCATGTTCGCCGCGTGCAGGCGCTTGAGCAGGTCGAACAGCAGATTGCTGCGCACGCCATACGCGAGGCGCGGCGAAGCCACATAGCCGGTGGCGTTGAACATCAGGTAGCCATTGTCGATGCCGTCGAGCTGCACGCTGGGCGCCGGCGTGTCCAGCACCTCGTGATTGTCGACAAAGGCGGCCAGGATCAGCGCGCGCGCCTCGTCCGCATCCGTGGACAGGGGCAGCGGCAATTTCAGTTGCACCAGGCCCAGCGGATTGGCCAGGGTCACGTTGCGCACCGTCTTGGTGATGAATTCCGAGTTCGGCACGATCACCGTCGAGCGGTCGCCCAGCTGGATTTCCGTGGCGCGCACATTGATGCGGCGGATATCGCCTTCCACGCCGCCCAGGGAGACCCAGTCGCCCACCTTCACGGGGCGCTCGGCCAGCAGGATCAGGCCGGACACGAAGTTCTGCACCACCGCCTGCAGACCAAAACCGATACCCACCGACAAGGCCGACGCCACCCACGCGATGCGTTCCAGGCCGATGCCGGCCGCCGACAGGGCCAGCGCCACGGCCAGCACGCCGCCGATATAGCCGAACAGGGTGATGAACGACACTTGCATGCCGGAATCGAGATTGGTGGTCGGCAAGTAGCTGTTCTGCAACCAGCGCTTGAACAGGCCCAGCGCGATGAAACCCACCACCAGCACCAGCAGCGCCTGGATCATGGCGGCAGGGCGGATCGCCACCTCGCCGATGGCCAGGCCATCCTGCAGCTTGCCGACGCGCTGGAACAGTTCTCCCGGCCCTTCGCCGAACGGCGCCAGCAGCAGCATCAGCGCCAGCAGCACGACGATGGCGCGGCCTATGCCCGACAGCAGCACGGCCGCCTGGTCGCGCGCCTTGGGCGTGGCCAGCACGGGATTGACGGCGTCCGCCGGCGGCGGCGTGGAGGCCAGCAGCATGCAGATATCGTCGACCAGCACCGTCAGCAGATAGGTGCTGCACACCACCACGATGACCCAGGCGATCTGCTTGGCGACAAAGCTGCCGAACGCCACATAACCGATCAGCAAGCTGATGACGCTGGACGCCAGCGCCAGCCACAGCAGCACCGTGACGAAGCGCAGCCATAGCGGCGTGACGAGATGGGCGGGATCGGCTTCGCGCAATTGGCGCCAGCAGCGCTCGGCGCGCATCAAGCCGTACGCGATGGTCGTGCTCATCACCAGGGCGACGATGCAATTGACGGCCACGGCCGTCGACAGGCCCGCATTGATGACGATGGTGACGCGCTCCGTCGCCCATACGAGCACGACGATGAAGGAAAACATGGAGGGGAAGTTGCGCATGCGGTGCGCCAGCGCATCGGGCAGGGGCAGCAGCCGCCACGAAACGCGTCGCGGCGACAGCAGCGCGTGGCCGAGTCCGGCCGTAAAACCGGCAAAACAGATGATGCCGATCAAGCTGCTGAGGAAAGTCGAGGTTTTCTCGGACAGGCTGCCATCCCAGCGCAAGCCCATGGCCAGCAATTCCGCCACCAGCCCCGGCGTGGCCAGCGCCAGCACGAGCACGGCCAGCGCATGCAGCGAACGGCGCAAACGGCCGTGCGGCACGCGCGTGGCCGTGACCACCAGCAAGTAGCGCGAAGCCCAGATGCTGGCGCCGATCACGGCCACGATGGCGGCCAGCAAGCCGCCCCAGGCCGACCACGGCGTGGCGCGCGCCGCGTTCGCCAATTCCAGCTCCAGCGCCCGCAGGCGCTGCAGATTCTGCGGCAATTCGCCATGCAGCTGTTTCCAGAATGAACCGGCCAGGATCGACGCCGTGCGCTCGCCCAGGCGCGCCTGCAATTGCGCGCGGCGCGCGGTCGACACTTGCTCGGAGGCCTGCGTCGCTTCCACCGCCAACAGGCGCGCCAGCTTCACCTGCGCATCGAGCGCGCTGCTGGTACGGTCCAGCTGGCTGCGCTGCGCCGCCACGTCCGGCGCTTCCTTGCTGCCCGCCACCGGTTTGCCCAGCTCGGCCAGCCGCGCCTGCACGCTCGACAAGGTGGGCGCGAGCGATTCGGCCACCTTGTCCGCCTCGGCGCTGGCCGCCAGCGCATCGGCCCGCATCTGCGACAGGGTCGCGTCATCGAGGTCGGCCTCGCCATCGAGCGCCTTCTGGATGCCCGTGATCTGCTTGCGCAAGCCATCGAGGCGCTGATCGGCCGTGGCGGCATCATCGACGGGCTGGGACCAGGCCGGCGGCGCCGATAGCGAGCACGCCAGCAGCAGGGTCAACAGCAGCGGCAGCAGCCAGCCGCGCCAGGGCTGGCGCGCGGAAGAAAAATATGGGGTACGGAAAGAAATCATGCGGTCCTATCGGCCAGGTCAATACGGTGGAAGCGAGACGGCATCACGCCAGCGGGCACAGCGGCTGCAGCGGCCGGCGCCGGGGCGATGGGTGTTACGGGAGTTGCTGAACTGTACGGCAAACAGCGACAGACTAGCGCACTCCTGCGATGGATGGCGGAACTTTTCGTGCGGCAATGCGGGAGAGCCGGGCGGCCCCCGCACGGCACTCAGGGATGCTGCCAGCTTTTGTAGACGAACTCGAGACTGTAACCATCGGGATCGAGCACATTGGCCGCGTAATAGCGCGGATCGTAATGCAGGCGCGCGCCCGGCGCGCCATTGTCCGTGGCGCCGGCCGCCATGGCAGCGGCATACGCGGCATCGACGTCGGCCATGCTGCCCGCCACCAGGCCCACATGCACGGCCCGCCCCTCCACGATACCCTCGCGCAGCCAGAAAAAGATGCGCCCCTTGGCGCCGAAGCCCTTCAGATCCGGGTGGCCGGGCGGGCCATCCTTGCCGTCATAGTCGTGCCGGACGGTAATGCCCAGCGGCTGAAATGTGGCTGTATAGAAAGCAATCGAACGGGACAAGTCGCTCACGGAAAGAAAGATATGGTCCAGCATGGCAATACTCCTGGGTTGAAGGTGATCAGCGCCGGCATCGGGGGCGGCCCGTCAGCCGCAGTGCTCAGCGTACAGCAGCCAAGGCGGCATGCGTGCAGAAACAGAAACGCCGACCCGCAAAGGTCGGCGTTCGATGCGACAAATCGACGATATCTGTCTATCCATCCGGTATTTCACCCGCCTGCTAGGCCGAAAGTTCTCGGCGGATGATTTCTGCGCCGGCACTGAGCGCGTGCAGTTTGCCTCTTGCCACTCGACGCGCCAGGGGCGCCATGCCGCAGTTGGTGCTCGGGTAGAGCTTGTCGGCATCGACAAACCGCAGCGCCTTGCGCAGGGTATTGGCGACTTCCTCCGGCGTTTCAATGGTATTGGAGGCCACGTCAATGGCCCCGACCATCACCTTCTTGCCGCGGATGAGTTCAATCAGGTCGATTGGAACACGCGAGTTGTGGCATTCCAGCGAGATGATATCGATATTGGATTGCTGCAGCTTGGGGAACGATTCCTCATATTGGCGCCATTCGGAGCCCAGCGTATTTTTCCAGTCCGTATTGGCCTTGATGCCGTAACCATAGCAAATATGCACGGCCGTTTCGCATTTGAGCCCTTCAATCGCCCTTTCCAAGGTGGCAATGCCCCAATCATTGACCTCGTCAAAGAAAACATTGAATGCGGGTTCGTCAAACTGGATGATGTCGACGCCGGCAGCCTCCAGTTCCCTGGCTTCCTGATTCAGGATCTTGGCGAATTCCCAGGCCAGTTTTTCGCGGCTCTTGTAGTGGCTGTCATACAGCGTATCGATCATCGTCATCGGACCTGGCAGGGCCCATTTGATCGGTTGCGTGGTTTGCTGGCGTAAAAACCTGGCGTCTTCCACAAAAACCGGCTTCGGGCGGCTCACCGCGCCAACGACGGTCGGCACACTCGCATCATAGCGGTCGCGAATTCTGACCGTCTCGCGTTTGTCAAAATCGACGCCGTCGAGATGCTCGATGAACGTGGTGACAAAATGCTGGCGGGTCTGCTCGCCATCACTGACGATATCGATGCCTGCGTGCTGCTGTTCCTGCAGCGACAAACGCAAGGCATCCTGTTTGCCTTCAATCAATTCCTCGTCCTGTAATTTCCAGGGCGACCACAGTTTTTCAGGCTGGGCAAGCCAGGAAGGTTTCGGCAAGCTGCCGGCAGTCGAAGTAGGCAATAATTTTTTCATGATAAATAATGTCGTGTGTTGGTGAATCAGACAGCGTAATTCGCGGCCCATTGCTCAAGAATATGCTTGTATGGCTTGATGAAGTGCTCTTCTGTATATTTGCCCTGCTTGACAGCCAGCTGGCTGCGCTCTTCGCGGTCATAGACAATTTGCGTCAATGAATAATCCTGGTTCTTCAGGCTAGGCTGATAGCATTTCCCCGCCACGGAATTGGCGTTGTAAATCTCGGGCCGGTAAATCTTTTGAAAGGTTTCCATCGTGCTGATGGTGCCGATCAGCTCAAGATTGGTGTAGTCACCGAGCAAGTCGCCGACAAAGTAGAAAGCCAACGGTGCGAAACTGTTTGGCGGCATGAAATAGCGGACTTGCAGCCCCATTTTTTCGAAATATTGATCGGTCGGGGAAAACTCATTTTGTCGATACTCGACGCCCAGTACCGGGTGCTGGTTTTCAGTCCGATGATAGGTCTTGCTGCTCGAGGCGCTGATGCAGATGACGGGCGGCTTGTTGAAACGCTCCTTGTAAGCGGGTGACTTTACAAAGTGCTTGAACAGCTTTCCATGAAAATCGCCGAAATTGTCGGGCGCGTCAAAGGTGGACTTGTTATTGTTATGCGCTGGCAGCAGCACGCTGAAGTCGTAATCGCGCACGTACGAGGAGAAGTTATTGCCCGCGATGCCATCGACGCGTTCATTGGTTTTTGTGTCGATGATATTCGGCTTCAATATCTCGATCAGCGGGATATTGCCGCCTGCGGCCTCGATATTGAGCTCGACGGAAATGATTTCAAGCTCGACAGCGTAGCGGTCGCCTGTCGGATTGTCCCAATGCGCCAGGCTGTTGAAGCGATTGTCTATCATCCTCAGGGTATTGCGCAGGTTCTCCTGGCGACTCTTTCCCCTGGCCAGATTGGCAAAGTTGGTCGTCAGGCGCGTGCTGTCCGATGGGTGATAGTTTTCATCGAAAACAATGCTCTTGATGCTGAATGAAAAATCTTTGCTCATGGTGATCTGCTGTCCTGATGTCTGCGAAATGATGAATATGTTGATTGCTTGGTGTGCGTGGTGAGGCGTATCAGGCCGCGACCGCTTCCTTGGCGGCGGCAGCTCTTGCATGGCGCGTCAACTCGATCAATGGCAATGCCCGCTGGACCGCCAGCGTGGCCCGCTGGATCAGGGCCTCGTCCTGCAGGCGATAGTCGAGGAAATCCTTGTCGGTCGCGTACACGCCCAGCGGCAAGGTGCGTGCCTGGAAGAAGCTGAACAGCGGCCGCAACTGGTGATCGATCATCAGCGCATGGCGCTCGCTGCCGCCGGTGGCCGCCAGCAAGACCGGCTTGTCGATCAAGGCATCCTGATCAATGAAGTCGAAGAAGTGCTTGAACAGTCCCGTGTACGCGCCGCGGTAGACCGGTGTTGCCACCACCAGGATGTCCGCTTGCTCGACCGCCGCAAGTTCCCGCTCCACCGTATCGGGCAGCTGGGAGCGCCACACCGCGCCGGCCAGCTGCGGCGCGAGCTGACCCAGTTCGACCAGGCGTTGTTCGCACAGGACTTCGTCGGCGATCAGGTCCATCAGGTGCTCTGCCAGGGCTGCAGCCTTGGAAGGGCGTTGCAGCCCGCCGGAAACCGCGACTAAACGCAGGGGACGTGTCATGTTTGCTTTCATATGGAGTGATGCGCGAGGGCCGAAAAATGCCGGCAGCAAGGGGATCGATGATAGCGGTGGGCATCCATGAAGTATAATGGTCTTATTTCATACATCCATGAACATGGCTCATCTCAATGCTTGAACGCATCCACCTCAGCATCGTCCAGCAGGTCGAGAAACAAGGGTCCTTGACGGCCGCCGCGGGTGTGCTGAACCTGACCCAGTCGGCCCTGAGCCACAGCATGAAGAAGCTGGAACAGCAGCTGGGCACCGACGTCTGGCTGCGCGAAGGGCGCAGCCTGCGCCTGACGCAGGCCGGCCAGTACCTGCTGGCGGTGGCGAACCGGGTGCTGCCGCAACTGGACCTGGCCGAAGAGCGCCTGGGCCAGTTCGCGCAGGGCGAGCGCGGCGCGCTGCGCATCGGCATGGAATGCCACCCTTGCTACCAGTGGCTGCTCAAGGTGGTGTCGCCCTACCTGGCCGCATGGCCCGACGTGGATGTGGACGTCAAGCAGAAGTTCCAGTTCGGCGGGATCGGCGCGCTCTTCGGCTACGAGATCGACCTGCTGGTCACGCCCGACCCGCTGTACAAGCCGGGGCTGACATTCGAGCCCGTGTTCGACTACGAGCAGGTGCTCGTCGTGGCCAAGGGCCATGCCCTGGCGACCGCGGCCTATGTGCAGCCCCAGCAACTGACCCAGGAAGTGCTCATCAGCTACCCCGTGGACATCGAGCGCCTGGACATCTATAACCAGTTCCTGTTGCCGGCCGGTGTCACGCCCAAGCGCCACAAAGCCATCGAAACCACCGACATCATGCTGCAGATGGTGGCCAGCGGCCGCGGCGTGGCCGCCCTGCCGCGCTGGCTGGTCGAGGAATACGCAGTCAAGATGGACGTGGTGCCTGTGCGGCTGGGCGCGCGCGGCGTCGCCAAGCAGATCTTCCTGGGGGCACGCGAGACGGACACCGCCATCGACTACGTGCGGGCCTTCATCGCGCTGGCGCGCCAGCCGGCCAACGCCATTGCGCAGGGAAGCTAAGGTAAAACCCGTGATTGATCCCGATATGCCCAGGCCGGCCAGCAACATCGCGCACGCCTATTCCCTGGAAGTCAGTGCGAAGGACATGCCGGCGTTGAGCGCGGCGGCGTCCCGGATAGTGCCCGCGTCGACCATTGCCATTCCCTACCTGCCACGCGAGGATGACGCCGCGCGACTGGCCGCGGCCCGCATCGTGCGCACCCTCGGCTTCGAGCCCATGCCGCACTTTTCCGCACGTCGTATCGCCTCGCTCGCCGCGTTTGATTCCTTCGTCCAGCGCGCGGTCGCGGAAGCGGGCGTCGAGCGCTGCTTCGTGATCGCTGGAGACCCGTCGAACCCGATGGGACCGTTTTCCGACAGTGCCGCGCTGATCGACACCGGCGTTTTCGAGCGCGCGGGCATCAAGGTGATCGGCGTGGGTGGACACCCGGAAGGTCATCCGGTCATGAACACGGCCGCTCAGTGGGAGGTGCTCGAACGAAAGTGCCACAGCATCGAGAGGCGCGGCATGAGGCCCTTGATCGTCACGCAGTTTGCCTTTGATGCCGACACCGTGCTGACGTGGCTGCGAGCGCTGCGCGCGCGTGGCATTGCGCATCCCGTGCGCGTCGGCGTGCCGGGGCCCGCCAGCATCGCGGTGCTGGCGCGCTATGCCGCCTTGTGCGGCGTGAGCGCCTGCGCCTCGATGTGGTCGAAGTATGGCGTTTCCATCGGCAAGCTGTTCGGCACGGCGGGGCCGGATCTTTTTGTCGAGCGCCTGGCCGCCGGCCTGACAACAGCGCATGGACAGGTCAGCCTGCATTTCTTTCCATTTGGAGGCATCGCCCAATCCGTGAAGTGGATAGAGCAGTACCGTTCCCGCATCGCCCCCGCCCCTTGAACATCACAGCGCATGCGCAGGCCACTGGTCGATGCCTGACGCATGAATACGACGCCACGTGACGGCAGGACGGCACGCCTATCCTAGCATTCGCCTCCGGAAACGGAAAAACCAGGATGGCGCGCCGGTGGACCTGCCGGTGCGACGCGCGCCTCGCCGGCGACATGGCGCCGCCAGCGACAGGCGCAATCCGGCCCGTTTACTCCACCGTGACCGACTTCGCCAGATTGCGTGGCTTGTCCACGTCCGTGCCGCGCGCCAGCGCCGTGTGATATGCCAGCAATTGCAGCGCCACCACGTGCAGGATCGGCGACAGATCGCCGTAGTGCTCGGGCAGGCGGATGACGTGCAAGCCTTCGCCGGAGCTGATGTGCGAGTCGACGTCGGCAAAGACGTACAGCTGGCCGCCGCGGGCGCGGACTTCCTGCATGTTCGACTTCAGCTTTTCGATCAGCGCATCGTTCGGCGCGATGGTGACGACCGGCATTTCATTCGTCACCAGGGCCAGCGGGCCGTGTTTCAGTTCGCCGGCCGGATACGCTTCGGCGTGGATGTACGAGATTTCCTTGAGCTTTAACGCGCCTTCCAGGGCGATCGGGTAGTGCATGCCGCGACCCAGGAAGAGGGCGTTTTCCTTGCGCGCGAATTCCTCGGACCAGGCGATGATCTGCGGCTCCAGCGCCAGCACGGACCCGATGGCGACGGGCAGGTGGCGCATGGCTTTCAGGTGCGCCGCTTCCTGTTCGTCGCTGAGGCGACCGTTGACTTGCGCCAGGCACAGGGTCAGCAGGAACAGGCCGGCCAGCTGCGTCGTGAACGCCTTGGTCGAGGCCACGCCCACTTCCACGCCGGCGCGCGTGATGTAGGCCAGCGCGCATTCGCGCACCATGGCGCTGGTGGCCACGTTGCAGATGGTCAGGGTGTGGTGCATGCCCAGGCTGCGCGCATGTTTCAGGGCGGCCAGGGTGTCGGCCGTCTCGCCGCTTTGCGAAATCGTCACCACCAGGGTGTTCGGATTCGGCACGCTGTCGCGGTAGCGGTACTCGCTGGCCACTTCCACGCTGACGGGCACCTTGGCGATGGCTTCGATCCAGTACTTGGCCGTCATGCCCGCATACGAGCTGGTGCCGCAGGCAAGGATCAGCACGCGGTCGATCTGCTTGAAGATTTTGTACGCGTCGTCGCCGAACAGTTCCGGCATGATGCCCGTCACGCCTTCGAGCGTGTCGCCGATGGCGCGCGGCTGCTCGAAGATTTCCTTCTGCATGTAGTGGCGGTATGGGCCCAGCTCGGCTGCGCCCGTGTGTGCGTGCACGGTTTTCACTTCGCGCTCGACAGGCTTGCCATCGACGTCAACGATCCAGCAGCGCGACAGTTGCAGGTCGACCACGTCGCCTTCTTCCAGGTAGATGATCTGGTCGGTCGTGCCGGCCAGCGCCATGGCGTCGGAAGCGACAAAGTTTTCACCGTTGCCCAGGCCGACGATCAGGGGCGAGCCCTGGCGCGCGGCGACCACGCGGTGCGGTTCGTCGCGGCAGAAGACGGCGATCGCATACGCGCCATCGAGGCGTTTCACGGCTTGCTGCACGGTCTCGAACAGGTCGCCGTTATACATGTGCTCGACCAGGTGGGCGATCACTTCCGTATCCGTCTGGCTCTGGAACACATAACCCAGGGCCGTCAGTTCGGCGCGCAGTTCGTCGTGGTTTTCAATGATGCCGTTATGCACCAGCGCCACGCGGGCGTTCTCTTCCGTCGGCGAGAAATGCGGGTGCGCATTGAACGAGACAGGGGCGCCATGCGTGGCCCAGCGCGTGTGGGCGATGCCCGTGAAACCGCCCAAGCCTTCTTCGCCGATCTGCTTTTCCAGTTCGGCCACGCGCGAGGTGGAACGCGAACGCTGCAGGCGGCCGTCCGCGTGCAGGGCGATGCCGCAGGAATCGTAGCCGCGGTATTCCAGGCGCTTCAAGCCTTCGAGCAGGATGGGAGTGATATTACGTTGCGCTACCGCGCCGACGATGCCGCACATGGAAACCTCTGTCTAAAATTTAATCAATGCACGCATGCTAATGCAGAGCAGATGAAATAAGCTTTCTAAATCATGGTATTTTTGATTGAATATTTCACGCCTATTTCACGATGAAATATTATTTCATTTAAAATCAATTTCTTTTCCATTTCATCAAAGCCATGAGCGATAGCAATATTACCCTCGACGATATTGATCGTCGCATCCTGAACGCCCTGCAAGTTGACGCATCGCAAACCAACAGTGAGCTGGCACGCCTGGTGCATGTGTCGGCGCCCACTTGCTTGCGCAGGGTCAAGCAGCTGACGGACAGCGGCGTGATCGAGCGCCAGGTCGCCATCGTCGCGCCGGAACTGGTGGGCGCGCGCCTGACGGCCGTCGTGGAAATCACGCTCGACGTGCAGGCCTTCGAACGCATGGGCGAATTTGAACAGCTGGTGGCGCAGGAGAGCGCCGTGCTGCAATGCTACCGCGTCTCGCCCGGGCCCGATTTCGTGCTGATCGTGCAAGTGGCCGACATGCCCGCCTACCATGCGCTGGCGCACCGCCTGTTTGCCGCGCACGCCAATGTGCGCAACGTAAAAACCTATTTTTCCACCTTGCGCAGCAAGTTCGAGACGCGCATCGCCGTGTAGGCGAAGATGGCTGGCAAGTTATCCCGACTTGCTCTCCCGCTTATGCACATGCTTATCCACATGCCGCCGGCGCCTTCCTGCCAGGCGTGACGATGGCAAGCCACGAACGGATGGCTTCAAGAATGCGTGGATAACACTGGCTGCAGCAGTTATCCCGACTTATCCGCAGCTTGCCCACCAGTTAGCCACATGCTTGTGCACAGTTTTACCCACAGGAACAACTTGAGTATTTAGACAAAATAGTCATCAAAAACAAGGGCTTGAAAGTTATTCCATGCTTATTCAATCCTTGCGCACAGGTTTATCCACATTCCGTCACGACATTTTAAGCGGCCTATTTTTACGCTGGCCCGTCACAGCCATCATGCGCCTGAGGCTTAACCGGCGGAAAACTTATCCCGTCTTTTCCACGCTTTTTACAGTGCTTATACAAGGCTTATACCGGGCTTATCCATCACTTGTCCGCCTGCTTGTTCACATGTTTATCCACACTGAAAAGAACAGCATGGGGACACGGCAGCGCTGAATAGCCCAGTTATCCCATCTTGTGCGCCAACTTTCCACAGGCTTACCCACAGGCATGAAACGTGCTCGATGAACATAAAAAAAACGCCGCCAACCCGGTCAGGTTGGCGGCGTCATGCGCACTGGAGGGTATACCCGCTTACTTGGGAATTTTCACCGGACGCGTCCAGCCGTCGATCGTCACTTGCCGGGCGCGCGATACGGTCAGCTTGCCGGCCGGCGCATCCTTCGACAGGGTCGTGCCGGCGCCCAGCGTGGCACCCTTGCCGACGGTGACGGGCGCGATCAGCTGGCTGTCGCTGCCAATAAATGCATCGTCTTCGATGACGGTGCGGAACTTGTTGATGCCATCGTAATTGCAGGTGATGGTGCCGGCGCCGATGTTGACCTTGGAACCGATGGTGGCGTCGCCGATGTAAGCGAGGTGATTGGCCTTGCTGTGCGCGGCGATCTGGCTGTTTTTCACTTCCACGAAGTTACCCACATGCACGTCTTCGGCCAGCACGGTGCCGGGACGCAGGCGCGCATACGGGCCGATGATGGAGGCGGCGCCGACAACGGCGTCCTCGATATGGCAGAACGGCTTGATGTGCGCGCCGGCCGCCACCCTGGCGTTGATGATGACATTGTTGGCGCCCACGCGCACGCCGTCGCCCAGTTCCACCTTGCCTTCGAATATGCAGCCGACGTCGATGGTAACGTCGCGGCCGCAAATCAGTTCGCCGCGCACGTCGATGCGGGCCGGGTCGAGCAGGGTCACGCCCCGCTCGAGCAAGGCTTGCGCGATATTGTTCTGGTGTATGCGTTCGAGCTGGGCCAGTTGCACCTTGCTGTTGACGCCAGCCACTTCCCACACGGCGGCCGGGTGGGCCGAGGTGACGGCCACGCCGTCGGCAACGGCCTGGGCGACGATATCGGTCAGATAGTATTCCCCTTGGGCATTATCATTCGACAGGGCCGACAGCCATTTCTTCAGGGCCACGGTGGGCGCGACCATGATGCCGCTGTTGATTTCGCGGATGGCGCGCTCTTCTGGCGTGGCATCCTTTTCCTCGACGATGCGCACGATGGCGCCGTTTTCGCGCACGATGCGGCCCAGGCCGAAGGGATCGTCCTGCGCGACGGTGAGAATGGCCAGCTTGTCGCTGCCGGCTGCCTGCACCAGCTGCTGCAGGGAATCGGCACTGGTCAATGGCACGTCACCGTACAGGATCAGGGTGGGGACCTTGTCGTCCAGCAAGGACACGGCTTGCTGCACGGCATGGCCCGTACCCAGCTGCTGCGTTTGCTCGGCGGCGTCGACCACCAGGTCATGCTGCGTCTTGTAGCCGTCCAGCAACTTCAGCACCGCTGCGCCCCCATGCCCGTAAATCACGCATAATCGGGACGGCGCCAGGCTGCGGGCCGTATCGATCACATGCGACAGCAGCGGCTTGCCAGCCAGCGGGTGCAAGACTTTGGGCAGTGCCGACTGCATGCGTTTGCCCATACCGGCAGCGAGAATGACAACGTTCATAGACCGTAAGTTTTTTAAGTTAAGAATATGAAAAAGTTTAACACGCAGGCCCCGTATTCCACGCGCTTCAGCCGCTTTACTTATGCCGTGCTGGCCATCGTACTGGTCGTCATGGCCGGCTGCAGCGGCTTGCGCCTCGCTTACAACAACGGCGATACCGTGCTGTACTGGTGGCTGAACGCCTATGTCGACCTGGACCGCGACCAGAAGGGCTGGGTGCGCGACGATATCGACAAACTGTTCGACTGGCACCGCAAGACGCAATTGAAGGATTACGTGGACATCCTGCGCACGGGCCAGAAGCAGCTGCAAGGCAATGTCACGCAGGCGGACCTGATGGCCGACTACAGCGAGATCAAGCACCGCACCCAGGCGCTGCTGCAAAAGGCCGCGCCCGACTTGGCCGAACTGGCCCGTTCGCTGAAGCCCGAGCAAATTGCGCAGATGGAAAAGAAGTTCAAGGCGAACAATGATGACTATCGCAAGAAATACCTGAGCGGCGACAAGGACAAGCGCCAGAAACTGCGCTACAAGAAATCCATGGAGCAATTCGAGCTGTGGTTCGGCAGCTTCAGCAGCGAGCAGGAAGCCATCATTCGCAAGGCGTCCGACGCGCGTCCGCTGGACAGCGAGATCTGGCTCGACGAACGCATGCGGCGCCAGCAGAATGTCTTGAACCTGGTCAAGAAAGTGCATCAGGAAAAGCTTGGCAAGGAAGCCACCGTGACCCTGATCAACACCCTGATCAAGGACAGTTTCGAGCGCCTCGAGCATTCCGAGCGCAAGGCCTTCTTCGATGCCTACCAGGACGGCACGGCGCAGTTGGTCTTGACGGTGATCAAGATCGCCACGCCCGCGCAAAAAGCCCATGCCATCAAGCGCATGCAGGGCTGGATCGACGATTTCACCGCCTTGGCCAGCCAGCCCAAATAGGGCCGTGCGCGCACCAGCGCCAGCAGGGGGCCCTGGCGCGGGGCGAGGGGGCCATATGCTATAGTGGCCGCCATCGAATCGAAGAAATCAAACGCCTAACAAAACCGTAGCGGGCGGCAGTGAGTGGTGGCTAAAAAGCGCAGCTGTGCGAATGCACAGTGCGCATCGCAGGCCGCACATCGCGACGCGCAGTAGGTTTTGTTAGGCGTTTTAAATGCCCATGCAAAAGAAAATCAAAAAACCCGCCAAAGTGCCCGTCCACCACGCGCCGCCACCGAACCAGGTGCGCATCATCGGCGGCCAATGGAAACGCTCCGTGCTGCCTGTCTTGCAGGCACTGGGCTTGCGCCCCACGCCGGACCGCGTGCGCGAAACCGTGTTTAACTGGATCAATCACTTGCGCGACGGCGACTGGTCCAACGCCCAGGTGCTGGACCTGTTCGCCGGCAGCGGCGCGCTCGGCTTCGAAGCGGCCAGCCGCGGTGCCGCCGCCGTCACCATGGTCGACACGCATACGCCCGTGATACGCCAGCTGGAAGAAAACAAGGCCAAATTACGCGCCGACAACGTGCAACTGCTGCGCGGCGATGCCCTGCTGACGGCGCAAGGCCTGGCGTCGCGCGGCCAGCGCTACGACCTGATCTTCCTCGACCCGCCGTACCAGCAGGATTTCCTCGCCAAGGTGCTGCCCCTGTGCGCCAACCTGCTCAAGGAAGGCGGCATGGTCTACGCGGAATCGGGCTTGCCGCTGGTCTTCGACGAGCAAAGCGAACTGGAGAAGCCGGAATGGATGGCGCCGTGGGAAGTCATCCGCGCCGATAAAGCGGGCACCGTCTTCTATCATTTGCTAACTTACAACAAAGTGCCGGCAACGGCCTGAATCTGCCTATAAATTGAGCAGAAGCTGCCCCCAGCCCAAGGCGATGCCCCAATTTCAGGCATAATGCGCGTCTATATTGGTGCATCGTTAGGGAGCCGCAATGGTTGTAGCCGTTTATCCAGGAACATTCGATCCGCTCACGCGTGGTCATGAAGATTTGGTGCGCCGCGCATCGGGTCTGTTTGACAAGCTGATCGTCGGTGTGGCCGACAGCAAGAACAAGCAACCGTTTTTCTCGCTCGACGAACGCCTGGAAATCGCCAACGAAGTGCTCGGCCACTATCCGAATGTGCAGGTGGAAAGCTTTTCCGGCTTGCTCAAGGATTTCGTGCGCAAGCACGAGGCGAGGGTCATCGTGCGCGGCTTGCGCGCCGTCTCCGACTTCGAATACGAATTCCAGATGGCGGGCATGAACCGCTACCTGCTGCCCGATGTCGAAACCATGTTCCTGACGCCGTCCGACCAGTACCAGTTCATTTCGGGCACCATCGTGCGCGAAATCGCGGCACTGGGCGGCGACGTCTCCAAGTTTGTCTTCCCCTCGGTGAACCGCTGGCTGCAAAACAAGATTGCCGCCAATGCTGCCTTACCCGAATAAGCTAGAGTTGAATTAAGCCATGGCACTACTGATCACTGACGAATGCATCAATTGCGACATTTGCGAGCCCGAGTGCCCGAATGACGCGATCTACATGGGTGCGGAAATCTACGAAATCGATCCCAACAAGTGTACCGAATGCGTGGGCCACTTTGACGAGCCGCAATGCCAGCAAGTGTGTCCCGTCAGCTGCATCCCCTTCAATCCCGCCTGGCGCGAAAGCCCGGAACAGCTGATGGCCAAGTACGAGCGCCTGCAGGCGGAACTGCCCGCCCCCAAGGCATAACACCATCCTCCCGCGCCACTTCTGCGTGGCGCCAGCTTCTGCCAACTGTTCTACACTGTGTGCTTGTGCGGACTTATCCACAGCACTGGTTTCTCCACGGAGGCAGAAGATGCATATCAGCACATCCCGTCTGGCCCGCTCCCTGGCCGCCGCCTTCCTGTGCGGCGCCCTGACGCAGCCGGTCCTGGCCGTCGAGGTGGGCGGCATCAAGCTCGACGAGACGGTGCAGCTGGCCAGCCGCGAATTGAAACTCAACGGCGCCGGCGTGCGCTACAAGGTCATCTTCAAGATCTACACGATCGCGCTGTACTTGCCGGAAAAGAAGAACCAGCTGGCCGACATCCTGGCGCTGCCCGGCCCGCGCCGTCTCGAGATCGTCATGCTGCGCGACGTCACCTCCGACGAGCTGGGGCAAGCCTTCATGCAGGGCTTGAAGCGCAGCTCGGACCAGGCCGACCGCACGCGCCTGCTGGGCCAGACGATGCAGTTCGGCGCCATGTTCGAGATGGTACCGGGCTTGAAGAAGGGCGATATCCTGACCGTGGACTGGCTGCCGGAAGAGGGTACCTTATGCCGGCTGAACGGCAAGCAGGTGGGCGACAAGGTGCCGGAACTGGCGTTCTACAATGCCCTGCTGAAAATCTGGATCGGCGCCCATCCGGCCGACACTGTCCTGCGCGCGCATTTGCTGGGCGAGGTGGCCTGACGCACAACGCAGACGTAAAAAAAGCCGGTGCAGGCACCGGCTGGTCATCTGGCAACAGCGCCCTTATGCGCGGGTCGACAGGGCGCGCAATTCGGCGGCGTTGCTTGGCGACACGCCATCCATCTTGCCCAGGGTGCGCTTGAGCGCTTGCGCTTCGCGCATCTGCTGGCGCGCCAGGCGCTCTTCGCGGCTCAGCTTGGGACGCACCACCAGCACCATGGCACGCGCGATACCCACCAGCAAAGGCTTGAATAGCAGGGCGACGGCGCCCGCGGCCACGATCAGCAGCGCGATTTGCAGGGCGTTCAGCAGCGAAATCTCCAGCACGGGTGCGGATACTGCGTACAGGGCGGAGGCGAAGGTAGACATACTGTTCCAGTGCATTATAGAATTTGCCAGTACTATAGTGCAGTGCAACATATAAATCTAATTCCATTTCCTGATACCAATTATATGAATCGTGAATGGAAAACTGTAATATTTTTTTACGAGTGAAAATATTCGTGCCCGGCGCGGTTTACACTCTTAGTTAAATTATTTGAATTCAACTTTTACCTTGGGCTTTCCATGAGTTTTCTGACGCTGGATCTGAACTTGCTGCGCGTTTTCGACGCCGTCATGACGGAACAAAACCTGACGCGCGCGGCCGGCCACCTGGCGATGACGCAGCCGGCGGTATCGAACGCCATCAAGCGCCTGCGCGAAAGCCTCGGTGACGAATTGCTGATCCGCACGGCGTATGGCGTGAAACCGACGCCGCGCGCCGAAGCCCTGTGGCCATCCGTGCGCTCGGCCCTGGCCAGCCTGGAAGCGGCCGTCACGCCGGAAACCTTCGACGTGTCGAAGACGCACGCCACCTTCCGCATGGCCATGGCCGACGCCACGGCCGCCTTCTGGCTGCCTTCGCTGATGCGCTCGATCGAACGGGAAGCGCCGGGCGTCAACGTGCGCATGATGCCGCTGACCACGCGCGAACCACGCCCCATGCTGCTGCGCGGCGACATCGACCTGGCCGTGGGCTTCTTTCCCGGCGTGGCGGCGCAATTGTCGAGCGATACCAGTTCGCCCATCCGCCACGAACGTTTATATTCCGGCAAGTATGTGTGCGTGATGCGGCGCGGCCATCCGCTGGCCAAGGTGGAACTCAACCTGGACAACTATTGCGCGGCAAATCACTTGCTGGTGAGCTTTTCCGGCCGTGCCCATGGCCTCGTCGACGAGGCGCTGGCGCAGATCCACCGCGAGCGGCGCATCTTGCTGACGGTGAACCAGTTCTTCACGGCCGGACGCGTAGTGGCCAATTCCGACCTGATCACCGTCTTGCCGCGCCATCTGATCGCCTCGACGGGCATGACGGAATCCCTGCTGTACAAGGATTTGCCGTTCACCTTGCCGGCCGTCCACCTGGACATGCTGTGGCATGAACGCGATGCGCGCAGCCCGGCGCACAAATGGCTGCGCAACCACCTGGAAGAAATGAATACGCCCACCCTGCGTTCGGCCACGGCGGCCGGCGGCGGCGTGGCGCCCAAGCCGCATATCGAGTAAGCCCGTAGCCGCGAGCAGAAAAAACGCCTGATGATCACGCATCAGGCGTTTTGCTATGCGTGATTGCTCGAGCGATACCCAATCCTGAAACCGCCCCAGTGCTTGCCATCGACGTGGATCGGCACGGACAGGTCGTGCATGACTTCGCCCGTGTCGCGCTTGTACGTCTGCAACAGGAACGGCTTCGTGTTGCTGCCGCAGCGCGCGCCCGTGCGGTCGCTGAAGATGCGCTTGGTGCGGTTATTGACGATATCGGTGGCGTAATCGCCCGTCAGCGGCTGGGAAAACTTCTTGTTGTGCGTGGGAAAATAGCCATTGTTGTCGACGGCGCCCGCATACGCGAGGTGCGGCAGGGCGGCCAGCACGCCTTCCTGCAAGTCCGGCAAGACTTTGTCCGTAAATGCGTCGAACTGCGTGTTGTGCTTGGGCGGATTCGTGTTCGGGATGGGGCGGTAATGGCGGTCGAACAGCGCTTCGCGCGTAATGCGGCCCGACGCGATGGCTTGCTCGAACAATTTGCCCACCTCGCGCGCGGCGCGCTGGGCGGCCAGGCGGATCTCGTCGTGCGGCGTGGCCACGCTCGCTTCGCCGAAGGCGCCGGCGATCACTTCGGCCCGCTCGGCCAGGGCCATCGCCGATTGCGTGGCGCGCGGCAATTCGGCATTCGTCGACAACATGCTGTCGCGGATTTGCAGGATGGCATCGGCGATCACTTGCGTCGTATCGACGTGTTCGCGCGAGGCGCGGGCGATTTGCCCGATCTCGTCTTCCGACACGCCCGACGATTCCTCGATGTGACTGAGCGATGCGTGCACGCTTTCCACGTTGCGCGCCGCTTCCGTGACGCCGGCCGCAAGCGAACTCATGCCGCGTGCGGCTTTTTCCGACTGTTCATTGATTTCGCGCACCATCACGCTGATTTCATCGGAGGCTTCCTTCGTGCGCTGCGCCAGTTGCCGCACTTCGCCGGCCACCACGGCAAAGCCGCGGCCGTGTTCGCCGGCGCGCGCCGCCTCGATGGCGGCGTTCAGCGCCAGCAGATTGGTGCGCGCGGAAATATCGGAAATGGCTTCCGTAAAGCCCGTGATGCGCCTGGATTTTTCCTGCAGGCTCAGCATGGTGCTGGACGCCCCTTGCGCTTCCTCGCGCGCGCGATTGATGCGCTGCAAGCCCTGGTTCACTTCGGCCCGCGCCGCCACGCTTTCCTCGCGCACGCCGGCAGCCACCCTGGCAGCCCGTTCCGCGTTGGCGGCGATCTTTTCCGTCATCACGGCGTTCTGCCCGGAACTGTCGGCGATGTCGCTGGCCGTCTGCACGTCCAGTTCCACCTTCTGTTTGACGGAATCGACAAAATACGAGGTTTCCGCCGCGCCGATCATGATGGCGTCGATGGCCTTGCCCACCGTATCGGCGAACTGGTGCAGGCCGGGTTCGCCGCGCGCACGGCTGGCAAACGCCAGCAGCGCGGCGCCGGTGAGGGCCGCCACGCAGGCAATCAGATACGGGGAAGGGCCGCCGTCCGTCGCCAGCAAGAGCAGATGGACGAGGCAACAGGCCACGGCCATGGCCAGAACGGTGAAAACAAGGAAACGCACCAGCTGATGCCGCAACTGCTTCATTTGTCCCCCGCTGCGAGAACCCGTCACGCTCCCTAGGCGGGGACGTGCTGTAACCGTATGCGGGGGGCACGATTGCCCGCCTTGCACCCTGAACCTGACGTCTGCGCGTCGTGTCAGGCGGCTACCGGATAGCAGAATAGTAGTTCTACCCTACAACATTTGTTCCGATAGCTCAATCAGAAAAGTGGACCTGCTACATCAAGGTCACTTAATCGGCAATTTGGTCGTGTTTTTGACTTCTTCCATGACGGCATAAGTGTGGGTTTCCCGCACACCTTTTTGCAACAGCGTCTTGCCCAGGAATTCGCGGTAGGCGGCCATATCCTTGACGCGCGCCTTGACCAGGTAATCGAAACCGCCGGCCACCATATGACATTCCAGTACCTCTGGAATGATTTGTACGCTATGCTTGAAGGCGTCGAACACTTCCGGTGTCGTGCGATCGAGCACGACTTCAATGAAGACCAGCAGCGAGACGTCGAGCAACTGCGGGTTCAACTGGGCCGTATAGCCCATGATGTAACCGGATTCGTGCAACTTGCGCACGCGCTCCAGGCAGGCGGCCGGCGACAGGTTCACGCGCGCGGCCAGCTCCACATTGCTGATGCGACCATCGCTCTGCAATTCCATCAAGATTTTCTTACTGATCTTGTCCAGCATTCGAATCACCCCCGTATAAATATTATTTGGTTAAATTGTCGCATCAAAAACTATCTATTGCTAGTCCTCTGTATTACCAGAATTAATCCATAAGAATCCCCTTTACAATCGAATCATCTTAACGTTCGACTTTCTGTATTTTTTTGCACCAAAAAAGAGCAAGAATTACCGCGAGTTTCGTCCCATTTTTCCTTGTAAAGAGCTCCTATGCACCCTGCTGGCCCTTCGGCTTTTACCCCGATTCCCTTTGCTGCGCTCCAGGCGGAAATCCTGCCCGAAGCGACGCCACAACGCGCCGCCATCACCGCCGCCTATAGGCGCGACGAGGTTTCCGCCGTGCAGTGGCTGCTGCAACAAGTACGCGCCAGCAGCACCGAAACGACGGCCGAAGGCCAGGCCCTGGCGCACCGCCTCGTGTCCGCCGTGCGCCAAAAACGCACACGCGCGTCCGGCGTCGATGCACTGATGCACGAGTTCTCGCTATCGTCGGAAGAGGGTGTTGCATTGATGTGCCTGGCCGAGGCGCTGTTGCGTATACCCGACACTCAAACGGCCGATCGCCTGATCGCCGACAAAATCAGCAAGGGCGACTGGCGCAAGCACCTGGGCGAATCGCCGTCGCTGTTCGTCAACGCGGCCACCTGGGGCTTGCTGATCACGGGCAAACTGGTCAGTACCAGCAGCGAATCGGGCCTCGGTTCGGCCATGACCAAACTCATCGCCAAGGGCGGCGAGCCGCTGATACGCAAGGGCGTCGACCTGGCCATGCGCATGCTGGGCAACCAGTTCGTCACGGGCCAGACCATCGAGGAAGCGCTGAAGAACAGCCGCGACAATGAAACGCGCGGCTACCGCTACTCGTACGACATGCTGGGCGAAGCGGCACTGACGGAAAAGGACGCGGCCAACTACTACGCCTCGTATGAAACGGCGATCCACGCCATCGGCAAGGCATCGAATGGCCGCGGCATCAAGAACGGCCCCGGCATTTCCGTGAAACTGTCGGCCCTGCATGCGCGCTACAGCCGCGCCCAGCGCGCCCGCGTCATGGAAGAATTGCTGCCGCGCGTCAAGGCGCTGCTGCTGCTGGCAAAACAGTACAACATCGGCTTCAACATCGATGCGGAAGAAACGGACCGCCTGGAACTGTCGCTGGACCTGATGGAGGCCCTGGCCTTCGATGCGGATCTGGCCGGCTTCGACGGCATCGGCTACGTGGTGCAGGCGTACCAGAAGCGCTGCCCGTTCGCCATCGATTATCTGATCGACCTGGCCAAGCGCAGCGGCCGCAAGTTCATGGTGCGCCTGGTGAAGGGCGCGTACTGGGACGCGGAAATCAAGCGCGCGCAAGTCGATGGCCAGGAAGGCTATCCCGTCTATACGCGCAAGGTTTACACGGACGTGTCCTACCTGGTCTGCGCGCAAAAACTGCTGGCCGCCAGCAGCCTGATCTACCCGCAATTTGCCACGCACAATGCGCAAACCCTGTCGACCATCTACACCTGGGCCAAGCGCGACGGCATCACCGATTACGAATTCCAGTGCCTGCACGGCATGGGCGAGACCCTGTACGACCAGGTCGTCGGTCCGGCCAACCTGGACAAGCCTTGCCGCATCTACGCCCCCGTCGGCTCGCATGAAACCCTGCTGGCCTACCTGGTGCGCCGCCTGCTGGAAAACGGCGCCAACTCCTCGTTCGTCAACCAGATCGTCGACGAAAGCGTGGCCATCGATAGCCTGATCCGCGATCCGCTGGAAATGGCACGCCTGCAGGGCGGCTTGCCGCACCCGTCGATTCCCTTGCCGCTCGATATGTTTGGCAGCGAGCGCAAGAACTCGGCCGGCCTCGACCTGTCGAATGAAGACACGGTGCGCACCCTGGCCGCCGGCCTGGCGCTGCAGCAGCAATGGCAGGCCGCGCCGCTGATCGATGGCGCCGTCAGCCTGAACGCGCCCACGCACGCCATCCACAATCCGGCCCAGCACGACGATATCGTGGGCAAGGTCATGGAAGCGGCCCCGGCCGACGTGGAGACGGCCCTGGCCAGCGCCAGCGCCTACGCCATGGATTGGCAGACGACGGAACCGTCGTTGCGCGCGCAAGCGTTGCAGCGCGCGGCCGACCTGTTCGAGGAACACCATATCGAGCTGATGGCCCTGGCCGTGCGCGAGGCGGGCAAATCGCTGCCGAACGCCATCGCGGAAATTCGCGAAGCCGTCGACTTCCTGCGCTATTACGCGGCGCAGGTGGAGTACGCGCCCAATACCCTGGCGCTCGGCCCCGTCACCTGTATCAGCCCGTGGAACTTCCCGCTCGCCATCTTTACGGGCCAGCTGGCCGCCGCCCTGGCGGCGGGCAACGTGGTGCTGGCCAAGCCGGCCGAGCAGACGCCATTGATCGCCCACCGTGCCGTGCAGCTGCTGCACGCGGCCGGCGTGCCGCGCGGCGCCCTGCAATTCCTGCCGGGCAGCGGCGAAGTCGTTGGCGCCGGCCTGTGCAATGATGCGCGCGTGAAAGGCGTGATTTTCACGGGCTCGACGGAAGTGGCGCAGTTGATCAACCGCAACCTGGCCGCGCGCGCCGTGAACGAGTCGATCGACATTCCCCTGATCGCCGAGACGGGCGGCCAGAACGCACTGATCGTCGACTCGTCCGCCTTGCCCGAACAAGTGGTGCAGGACGTGATGTCGTCCGCTTTCGACAGCGCCGGCCAGCGCTGCTCGGCCCTGCGCGTGCTGTTCCTGCAGGAAGAAATTGCCGAGAAGACCATCCACATGCTGAAGGGCGCCATGCAGGAATTGCGCGTTGGCAATCCTGACCGCCTGGCCACCGATATCGGTCCCGTCATCGATGCGGAAGCGCAAGGCAACCTGCTGGCGCACATCAACAAGATGAAAACCGTGGCCATCGACCATTTCTCGCTGGGCCTGCCTACGGTGAAAGGCACGTTTGTCGCGCCGACCGTGCTGGAAATCAAGTCGCTGGACCAATTGACGCATGAAGTCTTCGGCCCCGTGCTGCACGTGATCCGCTACAAGCGGGCCGAACTGCCGCAACTGGTGCAATCGATCAATGACAGCGGCTATGGCCTGACCCTGGGCATCCATACGCGCATCGACGAAACCATCGATTTCATCACCAAGCGCGCGCATGTGGGCAATATTTATGTCAACCGCAACATCGTCGGCGCCGTCGTCGGCGTGCAGCCGTTCGGCGGCGAAGGCAAATCGGGCACGGGTCCGAAGGCCGGTGGTCCCCTGTACCTGAAACGCCTGCAGCGCAATGCGCCGGCCGGCGCGCAGCACCAGCGCCAGGCGGCGCCGGCGCTCGACGCGCTGACCGTGTGGGCGAAGATGCATGGCCACGACAAGGTGGAACAGCTGGCGCAGGAATACGCGCGCACGACCTTGCTGGGCAGCACCACCGTCTTGCCGGGCCCGACGGGCGAGCGCAATACCCTGAGCTTTGCCGCGCGCGGCACCATCCTGTGCGCGGCAGCCACGTCAGGCGTGCTGATGAATCAATTGGCGGCCGTCCTGGCCACCGGCAACCAGGCGCTCGTATTGGCGCAATCGCCCGAACTGATCCCCGGTGACTTGCCCGCCGCGCTGAAGGACCGCATCCAGGTCATCACCAATATGGCGTCGGTCAAGCACGATGTGCAGATCGCCATGATCGAGCCCAGCCTCGATAGCTTGCTCAAACCGCTGCTGGCGGCCCGTGACGGGGCCCTGGTGGGCACGATCGCCACTACGGAGGAGGCTGTCATCCCCCTGTGGCGCCTGGTCGCTGAGCGGGCGCTGTGCGTGAATACGACGGCGGCCGGCGGGAATGCCAGCCTGATGATGCTGAGTGTTTAAATTTTAGGCAGAAAGTAAATGAAAAGGGCAGAACCAGTGGTTCTGCCCTTTTTTTATGCACACTGCGTGGAAATGTCAGGGGGCCAGGCGCTGGCACAGCTTGCGAATCACGTGAAACGCATAAGGCGAGGCGACTGTCTGCACAAAACGCATGAAGTCGACGGCCGCCTCTTCATTCGCATTGTCGGAAATCGTGCGCATGACGGTAAACGGCACGCCCAGCTCGAAACATACTTGCGCCACGGCGGCGCCTTCCATCTCGACGGCCAGCAGATCGGGCAAGTCCTGTTTCAATTGGCGGATATGCGCGGCGCTGCTGATGAACTGGTCGCCGCTGGCGATCATGCCGCGGTGCACTTGCGCCTGTTGCAGCGCCAATTCCTGGCGCTGCCCGGCATTCAATACGCTGTCGAGCCCCTCACGCAGGAAATCGTCGGCAGCCGCAGCCAGCTGGGAACTCAGTTCCAGGTCGGTGGCGAAGCGCTGCAAGCCCGTCAGCGGCACTTCGAAGCGGGGAAACAGGGGGCGCGCATCCATATCGTGCTGTAGCAACGCTTCGGCCACGACGATATCGCCGACTTTCACGTGCTTATCCCCACTGCCGGCCACGCCCGTGAAGACGATGTGGGTAACTCCATACTTTTCCACAAGGATAGAAGCTGTCATGGCAGCGGCAACCTTGCCCAGACGCGACAGGACGCACACAGCGTCGATATTCCACAGGGTTCCCAGGGTGTAGTCGCGCATGCCGTGCGAACGCGTCACGGGCCCTTGCAGGGCTTCCACCAGCCCCTGCTGTTCTTCATGCAAGGCACTGATGATGCCTAACCGCATTTTTTTGCTTGAATTCATGCTGTTTTTACAGGTTTGTCAGGTTGGAAGACGGTTTACACGGTGAAAACAGCTATTGGGGCAGCTTTTCCACCGTGCGCGTTTGTCTCTGTGTTTTAAATAAAGATGTATACATAAAAATAGTAGTGATAGTAAACGACGGTTTTTCTGTGGATAAGTCGGTATACCACCCAAAAATCATCAACTTAGGCTACAAAAAAGTACGCGCATAAACATTGTATCGAGGCAGGACTTGTTTGGGATAAAAGTTCGCCTGTGGACAAAGAGCGGGTTTTCCCACATCTCATCCTGTGGATATGCAGGCACTTATCCACACCGGCAAGCAAAAAGCGCGGTTTTTCTTGCTCTAGCGGCATGTTTGACGTGCTTCGCATGCCTCTATCCTTGCCTGGCAATCAACGTCGAGCGACCACGAGCGCGGTTCTTTCACGGACGTGCGCGTTCAAGCGATTCCTGGAAGACGGTTTGGCAGTGGTTCTGACTGTCGCCGTTGGCTTTTTTTTTGATGTTTTTTTTATGCTTTTTGGAAATATCCCCGGACTTCCGCTTTTTTTGTTGGTTTACAATAGATCTATATATAAAAATAGTAGTAATAGTAAACGCGTTTTTTTCTGTGGATAAGTCGCTTTTTTTCAACAGGATCAATCGTTTACGCGCAAAATAAAGCGTGCATAATCGCTGTATCACGCGAGGAGCAAAATTGTATAAAATGCGGTCCTGCGCATAACTTCGTGTTTACTCACAAGTCATCCTGTGGATATCAAGCGACTTATCCACAATCGATGCAAATCCCCCCTCTCTTCGATATCGAACAGCTTGCTGGCAGTGTGTCTGCTCAGGTCTGTTGACGTTTCCATTTTGCAAAACGGTTTGGCAGTGCTGTGCGCGTGATGCCGGCCGTGCCGGTTTTCCTTGCTTAGTTGTTGGCTGGATTTTTTTTCAGTCCAAGCTGTTTGCCGGCTTTTTTTTGAAGACAGGCCCGTGCATGTTCTTCAAGGAGAAGGGCAGGCAAAGCGTGCGTTGTCGGGTTTACCTTAATAAGATCGTATACAAGAATAGTAATAGTAGTTAACGCGAGCAACTTCTGTGGATAAGTCCCGATTTATCCTTGTAAACAATCGCTTGGCGTACGGATAAGCGCTGAGTAAGCGTTGTATCTGGCTGGGATGGTTTCTGGACAAAAAAAACGGTCGAAAAAATTTTTCGTTTACGCACATATCGTCCCTGTGGATATCCCAATGCTTATCCACAGCTTCCAGCCCCTGTTTTTGCCTGTTTTAGCCACATTGAAACGTTCGCGTGGCTCGCTGGAGTCGCTGACATCAGCACGATTATTGTCGCCCTGGCACGGTACTGGTGGTACTCTGGCTTGCGGCTTGAAAGCGACTTCATGGCCGTGCATGCGTGAACGAACACAGACTCTGGTAAACGGGACGCGGCGGGGAGACACGCCGCGCGACAGCTTGATGGCATACCTGAAGGAGCTTCATTGGAATCGGCAGGCGAATACGACTACATCATCGTGGGCGGCGGCACGGCAGGCTGCGTACTGGCCAACCGGCTCACGCGCGACAAGAACGCCACCGTTTTGCTGGTGGAAGCGGGCGGCAAGGACGACTACGTCTGGATCCACATCCCCGTCGGTTACTTGCATTGCATCGGCAATCCCCGCACGGACTGGCTGTATTCCACCCAGGCGGACGCGGGCCTGGGCGGGCGCAGCCTGATCTATCCACGCGGCAAAGTGCTGGGCGGCAGTTCCTCGATCAACGGCATGATCTATATGCGCGGCCAGGCCGGCGACTATGACCATTGGGCCGACTTGACGGACGACGCTTCCTGGCGCTGGGATAAAGTGCTGCCCTTGTTCAAGCAAAGCGAGGATTATTACGGCGGCGCCTCGGAAAACCATGGCGTGGGCGGCGAATGGCGCGTGGAAAAACAGCGGCTGTCGTGGGATATCCTGAACGCTTTTCGCGATGCGGCGCAGCAGGTGGGCATTCCGAAAACCAGCGATTTCAACGGCGGCGACAATGGCGGCAGCGCGTATTTCGACGTCAACCAGCGTCGCGGCATCCGCTGGAATACGTCGAAGGCGTTTTTGAAACCGGCCGCGCGCCGGCCCAATCTCACGATCATGACCGGTTGCCACGTGGAACGGTTATTGCTGGAAACCACGGAGACTGGGCCGCGCTGTACGGGCATCGTGTTTACGGGCGGCGGCACGCAGTGGCAGGCGACGGCCAAACGTGAAACCGTGCTGACGGCGGGCGCCATCGGCTCGCCGCAATTGCTGCAATTGTCCGGCATCGGCCCGGCCGCCCTGCTGCAGGAACATGGCATCGCGCCCGTGCTCGACGCCCCTGGCGTGGGCGGCAACCTGCAAGACCATCTGCAACTGCGCATGGTGTTCAAAGTGCAGGGCGTCAAGACCTTGAACGTCATGGCGAGCAATATGCTGGGCAAGATGCAGATCGGCTTGCAATATGCGCTGTTCCAGAGCGGGCCCATGTCGATGGCGCCGTCGCAGCTGGGGGCGTTCGCCAAGTCCGACCCGCGGCAAGCGACGCCGAATCTGCAATACCATGTGCAGCCGCTGTCGCTCGATAAATTCGGCGAACCGCTGCATGCGTTTCCCGCGTTTACGGCCAGCGTGTGCAATCTGCGGCCCACGTCGCGCGGCAGCGTGCACATCGCCAGTGCCGACAGCTATGCGGCGCCAAAGATCGTTCCCAATTACCTCAGTACGCAGCAGGACCGCGCCGTGGCGGCCGATGCCTTGCGCCTGACGCGCAGCATTGTCGCGGCGCCGGCCCTGAAACAATTTGCGCCGGAAGAATACAAGCCGGGCATCCAGTTTCAGAGCGAGGAAGAGCTGGCGCAGGCTGCCAGCCAGATCGGCACCACCATCTTTCATCCGGTCGGCACCTGCCGCATGGGCCTGGCCAGCGATCCCTTGAGCGTCGTCGACAGCCAGTTGCGCGTGCTGGGCGTGGCCGGCCTGCGCGTCGTCGATGCCTCCATCATGCCCTACATTACTTCTGGTAATACGAACTCGCCGACGGTGATGATCGCTGAAAAAGCGGCGCAAATGATACAGGCAGCCTGGAAATGACCGCGTAACCGCGTGCATTTGCGCCATTCGGGCCAGCCAAAAATCCCCGTAGTTATACTGTATTGTGCGTTAAATTTAAGTTGTGTATTATAAAAATGACTAAGTAGTACAAAAAGTACAACTAGGAGACACGATGTCAAACGTAATCTTGGAAACAAGAAATTTGACCAAGGAATTCAAGGGGTTCACCGCCGTCAGCGACGTGAACCTGAAGGTAGAGCGGGGCCATATCCACGCCTTGATCGGTCCCAACGGCGCCGGCAAGACCACGTGTTTCAACTTGCTCACCAAATTCCTGGTCCCCACATCCGGACAGATCCTGTTCAATGGGAAAGACATCACGGCCGCCAAACCGGCCCAGATCGCCCGCATGGGCGTGATCCGCTCGTTCCAGATTTCCGCCGTCTTTCCCCATTTGTCCGTGCTGCAGAATGTGCGCATCGGCTTGCAGCGCCAGCTCGGCACCTCGTTTCACTTCTGGCAGAGCGAACGTTCCCTGAACCAGCTCAACGACCGCGCCATGGCCTTGCTGGCCGAAGTCGACTTGACGGAGTTTGCCGACACCATCACGGTCGACATGCCGTACGGGCGCAAGCGGGCGCTGGAAATCGCCACCACCCTGGCGATGGAGCCGGAAATGATGCTGCTCGACGAACCGACGCAGGGCATGGGCCACGAAGACGTGCACCGTGTCACGGAACTGATCAAGAAGGTCTCGGCCGGCCGCACCATCCTGATGGTGGAACACAATATGAATGTGGTCTCCGGCATCTGCGACAAGATTTCCGTCCTGCAGCGCGGCGCCATGCTGGCCGAAGGCAGTTACGCGGAAGTGTCGCGCAATCCGCAAGTGATGGAAGCGTACATGGGCACCACCCACGCCGAGCTGGAAGGGGCGCATTGATGACGACACAATCGAATGGCAGCGCAGCCGCGCTGGAAATTACCCAGCTGCACACCTGGTATGGCGAATCGCACATCCTGCATGACGTGAACTTGAAAGTGGAGCAGGGCGAAGTGGTGACTTTGCTGGGCCGCAACGGCGCCGGCCGCACGACGACCTTGCGCGCGATCATGGGCTTGACGGGCGCGCGCACGGGCTCGATCAAGGTCAACGGCGTCGAAGCGATAGGTTTGGCCACGCACAAAATCGCCCACCTGGGCATCGGTTATTGTCCCGAAGAGCGCGGCATTTTTTCATCGCTGTCGACTGAGGAAAACCTGATGCTGCCGCCCACCCTGGCCAGCGGCGAGAAGGGCATGTCGGTGGACGAAATCTACGCCATGTTTCCCAACCTGCAGGAGCGCCGCCACAGCCAGGGCACGCGCCTGTCGGGCGGCGAGCAGCAGATGCTGGCCGTGGCGCGCATCCTGCGCACGGGCGCGCGCCTGCTGCTGCTCGACGAGATATCCGAAGGCCTGGCGCCCGTCATCGTGCAGGGCCTGGCGCGCATGATCACCACCCTGAAGGCGAAGGGATACACCATCGTCATGGTGGAGCAGAATTTCCGGTTTGCCGCGCCGCTGGCGGACCGGTTTTATGTGATGGAGCACGGTCAGATCGTCGAGACTTTCGCTGCATCCGAACTGGAGGCCAAGATGCCGGTATTGACCGAGCTGCTTGGCGTGTAGTCCTGTAATGCCGTATCGTCGTCCCGCAATCGACTGAATAGCAAACAATAATCCCAACGGAGACACCATGAAACGTAACGCTATCGCCATTGCCACCGCCACCCTGTGTACCCTGTCTGCACTGGGCTTTTCCGCCGCCGCGCACGCCCAGGTATCGGGCGACACCATCAAGATCGGCTTTATTTCCGATATGTCCGGCGTGTATTCCGACGTCGACGGCCTCGGCGGCGCGGAAGCCATCAAGATGGCGATCGCCGATGCCGGCGTGGTCATCGCCGGCAAGAAGGTGGAATTCATTTCCGCCGACCATCAGAACAAGGCCGACATCGCCGCCTCGAAGGCGCGCGAGTGGTTCGACCAGCAGGGCGTCGACATGCTGATCGGCGGCACCAATTCCGGCGCCAGCCTGGCCATGGCCAAGGTGGCGGCGGAAAAGAAAAAGATCTTCGTCGCCATCGGCGCCGGCTCCTCGCGCCTGACGAATGAAGAGTGCACGCCGTACACCGTGCATTACGCGTATGACACGGTGGCGCTGGCGCGCGGCACGGGCGGCACCATCGTCAAGCAGGGCGGCAAGAACTGGTATTTCATGACGGCCGACTACGCGTTTGGCCATTCGCTGGAAAAAGACACGGCAGAGGTCGTCAAGGCGGCCGGCGGCAAGGTGCTGGGCAGCGTCAAGCATCCGCTGGGCGCCTCGGACTTCTCCTCGTTCCTGCTGCAGGCGCAAGCGGCCAAGCCGCAAATCCTGGGCCTGGCCAATGCCGGCGGCGACGCCATCAACAGCATCAAGGCGGCCAACGAATTCGGCGTGACGAAAAACGTGAAACTGGCCGGCTTGCTCATCTTTATCAACGACATCCATTCGCTGGGCCTGAACCTGACGCAGGGCATGTACCTGACGGATGGCTGGTACTGGGACTTGAATCCGGAAACGCGGGCCTGGTCGAAACGTTATTTCGACAAGATGAAGAAGGAACCGTCGATGCTGCAGGCGGCCGACTATTCGGCCGCGGCGAACTACCTGAAAGCCGTCAAGGCGCTCGGCACCGACGATACCGAGAAGGTCATGGCCTACCTGAAAAAGACCAAGATCAACGACATGTTCACGAAGAATGGCGAAGTGCGTCCCGATGGCCGCATGGTGCACGACATGTATTTGATGGAAGTCAAGAAACCGTCCGAGTCGAAATACCCATGGGATTACTACAAGGTGGTGGCCACCGTGCCCGGCGCGCAAGCGTACGTGACCAAGGCCGAATCGAAGTGTTCGCTGTGGAAGTAAGGCTGTAGAGCTACCTCCAACGGATGGCCCGGCGTGGGCCATCCGTCCTGCACGCTTGTCGCCTGCAGGGTTCGCCTTGCGCCGTCGCGCCAGTCTGCGGCGGCGTGTTTCCCTTGATACCACACCGTCATCCGGCGGTGCTTTTTATACTGTGATGCCATGGAAATTTTCGGCGTTCCTTTACAAGCGATGATGAGCCAGCTGCTGCTGGGCCTCGTCAACGGCTCGTTCTATGCCATGTTGTCCCTCGGTCTGGCCGTCATCTTTGGCTTGCTTAACGTTATTAATTTCTCGCACGGCGCCATGTACATGATGGGCGCCTTCCTGGCCTGGATGGGCCTCAGTTATTTCGACATCAATTACTGGGCCATGCTGGTCATCGCCCCTATCCTCGTCGGCCTGTTCGGCATCCTGATCGAAAAAACCATGCTGCGCTGGCTGTATAAACTCGACCACCTGTATGGCTTGCTGCTGACCTTTGGCATCACCCTGATCATGGAAGGCGTGTTCCGCTCGTTCTATGGCGTCTCGGGCCAGCCGTACGCGGTGCCCGAAGCGCTGGCCGGCGCGACCGACCTGGGCTTCATGATCCTGCCGAACTACCGCGCCTGGGTGGTGGTGGCGTCGCTGTTCGTCTGCCTGGCCACCTGGTTCGTCATCGAGAAAACCAAATTGGGGGCCTACCTGCGGGCCGGCACGGAAAACCCAAAACTGGTGGAAGCGTTCGGCATCAACGTGCCGCTGATGGTGACCCTGACCTTCGGCTTCGGCGTAGCGCTGGCCGGCTTCGCCGGCGTGCTGGCGGCACCGATCATCCAGGTCTCGCCACTGATGGGCTCGAACCTGATCATCGTCGTCTTTGCCGTGGTGGTGATCGGCGGCATGGGCTCCATCATGGGGTCCATCCTGACAGGCCTGGGCCTGGGCGTGATCGAGGGCCTGACCCGCGTGTTCTACCCGGAGGGCTCGGCAACCGTGGTGTTCGTCGTGATGGTCATCGTGTTGCTGCTGCGTCCCGCCGGCCTGTTCGGCAAAGAGAAGTAATCCTCATCAGTCATGTATTGGAGCAATTACGATGAATAAGAATGTAGGCTACGCCATCGCCTTGCTGCTGGCGTTGGCCGCCCCGTTTTACGGCTATCCCGTCTTCCTGATGAAGTTGCTGTGCTTTGCCCTGTTTGCCTGTGCCTTCAATTTGCTGATCGGCTACACGGGCTTGCTGTCGTTCGGCCACGCCGCCTTCTTTGGCGGTGCCGGCTATGTCACCGGCTACGCGCTGCGCACCTGGGGCTGGCCGACGGAACTGGGTCTGCTGGCCGGTGTCGCCACCGGCGCCGGCCTGGGCCTGATCATGGGCGGCCTGGCGATCCGCCGCCAGGGCATCTATTTCACGATGATTACGCTGGCGCTGGCGCAGATGGTGTACTTCCTCGCCTTGCGCCTGCCGTTCACGGGCGGCGAGGATGGCTTGCAGGGTGTTCCACGTGGAACCTTGTTGGGCATCATCGACCTGGGCAACGACACGGTGCTGTACTACTTCGTGCTGGCCATCTTCATCGCCGGCTTCACCCTGATCGTGCGCACCATCCACTCGCCGTTCGGGCAAGTCTTAAAGGCGATCAAGGAAAACGAGCCGCGCGCCATCTCGCTCGGCTATGACGTCAACAAGTACAAGCTGATGGCCATCGTGCTGTCCGCTTCGCTGGCGGCGCTGGCCGGCGCCACCAAGACCCTGGTGCTGGGCTTTGAAACCCTGACGGATGTGTACTGGGGCATGTCGGGCCTGGTCGTGCTGATGACCCTGGTGGGCGGCATGGGCACCATGGCCGGTCCCATCCTCGGCGCCGTGCTGATCATCGCGCTGGAAAACAAGCTGGGCGACTTCGGCACCTACCTGGCCACGCACACGGGCGTCGAGTGGTTCGGCACCCTGGGCGAATCGGTGGGCATCGTCACCGGCATCATCTTCGTCATCTGCGTGCTGATGTTCCGGCGCGGCATCGTCGGCGAAGCCATCGCCCGCTTCGGCGGCAGGGCGGCCAAGGCCTCGGTCTGATTTTCAAGCAACGCCGGACTGCTCGTCCGGCGTTTTTCATTGTGCGTCCACTGTTACCTCAACGGAGAGAACCACCATGCAAATGACGATCACGCGCGCGGGGAGCGGCCTGTGCACCCTGCTGGCGTTGGCAGCCTGCGGCAGCAACCATGCACCGGAAGAGCTGAACCAGATGCCCGGCTACCTGGGCACCATCACGCGCGCCGACTACGACGGCAAGAGCAATGATCTGCTCACGGCCGGCCTCGGCAAGACGGGGCTGGCGGCGGCCACGCCCGCGTATGCGAACGGGGAGCAGCCGACGCCGCTCGAGCTGCGCCGCAATGCGATACACGCCAACTACCGCGCCGTGCTCGATATCAGCGCCAACAGCGGTTACGGCACCCTGTACGGTCCGAACGTGGACGCGGGCGGCAATGTCGGCACGGGCGAGGGCCTGGTCGCCGGCAGCGAGTACATCGCCTACGCCGACGACGGCACGGGCAAGAAGAACGTGACGCTGATGGTGCAGGTGCCGGCCAGCTTCGATCCCAACCACGCCTGCATCGTCACGGGGACGTCGAGCGGTTCGCGCGGCATCTACGGCGCCATCGGCAGCTCGGGCGAGTGGGGCCTGAAAAAAGGCTGCGCCGTCGCGTATGCGGACAAGGGCTCGGGCACGGGCCTGTATGTGTTCGAGGACGACAGCGTCAACTTGCAGAACGGCGTGCGCGCTGGCAGACTCGCCGCCGGCAAGAACGCCATCTTCGCGCCGGAGCTGAGCGATGCCGACCGGCTGGCCTGGGCTGGCGCCAACCCGAACCGCGTCGCCTTCAAGCATGCGCACTCGCAGCAGAATCCGGAGAAGGACTGGGGCAAGGTCACCCTGCAGGCCATCGAGATGGCCTATTACGTGTTGAACGAGCGCTACGGCGTGCTGGCGCGCGACGGCAGCTCGCGCATCGTGCGCCTGACGCCGAGGAATACCATCACCATCGCCTCGAGCATTTCCAACGGCGCCGGCTCGGCCCTGCTGGCGGCGGAGCAGGATAGCAAAGGGCTCATCAGTGGCGTCGCCGCCAGCGAGCCGCAAATCCAGCCGGCGTCGTCAACCGGCTACAGCGTGCGCCAGGGCGGAGTGCTGGTAAACACGCCGGGACGTTCGCTGTTCGACTATGCCACCTATGCGGCGCTGTATCAGCCATGCATCGCTGCCGTGGCCGGCAACGCGGGACGCTGCACGGCGCTCGTCAGCAAGGGTTTATTGAACGGTGCCGACCTGGCGGCGCAGCAGGCGGACGCGAAACAGCGCCTGCAGGCGTATGGCTGGCTGGTGGATTCCGCTCCCTTGCAGGCGGCACACGCGGGCACGAATATCCTCGTGGCCGTCACGTATGCGTATGCCTACGGCAAATTCTCCGTGACGGACAAGGTGTGCGGCTTCACGTTTGCGCAGACGGACGGCAGCGGCATTTCCATCCCGTTCACCTCGGCGCAAAAGGCGGCCAGTTTTGCCGCGCAGAACGGCATTCTCGGCAATGTCGTCTACGAAAACAGCGTCGGCGGCGCCAGGGTCTACACGGCGGGCGTCTCGCCGTCGACCACTCTGGCGGACCAGTCGCTCGATGGCTTCCTGTGCTTGCGCAGCTTGGCGATGGGCAGCGATGCCGTCACCGGCGCCACCCTGCAGGGCACGCTGGCAGGACAGAGCGCGCGCGTGCGCGCCGGCATGGCCGAGGTACGGGCGAGCGGCAAGCTGCAGGGCAAGCCGGCCATCATCGTGCATGGCCGCAGCGACACCCTGATCCCCGTCAATCACGCCGCGCGCGCGTATGTGGGCTTGAATGCGGCTGCCGATGGCGCAGCCAGCAAGCTGCGCTATATCGAGGTGACGCACGCGAATCATTTCGATTCCTTCAGCAATGCCTTGCCGACCCTGATCGTGCCGCTGCACGTGTATCTGAACCGGGCGCTCGACGCCATGTATGCGCATCTGGCATCGCAGCAAGCCCTGCCGCCATCGCAGGTGGTGCGCACGGTGACGCGCGCCGATGCGTCGACGCTGATCACGAACGTCAACGTGCCGCCGATCGCGGCCGCTGCGGCGCCTGGCAATGCCATCAATGTGACTGGTACGGTGGTGGATATTCCCAACTAGGGCACCTTGCCTGTGGAACAAGCGGCCACGTTTCACGTGGCCGTTTTTTATGCCCAGGCCGCCTCGGGGATCTGTCCCAGGCCCTGGAACACAGGCTGGGAAAACCAGTAGCCTTGCATCAAAGAAATGCCGCAGCTGGCGAGGAAGTCGCGCTCGGCGCGCGTCTCGATGCCTTCGGCCAGCACGCGGATGCCCAGCTCGCGGCACAGGCCGGCAACGGCGCGCACGATGGCCTGGCGCGGCGGCGAGGTGTCGATGTTGCGCACCAGGTCCATGTCGATCTTGACGATGTCGGGCTGGTATTCGGCCAGCAGGTTCAAGCCCGCATAGCCGGCGCCAAAATCATCGATGGCCGTCTGGAAGCCGAAGCGTCGGTAGGCGCGGAAAATCTCGACCAGGTGGGGGCGGTCCTGTACCCGTTCGCCTTCCGTCACTTCGAAGATGATCTTGTCGGTCGGGAAGTTGTACAAGGTGGCCGCTTCCAGGGTGCTGCGGATGCAGACGTCGGGACGGTACACGGCGTTGGGCAGGAAATTGATCGATAGAAAGCCTGGCATGCCTAGCCTGGCTGCGCCAGCGACGGCCTTGACGCGGCACGCCTGGTCGAAGCGGTAGCGGTTTTCGTCGTTGACGTGCGCCAGCACGCTGGCGGCGCTTTCGCCATGCGGGCCGCGCACCAGCGCCTCGTGCGCATAGATGCTGCGCGTGTCCAGGTCGATGATGGGTTGATAGGCATACTCGAACGCAAAACCCAGCGGCGCGCTGTCGTGGCAGCCCGCACAGGTGCCGTGCGGAAAATGGGTCGTGTTGGCGTGAATGCGGATATCGGGAGGCGTCATGGCGGCAGTGTAGCAGGGCGGGCCACGCTAATCCGTCTGCTGCTTCACAGTGCGGCCGCGTAGATGGCGCGCGCGTCGTCGCGCGTGACGGCGCGGGGATTGTTGCCGAGCAGCCGTGTCTGCAGCATGGCGGCGTCGGCCAGCCGGTCCAGGTCGCTGGCGTCGATGCCCACCTCGCGCAGCGTGCGCGCGATGCCGGTGGCCAGCGCGATATCGTGCAGGATGTCGATCAGCGTGTTGGCCCGCGCCTCGTCGCTGCCCGTGATGCCGGGTCGGAGCACGGTGGCCAGCTGCGCATACAGGGGCGCCGCGTGCGACAGGTTAAAGCGCAGCACGTGCGGCAGCACCAGTGCATTCGACAAGCCATGTGGCACGTGGAACAGGCCGCCGATCGGATAGGCGAGGGCGTGCACGGCCGCGACGGGCGCGTTGGAAAACGCCTGGCCGGCCAGCATGGCGCCCAGCAGCATGGCTTGCCGCGCCGGCAAGCTGGCCCCGTCCTGACAGGCGGCGACGAGGTTGGCCGACAGCAGCGACAACGCCTGCGTGGCGAGCATGTCGGACAGCGGGTTCTTGAGCAGGCGGCTGGTATAGGCTTCGATCGCATGCACCATGGCATCGATGCCCGTGGTGGCCGTCACGGGCGCAGGCAAGCCCAGGGTCAGGCTGGCGTCAAGGATGGCCAGGTCCGCATACAGTTGCGGCGCGACGACGCCCATCTTGGTGGTGGCGCCCGTGGTGACGATGGCGATGTTGGTGACTTCGGAGCCGGTGCCTGCCGTGGTCGGCAACTGCACGAGGGGCAGGCGCTGGCCCTGTACATTGCCGATGCCATACAGCTGCGCTAGGTCCTGGTGGCCAGGCGCCAGCACGGCCACCAGCTTGGCCACGTCGAGCGAGCTGCCGCCGCCGAGGCCGATAATCAGTTCCACGTGAAACATCTGCGCCATCGCCACGCCGGCCAATACGACGGCTTCGGGCGGATCGGCTTGCACCTCGGAAAACACATGCGTCTCGATGCCGGCCGCCTGCAAGCTGTGCAGGGGAAGGGCGGCCTGGCCCGTGCGCAAGAATCCCGCATCGGTGACGAGCAGGGCGCGGCGAACGAGGGGGAAGTGGCGGGCGACCTGCGCGCCCAACTGGGCGGCGGCACCCGCCTCGATGATCAGATGGGGCACGGTGCGGAACTGGAAGGCGGACATGCCTACTCCTGGCAGTAAGGACAGTCGCCAGCTTACTCCGCTTTCCAGCGCCATGTCTGTTTCACGTGGAACCGTTTATACCTGGCAGCAGGCCGGCCTGTCCCAGGCAGACGAGGAGCGACAGGCCGGATACCGCGGCCAGCACGCGGAAGGTGCGGGCATTCTTGCGGTACTCGCGCATGGCGGCATAGGCCAGGCCGATCCCCATCAACATATTCAGGAACAGCAGATTGCTCATTCCCATTCGAGCGCTCCTTTTTTCCACTCATACGCGAGGCCGATGGTCAGCACGGTGAGGAAGGCCATGATGGCCCAGAAGCCGAGCAGTCCCAGTTCCTTCACATTCGCCGCCCACGGCATGAGGAAGATCACTTCGATATCGAACAGGATGAACAGGATGGCGACCAGGTAGAAACGGATGTCGAACTTCATGCGCGCATCGCCGAACGCTTCGAAGCCGCATTCATATTGCGACAGCTTCTGCGCGTCGGGCTTGTGCGGTCCCAGCACGCGCCCCAGCAGCATGGGCACGATGCCGACCAGGATACCGACGAGGATGAACAGCAGGACGGGAAAGTAGTTTTCGAGCAGCATGAGATTTCCTATGACGAGAATGAAACGGTGGGCGTGGCGGTGCCGCGCAGACGCGCTTGCGCCTGGCGGCACGCCGGTCAGGTGATTTAATGTGCCGAAGACATCTTCATCAGCACGATGCCGCAGACGATGAGGATGGCGGCGCAGACGCGCATAAAGCTCAGCTGTTCACCGAGCGCCACGATGCCGATGATGAAGGCGCCGATGGCGCCTATGCCGGTCCAGATCGTGTACGCCGTGCCCAGCGGAATGCTGCGCATGGCGAACGACAGCAAGCCGAAGCTGGCGATCATCATGACGAGGGTGATCAGGGAGGGGATGGGTTTGCTGAAGCCTTCGGAGAGCTTCATCGAATATGCCCAGACGACTTCAAAAATACCGGCGATGAATAAGAGTATCCAGACCACGGTGGCTCCTTGTGCAGAGCGGGCCGTCCCGGTGTGTTCCCATGATGGGGGAGGCCGTCCTCCAGAGCATCGTTCTGGCGGTCACGGGCGTGACCACGTTGGCGAACGATGTTGCGATTGTAGCGAAAAACGGGCGCGGCCGCCATCCCTGTCTTGCCTGGTACACGGCAGCCGTGGCCAGCATGTGTGTTTCACGTGGAACAAAAAAGCCTGTTGTACAGGGCTTGCTGAGTAAAAATTAAGCAAAAATTGGCCTGTCGAAGGTTGCGCTTGCAAAAAGACTCTATAATCGGAGCTCTCTTCTCGCATTTTTACTTGCACTGTTACCTATTTATCATGTTATTTCCTACAGAATTCGACGTCATCGTTGTCGGTGGTGGTCACGCCGGTACCGAGGCGGCCCTCGCTTCCGCCCGCATGGGGCAGAAGACGCTATTGCTCACGCATAATATTGAGACACTGGGCCAGATGTCGTGCAATCCCTCCATCGGTGGCATCGGCAAGGGCCACCTGGTCAAGGAGGTCGATGCCATGGGCGGCGCGATGGCCATCGCCACCGACGAGTCCGGCATCCAGTTCCGCATCCTGAATTCCTCGAAAGGCCCGGCAGTACGCGCCACGCGCGCCCAGGCCGACCGCATTCTCTACAAGGCCGCTATCCGCGCGCGCCTGGAAAACCAGCCGAATCTGTGGCTGTTCCAGCAAGCCGTCGATGACCTGATCGTCGAAGGCGACCGGGTCGTTGGCGCCGTGACGCAGATCGGCCTGAAGTTCCTCGCGCGCGCCGTCGTGCTGACGGCCGGCACCTTCCTCGATGGCAAGATCCACGTGGGTCTGAACAACTACTCGGCTGGCCGCGCCGGCGACCCGCCCGCCATCTCGCTGTCGGCCCGTCTGAAGGAATTGAAACTGCCGCAGGGCCGCCTGAAAACGGGTACGCCGCCGCGCATCGATGGCCGTACGATCGACTTTTCCGTGATGCAGGAACAGCCGGGCGACCTCGATCCCGTGCCCGTCTTCTCGGTGATGGGCAACACGGCCATGCACCCGCGCCAGGTGCCGTGCTGGGTCACGCACACGAATGCGCAGACGCACGACATCATCCGCGCCGGCCTCGATCGCAGCCCCATGTATACGGGCGTCATCGAAGGCGTGGGCCCCCGTTATTGCCCGTCGATCGAAGACAAGATCCACCGTTTCTCGGGAAAGGAATCGCACCAGATCTTCCTCGAGCCGGAAGGCTTGACGACGCATGAGTTCTATCCGAACGGCATCTCGACGAGCCTGCCCTTCGACGTGCAGATCGCCCTGGTGCAGTCGATGAAAGGCATGGAAAACGCGCACATCCTGCGTCCCGGCTACGCCATCGAATACGATTATTTCGACCCGCGCGGCCTGAAGGCGTCGCTGGAAACGAAGGCCGTCGCGGGCCTGTTCTTCGCCGGCCAGATCAACGGCACCACGGGCTACGAGGAAGCGGCCGCGCAAGGAATGCTGGCGGGCCTGAATGCGGCCTTGCTGACGCAGGACAAGGACGCCTGGGTACCGGGCCGCTCCGAGGCCTATCTGGGCGTGCTGGTCGACGATCTGATCACGCAGGGCGTGCAGGAACCGTACCGCATGTTCACCAGCCGCGCCGAGTACCGTCTGAGCCTGCGCGAAGACAATGCCGACATGCGCCTGACGGAAATCGGCCGCGCCCTGGGCTGCGTCGGCGACGCCCAGTGGCAGGCCTTCGAGACCAAGCGCGAAGCGGTGGCGCTGGAACTCGAGCGCCTGCGTTCCACATGGGTCAATCCACGCATCCTGGCAGCTGCCGAGTCGGAGCGCATCGTCGGCCAGGCCATCGAGCGCGAATATTCGCTGGCGGACTTGCTGCGCCGGCCGAACGTGGCCTACGACACCCTGATGAGCATGACGGGCGTCGAAGGCCAGGCCCTGGCCGGCCCCGGCGTGGCGGATCCCGCTGTGCGCGAACAGGTGGAAATCCAGCTCAAATATGCGGGCTACATCGAGCGCCAGAGCAAGGAAATCGAGCGCCACGAACACTACGAAAACCTGGCCTTGCCCGAGGGTTTCAATTACCTCGATATCGCTGCACTGTCGGTCGAAGTGCGGCAAAAACTCGACAAGCAGCGCCCGGAAACCCTGGGCCAGGCATCGCGTATTTCCGGCGTGACGCCGGCGGCGATTTCGCTGCTGTTGGTGCACTTGAAAAAGCGCGGTTTCGGTGCCGCGCAGACCACCACTTTAAAGGATGAGGTTGTTGAATGAAGCAGTTTGACCGGGCCGCACTGGCCCAGATTTTGAATGAAGGCATCGCCGCGCTGGGGCTGGACCTGAGCGCGGATCAGACGGAAAAACTGCTCGATTACCTGGCCTTGCTGGCCAAATGGAATAGCGTGTACAACCTGACGTCGGTGCGCGATCCCATGCAGATGCTGACCCTGCACGTGCTCGATTCGCTGGCTGCCGTGCCGGCGTTCGCGGAGGCGAAAAACGTGCTCGACGTGGGGGCCGGCGGCGGCTTGCCGGGCATGGTATTGGCCATCGCGCGGCCCGATGTGAAGGTGTCGATGATCGACACCGTGCACAAGAAGACGGCATTCCTGACGCAAGTGAAGGCGGAACTGGGCCTGGCCAATGTCACCGTGTACACGAAGCGGGTGGAACAGCTGGAAGTGAAGCAGAAATTCGACGTGATCACCTCGCGCGCCTTCGCCGACCTGTCCGACTTCGTCAACTGGTCGGGCCACGTGCTGGAAGAGGGCGGTCAATTCATCGCCTTGAAGGGCGTGGCGCCGCCAGACGAGCGCGAGCGACTGCCAGCGGAATGGCGAGTTACGGAGCTACGCGCAATCGCGGTGCCAGGGCTAAATGCAGAGCGTCATCTGGTCTTTATAGCAAGAGTTTAAACGCCGGAAAATTAAACGATATAAATCATATAAATGGTTTATACGGTATAAATCATATAAACCGTATAAACGATTTATATCGTATAAATGAAATAAACAGTATAAATCGTTTCGGTAAAAATGCCGGGGCGCACGATGAAGTTTGCATCTCTTTACAACTAGAAGATACATGGCCAAAATTTTTTGTGTAGCAAATCAAAAGGGTGGTGTTGGTAAAACCACAACAAGCGTCAACCTCTCCGCCGGTCTGGCCAAGTTGAACCAGCGTGTGCTGCTGGTCGACCTCGACCCGCAGGGCAATGCGACCATGGGCGCCGGCATCAACAAGGCCGGCCTGAAGGCGTCCACCTATGAAGTGATGCTGGGCGAGTCCGATGTCAAAACGGCACGCCAGCGTTCGGAAGCGGGGCGCTTCGATGTCTTGCCGTCGAACCGCGAGCTGGCCGGCGCCGAAGTGGAGATGGTCGAACTGGACAACCGCGAACGCCGCCTGAAGGAGGCGCTGGCCGAAGTGGACGACGAATACGACTTCATCCTCGTCGATTGCCCACCGGCATTATCGATGCTGACCCTGAACGGCCTGTGCGCCGCGCATGGCGTGATCATCCCGATGCAGTGCGAGTACTACGCGCTCGAAGGCCTGTCCGATCTGGTCAACACCATCAAGAAGGTGCATGCGAACCTGAACCCGGACTTGAAGATCATCGGCCTGTTGCGCGTGATGTTCGATCCACGCATGACATTATCGCAACAAGTGTCGGCGCAGCTGGAACAGCACTTTGGCGATAAGGTCTTCAATACCATCATCCCGCGCAATGTGCGCCTGGCCGAAGCGCCATCGTACGGCTTGCCCGGCGTGACCTTCGATCCGAGCTCGAAGGGCGCCCAGGCGTATATCGCCTTCGGCGCCGAGATGGTCGAACGCATCAAACATATGTAAACGAGGAGATGGCGCCATACACAAAATGATGTGAGCGCTTACTCTGAAAACACGATTAGGACAGCATGGCTACGAAAAAATTAAAAGGACTGGGTCGCGGACTCGACGCCCTGTTGGGCGGCGGCGGCGACTTCGCCAGTCCGGACACGCATCAACCGTCGAACTTGCCCGTGTCACAAATGCAAGCCGGCAAGTACCAGCCGCGCACGCGCATGGATGAAGGGGCACTGAATGAACTGGCCGCCTCGATCAAGGCGCAGGGGCTGATGCAGCCCATCCTGGTGCGCCCGATCGGGCAGGATACCCTCAGCGGCGCAATTAAATATGAAATCATCGCCGGTGAACGCCGTTTCCGCGCCTCGCAACTGGCCGGCCTGACGGAAGTGCCGGTGCTGGTGCGCGATGTGGACGACCTGGCCGCGGCTGCCATGGCGCTGATCGAGAATATCCAGCGCGAAGACCTGAACCCGCTGGAAGAGGCGCAGGGCATCCACCGCCTGATCGCCGACTTCAGTTTTACGCATGAGCAAGCGGCCACTGCGCTGGGACGCTCGCGCAGCGCTGTCTCCAACCTGCTGCGCCTGATGAATCTGGCCAGTCCCGTGCAGACCATGCTGATGGCCGGCGACATCGACATGGGCCACGCGCGCGCGCTGCTGGCCGTCGACGCGGCCAGCCAGATCACCCTGGCGAACCAGGTCGTGGCCAAGCGCCTGTCGGTGCGCGAAACGGAAAAGCTGGTGACGCGCACGCTCGAGGAAGCGGCGAATCCGGTCGAGCCGCAGCAGAAGGAGAAGTCCGGCGATATCGCGCGCCTGGAAGAGGAATTGTCCGACGTCCTGGCCACGCCCGTGATTTTTAAAATGGGCAATAAGGGCCGCGGCCAATTGGTGATCGATTTTGCGGACCTGGACGTGCTTGATGGGGTATTGGCCCGCTTGCGTGGTTAAATAGCAAGTTGCAAAGATAGGGGAAATGGCGGCCTGGACAAGTCGTTAACGCTTTCCAGGCGCATCACGTAATTCCTTGATAACACGGCTGGAAGCGGCCCGGCAAGCGACTTTGCCATATAGTGGTGCAAATGGCGGCGAATAGTCGGTAAAGCGTCAGTTTCGCGCAGCAATTGCCCTGCTGCGGTGCAGCAACGTTTGACTCTATAGATCAAAGCCAACTATAATCCCGTGTCTTTGCGTGTGTAGATTTTTCCGGGAACCTGGCAATTGAGTGATTCACAACAAAATATTGCCAAACCTGTCTACAAAGTAGTTGCTTTGCAGCTCGCAATCGCTATCAGTTTTGCCACGGTCACCCTGTTTTTCGGTGGCAGTGTGAGAGGCTGGTCCGCCGCATACGGCGGCGCTATCGCAGTCATCGGTAGCCTGGTGTATGCCATGCTGGTCGTTCGCGGTTCTAGCGACGCCAACAAGGCATTCCGGGCGCATTTGCGCGCAGAAGTGGTGAAAATATTTATCACAGCGGTGCTCTTTATCTTGGCACTGGTGTTGTTTCAGTCGGCCGCCTGGTTATGGCTGATCTTGGGTTTCGCGGTGGCAACCTTAGCATACTGGTTTTCATTGCTCGCTGTTTAATCATTGGTTTTGGGGCCTGTTGTGCTCTGAAACGACAAATCTAAATTCATTATGACCACAGAACACGCTATTGAAGCGGGCCATGCTGCCCCGGCCAACGCCACAGAATACATCAGCCACCATCTGGCTCACCTACGCAATGCCGAAGGCACGATCAATCTGGATACGTTCTGGATTTCGGCCATTCTGGGCTTTGTCTTCCTCGGTGTCTTCTACATGGCTTCGCGTCGTGCCACTGCCGGCGTGCCTGGCAAGTTGCAAAACTTCGTCGAAATGGTCATGGAAATCGTCAATGACACTATTAATGGGGCCTTCCACGCGAAAAGCAAGGTCATCGCGCCGCTGGCCATCACTATTTTTGTCTGGGTCTGGTTGTTGAACGCAATGGACTTCCTGCCGGTTGACCTGTTGCCGAAGATCCTCAGCTGGTTTGGCGTGCACAAGCTGCGCGCCGTGCCGACCGCCGACGTCAACCACACCTTCGCCATGTCGCTGTCGGTCGTGCTGTGCGTGATCGCCTTCTCGATCAAGGCCAAGGGCCTGGGCGGCTGGATCAAGGAACTGTTCACGGCGCCGTTCCATGCGAGCGGCCTGATCGGCACGATCGCCTTGGCACCCGTCAATTTCTTGCTGCAAATGGTTGAGTTGGTTGCAAAACTGATCTCCCTGTCGCTGCGACTGTTCGGCAATATGTATGCCGGCGAACTGATTTTCATCTTGATCGCGTTGTTGCCTTGGTGGGCACAGTGGGCGTTGGGTGGTCCATGGGCAATTTTCCATATCTTGATTGTAACTTTGCAAGCTTTTGTGTTTATGGCGTTGACGGTTGTGTATCTGAGCCTCGCGGTTGAGAAACATTAATCATTAACTTTATATTTTTTTTTTTTAGTATCTTTCGTTTTTAAATTTAGGAGAATTTTATGCAAGCTCTGATCGCACAAGTACAAAGCATGACCGTTCTGGCAGCAGCAATCATCATCGGCCTGGCCGCAATCGGCACCGCTCTGGGCTTCGCTATCTTGGGTGGCAAATTCCTGGAAGCTTCGGCACGTCAACCAGAACTGATGCCACAACTGCAAACCAAACTGTTCGTTATCGCTGGTCTGCTGGATGCTATCTCGATGATCGGCGTTGGTGTTGCTCTGCTGTACACGTTCGCTAACCCGTTCCTGTCCGCTTTGACGGCTGTTGCTCAGTAATTCGCTCCAACCCTAGGAGAAACTTTTAGTTAGGAGCAAAGGTATGGACATCAATATGTCGCTCATCGGCCAGATGATCACCTTCGCGGTGTTGGTCTGGTTCTCGATGAAGTTCGTATTTCCAGCGCTGAACAACGCGCTGGATGAGCGTGCCAAACGAATCGCGGATGGATTGGCTGCTGCCGATCAAGGTCAAGCTTCGATGGCTGTCGCTGAAAAGCGTGCGCAAGAGGCATTGAACAGTGCACGTGAAGAAGCTTCGCAACGCGTTGCGGACGCTGAAAAGCGCGCGCAGCTGGTTGCTGAAGAGATCAAGCAAAATGCACAAGCTGAAGCTGCGCGTATCATTGCGCAAGCCCAGTCGGACGCCGAACAGCAACTGTCGAAAGCACGCGAACAATTGCGCGCTCAGGTGGCTGACCTGGCTGTCAAGGGTGCCGAGCAGATCTTGAAGCGTGAAGTAAACCCAACGGCTCACGCCGAAATGTTGCAGCGTCTTGCTGTCGAGCTGTAATCATGGCAGAACTCGCAACCGTCGCCCGTCCCTACGCGGAAGCTTTGTTCCGCGTAGCCCAAGCTGGTAAGGAGTCAAGCAACCTCGCGGCGTGGTCCGAACTGGTGTCCGAACTGGCACAGATCGGTAGCCACCCCGAGGTACAGGCGTACGCGCGCAATCCGAAAGTTTCGGAAAGCGACGTCGCCGCCACCATCCTGTCGTTGTTGAAATCGCCGCTCAATGAGGAAGTGAAAAACTTCGTCACCATGTTGATCGAAAATGGCCGCATCAGCCTGCTGCCGGAAATCGGCGCGCAATTCCATGCCTTGAAAAATGGCCTGGAAGGTGCGGCTGACGCCGAGATCACGAGCGCTTTCGATCTGAGCGAAGGCCAAACGGCCGAGCTGGTCGCAACGCTGGAAAAGAAATTCAGTCGTAAGCTCAACCCTGCCGTCACAGTGGATCCATCGCTGCTCGGCGGCGTGCGCGTGGTTGTTGGCGACCAAGTGCTCGACACCTCGGTGCGCGCCAAGCTGCAGCAACTGCACGCTGCACTGGTGTCGTAAGACACGCGCTTCGGCAGGCCAGCTAAGACAGACCCTTACCCCTCGCGCAAGCTGAGAGAAACACTTTTAGGAGTTAGTATGCAACTCAACCCATCTGAAATCAGCGAGTTGATCAAGAGCCGGATCCAAGGTCTTGACGGCGGCGCTGAAGTGCGTAATCAAGGCACGGTTATTTCCGTCGCCGACGGTATCTGCCGCATCCACGGTTTGTCGGACGTGATGCAAGGCGAGATGCTGGAATTCCCAGGCAACACGTTTGGCCTGGCCATGAATCTGGAACGCGACTCCGTCGGCTCCGTGATTCTGGGTGCCTACGAGCACATCTCCGAAGGCGACACGGTGAAATGCACCGGCCGCATTCTGGAAGTGCCAGTCGGTCCTGAGCTGCTCGGCCGCGTAGTCAACGCGCTGGGTCAGCCGATCGACGGCAAAGGCGCCATCGAAACCAAACTGACGGCCGCGATTGAAAAAATCGCTCCGGGCGTGATCGCCCGTGAATCCGTGTCGCAACCGATGCAAACCGGCCTGAAGTCGATCGATGCGATGGTTCCAGTTGGCCGCGGCCAGCGCGAACTGATCATCGGCGACCGTCAAACCGGCAAGTCGGCCGTGGCGATTGATGCGATCATCAATCAAAAAGGCCAGGGCATGAAATGTATCTACGTCGCGATTGGCCAAAAAGCCTCGTCGATCAAGAACATCGTGCGCTCGCTGGAACAGCACGGCGCGATGGAATACACCATCGTTGTCGCCGCTTCCGCTTCGGAATCGGCCGCCATGCAATACATCTCGCCGTACTCCGGTTGCGCCATGGGCGAATACTTCCGTGACCGCGGTGAAGATGCACTGATCGTCTACGATGATCTGTCGAAACAAGCTGTTGCATACCGTCAAATCTCGCTGCTGCTGCGCCGTCCACCAGGTCGCGAAGCGTACCCAGGTGACGTGTTCTACCTGCACAGCCGCCTGCTGGAACGCGCAGCACGCGTGAACGCCGACTACGTCGAGAAGTTCACCGACGGCGCCGTCAAAGGCAAGACCGGTTCCCTGACGGCACTGCCGATCATTGAAACGCAAGCTGGCGACGTGTCCGCATTCGTTCCAACCAACGTGATTTCGATTACCGACGGTCAGATCTTCCTGGAAACCTCGCTGTTCAACGCCGGTATCCGTCCTGCAATTAACGCCGGTATTTCCGTATCGCGCGTCGGTGGCGCCGCCCAGACCAAGGTCATCAAAAACCTGTCCGGCGGTATCCGTACCGACTTGGCGCAGTACCGTGAACTGGCCGCGTTTGCGCAGTTCGCTTCGGACCTGGATGAATCGACCCGCAAGCAGCTGGACCGCGGCGCGCGCGTAACGGAATTGCTCAAGCAAGCCCAATACTCGCCACTGTCGATCTCGCTGATGGCCGTATCGCTGTTCTCGGTGAACAAGGGCTTCATGGACGACGTGCCAGTCAAGCAAGTGCTGTCGTTCGAAGCTGGTGTTCACGCTTACATGAAGACCAAGCAAGCTGCTCTGCTGGCCAAGATCGAAGAAACCAAGCAACTCGACAAAGACAGCGAAGCAACTCTGTCGGCGGCCATTGCTGATTTCAAGAAATCCGGCGCATATTAAGCGGCCAGGCGGCGCCCACCTCGAGTGAGGCGCCGCCCTACGCGCAGAAGGAGTAAGGACTCATGGCATCAAGCAAAGAGATACGAGGCAAGATCAAGAGCGTAGAGAATACGAAGAAGATCACCAAGGCGATGGAAATGGTCGCCGCGTCCAAAATGCGCAAGGCGCAAGACCGGATGCGGGCCGCTCGTCCCTACAGTGACAAGATTCGGAATATCGCCGCCAATCTGGCGACCGCCAATCCGGAATACACGCACCCGTTCCTGGCAGCTGCCCAGGGCACGCAAGCGAAGGCAGTAGGTTTCATCGTTGTCACGACCGACAAGGGTCTGTGCGGCGGCATGAACACCAACATCCTGCGCCAGGTGACGTCGAAGTCGCGCGAGCTGGAAGCAGCTGGCAATCGGGTTGAAGCAGTTGCCATCGGTAACAAGGGTTTGGGTTTTTTGAATCGCATCGGCGTCAAGATCGTCGCCTCTGCCATTCAGACCGGTGATACGCCCCACCTGGACAAACTGATCGGACCTGTCAAGGTCATGCTCGAAGAGTTCCAGGCAGGCAAGCTCGACGCAGTGTACCTGTGCTATACCAAATTCATCAACACGATGAAGCAGGAGCCAGTGGTCGAACAGTTGCTGCCATTGACGGCCGACAAGATGGTCGCCGACAAGAGCGCACACTCGTGGGATTACATCTACGAGCCGGATGCGCAAAGCATCATCGACGAATTGCTGGAGCGCTATGTAGAAGCGCTGGTGTACCAGGCAGTCGCGGAGAATCTGGCGTCCGAGCAATCGGCACGGATGGTCGCGATGAAAGCTGCAAGCGACAACGCGGGTAGTGTGATCGGCGAATTGAAGCTGATCTACAACAAGACCCGCCAAGCTGCGATTACCAAAGAACTCTCCGAAATCGTCGCCGGTGCGGCTGCGGTTTAAACGAATTTAACTATATTGAAGGAACGAACATGGCTGATGGCAAAATCGTTCAGTGTATCGGCGCTGTGGTGGACGTTGAGTTTCCCCGCAACGCGATGCCTAAGGTATTTGATGCCTTGAAGATGGCAGGCTCGGAACTGACCCTGGAAGTACAACAGCAGTTGGGCGACGGCATTGTCCGTACCATTGCACTCGGCTCGTCCGATGGCCTGCGTCGCGGCATGATGATTCAAAATACCGGCAAACCTATCATGGTGCCAGTCGGTAAAGCAACCCTGGGTCGCATCATGGACGTGCTGGGCAACCCGATCGACGAATGCGGCCCCGTGTCGCACGAGCAGATCGCGTCGATCCACCGCACCGCTCCTGCATACGACGAACTGTCGCCATCGCAAGAACTGCTGGAAACCGGCATCAAGGTGATCGACCTGGTTTGCCCGTTTGCAAAAGGCGGTAAAGTTGGTCTGTTCGGCGGCGCTGGCGTAGGCAAGACCGTGAACATGATGGAACTGATTAACAACATCGCCAAGGCGCACAGCGGCGTGTCCGTGTTTGCCGGCGTCGGTGAGCGTACCCGTGAAGGTAACGACTTCTACCACGAGATGGCTGACGCGAAAGTGGTCGATCTGGAAAATCCAGAGAACTCCAAAGTCGCGATGGTCTACGGTCAGATGAATGAACCGCCAGGTAACCGTCTGCGCGTCGCGCTGACCGGCCTGACGATCGCTGAATCGTTCCGTGATGAAGGCAAGGACGTGTTGTTCTTCGTCGACAACATCTACCGCTTCACCCTGGCCGGTACCGAAGTATCGGCACTGCTGGGCCGTATGCCGTCGGCTGTGGGTTACCAACCGACCCTGGCGGAAGAAATGGGCCGTCTGCAAGAGCGTATCACGTCGACCAAGACCGGTTCGATCACCTCGATCCAGGCCGTCTACGTTCCAGCCGATGATTACACCGATCCATCGCCTGCTACCACGTTTGCTCACTTGGATTCGACCGTTGCGCTGTCGCGTGACATCGCTTCCCTGGGTATCTACCCAGCCGTGGACCCACTGGATTCGACCTCGCGTCAGCTCGATCCGTTGATCGTCGGTCAAGAGCACTACGACACCGCGCGTGCCGTGCAAACGACCCTGCAACGCTACAAGGAATTGCGCGACATTATCGCGATTCTGGGCATGGACGAGCTGGCACCGGAAGACAAACTGCTGGTAGCCCGCGCACGTAAGATGCAGCGTTTCCTGTCGCAGCCTTTCCACGTCGCTGAAGTCTTTACCGGCGCGCCTGGTAAATACGTTTCGCTCAAAGACACGATCAAGGGCTTCAAAATGATCGCTTCGGGCGAACTCGATCACCTGCCGGAACAAGCGTTCTACATGGTCGGCACGATCGAAGAAGCAATCGAAAAAGCCAAGAAACTTAACTAAGTTAAGTCTGGGCCTAACCCCGCCCGTTACACGGCGGGGTTCTTCAACCCGATAGGACACACATGGCACACACAATTCACGTTGACGTGGTTTCCGCTGAAGAACTGATTTTTTCAGGCGAAGCAGAATTCGTCGCGTTGCCGGGTGAACAGGGCGAGCTGGGTATCTACCCACGCCACACGCCTTTGATTACCCGCATCCGTCCGGGCGCGGTCCGCATCAAGGTAGTCGGCCAGGCTGAAGAAGAGTTCGTCTTCGTTGCCGGCGGCCTGCTGGAAGTGCAACCGGATACCGTGACCGTCCTGGCCGATACCGCGATCCGCGGTCACGACCTCGACGAAGCGAAAGCGCTGGAAGCGAAGAAGTTGGCGGAAGAAAATATCCACAACAAGGATTCGGGCATCGACTACGCGCAAGCGCAAGCCGAGCTGGCCAGCGCGATTGCGCAGCTGGCAGCGATCCAGAAGCTGCGCAAGATTTAATCGATCTGCGCCGCGCAAGAAAGGCAGCCTCCGGGCTGCCTTTTTTTATGCCCTTTTCTTGACGATCATTCCTGGCGCTTCTGCCTGCTCCTTTCCTGTCCCGCCTTCAATATCGTCTTCCACTTGGCGCGCGCGGCGATGCGCTCGAGCGGTGTCTCTTCGCTACGGTGCGCGTCGCGCAGCAGCTTGTGATAATTGCGCAGGCGGTCCGCGTCGACGGCGCCGCGCACGGCGCAACCGGGTTCGCGGTCGTGACGGCAGTCGCGGAACTGGCATGTTGCCGCCAGCGCCGCGATGTCGTCGAAGGTGGCGGCCAGGGTCTGCGCATCGGCGTCGGCCTGCCAGCTGCGCAGGCCCGGCGTATCGATGATGCAGGCGCCGCCGGCGCACAGGTGCAGGGAACGGACCGTCGTCGTATGGCGGCCGCGGCCATCGCCATGGCGCACGCCGTTGGTTGCCTGTTCCGCCATGCACAGGGTATTGGTCAGGCTGGACTTGCCGGCGCCCGATGAACCGAGCAGCACCAGAGTCTGGCCCGGGCCCAGCCAGGGTTCCAGGATGGCCACGTCGTACGCATGGCGCGTGTCGACGGCAAACAGGGGCACGTGGGATGGCAGGCGCTGCTTGAGCAGGGCCAGCTTGCCCGCCACGTCGTCGGCCACGTCAGCCTTGCTCAGCACCACCACGGGCGCGACCTGAGCCGCCAGCACGATGGCCAGATAGCGCTCCAGGCGGCGCGGGTTGAAGTCCGCATCCAGTCCCATCACCAGCAGGGCCGTATCGACATTGCAGGCCAATAGCTGGCGCCGGCCGTCATTGCCGCGCCGGGCGATCTGCGTGAGCGGGGATAAGCGCGCAGTTATCCACAGCATGCCGTGCGCATCGTGTTCGGCGGCGACCCAGTCGCCGACGGCGACGATGATGTCTTGTGCCTGCAGATCATGTAGCAGGCGCGGCAGGATCTGCGCCGGGTTTTCCTGCAAGCCATCGTGCACGAGGAGGCTGTCGCGGTGCACGGCGCTCACGCGCATCAGCTGCGTGCTGGGTGGGAGGGTGTCGAGTCGGGCGGCTGCGCTGGCGATGGCCTGCTGCAGTCCGATGGGGCGTAGTTGCGCAAAATCGAGTGCGATCATGGTAGCGTGATTCCGTATTCTGTCGTCCGCGTGCGGACGTATCGCCTGCGCGTGCAGGCACCGCCAGTCAGTGACTGGCACGAAAGAAGAGGGAAGTCGGCTACGCGATCACGCGCAGGGGTAAAACGGCGTCAGTGCAGTATGACTGCAGACTGGAACGATCGTGATCAGGCAGCCGACAGCACGGCAGTATCCGAATGGCGCATGTTGTCTACTCCTGTTGTGTGATGGAAAACGCCAGTGTGCCAGCGGCGCGCGCCGGCGTCAACATCAGCTGCACATGCCGTAAGCCTGGCGTTCGGGGAAATAGCGGTAGGTAAACGTGCGCACCGGGTAGCGCTTGCCGCCGACGAGCATGTCGGGCATCGATAAATCAAAGCGCTGCGGCAGCTGGCGCGGCAGCTGCAAGCGCAGCCGCCACTGGGTTTCCTTGCTGTTGCCGACGGCGGAAAACATGATGGGCAGTTTTTCGATGACGTCGACGATTTCCGCCTTCTGGTTCATGCCGCGCTGGTAGATGGTTAGCACCTTCGCCTCGGCGAACGGCGGCTGGTGCGGCTCTTCCAGCAGGAAGGACAGGCGCGTGAAGCTGGCCTGGGTACCGACGGGCAAGGTGAAGATCAGCGCCAGTTCCGTGCCGCCTTCCTTCAGCGTGACGGGGGGCGTGGCATACACGCTGATACCGCGTGGCAGTTCGAAGCGCGAACCTTCCGTCCACGTCTTGCATTCGGGCGTGGTGGCCTGGTACAGGCTGGGCGCCGTGTAATCGTTGCAGGCGGAGACCAGCAGCAGCAGTGGCAAGGCAAGGAAGGCGGAACGGCGCATGGGAGTCACGGTTGGAGGATCAGCCGACAGTGTAAGCGATCCCCACGCGATGCACCAGCGAGCCTAGGCCTGGCCCGGCGGCGCGCGGCGCACGGACTGCAGCTGGCACTGCGCCGCCTGCAGCGCCTCCTTGACGACGTCGAGCGCCAGTTGCGGCCGGGCCGCGCCGCACATGAAGATGTCCACGGCGGCAAAGCCGACTTCGGGCCAGGTATGCAGCGAAATGTGCGATTCGGCCAGCAGCACCACGCCCGTGACGCCCTGGCCCGCGCCAAAGCTGTGGAAATGGCTGTGCAGCACCTGCGCGCCGGCCGTGACGGCCGCTTGCCGCAGCAGGCGTTCGAGCGCGTCGCAGTCGCGCAGGCGGTCAGCGGAAATGCCCGACAGGTCGGCCAGCAGATGGGTGCCCAGGGGCAGATGCGGTGTCTCTGCCATGCTTATTTGTGGCTGCCGCCGCTCGAGCCGCCGCCATAGCTGCCGCCGCCGCTGCCGGTGCGCGAGCTCCAGCTGCTGCCGCTGTGCGTGCCGGTGCTGCGCATGCCGCTGCCGGCCAGCGTGAACATGCGCACCCAGTTGGTGGCCGTGACGGAAAACGTCACCATCAAGGCATAAATCACGTATTTGCTCATGGGGGATTCTTTGTATTCTTGTCGAGGAAAGCGGCTGGCAGGAACAGCGCCAGGCAAGCCAGCAAGCTCCACATCAAGGTGCTGGAAAACGAGACGAACAGGGGAATCGCATTCAGGACCAGGATGATGATGATGAAGATCTTGGCGATGCCACGGTGACTGAGTTTGGTATTTTGCACCTTGCTGCCGCCATGGAAGGCGGCGCCGAACCAGGCTGCCATCTGGTCATAGGCGACGGGCGCGGAGCGCGACCAGGTCATTTCCTCGCCGGTGACTTCCGCCGCCAGCTTTGTCTGCCCCTGTTCGAATTCAAACACATGCGTGCTGTCGCCCACGGCCACCTTCCAGTTGAAGGCGCCGGCCGCATACACCACTTGCGAGCCATAGTCGTACAGTTTCGCATACGTGGCGCCATCGAGCGTGCATTGCTCCGCGTCCAGGGAGGCCCAGGTGGGCCAGTTCGGCAGCACGTGCGAACGCGACCAGCCGTCATCGGTCTCCACCAGCCAGAAGAAGCCGGCGCGTGCGCCGTACAGCAGGTACTCATTCCACTCGCTGCCTTCGTCGTCGGCGCGGCGCATCATGCCGATGACCGTGAAGTCGATATTGTTGATCTTCGCGCTGGCGCCCAGCTCCAGCGTGATGTCGACGTTGTCGTGCACCTGCCTGCCGATGGCCAGCACCTGTGCTTCCGGACCGCTGGCGTCGAGCCGTGTGTGGCAGGCGGGGCACACCAGCTGCGCCGCCGCGCCAGGGACGTAGCGGATGCCGCTGCCGCAGGACGGGCAATCGAGCGCATCGAGCTTGCCGCGGTATTTGCCGGCGCTTTTGGCGATGGCGTCGTCATCGCGCAGCAGCTGGCACTGCAAGCCTTCCAGGGTGACGGCGACGCCCATGTAGACCACCGGCTGCGGGCCATCCGTGTAGTCGAGCGTGACGAAGCTGCCATAGTTGCGGAAATCGGCCACCTGGATGCGCCAGCCGGCGCCCACCTTGAACGGCAGCTCGCCCTGGCCCGCGATGCACTCGGCGTTGCGCATCTCGGCCGCCGTATAGGGCTCGCCGCAGATCGTGTAGCGCCTGCCTGGCGCCAGCTCGGCAAAGGCAGGCAGGGCTTCCTGCGTGCGGCGTTCGCGCGTCAAGGTGTACAGGCCGGACGAGTCGCCCAGCCAGGCCGTGCTGGCGTCGTCGAACAGCACATACCATTCATTCCACGTGCCGGCGCTGTAGCGCTGCTGGATGCGTCCGACGACGGTGAAATGCAGGCCATCGTGCACGCCGGCCGTGCCGATCTGGATCGGCGAGTAGTCTTCGAGGACGGCCGACATCTTGCCCAGGTCCTTGACCGCGTCGGCGTCCTTCAGGAGGGTGCTGTGGCAGTACTCGCACACGGCGAGCACGGAAGCGTGCGAGCGGAAATGGACTTCCGCGCCGCAGCTGGGACAGGAAACAGTTTGCATGCAGTCGCGCTTAGCCGATCAGTTTTTTCAGCAGTTCAGCCTTGGCGCCGTCGTAGTCGGCCGGCGAAATCAGTCCCTTGTCGAGCAGGCCCTTGAGTTTTTCCAGGCGTGCCTCGATCGCTTCTTCCGCGGGCGCGGGTGGCGCCGCCGGAGCCGGTGTAGGGGCCGGCTGCTGCAGCGCGCCGCCCATGCTTTGCGCCATCACCTGGCCGATCGACAGCCCGGCGCCGAGACCGGCGCCGATGCCGGCCATGCCGCCTTCGTTCTGCGCCGCCAGCGGGATTGCGTTCGCCACCTGGAACTTGGTATAGCCGCTCATCTTGTCGGCGCCCAGGCCGCCCTTCATGCCGGCCGAGATGCGCTCGTCGAGCGCCGCCTGCAATTCCTCGGGCAGGCTGATGCTGGCCACGTTGAATTCGTCGAGGCCCACGCCATAGCGGGAAAACGCCTGCGCCAGGCCATCCTTGACTTCCTGCGCCATCAGCGCCTGGTTGGCCGCCATGTCGAGGAAGGGCACATTGGCGCCGCCCAGCGAACTGGCCATGCTCGACATCAGGATGCCGCGCAATTGGTCTTCCACTTCGTCGCGCGTGTAGACCTCGCGCGTGCCGCTGATTTCCGTGAAGAAGGTGCGCGCGTCGGCGATGCGGTACGAGTACATGCCGAAGGCGCGCACGCGGATCATGTCGAAATCCTTGTCGCGGATGGTGATCGGCTGCGGCGTGCCCCACTTGCGGCCCGTCTGCACGCGGGTGCTGAAGTAATACACGTCCGACTTGAACGGCGAATCGAACAGCTTGTCCCAGTTTTTCAGGTTGGTCAGCAGCGGCAAGGTCTGCGTCGTCAGCTTGTGCGTGCCGGGGCCGAAGACGTCGGCGATCTTGCCTTCATTGACGAAGACGGCTACCTGCGATTCGCGCACGTTCAGGATGGCGCCGTTCTGGATCTCGAAATCCTGCATCGGGAAGCGCCAGGCCAGCACGCCCTCCGTTTCTTCGTTCCACTGCAGTACGTCGATAAACTGCTTCTTGATAAAGCTGCCGAGGCTCATGATGGATGTCCTTGAATAAGTTGAAGCCGGTGTCAGGAAATACAGGCGGCGTTGATGGCGCCGATCGACAGGGAAATGGCCGCCAGCAGGCCGCCAAAGGCGCTGTTGTTCGATTCGATCTGATCCTTCGACATGCGCAGCAGCCGCGTGGTGACCACATAGGCCAGCAATTGCACCACCATGGCGCCGAAAGCCCAGGCGAAGAATTGCTGGTAGTCGGCCGTGTGCATCAGCGACGAGGCGATGGTGGCGGAAAAGCCCAGCATGGCGCCGCCCAGCGACAGGGCCGCCGCCTGGTTGCCCTGGCGGATCAGCAGCACTTCGTTATACGGCGTGACGCGCGTGTAGATGACAAAAAATACAATCAGCAGCGCGGCGGCCAGTAAAAGATGGATCAGATAGTTTAGGATGTCGGGCACGGCATTCCTCGTGGTGGTCGCGCGTTGCGGCCACGGCAGATCAAGGCCGAGGCGAGCAACGCATGAGCAAGTTAATAACGTCAAAGCATATTAGAACAAAAAAAGCCCCATGAACAAAAAGATTCTGATTTTGTCCGTCTTCGTGGTCGCCTCCTGCGGCCTCGCCTATGAGCTGATCGCCGGCGCCATGTCCAGCTACCTGCTCGGCGACTCCATCCTGCAGTTTTCCACCATCATCGGCTGTTACTTGTTTGCCATGGGTGTGGGTGCTCACTTTTCCAAGTATGTGAAGGACGAGGACGTGCTCTCGCGCTTCGTCGACATCGAGATGGCCGTGGGGCTGATCGGCGGCCTGTCGGCCGCCATCCTGTTCATGACCTTCTCATGGATGGCGGCGCCGTTTCGTACCTTATTGTATGTGATGGTGTTCCTGATCGGCGCACTGGTCGGCATGGAAGTGCCGCTGGTGATGCGCGCCTTGAATTCGCGCCAGACGGAGTTTTCTGAACTGGTCAGCCGCGTGCTGACCTTCGATTACCTGGGCGCGCTGGCCGTCTCCTTGCTGTTTCCGCTGGTGCTGTCGCCCTATCTGGGCCTGGTGCGCACGGGATTCTTGTTCGGCATGCTCAACGTGGGCGTGGGCTTGTGGACGATTTACGTGTTCCGCGCGGAGCTGAAGAACCTGACGGGCCGCTTCCTGCGCGCCTGCGCCGTGATGCTGCTGCTGGTCGCCGGATTCGCCATGTCGGACCGCATGGTGGCCTGGGGCGAACACGGGCTGTTCGGCGACCAGATCGTGTATTCCACCACCACGCCCTACCAGCGCCTGGTGATCACGCGCTGGAAGGACGATACGCGCCTGTACATCAACGGCAACCTGCAGTTTTCTTCGCGCGACGAATACCGCTACCATGAGGCGCTCGTGCATCCGGTGATGGAAGCGTTGCCGTGGGCGCGCCGCGTGCTGGTGCTGGGCGGCGGCGACGGCCTGGCGCTGCGCGAAATCCTCCGTTATCCACAGATCGAACACGTCACCGTGGTGGACCTCGATCCTGCCATGACGGCCGCGTTTACCACGCGCCCGGAACTGGCCAAGCTGAATAATCGTTCGTTCTCCGACAAGCGCGTCACCGTCGTCAATGCGGACGCCGCCGTCTGGCTGCGCAACAACCAGGATATGTTCGACGCGGCCATCGTCGATTTCCCCGATCCGTCCAGCTTCGCGCTCGGTAAACTGTATTCCGTGCCGTTCTACGACCTGGTGAAGAAGCACCTGGCGGCCAAGGGCTTGATGGTGGTGCAATCGACGTCGCCGTTCTTTGCTCCGCATGCCTACTGGACCATCAATTCCACCCTGCGCGAAGTAGGCATGCGCACCTGGCCCTACCACGCCTACGTGCCCTCGTTCGGCGAATGGGGCTTTATTCTCGCCTCGCCGCAGCTCGATTACGTGCCGCCGACCAGCTACCGCCTGCCGATGCGCTACCTGAATGCGGACACCACGCGCGAGATGTTCATCTTCCCGCCCGACATGCAGCCGCTGCCGATGGCGCCGAATCGCCTCAACACCCAGTCGCTCGTGCATGAATTCGAGCAGGACTGGAACCGGGTGATCCGCTGATGCGGCGCCGCTCCTTCCTGCTGTGGGCCGCCGCCGGCGCCACGGCGTCGGCCGCCGGCGTCGGCAGCATCGGCGCCTGGCTGCGCTGGCAGGAAGTCACGCCCAGGGTGCTGTATCCGGGCCGCGAGGAGGGCCACTATCTGCGCAAGCTGCTGCGCGAGCGCAGCGCGCTGCCGGCGCCCACCGAGACCGTCACTGCCGACGTGGCCATCCTCGGCTCCGGCATCGCGGGCCTGACGGCGGCGTGGCGGTTGAACAAGCTGGGGCACCAGGATTTCCTCATGATCGACGGGCCGCAGCCGTATGGCAACGCGGCCGGCGGTCATTTCGGCGACCTGGCCTACCCCACGGGCGGCCACTATTTGCCGTTGCCGTCGCCCGAATCGACGCATGTGCGCGAAATCCTGTACGACCTGGGGATTATCCAGCGCGATCCGCAGGCGGAAAAGCCGTACTACGACGAACGCTACATCCTGCATGCGCCGGAAGAGCGCCTGCTGTTCAATGGCCACTGGCAGGACGGCTTCATTCCCACCGAAGGCGTGCCGGCCGAGGAACTGGCGCAGCACGAGCGCTTCTTTGCCGAGGTGCGGCGCCTGCGCCAGGTGCGCGGCAATGACGGCAAGCGCGTGTTCGTCTTTCCCACCGTGGAATCGTCGCAGGATCCGGCCTGGCAGGCGCTCGACGCCATCACCTTGAAACAATGGATGGAGCGCGAAGGCTATACCTCGCCCACCCTGCACTGGTACCTGAATTACTGCTGCCGCGACGATTACGGCACGCGCTACGACCAGGTCTCGGCCTGGGCCGGCCTGCACTACTATTGCAGCCGCTGGGGCCAGGCGGCGAATGCCGGCAATGGCGCCTGGCTGACCTGGCCGGGCGGCATGCAGCCCGTGGCCACGGCCATGGAGCAGGCTTCTGGCGTGCGGCGCAAGAGCGGCACGGTGGTCTCCGTGCAGACGACGGACCAGGGCGTGGAAGCGCTGTGCCTGGAACTGGTCGACGGCCAGCCGCGCACCTACCTGGTCAAGGCGCGCAAGGCCATCTGTGCCATGCCACTGTATGTGGCGGCCCGCGTGGTCAACAACATCGCCGAGTATGGCTTTGACGCGCAACGCGATACGCCCGCGTATGCGCCGTGGCTGGTGGCGAACTTCCTGCTCAAGCGTTTTCCCGACGAATTGCCGCACGCGCCCCTGTGCTGGGACAATGTGGTGTACCAGGAGCCGGGCCTTGGCTATGTCGTCTCCACGCACCAGGATATCCGCGTGCGCCCGCCCGAGAAAACCGTCTTCAGCGCCTATGTGGCCCTGTCCGACCGCACGCCGCAGGCGGCCCGCAAGTGGCTTGACACTGCCAGCCCCGAAGAACTGCTGGCGCTGGCCAGCGTCGACCTGAAAACGGCGTATGGACGCGACTTTGCCAGCTGCGTCGAACGGGTCGACATCACCGTGCGCGGCCACGCCATGGCGGCGCCGCTGCCCGGCTTTCGCAGCAATGCGGGCCTGAAGGCGTTGCGCGAGCACGAGGGTGCCATCCTGTTCGCGCATGCCGATTTATCGGGCTTTTCCGTGTTCGAGGAAGCGGCATGGTGGGGCGACCGCGCGGCCCGCCTGGCCGCCAACGTCTGACATAAGCTGCTGCGCATCGCCATTTGCGGCCTGCGATGCTCACTGCCTCGGCGGCCCCATGCTAAAGCACCGCTGCGCTTCTAGGCCACAACTTGCCGCTGCTCGCTACGTTTTTGTCCGACGTTATATATAAAAAGGCCGGCGCAAGCGCCGGCCGGAGCCCCCTAAGGCTCGAACCGGTCTACTTGTTCTTGTTGATGACGTCGATGAAGACGGCCGCCAGCAGCACCAGGCCCTTGATCACCTGCTGGTAATCGATACCGATGCCCATGATGGACATGCCGTTGTTCATCACGCCCATGATGAAGGCGCCGATCACGGCCCCCATCACCTTGCCCACGCCGCCCGAGGCGGAGGCGCCGCCGATGAAGCAGGCGGCGATGACGTCCAGCTCGAAGCCGGTGCCCGCTTTCGGCGTGGCCGTATTCAGGCGCGCGGCGAAGATCAGGCCGGCCAGCGCGGCCAGCATGCCCATGTTGACGAAGGTGTAGAAGCTCACGCGCTCCGTCTTGATGCCCGACAGGCGCGCCGCCTTCTCGTTGCCGCCGACGGCGTAGACGCGGCGGCCCAGCACCGTGCGGTTGGTGATGAAAGTGTAGGCGACGATGAGCACCGACATCACGGCCAGCACGTTGGGAAAACCGCGGTACGACGCCAGAAGGTAGCTGAAATACACCATCACGGCGGCGAAGATACCGTTTTTCAGCAGGAAGAAGGCGCGCGGCTCGTTTTCCATGCCGTGCCGGATCTGCTTGGCGCGGCTGCGCAGCGAGGTGGCAATCAGCGCCGCGGCGGCGATCACGCCCAGCAGCAGCGAAAAGCCGCGCAGGTTTTCTCCGCCGAACGGGTCGGGCAGGAAGCCCGAGCTGAGCATCTGGAAGCCTTCCGGGAAGGGGCCGACCGACTGGCCCGCCAGCAGCGCCAGGGTCAGGCCCTTGAACACCAGCATGCCGGCCAGCGTGACGATGAAGGAAGGGATCTTGAAGAAGGCGACAAAATAGCCTTGCGCGCCGCCGATGACGGCGCCGGCCAGCAGGCAGAGGATGCTGGCGGCGACAAAGTTCATGTGGTAATTGACGATCAGCACGGCCGCCAGCGCGCCGACGAAGCCGACCACCGAGCCGACCGACAAATCGATATGGCCGGCCACGATGACCATCAGCATGCCCAGCGCCATGATGACGATATAGCTGTTTTGCAGTACCAGGTTCGTCAGGTTCAGCGGCTGCATCAGGGTGCCGTCGGTCATGTACTGGAAAAAGCCCATGATGGCGATCAGGGAGAGCAGCATGCCGTAGTCGCGCATGTTGTTCTTCAAAAAGCCGGCGTAGCTTTTCGCCTGCTGCTCGGCTGCGGGAGCGGCGGCAGGCACCGCCTGTCCCGCTGTCAGTTTATTGTCCATGGTGTTCTCCGTGTGTGACGATGGCGCGCATGATGCGTTCCTGCGACGCTTCTGCTGCGCTGAGTTCGGCCGCGAAACGGCCTTCGTTCATGACGTATATCCGGTCGCACATGCCCAGCAATTCCGGCATTTCCGAGGAAATCATGATGATGCATTTGCCTTCGGCGGCCAGCTCGCTGATGATGCTGTAGATCTCGTATTTGGCGCCGACGTCGATGCCGCGGCTCGGTTCATCGAGGATCAGGATGTCGGGGCGTGAAAACAGCCACTTCGCCAGCACCACTTTCTGCTGGTTGCCGCCGGACAGATTGACCACTTTTTGCAGGATGCTCGAGCAGCGGATCTTCAGCTTGCGGCGGAAATCGTCGGCCACGCCGAATTCGCGCGCCTCGTCGATGACCGTGCGGGTCGACACCGCATCCAGGTTGGCCAGGCTGGTGTTTTTCTTGATGTCTTCCTCGAGGATCAGGCCCAGGCCCTTGCGGTCTTCCGTGACATACGCGAGGCCGTGCGCGATGGCCTTGCCGATGGTGCTGACGTCGATTTCCTGGCCATTCTTGAGCACCGTGCCGCTGATGCGCTGGCCGTAGGCGCGCCCGAAAATGCTCATCGCCAGCTCCGTGCGCCCGGATCCCATCAAGCCGGCGATGCCGATGATCTCGCCCTTTTTGGCGTGCAGGTTGATGCCCTTGATGACGGCGCGTTCCGCGTGCTCGGGATGGAACACGCGCCAGTCGCGCACTTCGAAAATGGTGTCGCCGATGCTGGGCGTGCGTGGCGGGTAGCGGTCGGCCATCTCGCGCCCGACCATTTTCTCGATGATGCGGTCTTCGCTGACGGGTTCCAGCCGGCAGTCGAAGCTGTCGACGGTGTTGCCGTCGCGCAGCACCGTGATGGCGTCGGCGACGCGCGAAATCTCGTTGAGCTTGTGCGAGATCAGGATCGACGCGATGCCCTGCGCTTTCAGGTCCAGCAGCAGGTCGAGCAGGGCCGCGCTGTCGCTTTCGTTCAGGCTGGCCGTCGGCTCGTCGAGGATCAGCAGCTTGACGTCCTTGCACAGCGCCTTGGCGATTTCGATCAGCTGCTGCTTGCCCACGCCCAGGTTGGTGATCAGGGTGTCGGGCGACTCCTTCAGGCCGACTTTCTGCAGCAGTTCGCGCGTGCGGCTTTGCGCATGTTCCCAGTCGATGACGCCCATTTTTGCCGGCTCGTTGCCGAGGAAGATATTCTCGGCGATCGACAGCAGCGGCACCAGCGCCAGTTCCTGATGGATGATGATGATGCCGATTTCCTCGCTGTCCTTGATGCCGCGAAAGTGCCGGGTCTGGCCCTGGTAGTCGATGTCGCCCGTGTAGCTGCCATGGCCGTAGACTCCGCTCAGCACCTTCATCAAGGTGGATTTGCCGGCGCCGTTTTCGCCCACGATGGCATGGATTTCGCCGCTGCGCACCCGCAGGTTGACATTGTCGAGTGCCACGACGCCCGGGAACGTTTTGCGTATCCCGCGCATTTCCAGGATAGTGTTGGTCATATTACCTCTCTGGCACGGCCGCGCGCTGCTTGGCGCGCCGGCGGTGCGGCAGTCTTGTTCTGGATCGTGCGTGAAGCGACAGGCCCGGCGTCGCCAGGCCTGCGGTACCGCTTATTTCACCTGCGCTTCGGTGTAGTAGCCGCTGCCCGTGACCAGTACCTGCTTCCAGTTCGCCTTGTCGACGGTGACCGGTTTCAACAGGAACGATGGCACCACCTTGATGCCATTGTTATAGGTCTTGGTATCGTTGACGGTGGGCGTTTTACCGCTCATCATCGCGTCGACCATGTTGGCCGTCACCTTGGCCAGCTCGCGCGTATCCTTGAACACGGTCGAGGATTGTTCGCCGCGGATGATCGATTTGACGGACGGGATTTCGGCATCCTGGCCGGTCACGACGGGGAAGGGCTGCTTCGGCGTGCCGTAGCCGACGCCCTTCAGCGACGACAGGATGCCGATGCTCAAGCCGTCATATGGCGACAGCACGGCATCGACGCGCGCATTGCCGTAATAGGCGCTGAGCAGGTTATCCATGCGCGCCTGCGCCACGGCGCCATCCCAGCGCAGGGTCGCGACCTTGTCCATGCCCATCTGCTTCGAGCGTACCACCAGCTTGCCGCTGTCGATATACGGCTTGAGCACCGACAGCGCGCCGTTGTAGAAGAAATGCGCGTTATTGTCGTCGGCCGAGCCGCCGAACAGTTCGATGTTGAACGGGCCCTTGCCCTGTTTCAGGCCCAGCGCATTCTCGATGTAGGCCGCCTGCAGCACGCCGACCTGGAAGTTGTCGAAGGTGGCGTAGTAATCGATGTTCTTCGTGCCGCGGATCAGGCGGTCATACGAGATCACCTTGATGCCCTTGTCGGCCGCCTTTTGCAGCACGTTCGACAGGGTGGTGCCGTCGATGGCGGCGATCACCAGCACCTTGGCGCCCTTGGTGATCATGTTTTCCACTTGCGCCAGCTGGTTCGGGATATCGTCGTCGGCAAACTGCAGGTCGGTCTTGTAGCCGCGCTCCTTGAATACCTTGACCATGTTGTCGCCGTCGGCGATCCAGCGCATCGAGGATTTGGTCGGCATCGAAATGCCGATGGCGCCCTTGTCGGCGGCACTCGCCGTCGGCACGATTGCCATGCCGGACATGGCCAGCACCAGGCTCGCAGCCAGCATTTTCATTGTTGTTTTCATTTTCAGGTCTCCACCGTCTTTGATAGTTGAAGGTGCCAGGGTCGCGGTCTGTGTGGGCCGGCTCCGTGCGGATGGCCGAAAGCAGGCCACGGCTGATACTAGTTTGTCCATACCTGCCCCACCAATCACTTTTTTCGTGTTGCCGATATCCAAAACGATATCGCGGCGACGATTGATGCGCTGCGCCATTGCTCCCGCCCCGGCGGCGAAAAACAGCTGGCAAATGCGCGCCTGCCGGGGCTATTTTTGCTGCGCCGCAATACCAATAATCATCATGCAATTTGGTGATTTTCGTAATTGCGGTGGCCCATGCCGGCGCGCAGAATCGGTCCGGACTTGATGCCCAGCCCTCCGATGACGAATTTTTGAAAGCTGCCATGCTGCCGATTTCCCCCGCCTCCCTGCTGCCTGCCGACCTTGCGCAAGCCACCCTGATCGGCCGCATCTGGCGCGATGGTCCCTGCGTCGTCGCCGTGCGCGGCGGCGAGGTGGTCGACATCACGCCAACGGCGGCAACGGTGGCCGGGCTGTTCGAGCGCGACGATGCGCTCGACATCGCCCGCCATGCACCCGGTATCGCGCTCGGCCCCGTGCAGGATTTGCTGGAACAGGCGCTGCGGGTGGCCCCTGGTGCCCAGCCGCTGCTGCTGGCGCCATGCGACCTGCAAGCCGTCAAGGCCTGCGGCGTGACGTTCGCCGTCAGCCTGCTCGAGCGCGTGATCGAAGAACAGGCGGGCGGCGATGCGGCGCGTGCCGCCAGCCTGCGCACGGCGCTGCAAGCCACGCTGGGCAGCGACCTGTCCGCGCTGCGCCCCGGTTCGCAGGCGGCGCAGCGATTGAAGCAGCAATTGCAGCAGCGCGGCGCCTGGTCGCAATACATGGAAGTGGGCATCGGTCCCGATGCGGAGGTATTCACCAAGGCGCAAGCCATGTCGTCCGTCGGCTGCGGCGCGCAGGTGGGCTTGCTGCCGTCGTCCGCCTGGAACAATCCGGAGCCGGAGATCGTCCTGGCCGTCAACAGCTGCGGCCAGGTGCTGGGAGCGACCTTGGGCAACGACGTCAACCTGCGCGATATCGAAGGGCGCAGCGCGCTCCTGCTGGGCAAGGCCAAGGATAACAACGGTTCCTGCGCCATCGGCCCCTTCATCCGCCTGTTCGACGAAGGCTTCACGCTCGATACCGTGCGCCAGGCGGAAGTGTCGCTGCTGATCGAGGGCGCGGACGACGGTTTTGTGCTTGAAGGCGCCAGCTTCATGCGCGAGATCAGCCGCGACCCGCTGGACCTGGTACGCCAGACGGCGGGCCAGTATCACCAGTATCCGGACGGCTTCATGCTGTTTTTAGGCACCATGTTCTCGCCCGTGCAGGACCGCGACGTGCAGGGCGGCGGCTTCACGCACCACCTGGGCGACAGGGTCACCATCGCCAGCGCCTCGCTCGGCGCGCTGGTCAACGAAGTGCAGCGCTGCGACGCCATTCCCCCCTGGACGTTTGGCGTGCGCGCGCTGTACCAGAGCCTGGCCCAGCGCGGCCTTGCCTGATTTCCCCATTTCTTATAACGAGAGACACCATGCAGCATGCAACCTATCCCAGCCTGGCCAGGCAGCGCGTCGTCATCACGGGCGGCGGCACCGGTATCGGCGTGGCCATCGTCGAAGCGTTCGCGCGCCAGGGCGCCCATGTCACCTTTCTCGACATCGCCAGCGAACCTTCGCGCGCGCTGGAAGAAAAACTGGCGCACCTGCCGCATCCGCCGCGCTTCCGCTATTGCGACCTGACGGACCTGGGGGCGCTGGCCGCCACCTTCGCCGAGATCGAACACGCCAGCGGCGCCACCGATATCCTCATCAACAACGCGGCCAATGACGACCGCCACCAGCTGCAGGACGTCACGCCCGCCTACTGGGACGAGCGCATCGCCGTCAACCTGCGTCACCAGTACTTCTGCGCGCAGGCGGTGGCGCCTGCCATGCGCGCCAAGGGCGGCGGCGTGATCCTGAACCTGGGCTCGATTTCCTGGCACCTGGCGCAGGCGAACCTGTCGATCTACATGACGGCGAAAGCCGGCATCGAAGGCTTGACGCGCGGCCTGGCACGCGACCTGGGCGTGCACGGCATCCGCGTCAACTGCATCATTCCCGGCGCCGTGCGCACGCCGCGCCAGGAAAAGCTCTGGCACACGCCGGAAGCGGAAGCCGTGATCCTGCAGGGGCAATGCCTGCAGGCGCGCGTCGAGCCGCACGACGTGGCGGCGCTGGCGCTGTTCCTGGCGTCGGATAACGCCGCCAAGTGCGCGGGGCGCGAATACTATGTCGACGCGGGCTGGTACGGCGCATGAGTACCCCCAGCCATCGCCAGGCGCGGCGCTTCCGCTCGCAGGACTGGTTCGACAATCCCGACCACATCGACATGACGGCGCTGTACCTCGAGCGCTTCATGAACTACGGCATCACGGCCGAGGAGCTGCGTTCGGGCCGGCCCATCATCGGCATCGCGCAAAGCGGCAGCGATATTAGCCCTTGCAACCGCATACACCTGGAGCTGGCGCAGCGCGTGCGCGACGGCATCCGCGACGCGGGCGGCATCCCGATGGAATTCCCGCTGCACCCGATCTTCGAAAACTGCCGCCGTCCCACGGCCGCGCTGGACCGCAACCTGGCCTACCTGGGCCTGGTGGAAATCCTGCACGGCTATCCGATCGACGCCGTGGTGCTGACGACGGGCTGCGACAAGACGACGCCGGCCCAGCTGATGGCCGCCGCCACGGTGGACATCCCCGCCATCGTGCTGTCGGGCGGCCCCATGCTCGATGGCTGGATGGACGGCGAACTGGTGGGATCGGGCGCCGCCATCTGGAAGGGCCGCCGCCAGCTCTCTGCAGGCTTGATCGACAATGACAAATTCCTGCAGATCGCCGCGGCCTCGGCGCCATCGGCCGGTCACTGCAACACCATGGGCACGGCATCGACCATGAATGCGCTGGCCGAGGCCCTGGGCATGTCGCTGACAGGTTGTTCGGCCATCCCCGCGCCGTACCGCGAACGGGGCCAGATCGCCTATGAAACGGGGCGCCGCATCGTCGGCATGGCGCATGACGACATGCGTCCGTCGAGCATCCTCACGCGTGCAGCGTTTTTGGACGCGATCATCGTCAACGCCGCCATTGGCGGCTCCACCAACGCCCAGCCGCACCTGATGGCGATGGCCCGCCACGCCGGCGTGGAACTGCATTCGAGCGACTGGATGGCACATGGCTACGACGTGCCGCTGCTGCTGAACATGCAGCCTGCCGGGAAATACCTGGGCGAACGCTTCCACCGCGCCGGCGGCGTGCCGGCCGTGATGTGGGAGCTGCTCAAGGCGGGTCTGCTGCACGCCGAGCGTCCCACTGTCACGGGGCAGAGCATGGCGGCCAACCTGGCCGGGCGCGAAAGCGCGGACCGCGAGATGATCCGCCCGTTTGCCGCCCCGCTGAAGGACAAGGCCGGTTTCATGGCGCTGCGGGGCAACCTGTTCGATTTCGCCATCATGAAGACCAGCGTGATCTCGCCCGCTTTCCGTGAGCGTTACCTGTCGCATCCCGGCAGCGAAGGCGTGTTCGAGGCGCGCGCCATCGTCTTTGACGGTTCGGCCGACTATCACGCGCGCATCAACGATCCGGCTCTCGCCATCGACGACGGCTGCATGCTGGTCATGCGCGGCGCCGGTCCTGTCGGTTGGCCCGGCTCGGCCGAAGTGGTCAACATGCAGCCGCCAGACGCGCTGCTCAAGGCGGGCATCCTGAATTTGCCGACCCTCGGCGACGGGCGCCAGTCGGGTACTTCGGACAGCCCCTCGATCCTGAACGCCTCGCCGGAAAGCGCGGTGGGCGGTGGCCTGGCGCTGCTGCGCACGGGCGATGTCATCCGCGTCGATTTGACTGCGGGCCGCTGCGACATGCTGGTCGACAGCGTTGAGCTGGCGCGCCGCGCCCAGGAGTTGCCGCCGCCGATCAACGACAGCGCCACGCCGTGGCAGGAGCTCTACCGTGCCAGCGTGGGTCAGCTGGAAACGGGGGCCTGCATGGAGCTGGCGCTGAAATACCGCGCCGTGGGGCAGACGCTGCCACGCCACAATCACTAGTTTATTTGTTGTTCGTTGTACCCCGCAGTTAAAAAAACGTAGTTAAAAAATCCAACAAGGAGACACGTAATGAACAAGATCATCAGTGCAGCCATCATGACCGCCATGCTGGCGTTGAGCAGCAGCGCCGCCCTGGCCGATGCGAAAAACCCGAAGATCGGCTTTTCCATCGACGACTTGCGCGTCGAGCGCTGGACGCGCGACCGCGATTTCTTCATCGCCGCCGCTGAAAAGCAGGGCGCCAAGGTCTTCGTGCAGTCGGCCGACGCCAGCGAGCAGCGCCAGATTTCGCAGATCGAAAACCTGATTTCGCGCGGCGTGGACGTGCTGGTGATCGTGCCGTTCAACGCCACGGTCCTCAACAACACCATCAAGGAAGCAAAGAAGGCCGGCATCAAGGTGCTGTCGTATGACCGCCTGATCCTGAACGCCGATATCGACGCGTACATCTCGTTCGATAACGAGAAAGTGGGCGAAATGCAGGCCGAGGGCGTCGTCAAGCTGCAGCCGAAGGGCAATTACTACCTGCTGGGCGGCGCGCCGACGGACAACAACGCCAAGATGCTGCGCGAAGGCCAGCTGAAGGTCTTGAAGCCGTATATCGACAAGGGCGACATCAAGGTCGTCGGCCAGCAGTGGGTGAAGGACTGGAGCGCGTCGGAAGCGCTGTCCATCGTGGAAAACGCGCTGACGGCCAATAACAACAAGATCGACGCCATCGTCGCTTCGAACGACGGCACGGCCGGCGGCGCCATCCAGGCGCTGGCCGCGCAAAAACTGGCCGGCAAGGTACCGGTTTCGGGCCAGGATGCCGACCTGGCGGCGGTGAAACGCGTCATCGCCGGCACGCAGGCGATGACCGTCTACAAGCCGCTGAAAACCATCGCCGCCGAAGCGGCCAGGCTGGCCGTGCAACTGGCGCGCAATGAAAAGCCGGCCTATAACTCGAGCTATGACAACGGCCTGAAAAAAGTCAGCACCGTGCTGCTGAAACCGACGCCGCTGACCAAGGCGAACGTAAACATTCTCGTCGATGACGGCTTCTATACCAAGGCGCAGCTGGGTAACTGATTCGCCGCGCAATGTCCGGTGACGCGCTGCGCGCTAACCCGACCTACGTCAGCCCGTATATCGGCCGGTAGGTCGGATTAGCGTAGCGTAATCCGACATTTCCCCCCGTATCCGCAACGAGAGTGAGCATGTCCGACTATCTGCTTGAAATGAAAGGCATCGTCAAACAGTTTGGCGGTGTCCGCGCGCTCGACGGCATCGACCTGCAGGTGCGGGCTGGCGAATGCATCGGCCTGTGCGGCGAGAATGGCGCCGGCAAGTCGACCCTGATGAAGGTGCTGTCCGGCGTCTATCCGCATGGCAGCTGGGATGGCGAGATCCTGTGGGATGGCCAGCCGCTGCGCGCCGGATCGATCCGCGACACGGAAAGCGCCGGCATCATCATCATCCACCAGGAATTGATGCTGGTGCCGCAGCTGTCGGTAGCCGAGAATATCTTCATGGGCCGCGAGATCACCCTGCCCGGCGGGCGCATGCACTATGCGGCCATGTACCAGCGCGCCGACGAACTGCTGCGCGAATTGAAGATTCCCGAACTGAACGTGGCGCTGCCCGTGATGAATTACGGCGGCGGCCACCAGCAGCTGGTGGAGATCGCCAAGGCGCTCAACAAGAATGCACGACTGCTGATCCTCGACGAGCCATCGTCATCGCTGACGGCCTCGGAAATCGCCGTGCTGCTCGATATCCTGCGCGCCCTGAAAGCCAAGGGCGTCACCTGCATCTACATTTCGCACAAGCTCGATGAAGTGGCGGCCATCTGCGACACCATCGTCGTCATCCGCGACGGCAAGCATATCGCCACCACGCCCATGGCGCAGATGAATGTGGAGCGCATCATCGCGCAGATGGTGGGCCGCGAAATGAGCCAGCTGTATCCGCAGCGCTCGGCGGAGAAAAAGGCGGCGATCGGCGAGGTGCTGTTCGAGGCGCGCCACGTGAGCTGCATCGACGCCGACAACCCGCAGCGCAAGCGCGTCGACGATGTCTCGTTCAGCCTGCGCCGCGGCGAAATCCTCGGCATCGCCGGGCTGGTGGGGGCGGGGCGCACGGAACTCGTGTCGGCCCTGTTCGGCGCCTACCAGGGGCCTTGCCAGGCCGAAGTGTGGCTGGACGGACGTCGTATCGACACCAGCTCGCCGCAAAAGGCCATCGCCATGGGACTGGCCATGGTGCCGGAAGACCGCAAGCACCACGGCATCGTGCCCGACCTCGACGTGGGGCAGAACATCACCCTGGCCGTGCTGGAGGAATTCGCGCGCGCCACGCGCATCGACGGCGAGGCGGAACTGGCGGCCGTGCGCGGCGAGATCGCGCAGCTGGAACTGAAGGCGGCCAGCCCGTCGCTGCCGATTACGAGTCTGTCGGGCGGCAACCAGCAAAAGGCCGTGCTGGCGAAGATGCTGCTGACGCGTCCGCGCGTGCTGATCCTCGACGAGCCCACGCGCGGCGTCGACGTGGGCGCCAAATATGAAATCTACAAATTGATGCTGGCGCTGGCCGACCAGGGCGTGGCCATCATCATGGTCTCGTCGGAGCTGGCCGAAGTGCTGGGCGTGTCCGACCGCGTGCTGGTGATGGGCGAAGGCCGGTTGCGCGGCGACTTTATCAACGAGGGCCTGAGCCAGGAAACCGTGCTGGCAGCGGCGCTGGACCAGCGTCCGGCGCCAGGCGCCAATACCGACCACAAGGAATCTGCCGCATGAAACCGCACAGTATCAAACAGCTGTTCACCCAATACAAGATGCTGGCCCTGCTGACCGCGGTCGCCCTGATCTGGGCCTTCTTTTCGTGGAAGACGGAGGGCAGCTTCCTCACGCCGCGCAACCTGTCGAACCTGCTGCGCCAGATGTCCGTCACCGGCATCCTCGCCTGCGGCATGGTGCTGGTGATTATCGCCGGCGAGATCGACCTGTCGATCGGCTCCCTGCTGGGGCTGTTGGGCGGCATCGCCGCCGTGCTGGACGTGACGCAGCACTGGCCGCTGGCGCTGAACCTGGCGGCGGTTCTCGGCTGCGGCCTGGTGATCGGCCTGCTCAACGGCTATCTGACGGCGTACCGCGGCATTCCGTCCTTCATCGTTGGCCTGGGCGGCATGCTCGCGTATCGCGGCATCCTGCTCGGCATCACGGGCGGCATCACGATCGCGCCCGTCTCCGAACCATTGGTGTACCTGGGACAGGGCTACCTGCCTGCGGTGCCCGGCATCGCGCTCGGCATCGGCCTGTTCCTGCTGGCCGCCTTCCTGACGTGGCGCGCGCGCGCCGGCCGCGCGCGGCATGGCTTGCCGCAGACGGCGGCGTGGATGGATGGCCTGCGCCTGGCCGTCATCGGCGCCGTGCTGTACGCCTTCGTGCAGACCCTGAATGGCTACGAGGGCATCCCGCTGCCGGTGCTGCTGTTGCTGGCGCTGCTGGGCCTGTTCAGCTACATCACCAGCCAGACCGTGTTCGGCCGCCGCATCTACGCCGTGGGCAGCAATATGGAGGCGACGCGCCTGTCCGGCATCAATGTGAAAGCCGTCAAGCTGTGGATCTTCGGCATCATGGGGCTGATGTGCGCACTGGCGGGCCTGATCAACACGGGCCGCCTGGCGGCCGGCTCGCCCTCGGCCGGCACCTTCAGCGAACTCGATGCCATCGCCGCCTGCTTCATCGGCGGCACTTCGATGCGCGGCGGCTCGGGCACGGTGTACGGTGCCCTGATCGGCGCCCTGGTGATGGCCAGCCTCGATAACGGCATGTCCATGCTGGACGTGGACACCTACTGGCAGATGATCGTGAAAGGCAGTATCCTCACCCTGGCCGTGTGGGTCGACGTCAGCACGCGTGCCGGACGCCGCTAAGGGGACGCCCCGAAAGGCCAGACTACGCCGCGCGGCCAGGGACGAAGATACGTTCCGGCTGCCACATGGAGGAGACATCAACATGAAGATGCCGACCGCGCACCGGATCGCGCTGCTGTTTAACGGGAATAAAATCTATGACCGCGACATCATCGCGGGCATCGCCGCCTACCTGAACACCACGCGCGTGTCCTGGGACCTGTTCCTGGAAGAGGATTTTCGCTGCCGCCTGCCCGGCATCGAGCATTGGCAGGGCGACGGCATCATCGCCGACTTCGACGATCCCGCCGTCTGCGCTGCGCTGGCGCACAGCAATGTGCCCGTGGTGGCCATCGGCAGCTCGTATGCGCGCGAGGAAGACTACCCGGTCGGCATCCCTTACGTGGCGACCGACAACCTGAAAATCGTCAAGCTGGCCTACGACCACCTGGTCGAAGCGGGACTGACGCGCTTCGCCTGTTTCAGCCTGCCCGAGGCGGACGTCAACCGCTGGGCGCAAGAGCGCGAAACGGCGTTTTGCGCGCTGATGCAGCGCGACCACATGCGCGCCGACGTGTACCGTGGCCTGGCCACCAGCGCGCCCTCGTGGAACGAGGCGGTGGAGCAGCTGATCGCCTGGTTGAACAGCCTGGAAAAGCCCGTTGGCATCATCGCCGTCAGCGATGCGCGCGCGCGCCAGCTGCTGCAGGCCTGCATGCATGCGGGGATCGCCGTGCCCGAGCAGGTGGCGCTGATCGGCATCGACAACGATCCGCTGGCGCGCATGCTCACGCGCATCCCCCTCAGTTCCGTGATCCAGGGCACGGAGGAAATGGGCCGCACGGCGGCGCACCTGCTGCACCAGATGCTCAATGGCGTGCGCCTGTCCGGCACGCGCATTCTCGTGCCGCCGGCCGGCCTGAACGTGCTGGCGTCGACGCGCCACCAGCCTTTCCAGCACCCGCAGGTGATGCAGGCGCGCCATTTCATCCGCCAGTACGCCTGCCAGGGCATCAAGACGGAGCAGGTGGCCGATTACGTTGGAGTATCGCGCTCGTCGCTGGAAGCACACTTCCGGCAGGAGCTGGGACGCAGCGTGCATGACGAAATCCTGCATTTCAAGCTCGATGCGGCCAAGACCCTGCTGGCGCGCGAGCCGGGACAGGTGGCCGAGGTGGCCGTGCGCTGCGGCTTTACGACGGTGCAGTACATGCATGCCGTCTTCAAGCGTGAACTCGGCTGCACGCCGCGCGAATTCCAGCAGCGCAGCCGGCCCCCGCCTGCCTGCGAGTCCGCGGCGTGACGGCGCCGCACGTCCTGCGCAATGGGCGCGGCATGCGCGTGGCGGTCAGCGGCCATGATGCCGGACTGCAGTCCTGGTGGGCGCCGGACCGCTATGGGCGCATGGCCGATGTGCTGGCTGTCTCGCCCCACGCCGCGCACCGGCAGGCGGGCTGGCAGTGCGAGGACGCTGCCGACGCCAGCCTGCGCTTGCACCTGTCGCGCGAAGGCCTGTGCGTCCGCCTGCACTATCAATTGAGTGACGACGGCAGCCTGCGCATCGAATGCGAGGCCGTGGCCGACGGCGTTTTTTGCATCGGCCTGCCGGCGCCGTCGTTCAACCTGCAGGGGCGCGGCGCGGGCGTGGGCGACCATGTGCTGCGCCTGGCCGCCGACCGCTACCGGCCAGGCGGCGCGGCGCAGGGCGGACCGCACGACGTGGCCGGCAGCGCCTTTGACTTTCGCCAGCCCGCGCCGCTCGGCGCGCGCCTCGCCTGGCCGGCACTGGCGGGGCAAGAGGGCTTCCGGCATGATTTTTTCCTGGCGGGCGGCGGCCGGCTGCAGGAGGCCGCCCGCGTCGCCGACCCCGCCTCGGGCCGGGTCCTGCGTTACTCCAGCGCGCAAGCGGGCCTGCAGCTGCGCTCGGACGTGGGCGGCATCTGCCTGGCCGCGCAAGACCTGGAACTGCAGCCGGGTCGGGCGGCGCGGGCCACTTTGCTCTACCGTTTGGGGGTACAGGATATCGAGGCCTTTGACATATCGGAACCGATATCAATGGCGCTAAATAAGTGATTGGTCAGATATGCGGGGCAGTTCTACCATGAGGTAGTTTTTCCCCCTTTTTTCTTCCTTTACCGACGCTGCGAACCTGCCCATGAATATAGTCACCATCGATGCCGGCACCACCAATACGCGTACCCTGCTATGGCGCGACGGCCTTGTCGTCGCCCAGGCGCAGCAGGAAACGGGCGTGCGCAATACGGCCATCGACGGCCATAACGGCGCGCTGAAACAGGCGCTGCGCGAGACCATGGCCAGCGTGCTGGCCAGCGCCGGCATCGCGCCGTCCGCCGTGGAGCTGGTGCTGGCGTCAGGCATGATCAGTTCCCCGATGGGCGTGCAGGAAGTGCCGCATGTGCCGGCGCCGGCCGGCCTGGCGCAGCTGGCGCAAGCCATGCAGGCGGTGGATTTGCCCGATGTGCTGGCGCAGCCCCTGTGGCTGATCCCCGGCGTGCGCAACCAGCATGGCGCCATCGGCCTGCATAACGTCGAAGCGATGGACATGATGCGCGGCGAGGAAACGGAAGTCGTCGGCCTGCTGCAGCGGTTGCAGTTGCGCGGCGCCGCCACGCTGATCATGCCCGGCTCGCATACCAAACTGGTCAGCGTGGACGAGCAGGGCCGCATCCTCGGCTGCGCCACCACGATTGCCGGCGAGCTGCTGCAAGCCATTTCGCAGCACACCCTGATCCGCCAGTCGCTCGACGGCGAATTTGCCGACGTGCTGGTGCCGAAGATGCTGCTGGCCGGCGCCGTCGCGGCGCAGAAGACGGGATTGGCGCGCGCCTGTTTCAGCGTGCGCACCCTTGGCCAGTTCAGCGCCGTCGAACGCAATGAACGGGCCAATTTCCTGATGGGCGCCGTGCTCAGCGGCGACCTGCTGGCGCTGCGCAACAGCACGGCCATCCAGATGCGGCCGGACACCACGCTCGTCATCACGGGCAAGCCGATGCTGCGCCAGGCGCTGACCCTGCTGATCGAGGAACACGGCTTCTTTTATGGCAAGCGCATCGTCGTCGACGACGCACAGCAAGCGAACATGGCGGGCCATGGCGCCCTGCTGATCGCCGCCGCGCGCGGCTTGATTCCACTGCGGGAGGCCGCATGAGCGAGCTGAAAACGAAGCGCCCGCTGCGTTCGCACGCGTGGTTTGGCGGCGACGACAAGGACAGTTTCATTCACCGCAGCTGGATGAAGAACCAGGGCTACCCGAGCGACGCCTTCGATGGCCGGCCCGTGATCGGCATCTGCAATACCTGGTCCGAGCTGACGCCCTGCAATGGCCATTTCCGCGACCTGGCCGAAGCGGTCAAGAAGGGCGTGCTGGAAGCGGGCGGCTTTCCCGTCGAGTTTCCCGTCATGTCGCTGGGCGAATCGAACCTGCGTCCCACGGCCATGCTGTTCCGTAACCTGGCCAGCATGGATGTGGAAGAATCGATCCGCGCCAACCCGATCGACGGCGTGGTGCTGCTGACGGGCTGCGACAAGACGACGCCGGCGCTGCTGATGGGCGCGGCCAGCGTCGACTTGCCCACCATCGTGCTGTCGGGCGGCCCCATGCTCAACGGCAATTACCGTGGCCAGCCCATCGGCTCGGGCACGGACGTGTGGAAGTTTTCCGAGGACGTGCGCGCCGGGCGCATGACGCAGGCGCAGTTCCGCGAGGCCGAGTCGTGCATGTCGCGCTCTTCCGGCCACTGCATGACGATGGGCACGGCTTCCACCATGGCCAGCATGGTCGAAGCGCTGGGCGTGACCCTGCCCGGCAACGCGGCCATTCCCGCCGTCGATGCGCGCCGCAGGCTGCAGGCCCAATTGACGGGCCGGCGCATCGTCGGCATGGTCGCGGAAGACCTGAAGCTGTCGCAGATCCTCACGCGCGCCGCGTTTGAAAACGCCATCATGGTCAATGGCGCCATCGGCGGCTCGACCAATGCAGTGATCCATCTGCTGGCCATCGCGGGACGCATCGGCGTGGACATGCAGCTGGGCGACTGGGACCGCCTGGGACGCGACATCCCGTGCCTGCTGAACCTGATGCCGTCGGGCCAGTACCTGATGGAGGATTTTTACTATGCGGGCGGCCTGCCCGTGATCATGCGCGACTTGCTGGGCAAGCTGCATGGCGAGGCGCTGACGGTGACGGGCGCTACCATTGCCGTCAACGTGGCCGAGGCGGAAAACTTCAATCCGCACGTGATCACACCGCTGGCGCAGCCGTTCAAGGAAGAGGGCGGCATCGCCATCCTGCATGGCAATTTGGCGCCGCGCGGCGCCGTCATCAAGCCGTCGGCCGCCTCGCCCGCGCTGATGCAGCACCGTGGCCGCGCCGTCGTCTTCAACAGCATCGAACACTATAAACAGCGCATCGACGATCCGGCCCTCGACATCGACGCGGATTGCGTGATGGTGCTGCAAAATTGCGGCCCGCAGGGTTATCCGGGCATGGCGGAAGTGGGCAACATGGGATTGCCGAAAAAACTGCTGGAGCAGGGCGTGCGCGACATGGTGCGCATCTCGGATGCGCGCATGAGCGGCACGGCGTATGGCACGGTGGTGCTGCACGTGGCGCCGGAAGCGGCCGTGGGCGGCACGCTGGCGCTGGTACGCGATGGCGACATGATCGAGCTCGATGTGGAAGGCCGGCGCCTGCATCTGGACGTCGACGAGGCCGAACTGGCGCGCCGCCGCGCGCAATGGCGGGCGCCGGTGCCGGCCATGAAGGGCGGCTACCAGTCGATGTACATCAAGCACGTGACGCAGGCCGACGAAGGCGCAGACCTGGATTTCCTCGTCGGCTGCCGCGGTTCTGCCGTTCCACGCGAATCGCATTGATAGCGCACGATCAGACCTGCTGCGCGTCGTCATTTGCGGCCTCGATGCCCACTGCCTCGGCGGCCCCGTGCTAAGCGCCGTTGCGCGTCTCGGCCACAACGGACTTCCGCTCGTGACGGTTGCATCATGCGTTATACATAGTTAAAGGAAAAATGATGGGGACACAGGCTCAATTGCTGGTCGATGCACAGGATTATCTCGGCGAGGGCGTGCGCTGGTGCGAACGCAGCGGCCGCGTTTTCTGGACGAATATCGAAGGCTGCCGGCTGCATGCGCTGCACCTGGCGACGGGCGAGCGCCAGAGCTGGGACATGCCCGAGCGCCTGGCCTGCTTCGCCCTGACGGACAGTGCCGACGTGCTGCTGCTGGGACTGGCTTCGCGTCTGGCATGGTTTGACGCGCGTAGCGGGGCCGTCACGCCCTTGCACACGGTGGAGGGGGACTTGCCCATGACGCGCCTGAACGATGGCCGCTGCGACCGCCAGGGACGCTTTGTCTTCGGCACGCTGGATGAACGCCCGTGCCGCGACGCCATCGCCAGCTTCTACCGTCTCAACCTGGACCTGACCCTGGAACGGCTGCCGCTGCCGCGCATCGCCATTTCGAACAGCATCTGCTTCAGCGTCGATGGCACGGCCATGTATTTTTGCGATTCGATGAAGAAGGCGATCTATCGCTGGGATGACTACCTCGGTGGCGACGCCAGCCAGGTGCGCGTGTTTGCCGTGCTCGATCCGGGGCCCGGCGCGGCCGATGGCGCCACCATCGATGCCCACGACCACCTGTGGAGCGCGCAGTGGGGCGCGGGCAGGGTCTTGCGCTTCGCGCCGGACGGCAGCGTCGAGCGCAAGGTCAGCCTGCCCGTGTCGCAACCCAGTTGCGTGAGCCTGGGCGGTCCCGACTATGACGAGCTGTTTGTGACGACGGCGCAGGAAACGCTGACGCCGGAGCAGCTGCAGCGCGAACCGCTGGCCGGCGGCTTGTTCCATGCGCGCCAGCCTGGCGTGCGCGGCCTGCCGGAAGTGCGCTTTGCAGCGCTGCCGGCCTGACAGGAGAGAGACATGGACAAGCATACGGTTTTCCAGGCCATCATCGAGCGGGGCATGGTGGGCATCGTGCGCGCCGGTGCGCCCGATGCGGCGCTGCAGATTGCCGAGGCATGCATCGCCGGCGGCATCACGGCATTGGAAGTGGCGTTTACCACGCCCGATACCCTGGGCGTGCTGCGCACCCTGCGCGAACGCCATGGAGACGAGGTGCTGCTGGGCGCGGGCACCGTGCTCGACGCCGAGACGGCGCGCGCGGCCATCCTGGCCGGCGCCCAGTTCATCATCTCGCCCGGCGTGAACGTGGACACCATACGCCTGTGCCAGCGCTACCAGGTGCTGGCCATGCCGGGCGCGATGACGCCGACGGAAATCGTCACGGCCCTGCAGGCGGGCGCCGACATCGTCAAGGTCTTCCCCGCCGAGATGTTCGGCCCCGCCTACATCAAGGCCCTGCGCGCACCGCTGCCGCAAGCGCCGTTGATGCCGACGGGCGGCGTCACCGTGGAGAACCTGGGCGACTGGTTTGCCAGCGGCGCCGTGGCGGTGGGCATCGGCAGCAGCCTGAGTGGCCCGGGCGCCACGGGCGACTATGCGGCCGTGACGGCGCGCGCGCAAGCCTTCGTGGCGAAGATGGCGGCCGTGCGTACGCCTAGGTCTTCAGGCTAGCTCCCGCCGGACCGGGAATCTGCTACGCTAGGCGGGCAATGTCGCACGCCTGACCATAGAAAAATATGTCCAACATCGCCCGCATCCTGCAAGACAGCCGCATCATCGCCATCGTCGGCATGTCCGACAAGCCGGAACGCGCCAGCCACGAGGTGGCCGATTATCTGCTGCGGCACGGCTACTGCGTACTGCCCGTCAATCCGGCTCTCGCCGGCCAGCAGGTGCTGGGCCAGCGTGCCTACGCTACCCTGACCGAGGCCGCAGCGGCCGTGGCGCCGGCGCGCATCGATATCGTCGACTGCTTCCGCAAGTCGGCAGATATTCTGCCCATCGCCGAGGAAGCCATCGCCGTCAAGGCCGGCTGTTTGTGGCTGCAGCTGGAGGTGGTCAACGAGCAGGCGGCCCAACTGGCGCGGGCGGCGGGGCTGGACGTGGTGATGGACCACTGCACAAAAATTGAGCACCGCAAGCTGGCGGTGGCGGCATGAAGGCGCGCACGCAGTTCCGTGCGGGCAAGGACTTCGATCTGCACGAGGATGTTGCGGGCAAGCGCTTGCTGGGCGCCGCCACCAAGGCGGCGAATAAAAAACTGACGCCAGCCCAGTGCAAGGCCATCGATCGCGAGGAAACCGTGGCGTTGACGGCGCAGATCGCCGAGTGCCAGAGCATGCTGTACGCGCAGCACAAGAAAAAAGTGCTGCTGGTCCTGCAGGGCATGGATACCTCGGGCAAGGATGGCACGGTGAAGGCCATCTTCAGCAATATCAACCCGATGGGCATCCGCGCCGTGGCGTTCAAGGGGCCGACCGATATCGAACTGGCGCACGATTACCTGTGGCGCGTGCACCAGCACGTGCCGGTGAAGGGTGAGATTGCCATCTTCAACCGCAGCCACTACGAGGATGTGCTGATCACGCGCGTGCAGGACATGATCGACAAGGCCGAATGCCAGCGCCGCTATGCGCAGATCCGCGATTTCGAGCGCATGCTGAGCGAAACGGGCACCGTCATCCTGAAGATCTTCCTGCATATCTCGAAGGACGAGCAGCGCGGGCGGCTGCAGGAAAGGCTCGACGATCCGGACCGCCAGTGGAAGTTCGATCCCAACGATATCGCCCAGCGCAAGAAGTGGGATGCGTACCAGCGCGCCTATGAAACGGCGATCCGCGAGACCGATGCCGACCATGCGCCCTGGTATGTGGTGCCGTCGAATTCCAAGACCCAGCGCAACCTGGTGGTGGCCTCGTTGCTGCTGGAAACCCTGCAGGGCATGAAGCTGGCCTATCCGCCGCCCGACCCGAAGCTGTCGTCTTTCAAGGTCGAGTAAATCCGCGCCGCGCCTGCGAAATCGGCCGCGCTGTGGCATAGTATCCCCCGTCGATAATTCAAACCAGACCGGAGATCCATATGCTGCAGTTGAAAGATCCAACCTTGTTGCGTCACCAGGCTTACTTGAACGGAGCCTGGGTTGACGCCGACGCTGGCCAGACGATTAATGTGAGCAATCCCGCCACCGGCGAGCATATCGGCACGGTGCCCCTGATGGGCGCAGCCGAGACGCGCCGCGCCATCGAAGCGGCCAACGCCGCCTGGCCAGCCTGGCGCAAGAAGACGGCCAAGGAGCGCGCGGCCGTGCTGCGCCGCTGGCATGACCTGATCCTGGAAAACGCCGACGACCTGGCCCTCATCATGACCACCGAGCAGGGCAAGCCGCTGCCCGAGGCGAAGGGCGAGGTGCAGTTCGGCGCCTCGTTCATCGAATGGTTTGCCGAAGAGGGCAAGCGCGTCTCCGGTGATACCCTGCAGTCGCCATGGCCGGACCGCCGCCTGGTGGTGACCAAGGAGCCGATCGGCGTGTGCGCCGCCATCACGCCGTGGAATTTCCCCGCCGCCATGATCACGCGCAAAGTCGGCCCGGCCCTGGCCGCCGGCTGCCCGATGGTCTTGAAACCTGCCGAAGCGACGCCGTTTTCCGCGCTGGCGCTGGCCGTGCTGGCCGAGCGCGCGGGCGTGCCTGCGGGCGTGTTCAGCATCGTCACCGGCGCGCCGAAAGACATCGGCGGCGAGATGACGTCGAATCCGATCGTGCGCAAGCTGACGTTTACGGGGTCGACCCAGGTGGGCCGCCTGCTGGCCGAGCAATGCGCGCCGACGATCAAGAAACTGTCGCTGGAACTGGGCGGCAATGCGCCGTTCATCGTCTTCGACGACGCCGACCTCGATGCGGCCGTGGAAGGCGCCATCGCCTCGAAATACCGCAACGCGGGCCAGACCTGCGTCTGCGCCAACCGCCTGTACGTGCAGGACGGCGTGTATGAAGCGTTCGCCGAAAAACTGGTGGCGGCCGTGGCCAAGCTGAAGGTCGGCAACGGCATCGAGGCGGGCGTCACGCAAGGTCCGCTGATCGATGGCAAGGCCGTCGCCAAGGTGGAAGAGCACGTGGCCGACGCGCTGGCCAAGGGCGGTCGCCTGCTGGCCGGCGGCAAGCGCCACGCGCTGGGCAATGGCTTCTTCGAGCCGACCATCATCGCCGACGTGACGAACGACATGCGCGTGGCCACCGAGGAAACCTTCGGCCCGCTGGCGCCGCTGTTCCGCTTCAAGACGGACGATGAAGTCGTGGCCCTGGCCAACAACACGGAATTTGGCCTGGCCGCCTACTTCTATTCGCGCGACATCGGCCGCATCTGGCGCGTGGCCGAAGGCCTGGAAACGGGCATGGTCGGCGTCAACACGGGCCTGATCTCGAACGAGATCGCGCCCTTCGGCGGCGTCAAGCAATCGGGCCTGGGCCGCGAAGGGTCGACCTACGGTATCGAAGACTACCTGGTCATCAAGTACATCTGCATGGGCGGTATCGATGCTTGATTGACGCTGCTGCGCGGCGCGCTTTCCGGACGGCGATACAGCCCCGGCACCGCGCGCCACGCTTTGCGCCAGTATCCGCGACGGTCGTTATTGACGGCTGTTGCGCGCCGCTCCCAGACGTTCCAGCATGCGCTTGACCGCATCCATCTGCGTGCCGCTGCGGGTGTAGAAATTCGGATCGAGGGGGTTGAGGCTGGTATAGCCCCAGAAATCCCAGCAGCCTTTCGGGTTGTAGGGGAAGACGGGGCTCGGCTCGGCCTGCGGATACAGCACGATGATCTTGTTGGCGTCGGCCACCTGGTTGTAGCCGGTGCTGGTGTAGAACCGGTTGCCGATCGCCTGCGTCGTTTGCAGGCAGCCGTGGAAGACCACGTGCACGCGGCAGCTTTCGCTGTCGCACGCTTTCGGAATGTAGGCGTAGGCCGTGTTGTTCATGCTCGAGTACGAGTTCCGGATGAAGCTGCGCTGGTTGAAGGAAATCAGCTTGCCCGTCAGGGTGGTCGACGAGGGCAGCAGGTCCGGGTACAGGTGCTGCAGGATGTCGCGCGCCTGCACGAAGTCGCAGTCGTTGATGAACGGCGACGCCGTCACATCGCAGGCCTTGTCCTGGTTGTTGTCGGTGATGATGGCATGGCCCGCATTGACGGTGTCGACGAAGCGGATTTGCGCCGTCGGCGTGCCCGCCAGTTCATAGAATTTCCCCACCTGCTCCACCACCGGCCGCGTCACGGTCTGGTCTTTCGTTCCGCTGAACAGATACACGCGCTGGCGTTTCAGGTTGGCCGTATCGTCGATCAGGCGGGCGCGCGCGAAATCGTTCGCCGCGCGCAGCAATTCGCTGGCCACGGGCGGCGCGACGTGCGCGGAATCCGGATTCATGCAGGTGCCCAGGGCGTTCGTCAGGTAGGGGATGTAGGGGAAGCTGCCCGGCTGGCCCGAGCAGAAATACGGGCCGCCCGCGATGATGCCGGCGCCGGTCACGGTGGATGAATAGGCGACGGCAAATTGCGCCGCCATGAAGGCGCCCGAGGACAGGCCGGAAACGGTCGTCTGACTCAGGTCGGCCTGGTAGGCGGGCAGGGCGGGCGCGTCGCCCGTTGCGGCGGCCTGCGCCTTGGCCGTGGTGGCGGTGACGGCATGCGCGATGCCGGGTGCGAAGGTGAACAGGCAGGCGGCCAGCAGGGCGCCGGTTGGTGTCGCTAGTTGCGGGAAGGGCATGGCTACTCCACAGGGCAATGAAACAGGGATGGGAAAGGCCGAGCATAGGTAAAAATGCTGTGCCGTGGGCAAGTACTGCGCTGGCCTTGATGTCGCTCAAGGAAACGCTGTTGTTGTTCGTCTCATACGTGCGCGCGGCGTTTGGCATAGAATGGTTTTTTTTCTTACCACCATGGTGCCCTTCATGTCCAAGACCCTTGCCCAGCTGTTCGCGCTGACCACCCTCGCTGCCAGTGCCAGTCTGGCCATGCCGGCCCATGCTGCCGATGCGGCTACCGCTGCGAGCGCCGCTGCGCCAGCGGCCTGCCCTGCCATCCTCAAGCAGACGTTCAACCGCCTGCAGGATGAAGCGCCGCAAAACCTGTGCCAGTATGCGGGCAAGGTCGTGTTGGTGGTAAATACGGCAAGTTATTGTGGTTTTACCAATCAATACGAAGGACTCGAGGCGCTGTATGCGAAGTACGGCAGCAAGGGCCTGGTTGTGCTGGGTTTCCCGTCGAACGATTTCGGCAAGCAGGAACCGGGCAACAGCAAGGAAATCGCCGATTTTTGCTACAACACCTATGGCGTGAAGTTCCCCATGTTCGCCAAATCGGTGGTGTCCGGCCCGACGCCGAACCCGCTGTACGTGGACCTGATCAAGCAGACGGGCAAGACGCCGGCCTGGAATTTCCATAAGTACCTGATCGACCGCCATGGCAAAGTGGTGGAAAGCTTCCCCAGCAAGGTGACGCCGGACGATAAAAAGCTCGTGGGCGCCGTCGAAAAAGCGCTGGCGCTGTAAGCTGCCGATACAAAAGCAGGCCAGGCGCCTGCTTTTTTTTTAATGTTGTGCTTGTCGTCTTGCCATCATTGTCCTAAGCTGGTTGTTCGCGTTTGTCAAAACAACCATCAAGGAGATCATCATGGCGTATGTCGATGGATTTGTCGTTCCCGTACCGCAAGCCAAGCTCGATGCTTACCTGGCCATGTCGCGCGCCTGTGGCGCCGTCTGGCGCGAATATGGCGCGCTGGAATTTCGCGAATGCGTGGGCGACGATGTCAAGCCGGGCAAGTGGACTTCGTTTCCGCAGGCGGTGGATTTGCAGGATGGCGAAGTGGTGGTGTTTTCCTGGATCGTTTACGAGTCGCGCGCCAAGCGCGATGAAATCAACGACAAGGTCATGAAAGACCCGCGCCTGGCCGAGATGATGGATCCGGCCAAGCTGCCTTTCGATGGCAAGCGCATGATCTACGGCGGTTATGAAATGCGCATCGACGCCTAGCGGCTGAAACAGTCCATGGCCGCGTTGCAGTGCCTCGCCGTGCAGTTGCACTGCCTTCGGCGCTGCGCCTTGCCCTGAACTGTTTCAGGTTTCAGGCGGAGGCTGTAAGTTGCGCTGGCAGCGCGCCGCGCAGTGCATTGCAGACGACGATGGCCTCGGCCTTTGCCAGCATGGCGCGCGTGATGATGGTTTCCTGCGCATCCCAGGCCGGATCGGCCAGCATGGCGGCGCGCTGCACGCCGGGCAACAGGCCACAGGCTAGCGGCGGCGTGTGCCAGCGGCCGTCCAGCCGGACGAAGACATTGCTGCGCCCGCCCTCGGTCAGCTCGCCGCGCTCGTTAAAGAACAGCATGTCGAAGCCGCCTTGTGCCTCGGCCGCGCGCCAGGCGGCGTCGTAGCGCGTGCGTACGCTGCTCTTGTGGCGCAGGAACAGGTCGTCTGCCACGGTGGCGTCCGGCGCCAGCATGATCTTCACCGTGTCCGGCAAGGCGGCGAGGGCACCGCTTTGCACCGTGAACTGGCCATCCTGGCGCAGCGCCAGGCGCAGGCGGAACGGCGCGTCGTCGCTGCGTTCGGCGCAGGCGGCCTGCAGCGCGGCGTGGGCGGCGCCGTTATCCCAGATAAAACCGAAGTAGGCGGCGGAGACGGCCAGGCGCGCCAGGTGGCGCTCGGGCTGGCGGCAGCCATGGTCGCGGCTGGCGTACAGGGTTTCAAACAGTTCGAAGTCGTTCGCCAGCCCCGTCAGGAAGCGCGCCTTGAGCTGGCATTCCGCGTATTCGTCCGCGGCATCGCTGTCGAGCACGATGCCGGCGCCGACGCCCATCTCGCCGCGCCGCATGCCGCCGGCGCCGGGCGCCTGCAGGGCCAGCGTGCGGATCGGCACGGACATGCAGAAGTCGCCCACGGCGTGGCTGGTGCCGGCGAGCGGGGGATCGAACCAGCCGATGGCGCCCGTGTAGACGCCGCGCGCTGCCGGTTCCAGTTCGGCGATGATTTCCATGGTACGCCGCTTGGGGGCGCCCGTGATCGAGCCGCACGGGTACAGGGCCTGGAAGATGTCGCTGAGGGTGGCGTCGTCGCGCAGGCGCGCCTGCACGGTGGAGGTCATCTGCAGCACGCTGCTGTAGCGCGTCACCTCGAACAGGGCGGGCACCTTGACGGAGCCGGTGGCGGCGATGCGGCCGATGTCGTTGCGCAGCAGGTCGACGATCATCAGGTTTTCCGCGCGGTTTTTCGGGTCCCGTGCCAGGGCGGCGGCGCGGCGCGCGTTTTCTTCCCCCTGTTCTGCAGGGGCGGCCGGCGCCGTGCCTTTCATGGGGCGCGCCATCAGCTCGCCCTGCGCATGGCGCACGAACAGTTCGGGCGACAGCGACAGCAGGGCGCCGCCATCGGGCAGCATCACCAGCGCGCCATACGGCACGGGCTGGCGCGCGCGCAGCCGCGCATACAGGGCCAGCGGCGAGCCGAAGGCGTCGAAGCGCAGGCGGTAGGTGTAGTTGACCTGGTAGGTGTCGCCGGCCACGATGTAGTCGTGGATGCGATCCAGCGCGCGCGTGAATTCGGCCTGGTCGATATTCGCGCGGATGCCGGCCACGCCAGCCGGCGTGTCGGAGGCCGGCGCGTGATCCGCCAGCCACTGCGCCACGGCGTCCTGCGACAGCTGCCGGCAGTGCTCGAAGACGAGCACCTGCGCCAGCGGCGGCGCGTCAACGCTGGCCGCGCGCGGCGGCATGGCCAGCAAGTGCGCACCCAGTTCGTAGCTGCACACGCTGACGGCGTATTGGCCGCGATCCAGGGCCGCTTGCAGCCCTTCGAGCAGGGCCGGCCACTGTTCCCCCTCGCTGCATTGCAAGACCGCCGCCAGGCCCGTATACAGGCGCGAACCGGCGCCAGGGGTGCTGGCGTCGTCGAGCAGGGCGAAACAGTCGGTGGACATGGGGACAGCGACAGCGGTGATTTATCCCAGCAGCATGGCGATTTGCAGCGCCGCTTCCTGGGATGGATTGATCTTGAAGCCGCTTTTCGCATAGCGGTGCCAGCGTCCGATGACGAAGCTGACGATCAGGGTGGCGCGCGCCGCCACTTCGCTTTCCTTGCCATGGCCTTCGGACGCGGCCACGCGCAAGGCCTGCTTGAGCGCCAGTTCCACGCGGTCGTAGAACTGGTTCATGCGCACTTGCAGGCGCTCGTCCTCATTGACCAGGGCGTCGCCGATCAGCACGCGCGTCATGCCCGGGTTGCTGATGGCGAAATTGAGCAGCATGCCGATGATGTCGCGCGTCTGCGTCATGCCGTCGCTGTGCTTTTCCGCGATCTGGTTGATCAGGCCGAAGACGCTCGACTCGATGAATTCGATCAGCCCTTCGAACATTTGCGCCTTGCTGGCGAAATGGCGGTACAGGGCCGCTTCCGACACGGCCAGTCTGGCGGCCAGTGCGGCAGTGGTGATTTTTTCGCCTTTCGGCTGCTCCAGCATTGCGGCGAGGGCCTGAAGAATTTGTAGCCTGCGTTGGCCCGGCGGTGTGCTTGCCATGTTTTCTCTTGTAGTTAAAAAAAATGCTGCCTTGATGGGGAGTACCGAAACCGCCGCTAGCGGTCTGGCGTCCGGCGTCAACCGGAGGCCGAGGCCTTCCCCTTCAACGCAGGCGATGAAGGCGGCGTGCCAAATGCCGGACAGATTTTACTTTGACATCGACGTAAGCGGGGCGATTTAACGCTTTTGGCAACGTCGCCACCCCGATCGGATCGGCCATTTTCAGGTATTGCGTGACCCATGCCGTGCGCAGCCCCAGTCTTTTTGCACCCTTCAGGTTGGCCAGCGTATCTTCCACCAGGATGCAGCGGCCGGGCCGGATTTGATGCTTGCGCATCAGTTTGCGCAGCATCAGGGTCGATGGCTTGGGCCGCAGCTGGCGGTGCACATGCATCGCCTCGATGGCGATATGCTGTGAAAAATGCTGACGCAGGCCCAGGTGGCGCATCACGTCGCTCGAATAGCGCAGCGGCGCGTTGGTGAGTAAAATTTTACGGCCAGGCAGGCGTTTGAGTAAAGCCCCGAGTCCCCGTTCGGCGCGTATCATGGCCCGCAAATCGCCGAAGGTATGCGTCTCGTGCAGAAAATGCGCGGCCTGCACCTGATGGTGCTTGACCATGCCCAGCAAAGTGGCGCCATAGCGGCGCCAGTAGGCCGCGCGCGCCGCATTGACGACGGCGTCGTCCGCCGGCGTCACGCCATCGCCCAGCACCCGCGCAATATACGTGTTCATATTGGCCGTGATGGTGGGGAAGATGGCGTGCGAGGCATTGTGCAGCGTGTTGTCGAGGTCAAACAGCCAGACCGGCGACGAGCGGTTAAGATGGGACACAGGCACAGGAGTCTTTAAGCAAAGATGAAAAATTCAACAATCAGGAAAACCATGCGACGCCAGATTATAGTGATGTTTTGCGGATTATTCTTGCTGCCGTTGCAGGCGGCCTTTGCCGACGCGACGCCGGTGGCGCAAAACCGGGGCGCCCTGTTCAAGGTGCAGGACGCCGGACATACCCTGTATTTGTTCGGCACCATCCACGTCGGCGCCCCCGATTTTTACCCGCTCGAACCGACGGTGACGCAGGCATTGGAGGGCGCCGGCGCGCTGGCGCTGGAGATCGATCCGGGCGCCGACCCGCGCGCCGCCCTCGGCGCCGTGCTGAAGTACGGCATGGATACGCCGGGCAGCAAGGTGCCTGCCGACTGCCGCCAGACCCTGGCGCCGCGTCTGGCGCCGTTGTTGCAAAAATACGGCATCGCGCCAGAGTCGGTGGCGCCGATGAAGCCGTGGATGCTGGCCAGCATGCTGGCCATCGGTGAATTTTCCACGCTCGGCTACCGCTCCGACCTGGCCGTCGACAATTATCTGTCGCAGCAGGCCAAGGCGCGCAAGATCCCCGTGCTGGAACTCGAATCGATGGAAGGCCAGATGGCGCTGTTCGGCGCGATGACGCCAGCCGACCAGTGCCGCTTCCTGGAAGACGGCGTGACCTCGATCGAGGAGCAGGAGCAAAGCCAGGAAGCGCGCGAGATCGCCAATGCCTGGCGCACGGCCGATGCGGCCGCGTTCGACAAGCTGGCGGCCAAGGCCGCGCAAGATCCGTCGTTCACCGCGCAGTTCGTGCAAAAGGTGCTGCTCGACGGCCGCAACCCGGCCCTGGCCGACGGCATCGCCAAGCTGCTGGCGCGCGAAAAGCACAGCCTGGCCGCGATCGGCGTGCTGCATCTGGTCGGGACGAAAAGCGTGCCGGACCTGCTGCGCCAGCGGGGCCTGAAGGTGGAACGGGTGTATTAAACTAAAGAAGAGATAGTACTCGCTCAGTCGCGCAACAAACGGCGGCAGAGCAGATGGAAAAGTGTTCAGGGCAAGGCGTACTGACGAAGACAGTACGCTAGTACGGCGAGGAAGTACAACGCCGCCATGGGCATTTTTAACGCTGGGGAGATGACGGCAGAGCAGATGGAGCAGTGTTCAGGGCAAGGCGTACTGACGAAGACAGTACGCTAGTACGGCGAGCAAGTACAACGCCGCCATGGGCATTTTTAACGCTGGGGAGATGACGGCAGAGCAGATGGAAAAGTGTTCAGGGCAAGGCGTCGAGCCGAAGACAGTACGCATGTACGGCGAGGCGAGACAACGCCGTCATGGACATTTTTTCAGCTGCGGGGAGATATAGTTGGTGCCCTTGACGTGGATCGAACACGTGGCCTCTCCCTTACCAAGGGAGTGCTCTACCACTGAGCTACAAGGGCAAATTAAAAGCGGCGCCAGGTGATCTGCGCCGCCAAACTACTCGCTGTGATGCGTTGCGATTTTTTTAGTGCGAACGGATCATAGTACCAAAAGCCTGCTCGGTCAACACTTCGAGCAATAATGAGTGCTCGATGCGGCCATCGATGATGTGCACCGTGTTCACGCCGGACTTGGCGGCGTCGAGCGCCGACGAGATTTTCGGCAGCATGCCGCCCGAGATCGTGCCGTCGGCGAACATCTCGTCGATTTCGCGCGCCGACAGGTCGGTTACCAGGTTGCCCTGCTTGTCCTGGACGCCGGCGATATTGGTCATCATGATCAGCTTTTCCGCTTTCAGGATTTCCGCGATCTTGCCCGCCACGACATCGGCGTTGATGTTGTAGGCCTGGCCATCCTGGCCGAAGCCGATCGGCGAGATGATGGGAATGAAGGCGTCGTCCTGCAGTGCCTTGACGACGGCCGGGTTGATGGCGTCGATCTCGCCGACGAAACCAATGTCGAGGAATTCGCCCGGATGTTCACGGTCAGGCATCTGCATCTTGCGCGCGCGGATCAAGCCGCCGTCCTTGCCTGTCAGTCCCACGGCTTGGCCACCGTAATGGTTGATCAGCATGACGATATCCTGCTGGACTTCGCCGCCCAGCACCCACTCCACCACTTCCATGGTTTCTTCATCGGTGATGCGCATGCCCTGCACGAAGGTGCCTTGCTTGCCGATTTTTTTCAGCGCATTGTCGATTTGCGGGCCGCCGCCGTGGACTACGACGGGATTCATGCCGACCAGCTTGAGCAGGATGACGTCGCGCGCGAAGCCGTGCTTCAGGCGCTCGTCCGTCATGGCATTGCCACCGTACTTGATGACGATGGTTTTGCCATGGAAATTACGGATGTATGGCAGGGCCTCGGCCAGAATCTGCGCCTTGATTTGCGGCGACACCGCCGTCAAGTCGTCATTCATGTCCAGGTTCAAGTTAGCTAGTTGATTCATGGCGAGTCCGGAAAATAGATTTGTGAGATTTTACAGGGAAGAAGAAAATCTTGGAGGCATTATAGGGCGATCTTGTTGTATTTTCCCTGATCATCCTATAGTCTGGCCCGATATGTCCTCCAGCCAGCCCTTTTACGGCCAGTTACATCTGCGTCGCCCAGCATGACAGCGTGTCACACACTTGCCAATTCAAACATAGCCATGAGTCAGTGTACCCTCTGCGGCGCCACTTTCCAGTGTGGCCAGCGCGATCCGAACGCCAACACTCCGTGCTGGTGCACGGCCCTGCCAGCGACCGTGCCCGTGCCGGGCAGCGCCGCCGCGGGGTGCTGGTGCCCGTCCTGCCTGCAAGCCCACATTACGGCGCTGGCGCCTCCTGTAAAAGCGGCCGCATCGGCCAAATAAGCGCTTTGGCGTGCAATTGCTTTGCAAAAGACCTTGCATTTTGTAGGGGAATACGGTCAGACTTCGCTTTTTAAGAATTTCTGATAGGAAACTGTCATGCGTTTCAGGGATATCCGGATCGGCGTGCGCATCAATGCGGGCTATGCCATCCTGATCGGGCTGATGCTGGTCGTCATCGTCCTCGCGGGTAGCCGCATCTATGCGATCCGCGCCGAGACCGACGATATCCTGCAGCGCGACTGGGTTGCCGCCAAGGCCACCAGCAAGATCCATGGCCTGGCGCGCGAGGCGGCCACGCGCATCGCCAGCCTGCCGATCCAGCACCAGCTGGCGCTGCGCCAGGCGAACCAGGCGCGCCTGGAGGCGATCCGGCAGGGCATCGACGAGCAGGTGCGCATCCTCGACAGCCTCGATGCGCGCTCCGACGAGCGGCGCCTGCTCGCGCAGATGCACCATGCGCGCACCGACTATTACGCGTCGCTGCAAACGATGTTCGCGCTGGTCGAGCGCGGCGACGATGCGGCCGCGGAGCAGGCCATGCAGACGCAGACCCTGCCCGTGCTGGAAAAGGTGCTGCTGTACGTGGGCCAGCTCGATGACTTGCAGCAGCAGCAGATTCGCGACAGCGCGGCCAGGATACGCAGCGACATCGATACTTCGCTGATGCTGATGGGCGGCATCGGCCTGGCCGCCTTGCTGATCGGCCTGGCCTTTGCTTGGTCGGCGCGCTCGATCACGCGTCCGCTGGGCGAGGCGGTGGCGATCGCCACCCGCGTGGCCAATGGCGACTACAGTTCCGTCATCGAAGTGACGTCGCGCGACGAGACGGGCGAATTGATGCAGGCGCTGAAGAACATGAGCACCAGCCTGGCCGTCGAGCAGGACCTGCGCCATGCCGTGGAGGTGGCCGAGGATGCGACCAAGATGAAATCGGACTTCCTGGCCAATATGTCGCACGAGATCCGCACGCCGATGAACGGCATCATCGGCATGACCCACCTGGCGCTGCAGACCGAGCTCACGCCAACCCAGCGCAACTACCTGGAGAAGGTGGAGTCGGCGTCGAAAAACCTGCTGGCCATCATCGACGACATCCTCGATTTCTCGAAGATCGAGGCGGGCAAGATGGCCTTTGAAAAGGTCGATTTCTTCCTCGAGGACGTGCTGGCGCAGATCGCCGACCTGTCCGTGATGCGGGCCCAGGACAAGGGGCTCGAACTGCTGTTCGACGTCGCCCCCGACGTGCCCAACGCGCTGCAGGGCGATCCCCTGCGCCTGGGCCAGGTGCTGATCAATCTGACCAACAACGCCATCAAATTCACGGACAAGGGCGAGATCGTCGTCAGCATCCGCCTGCGGCAGCTCGAAGAGCACGCGGCCGTGCTGCGCGTCGACGTGCGCGACACGGGCATCGGCCTGACGCCGCCGCAGCGCAGCAAGCTGTTCCAGGCATTTACCCAGGCCGACACTTCCACCACGCGCCACCATGGCGGTACGGGCCTGGGACTGACCATCAGCAAGCGCCTGGTGGAAATGATGGAAGGCGAGATCGACCTGGAAAGCGAAGCGGGCGTGGGCAGCACCTTCTTCTTCACGGCGCGCTTCGGCCTGGCCGCCGTGCCGCGCGACAGCCTGCCGCAACTGCAGCATCAGCAGCGCTTCGAGGGCCTGCGCGTGCTGGTGGTCGACGACAACCCCAGCGCGCGCGAGATCTTCGTCGGTATGCTGACGGCCTTGGGCTTCGAGGCGCGCGCCGTGTACAGCGGCACGCTGGCCATCGGCGCCGTGGCACAGGCGCGCGCCGAAGGGCGGCCGTATGGCTTGCTGCTGATGGACTGGAAGATGCCGGGCATGAACGGCCTCGATACTCTGGCCGGCATCCGTGCCGACGCCGCCGGCATCGATGCGACGCCGGCTTGCATCATGGTCACGGCATTTCACCGCGAGGCGCTGCTGGAGGCGGCGCAGCAGCGCGAGCTGCCGCTCGACGGCGTCTTGAACAAGCCGGTCAGCGCTTCGACCCTGCTCGACCAGATCTCGTTCGTGTTTGGCGGCGTGACGGGACAGAGCCGCAAGACGCAGCGCCAGAGCAGCTACCGCGACGACGAGCGCGCCCTGCGCGGCGCCTGGCTGCTGCTGGTGGAAGACAATGAGGTGAACCAGGAAGTGGCGCAGCAAATCCTCAGCGACGCCGGCATCCGCGTCGACATCGCCGGCAATGGCGCCATCGCGCTGGCGAAGATCGCGGAAAACCCCTATGACGGCGTGCTGATGGACTGCCAGATGCCGGTGATGGACGGCTACCAGGCCACGCGCAAGCTGCGCCAGGATCCGCGCTATTCGAACTTGCCCGTGATCGCCATGACGGCCAATGCCATGGTGGGCGACAAGGAAAAATGCCTGGACGCCGGCATGAACGACTTCATCGCCAAGCCGATCGACGTGGCCCAGCTGTTCGGTACCCTGGCGCGCTGGATCGCGCCGGCCATGCCGCAGGAAGTCAATGTGGCGGTGGCGCAGGCGGACGCGGAATTGCCCGTGGTCGCCGGCCTGAAAATGGCGGAGGCCATGCGCCGCGTGGGCGGCAATGCCGCTTTGATGCGAAAATTGCTGGACCGCTTCGTGGAAACCCAGTTCGACGCCATGCTGCGCATCGTCGCCGCCATCGAAAACAACCAGCTCGAGACGGCCATCCGCGAAGCGCACACGCTGAAAGGCCTGGCGGGCAATATCGGCGCCAGCGGCCTGGCCGACAGCGCGGCGCGGGTCGAGCATCTGCTCAGCCTCGGTTCGCACGACGGCTTGCCGCAGGCGCTGGCCGCCTGCACCCTGGCGCTCGACGAGCTGGTGCCGAAGATCGTGCTGGCCATGCAAGCGCGTGGCGCCGTCGCGGAAGCGGCCGGCGTCGCGGTGACGCAGGTGGACCGGGCGCGCCTGGAGACCGGCTTGCGCGAGCTGTCGCAGCTGCTGCAGCAGGATGATGCGCAGGCGGTCAAGCATCTCGATGGCATCGGCCCCGTGCTGGTCGCGGCAGGGCAGGCGGAACACGCGCGGCAACTCAAGCGCATGCTGGGACAATACGATTTTGAAGGTGCGCTGGCGCAGCTGGGCGAGGTGGCCGAAGCGCTGGAGCTGACACTGTGACAAGGACAACTATGCAGAGCGAAGGACGGGCATGAGAGCGCCGGCAAGCAAGCCAACCATCCTGGTGGTCGACGACACGCCAGACAATATCGACCTGCTGCGCGCCGTGCTGGAAGACGAGTACCGCACCAAGATCGCCGTCAATGGCGAGCGCGCGCTGAAGATCGCCGCCGGCAGCGACCAGCCCGACCTGATCCTGCTCGACATCATGATGCCGGGCATGAGCGGCTACGACGTGTGCCGCGCGCTGAAGGGCAATCCTGCCACGGCCGGCATTCCCGTGATCTTTGTGACGGCCATGAGCGAAGTGGCCGACGAGCAGCTGGGCCTGGCCCTGGGCGCCGTCGATTACATCACCAAGCCGATTTCGGCGCCCATCGTGCTGGCGCGCATCAAGACGCAGCTGGCGATGAAGCAGATGCAGGATTTTTTGCGCGACCAGAACCAGTACCTGGAGACCGAGGTGGAACGCCGCGTGCAGGAGGTCAAGGCGCTGCAGGACGTCACCATCCACGCCATGGCCTCGCTGGCCGAAACGCGCGACAGCGAGACGGGCAATCATATCCGCCGCACCTCGCATTACCTGAAGGCGCTGGCGGAAAAAGTGCGCGGCCTGCCGCGCTTCCGGGATTTTTTGACGGACAAGAATATCGAACTGCTGTTCAAGACGGCGCCGCTGCACGACATCGGCAAGGTGGGCATTCCCGACCATATCCTGCTCAAGCCTGGCCGTTTCGAGCCGCATGAAATGGCCATCATGAAGACGCACACCACGCTGGGGCGCGACGCCATCCTGGCGGCCGAGCACGAACTGGGCATCGAGGTCGATTTCCTCAAGTATGCGAAGGAAATCGCTTACAGCCACCATGAAAAATGGGATGGCAGCGGCTATCCGCAGGGGCTGGCCGGCGAGGCCATCCCGATTTCGGCGCGCCTGATGGCGCTGGCCGACGTGTACGATGCGCTGATCAGCCGGCGCATCTACAAGCAGGGCATGGGCCATGCGCAGGCCGTGCAGATCATCGTCGAGGGGCGCGGGTCGCACTTCGACGCCGAGATCGTCGACGCCTTCCTGGAGATCCAGGACCAGTTCATCGCCATCTCCAACCGCTATGCCGACGGCGTGTGCGAGATCGCCGACAAGCAGCGGCAGGTGGCGCCGTTTGCCGAAAAAATCAGCTGACGGTATTGAAGAAGCGCAGCTGTTTTGCGTCCGGCGGCTGGCGTCCTGGCCCTTGCCGTCGGTATCGCTGCCGCCCGACCTGGCGTGGCCGGCGCCTTGCATGTCACGTTCAGCTTCAGGCGCCGCCAAGCGCGCCTTCAGTGAGGTAAGTGGTCAGCTGACGGTCTTGAAGAAGCGCAGCATCTCGCGGCTGGCGTCCGGACCTTTGCCGTCCGTATAGCTGCCGCTGTCGCTGCCGCCGGACCAGGCGTGGCCGGCGCCGTGGATGACCCAGTATTCTCCCAGGGGCGAGCCATCGGCCTGGCTGTGCGTGGTGCGCGTGTAGCGGTGGCCGTTTGGCACGCTGCCGTCGGTGGACGCGGCCCTGGCCGCCTTGCCGCCGGCCTGGCTGCGCACGCCCTGGGCGATCAGTTCATCGCCATTGCGCAGGTTGACGGTGGTGTCGCGGTCGCCGTGGAAGACGATGATGGGCACGCCGCCGGCCGGTGCCTGGCGCTTGGGATTGGGCATGGCACCGCCCTTCATGGCCGCCAGCGCCGACGGCAAGTCCTGCGCCGAGGCGAAGGGCAGGCCCGAATGCACGCCGACGGCGGCAAAGACTTCCGGATACAGGGTGCCGACGATGACGGCCATGGCACCGCCCGCCGAGAGTCCCGCGATGAACACTTCGCGCTCGTTGACGGGATACTCGTCGATGACCTGCTGCGCGATGCCGGCGATCAGCGATGGTTCGCCCTGGTCGCGCTGCTGGTCGAGCGCATTGAACCAGTTCCAGCAACGCGAGCTGTTGGCGCCCTGCGTCTGTGCCGGGTAGACGACAAAGCACTGCTTTTCTTCGGCCAGTGCGTTCATCTGCGTGCCGGCCGCGAAATCGTCGGGATTTTGCGTGCAGCCGTGCAGCATGACGACCAGCGGCATGGCCTGGCCATGGTAGCTGCTGGGAATATACAGTTTATAGGCGCGCGTGCCCGCATGGTTGCGGTACACGCCATCGATGAATTGCGCGCCGGCCGGCAGATGCGCCGGCGCCGTGCCCGGCGTATTGAAACCGGGCGCTTGAAACGTAGGCATGTCGAAGCTGTGCTGCCCCAGGCCGGCCGGCACGCCCAGGCGCGCCATGAAGTCTTGCGCGAATTCCTGCGCCGCCTGTGCCGGCGTGGGGGGGGCGGGAGGCGTCTCCGGCGTGGCGCCAGGCTGCGGCTGCGCAGCCGATGGCGGTGGATTGATATCGCGCATGGGCGGCGGCGCTTGCGTGGCCGCAGCCTGCGGCGCCAGACCGGCCGCGGCCAGCGCCTGCTGGATGGCTTCGGTGGCGGCGGCAGGACCCTTGGCGAGGTTATTGCCCATCAAATTGCGGGTTGCGGCGCGCATGTGCGCGAACATGTCTTGAGCTAGTTTCATGACCATCCTTAACGGTGCCGCGCATCGGCCGGGCCATCGCCGCGAACCAATACGCTAGTGAATTCGCCCTGCAAGCGCCGTCTTGACGACGGTGCTGGCGTGCAGGGCACCTAATACGAAGATCGACTCGATGGTGGCCAGTGCCAATTCCACGGAGACGTCGCTGGCGATGCTGGCCAGTCCCAGCACCTGGATTTGCAGGCGCTGGCCGGCTGCCTGGATCGCTTCCAGGTCGGCGCGCGAATAATGCTGCATGCCCAATACCAGGCTTTTACGGGCGACGGTTTGCCTGACCACGTCGGCGTGTGTGCCCAGCTGATTGCGTATGGCCGTACGGATCAGGTCTGTACGGTTGGAATAAAATCCTTCCTGCACCAGCAGATCGATCTGCCCCAGGTCGATCAAGCCCAGGTTGATCGTGATTTTTTCTGATTCCCCAATTTTGGGCTTGCTGTCTTGCTTGGCCATAAGTCTCCGTGTACTCCATGTGGCATCCAATTGCCATCTACATGGATGGTAGTATAGTTCTGTAACATCTCAAGTCAAGCAGGATTTGGCCTGATCCTGATGTAGGACGCCCCCCCGCAGAGTGAAAACACGTTGCAAAATAAATGTGCGGACAGTTATTTTTTGATAATATTTTACGCTTAAAAATGTGGCGACAGAAACATTGTCGTGTTGCTTGGCCGCCTCGCCGCGCCGCTTTCGCGGCATAATGAACGCCTACACGTTTACCGATGCCGCTCCATGATGGTCGATACCCCGCCAGCCGTTCCGCTCCCCCTGCCGTCGCCGGTGCCGTCGCCCTGCGTCAGCCTCTGCAAGATGAACCGCAACAGCGGCCTGTGCGAGGGCTGCCTGCGCACGCTCGACGAGATCATCGCCTGGAGCAAGGCCGACGACGACTTCAAGCGCGCTGTGTGGGCCCAGCTGCCGGGCCGTGTATCCCTGCTCGATTTCGAGCCCGACTACTGAGGACGCCCATGCCGCGATCGCCAGCGCTGTTCCCCGATTCCATTCAGGTGTTTGAGCGCGGCTGGCTGTCGTCGAATAACATCCTGCTGCAGGGGACGCACGACACGGCCCTGATCGACAGCGGCTATGTCACGCATGCGCCGCAAACCCTGGCCCTGCTGCGCCACAGCCTGGCCGGCCGCCCGCTGGAGCGCCTGTTCAACACCCATCTGCACTCCGACCATTGCGGCGGCAACGCGCTGCTGCAAGCCGAGTATGGCTGCCATACGGCCATTCCCGCGTCGGAAGCGGACAAGGTGCGCGCGTGGGATGTCGATGCCCTGAGCTTCCAGGCCACGGGCCAGCAATGCCCGCGCTTCGGCTTCGACGCCACCGTCTCGCCGGGCGACACCTTCACCCTGGCCGACCTGCGCTGGCAAGCGCTGGGCGCGCCCGGCCATGACCCGCACTCATTGATCTTTTACTGTGCCCAGGAAGGCATCCTGATTTCCGCCGACGCGCTGTGGGAAAACGGCTTCGGCGTGATCTTCCCGGAGCTCGACGGCGGCTCCGGCTTTCCTGAAGCGCGCGCCACCCTGGACCTGATCGCCGGTCTGGACGTGCGCGTCGTCATTCCCGGCCACGGACGGCCATTCCAGGACGCCGCCGGCGCCCTGCAGCGCGCCTATTCGCGCCTTGACTACCTGGCGTCCGACCCCGTGCGCAATGCGCAGAATGCCGTCAAGGTCCTGCTGAAATTCCTGCTGCTGGAACGCCAGCGCATCGCCCTGGCCGAGATACCGGCCCTGTTGCGCGGCATGCCCATCTTCGAAGAGGCCAACCGGCGCTTCCTGCGCCAGGAAGCGGCCGCGCTGGCCGAATGGGCCGTATCGCAGTTGCTCAGGGCTGCAGCGGCACGCGTCGAGGGTGAGTACCTGCTTAACGACGGTTAGCGCGGTACCCGATTAAATTCAGCACGATCGTACTTTTTCTGCACTATAATCAACGTTCAGTGTGTCTCTCACGTCCGATCAACTTTCCAGCGAGTCCGCCATGGCACTGCCTGCAGCGTTGCAAAACCTCTCCTTACCCGTTATCGCGTCGCCGATGTTCATCGCCAGCGGCCCGGCCCTCGTCGCGGCGCAGTGCAAGGCCGGCATCGTCGGTTCCTTTCCGGCCCTGAACGCGCGTCCCGCCGAACTGCTCGACACCTGGCTCACGGAGCTGCAGGCCGAACTGGCCGCCTTCCAGGCCGCCAATCCGGATAAAAAGGTGGGACCGATCGCCGTCAACCAGATCGTGCACCAGTCGAACGACCGCCTCGCGCATGACGTGGAAGTCTGCGTCAAGCACCAGGTCCCCATCATCATTTCCTCGCTGCGCGCGCCGCCCAAGGAAATGCTCGACGCCATCCACAGCTATGGCGGCATCGTGCTGCATGACGTGATTTCGATCCGCCACGCGAAGAAGGCGCTGGAAGCGGGTGTCGATGGCCTGATCCTGGTGGCCAGCGGCGCCGGCGGCCATGCAGGCACCCTGTCGCCATTCGCGCTGGTGGGCGAAGTGCGCAAATTCTTCGACGGCCCGCTGGCGCTGTCCGGCGCCATCGCCACGGGCGACGCCGTGCTGGCCGCGCAGGCGATGGGCGCCGATTTCGCCTACATCGGTTCGCGCTGGCTGGCGACCAAGGAATCGAACGTCAGCGACAGCTACCGCGATGCCATCGTCGATTCCGCCGCAGCGGACATCGTCTACACGAACCTGTTTACGGGCGTGCACGGCAATTACCTGAAGAAATCGATAGAAGCGGCCGGACTCGATCCGGAAGCCTTGCCTGAAGCGGACAAGAGCGCGATGAATTTCGGTTCGGGCAGCGCCAAGGCCTGGCGCGATATCTGGGGCGCCGGCCAGGGCGTGGGCTTGATGGACGACGTGCCGACGGTGGCCGAGATGGTGGAGCGCCTGAAGGCGGAATACGCTGCGGCGCGCGCGCGCCTGAAGCTGTAACGTTGGTGAGGATGTCGGATGACGCGCTGCGCGCCAATCCGACCTACTCGAACCTGGTGGCGCAGGTCGGATTAGCGCAGCGTAATCCGACTACCATCATGAATCACTCCTGCTTCAAGTCCTCGGGCTTGATGGCCCACAGGCCCGGCAGGTTGCGCCAGTAGCCGTACGCATCCATGCCGAAGCCGACGACGAAGCGGTTCGGGATCACCAGGCCGACGATGTCCGCCTGCACGGGCTTTTTCTTGCCGATGGCCTTGTCGGCAAACACGGCCAGGATCACTTCCGAGGCGCCCATGTCCAGCAGGCGCTGCTTGACGTGCGCCAGGGTTTCGCCTTCATCGAGGATATCGTCGAGCACGATCACCGTGCGGCCCGCCACGTTCGAGCGGGGGATGACTTTCCACACCACTTCGCCACCCTTGTCGTCGTCGCCATAGCGGCTCACATGGATGTAGTCGAACTCGAGCGGAAAGCTCAGCTGCGGCAGCAGGTTGCCCGTAAACACGACGGCACCACCCATCACGCCCAGCACCAGCGGGAATTCCTTGGAATCGTCGGCGTTGAAGCGCGTGTTGAGTACCTCGGCCATGCGCGTGATCGACGCCTGCACGGTATCTTGGTCGAACAGCAGTTCCGCGTTCTTGATCAGGTCGCGGGCACGGTTGTGATGAAATTCTTGCATGGACTCTTGCATGGCGATGAATGGGGCTGATGATGAATGCCGGTATTATCCCGCAAACGCCATCAGCGTGCCAGCGAACTAACTGTAATCGCGGATATCGTCGATGACCTTGCCATCTTGCGCCAGGCTGCCCAGCGCCACCAGCACGACGTCGCCGCGCAGCTTGGTCAGTTCGCGGATCGAGCCGATGATGGCTTCCACGCCGCTGGCGTCAAGCGGATCGGCGACTTCGCAATGCAAAGTCATCTCGTCGTTGGCCATGCGTCCCGACACCACCAGCCGCGCCTTCCTGATCTGCGGGTGGCGGCGCGCGATTTCGTGCACCTGCGACGGGTGCACGAACATGGCGCGCACCTTGGTGGTCTGGTCGGCGCGCCCCATCCAGCCCTTGATGCGCGTATTCGTGCGGCCGCACGGCGAGGCGGGGGCGTCCGTCAGCACGGCCGACAGGTCGCCCGTGGCGAAGCGGATCAGCGGGTAGTCGGCGTTGAAGACGGTGACCACCACTTCGCCCACTTCGCCGGGGGCGACGGGGATGCCGCTGCCCGGATGGACGATTTCCAGCAGTACGTTCTCGTCGATGACCATGCCCGGATTGAGCTTGCCGTTGCTGGCCGTTTCATAGGCGATGCTGCCGATATCGGCCGAGGCATAGGTCTGGAACACGTGCGGCACGCCGTTGGCGGCGAACCAGCTGCGCAAGGATTCGGGCAGCGCTTCGGCGCCCATCACGGCATTCCTGACGCTGCTGATGTCGGCGCCCATCTCGCGCGCCTTCTCGATGATCAGTTTTAAAAACGACGGCGTGCCGATGTACGTGTCGGGCTTGAGGTCCGCCATCGCCTGCACCTGCATTTCCGTCTGGCCGATGCCGGCCGGGATGACGGTGCAGCCGATGCGCGCGGCGCCCCCTTCGACCATGAAGGCGGCCGGCGTGAAATGGTAGGAAAAACAATTCTGCAGCAAGCCGCCGGCGCGCACGCCGGCCGCGTACATGGGCCGCGCGAAGCGCCACCAGTCGGGCCCCCGGCCTTCCGGATCGAAGATGGGGCCGGGCGAGACGAACACGCGCGACAGGGCGTTCTTGGGTGTCGTGTTCAGGCCGCCGAAGGGCAGCGCGCCGTGCTGCAGCTGCTTGAGGTCGGATTTGCGCGTCACGGGCAGCTGCGCCAGCGCGGCGCGACTCGTGATGTCGGCTGCATTGACGCCGTCGAGAATGCGGGCCCAGCCCGGCGCCTTTTGCGCGCGCGCGATCAGCTGCGGCAGGCCGGCCATCAATTCGCGTTCGCGTGCTTCGGGGGCGCGTGCCTCCAGACTGTCGAGCGTATCGGTCATGTTGCGGATTCTCCAATGTCACGTTGCAGTTTTTTCGTCAGCCTGGCAAAAATCAGGCTGTATGAGCGATGCAGCAGGGCGGCCATTTCGGCGTCGTCGAGCGCATCGGGGCTGGCGATATGCACCCATTTGGCCCGCGCCAGGTACGGCGCCGGGCGGATGCCGGGGCAGTCCGTCAATTCCAGGAAGCGTTCGGCATCGACCTTGAAGCTCATGCCGCGCGTGCTGTGCGCTTCCGCGCCGCACAGCGCGAACAGCCTGCCACCGACGGAAAACGCCAGCACGTTGCTCCATTTGATGTCTTCTGTCGCGCCGGGAAAGCCGCGGCAGACCCGCTTCGCCCGTTCCAGGTCCATGCCGTCCCTCCTGCGTCAGGCCAGCCAGCGCTTGCGGCGGCGGTAGAACTTCATGTCGCGGAAGCTCTTGCGCCCGGCGCTGGACACGCCCAGGTAAAACTCCTTGACGTCCTCGTTGCTGGCCAGTTCCTGCGCCTGGCCTTCCATCACGACGCGGCCGTTTTCCAGGATGTAGCCGAAGTCGGCGTAGCGCAGGGCCACGTTGGTGTTCTGTTCGGCCAGCAGGAAGGAGACGTTTTCCTTGTGATTCAGGTCCTTGACGATGCCGAAGATCTCTTCGACGATCTGCGGCGCGATGCCCATCGATGGTTCGTCGAGCAAAATCATCGACGGCTTGGCCATCAGCGCGCGGCCGATGGCGCACATCTGCTGTTCGCCGCCCGAGGTATAGCCGGCCTGGCTGCTGCGGCGGGTTTTCAGGCGCGGGAAGTAGTGGTAGACCTTTTCCAGCGCGTCCTTCAGCTCGCCGCGCGACAGGCTGCGCGTGTAGGCGCCCGTCAGCAGGTTTTCCTCGATCGTCAGGTGGCCGAAACAGTGGCGCCCTTCCATCACCTGCGACAGGCCGCGCTTGACCAGTTCGTTCGGCGTCAGCTGGTCCACGCGCTCGCCCTTGAACTGGACTTCGCCCTTGGTGACGTCGCCGCGCTCGCCGCGCAGCAGGGTCGAGATGGTTTTCAGGGTGGTCGACTTGCCGGCGCCGTTCGCGCCCAGGAGCGCGACGATCTTGCCTTGTGGCACTTGCAACGACACGCCCTTCAAGACGAGGATCACGTGGTCGTAGATGACTTCGATATTGTTGACCGACAGGTAGGGCGGCGGCGCGTCCGCCTTGACCGGGGCTTGCGTGGCAGTGGGTATCATGGCTGCTTCGTTTTCATAGGGTGTTGGCTTGTCGGATTACGGCCTGCGGCCTGATCCGACCTACGATGTATCTCGGTAGGCCGGATGAGCGCCCTGCGCGCAATCCGACACCACCCCGCAAGCCGCTTACTTCATGCAAGCGGGCGTGATCTTCTTCTCTTCCGCATACTTGGCCGACGATTCCTCGACCAGCTTGCGCACCAGGGCCTTGTCGCCGACGATCCATTTCGGCGTGATGGCGGTCCACTTCTTGCCATCCCACTGCTGCACCTTCACGGCGCCCGAGCCTTCATGGTCGTCGCAGCTGGTTTTCACGGTGGGGAACATGCCCAGCGCGCCGACGGCCTTCTGGCGCGCATCGTCGACGTTCAGGTTTTCCAGGCCCCAGCGCATCTGTTCGCCCGTGATGGGCTTGCCCTTGCCGAATTTTTCCTGCGCCACGCGGATCGCTTCCACCCACAGGATGCCGGCCGTCACGCCGCGCATGTGGTAGACGGAGCCGATGCGCGCCTGGTCGGCCAGGTTGCCCTTGCCGCTGGCGTACAGCTTCTTGCGGATATCGTCGAGCACGGGGTAGTTGCCCGGCGTATTGAAGCTCATCGCCGTGTAGCCCTTGGCCGCGTCGCCCGATGGAATCGTGTCTTCCTCGGAACCGGCCCACCACACGCCCAGCATCTTGTCGCGCGGGAAGCCGTTGCGCTGCGCCGTCTTGATGGCGACGGAATTCATCACGCCCCAGCCCCACAGGATCACGTGGTCAGGCTTGGCCTGGCGGATCTGCAGCCATTGCGATTGCTGTTCGCTGCCCGGCGGCGCGACGGGAATCTTGATCAGCTCGAAGCCGTACTGCTTGGACAGCGCTTCCAGCACGGGCAGCGGTTCCTTGCCGAAGGCCGAATCGTGGTACAGGTGGACGATCTTCTTGCCTTTCAGCTTGTCCATGCCGCCATCCTTGTCGCCCAGATACTTGATCATGGCGGCCGCCTGGCTCCAGTAGCTCGAGATCAGCGGATACACATAGGGGAAGACCTTGCCGTTGGCGGCATCCGAGCGGCCGTAGCCGATCATGGTCATGGGGATCTTGTCCTGCGCCACGCGGTCCAGAATGCCGTAGGCGACGCCGGTGGACAGGGTTTCCACCAGGGTCGCGCCGCCCTGCTTGGTTTTCAGGCGTTCATAGCACTCGACGCCGCGCGAAGGGTTGTATTCGGTCTCGCATTCTTCCCAGCTGATCTTGACGCCATTCACGCCGCCGGCCTGGTTGACCAGGTTGAAGTAGTCGATGATGCCGCCATAGAAGCCCGAACCGCCGGCCGCGTACGGACCCACGCGGTACGAAGGTAGGGCGATGTACTGTTCCTTCGCCTGTGCCTGGGCGCTGCCGGCGATGGTGAGTGCGGCACTGGCGATGGCGGTGGCCAGCATGAGCGATTTGATGTGTTTCATTGTGTCTCCTCTTGTTTTATTTGGTATTCAAGTGAACCGACATCGGACTGCAAGGTACAAATTTCTAATGCGGGAAGGGCCACAGGCGCAGTTTCTCTTTCGCGATCTGCCACAGCCTGGCCAGGCCGTGCGGCTCGACGATCAGGAAGAAGATGATCAGCGCGCCGAACACCATCAGTTCCAGGTTCGAGGCCACGCTGGTGGGCAGCGACAGGCCGTGGGCGACGATGTTCAGGAACACGGGCAGCAGCACGATGAAGGCCGCGCCGAGGAAGGAGCCGAGGATGGAACCGACGCCGCCGATGATGATCATGAACAGGATGCGGAAGGACAGGTCCAGGTTGTACGCTTCCGGCTCCACCGTGCCCAGGTAGGCATACGCATACAGGGCGCCGGCCACGCCGCAATAGAAGGAGCTGACGGCAAACGCCAGCAGCTTGGTGCGCATCAGGCGGAAACCGATCACCTCGGCCGCCATGTCCATGTCGCGCACGGCCATCCACGAGCGTCCCACGTTCGAGCGGATCATGTTCTTGGCCAGCAGGGCCATGACGGCGACGATGGCCAGCACCAGGATGTATTTGCTCTGCGGCGTGTCGAACTGGTAGCCGAGGATGGTCATTTTCTGCACCGTGATCACGCCCGACGAGCTGTAGTTCGTCAGGTAGGGGATCTTGGTCAGGCACCAGACGACGAAGAACTGCGTCGCCAGCGTCGAAGTGGCCAGGTAGAAGCCGCGGATGCGCAGCGAGGGCAGGCCGAAGGCGATGCCGACCATGGCCGCGCACAGGCCGCCCAGGATGAACGACACCAGCAGCGGCAGTCCCGGCAGGCGCGCCATGAAGTTATACGAGGCGAAGGCGCCGACGGCCATGAAGGCGGCCGTGCCCAGCGACAGCTGGCCCGCGTAGCCGGTCAGGATGTTCAGGCCCAGCGCGGCCAGGGCGAAGATCAGGAAGGGAATCATGATCGCCGACAGGATGTAAGGCGTGGCGAAATACGGCAGGAGGAAGACGGCGGCGAGCAGCGTGGCCGTCAGTGCCAGGCGGTCTTGCCGGATCGGGAAGATCTGGTTGTCGGCCTGGTAGCTGGTCTTGAATTGTCCTGCTTCACGGTAAATCATGGCGTGTCCTTTGCTGGCTGTTTTGGCTGTTTTGGCTGTTGTCGGGTTACGCGCCATGCGCTAACCCGACCTACGATACTGTTACGGTGGCGTTATATTCGCCGGATGATCTTCTCGCCGAACAGGCCTTCCGGACGCACCAGCAGGAACAGCAGGGCCAGCACATACGGGAACCAGCCTTCGATGCCGCCGCCGACCATGGGGCCGATGTAGACTTCGGCCAGCTTTTCCGAGGCGCCGATGATCAGGCCGCCGACGATGGCGCCCGGCACCGAGGTAAAGCCGCCGAGGATCAGCACCGGCAGCGCCTTCAGGGCGACGAAGGTGAGGGCGAACTGCACGCCGTTGCGGGCGCCCCACAGCAAGCCTGCCACCAGAGCCACCAGGCCCGCCACGCCCCACACGACGGCCCAGATGCGCTGCAGCGGGATGCCCACGGCCAGCGCCGCCTGGTGGTCGTCGGCGACGGCGCGCAGGGCGCGGCCCACCTTGGTCTTCGAAAACAGCAGGGCCAGGCAAATGACCAGCAGCGCGCAGACGGCGGCCGCCACCATGTCGAACTGCGAGATGTTGATGTCGAAGTGGTCCATCAGGAACTGCATCGGCACGTCCTCGATCGGCAGGTCCAGCTTGTGCACCTGCGAGCCCCACATCAGCTGCGCCAGGCCTTCGATGAAGAAGGTCAGGCCGATGGTGGCCATGAACAGCGTGATTTCGGGCTGGTTGACGAGCGGGCGCAGGACCACCCGTTCGATCGCCATGCCCAGCGCTATCATGGTCACCATCGTCAGCGGGATGGCCAGCCACAGCGACAGGCCGAACTTGTCCATGATGCCGACGCAGGTGAGGGCGGCAAAGAACACCATCGCGCCCTGCGCGAAGTTGAACACGCCCGAGGCCTTGTAGATCAGGACGAAGCCGATCGCCACCAGTGCGTACATGACGCCCGACAGCAGCCCGCCGATCAGCACTTCAAAGAAAAAATTGATATTCATGGCTATTCCTCGTCTAGTGCGCCACGCCGAGATAGGCGTTGATGACATCCTGGTTGCTGCGCACCTCGTCGGGCGTGCCGTCGCCGATCTTCTTGCCGTAGTCGAGCACCACCACGCGGTCGGAGATATCCATCACCACGCCCATGTCGTGCTCGATCAGCACGATGGTCGTACCCAGCTGGTCGTTGACGTCGAGGATGAAGCGGCACATGTCCTGTTTTTCTTCCACGTTCATGCCGGCCATCGGTTCATCGAGCAGCAGGATTTCCGGCTCGGCCACCAGCGCGCGGCCCAGTTCCACGCGCTTTTGCAGGCCGTACGGCAATCGTCCCACGGGCGTCTTGCGGATCGCCTGGATTTCCAGGAAGTCGATGATTTCCTCGGCCTTCTTGCGGTGCTCGATTTCCTCGCGCCGCGCCGGTCCCCAGTACAGGGCCTGCAGCAGGAAGTTCGACTTCATCTTCAGGTTACGTCCCGTCATGATGTTGTCGAGCACCGTCATGCCCTTGAACAGGGCGATGTTCTGGAAGGTGCGCGCGATGCCGGACTTGGCGGCCTGGTAGCAATCCATGCCGCGCCGGTGTTCGCCGCGGTAGATGATCTCGCCCTGCTGCGGGCGGTACACGCCGTTGATCACGTTGAGCATCGAGCTTTTGCCGGCGCCGTTCGGGCCGATGATGGCGCGGATTTCATGCTGCCTGACGTCGAAGGAAATGTCGGTCAGCGCCTTCACGCCGCCGAACGACAGCGAGATATTCTTCAGGTCCAGGATCACGGGGCCGGTCTTGCGGGCCGTGCCGAAATGGACATCGGGTTCGTTCATTTGCATCGTGCTGTGCTCCATCATGCGGCCGCGCCCAGGGCCGGATACGTTTTGCTGTCCCAGATCTGCAGGTCGGCGCTGGTCGAACCGGTGCGGCCATCCTCGAATTTCACCTGGGTCTCGATGTATTGCGTCGCCTTGCCCTCATACAGGGCAGAGATCAGCACCGCGTATTTTTCGGCGATGAATTTGCGGCGCACCTTGCGCGTGCGGGTCAGCTCGTCGTCGTCCGGATCGAGTTCCTTGTGCAGCACCAGGAAGCGGTGCACCTGCGTGCGGTCCATCAGCGGGTCGGCCGCCAGTTCGGCGTTGACTTGCTCGATGCAGTTGCGGATCAGGCCATACGTCTCGGCGCGGGCCGCCAGGTCGGTGTAGCCGGAATAGGCGATGCCGCGCCGCTCGGACCAGTTGCCGACAGCTTCGATGTCGATGTTGATGAAGGCGCAGACCTGGTCGCGCGCATGGCCGAAGGCCACCACTTCCTTGATGAAGGGGAAGAACTTGAGCTTGTTTTCGATGTAGTTCGGCGCGAAGATGGCGCCGCAGTTCATCTTGCCCACGTCGGCCGCGCGGTCGATGATTTTCAGGTGGCCTTCGCTGTCGAAGACGCCCGCGTCGCCCGTGTGGAAATAGCCGTCCGCGTCGATCACTTCGCTCGTCGCGTCGGGGCGCTTGAAGTAGCCGCTCATGGTCGCCTGCGACTTGACAAGCACTTCGCCGTTGTGCGCCAGTTTCACTTCCACGCCCGGCGCCGGCAGGCCGACGCTGTCGAACTTGATATTGCCGTCCGGTTGCAAGCATACATAGGCGCAGGTTTCGGTGGAACCGTACAATTGCTTGAGGTTGACGCCGATCGAGCGGTAGAAGCGGAACAGGTCGGGGCCGATGGCGGCGCCGGCCGTGTAGGCGACGCGCACGCGCGTCAGTCCCAGCACGTTTTTCAGGGGGCCGTAGACGAGGATGTCGCCCAGTTGATAACTGAGGCGGTCGGCCAGCGAGACTGGCTTGCCATCCAAAATCTGCGCGCCGCAGCGCTTGGCCACGTCCATGAAGTGGCTGAACATGCGGCGCTTGATGGCGCTCGCATCTTCCATGCGTATCATCACGCTGGTGAGCATGTTCTCGAACACGCGCGGCGGCGCGAAATAGCAGGTGGGGCCGATTTCGCGCATGTCGATCATCACCGTGTCGCCCGATTCGGGGCAGTTGACGGTGAAGCCGGCCACCATGGCCTGCGCCAGCGAGAACAGGCAGTCGCCGACCCAGGCCATGGGCAGGTAGGACAGGATGTCTTCGTTGTCGGTGAGCTGGTCGAAGGCCACGCCGCCTTCGCCGGCGGCCAGCAGCGCCGTGTGGCTCTGGCATACGCCCTTGGGTTTGCCCGTGGTGCCCGAGGTGTACAGGATGACGGCCGAGTCGCTGCCACGGCCTGCCTCCACGGATGCCTCGTAAAAGCCCGGATGTTCGCGGTCGTAGACCCGCCCCAGCGCCTGCAGGCCGGCAAAGGAAATGAGTTCGGGCTGGCGGTAGTGGCGCATGCCCCGTTCATCGTCGTAGGCGATGTGGGCCACGTGCGGATACAGTGCCTGGAGTTCGAGCAGCTTGTCGACCTGCTCCTGGTCTTCGACGATGGCGTAGCGGATTTCCGCATCCTGCAGCACGTAGGCCATGTCGGCGGCCGGCGCGTCCTGATACAGTGGCACCGGTACGCCGCCCAGGCTCTGCGCGGCCAGCATGGCCCAGTAGAGGCGGGGACGGTTGTCGCCGATGATGGCCAGGTTCATGCCGCGCTGGAAGCCGATGGCGGCCAGGCCGCAGGCCAGCGCGCGCACCTCGTCGTTGACTTCCAGCCAGGTCCAGGTTTGCCAGATGCCCAGGTGTTTTTCGCGAAATGCGGGCTTGTCGGATCGTACCGTCCCGTGTTGCAATAAGCGCCGCGGAAAAGTCGGCATTGTTGCTGTGGTATGCGTTTGCACCAGTGTCTCCCTGTTGCTTGTCTCAGGCCCCACCTCGTTGGATGGCGCTCTGTGTTTTTTATGTGTAAGGCGTTTGTGCAATGATAGTAGCTTGCGTTAGTTTGCCAAGTTGTCTTTTCGGGGACATTTACCCACTTTTCGATGGTGCATCGCACAATGACCAATCCTGATATCAGCCTCAAGGATGCCGTGCGCGCGGCCAACTGGGCGCAGCTGCTCGATCCCGTGCAAATGGCCCGGGTCGAGGCGGATGTGTTTGAAACCTTCGTGCCGAAAGGCGGCTTTGTGTGCCGCAAGGGCGAACCGGTGGACAACTGGATCGGCGTCATCAGCGGCATGGTCAAGATGAATAATTTTTCCGCTTCCGGCAAGGCCATGACCTTCATCGGCGTGCCGCCCGGCAGCTGGTTCGGCGAAGGTTCGCTGCTGAAAAACGAGATCCGCAAATACGACACCATGGCCCTGCGCGACACGCGCGTGGCGCGCCTGCCCGGCGCCACCTTCCACTGGCTGCTGGAAACGAGCCTGCCATTTACGCGCTTTTTGCTGATGCAGCTGAACGAGCGCCTGGGACAGTTCATCGGCATGGTGGAAAACGAGCGCCTGCTCGACCTGAACACGCGCGTGGCACGCTGCCTGGCGTCGATGTTCAATTCGCACCTGTACCCGGGCGTGGAGACGCTGGTGCAGCTGTCGCAGGAGGAGATCGGCCTGTTGTCCGGCTCCTCGCGCCAGCGCGCCAACCAGGCCTTGCAGGTGCTGGAAAAGAAAGGCTTGCTGCGCCTCGATTACGGCGGCATCCGCGTGCTGGACCTGGAAGGCTTGCGCCGCTACGAGGCCGATGATGGAGAGTGATGTGTCGATGGACGAAATGAAGCGCCTGACCGAGCAGCACTACCAGTCGTTCCTGCAGGCGCGCCTGGCCGGCGCCAAGGCGCTGGCGCGGCTGGACGCGGCCATGCGGGCGCGCCACGCCCTGCTGCCGATGCCGCTGACCCTGCGCGAACTGGCCTTGCTGCCGCAGCTGTGCGATGCCTCGCTGCTGGCGCTGGCCCGCTCGCCGCATTGCGGGCACTGGAGCCGCGACGACATCGGCGCAGACGATCCCGCGCAAGTGCTGGCCGATGACGTCGCGTATGCGGAGTTTTCGCGCGCCATCCTGGAGGAAGCGGCGCGGCACCTCGACGCCATCCATGCCGGCCAGCTGCCGTATGTTGCCGACGCGGCCTTTGCCACGGCCGATTCCGGCGTGCTGGCGCGCGCCGCGCGTGTGGCGTCCTACCGCGATGAGGGTTGGTTTGCGCCCGTCATCGCCACCTTGCTGCCGCAGGCATGCGTGGCGCCCGGCACGGCCAGGAGCGCGCCATCGCAGTCGCTGGCCATGGCCCTGGGCCATGGCGTGGAAACCATCCCCACGCCGGCAAGCGTGGAAGCCCTGCGCACGGCGCTGGCGCAGGTGCGTCACGCGGGCATACGCAAAAAACTTGAGCGCAATCTGAAGCCGGCGGAAAAAGCCCTGGCCAGACGCGCATAGCCAGGGCCGGGAAGGCGCTCGCCATGCGCAGTGCCTTACCCGGGCTAATCGGGGTATCATAGGCGCTTCCCAGCACCGCTCTTTTCGTCCCCATGCAGACACCTGACCAAGCCACTCCCGCCTCCCGTTTGTCGCAACTGCGCGGCGCCATGCGCGCGCAGAACATCGACGCCTGCATCGTGCCGTCGGCCGACCCGCATTTGTCCGAGTACCTGCCGGCCCGCTGGCAGGGCCGCGAGTGGCTGTCGGGCTTTACGGGGTCCGTCGGCACCCTGGTCGTCACGCAGGAGTTTGCCGGCGTGTGGACCGATGGCCGCTATTGGGAGCAGGCGGAGACGGAACTGGCCGGCAGCGGCATCGTCCTGAAGAAAATCCCGTCCGGCGCCAGCGTGCTGTATATCGACTGGCTGGGCGAGACCATGCTGCCGGGGCAGACGGTGGCCGTCGATGGCGCCGTGCTGGGCCTGGCCAATGCGCGCCTGCTGCAACAGGCGCTGGGCGCGCACGTGATCCTGCGCACCGATATCGACCTGCTGCAAGCCGTGTGGCCGGGTCGTCCTGCCATGCCCACCGCGCCCGTGTATGAACATGCGGCGGCCTATCCATCGCTGTCGCGCACGGAAAAACTGGCGGCCCTGCGCGCCAGCATGGCCGCGCACGGCGCCAGCCATCATGTGATTTCCACGCTGGACGATATCGCCTACCTGTTCAACCTGCGCGGCGCCGACGTCAACTACAACCCCGTCTTCCTCGCCCACGCGCTGGTGGGGCCGGAACGCGCCACCCTGTTCGTCGCCGACGGCAAGCTGCCGGCGGCCCTGCGCGCCAGCCTGGAAGCGCAGGGCGTGGACGTGGCCGCGTATGAGCGCGCGGGAGCCGCGCTGGCCGCCTTGCCCGCCAGCGCCACCCTGCTGCTCGACCCGCGCCGCATCACGTTCGGCACGCGCCAGGCCGTGCCAGAGCCGGTGCGCGTGGTGGAAGCCATCAATCCCACCACGTTTGCCAAGTCGCGCAAGACGGACGCCGAGGCAGCCCACGTGCGCGCCGCCATGGAGCACGATGGCGCCGCCCTGTGCGAGTTTTTCAGCTGGCTCGATGCCACCCTGGCAAACCCGCAGCGCGCGCCATTGACGGAAATCGGCGTCGACGAGCACCTGACGGCCGCCCGCGCGCGCCGCGCGCATTTCGTCAGCCCCAGTTTCGGCACCATCGCCGGCTTCAATGCGCATGGCGCCATCATGCATTACCACGCCCATGCGGATTCGGCCGCCACCATCGAGGGCGACGGCTTGCTGCTGATCGACTCGGGCGGTCAGTACCTGGGCGGCACCACGGACATCACGCGCGTGGTCCCCGTCGGCAGCATCACGGCAGAGCACAAGCGCGATTTCACGCTGGTCTTGCGCAGCATGATCGCCCTGTCGCGCGCGCAGTTCCCGCGCGGCGTGAAGTCGCCGATGCTCGACGCCATTGCCCGCGCGCCGCTGTGGGCCGAGGGCATCGACTTCGGCCACGGCACGGGCCATGGCGTGGGCTTCTTCCTCAACGTGCACGAGGGGCCGCAGTCGATTTCCCAGTCCGCCATGCCGGAGCCGCAGACGGCCATGGAGCCGGGCATGATCACCTCCGTCGAGCCGGGCATCTACCGCCCCGGCCAATGGGGCATCCGCATCGAGAATCTGGTGCTCAACGTAGCCGCGGGGACGACGCCGTTCGGCGAATTCCTGCGCTTCGAAACATTGACCCTGTGCCCGATCGACACGCGCTGCGTGGAACGTGCGCTGCTGCGCGACGACGAGGCGGCCTGGCTGAACGACTACCACGCCACCGTGCGCGCGCGCCTGTCGCCGCTGTTGTCCGGTGACGCGCTGGCGTGGCTGGAACAGCGCACGGGAGCCATCTGATGCGCTCGACCCGTGCCACCTCCGCCATCGAGCGGCTCAAGGAACGCAGCGGCAACCGCCTGTACACGATGGCGCGCACCGGCGACGAACTGTTCTTCCTCACGGAGGGCCCCGGCTTGCCGCCTCTGTGCCCGCCGCTGGAACTCGACGCCTTTGTCGCCTTCGTCAATGGCCTGGGGCCGCAAAAGGCGCGCCGCGTCAGCAAGCTCGATGTGGCGTTTGAAAAGCAGCTGACAAAAAAACCTTAGCATGCCAACCATCGACTTCCTGCGCGCTTACTGGTCGCCGGCCGAGCTGGCGACGAATGGCGTGATCCTGCTGAACATGCTGGGCGCGCTGCTGCTGGGCTTGCTGGTGGGTTACGAGCGCTCGTATCACGGCCGCGCGGCCGGCATGCGCACTTACAGCCTTGTCTGCATGGCCTCGGCAGCGCTGACGGTGCTGGGCGGCTACCCCGAGTTCTGGTACGGCGGCCATGGCGCCATCGTCGGCAGCGATCCGACGCGCGTCATCCAGGGCATCGTCACGGGCGTGGGTTTCCTCGGCGCCGGCGTCATCATGCGCGAGGGCTTCAACATCAGCGGCCTGACGACGGCCGCCTCGATCTGGGCCTCGTCCGTGATCGGCATCATGGTCGGCATCGGCTTTTATCTGTCGGCCATGGGGCTGGCCTTCCTGTGCGCGATGGCGATGATTTTCCTGTCGAAACTGGAAAACTGGCTGCCGTCGCGCCACGCCGTGGCCATCACCATGCGCTTCAAGCGCGACTTCATTCCGCGCGAGGATGCGCTGCGGCGCATGGCCGCCAAGCGCGGTTACGATATCGCCGGCGGCTCGCTGACCATCGGCAGCACCGACGGCATGCAGGAGTGGCGCTTCGTCGCCATCGCGCATGGCAAGAACACGGGCGCCAGCCTGTCCGCCATGTCGGCCGAACTGGCCGCTTTCGAGGGCATCGCCGGCTTCCAGCTGTCGCATGCCCGCAACTAGGTTGCACGTTGACAAGGATGAGCATGGATACGCAGGCGCAGGCAGTACTCGATTTCTGGTTTTTGCCACCGGACGAGCCCGGCTACGGCCAGGCCCGCGCGGCATGGTTCCGCAAGGATGACGGCTTCGATGCGCAGATACGCGACCGTTTCGGCGCGCTGATCGATGCCGCCATCGATGGCGGCCTGCGCGACTGGGAAGCGACGCCGCACGGCGCGCTGGCGCGCCTCATCGTGCTCGACCAGTTGACGCGCAATGTCTACCGCGGCACGCCGCGCGCGTTTGCCGGCGACCCCCAGGCGCTGGCGCTGGCCGTGTCGATGACGGAGCAGGGGCTTGACCGGCAACTGGCGCCGATGCTGCGCGCCTTTGTGTATCTGCCGTTCGAGCATGCGGAAGACCTGGCCATGCAGGCGCGCGCCGTCGAACTGTTCCAGCTGCTGTCGCAGGCGCAGCCGGGTTTTGACGGCATGCTCGATTATGCCGTGCGCCACCAGGAGGTGATCGCCCGCTTTGGCCGCTTCCCGCACCGTAACGCCATCCTCGGGCGCGCGTCCACGCCGCCAGAGGTGGCATTCCTGCGCCAGCCCGGTTCCAGCTTCTAGGCAGCCATGAACGTGACCCTCAATATCATCGGCGCCGGCCACGTGGGCCGCGTGCTGGGCCGCCTGTTCGCCGGCGTGGACGGCACGCATGGCGGAAACATCCTGGTGCAGGACGTACTGACGCGCTCGATGGCCTCGGCGCAATCGGCCGTCGATTTCATCGGCGCCGGCACGCCCGTCGACCGCTATGCGGCCTTGCGGCATGCCGATGTCACGCTGCTGGCTGTCTCCGACGACCAGATCGGCGCGGCCTGCGCGGCGCTGGTGGCCGAGGGACGCCAGGCGGGCGCCATCGTGTTTCACTGCAGCGGCGCGCTGGCCTCGAACGTGCTGCTGGCGGCCACGCAGGCTGGTGCATCGGTGGCCAGCGCCCACCCGATCCGCAGCTTTGCCGACCCGCAACAGGTGGCCGCCACGTTTGACGGCACATTCTGTGGCGTGGAGGGCGATGCGCTGGCGCTGGCCTTCCTGACGCCAGCCTTGATCGCCATCGGCGCGCGTCCCGTGCCCATCGATCCGGCCGCCAAGACCCTGTACCACGCCGCCGCCGTGTTTGCCAGCAATTACCTGGTGACGGTGCTCGATGCCGCCCTGCGCGCCTACCAGGCGGCCGGCATCCCCGAAGCCGTGGCGCGCGAACTGGCGCAGCCCCTGGTGACGGAAGCGGTGGCCAATGTGTTCCGCCTGGGCGCGGCCCCGGCACTGTCCGGCCCCATCGCGCGCGGCGACCTGGCGACCGTGGCGCGCCAGCAGCAGGCGGTGCAGCAATGGGATGCCGCCACGGGCGAGTTGTACCGGTCTCTGGTGGCGCCCACGCAGGCGCTGGCCCGGCGCAAGCGCGCGCAGTCAATCGGCGAGTGACTCAACTCGCATGGACGCCATTGCGTCCATGCTGTTTCGCCTGGTACAGGGCGCTGTCGGCGCGTGAAAAGAAGGCCGATTCGCTTTCGTCCAGCCGGTATTCGGCCACGCCCAGGCTGATCGTCACGGGCACGTGCGGCGCCGGCATGCCGAAATCGTGGCGTTCGACGGCGGTACGCAGGTTTTCCGCCACTTCCAGCGCCTGCGCCAGGCTGCAATTGTTCAGCAATACCAGGTATTCCTCGCCGCCCCAGCGCGTGATGACGTCGCTTTCGCGCACGGTGGCGCGCGCCACGTCGGCCACGCCGCGAATGACCTTGTCGCCCCACAGGTGGCCGTGGGTATCGTTGACGCGCTTGAAGAAATCGATGTCGAAGAGGATGGCCGACATCGGCTGCGCCTGGCGCCTGGACAGGAGCATGGCGCGCTGGAACAGCAATTCCAGCGACTGGCGGTTCAGCAAGCCGGTCAGCGCATCGGTGGAAGCGATGCGCTCGATGCGGCGCTGGTAGCGGTTCACCGTCAGCAAGGTCAGGACCAGTACCAGCAGGGTGACGCCAAAGCTGATGGCCAGGTTCAGGATGAACACGCGCTGCAGCGACCTGACCTCGTCGCTGACATTCTGCTCGACCACCAGGTACCAGCCCAGTTCGGGAATGAAGCGCGAGTTGACGAGGATTTCCGCGCGCCCCAGCTGGTAGGACAGATGTGTCGGCGCGCTCTGGTGGTTGATGATCTGGTCGGCGATGGCGCTGATGCCGGGCAGGTTGCGGATATTGCCGTGGCCATCGCGCATGCTCTTGCCCGCCAGGACCAGGTTGCCGCTGCCATCGACAAAATAGATATTGCGGTGGAAGCGCGCCTGGTAGCGGTCGATGATGTGGCTCATGGTGGCCAGGGTCAGGCCGATGCCGGTGGCGCCGATGAACTGGCCATGGTAGTCATACACGCGGTGGTTGATGAAGATGGTCATGCTGTCGCGGTTGGCCATGTCGACGTCGACATTCGTTTCATAGTCCGTCTTGTTCATGGCGCGCACGCGGTAGTACCAAATGTCGCGCGTCGCCTGCGGGCTGACGGATTTCAGGGTGCCTTCGGCGTAATAGTATTTGCTGCTCTTGTCGGAGACGAGAAAGCTGGTGATGGCGCCGTACTTCTTCTTGACTTCGGCCAGGTAGCGCACGATCTGCGCCGGATCGCGTTCGCCGGCAAGTATCCAGTCGCGCACGAAGGTGTCGTGCGCCATCAGCGAGGAGATGAAGACGGGGCGCAGCATGTCTTTCTGGATTTCGGAATAGATATTGTCGCCCGTCAAGGGCAGGGTCTGGTCGGCGATGCCGTGTTCGATGGCCTCGCGCGACGCCAGGTAGCTGGCCAGGCTGGTGGCGAGGAAGCCCGCCCCCAGGATCAGGGTCAGGAGCAGCAGCAGGCGGTACTTGATCGACAGAAGGCGCATGGAGACGGGTATGGGGCAGGCCAGGGGCGCGCGGATCTTGGCCCAGACGATAGGGCCGGGGGCAATCTTGACGCAAGCCAAAAGTATGCAGCAGGCCGAGTATTGGCGCAATGATAACTAGATTTATTGGCAATTTACAGCCGGTGGCGCGACAAGATAACCACGATTTACCAAATAAAAGTGCCGATTTGTCGACAAAGATGCAAATTGGCAATAAGATTTGATGAGGGGAATCATCGCGCACCGCCCCTGTCCTGCCGCCCGTTTCCGGCGCAGGGCACCACGCGCAGGGAGTGTTGCATGTTATTTTTAAAGAGTACGTCCGTCAGCAAGGCCCCCGGCATTTATGAAGTCGATATCGCCGCCAAGCCGCCAGGCAAGACCTTCGGCGTGTTCCTCGCCACCGACCCCGACAATCCACCGCATGCCTTGCTGGGACAACTGAAGGCGCTCGGCTACGAAAACACCTACAGTTCGCCCTATCTGCACAAGGACCAGGGCAAGGTGCTGGACCTGCATTTCCAGAAGGATGGCACGGACATCTTCAAGGGCTGGAAGACGGACGAGTGCACGCACAACCTGGCGGCCATCACGGCCCTGTTCGAGGAACACGGCATCGCCATCGCGCCGCGCGTCATGTCGATGGCCGAAGCCTACGCCTAAACGCCTGTCAACACCGACCGCGCGTCGTGATTTGCGGCCGCCGATGCGCTGCCTCGGCGGCCGCGCGCATTCGCACGGCGCCGCTTCTCAGGCCGGCGGGGGCGCCGGGCCTCACCGCCGCTCGCTACGGCCTTGCCTGGCGTTGTAGATAGTTCAAGCCGTCTCCACACCGATGTGATACAGGGCCCACGGGCAACTGGCGAAACGTTCGGCCAGCGGCAGGGCCGCCACGGCCGCGATGCGGTCCGCATCGTGGATGGCCCAGAGCGGCCCCAGGCCGCCGAGCGCCATCGGCTGCCCGTCGAGATGGGTGGCGACAATAAAACGCTGCGCGCGCGCCTGTGCCATGGTCAGCGCCGCCGCATAGCCATCGACGCCGCGCAGCAGCAGGCGCACGGACTCTTCCTCGGGCGCACCGGCCGCCTTCAATACCTCGACCAGTAGCGGTCCGCGCAGGGCGTGTCCCTTGCCGTCATATTCCAGCGTGGGATGGATGGTGCGTGCCGGCAAGTTCGCCAGCGCCGCGAAGTCGAACGCCCGCGCCCGCTCAAAGCTGATTTTTTGCTTGTGCATCATCTGGTCGCGCACGGCGTCGAACGGACCCCGGTTCGGCTTGTCGATGCTGCCCGTCACGGTCAGCAGGGCTGGACCACGCGGGCCGGTGGGGGCTGCCCAGCCAATGGCGGGCAGGGCGGTGGCAGCCAGGGCGGCGGCGAGAAACTGGCGTTTGTGCATGCACCTCTCCTCTTCGTTGAAATTCAATTGTTCTCTTAAGTCTAGCTTAAGTTCGCTCAACGGGGCGCATTTTGTCGTTATTGTCAGTTTGGAATGTTGACTTACATCTTGTCACAGTTCTTACGGAATGGAGAAAGACGTAGCTTTTTTCGGCTGTTATTGTGTATGCATCGCACTTCGCTGAACTGCGAATTCAGGCACCATTCATTAATTGAAAGAGAGAACATGATGAAAAAGAAAATCCTGTTTGCAATGATCGCTTCCATTACCGCACTGACCGGCATGAGCGCCGCGCACGCCGAAGGCGCCTATGTGGGTGCCGGCATCACGGGCAACCGCTATAACTTCGATATTCCTGGCGCCACCAGCGCCGATAATCACAGCGGCTACAAGGCCGGTGCCAAGGTCTTCGCCGGTTACGATTTCGATAAAACCTGGGCGATCGAGGGCGGCTACGCCGATTTCGGCAGCAAGGATTACAGCTATGTCACCAGCGCCGGCAATGGCAAGGTGAAGAGCGATTCGCACGGCTACTACCTGGCCGGCAAGGCCACCATGCCCGTGACGGACAAGGTCGGCGTGTTCGGCAAGCTGGGCGTGGCCAAGGTCAAGAATAGCCTGAGCGGCACCGGCCTGTCGACCGGCATCAGCGGCAATGACAAGACGGGCGTGTACGCTTCCGTCGGTGCGCAGTACGCGATCAACGAGAAAGTCTCGCTGACGGCGGAAGTGGAACACTTCGGCAAGAGCGCCGACCAGGGCCGCAAGGCTACGGGCCTGGCACTGGGCGCCCGCTACAATTTCTAAAAACCGGCTGCGCCGCGCGATTTGACCTGCGATGCGCACTGTGCCTCGGCACAGTTGCGTTTCTCGGCTAGAACTCGTTGCCGCTGGCTACGGTTTTAAGAACTGTGCTGAAAAAAAAGGCAGTTACCGCGAGGTAACTGCCTTTTTGCATGGCCAGACGTAAAACTTAGGTCGTCAAAGGCTTGTAGCGGATACGCTTCGGTTTCGCGCCTTCTTCGCCCAGGCGTTTCTTCTTGTCGGCTTCGTACTCTTGATAGTTGCCGTCAAAGAAGGTGACCTGCGAGTTGCCTTCGAAGGCCAGGATGTGCGTGGCGATACGGTCGAGGAACCAGCGATCATGCGAGATGACCATCACGCTGCCGGCAAATTCCAGCAGAGCATCTTCCAGCGCGCGCAAGGTTTCCACGTCCAGATCGTTCGACGGTTCATCGAGCAGCAGGACGTTGCCGCCCATCAACAACGTCTTGGCCAGGTGCAGACGGCCGCGTTCGCCGCCGGACAGGTTGCCCACGAGTTTCTGCTGGTCCGAGCCCTTGAAGTTGAAGCGGCCCAGGTAGGCGCGCGACGGCATTTCGAAGCGGCCCACGGTCAGCATGTCGGCGCCGCCGGAGACGTCCTCGAACACGGACTTGTTGTCGGCCAGCGAATCGCGGTTCTGGTCGACGATGGAAACGCGCGCCGTCTGGCCGATGGCCACTTCGCCGCTGTCCGGTGTTTCCTTGCCGGTGATCATCTTGAACAGGGTCGATTTACCGGCGCCGTTGGGGCCGATGATGCCGACGATGGCGCCTGGCGGCACGGTAAAGCTCAGGTTATCGATCAGCAGGCGGTCGCCAAACGCTTTCGACACGTTCTTGAACTCGATGACGTCATTGCCCAGGCGTTCGGCCACGGGAATGAAGATTTCCTGCGTTTCGTTGCGTTTCTGGTATTCGTGCTCGGACAGCTCGTTGAAGCGGGCTAGGCGGGCCTTCGACTTGGCCTGGCGCGCTTTCGGGTTCTGGCGCGACCATTCCAATTCCTTCTGCAGCGCCTTCTGGCGCGCCGATTCCGTCGACTCTTCCTGCTTCAGGCGGGCCTGCTTCTGCTCCAGCCAGGTCGAGTAATTGCCCTTCCATGGAATGCCGCTGCCGCGGTCCAGCTCCAGGATCCACTCTGCCGCGTTGTCGAGGAAGTAGCGATCATGGGTGATGGCGACGACGGTGCCCGGGAAGCGCAGCAGGAATTGTTCCAGCCAGTCGACCGATTCCGCATCCAGATGGTTGGTCGGTTCGTCAAGCAGCAGCATGTCCGGTTTCGACAGCAGCAGCTTGCACAGCGCCACGCGGCGTTTTTCACCGCCGGACAGCACGCCGACCTTGGCATCCCATGGCGGCAGGCGCAGCGCGTCGGCGGCCATTTCCAGCTGCAGGTTCAGATTGCCGCCGTCGGACGTCGAAATGATCGCTTCCAGGCGCGCCTGTTCCGTGGCCAGGGCGTCGAAATCGGCGTCTTCCTCGGCGTACGCGGCGTATACGGCTTCCAGCTTGGCTTGCGCTTCAAACACTTCGCCCAGGCCCGATTCGACTTCCTGGCGCACGGTCTTTTCCGGGTCCAGCTGCGGTTCCTGCGGCAGGTAGCCGATGTTCAGGCCCGGCATGGGCACGGCTTCGCCCTGGATGTCGGTGTCGATGCCTGCCATGATCTTCAGCAGCGTCGATTTACCGGAGCCGTTCAGGCCCAGCACGCCGATCTTCGCGCCTGGGAAGAAGGAGAGGGAAATATCTTTCAGAATCTGGCGCTTGGGCGGGACGATTTTGCCCACGCGATTCATGGTGTAGACGTAATTTGCCATTAGAAATCTCGGGTGATATACAAAGACGGACAGGATACGGTAAACGCCAGCTTCCGGCCAGCGCTGCGCGCTGCGGAAACGGGCGCCAGGGCAAGACTAGGCGGCGCTGCGCGCGCGGCGGGCCGTCCACAGGCCCTCGGCCGCATACAGGGCCAGCGCCGTCCAGATGACGAGGAAGCCCAGCATGCGCTCCGGGGTGAACGCTTCGTGGAAGACCCACACGCCGATCAGCAGCTGGCCCGTGGGGGCGATGTATTGCAGCAAGCCCAGCACGGCCAGCGGCAGGCGCCGCGCGCCGGCGGCGAACAGCAGCAGGGGAATGGCCGTGATGGGGCCGGACGCCAGCAGCAGGGCGCGCGTGGCGGACGAATCCGTATTGACGAAGCCGCTCTGGCCATGCCACGCCAGCCACAGCATGTAGGCCAGTGCCAGCGGGAACAAAATCAGGGTTTCGAATGACAAGCCTTCCAGCGCGCCCAGCGACGCCGTCTTGCGCAGCAAGCCATAGCCGCCAAAGGTGGCGGCCAGCAGCAGGGCGATCCACGGCACCTGGCCCGCCTGCCAGGTGAGCCAGGCCACGCCGCAGGCGGCCAGGGCGATGGCCAGCCACTGCAGGCGGCGCAGGCGCTCGTGCAGCAGCAGGAAACCCAGCATGACATTGATCAGCGGCGTGATGAAGTAGCCGAGACTGGCATCGACCACATGGCCATTGTTGACGGCCCAGATATAGATGAACCAGTTGGCCGACAACAGGAAGGCGCTGGCGACGAAGCCGGCCACCACCTTCGGCTGGCCGCGCAGGCTGCCCAGCCAGCTCCACTGGCGGCGCACGGTCAGCACCACGCCGAGGAACAGCAGCGACCAGACCATGCGGTTGGCGAGGATTTCCTGCGGCGCGATGTCGTCGATGGCATGGAAATACAGGGGGAACAGACCCCAGCACAGGAAGGCGAGGGAGGCGTACAGCATGCCAGGATTCATGATGGCGTTCGCTTCAGAGTAGACAGTCTGTCATTATCGCTGAAATTACCTGGGGCTGCCCGGCGCCGCTGGCGAGGCGTAGAATGGCAACAAATCAATGGCCGCCAGCCCGCCCGACCAGGCGCAGCGGTATAAAACAACGACCTTGGGGCAGCCCGGAACCATGCAAAAATACTCTTGCTATTTGCTAATACCTATCATATTGTGCGATGCAACAAAACAAAAACGGGTGCAATCTTGACGTCGCAACATAAAAAAAGCGGCCTGGCCGGCTTGACCTTGGCCGCCGTCGGCATTGTCTACGGCGATATCGGCACCAGTCCGCTGTACACCCTGAAAACCGTGTTTGATCCGGCGCACGGCCTGGCATTGACGCACAACAACTTGCTGGGCATCATCTCGCTGATCTTCTGGGGCCTGACCCTGATCGTCTCGCTCAAGTACGTGACCCTGGTGCTGCGCGCCGACAACCGCGGCGAGGGCGGCATCATGGCGCTGATGGCACTGGTGCTGTCGTCCGTCAGCAAGGTGTCGCGCTGGCACTTCCCGTTGATGGTGATCGGCGTCTTCGGCGCCACCCTGTTCTATGGCGACAGCGTGATCACGCCCGCCATTTCCGTGCTGTCGGCGATCGAGGGCCTGGAAGTGGCCACGCCGGCCCTGAGTTCCTATGTCGTGCCGCTGACAATCGTGGTGCTGGTGGCCCTGTATTCGGTGCAGTCGCACGGCACGGCCGGCATCGGCCGCTATTTCGCGCCCATCATGGTGTTGTGGTTTGCCGCGCTGGCCGGCATGGGCGTGGTCAACATCATCAAGTCGCCGGCCATCCTGGCCGCCCTCAACCCCATGTACGCGGCCAGCTTCCTGCTCGATAACGGTTTCGTCGCGTTTGTCGCGCTGGGCGCCGTGGTGCTGGCGCTGACGGGCGCCGAGGCGCTGTATGCGGACATGGGCCACTTCGGCAAGAAGCCGATCCGCATGGCCTGGTTCCTGATCGCCTTTCCGGCCCTGAGTCTGAATTACCTGGGCCAGGGCGGCCTGCTGCTGGCGCACCCGGAAGCCGTGACGAATCCGTTTTACCAGCAGCTGGGCGCCTGGAGCGTGTATCCGCTGGTGATTCTGTCGACCATGGCCACCGTGATCGCGTCGCAGGCGACCATTTCCGGCACCTTCTCGATGACCAAGCAAGCCATCGCGCTGGGCTTCCTGCCGCGCATGCGCGTGCGCCACACGTCGGAAAGCGAAATTGGCCAGATCTACATTCCCGCCGTGAACTGGCTGCAGCTGTTCGTCGTGCTGCTGGCCGTGGTCGGCTTCGGCTCGTCGGAAAACCTGGCCGCCGCCTACGGCATCGCCGTCACGGCCACCATGCTGTCGACCACCATCCTGACCTTCTTCGTCATCCGCTACCGCTGGAAGATGAATCTGGCGCTGTGCTGGGCCGCCACGGGATTTTTCCTCATCATCGACGTCAATCTGGTGGCGGCGACGGCGCTGAAGCTGTTCCACGGCGGCTGGTTCCCGCTGCTGCTGGGCTCGATCCTCTTCATCGTCATGCTGACCTGGAAGCGGGGCCGCCAGCTGGTGTTCCAGAACCTGGAAAAGCACGCGATTCCGCTCGACGATTTCCTCTCGTCGCTGTTCATCGCGCCGCCGCTGCGCGTGCCCGGCACGGCCATCTTCCTGCGCGGCGAAACGGATGGCGTGCCGCATGCGCTGTTGCACAACTTGCTGCACAACAAGGTTTTGCATGAACGCGTCATCTTCCTCACCGTCTTCATGCACGAGGAGCCGTGGGTGGCGCCGTCCGAGCGCGTGCGCGTGGTGGACCTGGGACACCAGTGCTACCAGGTCAACGTGCATTACGGCTTCAAGGATGAGCCTGACATTCCTGGCGCGCTGGCGCAGTGCGCGGAGCAGGGGCTGGACTTCGAGATGATGGAAACGTCGTTCTTCATCGCCCGCCAGACCATCATTTCCACGCCGGGCGCCGGCATGATGCCGTGGCGCGAGCATTTGTTCGTCACCATGTCGCGCAATGCGCGCACGGCGGCCGACTACTACCAGATCCCGAGCAACCGCGTGATCGAACTCGGTACGCAGGTGGAAATCTAGAGAATGTGGTTAGTGCGTCAATGTTGTATTGACGCACTATCAACCGCCGTGCTTACGTCTGCTTACAAATGGGCCCCACCAGTCCTGTTAAACTCCAGCCCGTACCGCTCCGCACCGTACGGGCGCCAGTCACACTCCAATATTTAAAGGGAAACCATGAAATCGGTATTTCAAATGATCGCCACCCTCGCTTGCGCCGTGGCACTGACCGCCTGTGGCGCCGCTGCCAACACCGAGAAGCCGGTCGTGCTTGACCCGAACACGCAAGTCAAAGAGTTTCTCTTTCCCGATCTGGTGAAAGGCAGCGGCGCGGCAGCGGCAGCGGGCGATACCTTGCAGGTGATTTATACGGGCTGGCTGTATGACGCGAGCAAGCCGGACAGCAAAGGGACCCAGTTCGATACCAACGTAGGTAGCGCCGCTTTCCCGTTTGTCCTCGGCCTGGGCAAGGTAATCCAGGGCTGGGAGCGCGGCATCGTCGGCATGCAGGTGGGCGGCACGCGCCGCTTGGTGATTCCATCTGACCTCGGCTATGGCGCCATCGGCAGCCGCAACAAGGCGGGCGTGCTGGTGGTGCCGCCTTACGCCGGCTTGGTGTTCGAGGTCACGCTGACGGACTTGGCGAAGGCCAAGTAAGCCACGCGCAGGGCCATGACAGAGAAGGGCGATTCCACGGAATCGCCCTTTTGCGTTGGGGGACCCGCTTCAGGCCGGCGCCAGCTCCTGGAAGTAATACGTGGCGCCGCCCAGATTGGCCGGCGCGTCATACTGCAGCACCTGTGCGCGGCGCAGGGCCACGGGTGCGCTGAAGGCGGGGCCATCGTAGACGAAGGTGTGGAATTCGCCGTTTTCGCCGCAGGCGTCGACGCCGGGCGGCAGGTCGGCCAGGAAGGCGGCGTCGAACTCGCGCCCGCAAAACTCGCGCGGCAGGTGCTGGCCATTGATGCAGACGACGATGGCCTTGAAGCCGGCGGCGAGAAATTCGTCGACCAGCGCGCGCCGCTCTTCGCCCCACAGCGGCAGGTGCGCCGTCAAGCCGGCTGCGGCGCAGACTTTTTCTTCCCAGTCGCGGTGCGGCTGCAGGTCGATGTCGCCAAACAGGGCGTGGGCGATGCCATCGTCCTTTGCCGCGCGCAGCATGGCGATGAACTTCTCTTCATAACTGGCCCAGCTGGCGTGATAGCGCTGCAGGCGCGCGCCCAGGCTGGCCGCCTGCGCCTCGAGCAGCGCCGGCGGCACGCCGTGCGAGCGCGACTTGCGTCCATCCTCATCCATGGCCGTGACGAACAGCGGCACGGCCATGCCGCTGTTGCGCGCGCGCCACAGGGCCAGGCAGGAATCCTTGCCGCCGCTCCAGGAGATGAGGGCCGTCGTCATGCCGTCGTGTCCTGCGCCACGGGGCGCAGCATGTCGACGTGCTGTATGCCGTCTTCATCGTACGGCGCGCTGACGGTGACAAAGCCGAACGACTGGTAGAAGCGCTCCAGGTAGTGCTGGGCGCCGATGCGGATGGCGTGGCCGGGATGCTGGCGTTCCGCGCGCGCGATGCCTTCGACCAGCAGCTGCCTGCCGGCGCCCGTGCTGCGCGCCTCGGGCGCCGTCAGCACGCGGCCCAGCGACATTTCCACGTATTTGGCGCCCGGCGCCAGCACGCGCAGATAGGCGGCCAGCACCGGCTGGCCATCGACGTCGTGCCAGCCCAGCAGATGCATGGCCCGCTGGTCATGCCCGTCGAGGTCCGGGTAGATGCACTGCTGCTCGATGACGAACACGCGCTGGCGCAAGGCCAGCACCTGGTACAAGTCGTGGGGGCCGAGTGCGTCGAACGTCGTCCATTGCCAGCTGATCATGGGTCATCCTTCAATTATCGTGGCCGTGATTTTACCGGCTTCCCGCCTCCGGCGTGGGATAGCGCTGCGCATACCATTGCTTCAGGTGCTCGATGCAGCGCGTCACGCGCGGCGCCACCAGCTGGCGCGACGGATAGATGGCGAACAGCGCCAGGCTGGGGCGTTCCACTTCGGGGAACAGTTCGACCAGGGCGCCGCTGGCCAGCGCTTCGCGGCAGACAAAGGTGGGCAGGATGCCGATGCCCAGGCCGCGCAGGATCAGGCTGCGCATGAACAGCGTGTTATTCGTGCGCACCCAGTTCGGCACTTCGATGTCGCTGTGCGGTCCCGCATGGCGCAGCGGCCAGCGGTTGCCGAACAGGGCGTGGCTGTAGATGAAGCAGCGCTGGCGCGTCAGTTCCGTCGGCGCCAGCAGGGGGCCGTGGCGTTCCAGGTAGGCCGGCGCGCAACAGATATGCAGGCGGTAGTCGTGGATGTGGCGCGCCACATAGCTCGAATCGGTGAGCGCCGTGGTGACGCGAAACCCCAGGTCGTAGTTGGCGGCCGCCAGGTCCACGTATTCATCCTTCAGGTCGACGTCGAGGCGCAGCGCGGGCCAGTCGGCCATGAAATCGGCCAGGCCCTCGGCCAGTTCGCCCACGCCCAGCGACAGCGGGGCATTGATGCGCAATCGACCCGTCACGTGCGCCGTCGAATGGGCCACCATGTCCTCGGCCTGCGCCAGCTCGTCGAGCAGCTTGCGGCAGTGCTCGAGGTAGGCGGCGCCCGTTTCCGTCAGGGCCAGCTGGCGCGTGGTGCGCGTCATCAGGCGCCCGCCCAGCTCCTGCTCCAGCTGGCCGATGCGCCGGCTCACATACGAGGCCGACAGGTCCAGCTCGTCGGCCGCGCGGCGAAAGCTGCCCAGCTCGGCCACGCGGCGAAACAGTTGCATCGCCTGCAATTTATCCATCTCGCTCCCCTTCGTCCATTCGGTCGTATTGCGCATCAGTGTGCTGCATTATTGATCATTTTTTTATATTTTGATTGGCAATATGCTGGTGACCTCTCGACAGAAAGGCCACACCATGAAAAAACTACTGCTCGGCAGCCTGCTGCTCGCCGCCTTTTCCAGCGTCCAGGCGGCCGACGTCCTCGTCGTGCTGTCCGATGCGAACCATCTCGACTTGCGCGACGGCAAGGTGTTCCAGACGGGTTTTTATCTGAATGAATTGATGCAGCCCGTGAAAAAGCTGCTCGACGCGGGCCATACGGTGACGTTCGCCACGCCGCAAGGCAAGGCGCCCACGCTCGACGCCAGCTCCGATACGGCCGACTATTTTGGCGGCGACGGGGCCGCGCATGCGGCGCACAAGGCCTTGCTGGAGCAGCTGGCGCTGACCGTGCCTGGCCGCTCGCCCGTCATCAGCCTGAAAAGGGTGGCGCAGATCGGCTATGGCCACTACGCGGCCGTGCTGGTGCCGGGCGGCCACGCGCCGATGCAGGATTTATTGAAGGATGCCAGCCTGGGCGCCCTGCTGCGCCAGTTCCACGCGGATGGCAAGCCGACGGCCCTGCTGTGCCATGGCCCCATCGCCCTGCTGTCGGCCCTGCCGCAGGCGGCGGCGTTCACGGCGGCGCTGGAAGCGGGCCAGACACCCGCCAGGCCCGCCGGCTGGATCTACGGCGGCTACCGCATGACGGTGATCAGCAATCAGGAAGAGGCGGCGGCGCAGGGCGCGTTGCAAGGCGGGACGATGAAGTTTTATCCGCAGTCGGGCTTGCAGGCGGCCGGCGCGCAGTATGTGTCGAACCAGGCGCCGTGGGCCAGCCACGTGGTGGTCGACCGCGAGCTGATCACGGGGCAGAATCCGGCCTCCGCGCCAGCCCTGGCGGAGCGGCTGCTGCAGGCGCTGCGCTGACAAAAATCCCCGGCGGCGCCTGGGGGCGCGGCCGGGGATGTGCCCCCAGGCGGCGGGGATTACACGAGCGTCAGGGTGACGTCGATGTTGCCGCGCGTGGCGTTCGAGTAAGGGCAGACGATGTGGGCGGCGGCGACCAGCGCTTCGGCGGCGGCGCGCTCCATGCCCGGCAGCGCGATCTTCAGTTCCACTTCGATGCCGAAGCCCGTCTCGATGGCGCCGATGCCGACGTGGCCTTCGATGGCCAGGTCTGCCGGCAGGGCGATCTTGTCGCGGCCGGCGACGAATTTCATGGCGCCGATGAAGCAGGCCGAGTAGCCGGCGGCGAACAGTTGTTCCGGATTGGTGCCGACGGCGCCATTGCCGCCCAATTCCTTCGGCGTGGTCAGTTTCACGTCCAGCACATTGTCGGACGAGATGGCGCGGCCTTCGCGGCCTCCGGTGGCGGTGGCGACAGCGCGGTACAGGACTTGTTTGATCGACATGATGGTTTTCCTCGTATGATTTAAATAGTTGACGACTAAATAGTGTGCTACTTGTTTCATGGGCCTGCACGTCTGCAAAAACTGTTCACTGCGGTGTCCATGCATGCAATATATATCGCGCACTATTTAATTGCAAGCGATTTTATTTTGAGGCGGCAGCTGTTTGTGCTTTATTTTCTTGCCTTTGTCGCCACTACGGGGCTTCCGTCGCATAATGGCCACCGCCGCTGGAGCCGATTGTTATGCTTGGCCCCACTTCACTCCCAGGGAAAAATCATGACCAGCCTCTTCTTTATTCTCCGCCTCGCCTTGGCCACGATGATCACGTATATCGTCGCCACCGCCATCCTGGTCGAGAATTTCCTGCGCTATGTCTTCGGGCACACTGAAGGCTTCTTTGTCATCGCCGGCGCGCTGCTGGCCTGCGCCGTCATCACGAACGCGTTTTCGCACGTGCGCCGCGTGCGCCTGATCGCCGGCGAGGTCAATGCCAGCACGCTGTCGAGCCGCCAGCGGCGCCAGATCGAGATCCCGTTCGAGGCGGGCGAAGCGTTCGACATGATCGACGCGGCCATCCGCGAACTGCCGGGCAGCGAAGTGGTCGAAAGCGCGCGCGACAGCCTGCAGGTGCAAGCCCGCGTGCGCCGCGCGGCGCCCTATACGCATACGGGCCTGCCGCGCATGCGCGTGCTGGGATTCCTCGAACCGCGGCCGAACCAGATCCTCGCCACCGTCACGCCGAATGGCGAAGCGGGCAGCGTGACCCTGATCTGCGAGCCGGCGCGCAATGCCTGGACCGACTGGTTCCTCGTCGACCATGGCAGCAACCTGGAAAATGCGGAAGCGGTGACGCGGGCGCTCACGCGGCGGGTGGCGCAGCGCCGGCGCGGCGAGCAGGCCGAGGCGCGCCAGACGGTGACGGAAAAGGAACTCACGGTGGCCAAACTGAGCCTGCTGCATGCGCAGGTGGAGCCGCACTTCCTGTACAACACCCTGGCCAGCGCCCAGCTGCTCACGCGCAGCGACCCGGCCCGCGCCGACGAGATGCTGGGCAACCTGATCCTGTACCTGCGCCACTCGCTGCCGCGCACGGAGCAAGCCATGTCGACCCTGGGCACGGAACTCGAGCGGGCGCGCGCCTACCTCGATATCCTGAAAATCCGCATGGGCACCCGCCTGAACCTGCAGATCGAGGTGCCGCAATACCTGCGCCAGGTGGAATTGCCGCCGATGATGCTGCAAACCCTGGTGGAGAACGCCATCAAGCACGGGCTGGAGCCGAAAAGCGGCGGCGGCACCGTCTGGATCATGGCGCGCAGCGGCAATGGCACGGTGATCGTCACGGTGGCCGACGATGGCAAGGGCTTCAGCGACGACGGCGCCGGCACGGGCATCGGCTTGCGCAATGTGCGCGAACGCCTGCGCCTGACCTACGGCAATGCCGCCGCGTTTGCCATCGTCGCCAATTTCCCCGATGGCGTGACGGCCACCATCACGGTGCCCGACAGCACGGCGCAAGGAGCGTCATATGGATAGGACTCTGGATGGCATGACGTGCGTCATCGCCGAAGACGAAACCCTGCTGCGCGACGCGCTGGTGGCCCTGCTGGCCGAGGAATGGCCCGGCCTGCGCATCGTCGCCGCCTGCGATGACGGCGGCACGGCGCTCGAGGCCATCGCCACCCTGCGTCCCGACGTGGCGTTTCTCGATATCCGCATGCCGGGCCTGACGGGGCTGGAAGTGGCGGCCGGCGCGCTGGAAGCGAGTCCCGCCACCCAGGTGGTGTTCGTCACGGCCTACGACCAGTACGCGATCGACGCGTTCGACAAGGGTGCCGTCGATTACCTGCTCAAGCCGATCGGACGCGAGCGCCTGCAGGCGACCCTGCAGCGCGTGCGGGCACGCGCCGGCAAGGGCGCGCCCGGCGACAGCGTGCTGGCCGGCCTGCTGCAGCAATTGAGCGGCGCCCTGCCGGCGGTGGCCAAGTCGCCGCCGCTGGTGTGGCTGACGGCCAGCTGCGGCAAGGATACGCGATTGATCATGGTGGACGACATCGCCTATTTTCAATCCGACACCAAGTACACGGCCGTCATGACGGCCGATGGCGAGGCGCTGCTGCGCAAGCCGATCCGCGAATTGCTCGACGTGCTCGACCCGGCCATTTTCAAACAGATCCACCGCTCCACCATCGTCAACATGAAGATGGTGGCCTCCGTCACGCGCGACGAGGTGGGGCGCGGCGCCCTGCGCCTGAAGACGCGGCCGGAAACCCTGGCCGTGAGCCAGCCGTTCATGGCCTTGTTCCGGAATATGTAACTGTGCAAGGCCTCAGCGGCCTTGCTCCGTCGTCCCGACACCTGCGCGCCGTCCCAACTCCCTCACCGCATGGCGGCCTGCCAGGCCGCGCGTGCCTATCGAATTGCAAGCATTTGCCTGCATTCTTGGCCACAGGGGAAACCCTGCGCGGATTTGGCATAATTGTAATTATGCTAACATCGCCCTCGACGGCGTGCCGTCACTTCCGATACCTGCCTGTATAACGTCTTACTAACATACGAGGAAACCATGAAAAAGTATCTGTTGTATGCGGTGCTATGTGTCGCCGGAATATCTCCTGCTCATGCGGAGCCAGGAATATGGCATTTTACCTATCGAGGCTTTGTCGACGCGGCGACCGGCGTGTTCCATCCCGACATGGTGCTCAAGGGGGAATTCGTCGGGGAGGACCGTAATGCCGATGGGGTGATCGCCCTGAATGAACTCAGCTATTTCGAATCCGACGGCGACCGGTTTTTGCCGCAAGTGGCCAATCCGGGCGGCTCGGGATGCGGTGGTTACTACCTCACATGCAACGTGTACAACTTCAGTTATGCGCTGACGGGGCAACTTGACTATACAGTCGGCACCCATGGGGCGGACGAATTTTATAACCGCTGGTGGTTTAGCGAGACCGTGATCGGCAGTCACTTCACCTATGGCGCAGGAGACATATTCCATGGGGGAAACTGGTCCGTCCGCTATAACTGGAGCGACAAGACGAGCTTCAATATGGTCGCGTTTGGCGTTCCCGAGCCGACGGCCGCGCTGATGCTGCCCGCGGGCCTGGCCCTCATGTACCTGGCGCGGGCACGCCGCCGTACGCTTTCCGCCTAGCCCTGCCTCCCTGACCGGATATCCCGGCGCTCAGCCGGGCCATCCGGTATCGCCGCATGTTGCACGCATCGCCGGCTTGCCTTACTCCGCCGTCTCGAAGCCTTCCAGCACATTGACCACATTGATGCCGATTTCCTTCACCGCATAGCCGCCTTCGAGGATGAAGGCGGTGGGCAGGTTCAAATGCGCCAGGCGTTCGCCCACGCGCAGGTAGTCGCCGCTTTGCAGGGCGAAGTGCGACAGCGGGTCGCCGGCGAAGGTGTCGACGCCGAGCGAGACCACCAGCGCGTCGGGCGCATACATATTGATGCGCAGGCAGGCCGTTTCCAGCGCGGCGAACCAGCTGGCCGTGGAGCTGCCTGCCGGCAGCGGCAGGTTGACGTTGTAGCCGAGTCCCGCGCCGGCGCCCGTCTCGTCGGCGTGGCCAAGATAAAACGGGTATTCGTTGCGCGGGTCGGCGTGGATCGAGGCGAACAGCACGTCGTCGCGCGCATAGAAAATGCTCTGGGTGCCGTTGCCGTGGTGGTAGTCGATATCGAGGATGGCCACCTTGCGCGCGCCGTCGTCGAGCAGATGCTGCGCGGCCAGGGCCGCGTTGTTCAGGTAGCAGTAGCCGCCGAAGAAATCGCTGCCCGCGTGGTGGCCCGGCGGACGCGTCAGGGCGAACGTGGCCCGCTCGCCCAGGCGCAGCGCGTGCGCCGCGTTGACGGCGCAGTCGGCGCCCGTCTTGGCCGCCGTCCACGTGCCGGCCGTCAGCGGCGTGCCGTTGTCCATCGAGTACAGGCCCAGTCTGGCCGTGAAATTCTCCGGTTCGATGTCGTGGCGCAAGGTGCGCACGGGCCACACGGATGGCAGCGCATCCTTGCCCGCGTTGTCGGGATCGAGCGCCAGCCAGTCGTGCCAGGCGTGGCGCAGGAAATGCAGGTAGCGCGGCGTGTGGATGCGCTCGAGCGACGTCAGCGGCACACCGTGCGGCGTGACGATGCGGCCCAGGTTGCGCCGTCCCAGCTCGGCCACCACCATGTCGGCCCGTTCCGGCGTCTCGAAGCACGGCACCATGGCGCCGCGAAACCATTCGACGCGGCCCCGGTGCTGGCTGTGCAACTCATTGTAGAAGGTCAGCATGGGGGCCCGTTGCGCAAGGTCGGCGTCAGGTGTGCGAACACAGGGTGCTGGCGCGGTAGGCGGCGACGAAGTCGTCGAAGCTGCCGCTTGGCGCCGCTTCCATGGCGCGCTGTTCGGCCAGCGAGCTGGCGGCCAGCTGGTCGAAATACGCGCTTTCCGCGGCCGTCGGCGGCTGCGCGCGGAAATGGGCGGCATGGCGCTCGCTTTGCTGCAGGCCGAAGGCGGCAAACGAGCCGCCGTTGGCGCGCAGCTCGGCCAGCACCCTGGCCGATGGCGTCGCATCGGGGTCGGCCAGCTTGGCCGCCTGCGCCGCCAGGCTGTCCGCATGCGGCGTGCCGCCATGGCGCGCATCGAGCAGGGCCGCCACGGGCGCGATGCGCGCCAGTAATTCCTCGCCCCACGCCTGCAGGGTGATCTCTTCGCCGTCGCGGCGCAGGGTCAGGCCCGGCGTGCGGCCTTCCTTCACGGTGCGGGCGAAATTGTTCGTGTAGCAGGCGCTCTGTTCGGCCGAGATGGGCGCGCTGTCGTCGAGCGCGCAGAACAGCAGGAAGGCGTCGAGGAAGCGGCCCGTTTCCAGGCTGATGCCCACCGGTTCGAACGGGTCGACATCCATGCAGCGCACTTCGATGTATTGCACGCCGCGCAGGCACAGGGCCTGGATCGGCCGCTCGCCCGTGCGGATCACGCGCTTCGGGCGGATGGTCGAATAGTATTCATTTTCGATCTGCAGCACATTGGTGGAGAGCTGGATCCACTCGCCATCCTGTTTCGTGCCCAGCGCCTCGTACGGCGGATACGGGTCGTTGACGGCGTGCGTCAGCGCGTTGACGTAGTCGTCCAGGCTGTTTTCATGCGGACGCAGGCCGGACTGGGCATCGTTCTGGTAACCGAGGTCGCTCATGCGCAGGCTGGTGGCGTACGGCAGGAACAGGGTGTCGTCGGACAGGGTGTCGAGCTTGTGCGCGCGGCCGCGCAGGAAACCGGCGGACAGCGCCGGCGAGGCGCCGAACAGATACATCAGCAGCCAGCTGTAGCGGCGGAAATTGCGGATCGTCGCCAGGTAGCTTTCCGATTGCACGTCTTTCGGCGTGGCCGCCGCGTGCGCCGGGCTGGCGCTGGTGTCCGGATTGCCGGCCAGGACTTGCCACAGCTGCTCGTCGAGCGAGTAGTTGTAATGGATGCCGGCGATGCATTGCATGGCTTTGCCGTAGCGCAAGGCCAGGCCGCGCCGGTACACGTGCTTGAGCATGCCCATGTTCGAGGTGCCGTAGTTGGCGATCTCGATGTCCGCTTCGGGCGGCAGCTGGCAGGGCATCGACTGGCTCCACAGCAATTCGTTGCCGAGGCGGCTGTAGGCATGGCGGTGCACGGTATCGAGCTTGTCCAGCGTGGTGGCGATGTCGGACTCGGCCGGCGTGATGAATTCAAGCAGCGCTTCGGCGTAGTCGGTGGTGATTTCAGGGTGCGTCAGCGCCGAGCCCAGGGCGGCGGGGTGGGGCGTGGAAGCCAGATGGCCGACGTGGTCGACGCGCAGGGTTTCACGCTCGATGCCGCGCAAGCCGCCCAGCAGCGCGCGGTTGGCATCTTCGGTCAGCAATGCCAGGCGGCGAGTCAACAGGTTGGGCAATTTGAGCTTCCTTTCTTGTGCAGCAGATAAATAATTTGTGCTGAGATTAACCGAAAATTGGCAAATGCGTCGGCGCCGGCCCAAAAAACGCCGCATCGCCAGCGTCCGCCCCGGGCAACGGGGACGGCGCTTCGGTCAGGAATTCGCTTGATATTTTAACAAACTGCGGAGCATCTGGCGCGTCGCTGGATCAAGCTCCGCGCAGGTGGCTGTGGTCAGCCGAGGCGGGCGCCGCTGACTCGTTCGATGCCGGCCAGGTCGCGCCAGCTTTGCACTTTGCTGTAGTTGGCGTCGGCCAGCAGGCCGCGTACGGCTTGCGCCTGATCATAGCCGTGTTCCATCAGCAGCCAGGCGCCCGACGCCAGGTGGCGCGCGGCGCCGGACACGATGGTGCGCAGGGCCGACAGGCCATCGGCATGGTCGGTCAGGGCGCCGGCCGGCTCGAAGCGCAGATCGCCTTCGGCCAGGTGGCGGTCGCCGCTGGCGATGTAGGGCGGGTTGGAGACGATCAGGTCGAACTTTTCCGTGCCCAGCGATTCGAACCAGTCGCTGGCCATGAAGGTGATGTTGACGCCGTTGGCGCTGGCGTTGCGGCGCGCCACGGCCAGCGCCGCGCTGCTGACGTCCAGGGCCGTGACGACGGCGTCGGGCCGCGTGTACGCCAGGGCGACGGCGATGGCGCCGCTGCCGGTGCCCATGTCGAGCACCCGTCCGCCTGGCGGCAGGCGTTCGAGCGCCAGTTCCACCAGCACTTCCGTATCGGGACGGGGGATCAGCACGGCATCGCTCACCTCGAAGGGCAGGCCGAAGAATTCGCGTTGTCCGACGATGTAGGCGATCGGTTCGCCGCGCAGGCGGCGTGCCAGCAGGGCCGATAAACGTTCGGCTTCGTCGCTGGTGAGTACTCGCTCCGATTGCGTGATCAGGCTCACGCGCGACAGGCCCAGCGCGTGGCCGAGCAGGATGCGGTTATCGAGCGGGTCGAGCAGCGGACGGATTTGCAGGGCGCCGACAGTGCTGCCGGCGGGAATCAAGGTTTCTGGCATGGTTCTTTCAGTTATTTCTGACGGCGCAGCAAGGTCCACAGCATGGCGATGGCGAAGAGGGCGAACCAGGCGAACGCCCATTGCGGGATGGACAGACCGAGGAAGGGCTCGCCGGCGTTTTCGCAGGCGCCGTACGATTCGAACATGAACGGCATGACTTGCGCCGTGAAAATCTTGTTCAGCGCCGTTTCCACCGGGTCGATGCCGCACGAAAAGCCGGGGTTGGCCAGCACGTACAGATGCTTGGCGCCCACGCCCAGGCCGCCCAGGGCCGCAGCCAAGCCGAATGCCGCGCCGATTTTCGGCCGGTTCGCGGCCGCGCCGGCCAGGCAGGCGATGCCGATGGCGAGGAACAGGTAGCGCTGGATCACGCACAGCGGGCACGGCGCCATGTTCATGGCGTGCTGCAAATACATGGCCACGCCCAGCATCAGGAAACACAGGGCGGCGATCAACAGGAGGACGGTGCGTGAATTTTTCATGGGCGACACGGTGAGGTGGATGGGAATGAGCTGGCCATTTTCGCACAAGGGCAGATTTTTATTGCTTAGCCGCTACTTAAAGCTGTCGGCTTACGCGCCGCGCGCCAAGCCGACCCACAAACAGCTGCGTAGGTCGGCTTAGCGCAGCGTAAGCCGACGCAACGGCGCCAGCGTTTAGTCGCCCAAGGCAGCAAGCAGTTCCGCCTGGTGCTCTGCCGCCAGCGCATTCGTCAGCTCCGTCAGGTCGCCATCCATGATGAAGTCCAGTTTATACAGGGTCAGGTTGATGCGGTGATCCGTCAGCCGGCCTTGCGGGAAGTTGTAGGTGCGGATGCGCTCGCTGCGGTCGCCCGAGCCGATCAGGCTCTTGCGCGTGGCCGCTTCCTTCGACTGCTGTTCGCGCAATTGCACGTCCTTGATGCGCGCGGCCAGCACTTTCATGGCCTGCGCCTTGTTCTTGTGCTGGCTGCGGTCATCCTGGCATTCGACCACGATGCCTGTCGGCAAGTGGGTGATGCGCACGGCGGAATCCGTCTTGTTGATGTGCTGGCCGCCCGCGCCCGAGGCGCGGTAGGTGTCGATGCGCAGGTCGGCCGGGTTGATGTTGACGTCCTCGACTTCGTCCGCCTCCGGCATCACGGCCACGGTGCAGGCCGACGTGTGGATGCGGCCCTGGGTTTCCGTGGCCGGCACGCGCTGCACGCGGTGGCCGCCCGATTCGAACTTCAGCTTCGAATACGCGCCATTGCCCACCACGCGCACGATCACTTCGCGGTAGCCGCCCAGGTCGGAGTCGGACGCCGACACCAGTTCCACCTGCCAACGGTTGCGCTCGGCAAAGCGCGTGTACATGCGCAGCAAGTCGCCGGCGAACAGGGCCGACTCGTCGCCGCCCGTGCCGGCGCGGATTTCCAGGAAGATATTGCGCTCGTCATTGACGTCCTTCGGCAGCAGCATGGTTTGCAATTCGCGCTCGAGCTGCGCCATGGTGGCTTTCGCCGCCTCGATCTCTTCCTGGGCGAATTCCTTCATGTCCGGGTCGGCCAGCATCTCTTGCGCTGTCGCAATGTCGTTGCCCGCCTCCTGATAGGAGCGGTACAGGGCCACCAGCGGGCCCAGTTCGGCATGCTCGCGCGTCATCTTGCGGTAGCTGTCCATGTTCGACGTGGCGTCGGGGTGCATCAGCAGTTCGTCGAGTTCGACCAGGCGGTTCGCCAGTTGATCGAGTTTGGCCAGCATGGATGGTTTCATAGCGATTCGCGGTAAAAAGAGTGTGAGGGTGGTGCAGGTTCGGCAGGCCCGGCAGGCGGGCAGGAAGCGGCCGCGCGGGCGGCCAGCGGGGCTGCGCTAACGGCGGGGGCGGAACAGTTTCGGCAGCAGGGTGGCCAGTTGCTTGCGCTCGTCGCCTTGCGCGTGGTGCAGCGCCTGCTGCGGCCCGTGCAGGAACTTGGCCGTCAAGCCTTTCGACAGCGCTTCGAGCACGGCGTCGATGTCGGCGCCCTTGGCCAGCATCTTGCGCGCCCGCTCGACTTCCATCAGGCGCAGCGCTTCGCTGCTTTCATGCAAATTCTGGATGACGGGCACCATGGCGCGGTCGTCGACCCAGCTCATGAACGATTGCACGCGCGTCTCGATGATGGCTTCGGCTTGCGCCACGGCCGCTTGCCGGCTTTCCAGGCCCGTCTGCACGACCTTGCCCAGGTCGTCGACCGTGTACAGGAAGACGTCGTTCAGGCGGCCCACTTCCGCTTCGATATCGCGCGGCACGGCCAGGTCGACCATGAACATGGGCTTGTGGCGGCGCGCCTTGATGGCGCGCTCGACCAGGCCCAGGCCCAGCAGCGGCAGCGACGACGCCGTGCACGAGATGACGATGTCGAAGCGGTGCAATTGTTCCGGCAAATCGGCCAGGCGGATGGCCGTGCCGTTGAAGCGGTGCGCGAGTTCCTCGCCGCGCTCCATGGTCCGGTTGGCGATCGTGATGCTTTTCGGATTTTGTGCGGCAAAATGCGTGGCGCACAATTCGATCATTTCGCCGGCGCCAATGAACAGCACATTCTGTTCGGCGATCTTGTCGAAGATGCGTTGCGACAGGCGCACGGCGGCAGCCGCCATGGAGACGCTGTGGGCGCCGATTTCCGTGCTGCTGCGCACTTCCTTGGCGACGGAAAAGCTGCGCTGGAACAATTGGTGCAGATACGTGCCCAGGCCGCCCGCCTCATCGGCCGTGCGGATGGCGTCCTTGATCTGTCCCAGGATCTGCGTTTCGCCCAGCACCATCGAATCGAGCCCGGAGGCGACGCGGAAGGTGTGGCGCACGGCATCGTGCTGCGGCAGCATGTACAGGTGGGGACGCAGCTCGCTGTAGTTGAGCTTATGGTAGTCGGCCAGGAAATGCGCGCCCGCGTCGAGCGGGTTCGGCACGTGGCTGGCCGCATACAGTTCCGTGCGGTTGCAGGTCGAGAGGATGGCCGCTTCGTCGTTGTCGCGCAGGTCGATGCGCTGGAACCAGGTGCGCGCCGCCATCACCGCCTGCCCCAGATGCTCAGGCGCAAACGCCAGCTGTTCGCGTAGCGACACTGGGGCGGTGGTGTGATTGAGGCCGACGGCTAGCAGTTGCATTTCAGGGCTGTTGGGAATTCTTATGCCGACATTATAGCGCCTTGTGCCCGATCTTTGAGCAGCACGGCAGTTTGCGCCCCGGCGCGGCGGCGTCAGCCCCCCAGTTTTTCCAGGCGATAGCCATAACTGTAGACGGGCACCAGGCGGTAGCCGTGTTCCGGCTTCAGCTGCAGCTTGTTGCGCACGCGCGAGACGTGGGTATCCATGGTGCGCGACGGCAGGGCCGTGTCGCGCTGCCAGACGGCTTCGTGGATGTAGGCGCGCGACAGGGGCCGGCCCAGGTTGCGGAAGAACAGCAGCGCCAGGGCGAATTCCTTGTGCGTCACGTCGAGCACCTCGCCATGCATCAGCAGGCGGCCGGGACGGGTTTCAAACGTATAGATACCGAAGTGCAGCTGCTCGGCGCCATTTTGCGCCGGATACGCGACGCGCAGCAGCGCCTGGGTGCGCAAGGTCAGTTCGCTGCGCCGCAGGGGTTTGATCATGTAGTCGTCGGCGCCGGCCGTCATGCCCGCCACCACGTCGTCCTCGCCCGAGCTGTTGGTCATAAACAACACCGGCGCCTTGGGCGCCAGTTTTTCGCGCGCGCGGCGCAGCACTTCGGCACCGTCCAGGTCGCTTACATGCCAGTCGAGGATCAGCATGTCGCAACTGTCCTTGCGCAGCTGCCCCAGCATTTCCTTGCCACTTTGAAACTCGTGGCAAGCGTGGCCGGCGGCGGTGAGCACCTGGCAGATCAGTTCTGCCTGACTATGGTCGCTATCGAGTACGGCAATTCGCATGATTGGCTGGAATGTGTTGCAACAAACAGACGGCCCGCTCTGCTTATCGTAATGTTAAGGTATGCTCAAGTGAAATATAACAGAGATTGCAACTGTGTCCAGTGAAATCGGAGGCCAGGCTCTTTACGTTACACTTGTTCATCTACCCTTACTGCGGAGAAACGGGCATGGCAGACAAGAGCACCACCGATTGGACCCTGATACCGGCCAGTAGCGCCGAAATCGAGCAGGTGCGCGAGCGTTGCCGGCGCCTGGTGCAGCGGCGCGCCATGATGTCGGCCGGCGCCTCGGCCATCCCCATCCCCGGCATCGACCTGATGTCCGACGTGGGCCTGTTTTCCATGCTGATCAACGATATCAACCATGAATTCGGCCTCACGCCCGAGCAGATCGAGCGTCTCAACCCGCAGTTCAAGCTGATGGCCTACCGCGCGGCGGTGGGCATGGGCGGCATGCTGGTAGGCAAACTGGTGTCGCGCGAGCTGATACTCCAGCTGCTCAAGCGCAGTGGCGTCAAGATTGCCACCAAGCAGGTGGCGCGCTTCGTGCCGTTTGCCGGCCAGGCGGTGGCGGCGGCGATCGGCTATGCCGTGTTCCGCCAGATCGGCAACCAGCACGTGAATGCCTGCGCCGCGGTGGCGCAGGAGTTGCTCACGGTCAGGCCGGATTAGGGCCGGAGGAGGGCATGGCAGGCGCCGCGGTTGCGGCGCCGCCATCTTATGCGTCCGGCAGGACGACGTTGACGTCGAGCACTTCCAGGTTGCCCTGGCGGTCCAGCGAAATCTTGATGTCGTCGGCATTGACCTTGGTGTACTTGGAAATGACGGCAATCAATTCCTTGTGCAGGGCGGGCAGGAAGTCCGGACCATCGCGTCCGCTGCGTTCGCGGGCGATGATGATCTGCAGGCGTTCCTTGGCCGCGGTTGCCGTCTTCGGCTTGGGGGGGAACAGGAAAGAAAGCAAGGCCATATCACTTCGCCCCAAAAATGCGCTGGAGTAATCCAGGCTTTTCATAGTTGGTAAAGCGCAACTCGACATCTTCGCCGAGGAAACGCGAGACCACGTCTTCATAGGCTTGCGCCACGTCCGTCCCCTTGAAATGGATGGCGGGATTGCCCTGGTTCGAGGCGGCCAGCACCTGTTCCGATTCCGGAATGATGCCCACCAGCGGGATGCGCAGGATTTCCTGCACGTCCTGGTAGGACAGCATTTCATCCGATTCCACGCGTTTCGGCGAGTAGCGGGTGATCAGCAAATGTTCCTTGACCGGCTCGCCGCCCGTCTGCGCGCGGCGCGACTTGGCTTGCAGGATGCCGAGGATGCGGTCCGAATCGCGCACCGACGACACTTCCGGGTTGGTGACGATGATGGCTTCGTCGGCGAAGGTCAGCGCCATCAGCGCGCCATGCTCGATGCCGGCCGGCGAATCGCAGATGATGAATTCGAAGCCCATGTTGATCAGGTCGTTCAACACGCGTTCCACGCCTTCTTCCGACAAGGCATCCTTGTCGCGCGTTTGCGATGCGGGCAGGATGAACAGGTTGTCGCAGTGCTTGTCCTTGATCAAGGCCTGGTTCAGCGTGGCCTCTTTATTGATCACATTGATCAGGTCGTAGACGACGCGGCGCTCGCAACCCATGATCAGGTCGAGGTTGCGCAAGCCCACGTCAAAGTCGAGCACGGCTGTCTTGTGGCCGCGCATGGCCAGACCAGTGGAAAAACTGGCGCTAGAGGTCGTCTTGCCGACACCGCCCTTGCCGGACGTCACAACAATAATTCTTGCCACAAATAATCCTTTTCAGATATCTCTTGAATTGTGCAGCTTAAGAGCGGTTCACGGGAGTGACCGGATTGACAGAGTGTATATCGATTCTGTCTCCAGCCAAACGAATTTGCGCGGGTCCGCGCGCCATTTCTGCGGGGAAACCATCCTCGAACGTGCGGTAGACACCGGCGATCGACACCAGTTCCGGTTCCATGGCCAGCGCGAAGATGCGCGCCTGGGCATTGCCCGAAGCGCCCGCCAGCGCGCGGCCATACAGCGAGGAATACACGTGGATGCTGCCATCGGCGATGATTTCGGCGCCATTGTTGACGACGGCGGTGATGATCAGGTCGCAGCCGCGCGCATAGATGCGCTGGCCGGCCCGCACGGGCGTGTCGACCACCATCACCTGTGCTTCGGCGCCGGCCTGCGCCGCCGCCGTGGGGGTATCCTTGGGGCCATCCTTGGGCGGCGCGTCGTCGCGCGTCTTGCCGCTATCGAGGCTCAAGCCTTGCGCCAGGATGGCGTCATGCATCTCGGCCGGCGCATTGCGCACGGCCACGGCATTCAAACGGTATTTTTTCAGCAGGGCCACGAGGGCGGCCCAGTCGACGGGCACGCTACCCGGCGGCAAGGCGGCCACGTCCAGCACGGCCAGGTCGTCCTCGAAAAAGTCGGCCACGCCTCCCGTCATGTCGTGCAAGGCGGCATCGAGTGCCTGCGTATCGGCGCTATGCACAATGGCGGAAACGGCGACGACGGTGGAAATCTTGATTTCGATAGGCTTCTGCGACGGGCTTTTGGACATAAACATTTATCAAAGTGAAACTGCGGCAGGCCGAATGTTCCGTACGGCAACAATAGGGAGCAGTAAATTTCTTGCATTCTACTGCAAAAAAATCACCGTCAGGGGCCTGGCGTGTGCTATTCCGCAGGGCAATACCTACTTCATGTCAAAAAAAACGGGCGGCGCCCCGGAAAACCGGTGCGCCGCCCTGGAAGCAGCCGGGAATGCGGCCTGAGTACGCTGACCTCGATTACGCCGCGCGCATCTGTTTGGCCGCCTCGACCATATTCCGCAACGCTGTTTCCGTTTCCATCCAGCCCCGCGTCTTCAGGCCGCAGTCGGGGTTCACCCATAAATTGGCGGGCGGAATCACGGCGCTGGCCTTTTGCAGCAGTCTCACCATGTCGGGCGTGGAGGGGATGCGCGGCGAGTGGATGTCATACACGCCGGGGCCGATTTCGTTCGGGTAGGCGAACTGGCCAAAGCCCGTCAGCAGTTCCATGTCGGAGCGGCTCGTCTCGATCGTGATGACGTCGGCATCCATGGCGGCGATCTGCGGCAGGATGTCGTTGAACGCCGCGTAGCACATGTGCGTGTGGATCTGCGTCGCGTCGCCGGCCACCGCGGCGGCGATGCGGAAGGCGCGCGTGGCCCAGTCCAGGTAGGCGTCCCACTGGCCGCGGCGCAGCGGCAAGCCTTCGCGGATGGCCGGTTCGTCGATCTGGATGATGCCGATGCCGGCCGCTTCCAGGTCGGCCACCTCGTCGCGGATGGCCAGGGCGAGCTGCAGCGTCGTGGTGGCGCGCGGCTGGTCGTCGCGCACGAACGACCATTGCAATATCGTGACGGGGCCCGTCAGCATGCCCTTCATCGGTTTTTGCGTCAGGCTTTGCGCGTGGACGGTCCAGGCCACCGTCATGGCGGCCGGCCGCTGCACGTCGCCGTAGATGATGGGCGGCTTCACGCAGCGCGAGCCATACGACTGCACCCAGCCCAGGCGCGTGAAGAGGAAGCCGTCGAGCTGCTCGCCGAAGTATTCGACCATGTCGTTGCGTTCCGCTTCGCCATGCACGAGCACGTCGAGGCCCAGCGCTTCCTGGCGCTCCACGGCGTGGGCGATCTCGGCGCGCATCTGCCGTTCATACTCGGCCGCCGCCAGCTCGCCCCGCTTGAAACTGGCGCGGGCGGCGCGGATGGCCGTCGTTTGCGGGAAGGAGCCGATCGTCGTCGTCGGGAAATAGGGCAGCTGCAAGCGCGTGCGCTGCACGGCCTGGCGCTGCGCAAAGCTTGACGCGCGGCGGTCCACGCCGGGCGCCAAGCGCTGCAGGCGCTGGGTCACGCTCGCGCGGTGCACGTGGCCGCTGGCGCGCCGGCTGGCCAGCGCCAGGCGCGAGACGGCCAGGGCGGTGGTGTCCGGCTCGCCTTCGAGCGCGCCCTTCAGCAGGGCAAGCTCCTCGAGCTTTTCCGTGGCAAACGCCAGCCAGGACTTGATGTCGCCATCGAGGTCCGTTTCGGCCGCCAGGCTGAACGGCGCGTGCAGCAGCGAGCACGACGGCGCCAGCCACAGGTGGCCGTTGCGCCTGGCCGCCAGCGGCTGCAGCACGGCCAGTGCGGCGTCGAGGTCGGTGCGCCAGATATTGCGGCCGTCGACGATGCCGATCGACAAGACCTTATGCGCGGGCAGCCAGTCCGTGACGCTGACCAGCTCATGCGGCGCGCGGATGCCGTCCACGTGCAGGCCGGCCACGGGCAGGCGGCAGGTCAGGCTGAGGTTTTCTTCCAGCGGCGAGAAATACGTGGCCAGCAGGATATTCACGCCCACCTGGTTCAGCTGCCAGTAGCTGCTCTCGAAGGCGCTGCGCCACGCGTTGGGCAAGTCCAGGCCGAGGATCGGTTCATCGACCTGCACCCACGCCACGCCTTGCCGTTTCAGGCGGTCGAGCAGGGCGCCATACACGGGCAGCAACTGTTCCAGCAGGGTCAGGCGGTCGAAGCCAGGCGTCTTTTCCTTGCCCAGCCAGAGGAAGGTGAGGGGGCCGATCAGGGTCGCCTTGACCGGGTGGCCCAGCGCCTGCGCCTCGGCCACTTCGTCGAACAGGCGCTCGCAGGCCAGCGAAAAGCGCGTCAGCGGCGAAAATTCGGGCACCAGGTAATGGTAGTTGGTGTCAAACCACTTGGTCATTTCCAGCGCGGGCGTGCCGGCGGCGTGCGCGTGGTGCGCATGGCCGTGGCTGCAAGCGGCGTGTCCGGCATGCTGCTCGGCGCCGCGCGCCATGGTGAAGTAGCGCGACAGCGGCGATTGCCCTGGCGTGCAATGGAAACGGGCCGGTTCGCAGCCCAGCAGCTGGATCTGGCTGGCCACCTGGTCGTAGAAGGCGAAGTCGCCCACCGTCACATACGCGAGGCCGGCGTCCCGTTGCAGGGCCCAGTGGCGCGCGCGCAATGCCTTGCCCGTCGCTTCCAGCGCCGCCTCGGACACGTCGCCACGCCAGTGGCTTTCCAGCGCCCGTTTCAGTTCGCGCGCGGCGCCGATGCGGGGAAAGCCAAGAATGTGGGTGTGCACGGTCATGATGTCATCGAGATTTAATGTGGATGCGCTAGAGTGTGCGGCAATCTGGTCTATAATCAAAACGAAACATTTTGCCGAATAACATGAAAATAATTCACGTACAGAATCCCTTTTCCCGATGCTAGAAATCCGCCACCTGCGCACCCTGAGTGCCCTGCGTTCCTCCGGCAGCCTGGTGCGCGCCGCGCAACTGCTCAATTTGACGCAGTCGGCGCTGTCGCACCAGATCCGCTTGCTGGAAGAGCGCTACAAGGCGCCCTTGTTCGAGCGCAAGTCGATGCCGATCGCATTCACGGCCACGGGCAGCCGGCTGCTGGAGCTGGCCGACAAGCTGTTGCCCGAGATCGAACTGGCCGAGCGCGACGTGGCGCGCCTGTCGCAGGGCGACCAGGGGCAGTTGCGCGTGGCGCTCGAATGCCACACGTGCTTCGACTGGCTGATGCCGGTGATGGATGCGTTCCGCCAGCGCTGGCCGGACGTGGAGATCGACCTGGTGTCGGGCTTTCACAGCGAGCCGGCCGAGCTGCTGCGCTCGGGCGAGGCGGACCTGGTGATCGGTTCGCCCTACGGCCCCGACTTCACCGTGTTTCCCCTGTTCCGCTTCGAGATGCTGGTGGTGATGGCGCAGAAGCACCGGCTGCAGGCGCAGCGCCGGCTCATGGCGCAGGATTTTACGGGCGAGACACTGATTACCTATCCGGTGCCGGAAGAGCGCATCGACCTGATCCGCGAAGTGCTGCGGCCGGCCGGCATCGCCTTCGAGCGTCGCACGGCCGAGCTGACCGTGGCCGTGCTGCAATTGGTGGCGAGCCGGCGCGGCATCGCCGCCTTGCCCAACTGGGCCATCAAGAATTACGTCGATTACGATTATGTGGTGGCGCGCCCGGTGGGCGAGCACGGCCTATGGAGCGACCTGTATGTCTCCGTGCCCGAGCATTTGCAGGACAAGGCGTATGTGCGCGACTTCGTCAGCGTGATACGCGAACAGTGCGCGGCGACGCTCGATGGTATCAAGTTGTTGTCCTGATCGACGTTGGTGGGCACAAACCAACAGAAAAGCTTGAGATATATCAAGGTTTAGCAGGGAACCGCCGCTTACAGTGGAGCACTGTGCGGCGCAACATGGCACCGCCTTCAAATTGGGGAGGAACGAAATGTTTTCATTTTCCGAGCAATGGACACTGGCCGGCAAGGCCGTCGTGGAAGCACAGCTGATCAGTGCGCAAGCGTATGCGAAGGCCGCCTACGACAGCGGCGCCAGCGTGGTCGAGTTGCAGCTGGACGCGGCGCGCACGGCGCTGGCGGCCGCTACGGTGGCGGGCAATCAGCTGCTGTCGGCGAAAGACCCGCAAGAACTGCTGCAGTTGTCGCGCGCGCAGTCGCAACTGGCCATCGAGCGCATCGGTTCGTATGGCCGCCAGGCAAAGGATGTTGCTCAGGAAACCCAGGACAAATTCGCCACCGTGACAAAGGGTGAGTTTGCTGCATCGCGTCAAAAATTTGACGAGCTGTTGCAGGTGGTAAAGCAAACACCGGTGCCCCTGATTATTCCCTTCAATAATTTTCTAAAAACCACTTTCGGTGGCGCCGATGAAGGGTATGATAAAAATAAAAACACGCGTCCGGCACGCCGGGCGTAAGCGCGTTGCGGCCCGGCAGCGGCTATCCGCCGCGCCAGGCCGCCCGCCGCCACCGCAGGGCCGGCTGCCATCGCTGCCGCCAGCGGTGCGGCGCTGGAACTGTGGCGCATGCCACGCTAGAATGAAACACAGCTTGCTGTGTCTTCCCGAATTCGGATTCATTGGATTCTATTAACACCTTGACCTTGGCCTTCATGGCCTGCATATCGGAGAAATAAATGGATGATGTCGTAATCGTGGCCGCCGGCCGTACCGCAGTCGGCAAATTCGGTGGCAGTCTGGCCAAGATTCCTGCGTCCGAACTGGGCGCGCACGTAATCAAGGGCTTGCTGGCACAAACCGGCATCGACCCGAACCTGATCGGCGAAGCCATCCTCGGCCAGGTGCTGACGGCCGCCGTCGGCCAGAACGCCGCGCGCCAAGCCGTCATCAAGGCTGGCCTGCCAAGCTCCATCCCGGCCTTTACCATCAATAAAGTATGCGGCAGCGGCCTGAAGGCCACGCACCTGGCGGCGCAAGCGATCAAGTGCGGCGACGCCAACATCATCATCGCCGGCGGCCAGGAAAACATGAGCGCGTCGCCGCATGCGATGAACGGCTCGCGCGACGGCTTCCGCATGGGCGACTTCAAGATGATCGACACCATGATCGTCGATGGCCTGTGGGACGTGTACAACCAGTACCACATGGGCATCACGGCGGAAAACGTCGCCAAGAAATACGAAGTGACGCGCGCCGAGCAGGACGAATTCGCGCTGCAGTCGCAACTGAAGGCGGAAGCGGCGCAAAAAGCGGGCAAGTTCAAGGATGAAATCCTGCCGCTGGAAATCGCGAACAAAAAAGGCACCGTGGTCTTCGACAGCGACGAATACATCAAGCCCGGTTCGACCCTGGACTCGCTGGCCGGCCTGCGTCCCGCGTTCGCCAAGGACGGCACGGTCACGGCCGGCAACGCCTCGGGCCTGAACGACGGCGCCGCCGCCGTCATCATGATGTCCGCCTCGCAAGCGAAGGAACTGGGCTTGAAGCCGCTGGCGCGCATCAAGGCCTACGCCTCGTCGGGCCTGGATCCGGCCGTCATGGGCATGGGCCCCGTCTCGGCGTCGCGCCTGTGCCTGAAAAAGGCCGGCTGGACGCATGAAGAGCTGGACTTGATGGAAATTAACGAAGCGTTTGCCGCGCAGGCGATTGCCGTCAACAAGGAAATGGGCTGGGATACCAGCAAGATCAACGTGAACGGCGGCGCCATCGCCATCGGCCACCCGATCGGCGCGTCCGGCGCGCGCATCCTGGTCACCCTGATCCACGAAATGATACGCCGCGACGCCAAGAAAGGCCTGGCAGCGCTGTGCATCGGCGGTGGCATGGGCGTGGCCCTGGCCATCGAACGCGACTAAGTAGCTGGCACCGCACCCAAGCTACTGCGCGGCGCGCTTTGCGGCCTGCGATGCTCACCGTGCTCCAGCACGGTTGCGCTTCTTGGCCACAACTCGCTGCCGCTCGCTACGCTTGAGTGCGATGCGGTATGCCGCCGTCACGCGGCGGTTTTGGATTGCTTTCATTAGATTATTAACTTTTTAGCAATAGAACGACACTGAGGGGATGAAAATGGCAAGAGTTGCATTGGTAACTGGTGGCATGGGTGGTCTTGGCGAAGCGGTCTGTTTCAAACTGGCGGCGCTCGGCTATCGTGTGGTCACCACATATTCCCCTGGCAATCCGAAGGTCGCGGAATGGTTGGCGACGACGAAGGACATGGGGTACGACTTCAAGGCCTATCCATGCGATGTGGCCGACTACGATTCGGCTGCCGCTTGCGTGGCGGCCGTGGAAAAGGACATCGGTCCCGTTGACGTGCTGGTCAATAACGCCGGCATCACGCGCGACATGACCTTCAAGAAGATGGACAAGCCGAACTGGGACGCCGTGATGGGCACCAACCTCGACTCCGTCTTCAACATGACCAAGCCCGTCTGCGACGGCATGGTGGAACGCGGCTGGGGCCGCATCATCAATATCTCGTCCGTGAATGGCCAGAAGGGCGCCTTCGGCCAGACCAACTATTCGGCAGCGAAAGCCGGCATGCATGGTTTCACCAAGTCGCTGGCGCTGGAAGTGGCGCGCAAGAACGTCACCGTCAATACCATTTCGCCAGGCTACATCGGCACCAAGATGGTGATGGCGATTCCGCAGGAAGTGCTCGACAGCAAAATCATTCCGCAAATTCCGATGGCGCGCCTGGGCAAGCCGGAAGAAGTGGCTGGCCTGGTGGCTTACCTGGCATCCGATGAGGCGGCTTTCGTCACGGGCGCCAACATCTCGATCAACGGCGGCCAGCACATGTCGTAAGCGTTGTTGAGGTAAAACAAAAAGACAGCTGCGGCTGTCTTTTTTTATGCTGGCAAGCAAAACAGGGCAGGCGCGCGCTTTGCCTTAGAATCGGCGTTTCCCTTTGCGCCTCCTTTCATGACCGCTCTGTTTACCTTGCGCCACGCCAGTCTGGCCGCCGTCCTTCTCCTGGCGAGCGTCGCGGCGCAGGCCGGCGTCGCCTTTCACCTTGCCGTCACCACCGAGCGGCAAAACCATCCTGATGTGAAAACCAGCCTGCCCGCGCGGGTAACGCAGGACAGCGACGTCGTGCTGGGCAGGCATTACCTGAGCGTCCGCACCGGCAAGCACATGACGGTGCTCGATTTTTCAGCACGCCGGCGCCACGAGATCGATCTGGCGGCCGCCACCTACGACAGTTATTCGCTGTTCGACGCCGTCGGCTATCGCAGCATCGAGCTGCGCCACCGGCAGGGGATCGCCGGGGTCTTGCAGGCCGGCGGCGTGGAACAGCATGCGACGCCGCGCGTATATGAAGAGCAGGCGTTGTCGGTGCTGGCCGACAAGCGGCGCGGCCCGCTGCTGCCGCATGTGCTCGATGGCGCCGTGCTGTGGTCGCTGGACCAGCAGCCGCTGCTGAACCTCGCCATCGGCGGCAGTCCCGTCGGCGATGACGACGCGCGCGCGTTCGCCCAGTTCCTGCGCTACACGTGGGGCGGCCATCCGCTGGTGCTGGACATGCTGGCCGGCGGCAAGCGCATTCCCGCCGACTTCACCTTGCATTACCAGGAAGTGGGCGGCAGCGTCACGCGGCGTTTCCGCATCAGCCGGGTCAGCGCGGACGCGCCTGCCAATTACGCGCTGGCCGCGTACCGGCCGCGCCAGGCTGCCGCCGGCGCGCCGCCGCTCGAGCGCCTGCTGGACCAGGCGGCGCGGCTGCCGCCGCTCGATGCCCAGGCGCATCCCGCGCTGCGGGCCGAGGCCGAGCGACTGTTTGCGGCGGACAAACCGTTCGAGGCTTTTCTGACCATGCTGGACGACCATTTTTCCACGGGTGCCCTGGTCGAAAAGCTGTCGCGCGAACAGCAGCAGGCGATGCAGGCGTGCGAGCCCATCCACGTCCTGACGCGCGCGCTGCTGGCCAGGGACAAGGAGGGCATCGCGGCCGCGCTGGCCACCGTGCAGGACTTGCGCGCGCAAACGGGGATGGAACAGCCGGTATTGGCCTTGTTCGAGGGAAATCTGCGCGCCAAGCTGGGGCAGTGGCCCGAGGCGACGGCGCTGTATCTGCAGGTGCTGCAGGCGAAGCCGCGGATGGCGGCCGTGTACCAGGACCTGGGCGACGCCTTGCTGGCGCAGTTCGACGCGCCGAATGCGTGGCGCAGCTGGGATGCGGGCCGGGCGCTGGCGCCGGGCTTGCGGCAATTTAACAAGGTCAATGGCCTCGAGCGCAGCTTGCTCGAGGCTTACCCCGCCTTCTTTACGGGCGGCGCGCCGGCCCCGCTGAAAGATCAGCCCAGCACGAGCCGTCCCGCCAGCAGGACGAAGACGGTGGGCAGCACGAACTTGCCGTAAGGCGAAGGCTTGCCGCGCAGGCGGCGCGCCAGGCGCGCGGCCAGCACGGCATACAGGGCGTCGAACAGCAGGCCGACGAGCACCAGGACGGCGCCCAGGCGCAGGTATTGCATGCCGACGCTTTCCGCGCCGGTGACGAATTGCGGCAGGAACATGCTGCAAAACAGCAGTGCCTTCGGATTGAGCAGATTCGTCAGGAAGCCGCGCACGAGGCTGGCGCCGGCGCTGTGCGCCGTGGCCGGCGCCTCGGCATCGGGCCTGGTGCCGGTCGACAGGGCCGACTGCAGCAGGCGCGCCGCCAGGTACACCAGGTAGGCGGCGCCCGCCCATTTGACCCACTGCAAGGCTTGCGGATGCGTCACCATCAGCGCCGCCAGGCCCGCGCCCGACAGCGCCACATGCACGGCGCGCGCGCCGGCGATGCCCAGCGCCGTCACCAGCGCCGTGGCCACGCCGCGCGCCGCGCCCGTGGCCAGCACCAGCGCCATGTCGGGGCCCGGCAATAAAAAGGCGCCAGCCAGTGCCAGCAAGTACATCAGGAAGGTAGAATCGGACATGGCGCGGCTCGGTAACGAACAAGTATGAGGGCGGGAGCAACGGCCGTGTGCCGCCTGCTCGCCGGCCCCCATTATGTTCTTGCCTTGATGAAATGTGCTTGCTTTTCCTGCCCGCTATGCCCTAGTATTCGGGTAGATTCCACCTGTAAAAGAACAATAATTAGATGAAAATTTCAGAAGTTAGCCTCGACGCCACCGATTTACAGATACTCAGGCTGTTGCAGGATGAAGGACGGCTGTCGAATGCGCGCCTGGCCGAGCGCTTGAAACTGAGCGAAACGCCCGTCTGGCGCCGTTTGCGCCGCCTGGAAGAGGAAGGCTTCATCACCGGCTACCAGGCTTTGCTCAACCGCAAGAAGCTGGGCATCGGCCTGGTGGCGTTCGTGCGCGTCGTGTTTGCCAACCATGGCGGCGAGCAGCCGTCGCAGTTCGAACAGGCGATCGCGACGATTCCCGAGATATTGTCTTGCCACAATGTGGCGGGCGAAGCCGATTACTTCCTGCAAGTGGTGGCGCGCGACCTGGAAGCGTATGGCGAATTCGTCTCGACGGTCTTGCGCCGCCTGCCCGGCGTGGCGGAAATCCAGTCCAGCCTGTCGATGCGCGAAATCAAGTCGTCGAACCGCCTGCCCTTGCCGCTGGCCTGAGCCGCCGGGGCCGCACTATAATTGGGTCTTTGCCATGCAGCTGCTGCCTGGCACCCTGAATGTTGATAACGCCGGACAAAACCGCCGCGACCACCGACGCGCAGCAGGTTTTGCCCGGCGTATTGAGAGGATCGCCATGCCTGACTCCCTGTCGCCCCTGTTTCCCGTCCTGTCGCCGAACCGGCACGGCATGCTGGCGGTCGATGCGCTGCACACCATCTACTGGGAGGAGTGCGGCAATCCCGACGGCATTCCCGTGCTGTTCCTGCATGGCGGCCCCGGCGCCGGCCTGTCGCCGCAGCACCGCCGCTTCTTCGATCCGCAGCGCTACCGCGTGATCCTGTTCGACCAGCGCGGCGCCGGCAAGTCGACGCCGCTGGGCGAATGGCGCAACAACACGACGCCATTGCTGATCGCCGACATCGAGGCGCTGCGCGCCCAGTTCGGCATAGCCCAATGGCTGGTGTTTGGCGGTTCCTGGGGCTCGACCCTGGCGCTCGCGTATGGCCAGGCGCATCCCGAGGCCTGCCTCGGTTTCGTGCTGCGCGGCATCTTTTTATGCACGCAGGCGGAAATCGACTGGTTCATCGAAGGCGTGCGCTGGTTTTATCCGGAACTGTACGAGGAATTCGCCGCGCCGATTCCGCCCGAAGAACGGGGCGATTTGCTGGCGGCCTATGTGAAGCGCATCCTCAGCAGCGACCCCGCCGTGTACTGGCCGGCCGCGCGCGCCTGGAGCCGCTTCGAAGGCCGCCGCGTCTACCTGATGCCGCAGCCGGAAGATACGCCGAACGATGCGCTGGACCTGGGCGTGGGCCGGCTCGAATCGCATTACATGGCCAACCTCGGTTTCTTCGAGGAAGACCAGCTGATCCGTAATATGCACCGCATCGCGCATTTGCCGGCCGTCATCGTGCAGGGCCGCTACGACGCCATCTGTCCGCCGCTGTCGGCCTACCGCCTGCACCTGGCCTGGCCGGGCGCGCAGCTGGAAATGATTCCCGACGCGGGCCATGGCGCGCTCGAGCACGGCATCGCGTCGGCGCTGGTGAAGGCTACCGAGCGCTTCGTGCCGGGGCGCGGCTTCGCATGAACGTGAAACGTGCCTGGTGGCAAAGCCGGCACCTTGCGCGTGCCGCCTGCTACACTACGGCCTGTGCTGGCGCCACGGTCGGGCGCCGGTGTGAACCCACGACTTTTTAACCATGAACATACAGATCGGCGACATCGGCCATATCATCCAGCTGGCCATCGCGCCGGTTTTCCTGCTGACCGGCATCGGCACCATGCTGGTGGTGCTGACGAACCGCCTGGGCCGCATCATCGACCGTACGCGCGTGCTGGAAGACCGGCTCGACATCGGTTACAACGATTTCTATATGGATGAGCTGGATACCTTGTATAAGCGTACCCATCTGATCAATTATTCGATTTCCCTCAGCACGGCGTGCGGTTTCTTCGTGTGCGTCATCATCGCCATGCTGTTTTTGGGCGATATTCTGAACCTGACCCTGGACAAATACATCGCCGCCTTCTTTGTGCTGGCCGTGATTTGCCTGATCGGCTGTTTTATTTATTTACTGCGCGAAATTTACCTGGCCGCGACGGCCCAGCGCATCCGGCGCCATATCCGCCCGCCCCGTTAAGCGGCCGCGCCGGTTTACCCTACTATTGAAGAACGAGTCCAGCATGCACGATTACCAACGCCCCCCCACCCTGCACCGCTACGGCCAGCGCAGCGAACTCGAACTGGCGCTGAGCCTGGGGCAGTTCCGCCTGACGCCGGCGGGCAATTGCCTGACCCTCAGCTTTTCGCAGGTCTGGGACAAGCAACTGTTCGATGTGTTCGCTCCAGCCGACGCCTGCCTGATCATCCACAATACGGAAGAATTCGGCGAACGCCTGCACCGCGCCGTGCAGCGCACCTTGCCCAGCTGGGCCGGCATCGACGGCGTCGTCGAATATGGCCAGCGCGCCGCCCTGGGCGCCGCCTTCACCAAGACGCGCGCTGAGGCCGTTGAACAGGAATGGCTGTTCGCCTGGCGCTCGATGCAGCCGCAAGCGAGCCTCAATCCCGTCACGGTGAAGCTGGGCAACCTCGAGAATTTCGCGGAAATCCGCGACCGCGACACCTACCTGGCGTAATTGCCGCGATGATTGCGCCGGTGTTAACCGGCGTTAACCAGCCTTGTCCGCATGCTGGCTGTCGATGCGCGCCAGCACGGCCGCCATCATGCGTTCGATATCGCCGCGTATCATGGCCGTGCCCAGCATGCCCGGCACATAGAAGCCCGGCATCAGCCGGCTGGAAAAGACGATGCGCGTGCCGCCCGTCTCGGGTACCGGATACAGATTCCAGCGCGATTCGTAATGGCGCATGTCGCCCGAGATCAGGGCGATGTCGATGGCCGTCGGCGGCGATTCCGTGGCCCGCACCACCAGGTGGATCGGGTGGTTCATGAACAGGAAGCGCGCCATGCCCTGCTGCTCGATGATGACTTCATTGCCGTTGCGCGACAGCACGCGGCAGGAACTGAGGTCGGGCACGAATTCACTCATGCGCTCGTAGGTGGTCAGGGTCTTCCATACGGACGCCGGCGACGCCAGCACGCTGCCGCTGGCATCGACTTCGTACATGCGCTGGCCGTCGACCTCGATGCGCTTGACGTCGACTTTCAGCTTGTCCAGCCGCGGTGCCTGCGCCTGTGCCAGCGCGGTTGCGGGGATGGCACACAGCATCAGCAGGCAGAGGAAGAGTCGCGTCATGCCACCTAGCCTACGGGAAAGTTGCGCCCGACACAAGCTGCGTGCGCCGCCGCCGGGCGCGTCCATGGCGATTTAGAACTCCCGGTCTAGAGAAATACGCTGCAGCCACGGGCAATGCTTGTTACCGTACGCCCTGCAACCATCTTCCACCGGACCGACCATGACTTCCTATCCCCATTTGCTGGCCCCGCTCGACCTGGGCTTCACCACCTTGCGCAACCGCGTCATCATGGGGTCCATGCACACGGGCCTGGAAGACAGGTTTTATCATTATGGCAAGCTGGCCGCGTTTTACCGCGAACGGGCGCGGGGCGGCGTGGGGTTGATCGTCACGGGCGGCATCTCGCCGAACCGCCAGGGCTGGCTGCTGCCGTTCGGCGGCACCCTCAATTTCCTCGGCGACGTGCCGAACCACCGCAAGGTGACGCGTGCCGTGCACGAGGAGGGCGGCAAGATCGTCATGCAGATCCTGCATGCGGGCCGCTATGGCTACCAGCCCTTCGTCGTCTCCGCCTCCGCCAAAAAATCGCCGATCTCGCCGTTCCGTCCCCGTCCCTTGAGCGAACGCGGCATCGAGCGCACCATCTGCGACTACGTGCGCTGCGCGCGCCTGGCGCAAAAGGCCGGCTACGACGGCATCGAGGTGATGGGCAGCGAAGGCTATCTGCTGAACCAGTTCCTGTGCGCGCGCACGAATCTGCGCCAGGACCGCTGGGGCGGCAGCATCGAGAACCGCATGCGCCTGCCCGTGGAAATCGTGCGCCGCATCCGCGCCGCCGTCGGCCCCAATTTCATCATCATGTACCGCCATTCGCTGCTCGACCTGGTCGAGGGCGGCAATACCTGGGATGACGTGGTGGCGGTGGCCAGGGCGCTCGAGCAGGCCGGCGTGACGATACTGAACACGGGCTTCGGCTGGCATGAGGCGAGGGTGCCCACCATCGTCACGTCCGTGCCGCGCGCCGCCTTTGCCAGCGTGGCGGGCCGGCTGCGCCGCGAAGTCAGTATTCCCGTGGTGGCCTCGAACCGCATCAACATGCCGCACGAGGCGAACGCCATCCTCGAGCGCGGCGACTGCGACCTGGTGTCGATGGCGCGGCCGTTCCTGGCCGACCCCTTCTTTGTTGACAAGGCCGCGGCGGGCCGCGCCGACGAGATCAATACCTGCATCGGCTGCAACCAGGCATGCCTGGACCACACGTTTGCCAACAAGCGCGCCAGCTGCCTCGTCAACCCGCGCGCCTGCCATGAAACGGAACTCGTGTATGCGAAGCAGGCCGTGGGGCGCCGGGTGGCCGTCGTCGGCGCGGGTCCGGCCGGCCTGTCGGCCGCCACCGTGGCCGCCGAATGCGGGCACGAGGTGACCCTGTTCGACAGCAGCGACAGCATGGGCGGCCAGTTCAAGGTGGCCATGCAGATACCGGGCAAGGAAGAATTCACGGAAACCATACGCTATTTTGCGCGCCGCATCGCCTTGTCGAATATCAAGCTGCGCCTGGGCCAGCGCGTGACGCGCGAGCAATTGCTGGCCGGCGGCTATGACGACGTCATCATCGCCACCGGCATCAAGGTGCGGCTGCCGGCCATCCCCGGCATCGAGCATCGGAAGGTGCTGTCCTACCTCGATGTGCTGCAGGACAAGAAGCCCGTGGGGGCGCGCGTGGCCATTATCGGCGCCGGCGGCATCGGCTTCGACGTGGGCGAGTATCTGCTGCACGACCCGGCGCACCCGTTGCCCCAGCCGGTCGCCGCCTGGGCCGGCGAGTGGGGCGTGGACCTGGACGCGGCCACGGGCGGCGGCCTGGTGCCGCCCGTGGCGCCTGCGCCCGTGCGCCAGATTTTCCTGTTGCAGCGCAAGACGTCGAAGGTGGGCGCGGGCCTGGGCAAGACGTCGGGCTGGGTGCACCGCGCGGCGCTGGCGCGCAATGGCGTGGCCATGCTGGCCGGCGTGACCTACGACAAGATCGACGAGCAGGGCTTGCACATCACGGTGGGCGGCGAGCAGCGCCTGCTGGCGGTGGATAACGTGGTCATCTGCGCCGGCCAGGACAGCCTGACGGAACTGATGCCGCCCGTCGACAAGGACGGCAAGCCGCTGCAGGCGGGCGGTCCGCGTTTCCACAAGATCGGCGGCGCCGCGCTGGCGGCCGAACTCGACGCCAAGCGGGCCATCCGCGAAGGCGCGGAGCTGGCCGCCCGTCTGTAAAAAGAAAGCCTGCCGGCTGGGAAGCGGGCAGGCTTGCTGGAGGAACGGGCGCCGAATTAATGCGCGCCGTGTCCTTTCCTGGCCGCATCAAAACTCTGCAGCACGTGTTCGGCCATGCCATTCGCCAGTTCGTGTTCGCCGATAAACACCTTGCCCGCATTTTCCGCGCGCAGCAATTCCGCCTCTTCCTCGCTGTGCGTGCGCACCACGGTCATGATCGTGGGATTGAGCGCGCGCGCCGTCTCGATCATGGCGCGCACGTGGAAGGTATCGGGCGTGGCGATGACGAGCATGGTGGCGTGCGTGATGTGCGCCTGGATCAGCACGGCCGGTTCGCCCGCATTGCCGGCCACGGCGGGAATGCCCTGCTTGCGCAGCTGGTCGACGATTTCGCGGTTTTCCTCGGCCACGACGAAGTGGATGCCCCGCTCCATCAGGGCGGCGGCGATGCGGCGGCCGACGCGGCCATAACCGACGAGCACGACTTGCCCCGAGAGTTTTTCCTGCGGCACCGTCATCGGCAGTTCGGCCAGCGGATCGGTCGTGCGCTCGAACTTGCGCGCGAAATCGCTGTTGCTCATCACGCGCAGCAGCGGCTTGGCCATGCTGAACACGACGGGATTGAGGGCGATGGACAGGATGGCGCCGGCCAGGATCAGGCTTTGCCCTTCCTGCGGCATCAGGCCCAGCGACAGGCCCAGCGCGGCCAGGATGAACGAGAATTCGCCGATCTGCGCCAGGCTGGCCGAGACGATGATGGCCGTTTTCGGCGGATAGCGCAGGGCCATCACGAGCAGGAAGGCGGCGATCGACTTGCCGAAGATGATGATGGCGCAGACGGCCAGCACTTGCAGCGGCTTTTCCAGCAGGATGTTCGGTTCGAACAGCATGCCGACGGAGACGAAGAACAGCACGGCAAAGGCGTCGCGCAGCGGCAGCGACTCTTCCGCGGCGCGGTGGCTCAGTTCGGATTCGCGCAGCACCATGCCGGCGAAGAAGGCGCCCAGCGCGAACGACACGCCGAACAGCTTGGTCGAACCGTAGGCGATGCCGACGGCGGCGGCGATCACGCACAGGGTGAACAGTTCGCGCGAACCGGTGCGCGCCACCTGCCATAGAATCCAGGGGAACAGCTTGCGGCCGACGACCAGCATGAAGACGATGAAACCGGCCACCTGGCCGAGGGTAATGGCCAGGGTTTGCCACAGGCTGACTGCTTCGGCGCCCGGCGCCACCTTGCCGCCCAGTGCGCCGGCGAAGGCCGGCAGCAGCACCAGCACCAGCACGGTGACCAGGTCTTCCACCACCAGCCAGCCGACGGCGATGCGGCCGTTCAGCGAGTCGAGGATGCCCCGTTCTTCCAGCGCGCGCAGCAGCACCACGGTGCTGGCCACGGACAGCGCCAGGCCAAAGATCAGCCCGCCACCTATGCTCCAGCCCCACCAGTGGGCCAGGCCCATGCCCATCGCCGTGGCGACGGCGATCTGCAAGATGGCGCCAGGCAGCGCGATCTTGCGCACATCCCATAAATCTTCGATGGAAAAGTGCAGGCCGACGCCGAACATCATCAGCATCACCCCGATTTCCGCCAATTGCCCCGCTATTTCCGCATCCGCCACGAAACCGGGCGTGGCCGGTCCGATGATGATGCCGGCGGCCAGATAGCCGACGAGTGCCGGCAGCTTCATGCGCGTGGCGATAAAGCCGAAGATGAGGCCGAACCCGAGGGCGGCGGCGATGGTGGTGATCAGACTGATGTCATGGGGCATGCGTGGTGGGTTCCTTATGGGGAGATGCGGATGGGAAGATGTTGCTCAGCGATTGAGTATAAACGCAACAAAGCTGCGGCTGGAACTATCGTGCCGCTTTTTTTGCAAAAAACTTGCGCTACATCTTCGTCCAGGTGGCCGCGAACGCATGCCTATCCACCTCGAACAGCGCCTAATTCAAGGAATCAGGCGCTGCCCGCCCCGCATGCTTACACCTTGCGCACGACCACGCAGCCGATGGAATAGCCGGCGCCGAACGAGCAGATGACGCCCATGCCGCCTGCCGCCATGTCATCCTGATATTTATGGAAGGCGATGATGGAGCCGGCCGACGAGGTGTTGGCGTAGGTGTCGAGGATCACGGGTGCTTCGTTGGCTTCCGCATCGCGGCCCAGGATCAGGCGCGCGATCAGCAAGTTCATGTTCAGGTTGGCCTGGTGCAGCCAGTAGCGGCTCACTTGCGCCACGTCCACGCCGGCCTTGGCCAGGGTCGCCTTGATCATTTCGGCGGCCATCGGGCACACTTCCTTGAAGACCTTGCGCCCTTGCTGGCGGAACAGTTTGTCGGCCTTGCCCATGCCGGACTCGTCAAAACGGTTGAGGAAGCCGAAATTGTTGCGGATGGCGTTCGAGAAGCGGGTTTTCAGTTCCGTGCCGATGATCTCGAACTGGTGCCGGGACACGGCCGTGTCCTTCGCTTCGACGATGATGGCCGTGCAGGCGTCGCCGAAAATAAAATGGCTGTCGCGGTCGCGCCAGTTCAGGTGGCCGCTGGTGATCTCGGGATTCAGGACCAGCACGGCGCGCGCCTGGCCGCTTTGCACGGCGGCCACGGCTTGCTGGATGCCGAAGGTGGCCGAGGAGCACGCCACGTTCATGTCAAAGCCATAACCGTCGATGCCGAGCGCATCCTGCACTTCCACGGCCATGGCCGGGTAGGCGCGCTGCATATTGCTGCAGGCCACCAGCACCATGTCGATATCGGCCGGCGTGCGGCCGGCGCGCGCCAGCGCGTCGCGGGCGGCGGCCACGGCCATTTCAGCCTGCAAGGACAGTTCGTCGTCGCCCCGTTCCGGGATGCGCGAGACCATGCGCGCCGGGTCGAGGATGCCTTCCTTTTCCATCACGAAGCGCGACTTGATGCCGGACGCCTTTTCGATGAAGGCCACGCTCGACAGGTCCAGCGCCGTGACGGTGCCCGCGGCGATCGCGTCGGCGTTATCGGCATTGAACTTTTCCGCGTAGGCATTGAAGCAGGTGACCAGTTCCTCGTTGGAGATCGAAAATGGCGGCGTGTACAGTCCGGTACCGCTGATAACGACTTGTTTCATGGTTAAACTTTCAAATTTGGCAACCGGCGCGATGCCGATAAGTGAAGCAAATTTTACACAAACGTGCTCGACTGTAGAGAGTTTCGTGTTGCGGGGGAGGGGGATGTGTGGCGGAAGATTGATTTTTGTCGCGTGAACGGCTTACCGGGGGGCATTGCGCCCCCCTTTGCGCTGCTGGCGGTGCGGCTTACTTCTTCTGTTCTTTCTTGACGTCGGCCTGCACCACCACCCGTTCGGCTTTCGCCAGCTGCACCGGGAGTCCCTTCAAGTGGTTCAGGGCCTGGTTCAGCTGAAAATCGTCCTTGCTGCCAAATTCCAGCGGCTTGCGGTTTTTTTCCAGGGCCAGGATGCGCAGCTGCTCTTCCATCTCGTCGTTGACGGGGGCTGCCTTGTCGCTTTCCTTGTCGCGGTCGTTGCTCAGGTGCTTGGTCAGGTCCGCTTCGCGCATGCGCAGGCCGTTCAAGCCGTCGCCGTCCGCATTTTCATCGACCAGCAGGTCGGGCACGATGCCCTTGGCCTGGATCGAGCGGCCATTCGGCGTGTAGTAGCGGGCCGTCGTCAGCTTGACGGCCGTGTCGGCCGTCAGCTGGCGGATGGTTTGCACGGAACCCTTGCCGAAGGTTTGCGTGCCGATGATGGTGGCGCGCTTGTAGTCTTGCAGGGCGCCGGCGACGATTTCCGAGGCCGAGGCCGAACCGGTGTTGACGAGCACCACCAGCGGCACTTGCTTGATGGCCGCCGGCAGTTTCGCCAGCGCATCGCCGTCCGAGCGAAACGCATAGTATTCGGCGCGGCCGTAGAACACCTGTTTCGAGTCCGGCAACTGGCCATTGGTCGAGACGATGGCCGCGTCCTTGGGCAGGAAGGCGGCCGAGACGCCGATGGCGCCTTGCAGCACGCCGCCCGGATCGTTGCGCAAGTCGAGCACCATGCCCTTGAGATGGGGGTCTTGCTGGTACAGGGCCGTGATCTGCGCCGCCATGTCGTCCACGGTCGGTTCCTGGAATTGCGACACGCGCAGCCAGGCGTAGCCCGGCTCGACCATCTTGGCCTTCACGCTCTTCTGGTGGATTTCCTCGCGCGTGATGGTAAAGGCCAGCGGCTGCGGTTCATCCTTGCGGGCGATGGTCAGCGACACCTGGGTGCCGGGTTCGCCGCGCATGCGCTTGACGTTGTCGTCCAGGCTGACGCCCTTCACGGGCTGGCCGTCCAGGCGGGTAATCAGATCGCCGGCCTTGATGCCGGCGCGGTAGGCGGGCGAATCCTCGATGGGCGAGACGATCTTGATGTAGCCGTCCTCGCTGAGGCCGATTTCGATGCCGAGGCCGACGAACTTGCCTTCGGAGCCTTCGCGCAGCTCGGCATAGGCTTTCTTGTCCAGGTAGGCGGAATGGGGATCGAGCGAGGCGACCATGCCGGAAATGGCTTCCGTCAGCAGTTTCTTGTCCTCGACCGGTTCCACGTAATCGGATTTGATCAGGCCAAACACGTCGGCCAGCTGGCGCAGCTCTTCCAGCGGCAGGGGCGGCTCGACGGTCTTTTGCGCCATCGCTGAAAATTGCAGCGATACGGCGACGCCGGCCACCACGCCCAGGCCGATCAAGCCGGTATTTTTGAGTTTGCCCATCATTGCACCTTTGCACCTGAGAATGTCCTGCACAAGCGCCAGTCCCCGTGGAGCGGCGCTTTCCTGAAAGTATAGACCTGAATCTCTGCCGGTGTGGGGCGCCGGCGGAAAATGCGTGCCAAGGCACAGTCTAGGCCCTGAATGGCGGCGGCCAGCTTGCCAAATGTTGCGGTTTTGTATGCGATGTATAGTTAGTCTTGAGGGGAGTAAGCATTTGTAAGAGTCGAAAAAAAGCGTGTGCGGCGGCCCTATAGTGGATTCGCATTCTCGACCCGAAGTGGTTTTGCCTGCGTCTTCGGATGCAGGCTTTTTTTTCGCCGGAGCCCCCATGACATCGCTGACCCCGTTTTCCTCCCTGCGCCGTCTCGGCCTGGCCTTGCTGCTGGGCAGCACCGTCCTGACGGCATCCGCCGTGCCGATAGCCGAGATGCGGCTGGAAGACTTGCTGCCCATGGCGCCCGATTTCAAGACGGAATTGAAGCTCAATGCGAATCAAAGCATCTTGTGGCAGCAGGTGGAAGCGAAAACACGTCAGATGTTGCGCGAACGCAAGGCACGGCGCGAGCGCCTGCAGGCGACCGTGCAGCAGGGTTTGCAGGCACCCCAGCTGGAGCTGCGCGACTTGCTCGGCGGCCTGGACGATGAAAGCACGCTCAGCCTGGCCGAAGAAAAGCAGCTGCGCGCATGGTGGCTGAGCGTCAACGACGCGCTCGATGAACGCCAGCGCCAGGCCGTGGCCCAGTTCATCGCCGGCCAGATGGCGCGCGTGATGGATGGCGCCGCGCCGCGCAGCGAGTCGCGCGGCACGCCCGCTGGCGAGCATGGCGGACGCAAGGGCGGCGGCAAGGGGGGCATGGGTGTGAGCATGGGCGGCGGTGGGGCCGGCATGAGCTTGCCCGGCAACTGAGGCGCGCCACGGGGCAGTCCCGGGGCAACGATGGTCAAAGGGCCTGTCCGCGTGCTACATTCCTGCAGCGCCTGGCGCGGCGGGCTATCCGCCCGAAGCTTTCCGCCCGGTCTTTTTGACATGCCCCATAAGGACAATCCGTGAACCGCTATCTCTTGAGCAGCCTGACCCTGACCCTGTTGGCTGCGTTTGCCAACGCCGCCGAACCGGCCGCCGCCGCTGCCGTGGCCGTGGCCGCACCGACCGTGGCGCCCGGCGCCGCACCGGCCGCCGCCGCGCCCGTTTCCGGCATCGACGTGCAATACATCGACCCTGCCGTGCGCGTGCAGGACGACTTCTTTACCCATTTGAACGGCAAGTGGCTGGCCACGGCCGAGATCCCTGCCGACAAGTCGAGCTGGGGCTCGTTCGCCAAGCTGCGCGATGACACGACGCCGCAATTGCGCGGCATCATCGAAAGCACGCAACAGGACAAGAACCGCAAAGCCGGTTCCGAAGCGCAGAAGATCGCCGACCTGTACGCCAGCTACATGGATGAAGCCAGGCTCGAATCGCTGGGCGTGAAGCCGCTGGCAGGCGAATTGAACCGTATCCGCTCGCTGCGCGACAAGAAGGGCGTGCCGGCCCTGATCGCCCACCTGAGCCAGACGGGCGTGTCGACGCCGTACGCCGTCTACGTGGGCCAGGATGCGCGCGCCTCGACGAAATATGCGGCCTACGTGAGCCAGAGCGGCCTGGGCATGCCGGACCGCGACTATTACCTGGAAGCCAAGCAGGCTGGCGTCAAGGAAAAATACCAGGCGCACGTGGAAAAGATGCTGGCCATGGCCGGCGACAAGAACGCTGCCGCGCGCGCCAAGGCCGTCGTGGCCCTGGAAACGGCCCTGGCTGAAGTGCAATGGACCAAGGTCGAAAACCGCGACCCGGTGAAACGCTACAACAAGACCGACATTAATAAGCTCAACGACCTGACGCCGGGCTACGACCTGAAAGCGGGCCTGGCCGCCTCGGGCATCGCCAACAAGGTCGATTACGTCATCGTCAACCAGCCGAGCTACCTGGCCGGCTATGACAAGGTGCTGGCCGCCACCGACCTCGACACCCTGAAAGCGTATTTCGAATGGCAGTTGCTGCGCAGTTATGCCAGCTACCTGTCGAAAAACTTCGTCGACGAGAGCTTTGCCTTCTACGGCACGGTACTCAGCGGCGTGACGCAGAACCAGCCGCGCTGGAAGCGTGGCGTGGGCGCCGTCGAAGGCGTGCTGGGCGAAGCCGTCGGCAAACTGTACGTGGCGCAATATTTCCCGGCAGAACGCAAGGCGCACATGCAGGAACTGGTGAAAAACGTGCTGGCCGCCTACAAGGACAGCATCGACACCCTGGACTGGATGAGCCCGGAAACCAAGAAGGAAGCGCAAGCCAAGCTGGCCAAGTTCACGCCGAAGATCGCGTATCCGAACAAATGGCGCGATTACACGAAGCTGCAGATCGTCCAGGGTGACCTGGTGGGCAACATGATGCGCGCCGCCAACTTCGGCTCCGCGCGCCAGGTGGCCAAGCTGGGCAAGCCGATCGACCGCGAAGAGTGGGGCATGACGCCGCAGACGGTGAACGCCTATTACAGCTCGACGATGAACGAGATCGTCTTCCCCGCCTCCATCCTGCAGCCGCCGTTCTTCGACGCCAATGCGGACGACGCCGTCAACTATGGCGCCATCGGCGCCGTCATCGGCCATGAAATCAGCCATGGCTTCGACGACAAGGGCAGCCAGTCCGACGGCGACGGCAACCTGCGCGATTGGTGGACGCCGGCCGACCGCAAGAACTTCGCCGCCAAGGCCGACGCGCTGACCAAGCAATATGACGGCTACAGCCCGCTGCCGGGCTACCACGTCAACGGCGCCCTGACCCTGGGCGAGAACATCGCCGACAACTCGGGCGTGGCGATTGCGTACAAGGCCTATAAAATCTCGCTGGCCGGCAAGCCGGCGCCCGTGCTGGATGGCCTGACGGGCGACCAGCGCTTCTACATGGGCTTTGGCCAGGTATGGCGCAGCAAGATGCGCGAAGCGCAGCAGATCGTGCAAATCAAGACCGACCCGCATTCGCCGGGCCAGTACCGCGCCAACGGCACCATGGTCAACCAGCCAGGCTTCTATGAAGCGTTTGGCGTGAAGCCGGGCGACAAGATGTATGTCGCGCCGGAAAATCGCGTCATCATCTGGTAAGCGCGGGCATGCCACAAACGTAAACCTGTAGCAACAAAAAAGACCACCTTGCGTGGTCTTTTTTACATTCCGGCCAAAGTTCTTTCTGCGCTCACAGCGGTATGCTACAGTCAAAAACCGGGCCAGAAGCCTCGGGCGTTCTGACCCTTATTTCAACAACATGATACTGAGGACAACTGTGAATCGTTATTTGTTAAGTGCATTGACCCTGAGCTTGCTGGCCGGCGTGTCCGGCATGGCAGGCGCCGCCGGCGCTGCCGACACCGCCAAGAAAGCCGTCGCCACCACGGCCGCCGCGCCAGCGGCGCTCACCTCCGGCATCGCCATCGAATACGTCGATCCGGCCGTGCGCGCGCAGGATGATCTGTTCCAGCACCTGAATGGCAAGTGGCTGGCGGAAACCGTGATTCCAGCCGACAAGTCGAGCTGGGGCAGCTTCGCCAAGCTGGCCGACGATACGCAAACGCAGATGCGCGGCATCGTCGAAGGGGCCGCAGCCGACAAGGCCCGCGCCGCCGGTTCGAACGCGCAGAAAATTGGCGATTTTTACAATAGTTTCATGGATGAAGCCAAGCTGGAAAGTCTGGGCCTGACGCCGTTGAACGCGGAGCTGGCGAAGATCGTCGCCCTGCAGGACAAGGCCGAATTGCCGGGCGTGATCGCCCACTTCAGCAAGCTGGGCGTGACTTCGCCTTACGATTTCGGCATCCACCAGGATGCCAAGGATTCCACGAAATATGTGGCCGATATCGTGCAAAGCGGCCTGGGCCTGCCTGACCGCGACTACTATCTGGAAGCGGGCAAGGCCGACACGCGCGCCAAATACCTGGCCCACGTGGAAAAAATGCTCAGCCTGTCCGGCGACGCGAATGCCGCCGCCAACGCGAAAGCCATCGTGGCGCTGGAAACGGAGCTGGCCAAGGCGCAATGGAGCAATGTGCAGAACCGCGATCCCGTCAAGACCTACAACAAGGTGGAACTGGCGAAACTGGCCGACGTGGCGCCGGGCTACGACTGGGCCCGCTACCTGAAGGATACGGGCATCGCCGGCAAGGTCAATTACGTGATCGTCAGCCAGCCCAGCTACCTGAAGGGGTTTGCCGAGATCGCCAACAAGACGCCGCTCGAGACGTGGAAGGCGTATTTCCAGTGGCATTTGCTGCACGCTAACGCCGGCTACCTGCCGAAAGCGTATGTCGATGAAAACTTCGCGTTTTACGGCACCACGCTGACGGGCGTGACGGAAATGCGGCCGCGCTGGAAGCGTGGCGTGGGCGCCGTCGAAGGCGCGCTGGGCGAAGCCCTGGGCCAGCTGTACGTGGCACAGTATTTCCCGGCCGAGCGCAAGGTGCGCATGGAAGCGCTGGTGAAAAACCTGATGACGGCTTACAAGCAAAGCATCGACAAGCTCGACTGGATGAGCCCCGTCACCAAGAAACAGGCGCAGATCAAGCTGGCCAAGTTCACCACCAAGATCGGTTACCCGAACAAATGGCGCGATTACTCGGGCCTGACGGTGGCGCAGGACGACTTGATCGGCAACATCCAGCGTTCGCACCTGCTCAACTACAACCGCGAATTGAACAAGCTGGGCCAGCCTATCGACCGCGACGAGTGGGGCATGACGCCGCAGACCGTGAACGCCTATTACAACCCTGAACTGAACGAGATCGTCTTCCCGGCCGCCATCCTGCAAGCGCCGTTCTTCGACGCCAACGCGGACGACGCCGTCAACTATGGCGCCATCGGCGGCGTCATCGGTCATGAAATCAGCCACGGCTTCGACGACCAGGGCGCCCAGTACGATGGCGACGGCAACCTGCGCGACTGGTGGACCAAGGCCGACCATAAAAACTTCGCCAAGAAAACCAAGCAGCTGGTGGCGCAGTACAACAGCTTCAGCCCTGTCCCTGGTCACTTCGTCAACGGCGAGCTGACCCTGGGCGAGAATATCGCCGACAACTCGGGCGTGGCGATCGCGTATAAAGCGTATAAATTGTCGCTGAACGGCAAGAAAGCCCCCGTCATCGACGGTTTCACGGGCGAACAGCGCTTCTACGCGGGCTTTGCCCAGGTATGGCGCATGAAGATGCGCGAAGCGCAGCAACTGGTCTTGCTGAAGACGGACCCGCACTCGCCAGGCCAGTTCCGCGCCAACGGCACCATGCGCAACCAGCCCGGCTTCTACCAGGCGTTTGACGTGAAACCGGGCGACAAGATGTATCTGCCGCCAAAAGACCGCGTCATCATGTGGTAAGACGTGTGTTGATGGCATAAGTTGCAGCCGCCCCGCGCAAGCCGGGCGGCTTTTTTACGCCGCTTGATTTGGCACAAACGGTCGTCGCGCAGGCCGGACGAGCGGCGCGCGTCATCTGACAGGCCACACCCTTGCAGATTTCCAGGCGAAAAAAAACCGCCCCAGCGGGCGGTTTCTTGATGCAGCGCAAGTGCTGACTTGGCAGTGCTTATTTGGCAGGCTCTGCAGCCGGTGCGGCGCCATCGGCGCCCGGTGCCGGCACTTCCGGTTCCTTGAACTTGCCGCCCGATGCGTTGGCGATGTAGACGACGGCGCGCGCCACTTCCACATCGTCGAGGTCGGGATTGCCGCCCTTGGCGGGCATGGCGCGCAAGCCTTCGATGGCGTGTTTCAGCACCGTATCGTAACCCTGGGCCAGGCGGGCCGACCAGCCGCCCGCATCGCCAAACTTCGGCGCACCGGCCACGCCGGCGCCGTGGCAAGCCACGCAAGTGGCCGTGTACACGGCTTCACCGCTCTGCAGCACTTTCGGACCGCTGGCATCCTTGAAGGTAAAGCCTTCATTGGCCACCGGGCTCAGGCGGGCGTCGATGGCTTCGGGCGACTGGCTGTCCGTGCCGGCGCCCGTCAGTTTTTGCGTGGTGACGAACTGCACCAGCAAGATGATGCCGATGACGGTGACGAGGAAGAAGCCAGCTACGGCGGCAAGCAATTGTTTAGGCGTTTTGATCGCTGATTGTTGTTCGTTATGTGCGTCGCTCATGATGTCCTTAGTCCAGATTTGAAACTGATGGCCGTGTAAGGTAGCATTTTTACATGCCTGGATGTAAACCTTTATGAAACCCACAATTATAGGCACAAAAATTGAGCAGTGACATGCAATTGCCGGCGATACGACAGTTTCCGTAGACGTAGGTAAAGAAAAACGGTATCCTTCGCATCACTTCAGAAATTCCCCCTACGCGGCTGTAGCTCAGTGGATAGAGTATTGGCCTCCGAAGCCAAGGGTCGTGGGTTCGATCCCCGCCAGCCGCACCAAGACACATCAAGACTTGCCGTTCTTCTGCCAGCGCGCCGCACATTGCAACGCGCGACGACATGACTGCGCCTGCCGCTGCGCAGCCACCCGTCTCAGCAACGAGCCTTACTTCAGCAATTTCAGCAAGGCCTGCGCCGCCGCCTCCGACGAGGCCGGATTCTGCCCCGTGATCAAGATGCCATCCGTCAGCACATACGGCGCCCAGTCCGCACCTTTCGAATACATGCCGCCGTTTTCCCTGAGCATGTCTTCCACCAGGAACGGCACGACTTTCGTCAAGCCCACGGCGTCTTCTTCCGTATTCGTGAACCCCGTCACCTGCTTGCCTTTTACCAATGGCTGGCCGTCGCTGCCTTTGACGTGGCGCAGGACGCCGGGGGCGTGGCAGACGGCGGCCACGGGCTTGCCGGCTGCGTGCAGGGCCGCGATGAGGGCAATCGAGTCCTGGTCTTCGGCCAGGTCCCACAGGGGGCCGTGGCCGCCCGGGTAAAACACGGCGTCGTAGTCGGCCGCCTTGACCGTGGAGAGCGCCACGGTAGAAGCGAGCGCGGCCTGGGCTGCCGGGTCGGCCTTGAAGCGGGCCGTGGCCGCCGTCTGCGACTCGGGCGCATCGCTCTTCGGGTCCAGCGGCGGCTGGCCGCCCTTTGGCGAGGCGAGCGTGAGGCGCGCGCCCGCGTCCTTCAGCACGTAATACGGCGCGGCAAATTCCTCCAGCCAGAAGCCGGTCTTGTGGCCCGTGTCGCCGAGCTGGTCATGCGAGGTCAATACCATTAAAACGTTCATGCGGACTCCTGTGCAGGTGGTGGCAACGATGGCCGATGCCAGGCCACGAGCTTAATCCTGTTCCCCTTTTCATGCTGCACGCCAGCGCTGCCGTTTTTTTGTGCAGATTCTCCCGGAAAATGCCCACGACGCCCCTGCCGTTGTCCGTTTGCAACCTCGCCACGGCGCTGCCAGCCGATATCGAAATTGATATCGAAACAGTGGAAAAATTGATTGGAGAGATTATCGTCCAGCCCCTAAGATAAACGCCGAGCATGCGAACGACATGCAAGCAGCAGAAAAAATATCAATACAATATCTGGAGATTCATGATGCGCAACGCCACCGGCCCGCTCGCGGCCACGTCCCCTCGTCCATTCACCTTGAAGGCAGCCGTTGCGGCTCTGGCCGGTATCGGCCTGCTGAGCTCGGCTTCGGTATGGGCGCAGGCGACTGTGGCGTCCGCGCCGGCGGCCGAGGCGGCCGAGGTGGCAGCTGCGGCCGCGCCGGCAGCGGAAGCTGAAGTGGCCGTGGTGACCGTCAGCGGCGTGCGCCGCTCGGCGCAGAATTCGCAGCAGATCAAGATGCGCTCGGACCAGGTCATCGATTCCATCGTCGCCGACGACATCGGCAAATTCCCGGACAACAACGTGGCCGAGACGCTGGCGCGCATTTCCGGCATCCAGATCCGCCGCGATTCGGGCGAAGCGAGCGCCGTCATGATCCGCGGCTTGCGCGATGTCACGACCCTGCTCAACGGCCGCGAACTGTTCACCACCACGGGCCGCTATGTCAACCTGGCCGACATTCCCGCCACCATGCTGCAGCGCGTGGACGTCTATAAATCGCAGGGCGCGGACCAGGTCGAGGGCGGCGTGGCCGGCATCATCGACGTGCGCACCAACCGTCCGTTCGATTTCAAGGACTTCACCGCCAGCATGAATACGCGCGCCGTCTACAGCGACAAATCGAAAGCCACGGACCCGAACGTCAGCGGCATGGTGGCTAACCGCTGGAAGACGGGCATCGGCGACGTGGGCGCGCTGCTGGGCTTGTCGCAGCAGCAGCACCGTTACCACGAAGAGCGCGCTTTCAATACGGCGCCCGTGGACAAGAGCTTCCTCTTGCCTGGCCTGACGGCGCCGGACCAGGTCGGTTTGTTGCCGATCAAGGGCGACCGCCGTCGCACAACGGCCAATGCCGTCCTGCAATGGCGTCCGAATGCCGATGTCGAACTGTACGCGGAAGGCATGGCCACGCGCTTCCTGCTCGACGCGGAATCCGATTATTTCGTCGGCCTGCCATGGTGGGGCACGCCCGTGTCCGCCACCAGGATTCCCGGCACCGACCAGCTGCAAACGCTCACGTCCACCAACGTCAATACCATCATGTCGACGCAGGCGAACAAGAACGAATCGAAAACGCACCAGTTCGCCGTGGGCGGCTTGTGGGAAATCAATCCGGAGTGGCGTTTCACGTCGGAAGTGGCCAGCACCAAAAGCACGTTCAACTGGCGCAACCCCATCCTCGACGCCATCACGCAGGTGCCGAACGCCACCATCAATACGAATCTGAACGGCACGCTGCACGTCGATTACAGCGGCATCGACTTGAAAGACCCGTCGAATTATTATTTGAAGGGCTTTTTCGACCGCTACGGACAGGATGAAGGCAGTTCGAACGACTTGCGCGCCGACCTGGCCTACACGCCAAGCGCCGGTGGTTTTTTCAAGGAAATCAGCGTCGGCCTGCGCGGCGTGAAACGCGAAGCGCAATCGATCAAGAGTTTCGAGGGCAATGCGGAAGCACCGGACGTGTCCGGCGCCGCGTTCCCGTTCAGCCGCCAGAGCGTGACGTCGATTCCCGGCTTGAATTGCCTGTCGGAACCGATGTCCAGCGGCGGCCCCAACTATGGCCTGACACAATGGTACACGCCGTGCGCCAGCTTCCTGCTCAATCACACGGGCGCCGTGCGCGAAGCCATCACGGGCAGCGGCGCGGCGCGCGCCCTCGATCCAGGCTCCTTCTTCAAGGATACGGAAAAGACGTATTCCATCTATACCAAGGCGAAGATTGCCTTCAAGCTCGGCGCCTATCCCGTCGACGGCACCGTCGGCGTGCGCGTCGTGCGCACCGAGCAAAGCCTGCAGGGCAACACGTCCGAGGATGGCGTGTACACGCCTGTCGTCAGCGACACGGCCAGCACCGACGTGCTGCCGAGCGTGGCCCTGAAGATCAAGCTGCGCTCCGACCTGATCGGGCGCTTCGCGGCGGGCCGCACCATCAGCCGCCCCGGCTTCGCCCAGCTCAATCCTGGCGTGGCCCTCGTCAACTCGACGGAAACCGTGAAGGCGACGGGTGCCGGCGGCAATCCGAACTTGAAACCGGTAACGGGCGACAATTTCGATGCCGCACTGGAATGGTATTTTGCGCCGGCCGGCTCCGTGAACGCCACCGTATTCCACCACAAGTTCGACGGCTATATCCAGCAGCGCATCACCAGCGAAAGCATCGGCGGCAAGACGTATGACGTGGACCGTCCGTACAACACGGCGGCCGGCAAGCTGCAAGGCCTGGAAATCGGCTACCAGCAGTTTTATGACGGCTTGCCCGGCATCTTGAGCGGCTTGGGCTTGCAGGCGAACGGCACGTATATGAGCGGCAGCACCGATGACGAGACGGGCAGCCATGCCATCACGGGCGTGTCGCGCTATGCGTACAATCTGGTGCTGCTGTATGAAAAGGATGCGTGGTCGGGCCGCCTGGCCTACAACTGGCGCTCGAAATTCATCGACAGCTATAACCAGGGCGGCCCCGGTCTGGATCTGAAGGTAGCGCCGACGGCCCAGCTCGACGGTTCGCTGTCGTACAAGATCAACGACCAGTTCACGGTGACCCTGGACGGGAATAACTTGCTCGATACCAAGTTCAAGGATTACTGGAACCAGCCGGGCGTGTATGCGCGCGATACGCGCCGTTATGACCGCACGGTAGGTCTTTCGCTGCGCTGGAAGATGTAAAACGTCCATGGCTGCGTTGCCTGACCGTACTCCTCGTACAGTCTTAGGCAACGCGCCTTGCCCTGAACGTTGTACATGCGTGAAAGCAGTATCCAAGGGCGTTGCCATGGTTTCGGCCGGCAACGCCCCTGTCAGTTGGGCAGTCAGGCACGATTCATCATAAAAAGAATGGACGGAAAGCATGGAGACGCAAAAATTATCCACCGTTGAAAAGGTCGGTTTCGGCGCCGGCGACATGGCGCTCAATGTCGTCATCTCGTCGATGATGCTGATCATCACCTTTTTCTATACCGATATCTATGGCTTGAAAACCACGGACCTGGCCCTGCTGTTCGTGGCCGTGAAGGTGGTGGGCGCCATCGCCGACCTGGTCATGGGGCAGATCACGGACCGCTACAGCTTTGCCTCGGGCCGCTACCGCCCATATCTGCTGTGGCTGGCCATTCCGTTCGGCGTCAGCGTCTTCTTTGTCTTCACGACGCCGGAGTGGGGCTATGACGCCAAGCTGGTGTGGGCGTATTCGACCTATATCTTGATGACCATCATGACGGCCGGCGTCGGCATCCCGTATATTTCCCTGATCAGCGGCCTGACCAGCGACCCGCACGAACGGCTGTCGGCCAATGGCTACCGCCTGTTCTTCGCCAAGATCGGCGCCTTCATGGTGACCATCGTCGTGCCAATTTTGTCGCAGCGCTGGGGCGGCGGCAACCCGGCCGTCGGTTACCAGGCGGCCATGGCCGTGATGGCCGTCATGGGCGTGGCCCTGTTCCTGTTCTGCTATTTCACCACCACCGAGCGCGTCGTGCACGTGGTGGAAAAACAATCGTTGCTGGAACAATTGCAGGTGCTGCTGAAAAACGACCAGTGGCTGGTGCTGTGCGGCGTATGCGTCACCGGCACGGTCGGCTACGTGGTGCGCGGCTCCGTCGCCATCTATTACGCGAAATACTATCTGGGCGGCGACACGGAAACCGTGGCCGCCTTCTTGACCACGGGCGTGGTGGCGGCCATCCTCGCCATGATCGCCTCGACGTGGATCACCAAGTTCTATTGCAAGGTAAAACTGTTCCGCTACACACAGATCGGCGTGGCACTGATCAGCCTAGCCATCTATTTCTTCGTCAAGCCCAGCGACACCGTGCTGGCCTTCGCCCTGTATTTCCTGCTGTCCTTCGTGGTCGACTTGCATGCGCCCGTGTTCTGGTCGGCCATTGCGGAAACCATCGACTACGGTCAAGTGAAGACGGGCAAGCGCGTCTCCGGTTTCGCCTTCGGCGGCATTTCCGTCTGCCAGAAGGCGGGCATGGCCGTGGCGGGCTTTTTGGTGGGCATGCTGCTGTCGTATTTCGACTACCAGCCCAACCATGAGCAAACGCAATTCGCCCTGAACGGCATCGCCCTGATGCTGTCGATCATCCCCGGCTTCTTCCATTTGTTGATGGGCTTGCTGATGTTCAAGTACCGCATCAGTGACAGCTATTACACGGGCGTAAAAGTGGAAATGCACAAGCGTGGCTACGTCGCCGCATGAGGACACCTGAGCTAACCTACTGCGCGTCGGTATAGGCGGCCTGCGATGCTCACCGTACTAGAGTACGGTTGCGCTTCTTAGCCACCTCTCCCTTCCGCTCGCTACGGTTTTCTCAGGTGTTGTAAGGCAAACTAATTTTATCTAATGAAATGATTTGGAGTGCTTATGGTTGAAGTACTGAAACCGCTGATCGAACAACGTGCCGACCCGCATATCTACCGCCACAGCGACGGCTATTATTACTTTACGGCCTCCGTGCCGCAGTACGACCGCATCGAACTGCGCCGTGCCGACAGCATCGCCGGCCTGGCCGATGCGCCAACGGTGGACGTGTGGCACAAGCCGCAGACGGGGCCGTACAGCGAACTGGTGTGGGCACCCGAATTGCACTTCAACCAGGGCGCCTGGTATGTGTATTTCGCCGCCGCGCCGAGCCGCGAAATCAAACATAAACTGTTCCAGCACCGCATGTATGCGATCCGCAATACCAGCGCCAACCCGCTCGAGGGCGAGTGGGAATTCATGGGCCAGATCGACACGGGTATCGACACCTTTTGCCTCGACGCCACCACGTTCGAACACGATGGCCAGCTGTACTACCTGTGGGCGCAGAAAGATGTCGCCATCGAGGGCAATTCCAACCTGTACATCGCGCCGATGGCCACGCCATGGCAGCTGGGCGGGCCGCCCGTGATGCTGAGCAAACCGGAGTTCGACTGGGAAATCCGCGGCTTCTGGGTCAACGAGGGACCATCCGTGCTGAAGCGCAATGGCAAGATTTTCATCAGCTATTCGGCCAGCGCCACCGATGAAAACTACGCGATGGGCTTGCTGTGGGCCGATGACACGGCAAACTTGCTCGATCCGTTCTCGTGGACCAAGTCGCCCGAGCCCGTGTTTACCACCTGCTACGAGCACGGCATCTACGGCCCCGGCCACAACAGCTTTACGACGGCCGACGATGGCGACGGCGTGTTGCTGGTGTACCATGCCCGCACCTACACGGAAATCGTCGGCGATCCCCTGTGGAACCCGGACCGCCACACGTTTGTCAAACCGCTGCGCTGGGATGCGCAGGGCATGCCCGTGTTTGGCCGTTCATCGACCCTGTAATTCATGGAAGAGCGCTTATGACCTCTGTCGCACCTGTTTCCGCGTCCGCCACCGTCACCGAGGCGCCGTTCGGCGTCTTGCCCGATGGCCAGCACGTTAGCGTCTTTACCCTGACGAACCGCCAGGGCATGCAAGTCAAGGTGCTCGATTTTGGCGCCATCATCAGCGAAATCCACGTGCCGGACCGCAACGGCACCTTTGCCGACGTGGTGCTCGGTTTCGAGCGCATCGAACCGTATCTGCACAACAGCGCCTTCCTGGGCGCCGTCATCGGGCGCTTCGGCAACCGCATCGCCGAGGGGCGCTTCCACCTCGACGGCCGCGACTTCCAGCTGGCTGTCAACAATGCGCCCAATCACTTGCATGGCGGAAATCAAGGCTTGCACCAGGTCATGTGGCAGGCCGTGCCATTCACGAAGGACGATGCGGTGGGCGTCACGTTCACCCGCAGCAGCCCGGATGGCGAAGACGGCTACCCGGGCCGGCTCGACGTCACCGTCGTGTACGAACTGGACAACGACAACGCGCTGAGCCTGCGCTACCACGCCGTGACGGACCAGGCCACGCCCGTCAACTTGACCAACCACAGCTATTTCAACCTGGCGGGGCAGGGGCATATCCTCGGCCACGAAGTGACGATCAACGCGGAGCGCTACCTGCCCGTGGATGCGGGTTCGATTCCCACGGGCGAGCTGGCGGACGTGGCCGGCACGCCCTTCGACCTGCGCCAGCCTGTGGTCATTGGCAACAATATCGATCTGCCGCACGAGCAGATCCGCATCGGCCGCGGCTTTGACCATAATTTTGTGCTCAATCAAAAGGCAGGCCAATTGCTGAACCTGGCCGCCACCGTGCGCGACCCTGCTTCGGGCCGGGTGATGCAGGTGTACACGCAGGAACCGGGCATCCAGTTCTATTCGGGCAATTTCCTCGACAGCAGCCAGTACGGCAAGCTGCGCGCCATCAGCTACCGCAGCGCGCTGTGCCTGGAAACCCAGCATTTCCCGGACTCGCCGAACCAGGCGCATTTCCCCAGCACCATCCTGCGCCCGGGCGAGGAATACCGGACGGAAACCGTGTACCGCTTTTCCGCCGAGTAAGCGCCACACTGCAAACCGCCCACGCCCTGCCGCCACCCGCCGCAGGGCGTTTTCATTGCTACATGCCGATATCGTTTTCGATATCGGAACGCATTAAAAATTGATTGGAAAGGCATGGCAGGATTCTTTAGTATCCCAACATCGCTGCCCGGGCCGACGACGAGATCGGCGTGGCACAACCAGGAGAATGGCATGTCTGAGACAAAAAAGAAGGTAGCCCTGCGCTCTGCCGAGTGGTTCGGCTCCCAGGACAAGAACGGCTTCATGTACCGCAGCTGGATGAAAAACCAGGGCATACCTGACCACGAGTTCCATGGCAAACCCATCATCGGCATCTGCAATACCTGGTCCGAACTGACCCCCTGCAATGCGCATTTCCGCCAGCTGGCCGAACACGTCAAGCGCGGCATCCTCGAAGCGGGCGGTTTCCCCGTGGAATTCCCCGTCTTCTCGAACGGCGAGTCGAACCTGCGTCCGACAGCCATGCTGACGCGCAACCTGGCCTCGATGGACGTGGAAGAATCGATCCGCGGCAACCCGATGGACGCCGTCGTGCTGCTGGTCGGCTGCGACAAGACGACACCGGCCCTCCTGATGGGCGCGGCCAGCGTCGACATTCCCACCATCGTCGTCAGCGGCGGCCCCATGCTGAACGGCAAGCTCAATGGCAAGGACATCGGTTCCGGCACGGCCGTGTGGCAGCTGCACGAGCAGATGAAGGCCGGATCGATCACCTTGCACCAGTTCATGTCGGCCGAATCGGGCATGTCGCGCTCGGCAGGCACCTGCAATACCATGGGCACGGCCTCGACCATGGCCAGCATGGCCGAAGCGCTGGGCACCTCGCTGCCGCACAATGCCGCCATCCCCGCCGTCGATTCGCGCCGCTACGTGCTGGCCCACATGTCGGGCATCCGCATCGTCGAGATGGTGCACGAAGACCTGCGCCTGTCGAAAGTGCTGACGCGCGAGGCATTTGAAAACGCCATCAAGGTCAACGCCGCCATCGGCGGTTCGACCAATGCCGTGATCCACCTGAAGGCGATCGCCGGCCGCATCGGCGTGCCGCTCGAGCTGGAAGACTGGACCAAGACGGGCCGCGGCACGCCGACCATCGTCGACCTGCTGCCGTCGGGCCGTTTCCTGATGGAAGAGTTTTACTATGCGGGCGGCTTGCCGGCCGTGATACGCCGCCTGGGCGAAGGCGACTTGCTGCCGCACAAGAATGCGCTGACCGTCAACGGCAAGTCGATCTGGGACAACTGCGTCGAAGCGCCGATCTACAACGACGAGGTGGTGCGCACGCTGGACAATCCATTGCTGGCCGATGGCGGCATCTGCGTGCTGCGCGGCAACCTGGCGCCGCGCGGCGCCGTGCTGAAACCGTCTGCCGCCTCGCCGCACCTGATGCAGCATCGCGGCAAGGCCGTCGTCTTCGAGGATTTCGAACACTATAAATCGCGCATCCTCGATCCGGACCTGGATGTGGACGCCAATTCCGTGCTGGTGATGAAGAACTGCGGCCCGAAAGGCTATCCGGGCATGGCCGAAGTGGGCAATATGGGCTTGCCGCCGAAGCTGCTGGCGCAGGGCATCACCGACATGGTGCGCATCTCGGATGCGCGCATGAGCGGCACGGCCTACGGCACGGTCGTGCTGCACGTGGCGCCGGAAGCCATGGCGGGCGGCCCGCTGGGCATCGTGCGCGACGGCGACATGATCGCCCTCGATTGCCATAACGGCAGCCTGGACATCGACATCAGCGACGCGGAAATCGCCGCGCGCCTGGCGGCCCGCGAACTGGGCAGTGCGCCAGGACCGAAGAGCGGCTACCAGCAGCTGTACATCGAACACGTGTTGCAGGCCGACGAAGGCTGCGATTTCGACTTCCTGGTCGGCAACCGCGGTTCCGCCGTGCCGCGCCACTCACATTAAGCGGAGATTCCCATGCTGTTGCTGCAATTTACGAATGAACACGGCGGCCGCCTCGTCGGCCTGCTGCAAGATGACCAGATCCGCGTCATCGAAGGCTACAACACGACGTATGCGCTGGCGCAAGATGCCATCCGCAAGAAGGTCAGCCTGGCGGAGCTGGTGAACGCCACGGTCGGCAATACGACGCATTCCTATGCGGACGTGGCCGCCAGCGGCCGCCTGCTGGCGCCGCTCGACCATGCGGACGAGGCGCACTGCTACGTGACGGGCACGGGCCTGACCCACCTGGGCAGCGCCGGCGCGCGCGACGCCATGCACAAGAAGATCGGCGGCGACGCGGCAGTCCTGAGCGACTCGATGAAAATGTTCCGCCTGGGCGTGGAAGGCGGCAAGCCTGAGCCAGGCACGGCGGGCGCCCAGCCGGAATGGTTTTATAAAGGCGACGGCTCCATCGTGCGCGCCGGCGGCCAGCCGCTGCGCATGCCGGACTTTGCCCTCGATGGCGGCGAAGAGCCGGAAATCGCCGGCCTGTACGTGATCGGCGACGACGGCCAGCCCTACCGCGTCGGCTACGCCATCGGCAATGAATTCTCGGACCACGTGACGGAACGCCAGAATTACCTGTACCTGGCCCACTCGAAGCTGCGCGCCTGCAGCGTCGGCCCGGCCTTGCTGGTGGGCGAACTGCCTGCGCACATCGATGGCGTCTCGCGCGTGCGGGACGTGGCGGGCAATGTGCGCTGGGAAAAGGCGTTTGTCAGCGGCGAAGAAAATATGTCGCACACGATCGCCAACCTCGAGCACCATCACTTCAAGTATCCGCTGTTCAAGCGCCCTGGCGACGTGCACGTGCACTTCTTTGGCACGGCCACCTTGAGCTTTGCCGATGGCGTCAGCGTGGCGCCGGGCGAAACCTTTGAAATCGAAGCGCCGGCCTTTGGCCCCGCCCTGCGCAACCGCCTCGACATCTTCCCAACCGCATTTGCGAAAGTGAGCACATTATGAGTTTTAACATCACCGGTGAAGCACTGATCGGCGGCGTTGCCGTCAAGGGCAATGGCGGCTCCTTCGAAGCGTGGGACCCGGCCGCGCGCGCGCCCATCGCGCCTGCCTTTCACATGGTTGACGTAGCGCAAATCGACGAGGCGTGCCGCCTGGCGCAAGCCGCGTTCGACCCGTTCCGCGCCACCAGCGATGCGGAACGCGCCGATTTCCTCGACACCATCGCCGCGCAAATCGTCGAACTGGGCGACGAGCTGATCGTGCGCGCCATGACGGAAAGCGGCTTGCCGCGCGCGCGCCTGGAAGGCGAACGCGGCCGCACGGTCGGTCAGTTAAAACTGTTCGCCGGCTTGCTGCGCGAAGGTTCATGGACCGATGCGCGCATCGACAGCCCGCTGCCGGAGCGCGTGCCGCCGCGTCCTGACTTGCGCTTGCGCATGATCGGCCTGGGTCCCGTCGCCGTGTTTGCGGCCAGTAACTTCCCGCTGGCCTTCTCCGTCGCCGGCGGCGATACGGCCTCGGCCCTTGCGGCCGGCTGTCCCGTCGTGCTGAAGGCCCACTCGGCCCATCCCGGCACCTCGGAACTGGTGGCGCGCGCCATCGTGAAGGCGATTGCCCTGTGCAAGCTGCCGGCCGGCGTCTTCGCCCTGTTGACGGGCACGGGCAATGGCATCGGCCAGACCCTGGTGGCCCATCCTGCCATCCAGGCCGTGGGTTTCACGGGCTCGCGTTCGGGCGGCATCGCCCTGATGAAGGTGGCGGCCGAGCGTCCGCAGCCTATCCCCGTGTATGCGGAAATGAGCAGCATCAATCCCGTGTTTGTGCTGCCGCAAGCCCTGGCCGCCCGTGGCGCCGCGATCGCCAGCGGCTTTGCCGCCTCCCTGACGATGGGCGTGGGCCAGTTCTGCACGAATCCCGGCCTCGTGCTGGGCCTGGAAGGCGCCGACTTCACGGCTTTCGCCGCCGCCGCCGCCGAAGCGCTGGCACCGGCGCCGGCCGCCACCATGTTGACGGCCGGCATCGCCAGCAGCTATGCCAAGGGCGTGGCAGCCCTGGCGCAGCACGCCGACGTGACGCCGCTGGTGCAGAATGCGGGAGAAGAGGGCAAGGGCGCCGCCGCCCTGTTCGTCACGTCGGGCGCGGCCTTCCTAGCCAAGCACGATTTGCGCGACGAAGTCTTTGGTCCTGCCTCGCTGCTGGTGGCTTGCCGCGACATCGAGCAATTGCTGGCGATCACGGAAAGCCTGGAAGGCCAGCTGACGGCCACCCTGCAGATGGACCAGGGCGACGTGGCAGACGCGCGCCGCCTGCTGCCCGTGCTGGAACGCCGCGTGGGCCGCATCCTGGCCAACGGTTTCCCCACGGGCGTGGAAGTGTCGACGGCCATGGTGCACGGCGGCCCGTTCCCGGCCACGTCGGACGGCCGCAGCACGTCCGTGGGCACGGCCGCCATCAACCGCTTCCTGCGTCCCGTGTCCTACCAGAACCTGCTGCAGGACTTGCTGCCGGAGTCGCTGCGCGACGATAATCCGCTGGGCATCTGGCGCCGCAAGGATGGCATGCTGGGCAAGGACTAAAAACCTGCCGCGCGGCGGGGCCGACAGGCCTTGCCGCGTGTCGCGGTTTGGTCAGACGTTGTATATAAAAAATAAACAGGTGGAGACAAGATGAAGCAATTGGCGAAATATGGCAGCTTGCAGGGCAAGCGCGTGTTCATCACGGGCGGCGGCAGCGGCATCGGCGAATCCCTGGTGGCCGAATTTGCGGCCCAGGGCGCGCTGGTGGCGTTTGTCGATATCGCCGTCGAGGCCAGCGAGGCCCTGTGCCGCCGCCTGGCTGAAGCGGGCTGGACGGCACCCTTGTTCCGCCATTGCGACATCACGGATATTCCATCCTTGCAAGCCGTCATGGCCGAACTGGCAGGCGAGCTGGGCGACTTCGATATCCTCGTCAACAACGCGGCCAACGACCAGCGCCACCAGGCGCAGGACGTGACCCTGGAATACTGGAACGAGCGCATTGCGATCAATCAACGCCCCATGTTCTTCACGTGCCAGGCCGTCTTCGACGGCATGAAGCGGCAGGGCGGCGGCTCCATCATCAATGTCAGCTCGATCTCGTGGCACATGAAGTCGGGCGGCTACCCCGTGTATGCCACCACCAAGGCGGCCGTCGTCGGCCTCACGCGGGGCCTGGCGCGCGATTTCGGCGCGCACAATATCCGCGTCAACACCGTCACGCCGGGCTGGGTCATGACGCAGCGCCAGATCGAGCTGTGGGTCGACGAGGCGGCGGAAGCGGAAATCAAGAAGAGCCAGTGCCTGCCGAATAAACTGATGCCGCAGGACATCGCCGCCATGGTGCTGTTCCTCGCCTCCGATGACGGCGCGATGTGCTCGTCCCAGGAATTCATCGTCGACGCCGGCTGGGTCTGACAAAACGTCCAGGGCGTTGTTGCAGCGTCGGAAGTCATCGTACTGATGTACTAGCGTACTGTCTTCGACGCTGCGCCTAGCCCTGGGCGTTTTGTCGGCCGCAGAGTTGCAGCCTGCCAAATCTTTCCTCTTTCGAAATACCGCTCTTGCCGCCCTAACCCTGCGGCAGGAGAGGCATCGCCACATCCAGATTATGCCGGGCTTGATCCCGGCCCTTGCTTTTCACTACAAAAACAGGAGACAGCATGAAATTCATCCATACCAGCATCGCGGCCTTGAGCCTGGCCGTCGGCAGCGCCTTTGCCGCGCCCGTCAGCGTCACCATCGACGCGGCCAAGCCCGGTCCCGTGATCAACAAGAACGTGTATGGCCAGTTCGCCGAACACCTGGGCACGGGCATCTACGAAGGCATGTGGGTGGGGCCGGACTCTTCCATTCCGAATACCCGGGGCTGGCGCAACGACGTGCTGGGTGCGCTGAAACAGTTGCACGTGCCGCTGGTGCGCTGGCCGGGCGGCTGCTTTGCCGATGAGTACCACTGGAAGGACGGCATCGGCGCGCGCGCCCAGCGCCCGACCAAGGTCAACACCAACTGGGGCGGCGTGGAAGAGTCGAACGCCGTCGGCACGCATGAATTCTTCGACCTGGCCGAGTTGCTCGGTGCGCAAACCTACATCAATGGTAATTTGGGTTCCGGCACGCCGCAGGAAATGTCCGAGTGGCTCGAATACATGACGTCGGACAGCAAATCGACCCTGGCCGAGCTGCGCCGCAAGAATGGCCGCGCCCAGCCGTATAAAGTCGATTACTTTGGCATCGGCAACGAAGCCTGGGGTTGCGGCGGCAATATGCGCCCGCAGTATTACACCGACCTGTACAAGCATTACCACACCTTCATGAAGACGCCGGAAAGCGCGCGCCCGAAATTCATCGCCAGCGGCGGCAATGACGACGACATCAGCTGGTCCGACACCCTGAGCCGTGAAATCAAGCCGAACATGATGGACGCCATCAGTTTCCACTACTACACGGTGCCCACGGGCGTGTGGGAAAAGAAGGGCGCCGCCACGGGCTTTGGCGAAGATCAATGGATATCGACACTGGAGCGTACCCTGCGCATCGATAGCTTGATCAAGAACAATATCGCCGCCATCGACAAGAACGATCCATCGAAAAAGACGGGCCTGTATGTCGATGAGTGGGGCACCTGGTACGACGTCGAGCCGGGCACCAACACGGGATTCTTGTTCCAGCAAAACAGCTTGCGCGATGCGCTCGTTGCCGCCCTGAACTTCAACATTTTCCACGCCCACGCGGACAGGGTGCGCATGACGAATATCGCGCAAATGGTCAACGTGCTGCAGGCCATGATCATCACGGACAAGGATAAATATTTCCTCACGCCCACGTATCACGCGTTTGAAATGTACGTGCCGTTCCAGGATGCCACCTCCCTGCCGGTCGCCATCAGTGGCAACGGCAAGTACAGCCTGGGCAAGGTCAGCATTCCTGAAGTGAGCGCCTCGGCCGCGCGCGCCAAGGATGGCAAGGTGTACTTGTCGCTGGTCAACACGAATCCGCACAAGGCCGTCGACGTCAACGTGGCCCTGGCCGGCAGGCAAGCGGCCAGCGTGAATGGCCGTATGCTGACCGCTGGCAAGATGGACGCCGTCAACAGCTTTGCGCAACCGCAAGCCGTGCAGCCGGTGGCATTTCATGCCAAGGCGCAGGGCGGCAAGCTGACCGTGTCCGTGCCCGCCAAGGCCGTCGTGGTGGTGGCCGTCGACTAGTCTTTCACCCCTTGTCATTCATCAAGCCGGCCCGCATGATGGGCCGGCCCGTTCATATCGGAGAAGACGATGCACACATTGACACGCGGCGTGGCCGCCATCCTGAGCACCCTGGCGATCATGGCTGCCGCGCACGCGGCCCAGGTCAGCGTGCACGACCCCGTGATGGCCAGGGAAGGCGACACGTATTATCTGTACAGCACGGGGCCCGGCATCACCTTCTACAGCTCGAAGAACATGGTCGACTGGCAGCCGGAAGGGCGCGTGTTTGCCGGCCAGCCCACGTGGGCGAAGACGGCTGCGCCCTCATTTGACGACCATATCTGGGCGCCCGATGTGCAGTTTCATGACGGTAAGTATTACCTGTACTACTCGGTCTCCGGTTTCGGCAAGAACACCTCCGGCATCGGCGTCACCGTCAACACCACCCTCAATCCCCGCTCGCCCGACTACCGCTGGGTCGACCAGGGCATGCTGCTGCAATCGGTGCCCGAGCGCGACGAGTGGAACGCCATCGATTCGAACATCATCACCGATGCCAAGGGCACGCCGTGGATGTCGTTCGGCTCGTTCTGGAACGGCATCAAGCTGGTAAAACTGACGCCCGACTGGACCCGTATTGCGGAACCGCAGGAGTGGCACTCGCTGGCGCGCCGCATGCCGCTGCCGCCGCGCGCGGGCGAATTCAAGCCGGCGCCCGAGGAAATCGAGGCGCCGTTCATCTTCCAGCGCGGCGCCGATTATTATTTGTTCGTCTCGTGGGGCCTGTGCTGCAAGAAAGCCGACAGCACCTATCACCTGGCCGTGGGACGCTCCAAAAGCGTGACGGGCCCCTACCTGGACAGGGAGGGCCGCGACATGGCGCAGGGCGGCGGCACGCTGCTGCTGAAAGGCGACAAGGACTGGCAAGGCCTGGGCCACAACAGCGCCTACACGTTTGACGGCAAGGATTACCTGGTGCTGCATGCGTATGAAACGGCCGATGATTACTTGCAAAAACTCAAGATCCTGCCCATGACGTGGGACAAGGAGGGCTGGCCGCAGGTCGATGCGCGCGACTTGAACCGCTATCAAAGTAAACAGTTGCCCGCCGCCCAACCGTAAAGGCCCCGCCATGAAAACAACCGTGTTGCTGCTGGCGCTGGCCGCCGGCGGCCTTGCCACGCCGCTGCTCCAGGCGGCGGAACTGTTTCCCCTGTCGTCCGTGCGCCTCGGCGCGGGACCGTTTCTCGATGCGCAAACGACGGATTTGCAGTATCTGATGGCCTTCGAGCCGGACAAGCTGCTGGCGCCATTCCGCCGCGAGGCGGGCATGCCGCAGATCCAGCCCAGCTATGGCAACTGGGAAGCGACGGGGCTGGACGGCCACATGGGCGGGCATTATCTGTCCGCGCTGGCGCGCATGGCCGCATCCACGGGCGACGCCCAGGTGCTGGCACGGTTGAACCATGTGGTGACGGAGCTGAAGAAATGCCAGGACGCCAACGGCAATGGCTACCTGGGCGGTATTCCCGACGGCAGCGCCGCCTGGCAAGCCATTGCCCAAGGAAACTTGCAGGCCGATACCTTCTCCGTCAACGGGCGCTGGGTGCCGTGGTACAACCTGCACAAGGTGTTTGCCGGCCTGCGCGATGCCTATCAGTACGCCGGCAATGCCGAGGCGAAAACCATGCTGATCGCCTTGTCGGACTGGGCCGTGAAACTCTCGGCCTCGCTCACGGATGCGCAGATGCAAACGATGCTGCGCGCCGAGCACGGCGGCATGAACGAAGTACTGGCCGACGTCTACGCCATGACGGGCGATCAGCGCTACATGGACCTGGCCGTGCGCTTCTCGCACCAGGCCATCCTGCAGCCGCTGGCGGCGGGGCAAGACAAGTTGACGGGCCTGCATGCGAATACGCAAATCCCGAAGGTGATCGGCTTCGAGCGCATCGGCGCACTGACGGACCGGCGCGACTGGCAACAGGCGGCGCAATTCTTTTGGCAAACCGTGCATGACAAGCGCACGGTGGCCATCGGCGGCAACAGCGTCAAGGAGCATTTCCACGACGAGCACGATTTTTCCACGATGCTGGAAGAGGTCGAGGGGCCGGAAACCTGCAATACCTACAATATGCTCAAGCTCACCGAGCAACTGTTCCGCCGCGACGAGCAGGTGCAATACGCGGATTACTACGAGCGCGCGCTGTACAACCATATTTTGTCGTCGCAACGCCCCGGCACGGGCGGTTTTGTGTATTTCACGCCCATGCGCCCGAACCACTACCGCGTGTATTCGCAAGTGGACAAGGGCATGTGGTGCTGCGTGGGCTCGGGCATCGAAAGCCAGGCCAAGTATGGCGAGTTCATCTACGCCCATGACGGCGATGCCCTGTACGTGAACCTGTTCATGGCTTCCACGCTGGACTGGCAGGGGCAGGGCGTCAAGATTATCCAGAGCACGCAGTTCCCCGACCGGGACACGACGCGCATCACGCTGAGCCAGTTCGCGGGCAAGAAGACGTTCAGCCTGAAGATCCGCTATCCGCAGTGGGTGGCCAAGGGCAAGCTGCGCCTGACGCTCAATGGCAAGGCCCTGCGCGTGAACGGCGCCCCCGGCGAGTACGTGACCATCGCGCGCGCGTGGAAAGCGGGCGACACCGTCGACGTGACCTTGCCGATGACGACACGCCTGGAACAGATGCCGGACCAGTCGAACTACTATGCCGTGCTGCACGGCCCCATCGTGCTGGCCGCCAAGACGCAGCCGTTCGCCAATGAAAAGCTCAATTACCTTGCCGACGACACGCGCATGGGGCATATCGCCCAGGGGCAAGTGTGTCCGCTGGAGTCGTCGCCGCTGTTCGTCAGCGATACCAGGGATTTCATGCGCAGAATCCGCCCCGTGAAGGGCCAGCCGCTGACGTTTACGGCGCCAGGCTTGATCCAGGGCAAGGATGCGGCCACCTTGAAACTGATCCCGTTCTTCCGCCTGCATGATGCGCGCTACATGCTGTACTGGCCCGTGTCCACGCCGGCCGGGCTGGTACAGCTGCAGGACAGCACGCGCCAGGCCGAGGCGCAGCGCCTGGCGCTCGATGCGCAAACCATCGACCAGGTGGCGCCGGGGCAACAGCAGCCCGAGTCCGACCACTTCTTCCAGGCCGAGGGCGGCGAAAACGGCGTCAACAAGGGCCGGCACTGGCGCCATGCGACGGGCTGGTTCAGCTATGCGCTGAGCGACCCGCAAGGCGAAGCGAAGACCCTGCGCCTGACCCTGTCCACGCTCGATGCGGGCCGCGTCTTCGACGTGCTGCTCAATGGCACAAGAGTGCAAACGGTCGCCGTGGCGGCCGATGCGCCGCAGGAACTGCATACGCTGGATGTGCCGCTGCCTGCCGAGCTGGTCAAGGCGGCCAAGGGCAAGCTGGTGGTGAAATTTGTCGCCGGCAAGGACTCCGTGGCGGGCGGCCTGTACGGGCTGCGCCTGCTGCGCTGACGGGGAGCAGAAGGGCAGTGAGCCATCCAGTGATACGCAAATCGGTATCGCAAGCGAAAAAGAATTGATTGGATGGCTATGTTGCTTTCTCCTACCATGGGTTCATAAAAAACCGCCCATCCGGCATCCGGCTGTGATGGTATTCCAATAAAAACTGGAGACAAGAATGACATTGAGCCGCCGCACCCTCCTCGCCAGCGCCATGCTGCTGGCCGCTACTGCTACCACTTTCGCCACCTCGTCCGCCTTTGCCGCCAAGCCCCTCGTCATGGGCTTTTCGCAAGTGGGTGCCGAGAGCGAATGGCGCACCGCCAATACCGTCTCCATCAAGGATGCCGCCAAGAAAGATGGCGTCACCCTGAAATTTGCCGATGCGCAGCAGAAGCAGGAAAACCAGGTCAAGGCGCTGCGCTCGTTCATCGCGCAAAAAGTCGACGTCATCGCCTTTTCGCCCGTCGTCGAATCGGGCTGGGATACCGTCTTGCGCGAGGCCAAGGCCGCCAAGATTCCCGTCATCCTGACGGACCGCGCCGTCAACGTGGCGGATAAATCGCTGTACGTCACCTTCATCGGTTCCGACTTCGTGGAAGAGGGCCGCCGCGCCGGCCAGTGGCTGCTCGAGCACGCCAAGAAAACCCCGGATGCCACCCTCAACATCGTGGAATTGCAGGGCACGGTCGGTTCCGCGCCCGCCATCGACCGCAAGGCGGGCTTCCTGGAAGTGGTGGGCAAGAATCCGAAGATGAAGATCATCCGTTCGCAAACGGGCGACTTCACGCGCGCCAAGGGCAAGGAAGTGATGGAAGCCTTCCTCAAGGCCGAGGGCAAGAAGATCAACGTGCTGTACGCGCACAACGACGACATGGCCATCGGCGCCATCCAGGCCATCGAAGAAGCGGGCATGAAGCCGGGCAAGGACATCATCATCATCTCGATCGACGGCGTGAAAGGCGCGTTCGAGGCCATGATCGCCGGCAAGCTCAATGTCACCGTGGAATGCAGTCCGCTGCTGGGCCCGCAACTGATGTCGGTGGCGCGCGACGTGGTGGCCGGTAAACCCGTGCCGGCCCGCATCACGACGGTGGAAGGCGTGTTCCCTGCCGAGGTGGCCGCCAAGGAATTCCCGAACCGTAAGTACTAAGCTTGCCGCATGATGAAGACGCAAGCGCATCACGACGCCGCGCCGGCTCCCTTGCTGGAGTTGCGCGGCATCAGTAAAGCCTTTCCCGGCGTCAAAGCCCTCACCGATGTTGCCCTGCGCCTGTATCCGGGCGAAGTGCATACCTTGATGGGGCAGAACGGCGCCGGCAAGTCGACCCTGATCAAGGTGCTGACGGGTGTCTACACGCCCGACAGCGGCCAGATCCTGCTCGACGGCCAGCCCATCGCGCCCGCGTCCACGTCGGATGCGCAGGGGCTGGGCATCAGCACCGTGTACCAGGAAGTCAATCTGTGCCCGAACCTGTCGGTGGCGGAAAATATCTTTATCGGCCGCTATCCGCGCCGCTTCGGCGCGCGTTTTGGTCCCATCGATTGGCGCACCATGCAACAGCAGGCGCGGGCCTTGCTGCAGCAATTGCAGATCGATATCGATGTCACGGCGCAGCTGTCCAGCTTTCCCCTGGCCATCCAGCAAATGGTGGCCATTTCGCGCGCGCTGAATATTTCCGCGCGCGTGCTGATCCTCGACGAACCCACGTCCAGCCTGGACGAGGCGGAAGTCAAGCTGCTGTTTTCCGTGCTGCGCCGCCTGCGCGGGCAGGGCATGGCGATCCTGTTCGTGACCCACTTCCTCGACCAGACCTACGCCATTTCCGACCGCATCACGGTAATGCGCAATGGCGAGCGCGAGGGAGAATACGCGTGCAGCGAACTGTCGCGCCTGGCGCTGGTCAATAAAATGATCGGCGTGGCGGCCGACACGCAGGAACAAGCGCTGGATTTGGCGCAGGAAGCGGGCGTGGCCAGCTTTGGAACGAATGTGCTCGAAGCGCAGGGACTGGGCCGCAAGGGCGCCTTGCTGCCCATGGATTTCCACATTCGCCAGGGTGAACTGCTGGGCCTGGCCGGCTTGCTCGGTTCGGGCCGCACGGAACTGGCGCGCTTGCTGTTCGGCGCCGACAAGGCCGATTCCGGCACGATCACCATGCAGGGCAAGCCGCGCCAGTTTCACGTGCCGCGCGACGCCATTGCCCGGGATATCGGTTTCTGCTCGGAAGACCGCAAGCACGAGGGGGCGATCCTGTCGCTGTCCGTGCGCGAAAACATCATCCTGGCCTTGCAGGCCCGCACGGGCTTGCTGCGCGCCATCCCGTTCAAGCGCCAGCAGGCGCTGGCCGACGAGTACGTGAAGGCGCTCGGCATCAAGACGGCCAGCATCGAGACGCCGATCGGCAGCTTGTCGGGCGGCAACCAGCAGAAAGCCTTGCTGGCGCGCTGGCTGGTGACCTCGCCCGCCATGCTGATCCTCGACGAACCCACGCGCGGCATCGACGTGCGCGCCAAGCAGGAAATCATGAGCTATGTGGGTAAACTCTGCCGCAAGGGCATGGCGATTCTGTTCATCTCGTCCGAATTGCCGGAAGTGCTGCGCTGCAGCGACCGTATTCTCGTCATGCGCGACCGCAAGGCCTGCGGCGACTATGCGCGCGGCGAACTGGACGACAGCTCCGTGCTGCAAGTCATTGCCGGGGAGTCAGCATGAGCGTGTCCACACCGTCCAGCGCACCGCCCGCGGCGCGTCTGGCTTCCACCACGGATTCTTCCATTGTGCATAGCGTTCTGCATCATCCCCTGAGCCGGCCCCTGGCCGCGCTGTTCTTGCTGTTGCTGGTCGATTTCCTTGCCATTCCCGGCTTTTTCCATCTGGAAATTCGCGATGGCCATTTGTACGGCAGCGTGATCGACATCGTCAACCGCGCCGCGCCGCTGATGCTGGCCGCGCTGGGCATGACCCTCGTCATCGCCACGCGCGGCATCGACATTTCCGTGGGCGCCGTCGTGGCCCTGTCCGGCACCGTGGCCGCCATGCTGATCGGCGGCACCATGGTGATGGAGAACGGCGTGCCGACCTACGTGAGCAACATTCCCATGGGCTGGGCCCTGGCGGCCGCCCTGGGCGCGGCCCTGCTGTGCGGTGCCTGGAATGGCGTGCTGGTGGCGGGCCTGGGCTTGCAGCCCATCGTCGCCACCTTGATACTGATGGTGGCCGGGCGCGGCCTGGCGCAATTGCTGACGGATGGGCAGATCGTCACCGTCTATTACCAGCCCTTCTTCTTCATCGGCAGCGGCTACCTGTTCGGCTTGCCGTTCTCGCTGTTCCTCGTGGCTGCCGTCTTCCTCATCACGGCCGTGCTGATGCGCAAGACGGCCCTGGGCCTGTTCATCCAGGCCGTCGGCATCAACCCCGTCGCCGCGCGCCTGGCCGGCATCAGGACGGCGACCCTGATTTTCTTCGTGTACGTGTTTTGCGCGGCCTGCGCGGGCCTGTCCGGGCTGATGATCAGCTCGAACATCAAGAGCGCGGACGCCAACAATGCGGGCCTGATGCTGGAACTCGACGCCATCCTGGCCGTCACTTTGGGCGGCACCTCGCTCGCTGGCGGCAAGTTCAGCCTCGTGGGCAGCATGATCGGCGCCCTCATCATCCAGACCCTGACCTACACGATCTATTCGCTGGGCGTGCCGCCCGAAGTGAACATGGTCGTCAAGTCGGTCGTCGTCTTCCTCGTCTGCCTGTCGCAATCGTCGGAATTCAAGCAATTGCTGCATCGGAGAAAAGCATGAAGGGCTTGCTGCACACCCCGTATTTCACCTCGCTCGTCACCGTGCTGCTGCTGGTGGTGATGCTGGGCCTGGGCGGCGCCGCCTATCCGGGCCTGCTGTCGACGCAGGTCATCTTTAACTTGTTGATCGATAACGCGTTCTTGCTGGTGATCGCCGTCGGCATGACCTTCGTCATCGTTTCCGGCGGTATCGATCTGTCCGTCGGTTCCGTGCTGGCCCTGTCGACCATGATCGCCGCCTGGCTGCTCCACGTGGCGCACTGGCCGCCGCTGCTGGTGATCGCCACCGTGCTGGCGCTGGGCGCCGTGTTTGGCGCCAGCATGGGCGCGCTGATCCATTATTTCAAGTTGCAGCCGTTCATCGTCACCCTGGCCGGCATGTTTCTGGCGCGCGGACTGTGCTATTTGATCAGCATCAATTCCATCACCATCGACGACCCGCTGTTCGTCGCCATGTCGCAGACCCAGCTGGGTTTTCTCGGCGGCTTCGTCTCGCCCGGGGTCGTCATCGCCGTGGCGACGTTATTGCTGGCCATCTGGCTGGCGCACGCGACGCCGTTCGGCCGCGCCGTGTATGCGATCGGCGGCAACGAGCAGTCGGCCCTGATGATGGGCTTGCCAGTGGGCCGCACCAAGGTGCTGATCTATGCCTTCAGCGGCTTGTGCGCCGCGCTGGGCGGCGTGCTGTTTTCGTTTTACATGCTGTCCGGCTATGGCTTGCATGCGCAAGGCACGGAACTGGACGCGATTGCCGCCGTCGTCATCGGCGGCACCCTGCTCAGCGGCGGCTACGGCTATGTGGCGGGCGCGCTGTCCGGCGTGCTGGTGCTGGGCACCATCCAGACCCTGATCGCCTTCGACGGCACCCTCAGCTCGTGGTGGACCAAGATCGTCATCGGCGGCCTGCTGTTTGTCTTTTGCGTCGTGCAACGACTGATGGCCATGGGCCAGAAAACTACCAACGGGAGTTAATTGATGTTGAAGCAGAACAAACGTGCCGCAGCCATCGGCATGGCGGCGGCGCTCGCCTGTGCCGCCTTTGGCGCGCAGGCGGCCAACCCCATCGTCAAGGATATCTACACGGGCGACCCGGCCGCGCTGGTCGACAATGGCCGAGTCTACCTGTACGTCGGCCACGATGAGGCGAGCGCCACGGACACGGATTACCGCATGCACGAGTGGCGCGTGTATTCCTCGTGCGACATGGCGAACTGGACGGACCACGGCTCGCCCGTGCGCTTTTCCACCTTCGCCTGGGCCGGCAAGGATGCGTGGGCCGGCGACATCGTCAAGCGCGACGGCAAGTACTATTTTTACTCGACCGTCGACCACAAGACCATCCCCGGCAAGGCCATCGGCGTGGCCGTGTCCGACAGCCCGACGGGGCCGTTCGTCGATGCGCGCGGCAGCGCCCTGATCACGAACGACATGACGAAGCAGACGGCGATCCCGTGGGACGATATCGACCCGGCCGTCTTCATCGACACGGATGGCCAGGCCTACATCTACTGGGGCAACACGGTCTTGAAGTACGCCAAGCTGAAAGCGAACATGACGGAGCTCGACGGCCCGATCCTGACCTTCGGCATGGATGCGTTCACGGAAGCGGCGTACATGCACAAGCATGCGGACACCTATTATTTGTCGTACTCGCGCAATTTTCCCGAGGAAACGGCGTACTCGACGGGCCCCACGCCGACGGGTCCCTGGCATTTCCGCGGCACCATCATGGACAAGAATGCCGTCGTGAAAACCATCCACCAGGCCATCATCGCATTCAACGGCAAGTCCTACATTTTCTATCACAACGACAAGTTGCCCGGCGGCGGAGAATACCGGCGTTCCGTCGCCGTGGAAGAGCTGAAATACAGGCCCGACGGCACCATCGAATTCATCCCTCAAACGGCAGGCCCGGCCGCCAACCCGAGCGCCGCCTGCAAGGCGTCCTGAGCCATTTCATCACGCGTACAAAAAGGAGACACACCGATATCTATAACATCGATATTGAGTTAAAAGCGATATCGATCATGATATGATTTATTCATGGATACCCTCAACCCCAACTGGTTCTTGCGAGCCCGCCTGAAGACGCGGCAATTGCTGCTCCTGATCGCCCTGGACGAGCAGCGCAATATCCACCGCGCGGCGGAAGAATTGCACATGACGCAGCCGGCCGCGTCCAAGCAAATCAAGGACCTGGAAGAGATGCTGGACGTGCGCCTGTTCGACCGCTTGCCGCGTGGCATGGAGCCGACCATCTACGGCGAGACGATGATACGCCACGCGCGCATGGCGCTGACCAGCCTGTCGCTGGCGCATGACGACATCGTCGCCCTGAAGTCGGGCCTGACGGGCCAGGTGGAAGTGGGCGTGATCATGACGCCGGCCATGGCGCTGTTGCCGCGCGCGATAGCCCGCATCAAGCAGCAGGCGCCGCTGATGCGCATCGGCGTGCACCTGGAGCACAGCAACACCCTGATGGACATGCTGCAGCACGGTACCCTGGACTTCATGATCGGACGCATCCTGGAAAAGGAAAGCAGCGCCGGCCTCATCTACGAAGAATTGACGGAAGAGCCGGCCAGCGCCGTGGCGCGCAATGGCCATCCGCTGCTGTCGCGCAAGAATCTGCAGTTGAAGGACCTGGCGGCCCAGCCGTGGATATTGCCGCCGCAAGGCAGCATCCTGCGCCACCGTTTCGACATGATGTTCCGCCGCGCCAGCCTGGAACCGCCCGTCGACGTGGTCGACACGACGGCCTTGCTGTTGATCACGTCCTTGCTGCAGCAGACGGATTCCCTGCACGTGATGCCGACGGAAGTGGCGCATTACTATGAATCGTTGAACGTGCTGAGCATCCTGCCCATCGAGCTGCCGTGCAAGATGGATGCGTTCGGCATCATCCGCCAGCAGGATCATCTGCTGTCGCCGGGCGCGGATATGTTGTTGAAAGCCGTGCGCGCGACGGCTGCGGACATGTATTGAATGCTGAGCGGCCGTTGTCGGATTACGCGTTCCGCTAATCCGGCCTACGCATGGCCCAGTGACTGGTAGCCGTTGTCGGATTACGCGTTCCGCCAATCCGACCTACGCATGGTCCAGTGACTGGTAGGTCGGATTAGCCCGCAGGGCGTAATCCGACAATACCCGCGCCGCATGCTTAATCTGGCACTTCAAAGAAAAACAGTTGCACCAGCCGGCCATTCTCGGGTGTGTCGCCAAACACATTGCTGATCGAGTGAAAATAGTGGCCCTTGTATACGATCAGGCGGTTGTGGCGCATCGGCACTTCCAGCAGCGCTTGCCAACTGTCGCGCTGTTCCTGCAAGTCATTGAATTTCTGCACTTTACTGTTCGGCAGCCAGCGCTTCTGGAAATCCTTGAAGCTGGCGTAGCCGCCCGCCTTGACGTCCGCCTCGGCTAGTCTGCGGTACCAGCCGCTGGGCTGGTGGCGCCAGAACGTGGTGCCGCCCTGGCACTGCTCGGGCGGGTTCAGATACAGCACGCCCGCATAGAAATTGAAATTATTGCCCGTTTCGTTGTCCACGTGGATATCCGTGCGCGCCATGGCGTCGGCATAGCTGAGGCGGTAGGAACCATTGTCGGGCGAAATGAAGCGGATGGGACGGCCCAGCGCCGTGGCGATGCGCTCCATGGTGGCCTGGCAGGGCTGGCCCGCCGTCTGGCTGCCCGGATAGTTTTGTCCCGCATAGCGCTGCTGCTCGAACGGCAGGGCCAGCGCCTGCGCGCGCCAGGCGGCCGGGTCGGGCAGGAAATCGTCGAGGATGTGCAAGTCCGTTTCGTGCAGGAAGTCATGCAGCGATGGCGCGACATTGAGCGGTGTCAAAGTTTCGGTCTGTCCCGCTCGCGGGTTGGCATAACCGATGCGGCAACTGTCTGCCAGCGCCGGGTGCAGCGCGATACCCTGTGCGTAGCGCGCCAGCGCCAGTGCCTGCTGGCCCGTGCGGTAATACATTTCCGCCAGGCCCTGCAGGTTTTGCCAGCGTTCGGGGCGCAAGGCATGGGCGCGCTCGAGTTCCGCGATGGCTTCCGGCAAGCGCTGCTTGGCCAGCAGCAATTCCGAATGCACGATGGCGAAATCGTGCTCGTGCGGCGCCAGCCGCGCCGCCGTGGCGTAGCTGGCCAGCGCCGCTGCGCTGTCCGTGCCGCGCAGCACGTTGCCCAGGTTGTAGTGGAACAGGGCGTTGTCCGGTTGTTGCTTGAGCGACAGTTTCAACAGGCCCAGGCCGATGGTGGCCTGGCCCAGCTCCAGCATGGCCAGGCCCTGGAAATGCTGGGCTTCCACCAGGCTGGGCGCCAGTTTATATGCGGCCTGGTAGGCATTGATCGCTTCGATCAGCTTGCCCGCCTGGTGCAGCCGTTGCCCGTTTGCCAGTTGTTGTTCCGCCAGTGTCTGTTCGCCCATGTCGCTATCCCGATGCAATGTGGCGAACAGTGTAACGCAAAGGTCCGGGCGCTTACAGCGCTTGCTGCACAGGAATTTCTTCCCCGTTCAGCTTGATCGCCACCTTGACGATCTGCGCCTTGACCTGGTGGCTGGCCATGTCCGCTTCCTGGGCGTAGGCATACACGATGATGGCGAAATCCTTGTAGCCGCTGCGCGCCGCCTCGATCTTGCGCGCTGCATCCTGCGCCACGTTCAGCAGCGAGTAGCCATCGCCGTTCGTGAACGCCAGCTTGTAGTCGCCGTTGTCGTACATGTAGTAATACGTGCCCGCTTCGGCGAACTTGGCGGGGAAGGCGGCCTTGTCCATGGCGTACGGCGACAGCGCGCCCTGGCCATTGATCTGGTAGCGCAGGTAGCGTTTCGTCTTCGCTTCGCCGACCTTGGCGTCGATCTGCGGTTTCAGCGCGTCGAGCACTTCCTGCTTGCGGAAGGCATCGTTGCTGCCCGCATATTCGCGCGAGATGCGCTGCGCCACGGCCGCGTAATCGGGCGGCACGCCGGACAGGGCGATGTAGCTGTACATCAACTGGTTGCCGCTCGTGATGTCGACATAGCTGGACGCTGGCGTGGCTGCGTCCGCCTGCGGCAGGCTGGCGGCGGCCGCCTTCACCTGGGCTTTCGCGGCCAGGTCGGCGACATTTGCGGCGACGGGGGCGGAAGCGGCCGGTGCGGCGTTATCCGTCTTGCCGCAGGCGGACAGGAGCAGGGCGATGGCGAGCAGGGCGGGCAGGGTACGATGCATGATATTTCCTTCAAGATGATTGAAATGGTAATGACGGGTTTAATTTTTAGCGTTATGCAAGTCACGGCAGCGCAGCAGGTTTTCAGTGCTTGCCTCCTAAGCGCTGGTATTCGCCCACGCCGTAAGCGGCCAGGACGATGGAAGCCGCCAGCACCAGGTAAAAACCGATGCCGAAGGACAGGCCTTGCCACACCTGCCCCAGCATTTCGCTGGCCATCTGCTCGGCCATGCGGGCCGCGCGGCTGCCCATGAGGCCGCCCATGGCGTTGCCCGCATCGCTGACGGCGCCCTTGATCTTGATTAACAGCAAGCTGCTGTGCACGACGATGAACAGCAGCGGCGCGCACTTGCCCAGCGCCGCTTTCGGGTGCTTGCTGGCCATGGTGGCGCAGCAGGCGGCAATGGCCAGCAGGAAGAACAATTGTGCCGAGGTAAAACCGCTGCCGCCGTCGCGGGCGAAGCTTTCCAGGCTGTCCGCCGACAGGCCCAGCAGCTGCCAATAGCTGCGCGAGACGGCGGCGAACAGACGGATGCCGAGGGTGTTGAAGACAAAGGCGCCGGCGATCAGCACGCCGAGCGCGGCCAGCACCTTGATGCCGAGCGCATCGACGGCCCGGCCCCACAGTTGCCGGCCCTTGTCGCGCGCCAGTTTTGCCGCGCCGGCCATCTCTTCCTGCGCCAGCTGCTGCGCCGCGACGGCGCTGACGGTGGCGAGGCTGCCGCCGTCATCGAAGCGCACGTCGACGACGGCGTTGATGGCGGGCGCCGTGTCCGAACGCCAGTGCGTGGCCACGTCGAATGGATGTTGAATGCCGGCCACGCTGACGGAACCTTGTCCGCTGGGCTGGTAGGCGAGGATGCGGCCCCGTTGGCCGATGGTGGCGGGTGTTGCCGGGCTGGATGTGTGCATGAGATTTCCCTGGTCACTGTCATGCTGTATTGCATGTACCCACGGATAACGGGGGCAGTTCAGGGAAATCTAAAATTATTTTGAATTATTTTTTCGGCGGCTGTAATACATCCCTGGCGGCACCCTGGTAATCCTTCATCAAGCCCATGAAGGCATCCTGCAAGTGGCGTGCCGCGTCCTGCGGCGGCGCACCCGTGCGCCGCGCCAGGTCGAATTTATACGCGTGCGCGGGGCTGTAGCCGGCCTGCGAGGCGGCGTCGAGCAGCACGCCAGCGCGTTTCAATGAGGCCGGGTCGCCTTTGACCATCAGCAATTCGGCCAGATAGGTCTGGGCGATGGGAAAATCCCTGGCGGCCGCTTTTTCCAGCCACTGCATGCCCGCCTTCGGCTGCTTGATGCCGGCGTCGCCGCCGCCGATGCCATAACCGAGCGCCGTCAGCGCCACCAGGTCGCCCGTGCGCGCGCGCTTTTCCAGCTGCTGGCGGGGAAACGGCCGCGCCGCGATCTGCATGCGGATTTCATAGTTGATGTCTTGCAACACATTGCCCGGCCAGACTTTGGCGCCTGCAGCGGTGGCGGCAGGCGGCGTCGACGCTGGCGCTGGCGCCGGGCCAGGCGCGCGCATGCCGTGGTTGCCCGCGGCCAGCACACCGCTTGTTGGCTGGCTGACGCCCTTGCCGCTGCCCATGTTCAGCACCAGCCGGGCCGAGGTTTCGCCGAACGACACGCGCGGCTTTTGCACGTCGTGCGTCATGGCGGCCACCCTGGCCGCCACCTGCGAAAAGACGTCGCTCATCGGCAAGCCCGGCGCGTCGAGCGCATCGAGCAGGGCGCTCGTGTACGGACTGTTGCGCGAATCGGGCGACCAGAAATCGCGCGCCAGGGCGCCCGGGCCGGCCGAGTAGGCGATCACCACGCCGCGCGGCGCTTGCGTATCGGCAAAGCCGTGGCTGGCCGCATTGCTGCCGCCGGGCACGGGAACGGCCGCGCCGCCGCGCGTATATTCCTGGCGGCAAGCGTCGAGGATCAGCACGGCGCCGCGCGCGCCCGTGCGCTGCAAGTCGCCCGCCAGGCTGGAGACGGACACGCCCTGGGCGGCGATGGCCGCCGCGCTCAGCGCGTTCATGTTGGCGCCCAGCGGCAGCACGTAATTGGCTTCGCCCGCCTGCGCGCCGTGGCCCGCGTAAAACACGAGGGCGATATCGGCGCCGCGCGCTTGCGTGGAAAACGCGGCCGACGCCTGTTGCAACTGCGCCGCCGTGATATCCGTGCGCAGCAGCACGTCAAAGCCCAGGCGGCGCAGGCGCTCGGCCATGGCGCGCGCATCGTTCACGGGATTCAGCAATGGCTGCGCATAGGCCGCATTGCCGATCACGAGGGCGATGCGCTTGCCCGCCGCTGTCGGCACGGCCGCTGGCGCGACATTGCTAACTAGCAAAAAGAGGGACAACAACAGGGGAATCAGGCGCTGCATCGGGGTCTCGGAAATTGTCGTTGAAGTAACAAAAGTTAGCGATTTCCAGTGCGGTATGAGAAAATTGCCTGAATGCATTTTACTTGACTGACAAGTTTGCCTTGTTGTCCAGCGTATTTCCTCTTTACCGGCCAGCCTTGCTCCCGGCCAGTGGCGCGCGCCGCCCAACACACGATCGGACCGGCAGTGCAATCGGAACAATTTGAACGGATTCATGATTTCTGGACCCGCCGCCAGCAGCTGACGCAAGGCGAACTGGGCGAGTTTTACCAGCGCGTCATCGCCGCGCTGACGCCTTGCCGTCCGCGCGAGGCGGCGTCGCTGGGCGACTCGCTGGCCGACTTGCGCCACCAGTTCTTCATCGAAAAAGTCCTCAACAGCGACAGCGAGGCCGCGCCCCACCACGTGGGCGCCCTGTTTTTGTATTTCAAGCGTTTCATCATCGACCAGCTGCGCAAGCAGCGCGATGACGATGATGCCGATGCGCAGGACGGTTGCGACTTGCAGGCACCCGACGCGTATGCGGAACCGCTGCGCGACTACCGGCTGACGCCCGCCTCGGTGCGCGCCGCGGCCGACGTTTTTGTCACCAGCTTGCCGCGCGACCTGATCTTGCTGCTGCGCCACTGCGGCTGCGGCGGCATGCCCGTCAAGGAACTGGCCGAACAGATCGCTTCCGCGCATTACCACGGCGGCAAGCTGGGCCTCGTGCATAAACAGAAGGGCGATGTCATCAGCGCGGCCCGCCAGATCGTCGCGCCGGCCCACCGCGCCACCCTGCTGGGCAGCTGGGTCTTGACCCTGCTCAAGCTGCGCGTGGGGGACGCCCTGGCCGCGCGCGACCTGCAGGCGGCGCAAATAGTTTTGGATATTCTCTGCGTGGCCGCGTTATCCCTGCACATGGACCCCGCGCCCACCCCCCCGAACACTGATGAAAGGCCACCGGCATGACTGCATTGACGCCCACCCTGGCCATCGTTGCCGCGCGCCTGCCGTCGCCGCCGTCTTCCGCCGAGCTGCTGGAAGCGGAGGTGGCCGGCGCGACCCCCGACTGGCGCGGCATTGTCGTGCCGGACCATGTGCTGGAACGCTTTGCGCGCCGCAGCGATGCCGCGCCGCTGGCCGCGCGGCCCATCGCCGGCGGGCAAATCCATGTGCTGGCGCGCTGCCCGGGCTTTGGCGCCGTGCTGCTCGACGCCTGGGACAGCACGCGGCAGCGCTGGCGCGGCTGGCTCGTCACGCCGGACACGGCGTATGCGGATGCCTGCGGCCTGGTGGTCGAAGAGCGCGACGCGCCCGTCGATCCGCGCGCCGGCCTGGTGCTGTGCGATCTGCCTGTCATCGTGGCCGTGACGGACCTGGGCGTTTGCCTGGGCGTGTTCAGCCCGGACCGCCTGCAGGCGGTGCGCTGGCTGGAGTTGCACGGCCGCGCGAATGGGGCCGCGGCCGCGCCCGGCGTGATCGCCCGCGTGGCCTTGCCCGGCGACGGCTATGCGCTGACGGGCACGCCCCTGTCGAACGAACTGGGCAAGGATGGCCGCGTGGCGTACCGGCAATTGCTGCGCCAGGGGCTGCGGCAGTTGCAGATCGCCGTGGCCGACGCGGCGGCGCCACAGGTGGCTGCGCCGATCACGGCGGCAAATTCAAACCGCTGGTTGAAAGTCGTCACGGCCGTGGCCGCCAGCGTGATGGTGGTGCAATCGGCGTGGCTGTTCCTGCCGAAGGAACAGGCTGGCGTCGACAACGCGCAATTCCGCAGCGGCGGCAGCGGCGTCGAGACGGGCGTGCGCACGCGCGTGCTGTTCCGCGCCGAGGCGACGGAAGCGGAAATCCGTACCTGGCTGCAGCGCGAGCAGCTGGAAATCGTCGCCGGCCCGGACACCCTGGGCGCGTTTACCGTGCTGTCGCGCGACCGCCAGAAAGTCTTGCCGCCGCCAGGCCCGGGCAATCCGCTGGCCGTCACCAATCCCTGAATTCAGTAATAAGAGAAAGTTATCAAGCATGACAACGTATAAGAATTTTGCATCTGCGCACTGGCGCAAGTTGATCGCCGGCGTGGCCGCCGGCATCCTGTTGACGGGGTGCGCCATGACACCGAATGGCCGTGGCGGCGTGATGGTGGGCCTCGATACGGCAGAGCTGTTCGGCACGCCGATCTCCACCTTCCGCCTGCGCGACGGCACGGAAGGCACTTTGCGCAAGGATCCGAAAGGCAAGTATTCGATCAAGCTGTCGCAGGCGTTTCGCGTCGTGCCATTGGACAAGGCCCTGACGGCCCGCGTGGCGCGCGCGGAAAACGTGGGCGAGCGCACCGTGGTGATCGTCGAAACCCAGGAGCGCGGCTGCGCCTACCGCTATGAAGTGCTGGCCTTCCAGGGCACGGACGTGCTGCAGTGGACGGTCGGCAACTGCAAGGACCGGCCCCGCGTGGAGCTGGCGGCGGACGGGAAATCGCTGAATATCGATTTTCCCAACTACAACCGCCTGTCGCGCATGGTGTATGCAGACAACCGTCTGCTCAACGCCAGCGTGCCCGTGCCGGCCGGCGTCGATACGCGTGCCCAGCCGTTTGCCGACGACGCCTTGCGCGCGACGGGCCCGGCCATCGCCACTCTGCCCGGCAATGACAGCGGGCGCGTGATTCCCGCGCCGCCGGCGGCCACGCGGGCGCCTGCCCCGGCGCCGAAAGCGACCAGCCGCGCGGCCGGCAAGAACCGCCGCCAGGTGGCGCAGGAAGCGCCCGCGCGCACGGTGCCCAACGCGCCGGCCACGACAGCCCCGGCCGCGCGCGCCGCCGATAGCGCCTCGCGCGTGCCAGCCGCCATGAGTTTCCAGACGGAAGAGATCAAGCCCGTCGTCATCGATTTGAGGAAATAAGATGGCCGCAAGCTTGCGCAGTCTGCAAATCCGGCAGACCTTGATCCTGATCGTCCTGACGATCATCTACCTGTGCTTCGAGCTGGGCTTCAATGCCCGTCTGCTCGACGTGGTGGGCGGCAACGTCAAGCCGGAAGACGTGGAAGGGGTGGAATTCTATGGCCGCAGCCTGTCCGGCATCGCCGCCGCGCTGGTGGTACTGCAACTGATGTGGCGCCGCCGCCTGAAAAATGGCGGCAAGGGCGGCACTGGCCCCGGCTGGATGAAAATCATCGTCTGTTGCGTGGTCACGGCCGGCGTCGTCTTTGGCGTGCTGAAAACCACGGTGAACGTGCTGGTCAATACGCGCGACGCGGAATTTCGCCGCATGGCCTTCAATACCACCTTGCTGCAGCGCTCGCTGGTAGGCGGCAGCTTGCAGCTGCAGGGCCTGGTCGATGACCCCACCCTGTTCGCCAAGCCGGAAGGCAAATCCTTCCTGGCCCTGTTTCCGTTTCTGGCCGTGTCCGTGAAGCACCTCGACGAGCGCATGGGGCCGGCCAAGGAACAGCTGGTGCGCGCCAACGTGCGCCAGGTGGCCGGTGGCCCGGCTGGCTACTATGACAAATATCAAGAAGCGATGCGCGAGCTGGCCGGCAAGTGGGAACTGTATGCGGGCATCATTCCCGACACGGATGCCGGCTTGCGCGCCAAGCAGCAATCGTCGTGGCAGGAATACGTGAGCAGCCTGTCGCGGCGGGGCTGGCAACCGCATTCGGTGCCGATGCGGCGTCAGGCGGCCGTCGTCAACAATGTGCGCAAGAAAGTGCCCGTGCCCGCCAACTGGAAGACGGACGACGAGCGGGGCTTCCGCGCCGCCGTCAAGCGCCGCTATACGGCCGAGGCGGCCAGCAAGGGCGTCTCCGTGCGCGGCGAGCGCATCCCGCCGGGCCTGTCGTTTGCCGCCTTTGTCGCCCGTCCCGGCGTGCAGGCGGAATTGCGCGAGGCCTTGAAGTTGCCGGCCGGTGCCACGGTGCAGGCAGCGTATGCGAATCCGGCCGAGTTCGGCCGCCTGTTCGACCAGTTCCTCGATCGCCAGACGGCGGAAAGACTGGTGGAATACCGCGCCAGCCGCACGGATTTCGAGAACGGCGGCAGGTTCTTCCATGAAGGCAAGGAAGCGGCGCGCGCCGCCATCGTGCCGCCCGTGGCCCTGTTCTTTTCCCTGCTGGGCGCCATCGGCCATTTCTCGAAATTGCTGTACTTGATCGCTACCGTCGTATTATTGCTGCTGGCCATGCGCCGCGGCGAGCAGGCGGGCGCCGATGGACAGCTGAGCCGCCGTTCCGCCTGGATCGCCACGGGCGTGCTGGCGACGGCGTTCGCGGGCACCTGGGGCGTCTTGTCCGTGCTCGACAACAACGTCACGCGCAGCGAACTGTTCCGGCAAATGCTGGACTGGACGCGCCAGCCTGAACCCGACAGCACGCGCTGGAATATCGCGGGCAAGGCCATCCTGGCCAACATCACGCACGTAGTGGCCGTCGGCCAGGGCTACAGCTACCCCGTCAACGAAGCGATCCGCATCCATGTTTTGCAGGGAATTCATTATGGCTATCACGCACACCAAAAATAAGGCGGCCGCACTGGCCTTGCTGCTTTGCATGTTCAGCACGGCCGTCCAGGCCGATTGCCTGGGCATGAAGGTGCATGCCCACCGTGGCGCCGGCAATGCGCCGGAAAACTCGCTGAGCGCCCTGCGCAACACGTATTTCGGCACCTGGGATGGCGTCGAGACGGATTTGCAGCTGTTGGGCGACGGCAACTGGGTCGTGCACCACGACTTGTTGACGGGCCGGGTGGTCGACACGGGCTCGCCCCGCACGGTGAAAAAACTGAACGCCGACGACTGGCGCGCCGCCAGCATGAAAAACCGCGGCGTGCTGACGGCCGAGACGCCGCCCTTCGTCAGCGATATCGCCGACCTGGCCACGGCCTTTCCCGGCAAGACCCTGAATGCGGAAATCAAGGATGTCGTGCCCTCGTGCGCGCCGATCGGCGCGCTGGTGTCGCAGTTGCGCGGCAACATCAAGCATGGCAACTGGTTCTTGACGTCGGGCGTGCCGAACAACCTGGCGTGCGCGCGCCGCGCCGACCCGGACGGTTACCTGGGGCTGCTCGTGTTCGACCCGCGCAACGCGCAGGCGGCGGCCGGCACGAACAAGGTCAGCCGCTTTATCGCCAAGAATGCCCGCGCGCCCAAGCTCGACAAGCCGTGGCTGCAGCGCGTGCGCCAGCAGATCGGCATGCCCGTCGGCGTGCACGTGGATGCGCGCAGCCTGGACGCCAACCCGACCCTGCTCGGCGACGCGGCCAGCCTGGACATGCCCGTCTTCGTCTACGCCATCGATGGCGACTCGGCCCTGGCCGCCTCCCTGCTGCGCGCGCAACAGCGCAATCACCGCTGGCCCAGCGGCGTCATTCTTGACGGCAACCCCGAAACGTTTTGCGCGATGATGCAGTAAATTGTCCCTGATCTGTTGCGCGGCCATTTTGCCGTGCAGCAGATGCCTGTGCTTCCCCAGGCAGCACCGGCATCGACGGCCCGCGCAGGGCCGTTTTTTGTTCCTGTTCCTGCACATTTTTTGCGCAGCGCAGCATCGATAATGTTTGCATCGGCTAGTGGTCTGGCATATAAATGTAATCGATTACATTTTATTCAAAACCGTCATGTCAGCAGCCGTTCCATCATCTTTGCCCACAGAAACCGTCTCCATCAGCGCCGTTGCCGCGCATGCGGGCGTGTCGGTGGCCACCGTCTCGCGCGTCATGAACGAGCAGAGCGGGGTGCGGGCACCCACGCGCGCGAAGGTGCTGGCGTCCGTGGCGGCGCTCGGCTACCGCATGAACCACCTGGCGCGCAGCCTGCGCACGGCCGAGAGCCGCATGCTGCTGACCATGGTGCCCGACGTGGGCAACCCGTTTTATGCGCAGATCGTGCGCGGCATCGACACGGTGGCGCGCGAGCACGGCTATTTCGTGCTGCTGTGCGACACGGGCGCCGACGCGGGCCGCGAGCGCTCGTATTTCGACCTGCTGCGCATGCACCGTGCCGATGGCGCCATCTGCCTCGATCCGGACACGGTGCAACATGCCTTGTCGCATGAGTCGGTGAGCCTGCCGTGGGTGGCGTGCTGCGAATTCGATCCCGGCGTGGCCGTGCCGTATGTGGGCATCGACAACCACCGCGCCGCCTCGGACGCCGTCGCGCATTTGCTGTCGCGCGGCCACACGCGCATCGGCCTGATCAATTCGGACGAGCGCTACCTGTATGCGCGGCAACGCCAGCAAGGCTACCTCGACACCCTGGCCGCCGCCGGCCTGCCCGTGCAGCCGCAGTGGGTGCACACGGTGCAAAGCCTCGATTACGCAGCGGGCACGCAGGCGACGCTGGAAATGATGGCCGGGCCCGATGCGCCGACGGCCATCTTTGCCGTCTCCGACACCCTGGCCATCGGCGTGCTCAGCGCGCTGCGCCATTTGCACAAGCGCGTGCCGGAAGACGTGGCCGTCATCGGCTTCGACGATATCGCCATCGCCGCGCAGATGGCGCCGGGCCTGACCACCATCGCGCAGCCGATGCGCGAGCTGGGCGAGACGGCGGCGCGCCTGCTGCTGCAACGCTTGGCGGACCCGGCGGCCAATGTGCCGGGCGTGCTGCTGCAACATCGATTAATTCTGCGAGGGAGTGCATAGTGAGCGTTGCCGTCGGTTTCGAGGGGGTCTGCAAGGATTTCGGCCCCGTGCGCGTGCTGCATGGCGTCAGTTTCCGCCTGGCGCCAGGGCGCGTGTATGGCTTGCTGGGCGAAAACGGCGCCGGCAAGTCGACCCTGATGAAAATCCTTGCCGGCTATGAAGCCGTGAGCGAAGGCCAGCTGCTGATCGATGGCCAGCCCCAGCGTTTTGCCAGCTCGCGCGCCGCCGAGGCGGCCGGCATCGTGCTGATCCACCAGGAATTCAACCTGGCCGAACACCTGACGGTGGCGCAGAACATGTTCCTCGGCCACGAGAAAACGAAGGGCTGGCTGCTCGACGAGGCGTCCATGCGCGAGCAGGCATCGCGCTACCTGAAACAGGTGGGCCTGGCCGTGTCGCCCGATACGAAGATCCGCGACCTCATCGTGGCCGAGAAGCAACTGGTGGAAATCGCCAAGGCCCTGTCGCGTCGCGCCCGCTTCCTGATCATGGACGAGCCGACGGCCACGCTGACGTCGTCGGAAACCCAGCGCCTGTTCGCCGTGATGGCGCAGCTCAAAAGCGACGGCGTGACCATCCTCTATATTTCCCACAAGCTCGATGAAGTGGAGCGCAATACGGACGAGGTCATCGTCATGCGCGACGGGCGTTTCGTCACGCGCGAGCCGACGGCCAGCCTCACGCGCCAGCAGATGGCGAACCTGATGGTGGGGCGCGAATTGTCCGACATGTTCCCGGCCAAAGTGGCGCTGGCATCCGACGCGCCCGTGCTCCTGAAAGTCGATGGGCTCAGCGTGCCGGGCTGGTCCAAAAACCTGTCGTTCGAGGTGCGCGCCGGCGAAGTGCTGGGCTTTGCCGGCCTGGTGGGCGCGGGGCGCACGGAATCGTTCGAGGCGCTGCTGGGCTTGCGTGCGCGCAGCGCGGGCATGATCCAGCTCAATGGCCAGCCCGTGGATATCCGCAGCCCCAGGCAAGCGATGCAGCACGGCATGACCTACCTGAGCGAAGACCGCAAGGGAAAAGGCTTGCACGTGCACCTGGGCTTGCGCGAAAACCTCACCATGATGACGATGGAGCGCTATGCGCGGCCGTGGCTCGATGTGGCAGGAGAAAAGGCGGCGCTGGCCAGGGCGGTGCTGGATTTCAATATCCGCACGGGCGACCTCGACAGCCGCGCGCGCATGCTGTCCGGCGGCAACCAGCAAAAGCTGGCGCTGGCGAAATACCTGCATTCGGACCCGCGCGTCGTCGTGCTCGATGAACCGAGCCGCGGCGTGGACGTGGGCGCCAAGCGCGACATTTACTTTCTGATCCACCGCCTGGCCGCCGAAGGGCGCGCCGTGATCGTGATTTCCTCGGAATTGATCGAATTGATCGGCCTGTGCCACCGCGTGGCGGTGATGCGTGCCGGCACCTTGCAGGCCACCCTGGCCGCTGACCACCTGACTGAAGAGGAGTTGATTGCCCATGCAACCGGCACGCACTGACACCACCGTATCCACCGGCGCCACCGGTGCCAGCATCGCCAGACTGGGCGCGCGCATCAAGGGTTTCGGCCCCGTGCTGGGCTTGCTGGCCCTGTGCATCGCGGGCACCTTGCTCAACGGCGACTTCGCCACCCTCGACAACCTGATGAATGTGCTCACGCGCACGGCCTTCATCGGCATCATCGCCGTCGGCATGACCTTCGTCATCATCTCGGGCGGCATCGATCTGTCGGTGGGCTCGATGGCGGCCCTGATCGCCGGTTGCATGATTTACTTCATGAATGCGCTGGCGCAAGGCGCGGGGGGCAACCTGGCGCCGATCACCATGCTGGTGCTGGGCATTGCCATGGCCCTGGTATTGGGCGCCGGCTTCGGCCTGATGCATGGCTTGTTGATCAGCAAGGGCAATATCGAGCCGTTCATCGTCACCCTGGGCACCCTCGGCATCTTCCGCGCCGTGCTGACGTATTTGGCCGACGGCGGCGCGCTGACCCTGGACGCCACCCTGTCCGAGCTGTACAGCCCCGTGTATTACACGAGCGTGCTGGGCGCGCCGATACCGATCTGGATCTTTTTATTCGTCGCGGCGGCCGGCGCCATCATCCTCAACCGCACGACCTTTGGCCGCCACGTGCAGGCGATTGGTTCCAACGAGCAAGTGGCGCGCTATGCGGCCATCAACGTCGACAAGGTGAAGATCGCCACCTACATGCTCTTGGGCATCTGCGTGGGCATCGCCACCGTGCTGTACGTGCCGCGCCTGGGCTCGGCCACGCCGACGACGGGCTTGCTGTGGGAACTCGAGGCCATCGCCGCCGTCGTCGTCGGCGGCACGGCCCTGAAGGGCGGCGAGGGGCGCATCGTCGGCACCGTGATCGGCGCCATTTTATTGTCCGTGATCAGCAATATCCTGAATTTGACCAGCATCATCAGTGTCTACCTGAATGCCGCAGTGCAAGGCGTGGTGATCATTGCCGTCGCCTTCCTGCAGCGAGGCCGCAAATAAAAATACGGCGGCGTTCTGAAAGGGCAGCCAACGGGCGCCCACAACCTTGGAGGAGAGCAGCATGAAGAGCTTTATACGGGTAGCAGGGATGGCAGTGCTGGTGATGCAGGCGTGGGCGCTGCCGAGTGCGCAGGCGGCGGCGCCTGCGGACAAGCTGGTCGTCGGCGTGGCGATTCCCACGGCCACGCACAGTTTTACCTCGGGCATCGTGTGGTGGGCGAACCAGGCCAAGGCGGAGCTGGAAAAAGCCCATCCCGGCGTGAAAATCATCGTCAAGACGGCCGCCACGGCGCCCGAGCAGGCGAACCAGTTGCAGGATATGTTGACGGTGAACAAGATCAACACCCTGGTCATCTTCCCCATCGAGTCGGCTTCGCTGACGCAGCCCGTCGCGCAGGTGAAGAACAAGGGCGTGTACGTGACCGTGGTGGACCGTGGCTTGACGAACACGCAGTCGCAGGATGCCTACATCGCGGGCGACAACACGGCCTTCGGCAAGCTACCGGCCGAATACCTGGCGAAAAGCCTGAACGGCAAGGGCAATATCGTCGTGCTGCGCGGCATGCCGACCACGCTCGACAACGAGCGCTTCGACGCATTTTCCGGCGTGATGAAGGGCCATCCCGAGATCAAGGTGCTCGATGCCAAGTACGGCAACTGGAACCGCGACGATGCCTTCAAGGTCATGCAGGATTACCTGACCCGCTTCAAGCACATCGACGCCGTCTGGGCCGCCGATGACGACATGGCCATCGGCGTGCAGAAAGCCATCGCGCAGGCCAAGCGCACGGACATCAAGCAAGTGTTCGGCGGCGCGGGCGCGAAAGGCGCCGTGAAGAAGATCATGGACGGTTCCGACCCGCAGATCGTGGCCGATGTATCCTATTCGCCGAAGTTCATGTACGACGCCATCAAGCTGACGACGGAAGCACGGCTGAAAGGTGAAAAATTGCCGGCCAACACCATCATCCCGTCGGTGCTGATCACGCGCGAGAACGCCAAGCAGTTTTACTTTCCGAACTCGCCTTTTTAACGACACCCCCCAACAAGGGCCGGGGTCGTATCCTCAGGGTACGATCCCGGGTTTCGGTTTGGGTTAACAGGACATTGACATGAAAACCATCCAGGGCCCGGCCATCTTCCTGGCCCAGTTTCTCGGCGACGAGCCGCCGTTCGACTCGCTCGAGCACCTGGCGCAATGGGCGGCCGGCCTGGGCTACAAGGGCTTGCAGCTGCCGACGGCGCCGCGTCTGTTTGATCTGCAACAAGCGGCCGCCAGCCAGCAGTATTGCGACGACGTGGTGGCCCTGCTGGCGCGCCACGGCTTGCAGGTGACGGAATTGTCGACGCACTTGCAGGGCCAGCTGATCGCCGTGCATCCCGCCTACGACGCGCTGTTCGACGGCTTTGCGCCCGAGCAGGTGCGCGGCGACAGCGCGGCCCGCACGGCCTGGGCCACGCAGCAGCTGCTGTGGGCGGCCACCGCCTCGCAGCGCCTGGGGCTCAAGGCGCACGTGACGTTTTCCGGCGCCCTGGCCTGGCCCTACCTGTACCCGTGGCCGCAGCGCCCGGCCGGCCTGGTGGAAACGGCATTTGCCGAGCTGGCGAAACGCTGGCTGCCCATCCTCGACGCCTTTGACGCGGCCGGCGTGGACCTCTGCTATGAACTGCATCCGGGCGAGGACTTGCACGACGGCGTGACCTTCGAGCGTTTCCTGGCCGCCGTCAACGACCATCCGCGCGCGTCCATCTTGTACGACCCCAGCCACTTCGTGCTGCAGCAGCTCGACTACCTGGCCTTCATCGACATCTACCATGCGCGCATCAAGGCGTTCCATGTCAAGGATGCGGAATTCCGGCCGAACGGGCGCCAGGGCGTGTATGGCGGCTATGGTGACTGGCAGGACCGGGCCGGGCGCTTCCGCTCGCTGGGCGACGGGCAGATCGACTTCAAGGCGATTTTCTCGAAGATGGCGCAATACGATTTCCCCGGCTGGGCCGTGCTGGAATGGGAATGCTGCCTGAAGCATCCCGAGGATGGCGCGGCCGAGGGCGCGCGCTTCATCCGCGAACACATCATCCACGTGGCTGAGCACGCATTCGACGATTTCGCCGGCAGCGCGGTTGACCAGGACCAAATTCATCACTTGCTTGGCTTGAAATAAGGAGACGACATGCAGCGACGCTTACGGCTGGGCATGGTAGGGGGCGGGCAGGGCGCGTTCATCGGCGCCGTGCACCGCATCGCGGCGCGCATCGACGACCAGTACGAGCTGGTGGCGGGCGCCCTGTCGTCCGATCCGCTGCGCGCGCGGGACAGCGGCGCCGCGCTGCACCTGGCGCCGGAGCGTTGCTACAGCGATTACCGCGCCATGGCGCAGGCGGAGGCCGCGCGTGCGGACGGCATCGAGGCCGTGGCCATCGTCACGCCCAACCATTTGCACGCGCCCGTCGCCACGGCCTTCCTGGAAGCGGGCATCCATGTGATCTGCGACAAGCCGCTCGGCATTGCGCTGGCGGAAGGCCAGGCGCTGGCGGCGCTGGCGCAGCAGAAAAACCTGCTGTTCGCGCTCACGCATACCTACAGCGGCTATCCGCTGCTGCGCCATGCGAAAGCCATGGTCGAGGCGGGCGAGATCGGCGAACTGCGCCTCGTGCAGGTGGAATACTCGCAGGATTGGCTGGCCGACGCCATCGCGGCGGGCGGCATGAGCGTAGGCAACTGGCATAACGACCCGCAGAAGGCGGGGCCGGGCGGTGTGCTGCTCGACGTGGGCTTGCATGCGTATCATCTGGCGCAATTCGTCAGCGGGCTGACGCCGCATGCCGTGCTGGCGGAATTGTCGACCTTTGTACCGCACCGCACCTTGGACGACCACGTGCAGGTGATGCTGCGCTACGCGAACGGGGCGAAAGGCACCCTGTGGGCCAGCCAGGTGGCGACCGGGTGCGAAAACACGGTGCGACTGCGCCTGTTCGGCAGCAAGGCGCAGCTGGACTTCGACCAGGAACAGCCGAATGCACTGTGGTTCACGCCGCAGGGCGGCAACCGCCAGCTGCTGCGTCCGGGCAGGGTCGACAGCGCGGCCGCGCGCCACGCCACGCGCGTGCCGGCCGGCCATCCGGAAGGCTACCTGGAAGCGTTCGCCCAGCTGTACCTGGATGCGGCCCTGCGCATCCGCGCCCTGCAAGCGGGCTTGCCCGTGCCGGAAGCGGCCCGCTGGCTGCCGACGGTGACCGATGGCGTGGCCGGCCTGGCCTTTGCCGAGGCCGTGCTGCGCAGCCATGCGGATGGCGCCCGCTGGACGACCCTGGCAAGCTGACTGCTACACTGGCGCCATGAGCGCACCGTTGACCGTCACCACCTTTACTATCACCATCGTCCCGCAGGGCTGGCAATTCACGGCCGAGGCGGGAACGACTCTGCTGGCCGCCGCCGAGCTGGCCGGCATCCGCCTGCTCAGTTCCTGCCGCAACGGCACCTGCCGCACCTGTCTCTGCCATATGCCGGCCGGCCAGGTGCGCTACACGGTGGACTGGCCCGGCATCAGCCCCGATGAACGGCTCGACGGCTACATCCTGCCCTGCGTGGCCGTGGCGGAAAGCGACCTCACCCTGCAGGCGCGCGCCGTGCGCACGGGCCATTAACTCAGGACGGCTTGCCGCCCTTGAGGCGCTGCAGCAGCGCTTCCACGCTGTCGCTGACGGGCAAGCCGTGGCGGCGCAGCAGCTGCACGTGCAAGACCAGGTTTTCCAGCACCAGCTTGGCCGCCACGGCCAGCAGGGCCAGGTTGCGGTCTTCCGGGCTGAAACTTTCCATGGCGTCGGCCATCTCGCACAGGTGGTTGGCGATCAGCCCGCGCAATTCCTGCTCGTCGAACGGCAGGTCGGCAAAATCGATGGGATCGGCCACTTCCACTTCCTGCATCAGCACCGCTAGTTCTTCCGGGGTAATCGTCATGCCTGGCCTCCTTGTGTGCGTGGCCCTATTTTAGGCCATGCACCATTGTATCGTCGGCAAAGCGGACTAGAATGAGGGCTGGCCGACGACGTCAAGGACAGCATGGCGCAGCTGCATTTCACCCGGCAACTGGCACGTTTCCTGGACGTTCCCACCGTGCAGGTGGCCGCGCCACGGCTGCGTGCCGCCCTCGATGCGGCGTTTGCGCAGCAGCCGCGCCTGCGTGGCTATGTGCTCGACGAGCAGGGGGCCTTGCGTCCGAATGTGGTGATCTTCATTGATGGCGCGCGCTGCCGCGAGCGGCGCGTGCTCGACGACGCCTTGCTGCCCGACAGCCAGGTGTATATCTTGCAGGCACTTTCCGGAGGTTGACGCCATGACAGGAGTTCCGCAACGCGCGTATCTCGGCACCCGCAAGGGCCTGTTCCAGTTCGATGTCGATGCGGCCGGCGCCTGGCAGCTGGCACTGGTGCAGTTTGCCGGCGACCCCGTCTCCATGCTGTTGCACGATGGCTGCGACGGCACCCTGTATGCGGCCCTGAACCTCGGCCATTTCGGCGCCAAGCTGCACCGCCTGGATGCCGGCGGCGGGGCGTGGCGCGAAATCGCCGTGCCCGCCTATCCTGCGAAGCCGGAAGGCAGCAGCGACACGGTGGACTGGACCTTGCGGCAGATCTGGTCGCTGGCGGCCGGCGGGGCCGACCAGCCCGGCGTCTTGTGGGCGGGCACCTTGCCGGGCGGCCTGTTCCGCTCAGGCGACCGCGGCGACAGCTGGCAACTGGTGGACGCGCTGTGGAACGTGCCGCAGCGGGCCGAATGGTTTGGCGGCGGTTACGACGTGCCCGGCATCCACAGCATCTGCGTCGATCCGCGCGACAGCAACAAGGTGCTGGTCGGCGTGTCCTGCGGCGGCGTCTGGCAAACGGTCGATGGCGGCGCCAGCTGGGCCTTGAGCGCGACGGGCATGCGCGCCGACTACATGCCGCCCGAGCTCGATGAAAACGAGGCCGTGCAAGACCCGCACCGCATCGTGCGCAGCGCCGGCGCGCCGGAGGCACTGTGGTGCCAGCACCATAACGGCATCTGGCGCTCGCAGGACGGGGGCTGGCACTGGCAGGAAGTGACGACGGCGCCGCTGTCGCATTTCGGCTTTGCCGTGGCCGTGCATCCGCGCGATGGCGACACGGCCTGGTTCGTGCCGGCACAGGCGGACGTGCTGCGCATCCCGCTCGACGGCGCGCTGGCCGTCACGCGCACGCGCGATGGCGGGAAGACCTTCGACGTCTTGCGCGCGGGATTGCCGCAGCAGCATTGCTACGACCTGGTGTACCGCCACGGGCTGGCGCTGGCCGACGATGGGCGCAGCCTGCTGATGGCGTCGACCACGGGCGGCGCCTGGTATTCGGGCGATGGCGGCGAACACTGGCAGACGCTGTCTGCCCACTTGCCGCCCGTCTATGCCGTCTGTTTTGCCACGCCGTAGTAGCACAGGAAGATATCGACGGCCAGCTCCGTCACTTCGTGCCGGCGTGCCGGACCCAGCAGAGGCTCACCCAGGGTGATCTGCGGCCAGAAGGCAAAGGTCTTCAGTGGCGACATCAGCAGGTGGGCCACTTCCAGCGTCTCGCCGGCCTTGATGCGCCCGTCCTGCTGCGCCGCGCGGATCCAGATATTCAGGCCCGTTTCCTTTTCATTCAGGCGCGTCACCATCGCTTGCGCGCGCGCAGGCGAGTGGATGGTTTCGCCAAAGATCACGCGCGCCAGGTCGATGAAGGCCGGATCGCACAGCAAGTCCATTTTCTGCTCGACCAATGCCAGCACCTGCGGCCGCAGCGGATGGTCGGCAACATAGGGCACGGCAGGCTGGGCCATGCTGCTTTCCCACATGCGCTGCAGGATTTCCGCGAACAGCTCGTCCTTGCTGGGGAAGTGGTTGTACACGGTGCGCTTGGAAACGGCGGCCGTGGCGGCGATCTTGTCCATGCTGGTCGCATCAAAACCGTGCTCGCGGAACTCGGCGATGGCGGCATCGACGATGGCGACGCGCTTGCGGTCGGTGAGGCGTTGCGGTGAGGCCATGGCGGGAAATCTCCTTTGAAAACAATATTTTACACCTCCTGGTTTACTTTGCTTGAAATAGGAACTACACTGTGTAGTGTAATTTAATCCTTGTATTTTATTGACCGGGCCGCATATGCACTTGCATCGAGTCGTACGTCGTCTCTTCTTCCTGGGAGTCCTGATCATCATGAGTTCTTGCACCTTGCGCGCCGAGCCTGCGGCGCTAGCTGAATCACCACAACGCCACGAAGGCAAATTCCGCAATCCCGTGCAAATGCACAAGCTGGGCACGGCAGCAACCCTCAAGCTGATGTGGACATTTTTCTTTGACAAGCCGGACAGCACGGTGCCGGCCGCGGCCGTGCCCGTGCAAGCGCTGACCCGGGCGCAGCTGCTGGCGGCGCCCGACAACAGCCTGTTTCGCCTCGGCCATTCGACCCTGCTGTTGAAACTCAACAACGAGTTCTTCCTCACCGATCCCGTCTTTTCCGAGCGCGCCTCGCCCGTGCAGTGGGCGGGGCCGAAGCGCTTCCACCAGCCGCCCATCAGCATCGCCGACTTGCCGCCGATCAAGGCGGTCATCCTGTCGCACGACCATTACGACCACCTCGACCATGCCGCCGTGCTGCAGCTGGCCGCCAAGACGGAGCACTTCGTGACGCCGCTGGGCGTGGGCGATACCTTGGTGTCCTGGGGCGTGCCGACGGCCAAGGTGCGGCAATTCGACTGGTGGCAGGGGACGACAATTGCCGGTGTGAAACTGGTCGCCACGCCATCGCAGCATTTCTCGGGACGCGGCTTGTTTGACGGCAACCAGACCCTGTGGGCGTCGTGGGTCATCGACGCGCCGGACGTGCGCGTGTTTTTCAGCGGTGATTCCGGCTATTTCGACGGCTTCAAGCAGATCGGCGACAAGTACGGCCCCTTCGACGTGACCATGATCGAGACGGGCGCCTATGACAAACTGTGGCCGGACGTGCACATGCAGCCCGAGCAGACCCTGCAGGCGCACCTGGACTTGCGCGGCAAGTGGCTGATGCCCGTGCACAACGGCACGTTTGACCTGGGTCTGCATGCGTGGCATGAGCCGTTCGACCGCATCACGGGACTGGCAGCGAAGCAGGGCGTCAATCTGGCGACGCCGCAGATGGGCGAGGCGGTCGACCTGGCGCGGCCGAAGAAGGGCGAAAAATGGTGGCTGGCGATGCTGGAAGAGGAGATGGCGCGCTAGGCCAGCCTTACGCCGTCACGTCGATCAGGCGTCCCAGCGTCTGGCCATAGCTGTTCAGCTGCGGCGCGCTTTTCGGTGCGGCGGGGACCGCTTGCTGCGGCACGGCCACCTTGATCGCCTGCTCCAGTTGCGGCGCCTTCACGGCGGCCGGGGCGCTGGCCTCGGCTTGCTGGCTGCTGCGCTGCGTCTGGCTCAGCGATTCCTGTTCCCGCGCCAGCAGCTGGCGGCTTTGCGCCAGCTGTTCGCTGTCGCGCTGCACCTGGTTCTGGCCTTGCTCGACCCTGCGCTGCGCCGTGGCCAGCGAGGCTTGCAAATTGTTGACGGACGTTAGCGTGACCACATTGTTCACCTTTGAAAGTATGCCCAAGCGTGTGCAGAAGAGACGGGGGAGTCCAGGCTGATGTACTGCGCCAGGCACAAGATACCAAGCAGTAATCTTTACCTGAATCAAGAGTAGGACAAATTCTCGCACACTTCCAGTAAATTATGTTTTCTTGATAATTTTTCCGTGCGCGGCTGGCGTTGCCGAACTGATATGCGTGAGCTGGCGGCGCTGTTGTCAAAGTGAGTACACGCTTCTGTCGGGGTGTATTGCCTGCCTGCCATGGCCGAGGTCGGACTGCGCAGAGGATACGAGTGATCACATTTAAAACATTGCTTTTTAAATAGTCAATGTGTTGTTGTTTTTCTACCATGGCGGCGCACGCGAATGCGCGGCCTGTTTGGCGCTCTGGGCTATAATTGACGGTCAGAGTTGGTTTCTTTTGCCATACAGACAGGTAGTTAACATGAATCTCAAGAGCCTCGCAATTGCCCTCGGCATGTCGAAAACGACAGTCAGCAGGGCGTTGAACGGCTATCCGGAAGTCAATTCCCGCACCCGTGAAATCGTCCTCGCCGCCGCCAAGAAAGTCGGCTACCGGCCCAACCCGCTGGCGCGCAGCCTGGCCGTCGGCCGCACCAATGTCCTGGGCATGATCTATCCGCTGCTGCCCAGCGATCTGGGCGACAGCGTCTTCCTTTCCGTGGTGAATGGCATGTCGGACGCCGTCGAAGCGTCAAAGATGAGCCTCATCATCGCCCCCGTGTCGCCGCAAAACGAACAGCCGTCATATGAAACCATGGTGCGCGGGCGCCAGGTCGATGGTCTGGTGGTGGGGCGCACCAAGGTGATCGACGAGCGCATCGCCTACCTGACGAAGGTGGGCTTTCCCTTTGTCGCGAATGGCCGCACGCGCATCGACGCGCCGTACGCGTATTTTGACTACGACAACGACACGGGCATCGACCTGGCCGTGTCTTTCCTGGTGGCCCATGGGCATCAGCGCATCGCCCTGCTGAGCGCGCCGCTGGATTTGCATTTCGCGCTGGAACGCAAGGAAAGCTTTATCCGCTGCATGGCGCAGGCGGGCTTGCAGGCCGATCCGAATTATTTGCTCGACAATAGCCTCGACCGCCGCAGCGGCTACCAGGCCATGCAGCAATTGCTGGCCTGCTCGCCGCGTCCCACGGCCGTCATCGTCGACAACCATTTGTCCGGCGTGGGCGTGGTGCGCGCGCTGATGGACGCCGGCATCGAAATCGGCAAGGAAATCTCCGTCATCGTCTGGGGCAATGTGGAAGACACCTTGATCGGCATCAACGTCACCACCATCGACCAGCCGGACTTGCGCCGCGCCGGCGCCAAGATGGTCGAAATGCTGCAATCCTTGCTGGCCGGCACGCCGCCGGAACGGTTGCAGGAAATCTGGCAACCGGTGCTGTTGCCGGGAGCGACCGTGGGGCGCTGTCCGGATTGACAAAAAAAACGCAGAGCCGAGGCTCTGCGTTTTGTCTTCAAGCTCCGCTGGCTTATGCCGCGTGCTTCGTTCCATCGGCCAGCACGGCCAGCAATCTCGCCTTGTCCTGGCGATACGTGGCGACGGCCGCTTCCTTGACGTGGCCGAAGCCGCGGATTTTCTCGGGCAGCGATGCCAGTTCCACGCAGGTGGCGAGGTTCTCCGCCGTCAGGTTCACCAGCAGGCCCGCCAGCAGTTCGCGGTACTCGACGATCAGCGCGCGCTCCATCTTGCGCTCGGCGGTATAGCCGAAGACGTCGAAGGTGCCGCCCCTTAAACCCTTGGCTTTCGCCAGCAGCTTGAAGGCGCGCCACATCCAGGAACCGAACTCCGCTTTCACGAGGTGGCCTTTCGCATCCTTTTTCGCGAACAGCGGTGGCGCCAGGTTGAACTTGACGGAGAAATTGCCCTCGAACTGCTGCTGCAATTGCTCGACGAAACGGCCATCCGTGTACAGGCGCGCCACTTCGTATTCATCCTTGTAGGCCAGCAACTTGAAGTAGTTCTTGGCCACGGCCGTCGACAGTTTCTGGCCCAGTCCCAGGGTGTTTTCGCGGTCGCGCACCTGTTTCACCAGGGTGGCATAACCATCCGCATACGCGGCGTTCTGGTAGGCGGTGAGGAACTCCACGCGCTTCTTGATCACGCTATCCAGGCTCTGCGGCATTTGCACGATGATGGCTTGCGACGGCGTGGCGATCTGCGTCACACGGCGCACGTCGACGGCGGCGCGGCGGCCCCACAGGAAGCTTTTCTTGTTCGACTCGATGCCCACGCCATTGAGCTCGATGGCGCGCAGCAAGGCCGCTTCCGTCAGCGGGATGCGGCCTTTTTGCCAGGCGTAGCCGAGCATGAACAGGTTGGCGGCGATGGAGTCGCCCATCAGTGCGGTGGCCAGTTTGGTGGCGTCGATGAAGTCGGCCGCGTCGGCGCCGCCCACGGATTCCTCGATCAGCTGGCGCACTTCCGCCGTCGGATATTGCCAGTCGGCATTTTGCGCAAACGTGCCCGGCGGCTGCTCGTGCAGGTTGACGACGGCCAGGCTGCGGCCCGGACGCATCTTCGACACGGCATCCTGCGCGCCGGCCGTCAGCATGTCGCAGCCCAGTATCAGGTCCGCTTCGCCCGTGGCGATGCGCTGGGCGCGGATGTGCGCCGGGGACTGGGCGATCTTCACGTGCGAAGTGACGGAGCCGTTCTTTTGCGACATGCCCGTCATGTCCAGCACGGAGGCGCCCTTGCCTTCCAGGTGGGCCGCCATGCCCATCAGCGCGCCGACCGTGATCACGCCCGTGCCGCCGATGCCGTTGATGAGGATATTGTACGGTGCGTCGCAGCCGGGCAGGACCGGTTCCGGCAGCGGGCCGAAGTTGTCCGTCTCGCCCGTTTTGCTCGCGCCCGTTTTGGTTTTCTTCAGGCTGCCGCCTTCGACGGTGACGAAGCTGGGGCAAAAGCCCTTGGCGCACGAGTAATCCTTGTTGCACGAGGATTGGTCGATGGTGCGCTTGCGGCCAAATTCCGTCTCTTTCGGCAAGATCGACACGCAGTTCGACTGCACGCCGCAGTCGCCGCAGCCTTCGCAGACGGCGTCGTTGATGACCATGCGTTTCGGCAAGTCGGGATATTCGCCTTTCTTGCGGCGCCGGCGTTTCTCGGCCGCGCAGGTCTGGTCGTAGATCAGCACGGACACGCCTGTTACCTCGCGCAATTCGCGTTGCACGGCATCCATGTCCTTGCGGTCGTGCAAGGTCAGGTGGGCGGGCAGATTGCTGCGGTCGCTATAGCGCGACAAGTCTTCCGTCACCAGCGCGATGCGGGCGATGCCTTCGGCTGCCACCTGCTGCGCCATCATGGGCACGGTGATGAGGCCGTCCACGGGCTGGCCGCCCGTCATGGCGACGGCGTCGTTGTACAGGATTTTATAGGTGATGTTTACCTTGGCCGCCTGCGCGGCGCGGATGGCCAGGTAGCCCGAATGGAAATACGTGCCGTCGCCCAGGTTCTGGAATACGTGCGGCAATTCGGAAAACGCGGCCTGGCCTATCCACGGCGCGCCTTCGCCGCCCATGTGCGTGGTCAGCTTGTTCATTTCCGGATAGATCGACGTGGCCATCACGTGGCAGCCGATGCCGGCCAGCGCCAGGCTGCCGTCGGGCACCTTGGTCGAGGTGTTGTGCGGGCAGCCCGAGCAATAGAACGCGGGACGGAACGGCGTGTTCACGGCCTTCTTCAGCACGGCGTCCTTGGCGTCAAGGAAACTCAGGCGCGCCTTGATCAGGTCGCAGGTGACGGGGTCGGAAATCAGGCGCGCGATGCGGCTGGCGATGACCCTGGCCACTTGCGAGACGGAAAAGTCGGCCTTGGACGTCAGCAGCCATTCGCCGCGCGGCGCCACCCATTCGCCTTTTTCGTCGAATTTGCCGATGACCTTGGGACGCACGTCGTCGCGCCAGTTGTACAGCTGTTCCTTGAGCTGGTATTCGACGATTTGCCGCTTCTCTTCTACCACGAGGATTTCATCGAGACCTTGCGCAAACTCACGCACGCTGTCCGGCTCCAGCGGCCATGGCATGGCCACCTTGAACAGGCGCATGCCGACGTCGGCCGCCATCTGCTCGTCGATGCCCAGCTCTTCCAGCGCTTCAAGCACGTCCAGGTACGATTTGCCGGACGCGATGATGCCCAGCTTGGCGTTCGGGCTGTCGATGGTGGTGTGGTTGAGCTTGTTTTCGCGCGCGTAGGCCAGGGCCGCATAGATCTTGTAGTCCTGCATCAGCGCTTCCTGGTTGCGCGCCTGCTGGCCCAGCGGGATGCTCGACAGGCGCGCGTTCAGGCCGCCTTCGGGCATGATGAAATCCTGCGGAATCTTCACTTCCACGCGGAACGGGTCGGCATCGACGGACGCCGACGATTCGACCGTGTCGGCCAGGGCCTTGAAGGCCACCGTGCAGCCGGAAAAGCGCGACATGGCCCAGCCGTGGATGCCCAGGTCCAGGTATTCCTGCACATTGCATGGATACAAGACGGGGATCATCGAAGCCGAGAACAGATGGTCGGACTGGTGCGGCAGGGTCGACGAGTAGGCGCCATGGTCGTCGCCGGCCACCAGCAGCACGCCACCCAGTTTCGCCGTGCCCGCATGGTTCATGTGCTTGAAGACATCGCCGCAGCGGTCCACGCCCGGGCCCTTGCCGTACCACATGGCGAATACGCCGTCGTACTTGGCCGGGCCGATCAGGTCGACCTGCTGCGAACCCCAGACGGCCGTGGCGGCCAAGTCTTCGTTGACGCCGGGCACGAACTGCACGTGGTGCGCTTCCAGCTGTTTCTTGGCTTTCCACAGGTTTTCGTCGAGGCCGCCCAGCGGCGAGCCGCGGTAGCCCGAGATGAAACCGGCCGTGTTCAGTCCGGCGGCCTGGTCGCGCAGGCGCTGCATCATGGGCAGGCGCACGAGGGCCTGGATGCCGGACAGGAAGATGGCGCCGGAAGTGGCCGTGTATTTGTCGTCGAGGCTGACGGTGGTCAAACGGGAAGGTTCAGGCGGTGTAGATGGCGCGGCACCGGCGTTTCTAGCGAACGCTGCGGAGCCGTTTTCCGTGGTCACGGACATGGCTGTCTCCAAAATGGTGTTTCAGATAGCGGCTGTACAAGGGGCGCGCCCGGTAAGGCGCGCGCTGTGCAGACGGGATTGCCGCGTGTGGGCGGCACATGACTACTTTAAATTTAAAATAGTTAATGTGGTCAGTGTAGAACGGCGGGCAGGAAGGGGCAAATACGCTTTGCCGATGGGGGTATAAGAAAAACTTATATCGTGGGCGAGAGCATGTGGGCGCCCACCCATTGGCCGCTGTCGCACAGCTCGGCAGCCACTTGCAGCACCAGGTGTTTCACGGCCGCCCCCGCATTCGTCAGCGGGATGTTTTTCGAGGCGCACAGGGCTACCGTGCGCGACAGGGCGGGGCTGTGGATGGCGTAGCTGCGCATGGCGCCGCTTTCCAGCTCGGCCAGCAGCGGCGCGGCCGGCAGGATGGTGGCGCCCATGCCGGCCAGGATGGCCGATTTCAGGATGGCGATCGAGTTGATCTCGATGATGTTGGCCGCCGCCAGGCCCGCGTCGCGCGCGCGGCTGTCGATGCGCGGGCGCACGCCATGCTGCAGGCCCGGCAGGATCAATGTCGCGGCCAGCGCCTGCTGGAATGCGATGGCCTTGCCGGCGGGCGCGAACGGAGAGTCGCTGCGGCAGATGAAGCGCATTTCCTCTTCCACCAGCGGGCTGCAGGCGAACGGCGTCAGCTGCCCATCGTCGAACAGCACGGCCAGGTTGATGCGGCCCGATTTCAGCTGCTCGTTCAGGTTGCCCGTGATTTCTTCCGTCAGCTGCAAGGTGATCTCGGGATAGCGTTCGCGCGCGGCCAGCAGCAGCGGCAGGGCCAGGGCGCCGGAGATGCTGTGCGGCAAACCCAAGGTGACGTTGCCGGACGGCCGCGTGGCGCTTTGCGTGACGGCCGAGCGGGCGTCGGCCACCTGTTTCAGGATCGCCTGCGCATGTTCGTAGAACACCTTGCCCGCATCGGTGCTGAGCACGCCCTGGGCCGAGCGGTGCAGCAGCTGCACGCCCAGTTCCTCTTCCAGCTGGCGCAGCTGCTGCGTCAGGGCCGGCTGCGCCACGTGCAGGATGAGGGCCGCGCGCGACAGGGAACCGTGGTCGACGATGGCAACAAAGTAGCGTAATTGGCGCAGTTCCATGCTTGGTTGCTTCCAGAAGCGTAGCGTGCGCCATTGCCCGGCAAGCGCGCCGGCAACAGTGCTGTGATGAAAGAAAACAGGTGCTGCCACCCCCGCGCCGAACGCGGCCAGCAGCATGACAAGTTTGTTATACTCATTCTAGCGCCTCCGGTGCTCCAGCCGTTTATTTGTGGGATGAAAGCATGCTCAAGAAAGTCGATTCCGCGCAATTGAAAGTGGGCATGTACATCCATGACCTCAGTTGCGACTGGATGACGCATCCGTTCGTGCGCAACCGCTTCCTGTTGCGCAGCGAAGACGAGATCCGCAAGATCGTGCAAGCCGGCATCCACGACGTGGTGATCGACAGCGGCAAGGGTCTCGACGTGGAGGATGCGCCCACGCTGGCGCAAGCCCATGCGGAGACGGAACGGGCGCTGGTGCAGATCGCCACGGCGCCGCAAGTGGTCACGCGCGTGTCGCTGGGCATGGAGCTGGCGCGCGCCACGCAGGTGCGGCGGCAGGCGTCGAGCCTGGTGCGCACGGTGATGGCCGACGTGCGCCTGGGCAAGGCCGTCGAGATCGACCGCGTGCAGCATACCGTGCAAGATATCACCGAATCGATCCTGCGCAATCCCGGCGCCCTCGTCGGCTTGTTGCGCATCAAGAGCAAGGACGATTACACCTTTTTGCATTCCGTCAGCGTGTGCGCGCTGCTGGTGGCGTTTTGCCGTTCGCGCGGCCTGGAAGCGGCCACCACGCACCAGGCCGGCCTGGGCGGCTTGCTGCACGACACGGGCAAGGCGCTGGTGCCCGACAGCGTGCTGAACAAGCCCGGCCCCCTCACGCCGGAAGAGTTTGCCCAGATCAAGCGCCATCCGCGCGACGGCTACGAGATCCTGCGCCAGTCGCCCGAGGTGGGCCCGATTCCGCTCGACATTACCTTGCACCACCACGAACGGCGCGACGGCAGCGGCTATCCGGACCAGCTGGCCGGCGACGCCATCAGCGAACTGGCGCAGATGGCTGCCATCGTCGACGTGTATGACGCGCTGACGTCGGACCGCAGTTACCACAGGGGCATTCCGGCGGCCGAAGCCTTGCGCAAGATCTATGAGTGGAGCAAATTCCATTTCAACCCCGTGTTCGCGCAGGATTTCATGCGTTGCGTGGGCATCTATCCGGTGGGCACCATGGTGATGCTGGAATCGGGCCGCCTGGCCGTCGTCATCGAGGCGCACGAAAGCAATCTGCTGGCGCCGAAGGTGAATGTGTTTTTCAGTACGAAGAGCAAGACCTACATCAAGCCCGAGACGGTCGACCTGTCGCGCGGCTTCGGCTTTGGCGGCGCCGACAAGATCGTCGGCCATGAGTCGGCCGCCAAGTGGCAGGTCGATCCCATGCGCTTTTTATCGCTGGCGGACGCCTGACCTAATTAAAAGAATTCCGCCGTATCGTTCGAGGTCACCGTGGTCAACATGCCCTTGGCCACCAATTCGTCATAGTGGCAGGCCAGGTTGCGGCCATGGCTCTTGGCGTAATACAGGGCCTGGTCGGCGCGGCCGAGGATGATGACGGGTGCCTCGAAGGCGCTGATGCTGACGAAGCCCACGCTGACGGTGACCCTGCCCACTTGCGGGAAGTCGTGCGCCTCGACGTTGGTGCGGAAGCGGTCGATGATTTTCTGCGCATTTTCCAGCGTGATCGAGCGCAGCAGCACGACGAATTCCTCGCCGCCGAAACGGAAGATGCGGTCTTGCGAGCGGAACGACGATTGCAGCTGGTTGGCGATCAGGATCAGCACTTCATCGCCGTACAGGTGGCCGAACTTGTCGTTGACCAGTTTGAAGTGGTCGACGTCGATCACGGCCAGCCATTGCCGCTCCGTATCCGTGTGGTGGCGCCGCTCCGCATCGACGGGCAGCGGCTTGTCCGATTCCGGCTCGCCGCGGCTTTGCAGGATTTTCGCCAGCTGGTCGTCGAAGGTCTTGCGATTGAGCAAACCGGTGAGCGAATCGCGCTCGCTGTAGTCGAGCAGGTTCTGGAAATTGCGGTAGACGCTGACGATGCCGCCGATCACCTGGATGGTGGCGCCCGTGTATGGCGTGGGATTGGTGATTTCCAGGCAGGTGGTGACCTGGTCGCCGATCCAGATGGGCAGCCACAGCAGGTGGCGGCCATCGGCGCACAGGGTGTCGGCGCTGGCCTCGTGGCGCGCGATGCAGGCGGCCAGGGCCGGGTAGTCGGACAGCGGTTCGCCGGGCAGGGTGGGATCGTTATGCTCTTCCATGCGGGCAACGCTGCCCGCCACGATGATGGCCCGCGACCGCACGAACACCTGGCCACGCACGGTGGTCAGTGCCAGCACACGGGTCTGCGACGCGGAAGCGAGTTCCTGGACGGCCGAGATCACGGAGATGTCGAGCATCGTGTGATCGCGGTGCCCTGTCATGTCCACCATGTGTTTCAGTAGGGAATCCATTGTCGTTCTCTGGAAAGTAATCACACAAGATTCTTCATACCAACATTGCGTCAAGCAATTCGCGTCCGTCTACAAGAAGCCTAGTTTATTTGGCGGCATGACACGCTGCGCAATAACCAACAATCAACTTGGCTCGACGTCGCAGTGTCGCGCCTCTTGTCGTCAGTCGCTGCCGGGCGATCGGCCTTTCCAAAGAAGAGCTAAGCAGGATAATGTCTTTTTGCCTAATAGGCAATTAACGTATGCAATATTTCATGCAAATTCATGAGATTGCTGCATGGCGTTGTAAAAAACTTGCTTTGACGACGGTTGCTGATCCCCGTCGCAATATTTATCAAGATCCGCGCCGATACAGGCGCCATTTGATAATTTCCACATGGAAACTTGTGGTGCGTCAATTTGCCAAAATGCGTGCGCTTTATAGTTACTCTAATGGCGCAGAAATTTACGGCAGGAAACATATTAGCAGGAAAGGGCAATGTTTCACACCCGATTGCGCCAGGGACTTGTGATTCACTTTTGGGAGCTTGTCATGCATACCTTCCTGTCGGCAGTGCAGCAATTTGTCAAAGATGAGGACGGGATTACGGCAATCGAATACGGCCTGATTGCGGCGTTGATGGCGACAGCCATCACCGCCGGTTTCTTGCTGATCAAGACTAACTTGCTGGCTGTCCTCACCGATATTTCGTCGAACCTGGTGTTGACGCCCTAAGCGGGTGCCCGCCGCTGGCCGGCCAGCGGCGGGTTTTTTTCAGGAGGTATGCCATGCCAGCGTATGCCCTGTGCGACCTGCTGTTGCTGCTGTTCGTGACGGGGGCCGCCGTCAGTGATTTGATCCAACGCAAGATTCCGAACTGGCTGGTGCTGTCGGGCATGCTCGCCGCGCTGGTCCTGCATTTGTGGCTGTGGCCGCACCGCGTGCCGCAACTGGTGCTGGGCGGCATGGCGACGGGCTTCTTCCTGTTCCTGCCGTTGTACGTGCTGCGCGGCATGGCCGCCGGCGACGTCAAGCTGATCGCCATGGTGGGCACCTTCGTCGGTCCATGGCCGGCCCTGCAAATCTGCTTTGCCACGTTCGTGCTGGGCGGCCTGATGGCCGTGCTGATGATCACGTACCAGGGCAAGTGGCGCGCCTGCCTGCGCAACCTGCGTCAGCTGCTGTGGCCGATGATCGCGCGCACGGCCGGCATCCCGCTGGCGCCCATCCCGTTCGACAGCCATGCCAGCGTGGGCAACATGCCCTATGGCCTGGCCATCGCCCTGGGCAGCCTGGCCGTGCAGGGACGCAGTTATTTCTGAGTGGTATTCATTGCTCTTGATCAATGGGCGCCAGCCTCCGCTGGCTAGAATGAAATCTGTTCAATGCAGTCTTAACCGGCGTGGAGATGCAGCATGACCGAGGTCGACTATTCCATGAGCACCGAGAGCGCGCCGCGCCCTGCCGACGCGAACCTGATGCCGCCCTTGCCGCCGCAGCCGAAAAGCCTGCGCGAAACGGGACTCGAGCGCCAGCTGGTGGTCGAACTGATAGCCAAGTGCATGTTCGTGGGCGGCAAGACGCACCTGTCCGCGCTGACGACGCGGCTGCGCCTGTCGATCAATGTCTTGCGCGAAGTGCTCGACTTCATGGTCGGTGAACAGTGGGCGGAAGTGGCGTGGCGCGGCGAGTCCGATATCGACGTGCAGTATCAGCTGACGAGTGCCGGCAAGCAGCGCGCCAGCGCCTTTCTCGAACGCTGTGCCTACATCGGCGCCGCGCCCGTCACGCTGGACGCCTACCGCGCCATGGTGGCGCGCCAGTCGTGGCAGGCGCAGGAGTTGCGTGTGGGCAGCGACGACCTGGCGGCCGTGCTGGGCGGCGCCCATGCGGGACCGGGCATGCTCGACGTGGTGGGCGCGGCCCTGCATTCGGGGCGCTCGCTGCTGCTGTACGGGCCGCCCGGCAGCGGCAAGTCGACGCTGGCGCTGCAGCTGGGGCAATTGCTGCATGGCCTGGTGGCCGTGCCGTACGCCATCGTCGTCGGCCAGGACATCCTCCAGGTGTACGACCCGGCGCAGCACCTGCCGCCGGCGGCGCAGCATGTCAGCCATGCGCGCCAGGCGCTGGAGCGGCGCAGCACGGACATCCGCTGGGTGCTGTGCCAGCGGCCCGTGATCCACGTGGGCGCCGAGCTCGACGCCGAGATGCTCGAGCTTGGTTACGACGCCAGCGGCGGCTGCTATCAGGCGCCGCCCCATGTGCGCGCCAACAATGGCATGCTGATCGTCGACGACCTGGGGCGCCAGCGCCTGGCCGCAGCGGACCTGCTGACGCGGCTGATGCAGCCGCTGGCGCGCGGCGTCGATCAGCTGGGCTTGCCTGGCGGCGTGAAGATCAGCGTGCCCTTCGACAATGCCCTCGTGCTGGTCACCAACTTGCCGCCGGGCGAGCTGTTGGATGCCGCCTTGCTGCGCCGCATCGGCTACAAGGTGCAGGTGGGGCCGCTGGCCGACGGCGCCTATCGCGCCCTGTTCCGCCAGCAATGCCGGGTGGCGGGCATCGCGTTTGACGAGCTGGTGCTGCAGCACCTGATGCAGCAGCTGCATGGCGCGCAGGGGCGGCCGCTGCTGGCCAGCTACCCCTGCGAATTGCTGGCGCGCATAGCCGACTTCGCCGGCTTTGCCGGCAGCGAAGCGCAGTTGACGGTGGCGGCGCTGGAGCAAGCCTGGGGCAGCCTGTTTGCCAGCTGCGACATGCCGGCCGCCAGCCTGTGCGAGCGCATCGCATGAAAAACCGGCGCGCCCTGCTGATGATGGGCCTGGCGATCGTGCTGGGCTTGCTGGCGGTGCTGCTGGCCTCGCACTGGCTGCTGCGCCAGACGCCGGCCGGCAAGGGCAAGATCGTCGTCGCCGCCAGCGACGTCAACCTGGGCCAGCGTTTGTCGCCCGAGATGCTGCGTCTGGCCGAATGGCCGGCGGAAAGCTTGCCGCAAGGGGCGCTGCAAGACCCCTTGAAGCTGGCCGGGCGCGTGCTGAAAAGCAGCGTGCTGCGCGGCGAGCCGCTGAGCGAAGCCAAGCTGGCGCCCGTGGGCACCCTGGGCGGCCTGTCGGCCCTGATCACGGAAGGGCGGCGCGCCATCACCGTGCGCGTCAACGACGTTATCGGCGTGGCCGGCTTCGCCCTGCCGGGCAACTATGTCGACATCATCGTCAGTACGCAGCAGGATGCGGGCGACCGCGCGTTTCCGCAGAGCCGCAATATCTCCAAGATCGTGCTCGAACGCATCCTCGTGCTGGCCGTGGCGCAGGAAGTGGGGCGCGACGAGACCAAGCCGCGCGTGGTCAATGCCGTGACCCTGGAAGTGACGCCGGAACAGGCGGAAAACCTGGACCTGGCGCGCAGCGTGGGCAGCCTGTCGCTGGTGCTGCGCAACCAGGTCGACCCGCAGCCGGGCGTGACGGCGGGCGCCACCAAGCTGACTCTGCTGGGCGGCGCGCCGGAAGCGGCTGCCGCGCCGGCGCCCGCCGCCGTGCCCGTGGCCGCCGTGGCGCCGCGCCCGGTGCGCGTGGCGAAGGCGCGGCCGGAGCCGGCGCGCCAGTGCAGCGGCGTCATCGACGGTACGCGCCAGTCGCGCGAATGTTTTTAGCCAACCATGGACACGCTCATGAACCGCGCCTTGCTCCTCTTTTGCTGCCTGCTGCCGCCGCTCGCCGGCGCGGCGGCCGAGCCTGGTCCCCGCTGCGGCGGCGAGGCGGCGTCGCCCGGCAACTTGCAGCTGCAGGTGGGCAAGTCGAGCATGCTGCGCCTGCCGGAAGCCGTGCTTGCCCGCAGCGTCGGCAACCCGGCCGTCGTGCAAGCCATGCTGGTGGCGCCCGACACCTTGTATGTGGTGGGCGTCGACGTCGGCAGCACCAATATGATCATCCAGGGCAAGAGCGGCGTGTGCAGCGTCGTCAACGTCAGCGTCAGCATGGATCCGGCCGGCCTGCAGGCGACCCTGGCCGCGCTGATGTCGGACGAAAAGTCCATCCGCGTCACGGCCGTGGCCGATAGCCTGGTGCTGTCTGGCACGGTGCAGGATGCGGGCGCCGTGCTGCGCGCCGTGGAACTGGCGCACGCCTATGTGCGGCGCACTACCGCGCCGCTGGCGCTGCCCAAGCCGGCCGACGGCGCCGCCATGCCGCCGCCGGCCGTGGCCGCCGGCGGCGGCGCCACGCCGAACAGCCGCATCATCAACATGCTCGACGTCAGCGCGCCGCAGCAGGTGATGCTGGCCGTGCAGATCGCCGAAGTGTCGAAGTCCCTGCTCGAGCGCCTGGAAGTGGGCGCCACCCTGCGCTTCGCCTCGGGCAGCTGGGCGACCACCTTGCTGTCGAATTTCCTCAGCGGCACGGCCAACGGCTTGCTCGACGTGCGCAAGTCGAACGGCCAGCAGCTGACGATCGAGGCGCAGAAGCAGGATGGCCTGGTGCGCATCCTGGCCGAGCCGACGGTGATGGCGATCAGCGGCCAGGAGGGCAGTTTCCTGGCGGGCGGCAAGATCTTCATTCCCGTCGGCCAGGACAACAACAAGATCACGCTGGAAGAGCGCGAATACGGCGTCGGCCTGCGCTTCACGCCCACCGTGCTGTCGGGCGGGCGCATCAATCTAAAGGTGGCGCCGGAAGTGTCGGAACTGTCGCGCGAAGGCGTGGGCATTTCCGCCGCCGGCGTCAGCGGACGCTCGATCCTGCCCGTCATCACGACGCGGCGCGCCTCGACCACGGTGCAGCTGTTCGATGGCCAGAGCTACGCCATCGGCGGCCTCATCAAGAACAACCAGGTGAGCAATATCACGGGCGTGCCGTGGCTCAGCGAGCTGCCCATCCTCGGCGCGCTGTTTCGCAGCACGGACTTCCAGCATGACCGCACGGAACTGCTGTTCGTCATTACCGCGCACCTGGTGAAACCCTTGCCGGCGGACGCCGTCCTGCCGACGGCGCAGCTGGCGCCGCCGTCACGCGCGACCCTGATGTTGGGCGGCAAGATGGAAGGCCCCGTGCCGCCGCCATCGCCTGCATCGCCCGCCGTGCCGCCGCCGCGCGCGGCCCATGGTTTCGAGTTGAAATGAGACGGGGAGATATGCCATGCCGAACTCGCTCCTGACGTGCTCGCGGCGCCTGGCGGTGCCGGCCCTGGCGCTGCTGCTGGCCGCCTGCGCGCACAGCAGCACGCCGCTGCTGGACCAGCGCTTTGGCGACGCCGTGCGCCTGTCCATGGCGCAACAGGTGCGTCATCCGGCCGCCGCCGCCAATCGCCGGCCGGCCGACGGGCTCGACGGTCCCAGCGCGCATGCCGTCATGCAGCGCTACCGCGCCTCGTTTGCCGAGCCGAATGGCCAGGCGCCGCAGCCGGTGCAGTTCATGCTGGGAGGCGGCAGTGGCAAATAGACGCCGACGCCAGCGCGGGGCGATGCTGATCGCCTTTTCCATCCTGCTCATCGTGGTGCTGGGCTTTATCGGCCTGGCGCTCGACGTGGGGCAAGTCATCGGCCGCAAGACGGAACTGCAGAACCTGGCTGACAATGCGGCGCTGGCGGCGGCCGCCGAACTGGAAGGCACGCCCGCCGGCCTGGCCAATGCCGTGACGAAAGCCAAGGCCAGCGCGGCCGAGAAGAATATGTACCGCCGCCGCATGCAGGGCGTGGTCCTGTCGGACGCCAGCATCCGCTTCGCCAGCGCGGTCGATGCGCCGGACGGCGAGTGGCATGCGGCCGGCGCCGTGCCGGACCCCGGCGCGGCCCTGTTCGTGCGCATCGATACGCAGGCCAACGTGCCGCCGCTGGGTCACGTGGCGACGGCCTTCCTGGGCGCCTGGTCGCCGGCCCTGCGCACGCTGGACACGGGCGCGCGCGCCGTGGCGGGCCGCACCAGCCTGCGCGTGGCGCCGCTGGCCATCTGCGCGCTGTCGGCCAGCGCGGCGGCCAACCGCACGAACGTGGCGCTGCAGCCGCTGGTGGAAGTGCTCGAGTTCGGCTTCCGCCGTGGCGTCGCATATAACTTGTTCAAGCTCAACCCGCACGGCCCGGCGGCCGAACACTTCGTGCTCAATCCGCTTGGCCAGCCGGGGCTGGTGGGCCCGTCGGCGCAGGTGAGCGAGGCCGCCGTGCAGCCATTCGTTTGCACGGGCAGCGTGCTGTACCCGCGCATCGGCAGCGCGCGCATGCATGTGCACCGGCCATTTCCCGCTGCGCTGTGGCCGGCCTTCAATGCGCGCTTCAACCAGTACGCGGGCGGTGGCTGCCACCCCGTCACGGCGCCGCCCGACACGAATATCCGCGCCTATCCGAACACGGCCGCGAACTGGTGGATGACGAATGCGCCCGACGCGCCCAGCGCCCTCAGCGGCGGTAACCCGCTGCTGTCCGTGGCCGATCCCGAAACCAGCGTGCCGCTGCCGACGGCGGCCAGCTACGGGCCGCTGTGGTCGTTCGGCAGGGCGTGGGGTTACAACGCCGAGCGGCCGGCCGATGGCCATTTCGCGCTGGCCACCAGCAACTGGGCGGCGCTGTATCCGGCCGCGTCGGCCGCGCCGGCCGCCAAGTCCTCGTATCCGGCCGATAAATCGCCATACCTGACGCCGGCCTTCCAGACGGCGCCGACGGTGAACACGGGCGTGGCGCTGCGGCGCTTGCTGCATATCGCCCTGCTGGCCTGCCCCGTGCCGGCCGGCAGCGACGTGCTGGCCCAGGTGCGCGGCATCGGCCGCTTCTACATGACGGCGCCGGCCAGCAATGGCATGCTGAGCGCCGAATTCGCCGGCCTGGCGCCCGAAGGCACGCTGGCCGGTCCCGTGGAGTTGCTGCGATGAGGCCGCCGTACCGCACGGCGCGCCGCCAGCGTGGCGTGGCGGCCATCGAACTGGCGCTGATCCTGCTGTTTTTCATGGGGCTGCTGCCCTTCATGCTGCTGTTCGGCCGCGCGCTGCTGACCTACACGGCCCTGCAAAAAAGCGTGCACGACGCGGCGCGCTACATGGCCACCATGCCGCTGCCGCAGATGGCCAAGAACGGCTCGGCGGCCCAGGGCGCCGCGTTTGCGCGGCAGATGGTGGTCGAGGCGATGGCGGAAAGCTGGCCCGAGATGGAATCGACGCGAGTCAGCGTCGATTGCGTGTATTTCGAGGAGCTTTCCAGTTGCGGCAACCATGCGACGGCGCCGCAGCAGGTGCGCCTGAATGTCACCGTGGACATGCCCATGGTGTTCCTGCCTGAGCTGACGCGCAAGTGGCTGCCGCAGTTGGGGCCGATACCGCTGCGCGCCAATGTGACGATGCGCTATGTTAATTGACCGCCTGCGCCGCCTGCCGCGCCAGCACGGCGTTTTCGTCGTCGAGTTCGCCATGCTGGCGCTGCTGTTCTTCCTGTTCCTGTTTGCGCTGCTGGAAATGGCGCGCGCCGTGTATTTGTGGAACATGGTGCACGAGGTCACGCGGCGCGCCGCGCGCGGCGCCGCCGTCACCGATTTCAGCAATGCCGGCGCGCTGCAGGCCGTGCGCGCGCAAGCCGTGCTGCGCGCCACGCCGGGCGCGCTGCCGCTGGGCGGCGCCATCAGCGACGCCTATGTGCGCATCGATTACCTGTCGGAGTCGGGCGGCGGCGCGGCGCTGGCGGCGCTGCCGGTGAGCGCGATGCCCGGCTGTCCGCAGCGCAACCGCATCAATTGCCTGGACGATCCGCATGGCGCCAGCTGCATCCGTTTCGTGCGCGCGCGCCTGTGCGTGCCGGCCCAGGGCGCGCGCTGCGAGGGCGTGCCGTACCGGCCCATGTTGCCGCTGCTGGGGATGATGTTTCCCACCGGCGCGCAGGCCGTGCGCCTGCCCACGGGCAGCACCATGGCGGTGGCCGAATCGCTCGGTTATCCGGGCAATCCGAATTTTTGTCCTTGAGCGCCGCCAGGCGGGCGCAGCCGATCGTGTTGCACTGAAATGAAGGATGTGTGATGAAAGCCTTGATGATTACCCGCGACGCCAGCTTGCACGATGAAATCGCGGCGCAGGGCGCGGCCCGCATGCCCGTGCTGCGCCTGCTGGAACGGCGCAGCGGCCTGCGCGACGCCGTCGAGCGCATGCTGCCCGAGCCGCCCGAGCTGGTGATCGTCGACGCCAGCGCCATCGAGACCGACGAGGCGGACTTGCTGGAGCGCCTGGCGCGCCAGTATCCGCTGGCCGTGCTGATGCTGCTCACGCGCGGCCAGCAGCAGGATGTGCTGATCCGCGCCATGCGCGCCGGCATGCGCGAAGTGCTGCAGCTGCCGCTCGTGCACAAGGCCTTCCATGAAGCGATGGACCGCGTCGATATCCAGGCCGGCGTGACGCAGATGCGCGACGGCAAGGTACTCGCCTTCATTTCCTGCAAGGGCGGCAGCGGCGCCACCTTCCTGTCGACGAATTTTTCCTACGCGCTGGCGACGATGGCCGGCTGCAAGGTGCTGCTGATCGACCTGCACGGCCAGTTCGGCGACGCCACCCTGTATGTGTCGGACCAGAAGCCGGCCATGACCCTGTCCGACATCTGCGCGCAGATCGCGCGCATGGATGGCGCCTTTCTCGCCTCGTGCCTGGTGCACGTGACGCCGAACTTCGGCGTGCTGGCCGCGGCCGACGACCCGGCGCACAAGGTCGACATGCAGCCCGACCACATGGACCGCATCCTCGCCGTGGCGCGCCAGCACTACGACTACATCGTGCTCGACGTGGGACGCCAGATCGACGCGCTGTCGCTGCGCGCGCTCGACAATGCAGACGCCATCTACCCGGTGCTGCAGCTGGCCTTGCCCGATATCCGCGACGGACGCCGCCTGCTCGACATCTTCCGTTCGCTCGGCTACCCGGGCGAGCGTCTGCGCCTGATCGTCAACCGCTACGAGAAGGGCGGCCGCCTGCGCCTGGCGGACCTGGAGCAGGCGCTGGGCGCGGAAGTGGTGCACACGGTGCCCAACGATTACATCGCGGCCACCGATTCCGTCAACCAGGGCATCCCGCTGCTGCAGCTGTCGCGCACCAGCGCCGTGGCGCGCAGCCTGGCCGAGCTGGTGGAACTGGTGACGGCGCGCCGCGTGACGGAAAGCCGCGGCCTGTTCGACCGCCTGTTCAGCCGTGGCGAGCGCAGCGAAATTTGACGCAGCACACAGCAGCAAAGGCTCCCGCCGGGAGCCATCATGGGAGCCGAGATGACTTTACGCGAACGCCTGGCGGCGAATGAACAGACACGGCCGGTCAGCAATGGACAGGGGGCACTGGCGCTGCATGCGTACCAGGAGCTGAAGAAGACCATGCACCAGACGATACTCGACCGTATCGACCTGGAGCGCCTGAAGCGCCTGACGGCCGAGCAGTTCAAGCACGAGCTGGCGCTGCTGGTGCAGCGCGTCATCGAGGAAGAGCGCATCGTCCTCAACCAGCACGAGCGGCATAGCCTGGTGCTCGACATCCAGCACGAGATGCTCGGCTTTGGTCCGCTGGAACCGCTGCTGGCCGATGCCAGCGTCTCCGATATCCTCGTCAACACCTGCGACAAGGTGTATGTCGAGCGGGGCGGGCGCCTGCAGCTGACGGACGTGACCTTCCACGACAATGCGCACCTGATGAAGATCATCGAAAAGATCGTCTCGCGCGTGGGCCGGCGCGTCGACGAATCGAGCCCGATGGTCGACGCGCGCCTGCCCGACGGTTCGCGCGTGAACGCCATCATCCCGCCGCTGGCCGTCGATGGTCCCATCCTGTCGATCCGGCGCTTCGCCGTGCAGCCGCTGACGATCGCCAACCTGCTCGACTACAAAAGCCTGACGCCGCCCATGGTGCAGGTGCTGCAGGCGCTGGGCCAGGCCAAGGTGAATATCCTGATCTCGGGCGGCACGGGCAGCGGCAAGACGACGCTGCTCAACGTGCTGTCCGGCTTCATACCCGGCAGCGAGCGCATCGTCACCATCGAGGATGCGGCCGAACTGGCGCTGCGCCAGCCGCACGTGGTGCGCCTGGAAACGCGGCCGCCGAATATCGAGGGCAAGGGCGAAGTGAGCCAGCGCGCGCTGGTGCGCAATGCGCTGCGCATGCGGCCCGACCGTATCATCCTCGGCGAGGTGCGCGGCGCCGAGGCGCTCGACATGCTGCAGGCGATGAACACGGGCCACGAAGGCTCGCTGGCGACGATCCACTCGAACACGGCGCGCGACGCGCTGGCGCGGCTGGAAAACATGGTCGGCATGGCCAGCGTGAACCTGACGCCGCGCGCCACGCGCCAGCAGATCTGTTCGGCCGTGACGGTGGTGATGCAGGTGTCGCGCCTGACGGATGGTGCGCGCAAGCTGGTCAGCCTGCAGGAAGTGACGGGCATGGAAGGCGACATCATCGCCATGCACGAAATCTTCCGCTTCGAGCAGACGGGCGTCGATGCCGGCGGCAAGGTGCTCGGCCACTTCTGCGCCACCGGCGTGCGGCCCCGCTTCACGGAGCGCCTGCGCATGTTCGGCGCGCCCGTGCCGGACACGGTGTTCGATCCGGACCGCATCTACGAATAGGAGGCAGCATGGACCTGGTGTTCTACGGCTTTGCCGTGCTGCTGTTCGCCGCCTGCATCCTGATGGTGGAGGGGGCCTGGCTGTGGTGGTCGGGCACGCACGGCAGCGCGGCGCGGCGCATCAACCGGCGCCTGCGCCTGATGGCGGCGCGCGGCGAGGCGGGCGGCGAACGGGTGTCCATCCTCAAGCAGCGCCGCTATGCGCGCGCGCCGGGCCTGGACCGGCTGCTGCGGCGCGCGCCGCAGGCGGCGCAGCTGGACCGGCTGCTGCTGCAATCGGGCCTGTCCTGGTCGGTGGCGCAATTTCTCGGCGGCACGGGTGCCGTGCTGCTGGCGGCCTTGCTGCTGCTGGCCGCCTGGCCCATGCCGTTGCCGGGCGCCTTGCTGTTGCTGGGCGTGGCCGGCGGCGGACCGGTCATGGTCGTGCTGCGCGCGCGCGCGGCGCGGCTGCAAAAGATCGAGGCGCAGTTGCCGGAGGCGGCCGATTTCCTCGCCCGCGCGCTGCGCGCCGGCCACTCGTTTTCCAATGTGCTGCAAATGGTGGGCGACGAGTTGAACGAGCCGATCAGCGGCGAATTCAAGATGGCGCACGAGGAGATCAATTACGGCGTGCCGATGAACGAGGCGTTGCAAAACCTGGCCGCGCGCATCCCGCTGACGGACTTGCGCTACCTCGTCATCGCCGTGCTGGTGCAGCGCGAATCGGGGGGGAATCTGGCCGAAGTGCTGGTCAGCATCGCCCGCATCATCCGCGCCCGCCTAAAGTTGCTGGGCCAGGTGCGCGTGCTGTCGGCCGAGGGCCGCATGTCGGCCTGGGTGCTGGGGCTGATGCCGGTGGTGATGATCGGCGTCATGGCGCTGGTCAACCCGCAGTACATCAGCCTGCTGTGGACCGACCCCAGCGGCATCAAATTGCTGTGGTATGCGGCCGGCATGGTGGCGCTGGGCGTGGTCTGGATGCGCAAGGTCATCCGCATCCGCATTTAAGCGATCGCCTGAAAAACGTCCGTGACGTTGTGCCGTCGCCTCGTCGTACGACGGTACTTGCCTGGTCCCGAACGTTTTGTCAGTCGATCAATCGGAGGAAATGCCATGACTGGCCCGCAACTGCTGTTCCTGTTGATCGTCTTTGCCGTGGTGGTGGCGCTGGCCCTGCTGGCGTGGCTGATCTTTTTTCCCGGTGCCTTGCGCCAGCGCCTGTCCGGCACCATGGCGCCGGCCGCCAGCGATGCCGTGCCGGAGAGCGGCTGGGTGGAGCGCGTGGCGCGCGTGGCGCAGCCGTTCAGCAAGCTGTCGCTGCCGGAGGAAGGCTGGGAGCGCTCGCCGCTGCGCACGCGTTTCATGAATGCGGGCTGGCGGCAAGCCAGTGCGCCGGCCCTGTACTTTGCGGCGAAAACCGTGCTGGCCCTGCTGTTTCCCACCGTGCTGGGGCTGTATGCGGCCAGCGCCATGGCGGCGCAGTTGCGCAGCGTGCTGCTGTTGTTGCTGTGCGTCAGTGCCACGGCCGGTTATTACCTGCCGAACCTGGTGCTGTCGGGCACGGCGAAGCGGCGCCAGCGCGATATCTTCGAAAACATTCCCGACGCGCTCGACTTGCTGACCGTGTGCGTGGAAGCGGGCCTGAGCCTGGAACGGGCGCTGGTGAAGGTGTCGGGCGAGATCCACATCAAGAGCGTGGTGCTGGCGCAGGAATTGCAGCTGGTGCTGATGGAAATGCGCACCGGATTCAGCAAGGAAAAAGCGTTGCGCAACCTGGCCCTGCGCAGCGGCGTGGAAGACGTCGACACGCTGGTCGCCATGCTGATCCAGTCCGAACGCTTCGGCACCAGCATGGGCGACTCCTTGCGCGTGCATTCGGAAAACCTGCGCAGCAAGCGCAGCCTGCTGGCCGAGGAGGCAGCGGCCAAGATCGCCCTGAAATTGCTGTTCCCCCTGATTTTTTGCGTTTTTCCCACCCTCATGCTGGTCCTCATGGGGCCGGCCGTGATCGAAGTCTATCGCGTGCTCGTGCCGGCCATGGCCAGCCGTTGAAAGGAGATACCATGCGTTCGACGATTTCCCGCCTGGCCGCCGCCTGCGCCTGCCTGGGCCTGGGCGCCTGCGCCAGCCACACGGCGCACGCGCCGCCGCCGTTGTCGCCGCTGCCTGACGCCGACAGCGCCTATGCGGCGGGGCGCCAGTCCTTCGACCGGGGCGACCTGCCCGCCGCGCAGGCGGCGTATGAGCAAGCGCTGCGCAGTGCGCCGCGCCATGTGCATGCGCGCAACGCGCTGGCCGTGCTGTACGCGCAGCGCGGCGAGCATGACGCCGCCATCGCCCATTGGCTGGCCCTGACGCAGGAGGCGGGCACACCGCGCCCGCAGCAGGCCTATCTGTTCAGCAATCTCGGCCATGCCTATGCCTTGAGCGGCCGCGATGCGCTGGCCTTGCCTGCGCTGGAGCAGGCCTGCCTGCTCGATCCGTTCAATGCGCTGGCCTGGCAGCACCTGGCGCAAGTACTGGAACGCCTGGGGCAGCACGAGCGCGCCGCCGTGATGCGGCGCCAGGCGAACAGCTTGCAAGAGCACGACCCGCGCCGCGATGCGGCCCTGTTGCGCGGCGCGGCGGAACCCGTTGCGCTCGCGCCGGTAGCGGCGGCACCGGCCATGGCGCGCGTGGAAATCACGCAACGCGACGGCATGGCCCTGTTGCGGCGCGTGCCGGCGATGGAGCGCGGCGTCCCCATTGCTGTCGCTGCGCCGGCAACGGCGGCGCTGGCCGGCGCGCCGCGTCCGCGCCTGGAAATCCTCAATGGCAATGGCGTGCAGGGCATGGCCGCCGCGCTGGCGCGCAGCCTGGCCGGTGGACCCGTGCAGGTGGTGCGCCTGGGAAATGACAGCTCGTTCCAGGTGGCGCGCACGCGCGTCGAATACCGGCCCGCGCAGGAACAGGCGGCGCGCCAGCTGGCCCGCCAACTGGGGCTGCCGGTGCAGACCCTGCCCGCCGACTGTCCCGCCAGCGAACTGCGCCTGATACTCGGGCGCGACTTCGGCGACCCCGCCACCTTGCACCGTTACTATCTGCAGCAGCTGCAACTGGCGCGCCAGGCGCTGGCGCGGCTGGGCTGAAGCGCATCCGCCCACGCAAAAACACGCGGCGCCCTGGCGGGCGCCGCGTGTTTTTGCTTGCTGCTAATTATTTGGGTTGCCGCCGCCGTGTGAAGGCCAGGGCCGCCAGGCCCGTGCCTAGCAACAGCAGGGTGGCCGGTGCCGGCACCACGACGATCACGGGATCGATCACGACGATATCGGTGCGCGTGGACTTGGAAAAATTCAAGGTGTAGCTGCCGGCCGCCAGCGCGAAGTTCGACGTCAGAGAAAATTGCGCCAGGCCATTCGTGAAGGCGCGCCCTGTGGACGGATCGTTGGTGCCGGCCGTCATGTTCAGGCTGAACGGATCCAGGCTGCCCGCGCCGTGGTTGCCGTTGATGTCGCTGCCATTGTTGGCGTCGCCATCGGGCGCGAACTGGAAGATCACGCCGTCGGCATTGGCATGCGACAGGCAGCCGACGGGGCTGGCGCTGTTGCACGAGATATTGAAGATATCCATGATCGACACATTGGACTTGTCACCCATCGTCGTCACGCTGGTGCGCAGGTCGCGCCGTCCCATGAAGCTGAAGGTGATGAAGCCGGCGCTCGACAGGGTCAGGTTGACGGAGCCGGTCAGCGTGTCGCCGGCCGTGGCCGAGGCGGCGCCCACCGTGTTGCGCTGCGCCTCCGAAACGGCCAGCACGGTGGAGCCAGTGCCATTGAGCATGTTGCCGAAGGCGTGGGCATCGCCGCGCGCAAACTCCAGCGCCGTGGTGGGGGCGTAGTGGTTCTGCGGCAGGCCCGTGCAGCCACTGCCGGAACACACTTGCGGCACGTCGGCATTGGCGGCCGGGCCCGTGTTGACGGCGCGCGGATTGACGGCCACGCCGCCCTGGAAAAAGGCGCTGTCGCTGGCGTTGCGGTTGGCGCCGGCCAGCGACAGCGCGCCGGCGCTGGTGGTGATGCGGAAATTGCTCAATTCATTGACGGCCAGGCCGTACGCCCCGGCATGCGCCTGGCCGCTGGCCAGCAGGCTTGCCGCCGCCAGTGCGCCCAGCCAGCCCAGGGTCTTGCTTCGTGTGTGATCGACGTTCATCGCAGCCTCTTATCGTGGTCAGTCTCGGAAAATCCGGGGGATAAAGAATCCAGGACGACTTGCCTGGATTCATCTCGTAGACGGAGATAAGCAGCTTGCGTGCCACACAAGAAAATCCTGTCGAATCAAACGCTTGCGTAAAGCGGGCTGAACTGGTGGAAGCAAAGTGTAAGAATGGCCGACGCCGCTTGCCGGCCGGTTGCTACCGTGCCTCAGGTGCCGCGGTGGTAGCCGAGATGCCCCCCGGAATTGCGCGCGCAGCCGCAGCCGATGCGCGCCACTTCCTCGCCTGCCGTCAGTTTCCAGTTGGTAATCGTCGTATGCTGCCAGTCGATGTCGCTTTTCTTGACAGGTTTTACCGTCAGGGTACGCGTTTGCGCATCCGCGTATTCCATCAGCTCTTCGTCGTCGGCGATATCGAAATGGCGGTGGATCAGGGAAATGCCGAAACGCTCGAGCGCGCCGTAGCGTTGCAGCACGTCGCGCAGCTCGCGAAAGCAGGCCACGTCCTCGGGCAGCAAGGGATTGACGGTGGAAATATCGGCGACGGGCTGCCACTGCATGGCGTGGATGTTCAGGCTATCCATGATTGTCTCCTGTGCCCCGTGATGAATGGCCCAGGCCGCCGGAGGGGCGCCGGCACGCCTGGCGAAATGCCCATCGTGGCCGTAAGGCTGCTGCGGCGCTTGCGCCAGATCAAAGGTGCGGCAGTCGCCCCTCGCCCGGTAAAATAGGCCATGGCAAACAAAACTCCCACCTTCCCCGGCGCGCGCACGGGCCGCGGCCAGGTCCTGGCCGTGCTGCTGTCGAACCGAGACCAGTCCGGCGCCGAACCGCTGCAAGGCCGCGTCTCGCTGGCCGCCATCGTCAAGGCGTTAAAGCGCAAATACCACTGGCCGATCGAGACGCACAGCTTCCCCGCCAATACGCAGGACGGCCGCGCCAGCTGGGCAACCGTCTACAGCTTGCCGGACAAGGTCATCGAGACCGCGCTGGACCACGGCGGCCGGGAGTGGCTGGAGAGCAGGTCAGTCGCCAGGCGCTAGTGAGAGGGCAAGGTTGGGCCAGGCGCGCAGCGGGCACGCCGCTGCCGCCCATGCCACATGGCTTTATTCGAGGCGGAAGCCGACCTTCAGCGTGACCTGGAAGTGCGCGACCTTGCCATTGACGATATGCCCGCGCGAGTCGGTCACTTCATACCAGTCCATGTGCTTGACCGTGAGCGCCGCCTTGGCAATGGCATCGCGGATCGCCTGATCGCTGCTCTCGGTCGATGTGCCAACCAGTTCGATCAGCTTGTAAGTGTGTGCGGACATGATGTTTCCCCAGGTAGGAAAGCCGGACATCAAAAGGTTCTTCTTTGCTAACAAGCACCCATCTTGCGCCTAATCGCAGCCGCAGTCATTACGCAGTGCAGCAATGCGTCGCGCAAGCGGCTTGTCTGGATGGAGATGCGTTTGCATGGTGCCGGGCGTGTCTGGCAGGCGGGAGAAAAGAAAAAAGGGCTACCAGCCGAAGCGGGTAACCCTTTGATTTCCTACTGAATTCTGGTGCCGACTGCCGGTTTCGAACTGGCCACCTGATGATTACAAATCAACTGCTCTACCAAATGAGCTAAGTCGGCAAAAACTGCGCGTTGCGAATTATACGCTATTTAATGCGCGTCAGGGTCGGGCGGCCGCCTTTTTTTGGTGGCTCGTCGTCGCCGGGCGTGGCGTTGTCGCGTTGTTCGGGGGAGCTGGTCGGCACGGACGACAGGGTCGGGGCGCTGGCGGCCGGGGCGAGCACTGGCGGCGGGACGTCGGCGGAGGCGGGGCTGTCGGTCGGTTGCGCGTCCGGGTCGTCGTTGCCCAGCACGGGCTCGAAGGCCATGCCCTGGCCGTTTTCGTTGGCGTAGATGGCCATCACGTTGTCGACCGGCACGTAGATTTCGCGCGAGATACCGCCAAAGCGGGCGTGGAAGCGGATGGCGTCGTTGTCCATCTTCAGGCCGCTGGTGGCGCCGAAGCTGATGTTGAGGACGATTTCGCCCTTTTTCACGTATTCCATCGGTACCGTGGTGCGCGAATCGACTTTGACCGCGAGATAAGGCGTGTAGCCGCTGTCGGTGCACCACTCGTAGATGGCGCGCAGCATATAAGGTTTGGTTGAGATTTCAGACATGGTAGGCACTATGAGGCGGGAGCGCCCCCGTCAAGCATGAGGCGGGCGCACCGGTAATTCAAAAGACTGGGCAGCGCAAAAAACAACTTTAACACATGGCCCAAGATGCCCCAGAAAGCGTAGTGAGCAAGCCCGATATCGGCTTCAGCAACGCAGCCGTACTTGAGTACGGCGAGTAACGCCAAGTCGAGAGCGGGCTGCGCAGTAGCTTGATGGGGATATCTTTTAGCGGCGCATCACCTTCTCCGAAGGAGTGAGTGCTTCGATATACGCAGGACGCGAGAAGATGCGTTCGGCGTATTTCATCAGCGGTGCAGCCGTCTTCGACAGTTCGATGCCGTAGTGGTCCAGGCGCCACAGCAGCGGCGCGACAGCCACGTCGAGCATCGAGAATTCGTCGCCCAGCATGTACTTGTTTTTCAGGAACAGCGGCGCCAGCGTCGTCAGGCGGTCGCGGATTTCCGCGCGTGCCTTGTCGTGGGCCTTGTCGTTGCTCTTGGCGCGTTCGCTTTCCAGCACGTGCACATGCACGAACAGTTCTTTTTCAAAGTTGAACAGCATCAGGCGCGCGCGGGCACGCATCAGCGGATCGGCCGGCATCAGTTGCGGATGCGGGAAGCGCTCATCGATGTACTCGTTGATGATGTTCGATTCATACAAGATCAGTTCGCGTTCGACCAGGATAGGCACCTGACCGTACGGGTTCATGGTCGAAATGTCTTCCGGTTTGTTGAACAGGTCGACGTCGCGCACTTCGAAGTCCATGCCTTTTTCAAACAGGACCAGGCGGCAGCGTTGCGAAAATGGGCAGGTTGTACCCGAATAGAGAACCATCATTTTTTATAGTTCCTTAGAAACAAAGGGGGTGAAGCCGCGAACGGCTCACCCCAGGTCGCTTGTCCACTCGTGCGGACAACGCAGAAACAGGCACCAACCGGCCTTCGGCCGGCGCCTCACTTATTTGACTTCTTTCCAGAACGACGCGTTAAGGCGCCATGCCAGCAGAGCAAAAACCGACAGGAACAGCAGCACCCACACGCCCAGGCGTTTGCGTGTCTGCTGTGCCGGTTCGGCCATCCACTCCATGTAGCCGACCAGGTCGGCTACCGCAGTGTCATACTCGATCTTGTTCAACGTGCCTGGCTTGACTTGCTCGAAGCCGACAAATTTGTGGATTTTCTTGCCCGCTTCGTGCGGGTCATTCTCTTCCACGAACTTGGCAGTCTGGATACCTTGCAATTCCCATAACACATGCGGCATAGCAACATTCGGCACGACCATATTGTTCCAGCCGGTCGGACGAGTGTCGTCTTTATAGAACGTACGCAGGTAAGTATACAGGTAGTCGCCGCCTGTGCCAGCGGAAGATGATTTCGCGCGCGAAATTACCGACAAATCGGGCGGTACGACGCCAAAGAACGCCTTGGCGTCCTGCGGCGCCAGGGAAGTCGTCATCAGGTCGCCGACTTTATCGCTGGTGAACAACAGGTTCTGCTTGATCTGGTCTTCCGTCAAGCCCAGGTCGCGCAGGCGGTTGTAGCGCATCGACACGGCAGAGTGGCAATTGAGGCAATAATTGACGAACAATTTGGCGCCATGTTGCAGCGCTGCCATGTTGGTCTGGCGGTCGGGCGCCTTGTCCAGCGGGAAGCCGCCTTCGCTGGCGAGGGCCATGGCGGGCACGAGTGCCAGGATGGCGAGCAGTTTTTTTGCAATCTTCATATGATGTATGTCCTTTGAGCGTGGCGTGGGAGCGGCTTAGTGCGGGTGAAACGTCACACGCGACGGCACGGTCTTGAACTTGCCCATTGCACTCCACCATGGCATCAGCAGGAAAAAGCTGAAGTAAATCAGGGTGCACACTTGCGAGACGATGGTTTTCGCATCCGTTGGCGCCTGGGTACCGAGGTAGCCCAGGGTCAGGAACGACAGGCCGAAGATGGCATAGATGTATTTATGCCAGGTCGGACGGTAGCGGATCGATTTCACGGGCGAATGGTCGAGCCATGGCAGGAAGGCCAGGATCACGACGGAACCGCCAAAGAACACCACGCCCCAGAATTTCGCATCGAGCACCTGCGGCAGCATGCCGACGATGGCGACGAGCGCGATCGCGGCGATGATGGCCTTGACCGTCGTCGACAGGCGCGACTTGAGCCAGATGAACACCACGTAGGCGGCCACGGCAGCCATCAGCACGTACATGAAGTCGGCCGTGGTGGCGCGCAGCACCGAGTAGAACGGCGTGAAGTACCAGGTTGGCGCGATGTGCAGCGGGGTCTTCAGCGAGTCGCCTGGCAGGAAATTGTTGTATTCCAGGAAATAACCGCCCATTTCCGGCGCAAAGAAGACGACGGCGCTGAAAATGACGAGGAAGATCGACACGCCGAACAGGTCGTGCACGGTGTAGTACGGGTGCGATGGAATCGAGTCGAGCGGGTGGCCGTCGGCGCCCAGGTTTTCCTTCACTTCGATGCCGTCCGGATTGCTCGAGCCGACTTCATGCAGGGCGATCAAGTGCGCTGCCACCAGGCCCAGCAGGACCAGCGGGATGGCGATCACGTGGAAGGCGAAGAAGCGGTTCAGGGTCGCGTCGGACACCACATAGTCGCCGCGTATCCACAGCGACAGGTCAGGGCCGATGAAGGGGATGGCGCCGAACAGGTTGACGATCACCTGGGCACCCCAGTACGACATCTGGCCCCATGGCAGCAGGTAGCCGAAGAACGCTTCGGCCATCAGGCACAGGAAGATGGCGAAACCGAACAGCCAGATCAGTTCACGTGGCTTGCGGTAGGAGCCGTACAGCAGGCCGCGCGTCATGTGCAGGTAGACGATGATGAAGAAGGCCGAGGCGCCCGTCGAGTGCATGTAGCGCACCAGCCAGCCCCACGGCACTTCGCGCATGATGTATTCGACGGAATTGAAGGCCAGCGCCGCATCGGGCTTGTAGTGCATGGTCAGGAAGATGCCGGTGACGATCTGCAGCACCAGCACCAGCATGGCCAGCGAGCCGAAGATGTACCAGAAATTGAAGTTTTTCGGGGCGTAGTACTTGCCCCATTGGTCATTCCACAGCTTGGTCAGGGGAAAGCGGTCATCCACCCAGCCCAGGGCTTTTTCAGCGGCGGGTGCATCGGCGGGAAATTTCGTTTCTTTGAAAGCAGCCATGATCAAGCCTCGCCTTTCTCGTCTTTACCTATCAGCAGTTTGGTGTCGCTCAGGTACATATGGCGCGGTACTTGCAGGTTGTCCGGCGCAGGCTTGTTCTTGAACACGCGGCCCGCCATGTCGAAGGTGGAGCCATGGCAAGGGCACAGGAAGCCGCCTTCCCAGTCATCGGGCAGGGACGGTTGCGGGCCGGGGGTAAATTTCGAGGAAGGGGAGCAGCCGAGGTGGGTGCAGATGCCGACGGCGATGAGGATTTCAGGCTTGATGGAGCGCCATTCGTTCATGCAGTATTCAGGCGTGAATTCGGCGGGGTTGCGTTTGGAATCGGCATCGGCGACCTTGCCGTCCGTTTTCTTGAGCGAAGCGACCATTTCCGGCGTGCGCTTGATGATCCAGACCGGCTTGCCGCGCCATTCGACGGTGCGCATTTCGCCGGGTTGCAAGGTGGTGATGTCTACTTCGACCGGCGCGCCAGCCGCTTTCGCGCGCTCCGACGGCTGGAAGGTGCTTACCAAGGCTCCCGCGGTTGCCAATCCAACTACACTGCCCGCCGCGCACGTGGCGACGAGCAAGCCGCGACGGCCTGAATCGACCTGCTTTTCGTTACTCATGCAAACCCCAATCAGTCAAAATGCGAATCTTTATTATGAGTGGCAGCCGCGAAAAACCCGTCGCCGAAGCTCTTTCCCACTGTTTGCCGCAACCCGCATCTTTGTACGGTAAAGTGGCAACATCCCTGCGGAACTTCGGCCAATGGCGCAGCCCGTGCCAGTTTCTTGTTGATTATCCGGAAGCAAAAAAGGTGCTTCTGGCAACCGCAAATTATAAGTGAAGCAAACAACGAATAAAACAAAAACGTTGCTTGTACCATAATTTATATACTTTTGCAGGAGGTGGCTAGTTCTTTCGAACTAGATGCGCAAGGCTGTGCCGGAATTGGTCTCGCCGGCAACCAGAAGTTGGTGGCACTGGGAATCAATAGTATGATCGGCATGTTTTTTATACATATCCGAAGGAGAAATTCATGGCAATGATGCAAGAATTTAAAGAATTTGCAATGAAGGGCAACGTCGTCGATCTGGCGGTCGGTGTCATTATCGGTGGCGCCTTCGGCAAGATCGTCGATTCCTTGGTGCAAGACGTCATCATGCCGCCCATCGGGCGCATTTTCGGCGGCCTCGATTTCGCCAACTATTATCTGCCGCTGAATGGCCAGGCCACCACCCTGACCCTGGTGGAAGCGAAAAAGGCGGGCGCCGTGCTGGCCTACGGTAACTTCCTCACCATTCTGCTCAATTTCGTCATCCTCGCCTTCATCATCTTCCAGATGGTGCGCCTGATGAACAAGGCCCGTCGCGCCCAGCCGGAAGCGCCGGCGGCCGCGCCTGCCACGCCGGAAGACATCGTCCTGCTGCGTGAAATCCGCGACTCCCTGCAGAAGAACGGACAGAAGAGCAACGATCTGGCAAAATAAGCCGGACCGGCACCGGGCCGGCTGACCTGGACAGAGAGCCCTATGCGACGATTTTGGTTATTGTTTGCGCAAACCGTGACCATCGCGTTGGCGCTGTACTTTGTGTATGGCGCGCTGCGCCCGGCCAGCCGGGTACAGCAGCTGGGCTCGCCGGCGAAACCGGTGCCCGTGGTGGAAACGGCGTCGAGCAGTCTGGCGCCCGGTTCCTACCGCGACGCGGCGGCGCGCGCCATGCCCGCCGTCGTCAACATCCTCACCCTGCAAGTACCCAAGCGCGGCGCCCATCCGCTGGCGCGCGACCCCTTCTTCAAACGTTTCTTCGGCGAGCGCGATCCTGGCGCCGACGATGACGACACCCTGCAAAACAGCCTCGGCTCCGGCGTCATCGTCAGCCATGAAGGTTATATCCTCACCAACAACCACGTGGTCGAAGGCGCCGACGAAATCGAAGTCGTGCTCACCGATGGCCGCAAGGCGCCCGCCAAGGTGGTGGGCCTGGACCCGGAAACGGACCTGGCCGTCATCAAGATCGACCTCGACAAGCTGCCCGTGATCGTGCTGGGCCAGTCGGAACTGGCGCGTGTGGGCGACGTCGTGCTGGCCATCGGCAACCCGTTCGGCGTGGGCCAGACGGTGACCATGGGCATCATCTCCGCGCTGGGACGCAACAATCTGCACATCAACAGTTTCGAAAACTTCATACAGACGGACGCGGCTATCAATTTCGGCAACTCGGGCGGCGCCCTCGTCGATACGCGCGGCAACTTGATCGGCATCAATACGGCCATCTATTCGCAAAGCGGCGGCTCCGTCGGCATCGGTTTCGCCATTCCCGTCTCGACGGCGAAAACCGTGATGGAAGCCATCATCAAGGACGGCCACGTGGTGCGCGGCTGGATCGGCGTGGAAACGCAGGACATCACGCCCGAGCTGGCGCAAAGCTTCGGCTTGCAGCGCTCGAGCGGCGCCATCATTGCCGGCGTCGTGCGCAATGGCCCGGCCGACAAGGCCGGCATCGTGCCCGGCGACATCCTGCTGGCCGTCGATGGCAAGCCCGTCGGCGATACGACGGAAATGCTGAACCTGATCGCCCAACTGGCGCCCGGCGGAAAAGCTAAAATGACGGTGCTGCGCAAGAATCGCGAAGCGGCGCTCGACGTGGTGGTGGGCAAGCGCCCCATCCCGAAAGAGCTTTCCAAATAGTTGCTGATCGGAAGCTGACACATGCATGTGCGTGACTTGACCCAATTTTTACGTGAACTGAGCGATAACAACAACCGGCCCTGGTTTGTCATGAACAAGCCCCGCTACGACATCCTGCGCGAGGAATTCCTCGCCCTGGTGACGTCGCTGATCGGCGAGCTCGGCAAGTTTGACCCGGCCGTGAAATACTGCAATCCGAAGAAGGCCTTGTTCCGCATCAACCGCGACGTGCGCTTTGCGCACGACAAGAGCCCCTATAAAACGCGTTTTTCGGCCGCCATCGCGCCGAACGACATGCGCCGCCCCAGCAAGGCGGGCGGTCCCACGTATTATCTGCAGATCGATGGCCAGGGCAACTTGCTGTTCGGCGCCGGCGAATACATGCCGCCCCCCGCTCGCCTGAAGGCCCTGCGCGAACACATGGTCAACGACGCGCCAGGTTTTTCCAAAGTGCTGAAAAATAAGCGCCTGAAGGCCCGTTACGGCACCATCCAGAACGAGGGCAAGCTGCAGCGTCCACCGAAGGGCTTCGAGGCGGATGCCGAGCATATCGAATTCATCAAGCTGAAGAGCTTTTTTGTCTGGACCGAAATACCGCTGCCCGTCAACGCGCCCGAGAAACTGCTGCCGACCCTGGCGGAGGGCTTGAAGGATGCGTGGCCGCTGGTCGAGTGGATGCGCGGCGCGAAGGAGCCGGAGGAAGAGGCGGCTTGAACCGGTAGTCTAGCTAAGCGGGAGAAGATGATGGCATTAGTACATGCAGCATCGGGCCAGGTGATCGACGTGCAGGGGGCGGATGGCGAGAATCTGTCGCAGTTTTCCGCCATTGCGCTGGCCAAGACGGACGAACTGGAATTGATTCGCATGTGCATGCCCAAAGGCAAGACCATGCCCGAGCATCATGTACTGGGAGAAATCACCCTGCTGTGCTTGCAAGGCGAGGTGGCGGTGGAAGCGCATGGCGGCGTGCACGTGCTGGGACCGGGGCAGATGCTGTACCTGCACGGCGGCCAGGCGCATGCGCTGGCCGCGCGCGAGGACAGCTTGCTGCTGCTGACCATACTCATGCACAAGGCGGGCCGCTAAGCCCGGCCTCGTCATTCTTTCAGGTGGCTTCGTCGCGCGGATCGCGCGCCAGCAGTTGCTGCACCATCACGTGCGGCAAATCGCCATCGAACAGCACGCCGGCCACCGCATTGGTGATCGGCATCTCGACACCCATGCTGCGCGCCAGCTCGCGCACGGCCTTGGCGCAGGGCACGCCTTCGGCCACATGGCCGAGTTCGGCCACGATGGTGGCCAGCGCCTTGCCTTGCGCCAGGCCCAGGCCGACGCGGCGGTTGCGCGACAGGTCGCCCGTGCAGGTCAGAATCAAATCGCCCATGCCCGTCAAGCCCATGAAGGTTTCCGTCTGGCCACCGAGGGCCGTGCCCAGGCGCGTGATTTCCGCCAGGCCGCGCGTGATCAGGGCGGCGCGCGCATTCAGGCCCAGGCCCAGGCCGTCGGCCACGCCGGTGGCGATCGCCAGCACGTTCTTGACGGCACCGCCCACTTCCACGCCCACCAGGTCATCGCTCGCATACACGCGGAAATTTCCACCATGCAATGCCGACACGACGCAGGCGCGCAAACTGGCGCTGTGCGAGGCGATGGTCAGCGCGCACGGCAGGCCGCGCGCCACTTCCTGCGCGAACGAGGGGCCGGACAGGGCGCCGGCGGGGATCGCGTCCCCCAGCACCTGCTGCACGATCTGGTGCGGCAGCATGCCCGTGCCGCCTTCAAACCCTTTGCACAGCCACACCAGGTTGGGGATGGCCTTGTCTTTCAACTGATGCAGCAGGGGGCGCAGGCCCGCCACGGGACAGGCGGCGATCAGCAGGCCATGTTCGCCGCTGGCATGCGCGACGGCGGCGTCGAAATCGGCGCCGATGCGCAGTTGCGGCGGCAGGGCGAAGCCGGGCAAATAACTGTTTTCGCCGCTGGCGGCCATGGCGGCCATGGCCTCGCCATTGCGGCCCCACAGCAGCACGTCGTGGCGGCCTGCCAGGGCCATGGCCACGGCCGTGCCCCAGGCGCCGGCGCCCAGCACGGTAATGCGGCGCGCGTCGGCCTTGGCGGCGGTATCGGGAGTGTTTTCAGGGGAAACTTGCATGCAACCTCAGTCTGGCAGGGGGAGCGGCACGGCACGGCTGGCCGGTGCCCGGATGAATCTGGCGGTGCTTACAGGCCCCACACTTCGCTGGTCTTGACGTAGCCGCTCTGGCCGTCCTTGTGGCGCACCTTGACCCAGCCGGAGCTTGCCTGTTCGCTCATTTCCAGCAGCACGCCCTTGTCGACGAGGATCAGGGGCGAGGCGTTGTCGTCGGGGCTGACGCGCACCTTGAGGTTGGCGGCGCGCGCCACGACGTTGCGCTTGGCCGACAGGCCTTTCGCTTCCGTCCAGGCCATTTCGCCGCTGGCGTCGCGCACCTTGACCCATTCGCCGTAGCTGAGCACCACTTCCAGCGGCATGCCGCGTGGCGCCACGTACAGCTTGCCGCCCTTGGCGGATGGTGCGTCATACAGGATGACGGGGGCCGCGCCCACCGTCTTGAAATCGACGGCGTGGCTGGCGGCAGTGGCCAGCATCAGTACGGCGCCGGCGATCCAGCGGAACTTGCTCAAGAGCGCACTTTTCAACATGATATTTTTTGAACCTTAACGAAACACGGCGGCCAGGCCGCCGTTTCTTACCTGCAGTATAGAACACTCACAAAACCGTCGCGAGCGGCAGTGCATCGTGGCCGAGAAGCGCAGCTGTGTCAGAGCACAGCGCGCATCACAGGCCGCAAGGCGCGCCGCGCCGCAGGTTTGGTGAGATGTTCTTAGTGCGTTTCGCTGGCTGCTGGCGCTGCGGCAGCGGCGTCAGCAATAGCTTGCAGACGTTGTTGGTAGAACACTTCGAAGTTGATCTCGGCCAGGTGCACTGGCGGGAAGCCGGCACGGGTGATCACGTCGGCGATGTTGGCGCGCAGGTAAGGGTAGATGATGTTCGGGCAGCCGATTCCCAGCAGCGGATCGAGTTGATCGGCAGGAATGTTGCGTGCTTCGAAGATACCAGCTTGCTTGCCTTCAACCAGGAAAGCGACTTTATCGCCGACCTTGGCCGTCACGGTGATGGTCACGGTGGCTTCGAAGATACCGTCGGCCAGAGGCGCGGCGCCCACGTCCAGAGCAACTTCGATCGCTGGCGCTTCTTGTTCCAGGAAGATTGCTGGGGAATTAGGTTGTTCCAGCGACATGTCTTTCAGGTAGACGCGTTGGATTTGGAAGACTGGTTGCAGATTTTCGTCAGACATGGAACGCTTTCGTTGTAAAGGACAAGAACGGCACACCGTTCAAATATGGTGCTTGCGGTATTCAAACCGCGCCGGGTAGGCGCGGCCAGATCAGGTGCGAGGGCAATTGTATCAAAACAATACGACAAAAAACCAAGCAATTTCTCGAACCCGCTTTATATCAGGCTGCCGTGCCATTTAACAAGGGGTCCAGCTTGCCGGCTTGATCGAGCGCATACAAATCGTCGAAACCGCCCACATGGGTATCGCCCACATAGATTTGCGGCACCGTGCGGCGGCCCGTGCGTTCCATCATCTTGATGCGCTCTTCCGGGTCGAGGTCGACGCGGATCTTTTGCACGGTCACGCCCTTGGCTTCCAACAGGCGCTCGGCGCGCACGCAATACGGGCACACGGCGGTGCTATAGACAATTACTGGGACAGTCATGATGTTTCCTTATATGAGTGCAGGCGGATGTTTATTTCGCCAGCGACAAGGTTTTCAGTGGCAAACCCTGTTTTTTCCATTCGTCGATGCCGCCTTCCAGGCTCGTTGCTTCAGCGAAACCGGCTTTGCCCAGCAGGCCGACAGCCGTTGCCGAACGCGAACCTTTCTGGCAAACCACTACAATGGGGCGCGTTTTGAATTTTTCCAGCTCGCCCAGGCGTTTTGCCAGTTCCGGCAGCGGAATATTTTTCGCGTCAGGCAAGTGGCCCGTGGCGAATTCTTCCTTGCTGCGCACGTCGACGATGGTGGTCTTGCCACGGTTGATCAGTTGCGTGACTTCCAGCACGGTCGCGCGCTTGCCGCGCATCGACAGCAGTGGCCAGAGGAGGGCGCCGCCGGAAATAATGACGATAGCAAACAGAAAAATGTGGTCGATAATGAATTTCACGTAGGGTCCAATGGTTTAAGTCAATCCGCGCATTATAAAATAGAAGCTGGACGAGGTCTTTTTACGTTTTGCTTTTTTGATTTGAACCCCTTGAGAAGATAGAACTATGTACAAAATCGTTTTCATGCGTCACGGCGAGTCCACCTGGAACCTCGATAACCGCTTCACCGGCTGGACCGACGTCGATCTGACGGAAAAGGGCGTCAACGAAGCCAGGGCCGCCGGCCAGATCCTCAAGCAGGAAGGCTTTACGTTCGACGTCGCTTACACCTCGGTCCTGAAGCGCGCCATCCGCACCCTGTGGCTGGCCCTCGACGAGATGGACATGATGTATCTGCCGATCAAGAACGACTGGCGCCTGAACGAACGTCATTACGGCGCCCTGCAAGGCCTGGACAAGGGCGAGACGGCCGCCAAGTATGGCGACGAGCAAGTGCTGGTATGGCGCCGCAGCTACGACACGCCGCCGCCGCCGCTGGAAGCCGACGACGACCGCGCCTCGTTCAACGACCCGCGCTACGCCGGCTTGCCGAAGGCCGCGATTCCGCTGACGGAATGCCTGAAGGACACCGTGGCGCGCGTGATGCCGTCCTGGGACGAGGAAATCGCCCCGGCCATCCGCGCCGGCAAGAAGATCATCATCTCGGCCCACGGCAACAGCCTGCGCGCGCTGATCAAGATGCTCGACGGCATCAGCGACAGCGACATCGTCGGCCTGAACATCCCGAACGGCCAGCCGCTCGTGTATGAGCTCGACGCCGACCTGAAACCGATCCGTCATTACTACCTGGGCGACCCGGCAGCGATCGCGGCGGCGCAAGCTGCCGTCGCGAACCAAGGGAAGGCCAAGTAACTTTGTCGTCTTTCTTCCGCGGCACAGCGCTCGCCCCCTCTGCTGAACGACCCCTGCCGGCGTGGCGCGCCGGTGCCATGCTGTGCCTGGCGCTGCTGCTGTCGAGCGGCGCGGCGCAGGGCGCCAAACCCACCGAACGCAGCAAGCAGAAGGCGGCCGCGGAAGCACAACGTGCTGGCCTGCAACAAAAGCTGACAGAGCTCAAGCGCGACATCAGCCGCACGGAAAGCGCCAAGGACGACGCGGCCGATACCCTGGCCGAGTCGGAAGAGGCGATTTCCAACGCCAACCGCGCCTTGCGCGACCTGGCGCAGGAACAAAGCGAGACGGGCGTCAAACTGGGCGCGCTGGGACAGGAACACCAGCGGCTGACGGCGACGGTCGAGAAACAGAAGGCGCAGCTGTCAAAATTGCTGCGTGAACAATATGTCGCCGGCAACGAGGACCGCATCAAGCTGCTCTTGTCGGGCGACAACCCGAACCGCATCAACCGCGACCTGCAATTCATGGCGTATGTGTCGCAGGCGCAGGCGCGCCTGCTGGAAGCCTTGCGCGCCAACTTGCTGGCCGTGGAAAAGAACCAGGCGGACGTACAGAACGCCAAGGATGAGCTGGAAGAGATCGCGCAGGAAGAGCGCGACCAGAAAGCCCTGCTGGTGCAGGAAAAGGCGCGCCGCGCCGCCTTGCTGACGAGCTTGTCGCAGCGCCTGGTGGCGCAGCGCAAGGAGGTGGGCAATGTCGAGCGCGACGAACAGCGCATGGGCAACCTGGTCGACAAGCTGGCCAAGCTGATCGAAGAACAGGCCGCCGCCGCCGCGGCCGAGAAGAAACGCCAGCAATTGCTGGCCGAGCAGCGCGCCGCGGCGAAAGCGGCCGCCGACGCCAAGATTGCCGCGGAAAAACGCGAACGCCTGCTGGCCGCGCGCGCCAAGGCGGCCCAGGCGCAGGCTGAACGCGAACGCATTGCTAAAGAGCAACAAAATAAATCGGGCAAGATCAAGCCGCAGACGCCGCCACCGCCGCCCGTGAAACTCGACCCCATCGATGACGACGAGCCGCCGCAGGTGGCCAAGGTGGTGCCGAAACCCGAACCGAAGCCGGAACCGGAGCCCGAGCGTCCAAGCCTGGGCCCGGCCGCGCCGGCCGGCGCCTTTGCCAGCCTGAAAGGGCAGTTGCGCGCGCCCGTGGCGGGCAAGATCGCGGCCCGTTTCGGCAGCAAGCGCGGTGACGGCCCCAGCTGGAAGGGCGTCTTCATCCGCACGGGCGAGGGCAGCGAGATCCACGCCATCGCCGGCGGACGCGTGGTGTTTTCCGACTGGCTGCGCGGCTTCGGCAACCTGATCATCGTCGACCATGGCGGCCAGTACATGAGTATTTATGGCAATAACCAGTCTTTGCTGAAACGCGTGGGCGACGCCGTCAAGGGCGGCGAGACCATCGCCAGCGCGGGCAACAGCGGCGGCAACGAGGAATCAGGGCTATACTTTGAACTGCGTCATCAGGGCCGCGCCTTCGATCCAGCCACCTGGGTGAAGTTTTAAGTTCCCCACCATTGCTGCGGCATCGAATTTGTAGATTGCGAAGAACACATGGGCATCAAAGTCAAAAGTATCGGCCTGATCGGTCTGGGCGTACTGGCCGGCATCGGCCTGTCGCTGCAGTACCCGGCCGTGGCGCAAAAAATCACGAATGCCCCGCTGCCGCTCGACGAGCTGCGCCAGCTGTCCGACGTCTTCGGCCTGATCAAGACCGATTACGTCGAGAAGGTGGAAGACAAGAAACTGCTGACGGAAGCCATTTCCGGCATGGTGTCGTCGCTGGACCCGCATTCCGTCTACCTCGATAAAAATGCCTTCAAGGAAATGCGCGAAAGCGTGCAAGGCAAGTTTGTCGGCATCGGCATCGAAGTGAGCATGGAAGACGGCTATGTGAAAGTGGTCTCGCCCATCGAGGACAGCCCCGCCGCCAAGGCCGGCATCCAGGCGGGCGACCTGATCACCCGTCTCGACAATATTCCGCTGAAAGGCTTGCAGCTGGAAGAAGTCATCAAGAAGATGCGCGGCCAGCCCGGCAGCAAGCTGGTGCTGACCATGTCGCGCAAGGGCGAGAGCAAGCCGCTGGTGTTCCCCATCGTGCGCGAAGAAATCCGCGTGCAAAGCGTGAAGGCCAAGATGGTCGCGCCCGGCTATGCCTGGCTGCGCATCGCCCAGTTCCAGGAACCGACCGTCGATGACATGGTCAAAAAGATCAACGCGCTGTATGCGCAAGACCCCAAGCTCAAGGGCCTGGTGCTGGACTTGCGCAACGATCCCGGTGGCGTGGTGCCGGGCGCCATCGGCGTGGCGACAGCTTTTCTGCCAGGTAACTCCATCATCGTCTCGACCAAGGGCCAGCTGCCCGAGTCGAAACAGGTGTTCTATGGCCGCCGCGAATTCTATGCGCCGCCCGGCACCAGGGCCGATCCGCTGGCCAAGCTGCCGGCCGCGCTGAAAACCGTGCCGCTGGTGGTGCTGGTCAACGCCGGTTCCGCCTCGGCCTCGGAAATCGTCGCCGGCGCCCTGCAGGATTACCAGCGCGCCACCGTCATCGGCACGCAAACGTTCGGCAAGGGTTCCGTGCAAACCTTGCGCCAGATCACGGCCGATACGGCCGTCAAGCTGACGACGGCCCGCTATTACACGCCGAAAGGCCGCGCCATCCAGGCGCGCGGCATCGTGCCCGACCTGCTGGTCGATGAGACGGCCGACGGCGACGGCTGGAACAGCCTGCGCGTGCGCGAGGCGGACCTGGAAAAACACTTGAGCAGCGACGACGGCAAGCCGGAAGCGGCCAAGCCGACGATGGAAGGCATGCACGAGCAGCTCGAGGAAGAGCAGCGCCTGATCGCCACGGCGAAAAAGCGCAAGCCCCTCGAATACGGCGCCAAGGACGATTTCCAATTGCAGCAAGCCTTGAACCACTTCCAGGGCTTGCCGGTACAGCTGGCCAAGGTCGATGCCAAGGTGGAGAAGATCGGCGCCAAGCCCGAGATCGCCTCCGACATCAAGGCCGACGATAAAAAGATTCCTGTGCAGAAACCGTAGTCGCCGCCATGCATGACGCCCAATTGCTGCGCTATTCGCGCCATATCCTGCTCAACGAGATCGGCATCGAAGGCCAGCAAGCGTTGCTCGACGCCCATGCGCTGGTGATCGGCGCGGGCGGGCTTGGTTCGCCGGCCGCCATGTACCTGGCCGCCAGCGGCATCGGCAAGCTGACCCTGGTCGACGACGATACGGTCGACCTGACCAATCTGCAGCGCCAGATCGCCCACACGACGGCCCGCGTGGGCCAGCCGAAAGTGCAGTCGGCACGCGAAACCTTGCTCGGTATCAATCCCGAGATCGAAATTGTTGCATTAAAGGAAAGGCTCGACGGAGCGCGCCTGGCCGAACTGGTCTTGTCGGCCACGGTCGTGCTCGACTGCACGGACAACTTCGCCACGCGCCATGCCGTCAACCGCGCGTGCGTGGCGGCCAGGGTGCCGCTGGTGTCGGGCGCCGTGATCCGCTTCGACGGCCAGGTGAGCGTGTTCGATCCGCGCACGGGTACGCAGCCGTGCTATTCCTGCCTGTTTCCGCAGGAGCAGCAGTTCACGGACGAGGCATGTTCGACCATGGGCGTGTTCGCGCCGCTGGTCGGCGTGGTCGGCGCCATGCAGGCGGCCGAGGCCCTGAAACTGGTGATGGGCGTGGGCGAATCGCTGGCCGGCCGGCTGCTGCTGCTCGACGGCTTGCACATGGAATGGAGCAGCATGCGCGTGGCGCGCGACCCCGCCTGCGCCGTCTGCGGCGAAGTGGTCTTGTCGGCCTGACAGCCCCCGCAGAATTTTTTCCCCATATGACAGGCTTTGTCATATTTCCGCTTTATACTCTGCTCTCATTACTCACCTTCTTCTCTCTTTCTTATGCAAAACGCAGCAAACCATCCGATACGCCAGCGCCGCGCGCGCGGCTTCACCTTGATCGAAATCATGGTCGTGGTGGTGATCATGGGCATCCTCGCCTCGCTCGTGGTGCCCAAGCTGATCGCCCGCACGGGCGAGTCGAAAGTGGCGGCGGCGAAAGTCGACATCGCCACCGTGATGCAAGCCTTGAAACTGTACCGCCTGGACAACCAGCGCTACCCGACCACCGAGCAGGGCTTGCATGCGCTGATCGAAAAGCCCACGACCGGCCCGGCCGCGAACGGCTGGAAGGCGGGCGGCTACCTGGAAAAGATGCCGAAAGATCCGTGGGGCAATCCCTACCAGTACCTGTCGCCAGGCCTGAAGGGCGAAGTCGACATCATCTCGCTGGGCGCCGACGGCCAGCCTGGCGGTAGCGGCGACGACGCCGATCTCGGCTCGTGGGACCTGTAAGTTTCTCCCTTCATGACCATCATGAGCCGGCGACGCAGGGCAGGCCAGCAGCGCAGCCGTGGCTTCACGCTGATCGAATTGCTGGTGGTGATGGTCATCATCGGCGTCACCCTGGGCCTCGTGTCGCTGAACGCCATGCCGAATGGCCAGCAAGCCCTGCAAAAGGAAGCCGAGCGCATCGCCCTGCTGCTGCAGCTGGCGCGCGATGAAGCCATCGTGCGCAGCCGGCAAGTGGCGTTCGAGGCGGATGAAAATCAATACCGTTTCCTGGTGCTCAATGAAAAGCTGTGGCAGCCCGTGACGCAGGACGACCTGCTGCGCGAACGGACGTTTGCGAATACGCCCATGCTGCTCAGCGTGCAGCCATCGAACAGCGTGGCGCAGCCGCTGCGCATCATCTTCGGCCGCGAACCGGTCGACAAGCCGTTTGTCCTGACCCTGGCCAGCGGCGAACGCAGCGTGGCCATCCGCGCCGACGGCATCGGCCATTTCACGGTCGAGCAATGATGGGCTACTCCCGCCAACGCCGCCAGCGCGGCTTTACTTTGCTCGAGGTATTGGTGGCCCTCGTCATCGTCGGCACGGCCCTGGGCGCGTCCCTGCGCGCCGTGGGCAGCCTGACGCAGAACAGCGACGGCTTGCGCAGCGCCATGATGGCCACCTGGTCGGCGGAAAACCACCTGGTGCGCCTGCGCCTGGCGAAAACCTTCCCGCAGACGGGCAAGCGCACGGTCGAATGCCCGCAAGGCGATCTGCAACTGATTTGCGAGGAAGAAGTGGTGGCCACGCCGAACCCGCGCATCCGGCAAGTGCGCGTCAACGTCTATGACGCCCAGTATCCGGCCCGGCGCATCGTGCGCCTTGTCCTGCTTTCGTTTAACGACTGATGGCGCGCCGCAACCTTTCCGCCGCGGGTTTCACCCTGATCGAGCTGCTCGTGGCCATCGGCATCCTGGCCATGGTGGCCGTGCTGGGCTGGCGCGGCCTGGACAGCATCATGCGCTCGCGCGAAGTGCTCACCAGCCAGCTGGAGCAGGCGCGCGGCATGCAGCTGGCATTCGCCCAGATGCAGAGCGATTGCGACCACCTGGCCGGCGCCGGCCAGGGCAACAACCTGCTCAATGGCCGCACCAACCTGACGGCCGAGAATGACCGCCTGACCCTGGTGCGCCTGGCCGCCTCGGAGCAGGAACCGCAACAATTGCAAGTGGTCACTTACCTGCTGCGCGGCGGCGTGCTGATCCGGCGCGAGTCGAACGGCACGCGCGACCTGGCCGTGCTCGACACCCTGTGGCAGGCGGCGCGCGACGATACGGACACGGGCAGCGCCGACGTGACCCTGATGCGCGGCGTCGACAGCATGGTCATGCGCGGCTGGAACAATGGCGCCTGGAACGTACTGACGGCGGGCGCCACCATTTCCACGCAGGTGCCGGGCCTGGAAGTGACCTTGCAGATGCCGGGCCAGGCGGCGGGCCTGTCCAAAGTCTTTTTATTGGGGCCGGGATGAGGCCATACACCCGCCCCTCGCGCCAGCGCGGCGTGGCCGTCATCACGGCCTTGCTGCTGACGGCGCTGGCCATCACGGTGGTTGCCAGCCTGTTCTGGCAACAGCAGGTGCAGGTGCGCTCGATGGAAAACCAGCGTTTGCGCCTGCAGACGCAGTGGGCCATGCGCGGCATGGTCGACTTCGCCCGTTTCTGGTTGCGCCAGGACAATCCCATGCTGACGGCCGCCGACGGCGTGTGGGCCACGCCCATCGAGGAAGCGCGGCTCGACGACTACGTCGACCGCGAAAAGGTCGACACGGAAAAATTTGACGCCACCGTGTCGGGCCGCGCGCTCGACGCGCAGGCGCGCTTCAACATCACCAACCTGGCCGCGGCCACGGGCGGCGTCGATCCGAACCAGGTACAGGCTTACCAGCGCTTGCTGTCCAATTTGCAACTCGACAGCGGCCTGGCGCAGGCCACGGCCGACGCCGTGCTGCGCGCCAAGCCGGTGCCGCGCGTCGCCAGCGACAGCGGCAAGGATGGCAAGGATGGCAAGGCGGCCGGCAAGACGGCGGGCGGCGGCAGCGAGCCGGTGGCCTTCACGCAGGTCGAGGATTTGCTGGCCGTGCCCGGCTATACGCCGCAAATCATCGAAAAACTGCGCGATTTCGTCATCGTCCTGCCGGAACTGACGGCCGTGAACGTGAACACGGCGTCGGCCGAAGTGCTGTCGGCCATCACGGACATGTCCTTGTCCGAGGCCAGCGCCCTGACTTTGAGCAATCCGCGTAAAAAGTTTGTCGATAGAGCAAATTTCCAGAATAATATCAATGGCAAGAAACCGATCGACGGCGTGGATATCGATGTGAAGAGCCGCTACTTCCTCACCGTGATCCGGGTGCGGCTGGACCGCGCCGCCCTCGATGCCGTGGCCCTCGTCAATCGAAAAACGGATCCGCAGCGCACCACCAGCCTGGTCTGGTTGCGGGAAAATTAACCCCTGAAAGCGAGTCACCTTGACAACTTTGTATATCCGGCACCCGGCCAAGGCGTCCACCGACAGCGCGCCGGCCTGCTCCTTCGTGCTGGCCGGCGACGGCGGCGCCTTGCTGCAGCAGGGCAGTGCGCCGCTGGGCGGCCTGGGCCAGCTGATCGCCGGCGCGCAGCGCGTGGTGCTGCTGCTGGCGGCGGCCGACGTGACCCTGCTGCGCCTGAAGACTCCGCCCCTGGCCGGCGCCCGCCTGCGCGCGGCCTTGCCGGGCCTGGTGGAAGAGCACATCCTCGGCGACGCCCAGGATTGCCTGCTGGCCGCCGGCGCGCCCGATGCGGCCGGCATGCGCACGGTGGCCGTGGCGCAGCGCGCCTGGGTCGAGGTGCTGGTAAAAGCCTTGCTGGCGCAGGGCGCGCGCAAGGTGGCGCTGTTGCCGTCGCAGCTGTGCCTGCCCTTGCAGCCGGGCAGCGTGACGGCCGCCCTGCAGGCGAGCGGCGATGGCCTGGAACTGGCCTTGCGCCAGGCGCCGCAGGAGGGACTGGGCCTGGTGCTGCCGCCCCAGCCGCAGCAGGCGCTGCTGACGACGCGCGCGTTCGCCGGCGACGTGCCGCTGACCGTATACGTGGCGCAGGCGGAGCTTGCGCAATATCAACAACTGGCCGCCGGCATGGATGGCGTGACGGTCGAGCTTGACCACTGGGCGCACTGGATCGCCGGCGCCCGCACCGCAGCGCTGGACCTGGCGGGTGCGCTGGGCACGGCGACGGGTGCGGCCGCGGACTGGCGTCGCTGGCGCTGGCCGCTGCGCCTGGCGCTGCTGACGGTGGTCGTCAACCTGGTGGGCATGAATATCGAATGGATGCGCCTGAAGCGCGAGGTGGCCACCGTGCGCACCTCGATGCAGCAAACCTTCAAGGCGGCCTACCCGAACGAGGCCCCCGTGTATGGCCTGGAAGCGGAGCAGATGCGGCGCAATATCGCCGCCGCCCGCCTGCAGGGCGGGCAAGCCAGCATGGATGACTTCACCAGCATGAGCGCGGCCCTGGGCGAGGCGCTGGGCGGCCTGGCCGGACGCGGCGTGGTGGCTTCGCTCGAATACCGCGAGCGCAGCCTGATCGTGCGCCTGAAGCCGGACATGGTCGACGCCAGCGCCCAGGCGCAGGTGCGCGACGGCCTGGCCGCGCGCAAGCTGGCCCTGAATGAAACGGAGCCGGGCGTGTGGAAGATCACGCCGGCCACGGGAGCAAAAGCATGAGTGCAGCATTGAACAGGGGCCGCGCCGTGCTGGCCGGCCGCCAGCAAGCCGTGCAGGCCTTCTGGGCCGAACGCACGCAGCAGGAGCGCAAGCTGCTGGCCATCGGCGGCGTGGTGGCGGGCCTGGCCCTCGTCTACGCCGTGTTTTTCGAGCCGGCCTGGACGGGACGCATCGAATTGCAAAAGAGCTTGCCCGAGCTGCGCCAGAGTGCGGCCCAGCTGCAGGCGCTGGCGCGCGAAGCCGGTGAGTTGTCGCGCCAGACGCCGGTGCAGGTGGCGCCCATGAGCCGCGCCGGCCTCGAGGCATCGCTGAAGGCGCGCGGCCTGACGCCGCAATCGCTGTCGCTGACGGGCGAATATGCGCGCGTGCAGCTGACGGGCGTGCCGTTTGCCAGCGTCATGCTGTGGCTCGATGGCTTGCGCCGCGAAGGCCGCATCGCCGTGCAGGAAGCGAAGATCACGGCGCAGACCAAGGCCGGCCTGGTGGACGCCAGCCTGAGCCTGCACCAGAGTCCGGGCGCGGCACGATGATGCGCGTGCTCGGATGGCTGCTGGCCATCATCGCCAGCGTCTGCATCACCCTGCTGGTGTTTTTCCCGGCCGGCTGGGTAGCCGGCATCGTGGAAAGGCAGACGGGCGGACGTTTGACCTTGGGCGACGCGCAAGGTACCCTGTGGCGCGGCTCGGCCTTTATTGGCGGGGCGGCCAGCGCGAATGGGGCCGTGACGCCGCTGCTGCCGGGACGCTTCAACTGGCGCATTTCGCCGTCCGTGCTGTGGGGCGCGGTCGACGTGGAGCTGCAGAATGCAGAGGCGCTGTCGCAGGCCGTCAACCTGCGCGGGTCGTGGTCGCACTGGCAAGTCAGCCCGGCGGCGTTGCTGCTGCCGGCCGATGGCCTGGGCGGCCTCGGCGCGCCGCTGAACACGGTGGCGCCGACGGGCAGCATGCGCCTGTCGTGGAGCACCTTGCAGCTGGCGCTGGAGCAGCGGCAGTTTTCCGCCGTCGGCCGCACCACCCTGCAAATGACGGACATGGCGTCGCGCCTGTCGTCCCTGCGTCCGCTGGGCAGTTATGAACTCGATTTCGATTGGCAGGGGCAGCAGGCGGCATTGACCTTGCGCTCCATCAAGGGACCGCTGCTGCTCGATGGCAGCGGCAGCCTGAATCAGGGGCGCATGCAGTTTTCCGGCCAGGCCCAGGCCGCAGCAGGATATGAAGAGACCTTGGCGAGTTTGTTGAATTTGCTGGGACAGCGCCGTAGCAATAGCGAAAAAAACATCATCGCCTTAGAGTTTAGACAATGAAAAAACCATCCGTGAGCCCAAATACCTCCACCTTCTCGCTGCGCCGCCTCTCCGCCGCCGCCTTGCTGTGCTGTTCCGTGGTCGGCATGCCGGCGCCCGTCTGGGCCGCGCCCGGCGACGAAGCGGCGCTCAATTTCGTCGGCGCCGACATCGAGTCGGTGATCAAGGCGGTCGGCCATTACACCAACATCAATTTCGTCATCGACCCGCGCGTCAAGGGCACGATCACGCTGGTGTCGGAAAAGTCGATCAGCAAGACGCAGGCGTTCGGGCTGCTGGCCTCGGCGCTGCGCCTGCAGGGCTACGCGGTGGTCTCGGGCGACGGCTACGCCAAGGTGGTGCCGGAAGCGGACGCCAAGCTGCAATCCGTGCCGACCCAGGTGGGCAACGGCAGCAGCCAGGTGAAGGGCGACCAGATCGCCACCCAGGTGTTTTACCTGAACTACGAATCGTCGGCCAACCTGCTGGCCGTGCTGCGTCCGCTGATTTCGCCGAACAACACGATCAATGCCAACCCGGGCAACAACTCGCTGGTGATCACCGATTACGCGGATAACCTCAAGCGCCTGGCGAAGATCATCGCCGCGCTCGACGTGCCCGCCTCGACGGACCTGGACGTGATCCCCGTGCGCTATGCGATCGCTTCCGACCTGGCCTCGATGGTAAACAAGCTGATGGAAGGCGGCAGCGGCGGCGCCGGCGCGACGGCCGATAGCGGCAAGGTTTCCGTGCTGGCCGACCCGCGCACCAATTCGCTGGTGCTGCGCGCGCCATCGGCGGCGCGCGCCAATCTGGCCAAGTCGCTGATCTCGAAGCTGGACCAGCCTACTACGCAGCTGGGCAATGTGCACGTGGTGTACCTGAAGAACGCCGATGCCACCAAGCTGGCGCAAACCCTGCGTTCGGTGGTGACGTCGGACGGCACGGCCGCCACGGCGCAGCAGCCGACCAGCAACAGCCTGAACACGAACAACCAGAATAACCAGGGCGGCGGCATGAACAGCACGGGCCTGGGCGGCGGCTCGCAGAGCGGCACCTCGGGCGGCGCGTCGCTGAGCAATGGACCGCAGCAGCTGTCCTCGGGCGGCGCGGCCGGCTTCATCCAGGCCGATGCCTCGACGAATACCCTGATTTTGACTTGCAACGAAGCCGTGTACCGCAACCTGCGCGCCGTGATCGACCAGCTCGACGTGCGCCGCGCCCAGGTCTACATCGAGGCGCTGATCGTCGAAGTGACGTCGGCCAAGGCATCCGAGTTCGGCGTGCAGTGGCTGGGGCTTTCCGGCGACAGCAACAGCAGCTACCGCGTGGGCGCGCTGCAGTCGTTCGCCGGCGGCACCGACAACAATATCGCCAAGCTGGCGCTGGGCGGCGGCAAGGTGCTGCCGACGGGCGGCCTGACCCTGGGCATCTTCAAGCAGATCAACGGCGCGCTGGGCCTGGGCGCCGTGGCGCATGCGCTGGAATCGGACGGCAACGCCAACATCCTGTCGACACCGAACCTGATCACCCTGGACAACGAGCTGGCCACCATCAAGGTGGGGCAGAACGTGCCTATCCTGACGGGCCAGTACACGAGCACGGCCGGCACCAACACGAATCCGTTCCAGACCATCGACCGCAAGGAAGTGGGCCTGACGCTGAAGGTGCGTCCGCAGATTTCCGAAGGTGGCACCATCAAGCTGGGCATCTATCACGAGACGTCGAGCGTGGACAAATCCACGGCGTCGGCCGTCAGCGGCATCACCATCAACAACCGCGTGATCGAAAACAATGTGCTGGCCGACGATGGCCAGATCATCGTGCTCGGCGGCCTGATCGAGGACAGCACGGGCGACAACGCGGAGAAGGTGCGCGGCCTGGGCGACATTCCCCTGCTGGGCAACCTGTTCAAGTACCAGACGCGCGAGCGCAAGAAAACCAACCTGATGATCTTCCTGCGCCCCGTCATCGTGCGCAACAAGGAGCAGAGCGGCAGCCTGGCGGCCGACCGCTACGACTACATGCGCTCGGCCGAGACGGCCGCCGTGCCGGCTTCGGGCAACCTGATGCTGAAAGACCTGGGCACGCCCGTGCTGCCGGCGCTGCAGGATGGCCAGCCGGTGGGCGGCAACATGGTGACGCGTCCCGTGCCGCCGGCGCCGACGCCGCCGCCAGGCGCGCCGGCCAACGCGGCCACGCCGCCGCAGCCGCTGCTGCAGCAATACCAGCAGCAGCAACTGCCGCAGCAGCAGAAATGACGGGACAGCCATGAGTAACCTGCTTCCCTACGCCTACGCGCGCGATTTCGGCTTGCTGGCCCGGCCCGGCGCCGTCGATGGCGCGCCGGTCGACGTGCTGGTGGCCGCATCGACGGCGCCGGCGGCGATCGCCGAAGTGTCGCGCCGCTTCGGCCAGATCCAGCTGACGGTGCTGCCGCGCGCCGACCTCGATGCGGCCATCGCCGGCGCCTACGCGGGCGGCGGCGGCGACGCTTCGCAGATGGCCGATGAATTCGACGCCGACCTCGATCTGACCAAGCTGCTGCAGGACGTGCCGGCCATCGAGGACTTGCTCGAGTCGTCCGACGACGCGCCCGTGATCCGCATGATCAACGCCTTGCTGACGCAGGCGCTGCGCGAAGGCGCGTCCGATATCCACATCGAGCCGTTCGAGCAGACGTCCGTCGTGCGCTTCCGCATCGACGGCAGCCTGCGCGACGTGGTGCGTCCCCGCAAGGCCATCCACGGATCGCTCATTTCGCGCATCAAGATCATGGCGCAGCTCGACATCGCCGAGAAACGCCTGCCGCAGGACGGCCGCATCACCCTGCGCGTGGGCGGCAAGCCCGTCGACGTGCGCGTCTCGACCCTGCCCACCGGGCATGGCGAACGGGCCGTGCTGCGCTTGCTGGACAAGGAAGCGGGCCGCCTCGACCTGCAGCACCTGGGCATGAGCGCGCCCATGCTGGCGCAGTTCGATGGCCTGATCACGCAGCCGCACGGCATCGTGCTCGTCACGGGTCCCACCGGTTCGGGCAAGACCACGACCCTGTATGCGGCGCTGTCGATGCTCAACGCCACCACCACGAACATCCTCACGGTGGAAGACCCGATCGAGTACGACCTGGCGGGCGTGGGCCAGACGCAGGTCAATCCGCGCATCGACATGACATTTGCCAAGGCGCTGCGGGCGATTCTGCGGCAAGATCCCGATGTGATCATGATCGGCGAGATCCGCGACCTGGAAACGGCGCAGATCGCCGTGCAGGCGTCGCTGACGGGCCACCTGGTGCTGGCGACCCTGCACACCAACGATGCGTCGGCGGCCGTCACACGCCTGCTCGACATGGGCATCGAGCCGTTCCTGCTGTCCTCCTCCCTGCTGGGCGTGCTGGCGCAGCGGCTGGTGCGCAAGCTGTGCGGTTCCTGCAAGACCTTCGATGGCGAATACTGGCAGGCCGTCGGCTGCGAGCATTGCGGCCAGACCGGTTACCAGGGCCGCGTCGGCGTATATGAACTGCTGCGCACGACGGAGCAGATCCGCGCGCAGATCCACAACCGCGCCTCGGAGGCGGAGGTGCGCACGGTCGCCCTGCAGGACGGCATGCTGAGCATGCGCGACGACGGCGAACGCTGGCTGCGCGACGGCACCACCACGCAGGCGGAATTGCTGCGCGTGACCAAAGACTAGGCCCGCCACCATGCCCGCATTCCGTTATGAAGCCGTCGACGCCCAGGGCGCCACCCGCAAGGGCGTGCTCAACGCCGACAGCCCCCGTTCCGCGCGCGCCGAACTGCGCGTGCAAGGCCTGGTGCCGCTGGCCGTCGAGCAGATCGCCGCGCAGGTGGACGCCGCCGGCGTGACCAGGCGGCGCGGCTTCGGCGAGCGCCTGTCGAGCACCGAACTGGCCCTGTTTACGCGCCAGCTGGCCAGCCTGCTGGAAGCGGGCCTGCCGCTGGAGCAGGCGTTTTCCGCGCTGCTGGAACAGGCCGAGCGGCCCTATCTGCGCGACCTGATCGCTTCGATCCGCTCGGAAGTGATCGGCGGCGCCGCGTTTTCCGACGTGCTGGCGCGCCATCCGCGCGACTTCGCCGAGATCTACCGCGCACTGGTGGCGTCGGGCGAGCAGATCGGCCATCTGTCGCGCGTGCTGTCGCGCCTGGCCGACTATATCGAACGGCGCAACGCGCTGGTGCAGAAGGTCAAGCTGGCGTTTACCTATCCGGCCATCGTCACGGTGGTGGCGTTTTCCATCGTCATCTTCCTGCTCACCTACGTGGTGCCGCAGATCGTTTCCGTGTTCGCCAACACCAAGCAGAAGCTGCCCATGCTGACCGTGATCATGCTGGCGCTGTCGGACTTCGTGCGCCATTACGGCATCGTCGTGGCGATTGCCCTCGTCGGCGCCTGGGTGGCCTGGCGCCGTGCGCTGCAGCAGCCGGCCCTGAAACGGCGCTGGCATACGTGGCTGCTGACGGCGCCCCTGTACGGCAAGTTCGAGCGCAGCCTGAACACGGCCCGTTTCGCCAGCACGCTGGCCATCACCACCGGTTCCGGCGTGCCGATTTTGCGCGCGCTCGACACCAGCCGTGACACCTTGACCAACGTGGCGATGCAGGAACTGGTGCAGGAAGCCAGCGGCGCCGTGCGCGAGGGCGTGAGTCTGGCACGCGCGCTGTCGGCGCAAAAGCATTTCCCGCCGATGCTGATCCACATGATACGCGCCGGCGAAATCACGGGCGAGCTGCCGGCCATGCTCGAACGCGCCGCCAGCGCGCAGGAGCAGGACCTGGAACGCCGCACGCTGACCATTGCCGGCCTGCTGGAGCCGGCCCTGATCCTGGCGATGGGCGTGGTGGTGCTGCTGATCGTGCTGGCAGTGCTGATGCCGATTATCGAAATTAATCAGCTGGTGCGTTAAGAGAAATATCAAGGAAACCATGAAGCGTTTGCCCCAACTTGTAAGCCTGGTCGCCGTCGTGGCGCTGTCCGTGTCGCTGGCCTATTGGGCCATGCAGCTGTTCAAGGCGCCGCAACGCCCGATCAACCCGCCCGCCGTGCCGGTGGTGCAGGACGCCAGCGTGGAGGCGGGCGCCTCGCTGTTCGGCGGCCAGGTCAGCGTGGCCACGGCCAGCAACTACCAGCTCAAGGGCGTGGTGGCGGCGGGCAACGGCCGCGGCAGCGTGGCCATCATCTCGACCGACGGCAAGCCTTCCGTGGCCTTGCCCGAGGGCGCCGAGGTGGTGCCCGGCGTGACGGTGCTGGAAGTGCATGCGCGCCACGTGCTGCTGCAGGATGGCGGCGTGAGCAAGCGCATCGACCTGGTGGCGGACGACAAGGCGCTGGCCATGCCGGCAGTGCTGCCGGCCACGCCGACGCCGACTCCCGCCCCGGCGCCGGCCGCGACGACGAACCTGGTGCCGCCACCGATGCCGATGGAGACGCAGCAGCGTCCGACGATGATGCCGGCGCCGGCCCAGGTGACGAGCGTGCAGCCGCCGTCAAATTGATGCATTAATCAGCACCTTCGCTTCAACCGCATTTTTGCCGATGGCGCCGTGCCGCCATCGCTACAGGAGTCTTCATGTTTTCGATCCGTGCCGTCCTGGCAGCAGGCTGCATGGCGGCGCTGTGCGCGCTGCCGCAAGCCGGCGCCGCCGCTGACACTCCCGCCGCCACGTCTTCCCCTGCCGCCGCGCAGCCATCATCCGCCGCGCCCGTGCCGGCGCGTCCGCGCATCGCGCTGGTGCTGTCGGGCGGCGGCGCGCGCGGCCTCGCGCATATCGGCGTGCTGAAAGTGCTGCAGGAGCTGCACGTGCCGGTCGACATGGTGGTCGGCACCAGCATGGGCGGCGTGGTCGGTGGCGCGTATGCGGCCGGCGCTTCCGTGGCGGACCTGGAAAAGATGGCGCGCGAAACGAATTGGGCGCGCGTGGTGGCCGACCGTCCGCCGCGCGACGAACTGGTGTTCCGCCGCCGCGAAGAGGATTTACTGCTGCCGTCGCGCATCGAGTTCGGCATCAGCCGCAACGGTATTTCCACGCCGCCGGCGGCGGCCAGCAATGCGGCGCTGGAGATGGCCTTGAACCGGCTGCTGCCCGCCGGCATGCGCGACCGTCCCGCCAGCCAGCTGCCGCTGCCTTTCCGTTCGGTGGCGTCGGACCTCGTCAGTGGCGAGCTGGTGGAGCTGGTCGACACGCCGCTGTTCCTGTCGATGCGCGCCTCGCTGGCCGTGCCGGGCGTGTTTTCGCCCGTGCGCGTGAATAACCGCCTGGTCGTCGATGGCGGGCTGGTGCGCAACCTGCCCGTCGACATGGCGCGCGCCATGGGCGCCGACATCGTCATCGCCGTCAACGTGGGCACGCCGCTGGCGCCGGAAAAGGAGCTGGGCAGCGCCATCGGCGTGGCGCAGCAGATGCTGCAGATCCTCACGGAGCAGAACGTGCAGCGCTCGCTCAAGGAAATGCGGCCACAGGACATCCTCGTGGCGCCCGACCTGACGGGCGTCAGTTTCCTCGACTTCGAAAACTATGCGCGCGCCATGCGCGCCGGCGAACAGGCGGCGCAGGCGCTGGCCACGCGCCTGGCGCCGCTGGCCCTGCCGCCGGAGCAGTATGCGGCGCGCGAGCAGCTGCGCCTGGCCGCGCCGGCCCTGCTGGACGTGGCCCTGCCGCTCACGCGCCTGGCCGTGGAAAGCGAAGGCGATATCAATCCGCGCATCCTGCAAGCCCAGTCCGGGCTGGTGGAAGGCCAGTCAGTCACCCAGGAAGACGTGCTCAAGGCGGCCGGCAAGCTGTATGGACGCGGCGACGTGGCGCGCGTGGAGAGCGCGGTGGTGGACGCGGGCGAGCAGCGCACGGTGACCATCAAGGCGGTCGAGGCGCCGTGGGCCAGCAACCGCCTGCGCGTGGGCCTGGAACTGGCCAGCGATTTCAAGGACAGCAACAACTTTGCCCTGAAGCTGCTGCATGTGCGTTCGAACCTGAACAGCTGGGGCGGCGAGTTGCGCAGCACGGCGCAGATCGGCAATGCGCGCGGTTATGGCGTGCAGTTCTGGCAGCCGCTGGGCGCCGGCAACCCGTGGTATATCGCGCCGCAGCTGCAATACACCTCGTCGGCGATGGATTTGTTCGACCAGGGCCGGCGCAGCGCGCGCCTGGCCTATAACGGCCAGACGGCGGCGCTGGTGCTGGGACGCCAGTTTGGTACCTGGGGCGATTTGCAGTTTGGCGTCACGCGCAGGGAAGTCAAGGGCAAGCTGGCGATTCCGGCCGACCCCGAGATGCCGGAGTTGCGCGCGCTGGGCACCACGCAGTTCGTGCAGTTCCGCGTCGATACGCTCGATTCGCCCGGCTTTCCCACGCGCGGCGTGCTGTTCGACGCCACCTGGACGCGCGATACGACCACGGGATCGGGCGAAACGGCCGTGGGCCAATCCTCCATCACGGGGTTGAAGGCGTTTAGCCGCGGCAACTGGGCTGGCCATGTGTATGGCGAATGGGCGCGTTCGCAGCGTGGCGAGGCGCCGCTCAACCTCGGCGGTTTCCTGCGCCTGTCCGGCACGGAATTTCAATCGGTGAGCGGGCGCAGCATCGCCCTGGCGCGCCTGGTGATGGCGCGCCGCATCGGTTCCCTGCCGAGTACCCTGGGCGGCGCCGTGCGGGCCGGCTTTTCGCTGGAAATGGGCGGCGGCTTCGATCAGAGCGAACGCTGGAAGGCCAGCAAATTCACGCAGGCGAGCAGCGCCTTCATCTCGGTCGACACGCGCTTCGGCCCCGTCTACATGGCCTCGGGCGCATCGAAGGGCGGCGAGAGCACGTTCTACCTGTTCCTGGGCCCTGTCTGGTAGCTGGCGCCCGGCGCCGGCGGCGCGGCGGGCGCGCTGCGGCGCAGTGCCGTGAAGGCGGCGAATTCCCATGAGCGAAAACCCAGCAGCAGGGTAAAGCCATCGCGTTCGGCCGGCGCCAGGCGCCGGTCGCTCTGGTGCAGGCGCGCCAGTTCCTCGGCCAGCTGGCGGATCTTTTGCACCATTTCCTGTGCGCTGGGCAGGCACAGGCGGGCCGGGATGCACATCAGCGTCTCGCCGGCGCCGTCAAAATGCCCGCTGAAATAGTCGGCCACCACATGCTCGCGGAAGTACTGCTGCACGGGACCGTCGGCCAGCCAGTGGAAGGCGTTCGAGACGCGCAGGCTGTAGCGGTTCAGCGGCTTGAGCTCGATCAAGCCCAGCCGGTCCAGCTCGGCCAGGCAGACGATGCATTCGGCCTGCGTCAGCGCATACGTTTCCACTACCTGCTCCACGCTCCAGTGGCCGAGGCAGCAGATCGCCACCAGCAGCAGGCGCGGATGCGCCACCAGCGACTTTTCCTGCACCAGGGTGAGCGTGTCGGCATGCGGCGTGATGTCGGCCGCGCCGCGCAGCACGTCTTCCATGGCGATGCCGGAGGCCTTGCAGATCAGGGCCAGGCGCGAGAGCGACATGTCGTGCTGGCCAAACATGCGCTTGACGCTCGATTCGCTCATGGCGATGCGCTCGGCCAGCACCTTGTAGGTGATGCCGGCGGCGCGCAATTGGGTGCGCAGGACGCGCAGGACCAGTTCAGGCGAACTCACGATAGTTCCTTTCTACAAGTTTGGTAGCGGATGCCGGTACCGAATGTAGCCCTTAATGGCACTTTGCACAAGGAGATAGTACTTCCAGGCAAAAGAGATGACACTCCCGCTTGTGGCCCGCACAGCGCGCTACAACCAGGCACTCATTCACTTGTAGAGGTTATTCATGTCCATCCAATTACGTTTCCCAGTAGCGATGCTGGCGCTTGCCGCCATCGCTCCCCTGTCCGCCTTTGCCGCCGAGCCGGCGCCGGGCCCCGTCTACATGGGCGCCAGCTACGGCTTTCGCGCCAACACCGACCTCGATTGCGTGCCCGCCCAGCGCGACTGCGACAAAAGCAGCAAGCGCAGCGGCAAGGCCTACGTGGGCTACACTTTCGACGCGCTGCCGTTTCAGGGCGGCGTGGCCGTGCCTGCGATTGAGCTGGTGGGGTATCTGGGGGGAGAGGTCAAGTCCGGCTTCGACACGGGCGCCGGCAAGCGCGCTGGGCGCGGCAAGTTCACGGGCCTCGGCATGCAGGGCGTGCTGGCCTACAAGTTCGATGCATTCACCCTGAGCGGACGCGCCGGCGCGGCCTACACGCAGGGCAAGGTCGATTATCCGGACGGCGGTTCGGACAAGAAGGACAAGATAGGCCTGACCTACGGCATCGGCACGGCTTACGCGCTGAACAAGAACTGGTCGCTGCACCTGGACTGGGACCGCGTGCCAGTGAAGTACAGCAGCAAGCAAACGACCAAGGTCGACATGTTTTCGCTGGGCGCGTCCTACCGCTTCTAAGGCGGACGCCGGGCAGACGATGGCCTGATCGCGGACGCCCCCATCGGGGGTGTCCGCAGGCGGCCTGCGATGAGCACGCCGCAAGGCCTTGATTCATGCTGCTGCGTCCAGGCGCCTTGCCCTGGACATTTCAAGATCAGTCTGTGACGTCTGCTTTCTGCAGCAGTTTCGCCAGCAGGCGTTTTTCCTGCTGGCGCTGGCCGGAGACGGTCTTCACGTGCGCGCCGGCGGCGCGCTGCAGGGCCGCGGCGGCCACCGGGTTGCGCGGTTTTTGCGAGGGTTCGACGCGGAACTGCATTTTCTGCCGCGTCGCCAATGCCTTGTTTGCCATCGGTCCCCTCCCTGTTTACAGCACGTAGCGCGACAGGTCTTCGTTGACCGACAGCGCTTCCAGGCGTTCGTTGACGTAGGCGGCATCGATCACCAGCAGGTTTTCCGTGCTGCTGCTGCCTTCGCTGGCCGTAAACGACACTTCTTCCAGCAGTTTTTCCATCACCGTGTGCAGCCGGCGCGCGCCGATGTTTTCCGTGCGCTCGTTAACCGAGTAGGCGATTTCCGCCAGGCGCGTGATGCCTTCCGGCGCGAATTGCAGCTTCAGGTTTTCCGTCGCCAGCAGCGCTTCGTACTGCATCGTCAGGCAGGCGTCGGTGCTCGTCAGGATGCGCTCGAAGTCCGAAATCGACAGCGATTCCAGCTCCACGCGGATGGGGAAGCGTCCCTGCAGCTCGGGGATCAGGTCCGACGGTTTCGACAGGTGGAAGGCGCCCGAGGCGATGAACAGGATGTGGTCCGTGCGTATCATGCCGTACTTGGTGTTGACGGTCGTGCCTTCGACCAGCGGCAGCAGGTCGCGCTGCACGCCGGCGCGCGAGACGTCGGCGCCGCCCGCTTCGGAACGCGAGGCGATCTTGTCGATTTCATCTAAGAAGACGATGCCGTTCTGCTCGACGTTCTGGATGGCCTTCTGTTTCAGCTCGTCCTCGTTCACCAGCTTGGCCGCTTCTTCCTCGACCAGCAGTTTCAGCGCTTCCTTGATCTTGACCTTGCGCGCCTTCTTGCGCTGCCCGCCCACGCCCGAGAACATGGACTTGATCTGTTCCGTCATTTCTTCCATGCCCGGCGGCGCCATGATTTCCATCTGCGGGCCCGCCTCGGCCAGCTCGATCTCGATTTCCTTGTCATCGAGTTCGCCCTGGCGCAGGCGCTTGCGGAAGGTCTGGCGCGTGCTGTCGCCGCTGCCCGTGTCCACGGCCGCCGCCGTATTCGGCGTGAAGCCGAAGTCGCGCGCCGGCGGCACGAGGATGTCGATGATGCGGTCTTCGGCCGCGTCTTCGGCGCGCGCGCGTACTTTTTTCATCTCCAGCGCGCGCGTCTGCTTGATGCCGATGTCGATCAGGTCGCGGATGATGGTGTCGACGTCGCGGCCCACATAGCCCACTTCCGTGAACTTGGTCGCTTCGATCTTGATGAACGGCGCCTCGGCCAGCTTGGCCAGGCGGCGCGCGATTTCCGTCTTGCCGACGCCCGTGGGGCCGATCATCAGGATGTTCTTGGGCGTGATTTCATGGCGCAGGGGTTCGGCCACCTGCTGGCGGCGCCAGCGGTTGCGCAGGGCGATGGCGACGGCGCGCTTGGCCTTGGCCTGGCCCACCACGTGCTTGTCGAGTTCGGTGACGATTTCCGACGGGGTCATGTTCATGATCATAATGGCTTTCTATCTTTCTTTTGCGTAGAGTGCCCGAAAAACGTTCAGGGCAAGGCGCGTGGCCGCAGGCAGTACCTTTTTGTACGCCCAGGCCATGCAACGCAGCCATGGGCGTTTTCTCGAAGGACTCTTAGTCCAGGGTCTCGATGATGTGGGACATATTCGTGTAGATGCAGAGTTCCGCGGCGATGGTCAGCGATTTCTTGACCACTTCGGCCGGCGACAAGTCCGTGTTTTCCTGCAGCGCCTTGGCGGCCGACTGGGCGTAGGTGCCGCCCGAGCCGATGGCGCCGATGCCGTCTTCCGGCTCCAGCACGTCGCCGTTGCCCGTGATGACCAGGGTCGACTCGCTGTCGGCCACCAGCAGCATCGCTTCGAGGCGGCGCAGCACGCGGTCGGTGCGCCAGTCCTTGGCCAGTTCAACAGAGGCGCGCAGCAGGTTGCCCTGGTGTTTTTCCAGCTTGCCTTCAAAACGGTCGAGCAGGGTGAAGGCGTCGGCCGTGCCGCCGGCAAAGCCCACGAGGACCTTGCCCTGGTACAACTTGCGTACCTTGCGGGCCGTGCCCTTCATGACGATGTTGCCTAGCGTAACTTGCCCATCGCCGCCCAGCGCGACTTGCTTGCCGCGCCGGACGCAGAGGATGGTGGTGCCGTGAAATTGTTCCATAGTGACCTCAAAAGATTCGTGCCTATGCGTGCAGCGTCATGCGTGTGCGCGCCCATGGCCCAAAAGTGGGGATGGAAAAGGCAATTGCAAGCGGCATGTGCCACTGTCGCGCCTGCTTCAGTGTAGTCGGCGCGGGACGAAAAAAAAGCACGCAACCGGGGTTGTGTGCTTTTTTATTCGCCATCGCCAGGCCGCCGGGGCGGCCGCGCAAGGGACGGGGCGATCAGTCGCCGTAGAGTTTTTGCTTCAGTTCGCGCCGTTGCTGGGCTTCCAGCGACAGGGTGGCGGTCGGACGGGCGATCAGGCGCGGGATGCCGATAGGCTCGCCCGTTTCTTCGCACCAGCCATAGTCGCCGGCGTCGATGCTGGCGATCGATTGTTGTACTTTCTTCAGCAATTTGCGCTCGCGGTCGCGCGTGCGCAGTTCCAGCGCATGCTCTTCCTCGATGGTGGCGCGGTCGGCAGGATCCGGTACCAGCACGGTTTCACGCAAGTGTTCCGTGGTTTCGCCTGCGTTTTTCAGCAAGTCTTTCTCGAGCTGTTGCAGACGTGCCTTGAAGAATGCCAGTTGTGCCGGATTCATGTAGTCATCTTCGCTCATGGCGCGAATTTGGTCTTCGCTGATGAGAGGGATGTCTTGGTTGGCGGCCGGGGTCGATTTATTAGTTTTGGTCATAACTTCGCTTACCTTCGATACGACAGAGTTTTCAAATTGATCAGTTGATCGGCGATGCCGAGCAACTGTACAGGTTCCGCTTGGCATTGCTGTCCAGCTGTACTGCTTGCGACCTTGGCTTGCCGGCGGTGGCCAGGACTACCGGCCGGCGATAATGCCATGTTGATAACTTTTTGCCGCTATATGCCGGTCTCGCTCGCCGCGTCGACCTGCGTGTTGGGTGGATCGGTTGCATGCCTGGCATGCGGCCAGCGGCAGTTTGCCAGCATTTCATGACAGGCGAACGACATGGGCCGTTTTCGTCGCTGATTTTGGCACGCTTTGCTTTATATTGCCATCCCGATTTGTTGACTAGCCGATCAGATGTGGCCACTTGTTGGTTTATGCCAGCAAGATGTTCGTCAGGCAGGGGGAAAGCATGCTTAACTTTCCCTTTTGTTTCTGCTTTGCAACAGATACTTCGCAAAACCCGGCTAGTTTATACCAAACATTGTTCGAGTCCGCGAATAAAAATGTCTTTTGGTAGATTTTTGCCAATAAAGACCATTTTGCTGCCACGCACCTCGTTCTCGCCCCATTTGGCGCCCAGATCGCTGCCCATCAGCTGGTGCACGCCCTGGAATACCACCTTGCGTTCGGCGCCCTGCATCAGCAGCACACCCTTGTAGCGCAGCATGCGCGGGCCATACACCTGCACCAGGCCGCCGAGGAACTCATCAAGCTTGGCGCTGTCAAACGGTTGCGTGCTCTTGAAAACAAAGGCGGCGATGTCGTCGCTGTGCTGCGCATGGTGGTGGTCGGCATGGCCGCAATCGGTGGCGCAGGCTGCGGTGTGCTCATGCTTGTGCTCATGCGCATGGCCGTGTGCGTGCTGATCTGCGTGTTCATGCGCATGGTCGTGATCGTGGACGTGCTCGCTTTCGGTGGCGAGGAAATCCGGGTCCAGTTCCAGCTTTTCATTCAGATTGAAGCCGCGGATGTCGAGCACCTCGGCCAGCGGCGCGCGGCCGAAGTCGACCTTGCCGATGGGCGCGCGCGGATTGATGCGCTTCAGGCGGCGCGTCAGGGCGGCCACGTCGTCTTCACTGACGAGGTCGGTTTTCGACAGCAGCAGCTTGTCGGCAAAGCCCACCTGGCGCTGCGCCTCTTCGTATTCGTCGAGTTGCTTCATGGCATGGCGCGCGTCGACCACGGTGATGATGGCGTCGAGCATGTAGTGGCTGCCCACTTCCTCGTCGACAAAGAAGGTTTGCGCCACGGGGCCGGGATTGGCCAGGCCCGTCGTTTCGATGACCAGGCGGTCGAACGCGATCAGGCCCGCATCGCGCTTTTGCGCCAGGGCCGACAGGGCCACGATCAGGTCGCCGCGCACGGTGCAGCAGATGCAGCCGTTGTTCATCTCGATGATTTGTTCGTTGCTGTCCTGCACCAGGATTTCATTGTCGATGTTTTCCTGGCCAAACTCATTCTCGATCACGGCGATGCGCATGCCGTGGTCTTCCTGCAGTATGCGGTTGAGCAAGGTGGTTTTGCCGGCGCCGAGGAAACCGGTGAGTATGGTGGTGGGAATCAGTGCCATGAGGAATGCATGCCTATGCTGTGGTTCGGTGGTGCCGCCGCGCAAGCGGGCGAATCCGGACGATTATGCCGGAATTTTGCAAATGCTTGCAAATGGGCGCCGATCCGCTTGATATGGATCAGGCCGGCGTTCTCTTTACTTGACCTTGGCGCGCGGGTGGGCCTGGTCGTACACGTGCGCCAGGTGCTGGAAATCGAGGGCCGTGTAGACCTGGGTCGAGGTGATGCTGGAATGGCCCAGCATTTCCTGCACGGCGCGCAAGTCGCCCGACGATTGCAGCACGTGCGAGGCGAACGAGTGGCGCAGCACGTGCGGATGCACATTCGCGGGAATCTCCGTGGCCAGCGCGTGCGCCTTCAGGCGCAGCTGCAAGACGCGCGGCGAGATGCGCGTGCCGCGCGTGCTCAAAAACAAGGCGGCGCTGCCATCCCTGGCCGGCGGGCGCACGGCCAGCCAGCTGCTGAGGGCGACGAGGGCGGCCTTGCCGACCGGCACCTTACGCATCTTGCTGCCCTTGCCCGTGACGATGACTTCGAAGCTGGCCATGTCGAGCCAGCCCAGCGAGGCGGGCTGGCCGTTGTCGGCCTTGCTGTAGTGGGTGTCCAGGCTGGTCAGTTCGGAAACGCGCAAGCCGCTCGAATACAGCAGTTCGAACATGGCGCGGTTGCACAGCTGCTCCGCTTCGGCCTGGCCCTGCTGGTGTTGCGCGGGCGCCACGAGGCGCACGGCGTCGTCCACCGACAGCGCGCGCGGCAGCGTCCTGGCCCGCTTCGGGGCGCGGATGCCGTCGACGGGGTTGGCGTCGAGTGCCGTTTCACCGCTGAGCCAGTTGAAGAAGCCGCGCCACGACGACAGCTTGCGCGCGATCGAGCGCGGGTCGAGGCCGCCTGCGTGCAGCTTGGCCGTGTAGCGCCGCACTTCGTTGTGCGCCAGGGCCGTCCAGGGCGTGTTGCCGCTCAGTTCCAACAGCGCGCGCAGGTCGCGCCCGTAGGCGTCCAGCGTGTGCGGCGACAGTTTGCGCTGCGTGGCCAGTTGCGCCAGGTAGGCGTCGAGCCATTCGGCCTTGCCGCGCGTCGCATTCATGGCGTTCTCAGGCAGGCGCACCGGCGCGCAGCGCGGCCAGGGCGGCGCTGGCCGTGGCGCCGATGTGCACGAGGAAATCCGTGCCCATGCTCGAGGTGAAGCGCTCGCTGTCGGGCGAGCCGAGCACCAGCAGGCCGAAGGTGCCCGTGGTGCCGGGTGCGCGCAGGGCGATCATGACGGTCGATTCGATTTTCTCGGCCTGCAGCCAGTGCACGGCTTCGAAATCGCGGTTGCTGCCGCAATACGGTGCTTGCAGGCTGTTGGCGAACATGCGCACGTCGGCCGTGACATCTTCCGTGAACCAGCCGTTGGCGTGTTCCGGCAGCACTTGCCACAGGCGCAGGCTGACGTGGGGCACGTCGAAATTGCTTTGCAGCGCATCGACCAGCACGCGCGGCATGGCCGCATCGTTGCGCACCTGCAGCATGGCCTGGTTCCAGCCGTGGAATTTGCTGGCGATGTCGCCATTTTCCTCGGCCACGCGGCTCAGCTTGGACATGCGCAGTTCGAGCGCCTTGTATTTGTCGCGCATCACTTCCATTTGCCGCTCCTGCAGCGAGATGGTGCGTCCCGTCAGCGGGCTGCTCAGTTTGACTTCGCCGAGCAGAGCGGTATGCTCTTCGAAGAAATTCGGATGCTCGCTCAGATACTGGGCGACGGTGCTGGAATCGAGTGTGGCGGTCATTGATAGTGTCAGATGATAGAAGGGTGAACGCTTAATTCTAACCGAGAGTGCCGCGGCATAGGCGCAAAGGGCGCCACGTGCGTGCATTTTCCGCGCGCCCATGAAAAAGGCGGCATGGTTGCCCATGCCGCCTGGTCTTCCCTGCGTCTGGCCTGTCACCCGCAGCGGGCGACAGGCGCAGCCATTAGAAGTTGTGGTGTACGCCCAGACCGATGTAGGTGATCGAGGTGGCTGCCTTGCGGTTCGAGATGTCCGCGTACAGGTAGGTGCGCTTCGACAGGTTGTAGTCATAGCCCAGCGATGCCTGCTTGGTCTTGGTCACGCCATCCGGCGTTTTTTGACCGTAGCCAGCGCGGATCTTGCCTGGGCCAACGTCGTAGTTGGCGCCGACCAGCCATGCCTTGGTATCGGTATTGATGATTTTCAGGCCGCTGTCATCCTGATGCTGGTACGACGCCATCAGTTTCAGTTCCGGGACCGGATTGAACGATGCCGCAACCGACCACAGCTTGGCTTCCAGCGCATTGCGCTCGTAGGCGGCCATGGCGGCGAATTGCGAGTTGGTGTACGTGGCCGAGACCGAGTATGGATTCGAATCCGGCGTGGCATTGGCCGGTACGCCGTGGTTGCCAGGCGTGGCGATGACGGCGGCGTTGCCATTGGCTTCCTTGGCGGCGACGGTGGCGTTGATCTGGAAGCCGCTGAACACTGGCGAGTTGTAGAACACGGCGTTCGAGAAGCGGTTACGCGAGTTGCCTGGCGCGCTCAGTGGATCGCTGCTGTAGGCGGCCACGGTGATGTCGGTCTGGAAGCCGGCTGGCGTTGGCATGCCCGACCATGGTTCGAACGCGGTGCTCGATTCCTGGAATGCGGTCAGGCCACGGCCCAGGCGCACGGTACCGAAGTCGCCTTGCAGGCCGACGCGGCTTTGACCCTGGAACAGCGGACGGGAATTGTTTTCCAGCGTGCCGGTGTCGGATTCATAGCGAATTTCCAGTTGGAAAATGGCTTTCAGGCCATTGCCCAGATCTTCCGTGCCCTTGAAGCCCAGCTTGTTGTTGTCGCGTTTCGTCACGGCAGTGGTCGAACCGGTCGTTTTGCCCAGGCCAGCATCAACCGTGCCGTAGATTTGAACGGACGACTGTGCTTGTGCGGTTGCGGCAAATGCGCCGAAGAGTGCGAGGGCAACGAGTGATTTTTTCATGTCTTATTCCCTATTTAAAAGTGAGTTCCGTCCGAGATCCGAGCAGATTGAAATGCGCCAATTGCCGCGTTTCGATGAATGAACCTTAATTCCTCGGCGTGCCGGGCGCATGGGATTGGTCAAATATGCGTGAAAAGATTGGTGGAAAGCGCCATAAATCCATGGCCCTGTTGTATTTTCGTAACGCAGCGATTGCTTCGCGGCGGACGCCGGCGAGCGCCGTTTACCCCTGCCATACCTCGCGCAAACCCGCATGCTGGCGTGGTGGCGGCCCGATATTGTTGCGTTGAATCAAGTTCTTACGCCCGTATCGGCGGATTTGTGACACAAGGACGTTACACTAGGGGACGGCCTGCATCGACGGGCCCGGAGACCGTTCACCATTATTAGAATCATTGACTCAAATATCGAGAATCGATGGCAAATCGCGAAACACTAGGATTGATCAAGGGGGCGCGTGCGGGTGACGTTGCCTGTCAGCTGGCACTGGGACGCGTCTATCTGTTCGGGCAGGGCGTGCCGCAAAGTTTGCCCACGGCCCTGCACTGGCTGGCGCGGGCGGCCCAGGAGGATAGCCAGGAGGCATGTTTGCTGATCGGCACGCATGTGCCGTTCGAGCTGGCGCAACCGGCGGCCAAGGCGCTGATACCGTATTACGCGCAAGCGTACGATGCGGGGCTGGTGCAGGCCGGGCTGGTGCTGGCGCAACTGGTGCTGGGCAATGCCGCCAGCACCAGTTGCGACACCTTGCGGGCCAAGGCGCGCCTGGGGCTGGAGGCGGCCGTGCGCGCCGGCTTGCCCGATGCACAATGGCTATTGTCCTTGCAGCAAGGGCCGTCGGATACGTTCATGCCGGCCGTCAGGCAGGCCGCGGCGCAGGGCGGCGATGTCGATACGCACGCGTGGCTGGAGCAGGCCTGGAACACGGGCGACCATGCGGCATTCCTGGCGCAGGGCTTGCCGCTGGCGCGCGAGCTGTTGCAGCGCCAGGCGGCGGCAGGCGCGCGCACGCTCGCCCTCGATGCGCAGCAGGTGCTGTTGCTGTCGCGCTGCGCCCAGGCGCTGGCGCCCGGCGGCGGTGCCGAAGGCTGGCAGTGCTGCGAACTGGCGGCGCATGGCGGCGACCGCACGGCGCAGCTGGAGCTGGGACTCGGCTATGCGCGCATGGATGCGCATGGCCAGCGCCTGGCCACGCGCAATGGCGCGGCGAATTTCAAGCGGGCAGTGCGCTGGCTGACGCAGGCTGGCGAGCAGGGCCTGGCCGAAGCCTGGTTCGTGCTGTCGCGCATCTATACGAAACCGGAATTTTCCCAGCGCAATGTGGTCGAAGCCCAGTCCTGTCTCGAACGCGCTGCCGACCTCGGGCATGGCCCGGCCCAGCTCGAATGTGGGATGCATGCGTGGCGCACTCGCCGCGAAGGCGTGAACAGCGACGTGCGTGCCGCCTACTGGCTGCTGCAGGCGCAGGCGCAAGGCAGCCATGAAGCGGAGGCGGCGCTGGCGCGCATCGCGCCGCGCGGCGACGCCGGCGACTGGGGCCAGTGCGGCGTCCTGCATGCGGGCGCGCAGCGGCGCCAGCTGGGGCAGAACCACCCCTTGCTGGCGGCGCGCCTGGAACTGGCGCGCTGCTTCCACCTGTCGCGCGCCGAAGCGCTGCTGCTCGATGTGCATGCGGCCGACCAGGGGCATTGCTTGTTGATCGATATCAGTGCCACGCACGGGCGCGGCAAGCGGCGCCTGGTGCTGATCCGCACGGCGCAGGAGCGCCAGGTGCTCGATCAGGTGATGCGCCTGTTCGAACGCGTCGATTGCGGCATGGATGGTCCGGAAGGCAATTACCGGCAGCGCTTGTACCGCCTGAAATGCTACCTGGCCGAGCTGGAGTCGGCGCAGGCGCACGTGCCGCAGGACGATCTGGCGCAGGAGCGGCAGTTCCTGGCGGCATGAGGCAAGGGGATTACAGTTCTATCGTGCCTTCGAACACGGTCACGGCCGGGCCCGTCATCAGCACGGGCTGGCCCGGACCTTGCCAGGCGATCGACAGTTCGCCGCCGCGCGCGCTGATGCGCACGGGCGAATCGAGCAGGCCGCGGCGTATGCCGGCCACGGCGGCGGCGCAGGCGCCCGTGCCGCAGGCGAGGGTTTCGCCCGCGCCCCGTTCGTACACGCGCAGTTTCACGTGGTGGCGGTCGACGATCTGCATGTAGCCGGCGTTGACGCGGCGCGGGAAGCGCGCGTGGCGTTCGATCAGCGGGCCCGACACTTCCAGGTCTTGCGCATCGACATCGTCGACCACTTGCACGGCGTGCGGATTGCCCATCGAGACCACCGACACCAGGACCGTGGCGCCATGGCCCGGCAAGGCCAGGTCCAGCGGCCACAGCAGATCCGTGCCTTGCGCCACGCCGTCCAGGCCATTCGCGTCGAACGGCACCAGCGCGGGCTCCAGCACGGGCGCGCCCATGTCGACCGTGATGCTGCCGTCCGCCTCGAGGCGCGGCGCGATGACGCCGGCCATCGTTTCCACGCTGATGCTGCGCTTGTCGGACAGGCCTTTTTCGCTGACGAACTTGACGAAGGCGCGGGCGCCATTGCCGCATTGCTCGACTTCGCCGCCATCGTTGTTATAGATGCGGTAGCGGAAGTCGCAGCCGGGCAGGCGCGGCTTTTCCACCACGAGGATCTGGTCGGCGCCGATGCCGAAACGGCGGTCGGCCAGGCGCTGCCACTGGGCCGGCGTGAAGTCGATGTCTTGGTTGATGGCGTCGATGACGATGAAGTCATTGCCGGCGCCATGCATCTTGGTAAAGTGGAGTTTCATGGTGTGCCGTGTCACTTGTGCTGGTTATAGAACGACGCTTCGCCTTCCGGGCGCGTCTTGAAGCGCTTGTGCGTCCAGAAGTATTCGGCTGGCGCCTCGCGCACGCGTTCCTCGATGAATTCGTTCATGCGGCGCGTGGCGGCCGTGATGTCGTCGCCGGGATAGTCATCCCAGGCCGGATAGTAGGTCACTTTCCAGCCCTGGTAGTTGGGCAGGAAGGTGGCGATGACGGGGATCACCTGCGCGCGCGCGGCCAGCGCCAGGCGCGCCGTGGCCGTCAGCGTGGCGGCCGGCACGCCGAAGAAGGGCACGAATTCCGCATCCTTCTCGCCAAAATCCATGTCCGGCAGCATGAAGTAGGGCAAGCCGTCGCGCAGCGCGCGCAGGATGGTCTTGATGCCGTCCTGGCGCGTAAACAGCTTGGGCGGCTTGAAGCGCGAGCGGCCCGCGCGCAGGGCCTGGTCGAAGACGGCATTCTTTTGCTGCACATACATCGACGAGGCGGAGATCTCCATGGCCGTGGCGGCGCCGGCCACGTCGAGGCAGACGAAGTGCGGGCACAGCAGGATGGTCGGCTTGTCGGCGATCTGCTGGCCCGGGAAGGCCGGCACTTTTTTGATCAGGCGGTTCAGGCGCGCTTCCGGGGCCCACCACAGGATGCTGCGCTCCCACACGCTGCGCGAATAGGCCTGGAAATGCTGGCGCGCCAGGGCCACGCGCTGCGCTTCCGTCAGTTCCGGCATGCACAGGCGCAGATTGGTCAGGGCGATCCGGCGCCGCGTGGGCATGGCGATGAACAGCACGCTGCCGACGGCCACGCCGAAGCGGCCGAGGATGGGCAAGGGCAGCCAGTGCAGCAGCCACATGAAGGCGATCAGCAGTCTCATGCCGGCTCCTTGCCCGCATCCGGACTGGCTGGCGCCGGCGGCGGCGCGCCGCGCGGCACCTTGTAGCGGTTGTAGCTCCACAGGTATTGCGCGGGACTGCGCGCGATCAATTGCTCCATGGCCGCGTTGATGGTGCGCGCCTGTTCGGCCGAGGTGCTGTCGAGCGACTCGGTGAAGGGCACGAAATGCACGACGTAGCCGCGCCCGCCCGGCAGGCGCTCGGCATAGGTGATGATGACTTCGGCGCCGCCCATCTGCGCCAGCTTGGCCGGCAGGGTCATGGTGTAGGCGGGACGGCCGAAGAAGTCGGCCCACACGCCTTCGCCCTCCTGCGGCACCTGGTCGGGCAGCAGGCCGATCGGCTGGCCTTTTTTCAGGCACTTGGCGAAGATGCGCACGCCCGACATATTGGCTGGCGCCAGCATCAGGTTTTCGCGCGCGCGCGCGCCTTCGATCAGCGGTTTCAATGCGGCGCGCTTGGGCGGGCGGTACATGACGGTCAGCGGCGTGCGCAGGGCGATCTGCTGCGCGACGATTTCAAAGCAGCCCAGGTGCGGCGTCAGGAAGACGATGCCGCGGCCGTGCTGCAACGCTTTTTCCACCAGTTCCCAGTTTTCCACGGTGGCATGGCGCGCCACGCGCTCGGCCGGCGCGCACCAGATGAAGGGCAGTTCCAGCACGCTCTTGCCCGCTTCGGCCACGGCCGTGTGCAAGTGTTGCGAAAACCCCGCACCTTGCATGTTCTCGCGCATGCGGCGCCGGTAGGACGGGGAAATGGCGTAAATCACCCAGCCGAGCGCAGCGCCCAGGCCATGCAAGACCGGCAAGGGAAAGACGGATAAGAAGCGGAAAATAGGGACTAACATGAATAAGCTGTTTCCAGGAATGGCGTGTTGCCGTGCCAAAATTTTTTAAGAAGCGTAAAATACCACGTATGCAGTAACCGCTGAGTTAATAGACAACTTGCGAAGCGGAATATAAATATCGCTAAAGCGTCGCAGGCAAAATCCTCTTTACTGCGACAGAACATTCACATAGTAATCAGGAGCTTGCAATGTCAAACGACTATCTCTTCACTTCCGAATCCGTCTCGGAAGGCCATCCCGACAAGGTTGCCGATCAAATTTCCGACGCCATCCTTGACGCCATCCTGACCCAGGATCCAGCCGCCCGCGTGGCCGCCGAAACCCTGTGCAACACCGGTCTGGTGGTGCTGGCTGGCGAGATCACCACTCACGCCAATGTGGATTATATTCAAGTTGCGCGCGAAACCATCAAACGCATCGGCTACGACAACACGGAATACGGCATCGACTACAAGGGTTGCGCCGTGCTGGTGGCCTACGACAAGCAGTCGCCGGACATCGCGCAAGGCGTCGATGAAGGCGCGGGTATTGACCTGGATCAAGGCGCTGGCGACCAGGGCCTGATGTTCGGCTACGCCTGCGATGAAACGGCCGAGCTGATGCCTGCCGCCATCCACTACGCGCACCGCCTGGTCGAGCGCCAGTCGCAGCTGCGCAAGGATGGCCGCTTGCCATGGCTGCGTCCGGATGCGAAATCGCAAGTGACCCTGCGCTACGTCGATGGCCGCCCGGTCGGCGTGCACACGGTCGTGCTGTCGACCCAGCATGCACCGGAAATTTCCCATTCGCAGATCGAAGAAGCGGTGATCGAGGAAATCATCAAGCCCATCCTGCCGCGCGAATGGCTGACCGAAACGAAATTCCTCGTCAACCCGACGGGCCGTTTCGTCATCGGCGGTCCGCAAGGCGATTGCGGCTTGACCGGCCGCAAGATCATCGTCGATACCTACGGTGGCGCGGCCCCGCACGGCGGCGGCGCGTTCTCGGGCAAGGATCCGTCGAAAGTCGACCGTTCGGCAGCCTACGCGGCCCGCTACGTGGCGAAGAACATCGTCGCGGCCGGCCTGGCGCGTCAATGCCAGGTGCAGGTCAGCTACGCCATCGGCGTGGCCAAGCCGATCAACATCACCGTCTACACGGAAGGCACGGGCGTGATTCCCGATGCGGAAATCGCCAAGCTGGTGCTGGCGCACTTCGACCTGCGTCCAAAGGGCATCGTGCAAATGCTCGACCTGCTGCGCCCGATCTACCAGAAGAGCGCCGCCTACGGCCACTTCGGCCGCGAAGAGCCGGAATTCACGTGGGAGCGCACCGACAAGGTGGCCCTGCTGCGCGACGCCGCCGGCCTGAAGTAATCTAGTCAGACTGGCAAGAAAAGCGCCCCGGCCTGCTGGCCGCGGGCGCTTTTTTTATGTGTTGTTACGTGGCAATGCCGTGCAAACAGGCTGGCGCGCCGGCCTTGACAATGATAAAATCCCGTGTCCGAGGAGCGTTGCGACGAAGAAATTCGCCAGGCTCGGAATATCCTGCAACCGCGCTCACGTACCTTTTTCAACAACTGAAAGGAGGGCGTGATGAACGCCGTACTCAAATCGCAACACGACTACACCATCGCCGATATCACCTTGGCCGCATGGGGCGACAAAGAAATCAAGATTGCTGAAACGGAAATGCCTGGCCTGATGGCCATCCGCGAGGAATTCGCGGCAGCGCAGCCTTTGAAAGGCGCGCGCATCACCGGTTCCATCCACATGACCATCCAGACCGCCGTGCTGATCCAGACCCTGGAAGCACTGGGCGCGCAAGTGCGTTGGGCATCGTGCAACATTTACTCGACGCAAGACCACGCCGCCGCCGCCATCGCTGCCGCCGGCACGCCGGTGTTCGCCGTCAAGGGCGAGTCGCTGGACGACTACTGGGAATACACGCACCGCATCTTCGAATGGCCATCGGTTGACGGCAAGGCTGTCTACTCGAACATGATCCTCGACGATGGCGGCGACGCTACCTTGCTGCTGCACCTGGGCGTGCGCGCGGAAACCGACCTGTCGGTGCTGGCCAACCCCGGTTCGGAAGAAGAAATCTGCCTGTTCAACTCGATCAAGAAACACTTGCTGGCCGATCCGACCTGGTACTCGAAGCGCCTGCCGGAAATCCTCGGCGTGACGGAAGAAACCACCACCGGCGTGCACCGTTTGTACCAGATGCACAAGGAAGGCAAGCTGGCCTTCCCAGCGATCAACGTCAACGATTCCGTCACGAAATCGAAGTTCGACAACCTGTATGGCTGCCGCGAATCGCTGGTCGACGGCATCAAGCGCGCCACCGACGTGATGATCGCCGGTAAGGTCGCCGTCATCGCCGGTTACGGTGACGTCGGTAAAGGTTCAGCGCAAGCCATGCGCGCCCTGTCGGCCCAGGTATGGGTGACGGAAGTCGATCCGATCTGCGCACTGCAGGCGGCGATGGAAGGCTACCGCGTGGTAACCATGGATTACGCCTGCGAACACGGCGACATCTTCGTTACCTGCACCGGCAACTACCATATCCTCACGCACGATCACCTGACGCGCATGAAAGACCAGGCCATCGTCTGCAACATTGGTCACTTCGACAATGAAATCGACGTTGCTTCGCTGAAGCAATACGAGTGGGAAAACATCAAGCCGCAAGTCGACCACATCATCTTCCCGTCGGGCCGCCGCATCATCCTGCTGGCCGAAGGCCGCCTGGTCAACCTCGGTTGCGGCACGGGCCACCCGTCGTACGTGATGAGCTCGTCGTTTGCCAACCAGACGATCGCCCAGATCGAGCTGTACGCGAACACGGCCAACTACCCGGTCGGCGTGTACACCTTGCCGAAACACCTCGATGAAAAAGTCGCGCGCCTGCAGCTCAAAAAGCTCAATGCGCAGCTGACGGAACTGACGCAAGAGCAAGCCGACTACATCGGCGTGCGCACGGAAGGTCCATACAAGCCAGACCACTACCGCTACTAATCGGTAGTCCGGGGCTGTAACTCATCCTCCGATGGCCGGCGTCCGCCGCCGGCCTGACCTCACTTTTGACAGGCTAGAGAAATGCGCTTGCTACTGATTTGGTTTATCAATGCGGCAGCCCTGTTTGCCGTCCCGTATCTGATGCACTCGGTGACGATGAGCAGCGGCTGGACCGCGCTGCTGGCCGCCGCCGTGCTGGGACTGGTCAATGCCCTGATCCGTCCTTTGCTGATCCTCTTGACCCTGCCCGTGACGTTTTTGTCGCTGGGCCTGTTCATCCTGATCATCAATGGCTTCATGTTCTGGCTGGTGGCGCAGATGATCGACGGTTTCCATGTCGCCAGTTTCTGGTCGGCCGTGGGTGGTGCATTGCTGTACAGCGTCATTTCCTGGGCCTTGTCGACCTTACTTTTGAGTCATGACGATGGCAAACCATAACTTCAGTATTGAGTTTTTCCCGCCGAAAACCCCGGAAGGGGCGGAAAAGCTGCGCGCCACGCGTGTCAAGTTGTCTGAATTGCATCCGAAGTACTTCTCGGTGACGTTCGGCGCCGGCGGCACCACGCAGCAAGGCACGCTCGACACCGTGCGCGAGATCCTGGCGGCCGGCGAAGAAGCTGCGCCCCATCTGTCTTGCGTCGGCGGCTCGCGCGAATCGATCCGCGCCGTGCTGGCCGATTTCAAGGCGGCGGGCGTGAACCGCATCGTGGCCTTGCGTGGTGACTTGCCGAGCGGCTATGGCGCCTCCGGCGAGTTCCGCTACGCCAACGAGCTGGTGGAATTCATCCGCGCCGAGACGGGCGACCATTTCCATATCGAAGTGGCAGCCTATCCGGAAGTGCATCCGCAAGCCCGTTCGCCACAGGACGACCTGAACGCGTTCGCGCGCAAGGTGCAGGCCGGCGCCAATGCCGCCATCACCCAGTACTTCTACAATGCCGACGCGTATTTCCAGTTTGTCGAGCAGACGCAGAAGATGGGCATCAACGTGCCTATCGTGGCCGGCATCATGCCGATCACGAATTACACGCAGCTGATGCGCTTTTCGGACATGTGCGGCGCGGAAATTCCACGCTGGGTGCGTCTGAAACTGGCCAGCTTTGGCGACGACAGCGCCTCGATCAAGGCCTTCGGCCTCGACGTGGTCACGGGTCTGTGCGAACGCCTGCTGGAAGGCGGCGCGCCAGGCTTGCATTTCTATAGCATGAACCAGGCGGCCGCCACGACGGCCTTGTGGCAGCGCCTGGTGAAGTAGCCGCGTTCTGATCCGTCAGAGCAGATCGCCCTCGGTCACGATGTGATCGAGGGCGATGTCGTATTGGCCGTTAGGAAAGCTTGCCGCCAGGCAGGCATACGCGATGCCGAGCGTGCGCGGACGCGGCGTTTGCGCCAGGGTGCGGTCGTAATAGCCGCCGCCATAGCCGAGCCGGTAGCGTTCCGCGTTAAAACCCAGGCAGGGCACCAGCAGGGTCGCGGGCGCCGGGTGCAGGCGCAACTGCGCCGGCATGGCCACGCCCATGCCATCCTTGACCATGGGCTCGCCCGGCGTCCAGCCGGAAAACGCCAGCGGCGCATGCTTTTCCAGCACCACCGGCAAGGACAATGCCACGCCGCGCGTGGCCAGCTGCGCATACGCGCCGTGCAAGTCCGGCTCGCCATGCAGGGGCCAGTACACGCCCAGTTCCCCGATATTTTCCTGCGCGCACCAGTCGAGCAGGCGCCGCGCGATGGCCGCATCCCATTGCGCGCGCGTGGCCTCGGGCAGGGCGCGCCGGGCCGCCAGCAAGGCCTTGCGCAAGCCGGCTTTGTCCTGTGGCGCAATGGGTGGCCGTGTAGCCGGATCGCATGTTATTCTAGGGTCGCTATTCATATCACCATCAAGTTAAGATTGAGAGTCGTACATTGATTTCCCCACTGAAATGGATTGCCGGCACGATGCTGTGTGTTGCATCGGCCATGTCTCCCCTGGCCGTCCTGGCCCAGGTGTCCGCCACTGCAACGCCCGCCGCGCCCGATACGCGCAGCGAGGACGACGCCTTCCTGCTGCTGCGCGACGCCGCGCGCAAGGATGACGTCGACAAGGCGGATTTCTATGCCGGGCGCCTGACGAATTACCAGATTCCCTCATATGTTGACTATTATCGGCTGAAACCGCGCATCAAGCAGTTGAGCGAAGCGCAATTTCGCGATTACCTGAACCGCTACAAGGGCAGCGCCATCGCCGACCGTTTCCGCAACGACTGGTTGCTGGAGCTGGGCCGCAAGCGTGACTGGCTCGTCTTTGATGAACAATACCCGCAATTCGCCCTCGACGACGACACCCAGCTCAAGTGCTATGCGCTGATGTCCCGCATCGCCAAGGGACAGAACGTGGCGCCCGAGGCGCGCACCCTGCTCGTGTCGCCGCCTGGCTATGGCGAAGCGTGCGGCAGCCTGATCGCCGCGCTGGCGCAAAGCGGCCAGTTCGACACGAACGACCTGTGGGCGCAGATCCGCCTGGCGGGCCAGACCAATGCCACGGGTCCGGCGCGCCGCATCGCGCTGCTGCTGGGCGCATCCGACGCGAAGATGGCGCAGGCGATCGACTTGCCGGCGCTGGTGCTGGCCAAGGGCGCGGGCGCCAGCCGTGCCGACCATGAAATGTACCTGGTGGCTGTAGGCCGCATGGCGAAAAGCACCTTGAAGCTGGGCGTGGTGGCGCTGCAAAAGGCCAGCGCGCAACTGACGGCGCAGGAACAGGCCATCGGTTGGGCCAGCCTGGCCCTGCAGGCGTCGTATGCGCTGGCGCCGGAAGCGTTTGAGTATTGGCAAAAAACCAATGGCGCGCCCCTGACCCAGGAGCAGATGCAGTGGAAGGCGCGTATCGCCTTGCGCGAAGGTAACTGGCCGCTGGTGAAGGCCAGCATCCAGGCCATGCCGGCCTCGCTGCGCGCGGACCCGACCTGGGTGTACTGGCTGGCGCGCGCGCAGCAGGCGGAAACGCCGGGCCGCCCGAACGCCCAGGCCGACGCGCTGTACCGCACGATCAGCGAACAGTCGAACTTCTATGGCTTGCTGGCCAACGAGGAACTGGGCAACCATCTGGTCTTGCCGCCGCCGGGCCAGCCGATCAGCCCGACGGAAATCGCCGCCATGGCCGCCAATCCGGGCCTGCAGCGGGCCTTGAAATTCTTCAATATGCGTTTGCGCTTCGAAGGCACGCGCGAGTGGAACTGGGAATTGCGCTCGATGACGGACCGCCAGCATCTGGCGGCTGCGGAATTTGCGCGCCAGAACAATGTGCTCGACCGCATGGTCAACACCTCGGACCGCACGCGCCTGGAAGTGGACTATACGCAGCGCTATCCGACGCCGCACGACGACGTCATGCATCCGGCCACGCAAACCCTGGGTCTGGACAAGGCCTGGGTGTATGGCCTGATCCGCCAGGAATCGCGCTTCATCATGGATGCGCAGTCGCACGTGGGCGCCTCCGGCCTGATGCAGGTCATGCCGTCGACGGCCCGCTATGTGGCCAAGAAGATCGGTCTGACCGATTTCGTCACGGAAACGCTGAGCGATGTGCGCACCAACGTCTTGCTGGGCACCAACTACCTGAACATGGTGCTCGGTGGCCTGGACGGCTCGCAAGTGCTGGCCAGCGCCGCCTATAACGCGGGACCGGGGCGCCTGCGCATCTGGCGCGCCACCATGACGCGGCCGCTGGAAGGCGCCATCTTTGCCGAGATCATTCCCTACACGGAAACGCGCGGCTACGTGAAGAACGTGATGGCCAACGCCACCTATTACGCAGCCCTGTTCGAAAAGAGCCCGCAGTCGCTGAAGGCGCGCCTGGGCACCGTGGGACCGAAAAACAGCGCCGTCGCGGCCGATTTGCCTTGAACCTTTCCTGGAATAGCTGATTATGCAAACGACCATCCTTGATCCCAGCCTGACGCAAGCCCTGGCCGCCGCGCGCGAGCCGGGCCTGACCCTCATCATCGGCAACAAGAATTACTCATCCTGGTCGATGCGCCCGTGGGTGGCCATGACGGCCTTCGGCATCCCGTTCCAGGAAGTGCGCGTGCTGCTCGACCAGAGCGACACGGCGACGAAAATCGCCGAGTATTCGGCCTGCGGCCGCGTGCCCGTGCTGCTGGCCGGCGAGATGACGATCTGGGACAGCCTGGCCATCTGCGAATATCTGGCCGAGCAGTTTCCGGACAAGCATTTGTGGCCGCAGGACGTGGCCGCGCGCGCCATGGCGCGCTGTGTCTGCGCGGAAATGCATTCCGGCTTCGCCGGCTTGCGCACCGACATGTCGATGAATATCAAGGCCAAGCTGCCGGGGCGGGGCCGCACGGCCGCCGCGCAGGCGGACATCGGCCGCATCAGCGAAATCTGGGAAGAGTGTCTGTCGCGCTTTGGCCACCACCAGTTCCTGTTTGGCGACTTTTCCATCGCCGACGCATATTTCGCCCCCGTCGTCATGCGTTTCCGCACCTATGGCGTGAGCCTGGCGCCGGCGCTGAACGCGTATTGCGAGCGCGTGCAGGCGCACCCGGCCGTGGCGCGCTGGATCGCGGAAGCGCTGGCGGAAACGGAAACGGCGCCCAAGCACGACGCGGAATTACCCGATTAAAGAAAAGTTCACCATGAAGATTTACACGGTCGGTGGCGCGGTGCGCGACCAACTGCTGGGACTGCCCATCAAGGACCGCGATTACGTGGTGGTGGGCGCCACGCCCGAGGACATGCTGCGCCGCGGTTTCCGGCCCGTCGGCAAGGATTTCCCCGTCTTCCTGCACCCGCAGACGCAGGAAGAGTATGCGCTGGCCCGCACGGAGCGCAAGACGGCCCCCGGCTACCGGGGCTTTGTCTTCCACACGGCGCCCGACGTCACCCTGGAAGACGACCTGGTGCGGCGCGATCTCACCATCAACGCCATTGCCATGGCCGAGGATGGCAGCCTGACGGACCCGTTCGGCGGCGTCGCGGATATCGAGAACAAGGTGTTCCGCCACGTCTCCGGCGCGTTCGGCGAGGATCCCGTGCGCATTTTGCGCCTGGCCCGCTTTGCCGCCCGCTACGACGCTTTCACGGTGGCGCCCGCCACCATGGACTTGATGCGCCGCATGGTGGCTGACGGCGAAGTCGACGCCCTCGTGGCCGAGCGCGTGTGGCAGGAAGTGGCGAAAGGCTTGATGGAAGCGCGGCCGTCGCGCATGCTGACCGTGCTGCAGGATTGCGGCGCCCTGGCACGCATCATGGGCGAGATCACCATCGGCGCGCGTTTGCTGCAGGTGATCGACCATGCTGCCGCGCAAGGTGTTGACTTGCCCGTGCGCTTTGCGGCCTTGATGCTGCATATGCGCAAGGATGCCATCGAGCAGTTGAGCGAGCGCCTGCGCGTGCCCAATGAATGCCGCGAACTGGCCGTCATGGCGGCCCGCGAACGGGACAATATCAACGGCGCGCTGGACTTGAGCGCCGAGGCCATCGTCAGCCTGTGCGAGCGCTGCGACGGCTTGCGCAAGCCGCAGCGCTACGCGCAGATGCTGCAGGCCGTCGCTTGCGATGGGCTGGTCGCCGGCGACTTTGCGCCGGCGGTGCGCCTGCAGGGCGGCCTGGATGCGGCGCGCGCCGTCAACGCGGGCGCGCTGGCGCAAGGCTGCACGGACCCGAAACGCATCCCGGAAGTCATCCATGCGGCGCGGGTGGCGGCCGTGGCGGCCTTCCTGGCCCAGGCTTGAACGGCGGGAATACGCTACAATGGCGCCATGATGCTGCACTGCACAATAATGACTTGACGTGCGGCAGCACCGCTTCCAGGAGTCGACGTGACCTTACCCAAGCTGTTTCAAAACCCGTTTCGCCGCTGGCTCAGCCGTAGCGGCGGCGCGCGGCCGACCGTGCTCGTCAAGCAACTGCATGAGCGCGACCGGCGCCGCATGATGAAGCATTTCCTCTCGCTCGAGCGCAGCGACAGGCTGCTGCGCTTCGGCAGCGCCTTGCCCGACGAACTCGTGGCGCAGTACGTGCAGAAGATGGATTTTTCGCGCGACATGATTTACGGCGTCTACAACAGCTTGTTCAAGCTGGTGGGCGTGGGGCATCTGGCGTTTGCGCCGAAGGACCAGTCGCCGGCGAAAAGCATGGTGACGGACAAGGAGCAGGTGGCCGAGTTTGGCGTGTCCGTGTCGAAATCCATGCGCGGCATGGGCGTGGGTTCGAAACTGTTCGAGCGGGCGGCGATCCACTGCCGCAACAACGACGTCGACACCCTGTACATGCATTGTTTGTCGTCCAACAAGACGATGATGCATATCGCCAAGAAGGCGGGCATGGAAATCCAGCGCGACTATGGCGAAGCCGATGCTTATTTGAAACTATTGCCGCCGAACCCATCGAGCATGCTGCAGGAAGCCGTGCAGGAGCAGTTCGCCATGTTCGACTACACGTTCAAGGCCAATGCGCGCGCCGCGTACAAGCTGTTCGAGCGCTTGCCGGGGCGCAAGAAGCCGGTGCTCCCCCCGCCGCCGCCGCCAGCCGAGTAATTACAGCAGCGGCAGGGCCGTCGTATCCTTGATGCGCTGCAAGGCGAAGCTCGATTTGACGTCCAGCACGGCCGGGTGGCGCAGCAGGGTCGCCATCATGAAGCGGGAAAAATGCTCCATGTCTTCCACGTGCACGCGCAGCAGGTAATCCATCTCCCCCGTCATCGCATAGCACGCTACCACTTCCGGCCATTGCGCCACGGCTACGGCGAAGTCGGCGCGCGGCGACGTGTTCGTCACCAGGTTGGGCGCCAGCACGCGCGCCGTGCTGTGCGCGGTGGCGTCGCTGTGCTTTTCCAGGCGCACGTTGACGTAGGCCAGCAAGCCCAGGCCGATCTTTTCCGGGTCCAGCAGGGCCACGTACTGGCGGATCACGCCCGCTTCTTCCAGCCGTTTGACGCGGCGCAAGCATGGCGACGGCGACAGGCTGACCTGCTCGGCCACGTCCTGATTCGACAGGCGGCCGTCGGCCTGCAGGACGGCGAGGATCTTGCGGTCCGTTTTATCCAGCGTAATTTTGCTCATGCTTCCTCCGGTGGTTCTTGTTTCACGCAATATTATTGCGCAAATCATGATTGTTCGGGAGATCTTTGGCATTTAATGCCCACAGACCGCGCCTATACTGTGCGCTACTTCTTGGAGGAGACATCATGCAATTTCAGCCTTGGGACAACCCGATGGGTACCGATGGTTTCGAGTTCGTCGAGTATGCAGCACCAGACCCAAAAGCATTGGGCAAGCTGTTCGAGAACATGGGCTTCACGGCCATCGCGCGCCACCGCCACAAGGATGTGACCCTGTACCGCCAGGGTGACATCAATTTCATCATCAATGCCGAACAAGATTCGTTCGCGCAGCGTTTTGCCCGCCATCACGGCCCGTCCGTGTGCGCCATCGCCATCCGCGTCGACGACGCGGCCTTCGTCTACCGCCGCGCGCTGGAACTGGGCGCCTGGGGTTTCGACAATAAAACCGGTCCGATGGAACTGAATATCCCCGCCATCAAGGGCGTGGGTGATTCCCTGCTGTATTTCGTCGACCGCTGGCGCGGCAAGGGCGCGGACAAGCCGGACGCGGCCGCCCCGGGCGGCATCGGCGACATCAGCATCTATGACGTCGATTTCGTCGCCATTCCGGGCGCCGTCGCCAACCCGGTCGGCCATGGCCTGACCTATATCGACCACCTGACGCACAATGTGCACCGTGGCCGCATGAAGGAATGGGCGACGTTCTATGAAAGCCTGTTCAACTTCCGCGAAGTGCGCTATTTCGACATCGAAGGCAAGCTGACGGGTCTGAAGTCGAAAGCCATGACTTCGCCTTGCGGCAAGATCCGCATCCCGATCAATGAATCGTCGGACGACAAGTCGCAGATCGCCGAATACCTGGACGAGTACCATGGCGAAGGCATCCAGCACATCGCGCTGGGCACGGACAATATCTACGCGTCCGTGCAAGGCATGCGCGATACGGGTATCGACTTCCAGGATACGATTGAAACTTACTATGAGCTGGTCAACCGCCGCCTGCCGAACCATGGCGAGCAGCTGGAAGAACTGCGCCGCCTGCGCATCCTGATCGATGGCCACAGCACGGAAACGGAACGCGAACTGCTGCTGCAAATCTTCACGCAGACGGTGATCGGTCCGATCTTCTTCGAGATCATCCAGCGCAAGGGCGACCAGGGCTTCGGCGAAGGCAATTTCCGCGCCCTGTTCGAATCGATCGAGCTGGACCAGATCAAGCGCGGCGTGCTGAAAGATACGAACGCGGCGTAATGTTGCTTTGTAACAAATAGTAGTAAAAATAGCAGCAGCCTGGGAGTGCAGTGCAGCAAAGAACTGCACGCATTCCTGTGGTAGTCTACGACAAACAAGTCATTTTTCCGCACCGGCATGCTCACAAAGCGCGGCCGGTACGTGTGAGTTCAACCGACTTTGCACGCGTAGCACCGAGAATAATGGAGACAAGTAATGAATGCACCAGTCAAGGGCTCGAGTCTTGAGCCAGGCCCGCACGCGGCCGACATTTCCCTGAACGACAAATACACGCTCGAGCGTGGCCGCGCCTTCATGACGGGCACGCAGGCGCTGATCCGCCTGCCCATGCTGCAGCGCGAGCGCGACCTGAAAGCGGGCCTGAATACGGCCGGCTACATCACCGGCTACCGCGGTTCGCCCGTGACGTCCGTCGACATGACGGCGATCAAGGCGAAAAAATACCTCGACGAGCACCACGTCAAATTCCACCCGGGCCTGAACGAAGACCTGGCCGCCACGGCCGTCTGGGGCACGCAGCAAACGAATCTGTTCGAAGACGCGAAATACGACGGCGTCTTCGGCATGTGGTACGGCAAGGGCCCCGGCGTCGACCGCTGCGGCGACGTGTTCAAGCACGCGAATAACGCCGGTTCCGCCAAGCATGGCGGCGTGCTGGTGCTGGCCGGCGACGACCATGCGGCGAAATCGTCGTCCACGGCGCACCAGTCCGACCATATCCTGAACGCCTGCGGCATCCCCGTGCTGTATCCGTCGTCGGTGCAGGAATACATCGACTACGGCTTGCACGCGTGGGCCATGAGCCGCTACACGGGCCTGTGGGTGTCGATGAAATGCGTGACCGACATCATCGAGTCGGGCGCCGCCGTCGACTTCGATCCTGACCGCGTGCAGATCACCCTGCCGACCGACTTCGAGATGCCGGCCGGTGGCCTGAACATCCGCTGGCCCGACACGGTGCTGGAGCAGGAAGTGCGGATGAACAGCTACAAGTGGTATGCGGCGCTGGCGTATGCGCGCGCCAACAAGCTCAATAAAATCATCTGGGACAGCCCGAAGGCGCGCATCGGCATCATCACGGCCGGCAAATCCTACCTCGATACGCGCCAGGCGCTGGCCGACCTGGGCATCGACGAGCAGACGGCGTCCGACATCGGCATCCGCCTGTACAAGATCGGCATGACCTGGCCGCTGGAAGCGGACGGCGTGCACGAATTCGCCAAGGGCCTCGACGAGATCCTCGTGGTGGAAGAAAAGCGCCAGATCCTCGAATACGCGCTGAAGGAAGAGCTGTACAACCTGAAGGATGGCGAGCGTCCGCGCGTGGTCGGCAAGTTCGACGACACGGGCGAGTGGAGCAACCAGAAGGGCACGGGCCACGGCGACTGGCTGCTGCCGGCCACGTATGAGCTGAACCCGGCGATGATCGCGCGCGCCATTGCCAGCCGCATTTCGCGCTACTACGCGGGCCACCCGGTCGAGCAGCGCGTGAAGGAACGCATCGCCTACCTGGAAGCCAAAGAGAATGTGCTGAAAGCGATCAGCGTGAAACCCGATCCGCAGAAAGACCGCACGCCGTTCTTCTGCTCGGGCTGTCCGCACAACAGCTCGACCAAGGTACCCGAAGGCTCGCGCGCGCTGGCCGGCATCGGCTGCCACTACATGGTGCTGTGGATGGACAGGGAGACCTCGACGTTTACCCACATGGGCGCCGAAGGCGTCACCTGGGTGGGGCAGGCGCCGTTCACGAATGAAAAGCACGTGTTTACCAACCTCGGTGACGGCACGTATTTCCACTCGGGCATCCTGGCCATCCGCGCGGCCGTCTCGGCCAAGGTGAACATCACCTACAAGATCCTGTTCAACGATGCGGTGGCCATGACGGGCGGCCAGGAATTCGACGGCCCGCTGTCGCCGGCCATCATTTCGCGCCAGATCGCCGCCGAAGGCGTCGGTCCGATCATCGTCGTCACCGACGAACCGGAAAAGTACCCGGACGATTACGCCTGGGCGGAAGGCGTCACCGTGCGCCACCGTTCGGAACTGATGGACGTGCAGCGCGAACTGCGCGACATGCCTGGCGTATCGGCCATGATCTACGACCAGACCTGCGCTTCGGAAAAGCGCCGCCGCCGGAAACGCAATGAATACCCGGACCCGGCCAAGCGCGCCGTCATCAACGAAGCCGTCTGCGAAGGCTGCGGCGACTGCTCCGTGCAATCGAACTGCCTGTCGGTGGAACCGCTGGAAACGGAACTGGGGCGCAAGCGCCAGATCAACCAGTCGTCCTGCAACAAGGATTTCTCGTGCACGACGGGTTTCTGCCCGAGCTTCGTGACGGTGGAAGGCGGCGGCCTGAAAAAGCCGAAGAAGGCGGCTGCCGCCGACAAGGACGCGCCGGCAGTGCCGGCCTTGCCGACGCCTGATATTCCTTCGACGGTCGAGCCGTTCGGCATCCTGGTCACCGGCATCGGCGGCACGGGCGTGGTCACCGTCGGCCAGATCCTCGCCATGGCGGCCCACGTGGAAGGCAAGGGCTGTTCCGTGCTGGACATGAGCGGCCTGGCGCAGAAGGGCGGCCCCGTGATGTCGCACGTGCGCCTGGCGGACCACCAGGAAGACATCCACTCGACGCGCGTCGGCACCGGTGCGGCCGATCTCGTCATCGGCTGCGACCTGATCGTCACGGCCAGCCGCGATGCCTTGTCGCGCATGGGAGAAGGACGCAGCTGGGCCATGATCAACTCGACCAGCTCGTCGACGGCCGCCTTCGTGAAGAACCCGGACTGGCAATTCCCCGGCGCCTCGGCGCGCATGGAAATCGAAAAAGCCTGTGGCAGCGACCATGTCGACTTCATCGACGCGGGCCAGATCGCCACGGCGCTGATGGGCGACTCCATCGCGACGAACATGTTCATGCTCGGCTATGCCTGGCAAAAGGGCAAAGTGCCACTCAGCGAAGCGGCCATCATGAAGGCGATCGACTTGAACAACGTCTCGGTGGCGTTCAACAAGGCCGCCTTCAACTGGGGCCGCGCCGGTGCCCACGATACGGCCAGCCTGGTGCGCATGACGACGCCGGCGAAAGTGGTGGAATTCAAGCGCATCGAAACGCTCGATGATTTGATCGAGAAGCGCGTGGCCCTGCTGACGGCTTACCAGGACCGCGCATATGCGCAGCAGTACCTGGACTTCGTCGGCCAGGTGCGCGCCGCCGAAAGCGCCCTGAATGGCCCGCACCTGCGCCTGACGGAAGCCGTGGCCCGCTACTTCTACAAGCTGATGGCCTACAAGGACGAGTACGAAGTGGCGCGCCTGTACACGGACGGCGCCTTCCAGGCGAAGATCGCCGCCATGTTCGAAGGCGACATCAAGCTCAAGTTCCACCTGGCGCCGCCGATCATGGCGAAGACCGATGCCCAGGGTCACCTGGTCAAGAAGGAATTCGGCCCATGGATGATGAAGGCGTTCGGCGTGCTGGCCAAGTTCAAGGGCTTGCGCGGCGGCGCGTTCGACATCTTCGGCTACACGGCCGAACGCAAGATGGAACGCGCGCTGATTCTTGAATACCGCGCGACGGTGGGCGGCCTGCTGCCCAAGCTGACGACGGCCAAACTGGCGCAAGCCGTGGCCATCGCCAGCATTCCGGAAGACATCCGCGGCTATGGCCATGTGAAGGAGCGTCACCTGAAGGCGGCCAAGGAGAAGGAGGCAAGCTTGCTGATCGCCTTCAACGCCCCGCCCGTGGTGCCAATCGCCGTGGCGGCACCGGTGGCGGCCACCGTCGCCTGATGGCGTGAATGGCATGCTGTGACGAAATGGCGCCTGCGGGCGCCATTTTTTCGTGTCAGGGAAAACAGCGCCGCCGCCGGAAACGCATTATAATTTTCAGATAATTTCTTTCTGGAAAGTATGCCATGCCTGCCCTGCGCCTCTCCTGCCTGGCCGTTTCCCTCGTCTGCGTCTTGAGTGCCTGCGGTGGCGGCGGTGGGGGTGGCAGCGCGCCTGTCGCGCCACCGGTGACGCCGACCGGACCAACGGCGCTGGTGGCTTCGTCCACGGTGGCGAACCGCTGCGAGAAGCCGCGCAGCGGCAGCAGCGTGGACAAGCCGGGCACCCTGCTCGACGAGCAGACGTGGGTGCGCAGCTGGATCGATGAAACCTATCTGTGGTACCGCGAAGTGCCGACGACCTATCTGCCGCAGAACTTCGGCACGGCCACGGCGTATTTCGATGTGCTGAAAACGACCGCCACGACGGCATCCGGCAAGCCCAAGGACCGCTTTCATTTCACTTACGCGACGGCGCAATGGGAAGCCTCGCTCAATGGCGTGGAGTTTGGCTATGGCATGCTGCTGGCCATGACGCAGGCCTCGCCGCCGCGCAAGGCCGTGATCACGATCGTGGAGCCGGGTTCGCCGGCCGACCTGGCTGGCTTGCGGCGCGGCGACGTGCTGCAAGCCATCGATGGCGTCGATTTCGTCAATGCCGGCGGCCAGGCCAGCGTGGATATCATCAACGCGGGCCTGTTTCCCGATGCGCAAGGCACGCACACGCTGGCCTTCAGCCGCGACGGCGCGACCGTGAGCGCGAGCCTGAAAGCGCTGGAGGTCGCCACCAGCGCCGTGCTCAACCAGCGCATCATCGACACGCCCACGGGCAAGGTCGGCTACCTGACCTTCAACACGCACAACAATGTGGCCGAGCGCCAGCTGGTCGACGCCATGCGGGTCTTCCAGGCGGCCGGCATCAGCGACCTGGTGCTCGACGTGCGCTATAACGGCGGCGGCTTGCTCGATGTCGCCAGCGAATTGGCCTACATGATCGCCGGTCCGCAGGCGACGGCCGGCAAGACGTTCGAGCAGGTGCTCTTCAACGACAAGAGCAAGCCGGAAGCCCCGCTGCCGTTTCACGCGCAGAGCCAGGGCTTTCCCGGCCCGAATCCGCTCGCCAAGGGCACGCCGCTGCCTGCCCTCGCTCTCAAGCGCGTGACCCTGCTCACCACGGGCAATACCTGCTCGGCCACCGAATCGATCATCAATGGCTTGCGCGGCGTCGATGTCGAGGTCAATCTGATCGGCGGCGCCACATGCGGCAAGCCGTATGGCTTCTATCCCGAACCGAACTGCGGCACCACGTATTTTGCCGTGCAGTTCCAGGGCGTCAATGCCAAGGGCTTTGGCGACTATGCCGACGGCATGGCGCCCACCTGCAGCGTGGCGGACGATTACCAGCATGCGCTGGGCGACACGGGCGAAGCGATGCTGGCGGCGGCGCTGCGCTACCGCGCCAGCGGCAGCTGCAATCCGGCCACGGGCGCGACCAGGCTGCTGGGACTGGTGGAGAGCCCGGCGGACACGGCCCTGCGCGTGCTGCGGCCCGCTTACAAGGAAATTGCTGTAATGCAACGATAAGACGGGGACTTCTGCCTCTCGCCCCGCCAAATGGGGGGCGGTTTTCTGCTCAGAAATATTTCTATATAACAATTATGATATATAGAAAGATGAATCCATTCGTTCTGTAAACGCTGGCATCTTGTTATCTTTCGGCTTTCTCCAACCTTGAGAAGCGCAACGATGTCGAAACAGTTCAAGTTAACCCCGCTCAGCCTTGGCGTACTGGCCATCCTGGGCGGCACCGCATGGCAGGCGCACGCGCAAACGCAAGCGCCCGCAGCGGACAAGCAGCCGGCGGCCACCCCGCAGGCCGTCGTGGTCACCGGTTCGCGCATTCCCCGCGCCAGCCTGGAAGGCCCGTCTTCCGTCACCATCCTGACCGGCGATGAAATCACCAAGCAGGGTTACAAGAACGTCTTCGACGCGCTGACCAACCAGGTGCAGAACAGCGGCTTTACCCAGGGCGAGGATTTCGGCAATACCTTCACGCCGTCGGCCAATACCATCAGCCTGCGCGGCCTCGGTCCGAACCACACGCTGATCCTGCTGAACGGGCGCCGCCTGGCCGACTTCCCCGTCGCCTATGAAGGCACGGTCAACTTCACCAACCTGGCGAATATCCCGTCGAGCATCGTCGACCGCATCGAGATCCTCAATGGCGGCGCCTCGGCCATCTATGGCTCGGACGCGATTGCCGGCGTGGTCAACGTGATCCTGAAAAAGCAGACGGAAGGCTTCGATATCAACGTCAAGGCCGGTGGCACCACGCGCGGCGGCGGCGGCAACCAGCGCGTGCAGCTGACAGGCGGCGGCAATTTCGACAAGCTGCACACGCTGTTCAGCGTGGAGCTGAGCCAGCGCGATTCGCTGTCCAGCCTGGACCGCGACTTCATGGCCACCCGCTCGGGCACGCCGACGAATATCGCTTCGCGCCGCCTGGTGCAGGCGGGTACCTCCGGCAAGTATGTGGACCTGGGCGATACCTGCAGCCAGTTTGGCGACCTGTTCGGCGGCAGCACCATCAAGTACCAGGCCAAGAACGGCAGCTACTGCGCCAGCCCGAAGGTGAGCCCGACCTACTGGACCACGCAAACCAAGAACCAGAGCCAGAACGTCTTCGGCAGCGCCAATTACGAGCTGTCGCCGGAAACGACGCTGTTTGCCGATTTCCTGATCGGCAAGAACTCGACCGAGAACAATACGCGCGGACCGAGCTGGACTTCGTCGTCGACAGGCAGCAGCTACTTCCGCAACCAGAACACCAATGCCTACGAGGCGTGGACGCGCTATATATCGCCAGAGGAAATGGGCGGCGTGTCGCGCTACAACCGCAAGTGGGACGACATGGCCACGGCCATCTCGCTGGGCGCCAAGGGCCGCGTGCCGGGCACCAGCAGCTGGCAGTATGAAGCGAACTACAACGCTTCGATGTACAAGAGCGAAAGCCACACGCCGCGCGCGCTGGCCAACATCGACAGCTTCTTCCTCGGTCCGAAACTGGGCACCGACGCGAATGGCGTGCCGATCTACGCACCCGATCCGGCCCGCCTGTCGCGCCGCGTGACGGCGGCCGAATTTGACAGCATCACCGGTTATGCCAACAGCGACGACAAGGCCTGGACGAATACCCTGAGCCTGGCCACCAACGGCGACCTGTTCCAGCTGCCGGCCGGCGCCGCCAAGATCGCCACCATCGCCGAGGTGGGCAAGCAGGGCTTCAGCAATACACCCGACGCGCGCATCAATCAGGGCTACTTCAATGTCGCCACGCCATCGGACGTGACGGCCGGCACCCGCACGCGCTATGCGCTGGGCGCGGAATTGAACCTGCCGCTGCATGAAAAATTGACCGGTACCCTGGCCGGCCGCTATGACCGCTACAGCTTTGCCGGCCGCCACGAGGGCAAGTTCACTTACAACGGTGGCCTGGAACTGCGTCCCGCGCCGGAGCTGCTGTTCCGCGCCAACTATGCCACCAGCTTCCGCGCGCCGGACATGAACTACATCTACAAGGCGCGCGGCACCGGTTACTACTCGAGCACCACCGACTACTACCGCTGCGGCGCGGCCGGCCAGGCCATCGAAGGCTGCGAGTTCGCCAACAAGTCGCCAGGCGCCGATTATGTGCAGAACGGCAGCAAGGACCTGCAGTCGGAAAAGGGCAAGTCGTTTGGCGTCGGCGCCGTCTGGTCGCCAAGCTCGAACTTCGACGTCTCCGTCGATTACTGGAACATCAAGATCGATGATCTGGTGACGAACCTGAGCGCCGACAAGATCTTGCGCGATGAAGCCGATTGCCGCCTGGGCAGGACGGATATCAATTCGCCGACCTGCGTCGATACCCTGGGACGCGTCGAGCGCTTCGCGGCCAATGCCCTGAACCGCGCCGGCGAAATCAAGACCATCACCGTCAATCCGATCAATGCGGCAAAACAGAGCAGCAGCGGTATCGACGTGAGCCTGAAGTATTTGCTGCGCACGACGGACTACGGCCGTTTCGCCTTCAAGGCCAACTATGCCAAGGTGCTGAGCAAGAAGTCGCAGCAATTCGTCGGCGACGAAGAGATCGACGAGACGAAATCGCTGACGAACATGGATTGGCCCGACAAGCTGAACCTGAGCGTGAACTGGAGCGCGGGCGACTGGTCGAACACCTTGCTGGTCAGCCGCTACGGCAAGATCCCGAACGCCGCCAGCACGGGCTATCTGACGCCGACGGCGCTGGCCAACATCAGCACCGTGTACCGCATCAACGACCGCGCCACCTTGTCGCTGATCGTCAACAACGTCTTCGACAAGATCAAGCGCGACACCAGCGGCGGCTGGCCGTACTACCCGGTGGGCAGTTTCAGCCCGCAGGGACGCCAGGGCTGGGTGGAATTCAACTACCACTTCGGCTCCTGATAGCGCGCCATCACCTGGTTTCTGGCGCAATGCCGGCCGCAGGTGGGCATTAAAAAAACACACCGGAACGGCGCATGCTGTTCCGGTTTTTTTCATTTCCGGCGCGTTTTTTTCGCCACCGCCACCCTATAATTGCCCGCTTGTCCTCTCTCGATGGAGTTTGCCCATGCTACGCCACACCCTGTTGTCCGCCGTCTTGTTGACCGTGTTTTCCGCCAGCGCGCACGCCGCTCCCGCCCTGACGACGGTGGCCGAACGCTCGGCATTCCTGCACACGGGCCGCCATGCGGAAGTGGAAGCCTTGTGCCGCCAGTTCCAGGCGCGCTACCCGAAGCAGGTGCGCTGCTTTGAATTCGGCCGCACGCCGGAAAACCGCCCCATGCTGGCGCTGGCCGTCTCCAAAACGGGCGCCTTGACGCCGGCCGAGGCGGCGCGGCGCAAACTGCCCGTGCTGCTGGTGCAGGGCGGCATCCATGCGGGCGAGATCGATGGCAAGGATGCCGGCTTCCTGGCGCTGCGCGAAGTATTGGACGGCAAGGCGGCGCCCGGCGCGCTCGACAAGCAGGTGCTGCTGTTCGTCCCCGTCTTCAATGTCGATGGCCATGAACGCTTTGGCCAGTGGAACCGCCCGAACCAGCGCGGCCCCGTGGAAATGGGCTGGCGCAGCACGGCGCAGAACTACAATCTGAACCGCGAATACATGAAGGCGGATACGCCCGAGATGCAGCACATGCTGGCGCTGGTGAACGCCTGGGATCCCCTGGCCTACGTCGACCTGCACGTCACCGATGGCGCCCAGTTCGAACCCGATATCTCGATCCAGGTCGAACCCGTGCATGCGGGCGACGCCGCCTTGCGCGTGGCCGGTACGGCCTTGCGCGACAATGTGCTGGCCGATCTGGCGCAGCAGGGCTCGGATCCGAAGCCGTTCTATATCTCGTTTGCCGAGAACGACAATCCGCAATCGGGCTTTGTCGATTCGGCGCCGAACCCGCGCTTCTCGCACGGTTATTTCCTGCTGCGCAACCGCTTCGGCATGCTGGTGGAAACCCATTCGTGGAAGGATTATCCGACCCGCGTGCGCATCACGCGCAACACCATCGTGTCGCTGCTGTCGCAAGTGGCGCAGCATGGCGCGCAGTGGCGGCAAACGGCGCTCGAGGCGGACCAGCGCGCAACGCAGCTGGCCGGCAGCACCTTGCCGCTTACCTATAAAACCACGGACAAGAGCCGCATGATCGCGTTTCGCGGCTATGCCTACACGCGCACGCCGTCCGAGGTGTCGGGCGCGCTGATGACGCGCTACGATGAAACCACGCCGCAGATCTGGAACGTGCCGCTGCGCGACGAGATCGTGCCCGACCTGCAGCTGGCCGCGCCGAAGGCCGGCTACCTGGTGCCCGCCGCGCAGGCGCAGATGGTGGCGGCCAAGCTGCGCCAGCATGGCGTGTCGTATCAGGTGCTGGGTACCGCGCCCGGCAAGCTGGCCGTCGAAACCTTCCGCGCCAGCGCCGTCAAGTTTGGCGCGCAGTCGTTCGAGGGACGGCAAACGGCGGCGGTGCAGGGCGAATGGCGCAAAGAAGAGCGCCTGGTCGAGGCGGGGGCGCTGTACGTGCCCGTCAACCAGCCCAAGGCGCGTCTGGTCGTCGCCATGCTCGAACCGCGCGCGCCCGACTCGCTGCTGGCCTGGGGCAGTTTCAATACGGCCTTCGAGCGCAAGGAATACATGGAGGAATATGTCGCCGAAGACGTGGCGCGCGCGCAGCTGGCGGCCGACCCGGCGCTGGCGGCGCAGTTTCACCAGAAACTGGCCGACGATCCCGCGTTTGCCGGGAGCCCGGCTGCGCGCCTGGAATTTTTTGCCCGCCGCCACGCTTCGTGGGACGAGCGGCTGAACCTGTATCCGGTGATGCGCGTCGATGCGAGGCCCGCCAGTTTCATGAAATAAGCGGCGCTCCCCGAGTGCCGGCATTTCAGGCATGATGTCGTTTCATCCACATGTTTTCCCGGGCCGCGCATGGAACACCACAGCTTCCTCATCAACATACTGTTTTACCTGGTGGCGGCCATCATCATGGTGCCGCTGGCCAAGCGCCTGGGCATGGGCGCCGTGCTGGGCTACCTGGTGGCCGGCATCGTCATCGGGCCGTGGGGTTTGGGGCTGATCAAGAATGTCGAGGTGATCCTCAGCTTCTCCGAATTCGGCGTGGTGCTGCTGCTGTTCCTGATCGGCCTGGAACTGGAGCCGAAGCGATTGTGGCTGCTGCGCCGTCCCATCTTCGGCTGGGGCGGGGCGCAGGTGGCCCTCGTCAGCGCGGGCCTGTGCGCGGCCGCCATGGCCTTCGGCGTGGACTGGCGCACGGCGCTGGTGGGCGCGCTGGGCCTGTCGCTGTCGTCGACGGCCATCGTGCTGGCCACCCTGGGCGAACGTAAATTAATGAGCACGCCGGCCGGTTCCGCCGGCTTTTCCATCCTGCTGTTCCAGGATATCGCCGCCATTCCCATGATCGCGCTGGTGCCGCTGCTGGGCGGGCTGGCCACGCATGGCGGCGAACCGGGCTGGCTGCGCGTGGCCAAGCTGGCGGCCGTGCTGGCGGCGCTGGTGATCGGCGGGCGCTTCCTCGTCAATCCCATCCTGCGCTTCATCGCCAGGACGGACTTGCGCGAGATTTTCACGGCGTTCGCCCTGCTGCTGGTGATCGCCATCTGCGTGCTGATGGAATCGGTGGGCCTGTCGATGGCCCTGGGCACGTTCGTCGCGGGCGTGCTGCTGGCCGATTCCGAATACCGGCATGAGCTGATCAGCGACCTGGAACCGTTCAAGGGACTGCTGCTGGGCCTGTTCTTCATCGCCGTCGGCATGTCTGTCGATTTCGGCGTGCTGCGGGCCCAGCCCCTGCTGATCCTGGCGCTGGTGGCAGGCTTCGTCGCCATCAAGATCGCCCTGCTGTACGGCCTGTCGAAGCTGTTCGACATTCCCCGCGGCCAGCAGCTGTTCTTTGCGCTGCTGCTGTCGCAGGGCGGCGAATTTGCCTTCGTCGTATTTGCCGCCGCCGTGGCCGCGCACGTATTCACGCCGGATACGGGGGCCTTGCTGGTCGTGGTGGTGACGCTGTCGATGGTGGCCACGCCCTTGCTGCTGCTGTTGCATGACAAATTCGTCGCGCCGCGCCTGCAAGGCGAAAAGAAACGCCGCCCCGACGACCATATCGAGGCGCAGGACAATCCCATCGTCATCGCCGGTTTCGGCCGCTTTGGCCAGATCATCGGCCGCCTGCTGGCGGCCAACAAGATCGGTGTGACGGTGCTCGACCATGACCCCGACCAGATCGAGCTGCTGCGCAAGTTCGGTTTCAAGGTGTTCTATGGCGACGCCACGCGCGTGGATTTGCTGGTGGCGGCCGGCATCGAGAAGGCGAAGGCGCTGGTGATCGCCATCGACAACGTGGAAGATAGCCTGGCCTTGGTCGACGCCGTGCGCCTGCGCCTGCCGCAGCTGACGATATTGGCGCGCGCGCGCAACGTCACGCATTACTATGAGTTGATGAAGCGCGGCGTGACCCTGATCGAGCGCGAGACGTTCGCGGCGGCCCTGCTGCTGGGCGAGCAGACCTTGCAGCAGGTGGGCTACAGCGTCGAGCGGGCGCAGCGCGCGGCCGGCATCTTTGGCCGGCATAACCTGAAAACCCTGCTGGAAGTGGCGCCACACTTCCAGGACCAGCAAAAAGTCATGTCGCTTACGCGCCAGGCGCGCGAGGAGCTGGAAGACATGTTCGAGAGCGATGCGGCGGCGTTTGCGGCGGCGGAAGTAGAAAGCGGCAGGCCGGATTAGCGGCAAAGCCGCGTAATCCGACAAATTGCTGGCGTTGCCGGTGGTGTCGGCTTAGGCGCCTTGCGCCAAGCCGACCTACGCCTGCAACGATCGCTGCCGGGTTTTACTTTCCCCGCTTGCCTTCGATTGCCTCGATCTGGTCCATGATGCCGTTCATGCGCGCCACCAGCGCCTGGTACGGCTTCGGCGATGCCAGGTCGACTCCGGCCGCCTTCACCAGCTCATACGGGTAGGCCGAACCCCCCGCGCTGAGCATTTTCAGGTAGGCGGCCAGCGCGCCCGGTTCCTTGTCGAGGATGCGCTGCGAGAAATCCTGCGCCGCAGCGATCGAGGTGGCGTACTGGAACACATAGAAGCCGTGGTAGAAGTGCGGCACGTAGGCCCATTCCAGCGCGTAGGCGGGATCGATGGTCATGACGCCCTGCGCTTCGCCGTGGTAGCGCTTGAGGATGTCGGCATAGATGGCCGTCATCTGCTCGCCCGTCAGCGACTCGCCCTTGTCCACCTTGCCGTGGATGGCCGCCTCGAACTCGGCGAACATGGCCTGGCGGAAGAAGGTGCCGCGCAGGTTTTCCAGCGCCGCGCCCAGGTACAGCAGGCGCTCGTCGTCATCCGTGGCCTGCTTCAGGCGCGCGTCGAGCAGCAGCGCCTCGTTCGTCGTCGAGGCGATTTCCGCGACAAAGATGCTGTATGGCGCATAGATCGACGGCTGCGCCTTGTTGGCCAGCACCGAGTGCATGGCGTGGCCCCATTCATGCGTCAGCGTGCTGACGGCTTCGTAGTTGTCCGTGTAGTTGAGCAGCACATACGGATGCACGTCATACGCGTCGCCATTCATGTAGGCGCCCGCTACCTTGCGCGGGCGCGGGTAGACATCCATCCAGCGCGCGTTCACGGCCGATGCGAGGGTCTTGACATAGTCGGGCCCCAGCGGCGCGACGGAGGCCAGCATCATCTGCTTGCCGTCGGCCAGCGGGAAGGTGCGTTCGCTTTTCAGCAGCGGCGGGTAGATGTCGTAGTACGCCAGATCCTTGATGCCCAGCATGCGCGCGCGCAGCTTGAAATAGCGGTGCAGGGTCGGCAGGTTGGCGTTGGTCTGGGCGATCAGGGTCTGGTAGACGGCCGGCGGCAGGTGGTCGGCATTGAGCGCGGCGCTTTGCGAATCGGCATAGCGGCGCACCTTGGCGTAGGCGGCATCCGTCTTCAGCTGGCCGTACAGGGTCTCGCCGAACGTGCGTTCATATTCCTTCCACTTGCCGAAGAAGGCGTCGAATACCCGCTTGCGGTCGGCGCGGTTGTCGTCGCCCCGGTATTTCGTGTAGGCCGCCTGGTCGAGCCGGACTTCCTTGCCATCCGACAGAGTCACGCTGGGCCACGGGATTTCCGCGTTGGCCAGGGTGCGGTAGATGGTGGCGGCGGAACCCGTCGCCAGGCCGAATTGCGCCACCAGCTGTTCGCCGGCCGCGTCGAGCGTGTGCGGCGCGCTGCGCAGCATGTTGCTCAGCTGGAAGCGGTACAGCTGCAAGCCCTTGTCCTTCGCCAGCATGGCGTCGATGCGTCTGGCGCCCAGGGCGAGGATTTCCGGCTGCAAGAAGGTCGTTGCCTGGTTGAACTCATTGCCCAGCAGGGCGGCGCGCTGGTTCAGCTGGTTACCCTTGCTGTCGCCCGTATCCTGGTCGTAATACTGCGCCGCATACACGTACAGCGTGTTGACGCGCTTGCGCGCCTCCGCGTACAGGTCCAGGCAGCTTTTCAGGCGGGCGGGCGTGCTGCCCAGCTGGCCCTTGCAGGCGGCCAGCTGCTGCAGCTGCGCCGACAGCTTTTGGGCATCGGCGTCGAAGGCGGCGTCGTTCTGGTACAGCGCGGCCAGATCCCAGCGGTCCGCCTGCTGGTCGCTTGGCGCGGGCGCGGCGAAGGCAGTGGCGAGGCTGAGGGCAAGCAGGGAACACAGCAGGGGGCGCTTGAGCGCGGATGGCGTCATGGTTCATTCCAGTGAGGTTGTCGGAAGAATGCGTGCTGACCGCCGGACAGGAATGCGCGCGTGACACATCGCGTACCGGCAGAGCAGACTACGGTACATCAAATGGACGCAAGGGGAAAGAGGCAGGATGCCGCCACCTGGGCGGTGGCGGCGAAACAACGATTTCAGCAGGGAGGCTTAGGCTTGCAGCGGTTGCAGCGCGATCGTGCCAAAGGTGGTCGGCGTCGAGCATGGCTCTTCGTCAAACGCGATGTCGCCCATGGGATTGGCCACGCCATCGGCCTTCAAGTCCTTGAAACCGAACAGTTTCGGGTCCATCAGGTGCGAAGGCGCCACGTTCGACAGCGCCGAGAAGATGCTTTCCACGCGGCCGGGGAACTTCTTGTCCCATTCGCGCATCAACCCCTTGATCTGCTTGCGCTGCAGGTTTTCCTGCGAACCGCACAGGTCGCATGGAATGATGGGGAAGCCCTTGACTTCCGCATAGCGCTGCGTGTCCTCTTCCTTCACGTACGCCATCGGGCGGATGACGATGTGCTTGCCGTCGTCCGACTGCAGCTTGGCCGGCATGCCTTTCAGTTTGCCGCCGAAGAACATATTCAGGAAGAAGGTTTCCAGAATGTCATCGCGGTGATGGCCGAGGGCGATCTTGTTGGCGCCCAGCTCATCGGCCACGCGGTACAGGATGCCGCGGCGCAGGCGCGAGCACAGCGAGCATGTGGTCTTGCCTTCTGGAATCAGGCGCTTGACGATGCTGTAGGTGTCCTGGTTTTCGATATGGAAGGCCACGCCCAGTTCCGTCAGGTAGGCGGGCAGGATTTCCGGGGGGAAGTTCGGCTGCTTCTGGTCCAGGTTGACGGCGACGATGTCGAAATGAATCGGCGCGCGTTCGCGCAAGGTCATCAGGATGTCCAGCAGCGCATAGCTGTCCTTGCCGCCCGACAGGCACACCATCACCTTGTCGCCGTCCTCGATCATGTTGAAGTCGCCGATGGCTTGTCCCACCAGGCGGCACAGGCGCTTGTGCAGCTTGTTGTTTTCCAGGGCGATCTTTTCCGCCTTCTTGCGCGCCAGTTTCTGCGCTTCCACGTTGGCCGGGATTTCCACGGCCGTTTCCATCACTGCGTTGTTCATGCTTCATCCTTGATCTTGAATACTTCCACGCCCACGCCTTCGCAGTCGGGATACACGTCCGGCTTCATGGACGACACGCGCGCGGCGCGCACGCGCGGGTGCGCCAGCATGGCGGCGAGCACGTCGTCCACCAGGCTTTCCTGCAGCTGCACGTGGCCTTGCGCCATGCGCTTGGCGATGGTTTCGCGCATGAAGTCGTAGTCGACCACCTCTTCCAGCTGGTCATCCTTCGGCGTCGACAGGGCCAGGGGAATGTACAGGTCGACGTTGATGAGGACGCGCTGCTCGCCCTTTTTCTCGAAGTCGTAGACGCCGATATTGATGAGGACTTCGTAATTGCGCAGGAACAGGCGGCGGCAATCGGCCAGGCGAGGGTGGGACAGGGCGGACGACATAGTTTTACCTTTTAAGGGAATGCTTGAATGCTAATATTTTTGTTGGGTAGTCGGTAGGGCTGCTGATTATTTGGCCAGGAACATGACGTCGCGCGGCAGGCCGATCAGATGCTGGCCGCCATCGACGAGCAGGGTGGTGCCCGTCAGCGCGCGCGCGCCGGCCACATAGCAGACGCAGTCGGCCACATCCTGCGGCGTGCTGGAACGGCCCAGCGGCGTATTTTCATGCGCCTTGGCAAAATTGGCTTCCGTTTGCTCGCCCGAGACCATGGTGATGCCGGGGGCGATGCCCACCACGCGCACTTTCGGCGCCAGCGCCTGGGCCAGCATGGTGGTCGCCGACAGCAGCGCCGCCTTGGACAGGGTGTACGACAAAAAATCAGGATTGAGATTGTACAGTTTTTGGTCCAGCAGGTTGATGACCACGGCTTGCCCGCCGCTTGGGGTGGCTTCGTACAGGGCCTGCGCCAGCAGCACGGGCGCGGCCAGGTTGGCGTGCATGTGGGCGTCCAGCGCGGCGACGGAAAAATCGCCGGCATTGTCGTATTCAAACAACGATGCGTTGTTTACTACGCAAGTGACGGGGCCCAGCGCCGCCTGCGCCTGCGGCAAGAGCTGGCGCACGCCGGCTTCCTGCGCCAGGTCGCACGGCAAGGCGTGCGCGCGCCGGCCCAGCGCCTCGATTTCCGCCACCAGGCTGATGGCGTCGTCGCGCGAGTCGCGGTAGTGCACGGCGATGTCCCAGCCGTCGCGCGCCAGGCCCAGCGCGATGGCGCGGCCGATACGCCGCGCCGCGCCCGTGACGAGGGCGACGCGGGGTGTGCCGTCTGCCGGCCTTGCTTGCGTCATGTGCGTTGGATTCATGTACTTTATATATGGTTGAAGTAGTCGGTGAACTGGCGGCACTGGCGGCCTGGCCCGCCGATTCGCTACAATGCGGGAATGTCTCTTCCCGCACCCGATAGCGACGCGCTGGCCGCGTCCCATGCCTTGCAGCACCAGATTGCCGCCGAAATCGCGCGCAACGACGGCGCCATTCCCTTTGTCCGCTTCATGGAGCTGGCGCTGTATGCGCCCGACCTCGGCTATTACAGCGGCGGTGCCGCCAAGCTGGGCAAAGATGGCGATTTTACAACCGCGCCGGAAATCTCGTCCCTGTTCGGCGCCACCCTGGCCCACGTGGCAGCCGCTATTATGGCGCAAACGGCCCCGCGCATCCTCGAATTCGGCGCCGGCACGGGCAAGCTGGCCTGCGATATCCTGACGGAAGCGGCCAGCGCCGGCATCCCTGTAGAACAGTATGCGATCGTCGAATTGTCCGGCGAATTGCGCGCGCGCCAGGAGCTGGCGCTGGCCGCCTTCCCGCAGGTGGTGTGGCTCGACGGCTTCCCCGACAGTTTTGAAGGCGCCGTGTTCGGCAATGAAGTGCTGGACGCCATGCCCGTCAACCTGATCAGCAAGACGCCCGCCGGCTGGTGCGAGCTCGACGTCAGCATTGCCGATGGCCAGTTTGTCTTTGTCGAGCGCCTTGCCGGCGCCGAGGTGGCGGCGCAGATCGCCGCCCAGGTGCCCGACGCGGACGATTTGCCGGTCGGCTATGTCAGCGAGATTCATGGCGTCGCCTGCGGCTTCATGCGTTCGCTGGCGCGCATGTTGACCGCCGGCAAGGGTGGCGCGGCCGTGCTGTTCGATTACGGCTTTCCCGCGCACGAGTATTACCTGGGCCAGCGCGCCACGGGCACGCTGATGTGCCATTACCGCCACCATGCCCATGCGGAGCCATTCTATCTGCCCGGCTTGCAGGACATCACGGCCCACGTGGATTTCACGGCCATGGCCGTGGCGGCGCAGGACGCGGGCCTCGATGTGCTCGGCTACATGAACCAGGCCTCCTTCCTGCTGGGCGCCGGTATCGGCGACTTGCTGCTGCGCACGGATCCGGAGCAGGCGAAGGCTTACCTGCCGCAGGCGAGCGCCGTGCAAAAGCTGCTGTCGCCGGCCGAGATGGGCGAATTGTTCAAGGTGCTGGTGGTGGGACACCGGGTGGAATTGCCGGAAACCCTGTTGTCAGGCGACCGCAGCCACCGGCTGTAATATCAAGGCAGGGCGTTAACGCCCTGCAATTTCCTGTCCGCCGGTGGTTATTATCTTGTCATATCGTATATGATGATTGATACAGCACGGTTCCATCCGGCAAGAACCCGTCGCCGCGCACCGATTTCAAGATAGAACGATGGGAAAGATACATACACACTATGACAACCTGAAAGTGGCGCGCCTGGCGCCGCAGGAAGTCATACGTGCCGCGTACAAGGCCCTCAGCCAGAAATATCATCCAGACAAGAATCCCGGCGACGAGAAGGCTGCCCGCATCATGGCTATCCTCAACAGCGCCTATGGCACCTTGTCCGACCCCCAGCGGCGCCGCGAGCATGACGAGTGGATCGCGGCCGAGGAGTGGGAAATCGAATGGCTGGAAAGCACCCACCACGAAGAAGGCAAGGCCAAGGATGGCCGTCACCATGCGCATGATCACGCCTGGGCACAGGATGTGCCACCGCCGTCGGGCAAGCCGCGGCGTGGCGCGCGACCGGTCTGGCGCAACTGGCGCTGGTGGCTGAGTTTGTTGATCTGTTTGCTGCTGGGCTGGCTGGGCGCCTTGCTGATGCTCGATACGTCCCAGCCGATGCCGTCCGCGCTGGTATCGGCCTGGAGCGGTTTTGCGCGCGATGGCGCCAAGCCGCGCACGGAGACGGCAACGCCGGGCGCCAGCGCCCTGCTGCCGCCGGCATTGAAGGGCGAGCCGGTGGCGGTCGATAGCTGGGCCGTGGGCAAGCCGTATGCGCCGGAACCGCAGCAGGCCAGGGCGCCCGAGATCCGTGTGCTGGCCGTGTCCCAGCTGAGCTTGAAAGCCATGCAGCCCGTCTGCGATGGCACGGCCCAGTCCGCGGCGCTGGTGGCGCCGAATGGCGAACCCTGGCCGGCGCAGTCCGGCTATGTGGACGGTTTTCCGATCAGTAACAAGGGTGACGAGCTGACCTTGAGCATCGACAACCGCGCCAATGCCACGCCCGTGTTCGTCAAGCTGTATGACACGGAACGGCGTTCGAACGTGCGCTATCTGTTCATCCTGGCGCATGACAAGCTGGCCGTCGAGCAGCTCAGCGCGGGCAAGTACGAGGTGCGCTACCAGGCGGTCGAGCCGGCGCAGGACAGTTGTGGCGGCAAGACGCGCAGTGGCGCGTCCGTACCTGCGCCGAGCCCGGTGGCTGGCGAGGCTGACACGCAGAATCCTGTTGTAAGCAACATCTAATCTGATTATGCTTGATAGGCGTCAAAGCAGCATCCACAGCGAATCTACCCCTTAGGAGTATCCATGACCGACCTCAAAGCCGATGCAGATGATAACTGGCTGCTCGACGAGGATGAGCCGGTGGCGAGTCCTGCCGGACTGGCCGCACCCGACCAGCGCCTGTGGCGTGTCTTGATTGTCGATGACGATGTCGATGTGCATGCGGTGACGCGGCTGGCGCTGCGCAATGTCAGTTTCAAGGGGCGCGAACTGGAACTGTTCTCCGCCTACAGCGGCCGCGAGGCTTATGAGATCCTGCGCGACACGCCCGATATCGCGCTGGTGCTGCTCGATGTGGTGATGGAAACGGATGATGCCGGCCTGATCCTCGCCAAGCGCATCCGCGCCGACCTGAACAATGCCATCGTGCGCGTCGTGCTGCGCACGGGCCAGCCGGGCCAGGCGCCCGAGCAGCGCGTGATCATCGAATACGACATCAACGATTACAAGGCCAAGACGGAACTGACGACACAGAAGCTGTTTACCACCGTCATTTCGGCCCTGCGCGCCTACGAGAGCCTGATGATGCTCGAGCGCAGCCGCATCGGCCTGGGCAAGATCCTGGCCGGCGCCACCAATCTGTACCAGATCCATTCGCTGCGCGAATTCGCTTCCGGCGTGCTGAACCAGGTCAGCGCCATCCTCGACGTGGGCGCCGACGGCGTGCTGTGCCTGATGCAGGGCGGTGCCGGGCGGCCCGAGGTGGTAGCCGCCACGGGCACCTATGCCGTGCTGGCCGAGTCCGAAGCCATGCCGGCCGACCACGCGCTGACGCCGACCATCGACAAGGCGTTCGCGGAAAAGCGCAGCCAGTTCGAGCACCCGGCCAACGTGCTGTTCATCCATACGGAAGGCAACCGCGAGCTGGCCATTTCCGTCACGCCGCCGTGGCCGCTGGCGCAGATCCAGCGCGACTTGCTGGAAGTGTTTTGCCAGCGCATTGCCGCCGCCTTCGACAACCTGTACATGTTCGGCCAGCTGCGCAAGGCGCAGGAAGCCACCGTGGTGGCCCTGGCCGACCTGGCCGAGTTCCGCGACAGCGACACGGGCGGCCATGTGCGGCGCGTGCAGCAGCTGTCCGACGCCATCGCCCGCCGCATGCAGCAGCGCGGCGTGTATGCCGACGAGCTCACGCCGCAGCTGCTCGACATGATCGGCCTGGCCAGCATCCTGCACGACGTGGGCAAGGTGGCCACGCCCGATGCCGTGCTATTGAAGCCGGGCAAGCATACGGACGAGGAAAGGGCGCAGATGCAGCTGCATGCCAGCGTCGGGCGCACCATCCTCGAGCGCGCCGCCAACATGGTCGACGGCGTCAGCTACCTGACGTATGGCGCGCAGATCGCCGGCGGCCACCATGAGCATTTCGATGGCGCCGGCTATCCGAACGGCCTGGCGGGGCGCGACATTCCCGTGGCCGCGCGCATCGTCGCCGTGGTCGATGTCTTCGATGCCTTGCTGCACGAACGTCCGTACAAGGAGCCATGGCCATATCCGCAGGTGCGTGAATATATCGAACAGCGCAGCGGCAGCCAGTTCGACCCGGAAGTGGTGGCCGCACTGCTCGACCTGATCGACCACGAACCGCAACTGTGGCATCCGGAGCGCGCCACCGGCTGATTTGCCGGCTTCCTTGCTGGTTTTCGGCGCCGCGCCATTCCCTTGCGCGCGGCGCCGTCATATACTCGGCAGCCTCATGCTGGCTGGCGCCATGCACCAGTGTGGTGCGCCGCTGAGTTTTCGGACATCACGACATGAAAGAACTCAAGGGTCTCAGCGCACTGATCATCGAGCCGCATCCGGGCATGCGCGCCAGCCTGCACAATATGCTCAACCTGTGCGGCCTGGCGAAGATCGATGACGCGGCCAGCTCGGGCCAGGCGATCCGCATGCTGGGCAACAAATCGTATGACCTGATCCTGTGCGAGTACGACCTCGAAGGCGGGCAGGATGGCCAGCAGATGCTGGAAGACTTGCGCCACCACAAGCTGATGCACGCCTCGACCATGTTCTTCATGGTCACGGGTGAAGGCAGCTTTGCCAAGGTGGTCAGCGCCGTCGAGCTGTTGCCCACCGATTACATCCTCAAGCCGTTTACCGCTGACAGCATGCTCGAACGCATCGGCCGCGCGCTGGACAAGCGCAACGCCTTCGTGCCCGTGTATGCGCTGATCGATGTGGGCAACGAGCGCGCCGCGATTGCCGCCTGCACCGAAGGCGCCAGCCTGTATCCGCGCTATGCGACCGATTTCATGCGCCTGCGCGCCGAATTGCATCTGCTGCTCGGCGAAGCTGCCGATGCCGAGCCGATCTATGCGGCGCTGTATGAGAGCAAGGCCATCGGCTGGGCGCGCCTGGGCCAGGCGAAGACGCAGTTCCTGCTGGGCGAGTACGACGCGGCGCAGGGCACGCTGGAGGGGTTGCTGGAAAACAACAAGCGCTTTCTCGACGCCTATGACTGGCTGGCCCGCACTCATCTGGCGCAAGGCAAGCCGGAACTGGCGCAGGCGGCGCTGAGCGAAGCGGTGGCCCTGTCGCCGCATGCCGTGCGCCGCCTGCGCCGCCTGGGCGAGGCGGCCCTGGCCGCCGATGATATCGAGATGGCGGAGAAAGCCCTGAAACTGGTCGTCAGCAAGGCCAAGTATTCGGAATTCCGCGATCCGGAAGACCATGTGCGCCTCGTGCAGACGCTGGTGCGCAAGGGCGACCCGCTGCAGGTGGGCGCCGTGATCCGCGATCTCGACAAGTCGATGGGCGGGCAAAAGAACGCGGAACTGTGCAGCGCGCTGTGCAGCGCCATGTTGCATGCGCATACGGGCAACGAGGAAAGGCTGCAGCAGTCGCTCGACGCGGCGCTGGCGGCCAACCGCCATAGCGGCGGCGGCTCGAATACGCTGAAGACGGAATTGGCGCGCCATTGCCTGGCGCATGGGCGCGAGGATGGCGCCGCCGAGGTGATGCGCGAAGTGATGCGCAATGCGCCCGACAGCGCCGCCATGACGCGCGCCATGGCCGTGTTCGAACAGGCGGGACGCGAAGAGCTGGCCAAGGCGCTGGCGCGGCAAAGCCGCCAGGAAGTGGCCGACATGGTGGCGGCCGGCGCGGCCAGGGCGGGCGAGGGCGACTTCCGCGGCGCCGTCGACCTGATGAGCGAAGCCGTCACGCGCCTGCCTGACAACCCGCAAGTGGTGTTCAACGCGGCCGTGGCCGTGCTGAAATGCCTCGAGCATGGCGGCTGGGATGAACGCATGGGCCAGCAGGCGCTCGATTTCATCGCCGGCGTGCGCCGCCTGGATCCGCGCAACCCCAAATTGCCGGTGCTGTCGGGCCTGCATCAGCAGTTATTGCGCAAATATAAGCCGCGCGGCACGTCGTGGATGCATCCGCCTGACGCCCCGTGAGCAGGGGTAAACCGGGGCAAATGACGGGAAAATGCGGCTTGCAAGCGGGGCGGATAAAAAAAATGCGAAAAAAGACGACTTTTTCGCGCCAACCCTTGCACATTCTCAAATCGGGAGCTTATAATCACGCCCCGAAGCAGCCAACTTCTTCTTTATAAGCAAATGCAGCAGTCAGGCATCAGTAAATAAGGTTGACAGTTGTGAGTAGATGCTTCATACTCTGCGGTTCCCGCGGAGGGGTGGCCGAGTGGTTAAAGGCGACAGACTGTAAATCTGTTCTCTATGAGTACGCTGGTTCGAATCCAGCCCCCTCCACCAAGTTTTTGCAAGGAAAACTGGGTAGTAGCAAGTAAGTGAAGATAAAGTGAACGATACCTCGCGGGTGTAGCTCAATGGTAGAGCAGAAGCCTTCCAAGCTTACGACGAGGGTTCGATTCCCTTCACCCGCTCCAGTTTCCGTTCAGATGCTTGATGCATCGCATGCAACAAATTACAGCCCTTGTAGCTCAGTGGTAGAGCACTCCCTTGGTAAGGGAGAGGCCACGTGTTCGATCCACGTCAAGGGCACCAGAATTCGCAGCAGGCAGCACAGAAGCAATTCAAACCAGACCGTCGGGCGTGTGCCTGAGCAATCTAATCAAATCATTAGGAGTTCAAAATGGCAAAAGGTAAATTCGAACGGACCAAGCCGCACGTCAACGTCGGCACCATCGGCCACGTCGACCACGGTAAAACCACGCTGACCGCTGCAATCGCAACGGTTCTGTCGAAGAAATTCGGCGGCGAAGCTAAAGCATACGACCAGATCGATGCGGCTCCAGAAGAAAAAGCGCGCGGTATCACGATTAACACCGCCCACGTCGAGTACGAAACGGAAACGCGTCACTACGCGCACGTTGACTGCCCAGGCCACGCCGACTACATCAAAAACATGATTACCGGTGCCGCGCAGATGGACGGCGCGATTCTGGTGTGCTCCGCAGCTGACGGCCCAATGCCACAGACCCGCGAACACATCCTGCTGGCCCGCCAAGTTGGCGTTCCATACATCATCGTGTTCCTGAACAAGTGCGACCTGGTCGACGACGCAGAGCTGCTGGAACTGGTTGAAATGGAAGTGCGCGAGCTGTTGTCGAAGTACGAATTCCCAGGCGACGACCTGCCAATCATCAAAGGTTCGGCACGTATGGCGCTGGAAGGCAAAGAAGGCGAAATGGGCGTTGACGCAGTGCTGCGTCTGGCCGATGCGCTGGATGCTTACATCCCAACGCCAGAGCGCGCTGTTGATGGTGCGTTCCTGATGCCAGTGGAAGACGTGTTCTCGATCTCGGGTCGCGGTACCGTGGTTACCGGTCGTATCGAGCGCGGCATTGTTAAAGTCGGCGAAGAGATCGAAATCGTTGGTATCACCGATACCGTCAAAACGACTTGCACCGGCGTGGAAATGTTCCGCAAACTGCTGGACCAAGGTCAAGCAGGCGACAACGTTGGTCTGCTGCTGCGCGGCACCAAGCGTGAAGACGTGCAACGTGGTCAAGTTCTGGCCAAGCCAGGCTCGATCAAGCCGCATGCTCACTTCACCGGCGAGATCTATGTTCTGTCGAAAGACGAAGGCGGCCGTCATACGCCATTCTTCAACAACTACCGTCCACAGTTCTACTTCCGCACGACGGACGTAACTGGTTCGATCGAGTTGCCAGCAGACAAAGAAATGGTTATGCCAGGCGATAACGTGTCGATCACCGTCAAGCTGATCAACCCGATCGCGATGGAAGAAGGTCTGCGCTTCGCTATCCGTGAAGGCGGTCGTACCGTCGGCGCCGGCGTGGTTGCAAAAATCCTCGCATAAGGAAATGTTATGCTTCCACCCGGGGCGTCCTGGGTGGTAGAATAGCACTCCTCGAAAGTTTTACGTAGGGACGTAGCTCAATTGGCAGAGCGTCGGTCTCCAAAACCGAAGGTTGGGGGTTCGATGCCCTCCGTCCCTGCCACCGTCAAGGTGCAGGGCACCGAAAGTAGAAAAATGTCAAATCAATCCGTGCAAACCGTTAGCACGTCGAGTGACAAGATAAAAGTCGCGCTGGCAATAGTGGCTGCGATTGCAGGAGTAGTCGGGTTTTATTACCTGGCAGGCCAACCAGCTCTGGTGCGTGCAAGCGCGCTTGTGGCTGGTTTGGTTATTGCTGTTGCGCTCTTGTATGTCTCGACGACCGGCCGTGAATTTCTCAATTTCGCCAAAGAAGCTGTGCGCGAAACCAAGAAAGTCGTTTGGCCTACCCGCAAAGAAGCCACGCAGATCACTGCGATCGTGTTTGCCTTTGTGCTGGTCATGGCGATTTTCCTGTGGGGCACGGATAAATTGCTCGAGTTTTTGTTGTATGACGTAATTCTGGGTTGGAAAAAATAATGAGCGAAAATGTGCATGATGAAGCGGCGGAAGAGTCCGTTCCGGGCGACGCTCCGGCAGCGGATACTGGTGCAGCGCTGAGCGTGCCAGTGAGCAGCAAGCGCTGGTATGTCGTGCATGCTTATTCCGGCATGGAAAAAAGCGTCATGCGCGCACTGACCGAGCGCATCGAGCGCGCGGGCATGCAAGACCAGTTCGGCCAGATCCTGGTGCCGATCGAAGAAGTAGTTGAAGTCAAGAATGGTGTGAAGTCGGTTACCGAGCGTCGTTTCTATCCTGGCTATGTGCTGGTTGAAATGGAAATGACGGACGAGAGCTGGCATTTGGTCAAGAACACCAGCAAGGTTACCGGTTTCATCGGTGGCAAATCGAACAAGCCGACGCCGATCTCCGCGCGCGAAATCGACGCCATCATGCGCCAGATGCAGGAAGGTGTTGAAAAGCCCCGTCCCAAGACCTTGTACGAAGTGGGCGAGCAAGTCCGCATCAAGGATGGTCCGTTTACCGATTTCAACGGCAATGTCGAAGAAGTCAACTACGAGAAATCCAAGGTGCGCGTCTCGGTCACCATCTTCGGCCGCGCCACTCCGGTGGAACTCGAATTCGGCCAGGTCGAAAAAGTTTAAGCATTATCAAGCGCCACCAGGAGCGCCGCGGCAGTCTCAGCGAAATCCGGTCAGAGGAGCCCCGCCAGGGTAGGATCGGCGGGGCGCTACTACTCAATCCAAGATAGGAGCCATCATGGCAAAGAAAATCATTGGTTTTATCAAGCTGCAAGTGCCAGCTGGTAAAGCAAACCCATCCCCACCAATCGGTCCAGCTCTGGGTCAACGCGGTCTGAACATCATGGAATTCTGCAAGGCGTTCAACGCGCAGACCCAAGGTATGGAACCAGGCATGCCGATCCCAGTCGTGATCACCGCGTTTGCGGACAAGTCCTTCACGTTCGTGATGAAGACGCCTCCAGCAACCTACCTGATCAAAAAAGCTGCTGCGATCACCAAAGGTTCGCCGAAGCCACATACCGACAAAGTCGGTACGCTGACCCGCGCACAAGCTGAAGAAATCGCTAAATTGAAAACCCCTGATCTGACCGCTGCCGACATGGATGCTGCTGTACGCACCATCGCTGGTTCCGCTCGTTCGATTGGTATCACGGTGGAAGGTGTTGTATAATGGCTAAGTTATCCAAACGTATCAAGGCTTTGAAAGCCAAAGTCGACCGTACCAAAGTGTACGCTTTCGACAATGCTGTCGCTCTGATCAAAGAGTGCGCAACGGCCAAGTTCAATGAATCGATCGACGTATCGGTACAACTGGGCGTAGATCCTAAGAAATCCGACCAAGTGGTGCGCGGCTCCGTCGTGCTGCCAGCTGGTACCGGCAAAACCGTACGCGTCGCTGTCTTCGCGTCGGGCGAAAAAGCGGAAGCTGCTAAAGCAGCCGGCGCCGACATCGTTGGTATGGAAGACCTGGCTGAGCAGATCAAAGCCGGCGACATGCCTTTCGATATCGTCATCGCTTCGCCAGATACCATGCGTATCGTTGGTACCCTGGGTCAGATCCTGGGCCCACGCGGCATGATGCCTAACCCGAAAGTTGGCACTGTTACTCCTGACGTCGCTACCGCCGTGAAAAACGCGAAAGCCGGTCAAGTTCAGTACCGTACCGACAAATCCGGTATCATCCACGCTACCATCGGCCGTAAATCGTTCGCTGACGCAGATCTGAAATCGAATCTGGTCGCACTGATCGACGCCCTGAACAAAGCCAAGCCAGCATCGAGCAAAGGCGTGTACCTGCGCAAAGTTTCGCTGTCGTCGACCATGGGCGCTGGCGTCCGTGTTGACCAGGCTAGCCTGGTAGCTTAAGTAACAGAATCAAGTCCTGTAGCGCCTTCGGGCGCTGCGGGCGCATCTTTGGGCTGTCTGCCCGGTGTTCTCACCAGGCAGGCAGACAATCAAAGACCGTTGGGCCGACTGCGACCACATGTGCAGAAGGTTAATAGACTTTCCGGCAACGGGAAGTGCCCAACGCAGATGGTGTACCCGAACAAGTTTTGTAGTCCTCATGCTGCGTGAATGTATCCGCTCAGTTTAGTACTTCTTGACTTCGGACGCCGTGTTCGAACCGATGCAAGGCGCTCAACCACTCGGTTGTGATTGCCGAACATCATTTAAGGAGGTTGACCGTGAGTCTCAATCTGAATGACAAAAAGGCCGTCGTCGCCGAAGTTTCCGCACAAGTAGCAGCTGCGCAAACGATCGTCGTGGCCGAATATCGTGGCATCCAGGTTGGTCACTTGACGCAACTGCGTGCTAAAGCGCGTGCCCAAGGCGTGTACCTGCGTGTGTTGAAAAACACTCTGGCTCGTCGCTCCGTTGAAGGTACCGCATTCGCCAGCCTGGCAGATGCCATGACCGGTCCGTTGATCTACTCGATCTCGGCCGATGCCGTTGCAGCAGCTAAAGTCATCGCTGACTTCGCTAAAACCAACGACAAACTGGTCATCAAAGCAGGTAACTACGCAGGCAAGCCGCTGGATACAGCTGCTGTCACCGCGTTGGCGAGCATTCCTAGCCGTGAAGTTCTCATTTCGCAGTTGTTGGGCGTTATGCTGGCTCCGGTTTCGGGCTTTGCACGTGGTCTGGCTGCCCTGGCAGCGAAAAAAGGCGAAGGCGCCGAAGCTCCTGCAGAAGCAGCAGCAGAAGAAGCCCCAGCAGCCGCTTAATTGCGCGCGCTTTTTTCTCTCAGTACCAATCTGATGTAACTAACGTAATAAATTTAGGAGTTTCAAAATGGCAATTAGCAAAGACGATATCCTGGAAGCAGTTAGCGCCATGTCCGTAATGGACCTGAACGACCTGGTTAAAGCATTCGAAGAAAAATTCGGCGTGTCCGCAGCAGCAATGGCTTCGGCCGGTCCTGCAGCAGGCCCAGCAGCAGCAGCTGAAGAACAAACCGAATTCAACGTCATCCTTGACACCTTCGGCGCAAACAAAGTTGGCGTTATTAAAGCAGTTCGCGAAATCACCGGCCTGGGCTTGAAAGAAGCTAAAGACCTGGTCGATGGCGCACCAAAAACTGTGAAAGAAGCAGTGTCGAAAGCTGACGCTGAAGCAGCACAGAAGAAACTGGTAGAAGCCGGCGCAACCGCTTCGATCAAGTAATATCTGTACCGGCGTCAGTTAGCGCCCGAGTCAAAGTCTGAGGTTTCCCCTCGCAAGGGGGGAAATCCGACTTTGGCTCCTTTGTCGTCTGCATCGTATTTGTCATGTAGTTGTAGCAGCAGTTTTTATTCGATTCAAGCCGGAAAGCAGAGCCTTGAGGTTTCGTCTGTGTCACACGCAGCGGTGCAAACGAACACTTGCAAAACCTGAATTTTCTATCCTTTCTGTCACTCACGGAGTGTCCATGCACTACTCATTTACTGAGAAGAAACGCATTCGCAAATCATTCGCGAAGCGCGCCAACGTTCACCACGTTCCGTTCCTGCTGGCGACCCAGCTCGAGTCTTATCATAGCTTCTTGCAAGAGGACATAGCACCGTCCGGCCGCAAGAATGATGGCCTGCAGTCGGCTTTCACCTCGATTTTCCCTATCGTTTCGCACAATGGTTTTGCGCGTCTCGAATTCTTGTCGTACGTTCTGGGCGATCCTGCCTTTGACGTCAAAGAATGTCAACAACGTGGCCTGACGTTCGCGTCGCCGCTGCGCGCGAAAGTGCGCCTGGTGATCCTGGACAAGGAATCGCCAACCAAGCCAGTCGTCAAGGAAATGAAGGAACAGGAAGTCTACATGGGCGAATTGCCGCTCATGACGACCACCGGTTCGTTCGTCATCAACGGCACTGAGCGGGTTATCGTTTCCCAGCTGCACCGTTCGCCTGGCGTGTTCTTCGAGCACGACCGCGGCAAGACCCACTCGTCGGGCAAGCTGCTGTTCTCCGCGCGTATCATTCCTTACCGCGGTTCGTGGCTGGACTTCGAGTTCGACCCGAAAGACATCCTGTTCTTCCGCGTCGACCGCCGCCGCAAGATGCCTGTGACGATTTTGCTCAAAGCAATCGGCATGTCGCACGAGCAAATCCTGGCCAACTTCTTTGTCTTCGACAATTTCAACCTGCGCTCCGAAGGCGCGGAAATGGAATTCGTTGCCGAGCGTCTGCGCGGTGAAGTCGCGCGTTTCGACATCGTCGACAAGTCGGGCAAGACGCTGGTCCTGAAAGACAAGCGTATCAACGCCAAGCACGTGCGTGATATCGAAGCTGCCGGCATCAAGCACATTTCCGTACCGGAAGACTACCTGCTGGGCCGCGTATTGGCGAAGAACATCGTCGATGGCGATACCGGCGAAGTCGTCGCTTCCGCGAACGATGAGCTGACCGAAGATTTGCTGGGTCGTTTGCGCGATGCTAACATTTCCGAAATCCAAACGTTGTACACGAACGACCTGGATCAGGGCGCCTACATCTCGCAAACCCTGCGTATCGACGACACTGCCGACCAGATGGCCGCGAAAGTGGCGATCTATCGCATGATGCGTCCAGGCGAACCGCCAACGGAAGACTCCGTTGAAGCGCTGTTCAACGGCCTGTTCTACAACTCGGACCGCTACGACCTGTCGGCCGTGGGCCGCATGAAGTTCAACCGCCGCATTGGCCGCGATGAACTGACGGGCGCCATGACCCTGTCGAACGAAGACGTGCTGGCCGTGATCAAGATCCTGGTGGAACTGCGCAATGGCCGCGGCGAAGTCGACGATATCGATCACCTGGGTAACCGTCGCGTACGTTGCGTGGGCGAACTGGCTGAGAATCAATTCCGCGCCGGCCTGGTGCGTGTTGAGCGCGCCGTCAAGGAACGCCTCGGCCAAGCCGAAGCGGACAACCTGATGCCGCACGACCTGATCAATTCGAAGCCGATTTCGGCCGCGATTCGCGAGTTCTTCGGTTCGTCCCAGCTGTCGCAGTTCATGGACCAAACCAATCCTCTGTCGGAAATTACCCACAAGCGCCGCGTATCGGCTCTGGGACCCGGCGGTCTGACACGCGAACGCGCCGGCTTTGAAGTGCGCGACGTGCATCCGACCCACTACGGCCGCGTCTGCCCGATCGAGACACCGGAAGGTCCGAACATTGGTCTGATCAACTCGCTGGCTCTGTATGCCCGCCTGAATGAATACGGCTTCCTGGAAACCCCGTACCGCAAGGTCGAAGGCTCCAAGATTACCGATCAGATCGACTATCTGTCCGCCATCGAAGAAGGCCGCTACATCATCGCTCAGGCGAATGCGACCATCAACGACGAAGGCATGCTGTCCGATGAACTGGTCTCGGCCCGTGAAGCCGGCGAAACCATCCTGGTATCCCCAGAGCGCATCCAGTACATGGACGTGGCGCCGGGCCAGATCGTTTCCGTCGCTGCCTCGCTGATTCCGTTCCTCGAACACGATGATGCAAACCGTGCATTGATGGGCGCCAACATGCAACGCCAGGCTGTGCCTTGCTTGCGTCCGGAAAAAGCGCTGGTCGGTACCGGTATCGAACGCACCGTTGCGGTCGACTCGGGCACCACCGTGCAAGCCCTGCGTGGCGGTATCGTCGATTACATCGATGCGGGCCGTGTCGTGATTCGCGTCAACGATGACGAAGCGCAAGCTGGTGAAGTGGGCGTCGACATCTACAACCTGATCAAGTACACCCGTTCGAACCAGAACACCAACATCAACCAGCGTCCTATCGTGCAAGTGGGCGACCGTGTCGCCAAGCGCGACGTGATCGCCGACGGCGCATCGACCGATCTGGGTGAATTGGCTCTGGGCCAGAACATGACCGTGGCCTTCATGCCATGGAATGGTCTGAACTTCGAGGATTCGATCCTGATCTCGGAAAACGTCGTCAAGGACGACCGCTACACTTCGATTCACATCGAAGAGTTGTCGGTGGTGGCCCGTGACACGAAACTGGGCGCGGAGGAAATTACGCGCGACATCTCGAACCTGGCTGAAAATCAGCTGGCACGTCTGGATGAGTCCGGTATCGTCTACATCGGTGCTGAAGTGCAGGCTGGCGACACCCTGGTCGGTAAAGTGACGCCTAAAGGCGAAACCCAGCTGACCCCGGAAGAGAAGCTGCTGCGCGCGATTTTCGGCGAAAAAGCATCGGACGTGAAAGATACTTCGCTGCGCGTGCCTTCGGGCATGATCGGTACCGTGATCGACGTGCAAGTCTTCACCCGTGAAGGCATCGTGCGCGACAAGCGTGCCCAGCAAATTATCGATGACGAACTGAAACGCTTCCGTCTGGATTTGAACGACCAGATGCGTATCGTGGAAGGCGATGCCTTCCAGCGTCTGGAAAAAATGCTGATCGGCAAAGTCGTCAACGGCGGCCCTAAAAAGCTGGCCAAAGGCGCCAAGATCACCAAGGATTACCTGGCCGATCTGGACAAATACCACTGGTTCGACATCCGCCCTGCGGACGACGATGCGGCGGTAGCGCTGGAAGCGATCAAGGAATCGATCAACGAGAAGCGTCACCAGTTCGATCTGGCCTTCGAAGAGAAGCGCAAGAAACTGACGCAAGGCGATGAGCTGCAACCAGGCGTGCAAAAAATGGTCAAGGTGTACCTGGCCGTGAAACGCCGCCTGCAGTCGGGCGACAAGATGGCGGGTCGCCACGGTAACAAGGGTGTGGTTTCCCGTATTGTTCCTGTGGAAGACATGCCATACATGGCCGACGGCACGCCAGCCGACGTTGTGCTGAACCCGCTGGGCGTTCCTTCGCGGATGAACGTTGGTCAGATTCTCGAGACTCACTTGGGCTGGGCTGCCAAGGGTCTGGGTATCCGCATCGGCGAAATGCTGAAGGCGCAAACCAAGGTCGAGCAAGTGCGCAAGTACCTGACGACGATCTACAACGATAACGGCCGTGCTGAAGAGCTGAACGACTTCGACGACGAAGAGATCATGAAGCTGGCGGAAAACCTGAAAAAAGGTGTTCCATTCGCCACGCCAGTGTTCGACGGTGCCAATGAAGAAGAGATCCGCCGCATGCTGGACCTGGCGTATCCGGACGACATCGCCAAGAACCTGGGCATGACCGCGTCGAAAAACCAGGTGACCATGTATGACGGTCGCACCGGTGAAGCGTTCGAGCGCAAGGTCACCGTCGGCGTCATGCACATGCTGAAACTGCATCACTTGGTCGATGACAAGATGCATGCGCGTTCGACCGGTCCTTACTCGCTGGTGACGCAACAGCCACTGGGCGGTAAAGCCCAGTTCGGTGGTCAGCGTTTCGGTGAGATGGAAGTCTGGGCACTGGAAGCGTATGGCGCGTCGTATGTCTTGCAAGAGATGTTGACCGTCAAGTCCGATGACGTGAATGGCCGTACCAAAGTGTACGAAAACCTCGTCAAGGGCGACCACGTGATCGACGCCGGCATGCCGGAATCGTTCAACGTGCTGGTCAAGGAAATCCGTTCGCTCGGTATCGATATCGACCTCGAACGCAACTAAACGACAGCCACCTGTCATTTGGTTTGGGAAACACAAAGCCCGGCTGGGAAACCATGCCGGGCAATGTAGTCTCAGGAATATAGAAATTTAATCACCTCTGGAGTGATACATGAAAGCACTGCTCGATCTATTCAAGCAAGTACAGACCAACGAGACCTTCGATGCAATCAAGATCGGTCTCGCTTCGCCTGAGAAAATCCGTTCGTGGTCCTACGGCGAAGTCAAAAAGCCGGAAACCATCAACTACCGTACCTTCAAGCCTGAGCGCGACGGCCTGTTCTGCGCCAAGATCTTTGGCCCGATCAAGGACTACGAATGCCTGTGCGGCAAGTACAAGCGCCTGAAACACCGCGGCGTGATCTGCGAAAAGTGCGGCGTCGAAGTCACGCTGGCCAAGGTGCGCCGCGAGCGCATGGGCCACATCGAGCTGGCCTCGCCAACCGCGCACATCTGGTTCCTGAAATCGCTGCCGTCGCGTCTGGGCATGGTCCTGGACATGACCCTGCGGGACATCGAACGCGTGCTGTACTTTGAAGCATACGTCGTGACCGATCCAGGCATGACCCCGCTGAAGAAGTGCCAGATCATGTCGGAAGACGACTACGCCGCCAAGTACGAAGAGTACGGCGACGACTTCACCGCCTTCATGGGCGCCGAAGGTATCCGTGAACTGCTGCGCTCGATCGACATCCACCGCGATGCCGAAACCCTGCGCGTGGAACTGAAGGAATCGAAATCCGAAGCCAAGATCAAGAAATACGCGAAGCGCCTGAAAGTGCTGGAAGCGTTCCAACGTTCGGGCATCAAGCCTGACTGGATGATCATGGAAGTGCTGCCGGTGCTGCCGCCGGAACTGCGTCCGCTGGTACCGCTGGATGGTGGCCGTTTCGCGACCTCGGATCTGAACGATCTGTATCGCCGCGTCATCAACCGTAACAACCGTCTGAAACGCCTGATGGAGCTGCGCGCTCCAGAGATCATCACGCGCAACGAAAAGCGCATGCTGCAAGAAGCGGTCGATTCGCTGCTGGACAACGGCCGTCGCGGCAAAGCGATGACCGGCGCCAACAAGCGTCCGCTGAAATCGCTGGCAGAAATGATCAAGGGCAAGGGCGGCCGTTTCCGTCAAAACTTGCTGGGCAAACGCGTCGATTACTCCGGTCGTTCGGTCATCGTCGTGGGCCCGCAATTGAAACTGCATCAGTGCGGCTTGCCGAAACTGATGGCGCTGGAACTGTTCAAACCATTCATTTTCAATAAACTGGAACTGATGGGTCTGGCGACCACGATCAAGGCCGCTAAAAAGCTGGTCGAGATTCAAGAGCCGGTCGTGTGGGACATCCTGGAAGACGTGATCCGTGAACATCCGATCATGTTGAACCGCGCACCTACGCTGCACCGCCTGGGTATCCAGGCTTTCGAGCCCGTCCTGATTGAAGGCAAGGCCATCCAGCTGCATCCGCTCGTCTGCGCCGCATTCAACGCCGACTTTGACGGTGACCAAATGGCGGTCCACGTTCCTCTGTCGATCGAAGCGCAGATGGAAGCACGCACCCTGATGCTGGCATCGAACAACATTCTGTTCCCATCGAACGGCGAACCGTCGATCGTGCCGTCGCAGGATATCGTGCTGGGTCTGTACTACGCGACCCGCGAAGCGATCAATGCGAAGAACGAAGGGATGATGTTCCCTGACGTGTCGGAAGTGATCCGCGCCTACGACAACAAGGAAGTCGAACTGACGACCCGCGTCACCGTGCGTATTACCGAATACCCGAAAAACGCCGAAACGGGCGAATTCGAGAAAACGGTTACCCGCTACGAAACGACGATCGGCCGTGCGATCCTGTCGGAAATCCTGCCTAAGGGCCTGCCTTTCTCGGTGCTGAACCGCGCGCTGAAAAAGAAAGAAATTTCCAAGCTGATCAACACGTCGTTCCGCAAGTGCGGCCTGCGCGCCACCGTGGTGTTCGCAGACAAACTGATGCAATCGGGTTTCCGCCTGGCGACACGCGCCGGTATCTCGATCTGCGTCGACGACATGCTGGTACCGCCGCAAAAAGTCACGCTGATCGCGACGGCCGAATCGGAAGTCAAGCAGATCGAACAGCAATACGCCTCGGGTCTCGTGACCGCCGGCGAGCGTTACAACAAGGTAGTCGATATCTGGGGCAAGACCTCCGATGAAGTCGGCAAGGCCATGATGGACCAGCTCAAAGTCGAAGACGTGATCCGCCGCGACGGCACCAAGTCGACGCAAGAATCGTTCAACGCCATTTACATGATGGCCGACTCCGGCGCGCGCGGTTCCGCAGCCCAGATTCGTCAGTTGGCCGGTATGCGTGGTCTGATGGCCAAACCGGATGGCTCGATTATCGAAACGCCGATTACCGCGAACTTCCGCGAAGGTCTGAACGTTTTGCAGTACTTCATTTCGACCCACGGTGCACGTAAAGGTCTGGCCGATACGGCGCTGAAAACGGCTAACTCCGGTTACCTGACGCGTCGTCTGGTTGACGTGACGCAAGATCTGGTGGTGATCGAGGACGATTGCGGCACCATGAACGGCGCCGTCATGAAGGCACTGGTCGAAGGTGGTGAAGTCATCGAACCGTTGCGCGACCGTATCCTCGGCCGCGTGGTAGTGCATGACGTCGTCAATCCTGAAACCCAGGAAACGCTGTACGAAGCCGGCACCCTGATGGACGAAGACATGGTCGAAGAGATCGAGCGTCTGTCCATCGATGAAGTCAAGGTCCGCACGCCGCTGACTTGCGACACGCGCTTCGGCCTGTGCGCCAAGTGCTATGGCCGCGACCTGGGCCGCGGCATGCTGGTCAACGCCGGCGAAGCCGTCGGTGTGGTGGCAGCGCAGTCGATTGGTGAGCCGGGTACCCAGCTGACCATGCGTACGTTCCACATTGGTGGTGCGGCATCGCGTGCGGCAGTGGCATCGTCGGTGGAAGCCAAGTCGAACGGTACCATCCGCTTCACGGCAACCATGCGTTACGTGACGAACGGCAAGGGCGCGCAAATCGTCATTTCCCGTTCCGGCGAAGTGCTGATCACCGACGACCATGGCCGTGAGCGTGAGCGTCATAAAGTACCGTACGGTGCGACCCTGATCGTCAAGGACGGCATGGTCATCAAGGCCGGTACGGCCCTGGCAACGTGGGATCCGCTGACCCGTCCGATCATTACCGAATACGCCGGTCAAGTGCGTTTCGAGAACGTCGAAGAAGGCGTCACCGTCGCCCGTCAGGTCGACGAAGTGACCGGTCTGTCCACCCTGGTGGCGATCGATGCGAAGCGTCGCGGTTCGCTGACCAAGACCCTGCGTCCGCAAGTCAAGCTGATCAACGACGCGAACGAAGAAGTCAAGATCGCCGGCACCGAACACTCGGTGGCGATCGGCTTCCAGGTCGGCGCGCTGATCATGGTGAAGGACGGTCAACAGGTATCGGTGGGTGAAGTGCTGGCACGTATTCCTACCGAATCGCAAAAAACGCGCGATATTACCGGTGGTCTGCCACGCGTTGCGGAACTGTTCGAAGCGCGCTCGCCGAAAGATGCCGGTATGCTGGCGGAAGTCACGGGTACGGTTGCGTTCGGTAAAGAAACCAAGGGCAAGCAGCGTCTGGAAATCACGGACATGGACGGCAACAAGCATGAGTTCTTGATCACCAAGGACAAACAAGTGCTGGTGCATGACGGCCAAGTCGTGAACAAGGGCGAGATGATCGTGGACGGCCCGGCCGATCCGCAAGACATCCTGCGCCTGCTGGGTATCGAAGCGCTGGCACGTTACATCGTCGACGAAGTGCAGGACGTGTACCGTCTGCAAGGCGTGAAGATCAATGACAAGCACATCGAAGTGATCGTGCGTCAGATGCTGCGCCGCGTACAGATCGTCAATGCCGGCGACACCAACTACATCGTTGGCGAGCAGGTAGAGCGTTCGGAACTGCTGGACGAGAACGATCGCATGGCCGTTGAGAACAAGATTCCAGCGACCTACGAAAACGTCTTGCTGGGTATTACCAAGGCATCGCTGTCGACCGATTCGTTCATCTCGGCCGCATCGTTCCAGGAAACCACCCGCGTGCTGACCGAAGCGGCGATCATGGGCAAGCGCGATGGTCTGCGCGGCCTGAAAGAGAACGTCATCGTCGGCCGTCTGATTCCTGGCGGTACGGGCCTGGCCTTCCACCGCGCACGCAAAGAGAAAGAAGCGTGGGAAGTGGAAGAGCGTCAAGCCCTGCTGCTGGCCGAGAAAGCCTCGCTGGCTGGCGAAGCTGCCGAAGCGCTGCAAGACATCGAGATCCAGCAACACCACGGCGACGAAGCGTAATCTGCGCTGCTAGCTGACAAGAACGGCACCTTCGGGTGCCGTTTTTTTTCGCCTTTTAATTCATGCGACACGAATCGGTATGCCGATACTCAAACGGCATGTATCAATTGGGGGAGGAATATGAAACCCGGTGTCCATGTTATTTAAAACGGCGCCATGCATTCCGAATTTGATATCGGGCAAACGACGCGACTTGTATTGCCATGATTGAATGCGGGGCAATTGCGGCGCGATGAATGCTGAATGCCATTGATTAAATATCGACGAGATTGGGCATGCACATCGAGTAGACGGCAGGGCGCGCACGATCACGACACGTGCCGCTGCCCACGCCATCATTGAGCTGTGACGGCTGCGGAACAGCACTGTTGCAGCGCCGTCGCCTATCGCGCAGGCCGCGCTAATTTCCAGTTTATTCATGCTAAGATTTGGCGCATGATTGCCCAAGCCCTGTTTACTCCCGCCCAGCAAAAACTGCTGGGATTGCTCTTTGTCCGCGTGAATGAGGGCTTTCATTTGAATGAGATCATGCGCCTGACGGGGCTGGGCAGTGCTTCGGCGCAGCGGGAACTGCGCCGCTTGCACGAGTCCGGCCTTATCACGTCCGAGCGCATCGGCAATGTGCGGCGCTTCTGGCCCAACAAGGAAAGCCTCGTGTATCCCGAGTTGAGCGGACTGGTGCAGAAGACTTTCGGCCTGGTCGGCGTGCTCAGTACGACCCTGGCGCCCCTGCGCGCGCAACTGCACCTGGCATTCGTGTATGGCGCCACGGCGAAGGGGCAGGATATGCCGGGCAGCGCCGTCGATCTGCTGCTGGTGGGCGAGGAAGCCAATTACGGCGATCTATTGACGGGATTGGCCCCGGCCGAGCGAACCTTGCGGCGTAAAATCAATCCCAACTTATATACGCTGGCCGATTATCGGCGCCGCCTGCGCGAGGGGCAGCCATTCCTGCTGCAGGTATTGCAGCAGCCGAAGTTATTTGTCATCGGCGATGAATTGGCCCTGGGCGCATTGGCCCGGACGGATGGCATGTTGCAGGCGAATGGTTTGCCGCTGGTTTTTTAATGACCGGGCCTGGTAATCAATTTCTGCTATAACGTGGAATTGTTTTCTAGAATAATAGCTGAGGCGGATTGATCGTATGATGAATAAATTACAGGCGTTCGGTTTGATCGTTTCCCAGGCGGTGCGCGGAGAATTGACGTTTCCCACCAGCGTGAATTCCGCCTTGCAATTACAGCTGGCATTGGCCGAGCCGGATTGCCATATCGACCACGCCATCAAGCTGGTGCTGGCCGAGCCCCTGCTAGCGGCGCGTACGGTCGCGCTGGCCAATTCGGCCGTGTATAGCCGCGGCGATGCGCCGCCCGTCACCAGCGTGCGCGCGGCCGTCATGCGCATGGGTTACCGCAATCTGTATGCGCTGGTGGCAGCCATGGTGGTGCGCCAGTTCGGCAGCAAGATCATCGATCCCGTGCTGCGCCAGAAGGCGACCCAGCTGTGGGAGCACACGGCGCATGTGGCGGCGCTGGCGCACGTGATCGCCCGCCGCGTCACCAACGTCGATCCCGATACGGCCCTGTTCGCCGGCATCGTGCATGAGGTGGGCGGTTTCTATCTCCTGTCGCGCGCCGATGAATTTCCTGGCTTGCTCGACGACGATGCCGATCACTGGATGGAATCGGCCGAGGAAATCATTTCCCGCGAAGTCATGAAGAAGCTGCTGATACCGCAAGCCGTCAGCGAGGCCATCGAAGGCTTGCGCGATGGCTTGCTGTCGATCCCGCCCGACTCCCTGCTCGATACTTTATTGCTGGCCAAGCAACTGTCGCCCGTGCCTTCGCCGCTGCAGGTGACGTTTGTGGAAATGCTCACGCCATCCGATTCCGTGATCGACTTCATTATCGACAATGACACCCTGCAAAGCATCCTGGCCGAATCGGCCGAGGAAGTGCGCTCGATGAGCGCGGCGCTGCTGGTGTAACCCTCAACGCGCAGGTGAAAAAAACGGCAGCCCCGTCAAGGAGCTGCCGTTTTGCCTTCAGGCGCCGCGTCTTATTTCTGCTGCGCGATCCACAGGTCGACCTTGGCTTCCAGCAGTTTCAGGGGCAGGGTGCCGTCGCTGAGCACGACTTCATGGAACTTCGGCAGGCTGAACTTGTCACCCAGCGCCTGTTGTGCGCGCTGGCGCAGTTCGACGATCTTCAGCGAGCCGATCTTGTAGCCCAGCGCCTGGCCGGGCCAGGCCATGTAGCGTTCCGTTTCGCTTTTCGCCACGGCGTCATAGCCGAGGGTATCGCGCATGTACTTGATCGTCTGCTCGCGCGTCCAGCCCTTGGTGTGCAGCCCCGTGTCGACCACCAGGCGCACGGCGCGCAGCATCTCGTCGTTCAAGTGGCCGAAGTATTGCGCCGGATCGTCGAACAGGCCCATTTCCTTGCCCAGGGTTTCCGCGTACAGGGCCCAGCCTTCCGTGAAGGCATTGTTGCCACCGAAGCGGCGGAAGTTCGGCAAGTCCATCTCTTGCACCAGCGCCAGGTGGAAATGGTGGCCTGGCTTGCCTTCATGCAGGAACAGCGTCGTCATGCCCGTGTCGCCATACAGTTTCGGATCGGTGACGACGGACCAGAACACGCCGGGCCGCGAACCGTCGGCGGCCGGCGCCGTGTAGTGGTCGGCCGCCGTGTCACGGCTCAGCTCAGGCTCCAGGCGCAAGTCCAGCGGCGCCTTCGGCACCAGCGTGAACAGGGCCGGCAATTTGCTGTCGAGCAATACGTTCATCTTGCGGTAGACGTCGAGCACTTCCTGGTCCGTCTTGAACGGACGGTATTTCGCCTGTTCCGAGACCCACACGGGCAAGCCGGCGGCCGGGCCGTTGTAGCCCATCTTCGGACCCACGATCGCATACTGTTCCTGGATGCGCGCCACTTCCTTCAGGCCGATGGCGTGGATCTGTTCCGGCTTCAGGTCCGTCGTGGTGCTGCTGGCCACGCGCGCCTGGTACCAGGCTGCGCCATCGGGCAGGGCGCTCCAGCCGCTGCTGTCGCGGCTGGCTGGCAGGTAATCCTGTTCCATGAACGTGGCCAGGCGCTGCAGGGCCGGCATCAGCTTGGCCTCGATGATGACGGTGTAGGTTTGCGTCAGGCGCGCCTTGTCGGCGTCGGAAAACCCGGCCGGCAAGTTCTTGATCGGTGTGTAATAGACGCTGGCCTGCGGCGTGGCGCTGACGAGCTTCTTGAATTGCGGCAGTGCCGATTCCGTCAGCGCCTTCGGCAGCACGATGCCTTTTTGCATGCCGACGCGCATGTTGGCGATGGCCTGGTCTATCCAGCCCGGCAATTGGCCGATACGGCTCAGGTAAGCGTCATACTCCTTGACCGTGGTCAAAGGCTGCGATGCCTCGCCGCCCGCATAATTGGCCAGGGTGACGGGCATGCTGTCCATCTGGTTCAGCGGCAGCAGATATTCGGGGAAGCGCTCGAAGCTCAGCGCCGTGGCCAGTTCATAGTCGAGGATGTCGTAGTTGATCTGGTCCTGGTGCGACAGTTGCTGGCGCGCGATGGCGCGCAGGGTTTTCTGGTACTGGCGGTACAGGGCAAATTGTTTGGCGCGCGCGGCAGGCACGATGGCCGAACCCAGCTGGTCGTCAAAACGGTTGTCGCCGCTCTCGGTGGCGTTGATCGGCTCGAAACGGGCCAGCGCATCGTAGTACTGGTCGGCCAGCACTTGCAGCTGCTGCCTGGCCTTGGGCGCGCTGACGGCCGGCGCGACGGTTGCCTTGGCAGCGGCTTGGGCTGCGTGCGCGATGGGCGCGTAGGCGAGTAACAGGGAGACGGCCAGGGTGCCGAGGGTGCCGGCGGCAAAACGATGCTTCATGCGCGATGTCCTTTGTAAGGAGGAGAATGAACGGAGGCGTAGCGAGGTCGGGATGGCCGGTCGCGGAGGAGCAGCCGGGGCGTAAGCATACGCCATTGCCCGGCTCGTTTGGATAATTTATCTTGGGCAGAAGCTGCCACTTCTGTGTCGCGCAGGCGCGGCTATTTGACGCTGGCCGGCAAGGCCGCTTTCATCTGCTGCCAGCTGCCGCTTTGCAAGGGCAGGCAGGCGGCGCAGGGCGTGGCGGCGATCAGGCCGCGGATCTGCTGCGCGCGCGTGGCCGTTTGCGGATGCGACGAGAGCCAGCCCGGCGCGGCAGCCTTGTCCTGTTCCTTGTCGCCGAGTGTCTGGAAAAACGTCAGCATGCCGTCGGGGCGGATATGCGCGCGCTGCAAGGCGTGCAGGCCCAGCCGGTCTGCTTCTTCCTCCATGTCGCGGCTGAAATACAAGGTGCCGGCCTGGTGCGCCAGCATGGCGGCCACGGCGCTGATGTCGCCGATGGTGACGCCCACCAGGGCGCCCCAGCCCAGGCTGCTGATCATTTGCCGCAGCGAATGGCGTTGCTCCACATGCTGTACTTCATGCGCGAGCACGCCGGCCAGTTCGCCGGGGTCGGCCGCCTGGCGCAGCAAGCCTGTATGCACGACGATGATGCCGCCGGGCATGGCGAACGCATTGACGCTGTCATCGTTCCTGACCAGCCAGCGGTACTGGTAGCGCGAGCCGGCCGTCAGCTTCTGGCCGATTTCCTGCACAGTGTGCTGCGCCGCACCGCTCTCGACGATGCCACCCTGGGCGCGCACCTGCGCCAGGGCCAGCTCGCCCAGCTGCTTTTCCGTCGACAGCGGAATCCATCCCGCCAGCACGCCGATGGCATGGCCGCCCTGCCACCACAGCAATGCCGTGGCGACGACGGCCGCGCCCGTCAAGCCAAGCAGCCAGCCAGACACCTGCCGGCGGTTGCGCTGGCGCTCGCCCCACAGGCGCTGCAATTGCGGCTGCAGCGCGGCCGGCGCCTCCTGCAAGACGGTGGCGATGGCGCTTGCTCCCAGCGGCTTGAGCGACGCTTGCCGGCCTTGTCCGTCGAGCCAGTTCAGGAACAGTTCGGGCCCATCGACGCCGCCGACGCTGACGACCAGTTGCGCGATATCGACGCTGTGACCGGGCGCGTCGATGACCAGCTGGTTGCCGAAGAAATGCGCGCTGACGGGCGTGCCGGCCGGCCCGCCCTCGGGGCCAGTCAGCAGGGCCTGGAATGGCGTCATGCCACGGCCTCGGCAAAGCGGCTTTCGTACAGGGCCGCCATCAGGTCGGACTGGCTGATGATGCCGGCCAGGCGGTCTTCCTCATCGACGATGGGAATGTGGTGGTAGCCGGCGTCGGCCATCAGGGGCACCAGGTCGATGATGGGCGTGCCCAGGCGGGCCGTATGCGGTGACGGCGTCATCAGTTGCCCCACCACTTCCGGCTTGTCGCTGTGGCTGAGGCCGCTGCGCTGCAGCAGGCTGCGCAGGCGCTGGCGCATGCCCTGATAATCGTCGAGTCCGCCATGGCGCAGGAAATCCGTCTGCGTGATGATGCCGATGACGCGGCGCGCCCGGTTCAGCACGGGCAGGGCGCCCACCTGATGCTCGCGCATGGTGCGCCAGGCGGCATCGAGCGGCGTGCCGAATTCCACGCTGAGCACGTCCTTCGACATGATGTCGGCGCAGGTGACGACGCCGAAGCGGCGCTGGTAGGCGCGCATCTCCGTTTGCAGGAAGATGGCCTGCAAATCGTCGCGGCTGATGTCGAGCACTTCGCTGTGCTGGCGCAGCACGGCGTCGAGGTCGTCCGGCGAAAAGCCCAGGCGGTTGCTGGGCACGTCATCCTTGGTGGCGTGCGGATGCGGCGTTGCCAGCTGCTGGGTGTGCGGGTAGCGGCGTCCCGTCAGGTTGTTGTACAGCACGGCGCAGGCGACCAGCACGGCCGAATTGAACAGCACGGTGATGAAGACGAATTCAAAGCCGGCCGCATGCACGCTGGCGCCGCCCACGACGGTGGTGAGCGCCACGGCGCCGCCGGGCGGATGCAGGCAGCGCAGCGCGAACATGGCGCCGATGGCCAGGCAGGCGGCCAGTGCCGCCACGCCCACGCTGGGTCCCAGCCATTTGACGCAAGCCACGCCCACCAGGCCCGAGACGACATTGCCTCCCACCACCGACCATGGTTGCGCCAGCGGACTGGCCGGCAGGCAGAACAGCAGGACGGCGGAAGCGCCCATGGGCGCGATCAGGTAGACGCTGGCGCTATTCGGGGCCAGCAGGAAATGGCAGATGAGACCAGTGAGCAGCAGACCGCAGATGGCGCCCGCGCAGGCGCGCAATTGTTCGCGGCGGCTGCCATTGTTCGGTTGCGGCAGCCAGCGTGCCAGGAAAGAAGTCGTCATGGTGGGGAGGGCGCGTTCGGGCCGCGTTGCTCAGTGTGAGCCCGATATTATCCCATGCGTGCTGTTTCGCTGCCTGTGCTCACTCATCCTCTGCACAGACGGCCTGCAAGCCGTGCCGTTCCAGCAGGCTCCTGACGGCGGCGATGGCGGCCGGTTCCGGTTTGCTGCTGGCGCAGGCATGGATGTCATTGGATACCCGCGCCGCATCCTTGCCCGTGACGGCGGCCACCAGTTGGGCCAGGTTACGGTCGGAAAAGTGTTCATACAGCAGGGCCAGCACGGGGAAATACGCCGCGTCGGGCATGCCGCCGGGATAGGCGCTGCGCAGCATGCGCGCGGCGCCCGACAGGGGCGGGGGCAGGGTATCTTGCAGGCGCACGTCACGTCTCCTCGGGATTGCTTATACGTTTTCCGCATAAGCACAGTGCAATTAAATGGTGGATATTTCTGACAAGCAGGCATATTCTAGGCAATCACGCCTGCTGGCGCCTGTTCAGCTGGCCTCACGATCTTCTCTCAGGAGCCCCGCATGCGTCTTTCCATCCTCTTCGCCAGCCTGCTGTTCGCCGGCGCCGCCGTTGCCGCCGCCCCGACACCTACCGCCGCGCCTGCCGCCACGCCGCATTTGCCCTACAACGCGGCGGCAGACGCCAAGGCCGACGTGGCCCGCGCGCTGGCCGAGGCCAAGGCGGCCCATGTGCCCGTGCTGCTGATCTTTGGCGCCAACTGGTGCGAGGATTGCCGCGCGCTCGACAAGGCCCTGAAGGAAGGGAAAAATGCACAGCTGATGCAGCAGGAATTCAAGGTCGTCAAGGTCGATGTCGGCAATTTCGACCATAACCTGGACGTGGCGCAAGCCTATGGCAATCCGCTCAAGAAAGGCATCCCGGCCGCCGTGCTGGTTTCCAGCGACAACAACCAGGTGCTGTACGCCACCAAGGGCGGCGAGCTGGCGAATGCACGCCGCATGAGCGAAAGCGGCATCCATAACTTCTTCAAGCAGGCGGCCAGCGTGAAGTCGCCGGCCCTTTAATCGGCTTAAAACTCTTCCCACGCATCGCTGGCCGGCGCTTTCGGGCGCGCGGCCGCTGTCGGTACCCTGGCCATCGCTGGGCGAACAGGCTTGGGCAGCGCGGGCTGGCTGGTCAGCGCAGGATGCGCCGCCGCATGGCCCGATTCCTCCAGTTTGAAGACGCTGACCACCTGCGCCAGCCGGCCCGCCTGATCCTGCAGGGACTGGGCCGCCGCGGCCGCTTCCTCCACCAGTGCGGCGTTTTGCTGGGTCGCATCATCCATCTGCGTGACGGTGGCGTTGACTTGCGCGATGCCCTGGCTTTGCTCCTGGCTGGCCGAGGCGATCTCTCCCATCAGGTCGGCCACGCGCTGCACGGAAACGACGATGTCCTGCATGGTGGCGCCGGCTGAATCGACCAGCTTGCTACCGGCTTCCACCTTGCTGCCCGAGTCGACGATCAAGTCCTTGATTTCCCGGGCCGCCGCGGCCGAGCGCTGCGCCAGGTTGCGCACTTCCGTCGCCACCACGGCAAAGCCACGGCCCTGCTCTCCGGCACGGGCCGCCTCGACGGCCGCGTTCAGGGCCAGGATATTGGTTTGGAACGCAATACCGTCGATCACGCCGATAATGTCCGCGATCTTGCGCGAACTTTCCGTAATGGCGCCCATCGTCTGCACCACTTGTCCCACCACCTCGCCGCCCTTGACGGCGTGGCTCGAGGCCGACACCACCAGCTGGTTCGCCTGCCGCGCATTGTCCGCGTTCTGCTTCACGGTCGACGTCAATTCTTCCATGGCCGCCGCCGTTTCTTCCAGGCTTGAGGCCTGGGCTTCCGTACGCGCCGACAGGTCCAGGTTGCCCGACGCGATCTGGCTCGATGCGCTGGCAATCGCCCCTGTACTGTCGCGAACTTCGCGTATCGTCACGTTCAGCGATGCGACGAAGCGGTTGAAGGCGGAAGCCAGTGCACCGACTTCATCTTCCGATTCGACCAGCATGCGGCGGCTCAGGTCGCCATTGCCGCTGGCGATTTCACCCAGCATGTCGGCCGCCCGCGCGACGGGCGCGGCAATGGCGCGGCTGATGGCATAGATGATGGCGAGGGCGATGCCGCCACCCACGAGGCCGGCGACCAGCGCGGCGATCAGCGCCGAGCGCGTGACATTGCCCAGCACTTCCGCTTCCGGCACTTCGGCCAGCACGTACAGATTCAGCTCCGGCACGAAAGAGGCGGCGATGAACTGGCGGCCGGCGGGTGCAGCGTAGGTGGCGTAGGCGTATTTGTTGCCGGTCAGCAGCGTCTTGCTCAAGGCGTCGTCAAAGCCGGGCAAGTCTTTCAACTGGTGCTTGCCATCGGCCAGCGCCGTGTCGCGGTGCACCAGCAGCACGCCGTTGGCGCGCGCCAGGTAGACATAGCCGGTCTGGCCGATCTTGTAGCCGCGGATGGTGTCGGCCAGCGCATTGATGGACAGCCCCAGTCCGGCGGCGATCTGCTTGCCGCCCGCCGTCTGGCCACGGGCGTTCAGATACAGCATGAGGTCGTTCGAATTTTCCGCCTTGTCGATATCGAGCGTGTAAGCCTTGTCGCCGGCCAGCAAGCCATAGAACCACTGGTCGGCGGCCTGGTTCTTGTCCAGGGTGCGCAGCAAGCCATCCGTGGTGAAATACTTGCCCGTGCTGGCCGAGGCCCAGTTGATCGAGGCCGCCTTGTTCTTTTCTTTCACGGCCGTGGCATAGCGCTGGAAGGTGGCGATGCCGCTGTCGGGCAAGCCCGCGTCTTCCCAGTCTTGCAGGTAGACGTCGTTGGCCATCGTCTGCACGACGGACAGGGGCTGGCTGATCTGGCGCAGCACGTCGTTGCGGATTTCGCCCACCTGTGCCGGCAGTTCCTGGCTGACGACGCGCTCGCGCACGTAATCGCTGCTCATGCGCACGCTGAGGAACGAGGAAATCGCCATGAACAGCAGCAGGCACAAGCCCATGCTGAACAGCAGTTTTTTCTGGATGGAGAGGCGGCGGAGCAGAGACATGGAAGACCTTGGAGGATGGCCTGCGTAATCGGCAGAAAGGCGGGCAGGCAAACAGGCAGTATACCGGCCGGGCCTGGCGCCATGCCGCGCCATGGCTGCTCTTTGTTAATGTATGTTGCATTGCAGCAACGTGAAAAACAGGCAATCATGTCTGTTTTTCATGCATCGTGGCGGCACCCGGAAACGCGTCAGGCCGGCAAGCCGTGGGCGATCAATTCCAGCGGCAATTCCGTGCTGCACTTGATTTGTTCCATGGAAAAGGCCGACGACACGCCCGTCAGCTGCACGGCCTTGATGAGCTTTTTATAGAAGGTGTCATAGCCCTTGATGTCGGTGGTGACGACTTTCAGCAGGTAGTCGATGTCGCCGCTCATGCGGTGAAACTCCTGCACTTCGGGCAGCACGATGACGGCGGCGGCAAAGCGGCGCAGCCATTTTTCATCGTGCTGGCCCGTGCGCACGCTGACAAACACGGTCACGGGCAAGCCGACTTTTTGCCGGTTGACGATGGCCACGCGGCTCTCGATGTAGCCGTCTTCCTCGAGCCGCTTGACCCGTTTCCAGCAGGGCGTACTGGACAGGCCGATCTTCTCGCTGAGGGCGGCGATCGACAGGGTGCCGTCCTGCTGCAGGGCGGCCAGGATGGCGCAGTCGAACTTGTCGAGTGCCGTATTTGGTGAATTCATTTTACTATTCCAATTTTTATAGCATGAACATGCTGCATATTACCGTAGTTGCAGTGTCTTTTGGCATATCTTCACGGGGGCGCACCGGTAGACTATCCATACGTTACAGCCGCTTGCGCTGCGCCCTTTTTTAGAGAATGCCCGGACTGCCATCATGAAAGAAATCTACCTCGACAGTAACGCCACCACCTGCGTGCTGCCCGCCGCCGTTGCCGCCGCCACGCAGGCGATGGCGCACGGCTACGGCAATCCCAGCAGCACCCACGCCACGGGGTTGCAGGCCAAGGCCATGATGGATGGCGTACGCCGGCGCGCCAGCGGCCTGCTGGGAACGGGCGACGGCCGTCTGATGTTCAACAGCGGCGCCACGGAAGGCATCCAGACGGCCGTGCTGTCGGCCCTGTGCGCGCTGCGCGAACGGCGCGATGCGGGCAAGCGCATCGGCAGCCTGCTGCTGTACGGCGCGACCGAGCACAAGGCCGTGCCGGAAAGCCTGGCGCACTGGAACCGCCTGCTCGGCTTGAACCTGGAACTGCGCAAGCTGCCCGTCGATGCGCAGGGGCGCCACGATCTGCAAGCCCTGGGCGCCCTGGTCGGCGACACGGCCATGCTGTGCACGATGGCGGCGAATAATGAAACGGGCGTCGTCAGCGACCTGTCCGCCATCGCGCAGCTGCTGCAGGAGCGCGGCGCCGATGCGTACTGGATGGTCGATTGCGTGCAGGCGCTGGGCAAGCTGAAGCTCAATCTGGCCGCCACGCGCATCGATTACGCGCCGTTTTCCGGTCACAAGCTGTATGCGCCGAAGGGCATCGGCATGCTGTACGTGCGCGCCGGCGCGCCGTTTACGCCGCTGATGATGGGTGGTGGCCAGGAAGCGGGGCTGCGCTCGGGCACGGAAAACATGGCAGGCATCGCCGCCCTCGGCGCCGTCCTGGCCGCGCTGGAAGACGGCTCGACCTTCCGCAGCCACGCCGAACTGGCCACATTCCGCGAGCGCCTGGTGGCCAGCCTGGAGCAGGCATTCCCCGGCATCGTCTTCAACATGCCGTTCGAGCTGTCGCTGCCGACCACGCTCAATTTTTCCGTGCCTGGCCTATCCTCGAAAGAACTGCTGGACCTGTTCGACGCGGCGCGCGTGCGCGTCAGCTCGGGCAGCGCCTGTTCGGCCGCCAAGGCCTTGCCCAGCTATGTGCTGGAAGCGATGCATGTGCCGCAATGGCGGGCCAGTTCGGCCATCCGCCTGTCGTTCGGCCCCCTGGTCGATGAGGCGACCATCGCCGCCGCCTGTGCCCGCATCGCCCGCTGTGGCGAGGCGCTGCGCCACAGCTGCCTGCTGCCGTCGGCGCTGGCGCCATCGCCGCACGATGGCGTGATCCAGCTGAGCGTTGACGGCCAGTGCACCTGGGTGCTCAGCGACGCCGCCAGCGCCAGTTGCGTCGTCCTCGATCCCGCCGCCGCACTGGTGCCGCGCCTGGCCGCCTTCATCCGCTGCCAGCACCTGGCACTGCGCGCCATCGTGCATACGACGGCGCCGACCGACCATGGCGCGGCGCGCCTGGCGCTGCTGCAGGAACTCGAGATCGAACAGGTGGGCCGCGTCGATATCGATGGCGAGCTGGCATTCGGCCAGCAGCGATTGCGCCGCATCGAGTGCGGCGCGACCCATGTGTACCTGCTGGGGCAGCGCTACGCCTTCACCGGCTCCCTGGCGCCGCAAGCCATCGCACCCTTGCTCGCTGCCGGCCTGGTGACGCCCGACACCGTGCTGTGTGCGGCGGGCAACGATGGCAGCATCTGCAACACCGTGCGCGCAGCGCAGGACGGCATCGTGCCGGCCGCCGAACTGCAGCTCGATGCGGCGGGCTTGCCGGCCTTCCTGCGCCAGCATCCGGACGCCATCCTCGTCGATGTGCGCGAAGCGTATGAACACGCGGCTTGCGCCGGCCAGGTGTTCGAGGGCTGTGAAGTGCGCAGCGTGCCGCTGAGCCGCCTGGCGGGCCAGGTGGGAGCGTGGCTGCAAGAGCCGCGGCGTCCGCTCGTGTTTTTCTGCCGCAGCGGCAACCGCAGCGCGCGTGCGGCCGCCTGCCTGCGCCGCCTGGGCCATGGCGCCGCATGGCAGTTGAACGGCGGCATGGCGCTGGCGGAAGCGACGCGCCACCCGCTGGCCATCGCGGCTTGAACCAACGCAACATTTTCTTTTTACAATCTTGCACCGCGTCATCACTGGCGCGGTGCCTGTAATTCATTTCTTGTAGGCATTTTTCTTCCGCCTGCCTCGCTGTTTTCTCTGCCCGCACGCCGCCAAAGCGCCAGCTATGTACGCTAGCGCACGGTCTTGCGCGCGCCGCGCACCTACGATGAAGTTCAGAAAATCTCCCTATACCCTGAGATTCGTCGCAACGCTCCGGCGCTTCGCTTTCCGTCTTCGCCAGTGTCCGTTCTTGTTTTTCCTGACTGGGCCGAGGTAGCGGAGGCCGCTGGCTGCATGCGCGCACCTAGCGAGGCCCAAGTTGAAAGAGTACACAGCAGTAGTCACGGAGCAGATCAGGCAACAGCTTTCCCGATTCAAGGAAATCTTCCGCGACCATCCCCTCGCCACGGACATGTTCGACGCCGCGCGCGACGATGCCTTGCCCCTGCGTTCAGAATTATTCAGCGCCATGCAGATGGCCGCCCACGGCAAGCACGTGGCTGCCGGCCACGCCGTGGGCAAGCATCATGGCCGCGACCGCCTGCTGGCCCGGCTGGCCGACAATGCGGCCCTGATCACGGCCACCGTCAACGAATTGACGGCCACCGTCAAAAGCGGACGCCAGGTCACGCCCGCCTCGGAATGGCTGCTCGATAATTTCTACCTGATCGAAGAGCAGATCCGCACCACGCGGCGCCACCTGCCGAAAAATTACAGCAAGGAGCTGCCACGTCTGACCACGGGCTTCGATGCCGGCTGTCCGCGCGTGTACAAGATCGCGCTGGAAATCATCTCGCATGGCGATGGCCGGGTCGACCTGGAAAACCTGTGCCACTTCGTCGAGGCGTACCAGGATGTCGCCACCCTGACCCTCGGTGAACTGTGGGCCGTGCCCATCATGCTGCGCCTGGCCCTGATCGAAAACCTGCGCCGCGTGGCCGTGCGCGTGGCCGACGACCGCATGCAGCGCGACCTGGCCAATACCTGGGCCGACCAGATGACGGACATCGCCGAACGCAATCCCAGCGGCCTGATCCTGCTGGTGGCCGACATGGCGCGCTCGAATCCGCCGATTACCAGCGCCTTCGTGGCCGAGCTGTCGCGCCGCCTGCAGGGGCAAAGCCCGTCGCTCACCCTGGCCCTGTCGTGGCTCACGCACAAGCTGGCCGAGTCGGGTCTCACGATCGAGCAGCAGATCCAGTCCGAGATCGGGCAGCAGGCGGCGGACCAGGTGTCGATCGCCAACAGCATCGGCAGCCTGCGTTTTCTCGGCACCATGGATTGGCAGGAATTCGTCGAGACCATGAGCGTGGTCGAACAGACCCTGCGCCTGGATCCGGCCGGCACGTATGGCTTGATGGATTTTGCCACGCGCGACAGCTACCGCCACGCCATCGAACGCATCGCCAAGCGCAGCGCGCGCAGCGAAATGGAAGTGGCCGAGATGGTGGTGCAGCTGGCGCACACGCATGGCGGCGGCAGCGATGCGCGCCGCGGCCATATCGGCTTTTACCTGGTCGGGCGCGGCGTGCTGGTGCTGGAAAAGCAGGCCGGCGCGAAGCTGCCCTTCATCGAGGCGCTGCAGCATACGGCGCGCGCCGCGCCGCTGGCCGTCTACCTGGGCGCCATCTCGTTCCTGACCCTGGCCACGAGCGCGCTGCTGCTCGAGCGGGCCGTGCGCCATGGCGTGCAGGGCTGGCTGCTGGCGGCGCTGGGCGTGCTGGCGCTGCTGGGCAGCAGCCAGCTGGCCGTGGCCGTGGTGAACTGGCTGGCGACCCTGATGACGTCGCCGCACCCGCTGCCGCGCATGGATTACCAGGCCGGCATTCCGTCTGACGCGCGCGGCATCGTCGTGGTGCCGACCTTGATTTACAGCAAGGAAAACGTGGCCGCCCTGTGCGAGGCGCTGGAAGTGCGCTACCTGGCCAACCGCGATCCGAACCTGCGTTTCTGCCTGCTGACCGACTTTGTCGACGCGGACGCGCAAACCTTGCCCGGCGACGACGCCTTGCTGCGCCAGGCGCAGGACATCATCCGCGGCCTGAACGATAAATATCGCGTGGAGGGCGTCGAGTTCCAGGAGAACGGCGACCCGGCCGACGCCGCGGACCTCGGCCATGTGGGACCCTTCCTGCTGCTGCACCGTCCGCGCCTGTGGAATTCGCAGCAGAATGCGTGGATGGGACAGGAGCGCAAGCGCGGCAAATTATCCGACCTGCACGCCTTCCTGCGCGGCGGCGCGCGCGACAAATTCTCGCTGGTGGAAGGCGAGCTGCGCGGCCTGCGCACGATCAAGTACGTGATCACGCTCGACACCGATACGCAGCTGCCGCGCGATGCGGCGCGCGAATTCATCGCCACCATGATGCACCCGCTGAACCGCCCCGTGCTGGACGCGGCCGGCACGCGCGTGGTGGCCGGCTACGGCATTTTGCAGCCGCGCGTGGCCGTCGCGCTGCCCAGCGCGAACGCCTCGCGCTACGAGCTGCTGTGCGGCGGCGAGCCGGGCATCGACCCCTATACGCGTACCGTCTCGGACCTGTACCAGGACGTGTTTTATGAAGGCTCGTTCATCGGCAAGGGCATCTACGACCTCGACATGTTCGAGCGCGTGCTGGGCCAGCGCCTGCCCGACAATAAAATCCTCAGCCACGACCTGCTGGAAGGCTGCTATCTGCGCGCGGGCCTGCTCAGCGACTCGCAGCTGTATGAGGAATATCCGGCCCGCTATGATGCCGACGTCAGCCGGCGCCAGCGCTGGATACGCGGCGACTGGCAGCTGGTCGGCTGGCTGCTGGGCCGCGTGCCGGGCCGCGCCGGCAAGCGCGAACGCAATCCATTGTCGATGCTGTCGCGCTGGAAGCTGTTCGACAACCTGCGCCGCAGCGCGGTGGCGCCGGCCACGACCCTGTCCCTGCTGCTCGTGTGGGGCTTCCTGCCCCACGTGGCTTTCTGGAGCGCGGCGGTGCTGGCCATCATCTTCCTGCCGCCCGTGTTTTCGGCGCTGTACGACCTGCTGCGCAAACCCCGCGACACGCTGTGGCGCCAGCACCTGGCCGCGTTCGAGCGGCGCTGCGGCGTGCAGTTTTCGCATGCCATGCTGACGCTCGTCTTCCTGCCGTACGAGGCCTACATCAGCCTCGACGCCATCGCGCGCACCCTGTGGCGCCTGGGCGTATCGCACCGGCATTTGCTCGACTGGCGCGCCTCGAACCTGCACACCTCGTCCGGCTCGCAGGCGGACAGCTGGCGCGCCATGTGGTGCTCGCCCGTGCTGGCGCTGGCCACCGCGGGCGCCCTGTTTTACTGGCGTGCCGACTCCTTGCCGGCAGCGGCCGTGGTGCTGTTGCTGTGGCTGGCCGCCCCCGTCATCGCCTGGTGGATCAGCCGTCCCATCGAGCGTGCCGTGGCGCGCCTGTCGGCCGAGCAGGGACGCTTCCTGCATGGCGTGGCGCGCAAGACCTGGGCCTATTTCGATACCTTCGTCGGCCCTGACGATCACTGGCTGCCGCCCGATAACATGCAGGAGCATCCCAACCTCGTGGTGGCGCACCGCACCTCGCCGACGAATATCGGCCTGGCGCTGCTGGCCAACCTGACGGCCTACGATTTCGGCTACCTCACCATGGGCCAGCTGATCGAACGCAGCCGCGCCACCTTGCACAGCATGGGCGAACTGGAACGCTTCCAGGGGCATTTCTATAACTGGTACGACACGCAGACCATGAAGGCGCTGCAGCCGATGTATATCTCGACGGTCGACAGCGGCAACCTGGCCGGCCATCTGCTGACCTTGCAGCCAGGTTTGGTGGAACTGTACGACGCGCCCATCGTCGGCCTACAGGTGGTGCAGGGCATCCGCACGACGGCGCAGGTGCTGCAGGAATGCATCGCCGCCGAAGGCGAAGGCAAGGGCGTGCGCGAAGCGCTGGCGCTGCTGCAGATGCCGGCCGCGCCGGCCAGCCTGCCGGAATGGCACGCCTACCTGCACGCGGCGAATGGCGCCGCCGATGCCCTGCTGTCGCTGACCTTGCAAAGCGAGGATGGCGAACTGCCCATGTGGACGGGGGCGCTGGCGCGCCAGTGCCGCGCGGCGCTGGCCGAATTGCTGCAACTGGCGCCATGGGCGGCGCACGCGGGGCTCGCCGGATTGGACGCGGCGCTGGCGCGCGTGCCGACGCTGCGCGAACTGGCGAACCTGGAAACGGCGGACGGCACGCCGTCCGAGCTGGCCGTGCTGCTGGCGCAAGGCCGCGAACAGGCGGGCCGCTTCATGCGCGACATCGCCCATGCGGCGGGCCAGGCGCGCGACTTCGCGCAGGTCGAATATGCGTTCCTGTACAACCCGTCGACCAAGCTGCTGGCCATCGGCTACAACGTCAGCGAGCGGCGCCTGGATCCCAGCTATTACGATTTGCTGGCCTCCGAAGTGCGCCTGGCCAGCTTCATCGCCATCGCCCAGGGCCAGCTGCCGCAGGAACACTGGTTCGCGCTGGGCCGCCAGCTGTGCATGGTGGCCGGCCAGCCCGTGCTGCTGTCGTGGAGCGGCTCGATGTTCGAATACCTGATGCCGCTCCTGGTGATGCCGAACTACCCGAACACCTTGCTCGACCAGACCTACCGCTCCGTGATCGAGGCGCAGATCGATTATGGCCGCCAGCGCGACGTGCCTTGGGGGATTTCCGAGTCCGGCTACAACACGGTCGACGCCAGCCTGAATTACCAGTACCGCGCCTTTGGCGTGCCTGGGCTGGGCTTGAAGCGGGGCCTGGCCGACGACCTGGTGGTGGCGCCGTATGCCAGCATGATGGGTTTGATGGTGCAGCCGGAAGCGTCGTGCCAGAACCTGCAGCGCATGCAGGCGGCCGGCTACATGGGCCGTTACGGCTTCTTCGAAGCCATCGATTTCACGACGGCGCGCCTGCCGCGCGGCCAGGGCAGCGCCGTCATCCGCTCGTTCATGGTGCACCATCAGGGCATGGGTTTCCTCTCCCTCAGTTACCTGCTGCACGACCGACCCATGCAGCGCCGTTTCGAGTCCGATCCGCTGCTGCAGTCGGCCTTGCTGGTGCTGCAGGAACGCACGCCGCAGGCGGGCGCTTTTTACTCGAACACGGCCGAACTGGCGGTGCTGCGCAGCGGCGCGCCGGAGCAGGCCATGCCGATGCGTATCCTCACGCAGGCCAACAGCGCCGTGCCGGAAACGCAGCTGCTGTCGAATGGCCGCTACCACGTCATGGTGAGCAACGCGGGCGGCAGCTACAGCCGCTGGAAAGACCTTTCCGTGACGCGCTGGCGCGAAGACAGCACGCGCGACAACTGGGGCAATTTCTGCTACCTGCGCGACCTCGACGATGGCCAGGTCTGGTCCGCCATGTATCAGCCGACGCTGGTCGAGCCGAAAAAATACGAGGTGATTTTTTCCGAGGGGCGCGCGGAATTCCGCCGCGCCGACCACGGCCTCGATCTGTACACGGAGATCGTCGTCTCGCCCGAGGACGACATCGAAATCCGCCGCACGCGCATCAGCAATAATTCGAACCGCCAGCGGCGCATCGAGATCACCAGCTATGCCGAGGTGGTGATGGCGCCGGCGGCGGCCGATGCCGCCCATCCCGCGTTCAGCAAGCTGTTCGTGCAGACGGAAATCCTGCCGCACGAGAATGCGATTTTGTGCACGCGCCGGCCCCGCTCGAAAGACGAGCAGATGCCATGGCTGCTGCACGTGATGACGGTGCACGACGTGGAACGCTACGAGGTCTCGTTCGAGACGGACCGCGCGCGCTTCATCGGCCGCGGCAACACGGCGCAGCTGCCGCAGGCGCTGCAGGACAGCGGTCCCTTGAGCGGCGGCCAGGGCTCCGTGCTCGACCCCGTCGTGGCCATCCGCTACGTCATTACCCTGGCGCCGGACCAGGCGATCACGGTCGACAGCGTCACCGGCATGGCCGAGCAGCGCGACGCGGCCCTGCACCTGATCGACAAGTACCAGGACCGCCACCTGGCCGACCGCGTGTTCGAGCTGGCCTGGACGCACAGCCAGGTGGTGCTGCGCCAGCTCAATGCCAGCGAAGCCGATGCGCAGCTGTACGCGCGCCTGGCCAATGCCGTGATCTATCCGAATGCGTCGCTGCGCGCCGAGGCCAGCATCCTGATCAAGAACCAGCGCGGCCAGTCCGGCCTGTGGGCGTATGCGATCTCGGGCGACCTGCCCATCGTGCTGCTGCAGATACGCGATGCGGCCAATATCGAACTGGCGCGCCAGATGGTGCAGGCGCACGCCTACTGGCGCCTGAAGGGGCTGGTGGTGGACCTGGTGATCTGGTACGAGGAGCAGTCGGGCTACCGCCAGCTGCTGCACGACCAGATCATGGGCCTGATCGCCTCGGGCATCGATGCGCAGGCGATCGACCGTCCGGGCGGCATCTTCGTGCGCCTGGCCGAGCAGATCGCCAATGAGGACCGCATCCTGCTGCAATCGGTGGCGCGCGCCATCATCAGCGATTTGCGCGGCACTTTGGCCGAGCAGGTCAAGCGTCCCCCCAGTCCCGTGCTGCGCATGCCGCCGCTGTTGCAGGATTCGGGCCGCGAGCCGGTCAGCGTGCCGCACCGCGCCGCGCCGCGCGAGCTGATTCTGGAAAATGGCCTGGGCGGCTTTACGCCGGACGGCCGCGAATATGTGATCACCACCGGCGAGTTGGGGCGGACGCCGGCGCCCTGGTCGAACGTGCTGGCCAACGCCCAATTCGGCACGGTGGTATCGGAGTCCGGCCAGGCCTATACGTGGAACGAGAATGCGCATGAGTTCCGCCTCACGCCATGGCAGAACGACCCTGTTTCCGACCTGTCCGGCGAGGCATTCTACGTGCGCGACGAGCAGAGTGGCCAGTTCTGGTCGCCGTCGGCCCTGCCGGCGCGCGGCAGCGGCGACTATGTGACGCGCCACGGCTTCGGCTACAGCGTGTTCGAGCACAGCGAAGGCGGCATCGCCACGGAACTGTGCACTTATGTGGCGCTCGATGCGGCCGTCAAGTACTCGGTGATCAAGGTGCGCAATGACAGCGGCGTGCCGCGCCGCCTGTCCGTCACCGGTTACGTGGAATGGGTGCTGGCCGACCTGCGCGCCAAGTCCGGCATGCACGTGGCGACCGAAGTCGACACGATCAGCGGCGCGCTGTTTGCGCGCAATAACTACAACACGGAGTTTTCGGGCCGCGTCGGCTTCTTCAATACCGACGCCAGCATCCGCTCGATCACCTGCGACCGCAATGAATTCATCGGCCGCAACGGCAGCCTGGCGCAGCCGGCGGCATTGCGCAGGGTGCGTCTGTCCGGCAAGGCCGGCACGGGCCTCGATCCATGCGCGGCGATCCAGGTGCCGTTCGAGCTGCAGCCGGGGCAGGAGCGCGAGATCGTCTTCATTCTCGGCGTGGGCGGGCGCCGCAATGCCGACGCCAGCACCATGGTGCAGCGCCACGCGGGCAAGGAGGCGGCCCGCGCTACTCTGGACAAGGTGCGCGCCTACTGGGAAACCACGCTCGGCGCCGTGCGCATCGAGACGCCCGATCCATCGCTGGACGTGATCGCCAACGGCTGGCTGATGTACCAGACCATCGCCTGCCGCCTGTGGGCGCGCAGCGGCTATTACCAGTCGGGCGGCGCTTACGGTTTCCGCGACCAGCTGCAGGACGCGATGGCCATGATCCATACGGCGCCGCAGCTGCTGCGCGGCCATTTGCTGCTATGTGCGGCGCACCAGTTTGTCGAGGGCGATGTGCAGCACTGGTGGCATCCGCCATCGGACCGCGGCGTGCGCACGCACTGTTCCGATGATTACCTGTGGCTGCCGCTGGCCACTTGCCGTTACGTGATCGCCACCGGCGACGTGAATGTGCTGTCGGAGGTGGCGCCCTTCATCGAGGGGCGTACCGTCAAGCCGGAAGAAGATTCCTATTACGACCTGCCCGTGCGCTCGGGCGAATCGGCCGACCTGTATGAACACTGCGCGCGCGCCATCCGCCACGGCTTGCGCCTGGGCGTGCATGGCTTGCCGCTGATGGGCTCCTGCGACTGGAACGACGGCATGGACAAGGTGGGCGAGCATGGCAAGGGCGAGAGCGTGTGGCTGGCCTTCTTCCTGTACGAAGTGCTGCAGCGTTTTGCCGAGGTGGCCGTGCTGCGCGGCGATGCGACGTTTGCCCAGTTCTGCCGCGACGAGGCCGTCAAGTTGTCGGCCAACGTGGAGGAACATGCCTGGGATGGCGAGTGGTACCGGCGCGCGTATTTCGACGACGGCACGCCGCTCGGCTCGCACACCAACGAGGAATGCCAGATCGATTCGATTTCGCAAAGCTGGGGCGTGCTGTCCGGCGCGGCCGACAAGGAGCGGGTCGCGGGCGCCATGCGCCAGGTCGATGCGCGCCTGGTGCGACGCGAGTCCGGCGTGATCCAGCTGCTCGATCCGCCGTTCGACAAGTCGAATCTCAATCCCGGCTACATCCGCGGCTATGTGCCGGGCGTGCGTGAAAATGGCGGCCAGTACACGCACGCGGCCATCTGGACGGCCATGGCCTTTGCCCGCCTGGGCGACGGCGAGAAGGCGTGGGAGCTGCTGCGCATGATCAATCCCGTGCGCCATGGCGTCGACGCGCAAGCCGTGGCGCGCTACAAGGTGGAACCGTATGTGGTGACGGCCGACGTGTATGCCGTCTCGCCGCACGTGGGGCGCGGCGGCTGGAGCTGGTACACGGGGTCGTCGGGCTGGCTGTACCGGCTGATCGTCGAATCCCTGCTGGGATTGACGCGCGAAGCGAAGGTGCTGCGCCTGGCGCCGACCATGCCGGCCGAGTGGAGCAGCTTCAAGTTGCATTACCGTTTTGGCGCCAGCAGCTATGCGATCACGGTGGAAAAGGCGGCCGGCAGGCCGGCAGGGCTGTCGCTCGATGGCGTGACGCAGGACGGCGACAGCATCGCCTTGCGCGACGAGGGGCGCGAGTATGCGGTGCTACTGCTGCTGTAGTTTTGTCGTCGTGCCTTGCCATGTCTCGTGTTCGGGGCGGCGCCGGCCGGCCAGCAGGATCAGGCCGGCACCGAACAGCAGCAGGTCGCGCGTACGCACTTCGGACGCGGCGTCGCGCGCGGCAGGCACCGCCTGAGGGGAGGTGGGTGTCGCCGTGGCGGCGGATGCCTGGCTGGCGCAAGCGGCCAGGCACAGGGCCGCGATTCTTCCATTTAACTGCATACATTCCTTAAAAAAGCGCGCCGGCCGTACGGCATCAGCGCGCCAGTGTTCATGTCGACGGCATTGTAAATATCGACATGAACATTGTAAATAGGAAATTTTTTCCGGACCTCAGAAACCCAGGGCGGCGCCCGCACCCAGCAGGGTCGCCACGCCCAGCACGGCAAACACCAGCGCGGCGATGCCGTGCACCAGGCGCAGCGAGACGCGGTTGGCGATCCTGTCGCCCAGGTATACGGCCGGCACGTTGGCCAGCATCATGCCGAAGGTGGTGCCCAGCACGACGGAATAAATGTCGTGATAGCGCGCCGCCAGCGCCACCGTGGCCACCTGTGTCTTATCGCCCATTTCCGCCATGAAGAAGGCGATCAGGGTGGTCAGGAAGACGCCGTACTTGGCCAGCTTGGTCTCGTCTTCATCGAGCTTGTCGGGGATCAGGGTCCAGGCGGCCATCGCCAGGAACGACACGCCCAGCACCCAGCGCAGCACGTCCGGTCCCAGCATGCTGGTGATCCAGGCGCCGACGGCGGCGGCAAACGCATGGTTGGCGATGGTGGCGACGAAGATCGCCAGCACGATGGGCAAAGGCTTGCGGAATTTGGCGGCCAGGAGGAAAGCCAGGAGTTGGGTTTTGTCGCCGATTTCAGCGAGACCGACGATGCCGGTGGAGATGAGGAATGCTTCCATGAGATTGCGAGAGGTACGTGGGCCGGACGAATTAACCAATGATCCACGGGCGACTCCGGCCCATGCGGCCGCCCTGGATCAATGGTCTCGTCAAGTTCTGCAACCACCTGCACCATGGCCTGCGGGCCAATCATGTTGATACAGGTTCCTGCGGCATGGCCGCGGGACGACTACTCCCCAATGTTCGAGGCGCATCATACGCCAATGCCGGCGGCCGCGCCAGTGCCGGTGGGGAGGGCGGGCGCGTTGTGTGTGGGGCGCCGACAACAATGAGCAATCTGCAAACAGACTCGACTTAGAATGCAGTTCTGTCCACGACTCCCAGATGGAATGCGCCATGCCGGTTCTTGTCCGCTTGCTTGCCCTGTGTTTGATGCTGTCTGCCTCCTGGCCCGGTGCATCCGCCGCCGCGGCCGCGCCATTCGACGACAAATTCCGCCAGCTCGAGGAGCTGCTGCCCACGCCGAATGCCTACCGCACCGCATCGGGCGCGCCTGGCCACGCCTACTGGCAGCAGCGCGCCGACTATGTGATACGCGCCCGGTTAGACGAAGCGCGCCGCGAAATCACTGCCAGCGAGCAGATCACCTATCACAACCGTTCGCCCGACAGCCTCGCGTATCTGTGGCTGCAACTGGACCAGAATGGCTTGCGCAAGGATGCCGACCAGCGCCGCGTGCTGAGCGCGCCCTCGCGCCAGGCCTGGCTCAGCGGCAATGAGGAAGAGGCGCTGAAATTCGAGGACTTGCGCGCCATCCATGCAGGCCGCGAATTCGATGGCGGCTTCAAGCTGACGGCCGTGACATCGGCCAGCGGCAAGCCGCTGCCGCATACGGTCAACCAGACCATGTTGCGCATCGATTTGCCGCAGGCGCTGGCGCCCGGCCAGAGCATCAGTTTTAACATCGACTGGTCATACAAGATCAATGACCAGAAGGTGCTGGTCGAGCGCTCAGGCTATGAGTATTTCGAGGATGACAGGAACACGATCTTCCAGGTGGCGCAGTGGTTCCCGCGCATGGCCGCCTATTACGATGCCGTCGGCTGGCAGCACAAGCAGTTTCTCGGCTCCGGCGAATTCACGCTGGAGTTTGGCGACTACGAGTTGTACCTGACGGTGCCGTCCGACCACGTGGTGGCCGCCACGGGCGAGCTGCAGAATCCTTCCGCCGTCCTGAGCGCGGCGCAGCGCGAGCGCCTGGCCAGGGCACGGAACAGCAACACGCCACTGCTGATCATCACCCCCGGGGAAGCGCTGGCGGCGGAAAAAGGGCAGACGACGGCGACGAAGACCTGGCACTTCAAGGCGGCCAATGTGCGCGACGTGGCGTGGGCGTCGAGCCGCAAGTTCATCTGGGATGCGCAGGGCTTGGATAGCGGCGGCAAGCGCGTGATGGCCATGTCCTACTACCCGAAAGAAGGCAATCCGCTGTGGCAGCAGTACAGCACGCGCGCCGTCGTGCATGCGATTGAGCAGTACAACAAGTACAGTTTCGATTACCCGTATCCGAATGCGATTTCCGTCAATGGCGCCGTGGGCGGCATGGAGTATCCGATGATCTCGTTCAATGGCGGGCGGCCCGTGAAGGACAAGAAGACGGGCGACATCACGTATTCGAAGAAGACCAAGTACGACCTGATCAGCGTGATCATCCATGAAGTGGGACACAATTATTTCCCCATGATCGTCAACTCGGACGAGCGCCAGTGGACGTGGATGGACGAAGGCTTGAATTCCTTTTTGCAGTACCTGGCCGAGCAGGCATGGGAAGAGCATTTTCCGTCCTGGAATGGCGAGCCGCGCAAGATCGTCGACTACATGCGCAGCCAGGACCAGGTGCCCATCATGACCAATTCCGAATCCTTGCTGCAGTTCACGGCGAATGCCTACGACAAGCCTGCCACCGCCCTCAACATCCTGCGCGAGACGATACTCGGACGCGAACTGTTCGACTTCGCCTTCAAGCAGTATGCGCAGCGCTGGAAGTTCAAGCGCCCCACGCCGGCCGACTTTTTCCGCACCATGGAAGACGCTTCCGGCACGGACCTGGACTGGTTCTGGCGCGGCTGGTTCTACACCACCGACGCCGTCGACATCAGCATCGACGGCATCAGCGAATATGGCGTGAACACGAAGAATCCGGAAACGGAAAAGGCGTGGAAAAAGGCGCAGAAGGCGACGCAGCCGATCTCGATCTCGGACCAGCGCAACAAGGCGCTGCCGAAGAAGGTGGACATGGATCCCGCGCTGAAGGATTTCTACAACCAGCACGATGAATTCACGGTCACCAACAAGGACCGCAACAGCTATGCGGAAGAGCAGGAAGCGCTGGAACCATGGGAGAGAGCCATGCTGGAACAGCGCGCGCAGGGCAAGCATCTGTACCTGGTCGATTTTTCGAATATCGGCGGGCTGGTGATGCCGCTGGTCCTCGAGATCGAACTGAAAAGCGGCAAGAAGGTCATCGAGCGCGTGCCGGCCGAAGTATGGCGCTACTCGCCGCACAAGGTCAGCAAGGTGATCGTCACGGATGAACCGATGGTCGGCCTGGTGCAGGACCCATACTGGGAGACGGCCGATATCGACACCAGCAACAACGCCTGGCCGCGCAGGATCACGCCGTCGCGCCTGGAACTGTTCAAGCAGGACCGCGACAAGAACAACCTGATGAAGGATTTCAATACGCCGCTGAAGGCGCCGGAGGCAAAGCCGCAGGCCGGGACCGGGGGCGCGCCTGCGGCGAAATAGGGAAACGGCGCCGGACAGTCCGGCGCTTTTTCTGCCAGGCGGGCGCCGGAAGTGCTATTCTGCGCGACGCCCGGCGCACACTTGCCGGTGCTTTCGCAAATCATTCAAAAGACGACCATGCAAACTATGACCTATCTGCGCGCGCTGGGCTGTGCGCTACTCTGCCAGGTGACCCTGGCCGCGCACGCCGACCCCCTCAGCTACGCGCGTTACGACCAGGTGCGCACGCGCGACCTGCAGCTGGACCTGAAAGCCGACTTCAAGCAAAAGACCCTGTCCGGCTATGCCGAGCTGTCGCTGAACTGGATCGATCCGGCCGCGCGCACCCTGGTGCTCGACACGCGCGACCTGGCGATCGCCAAGGTGCAGGTACAGGACAAGCGCGGCGCATGGCAGATGGCGCCATACCAGCTGGACAAGGCCGACCCGGAAAAGGGCCAGGCGCTGCGTATCACGACCACCGGACAGCCTGAAAAAGTACGCGTTTACTATCACACGGCGCCGGGCGCCATCGCGCTGCAGTGGCTCACGCCGCAGCAAACCATGTCGGGCAAGCTGCCCTTCATGTTCAGCCAGTCGCAAAGCATCAACGCCCGCTCCTGGGTGCCGTCGCAGGATACGCCGGCCGTGCGTTTCACCTACAGCGCGCGCATCGATGCGCCGGCCGGCATGCGCGTCGTGATGAGCGCCGAGAATGACGAAAAAGCCACGGGCAAGGGCGGCTGGAAATTCAAGATGCCGCAGCCGATTCCATCGTACCTGCTGGCCATTGCCATCGGCGAACTGGAAGTGCGCAAACTCGGCCCCCGTTCGGCCGTGTATGCCGAACCGCCGCGCATCAAGGCGGCCGAGTACGAGCTGGCCGATACGGAAAAGATGATCCAGGCGGCAGAAACGCTGTATGGCCCGTATGGCTGGGGCCGTTACGACATGATCGTGCTGCCGCCATCGTTCCCCTACGGCGGCATGGAAAACCCGCGCCTGACCTTCCTCACGCCGACCATGATCGCGGGCGACCGCAGCCTGGTCGACCTGATCGCGCATGAACTGGCCCACTCGTGGTCGGGCAACCTGGTCACCAACGCCTCGTGGAAGCACATGTGGCTCAACGAAGGTTTCACCACCTACGTCACCACGCGCATCGTCGAGCAGCTGTACGGCAGCGAAGTGGCGCAGATGGGCGTGCAGGTCGACCAGGAAGAACTGGCCGCCTCGATCCGCGAATTGCCGGCCGCGAAAACGGCGCTGATCACGCGCGATGCGGATGCCAATCCGGCGGAAACGTATACCGACGACGGCATCATTTATCCGAAGGGCGCCTGGTTCCTGGCGACCATGGAGCAGCGCGCGGGCCGCGCCGTGTTCGATCCCTTCCTGCGCGGCTGGTTCGACCAGCATGCGTTCCAGAGCGTGACGACGGCGCAGTTCATCGACTACCTGCGCAAGAATCTGCTGGCGCAGCATCCGGACGTGATGCCGGAAGCGGAACTGAACGAATGGCTGTATGGCACCGGCGTGCCGGCCAGCGCCAAGCGCGTCGTCTCGCCGCGCCTGGCACTGCTGGACCAGCACCGCGACGCCTGGCTGAAGGGCGAGCTGGCGACCAGGGACCTGGGCATGGACAAGTGGATCGCCATCGAGTCGATGCACTTCCTGAACGACATCAATGGCAAGGCCAGCGCCGCCCAATTGCGTGAACTGGACCAGGTCTACGGCGTGGGCAAGAGCGGCAACAATGAAGTCGCTTACCGCTTTTACCTCGCTTCCGTGAACGCCGGCTACGACGTGCAGCAGCCACTGCGGGCATTCCTCATGAGCGTGGGCCGCCAGAAGTTCGTCGTGCCGCTGTATGCCGCCCTGATGAAGACGCCGCAAGGCCATGCCTGGGCCAAGGACGTGTACGCGAAGGCGCGCGAACGCTATCACCCGGTGACGCAGGAAAGCGTCGACAAGCTGATGGCTGCCCAGGCGCGCTGAGACACCACGATATCAACCCTGCTGACTGAACTTTTGGAGTGTAGAACATGCATGTGATGAACCGCCTTGCCGCCGCCATCGTGCTGGCGTTTTCCAGCGTTACCCTGCCAGCGATGGCTGCTGCCGCCGATGCCACCGCGGCGCCGGTGGCCGCCAGCGTGGCCGCACCGGCCTTCGACCTGGACCGCGATGTCGCCAGCGCCCTGAAAATGTTCGACGTGCCCGGCATGGCGATCGCCATCGTCAAGGATGGCAAGGTCATTACCGCCAAGGGCTTTGGCGTGCGCAAGCTGGGCGAACCGGCTGGCGTCGACGCGCAGACCCTGTTCGAAGTGGCCTCCAATTCGAAGGGCTTCACGGCCGCCGCGCTGGCCATGCTGGTCGACGAGGGCAAGCTGGCCTGGGACGATCCCGTCACCAAGCACCTGCCTGGCTTCCAGATGCACGATTCCTACGTGACGGGCGCCATGACCATCCGCGACCTGCTGACGCACCGCAGCGGCCTGGGTCTGGGCGCCGGCGACTTGCTGTGGTGGCCGACCACCACCTTCACCACCGACGAGATCATCGAGAAGCTGCGCTATATCCGCCCGGCCACGAGTTTCCGCAACAGCTATGCCTACGATAACCTGCTGTATATCGTGGCCGGCAAGATCATCGCCGACAAGGCCGGCAAGAGCTGGGGCGCGGCCATGCACGAGCGCATCCTGGCGCCGCTGGGCATGACGGGCACCACCACCAGCCTGCTTGAGAACGCGGGCAATCCCGACGTCGCCAGCGCGCACAGCAAGATCGACGGCAAGATCGCCGCCGTCAAATCCATGCCCGTGCCGAACGCCGTGGGCGCCGTCGGCATCAACACCAATGCGGAAGATATCGCCAAGTGGATGATGGTGCTGCTCGATGGCGGCAAGATCGCCGGCGTCAAGGACAAGGACGGCAAGGAAGCGCGCCTGTTCAGCGAAAAGCAGGGGCGCGAGATGTGGACGGCGCAGACGCCGATCAAGATCCCCGAGCCGAAACCGGCGCTGGCCGCCACCAAACCGAACTTCAGCGCGTATGGCCTGGGTTTCCAGCTGCGCGACTACAAGGGCATGAAAGTGGCCATGCACGGCGGCGCGCTGCAGGGCTTTTATTCGCGCGTGGTGATGGTGCCGGAGGCGAAACTGGGCGTGGCCATTCTCACCAACGCGGAAAATGGCGGCTCGATGACGGCGCTGCAATGGCGCATTCTCGACCATTACCTGCAGGCGGCACCGTCGGACTGGCTCGCGCTGGTGGCCAAGGTGGAGCAGGACCAGCACGCGGAAGAAGTGAAAAAGCAGGGCAAGGCATCGAACGCCCGCGCCGCCAAATCGCAGCCGTCGCTGCCGCTGGCATCGTATGACGGCGAGTACGAGGATGCCTGGTATGGCAAGGTGACTATCCGCCCCGAGGGCAAGAAGCACATTCTCAGCTTCACGCGCACACCGGACCTGACGGGGGAGCTCGAGCACTGGCAGCACGATACCTTCATCGTGCGCTGGAAGGAGCGCAACTTCAACGCCGACGCGTATGTGACGTTCTCGCTCAATCCGGACGGCAGCATCGACCGCGTGAAGATGGCGCCCGTGTCGGCCGAGACGGACTTCAGCTACGACTTCCAGGATTTGAGCCTGGTGCCGGTGAAGCCCAAGGAAGCGAAGAAATAAACTGTCGATACAAAAACCGCAGCCTGGCCTGCGGTTTTTTTTCGTCCCTTTCCATGCAAGTGCGCTGCAGACCGGCGGCAGGCCGGTTTTTATTCCATGGAACGACGTGAAAAGAAAACGTTATCTGGTTTTCTTGTTTGCGTATTTAATAACTTTCTTTAGTGCTACTATTTTTATGCGCCATACGTCTATCGATAGATGAAAATTGGCGGCTGGCGTTTTGCCCTGGTTTTTTATAACGATGAACTTTGTTTGCTAACGGGATAAAAATGATCAATTTCAAGAAAGCCGTATTTGTCTTCTGTGCCGCCGTCGGTTTCGCCGGTGCCATCAGTTCGAGCGCGTATGCGCTGCCGTCGCGGGAAACGTGCGAAGAAGCCCGTGATTCCTGTCTCGCCGACGGCAATGAAAACGATTGCGCGCTGGTGCGCCGCCTGTGCGGCGTGTATGGCATTCACGTGTAAGGCCACTGCCCTGCATGCCATGACACGCGTCGGCCGACAGGCGACTTCGGGCGGCCAGCGTCTTGTCTCCGATGGCTTTTTATAACGACTCAACTTTTTGGGAATCGCATAAAAATGATCAACGTAAAAAAGTGGTCTTTCTCTTTTTTACAGCTGTCGGCCTGGCCGGCGCCCTGGGCACCGCTTATGCGCAGCCCACGCGCCAGGCCTGCATGCAAGCCTTGTTTGATTGTAACGAAGGCATCATGAGCCAATGCACGGTTGTCTCGCGCTCCTGCGGCGTGTACGGCATTTACCTGTAAGGCGCGCTGCGCGCACAAGGCAATGGCGGCGCGCCGTATCGGCCCGCCGCCATTGGCTTTTCAAGTGACTCAGGGCTTGACGAACTTCAAGGTCATGCGGTCGCTCTCGCCGATGGCCGTGTACTTGGCGCGGTCGACTTCCTTGTTGGCATAGGTGGGCGGCAGCGCCCAGACGCCGCCCTGGTGCTCGGCGTTGTCCTTCGGATTGGCGTTGATGTCCGACTTGGCCGCCAGTTTGAAGCCGGCGCCCTCGGCCAGCTTGATCACATACGCTTCGTGCATGTAGCCGCTGCTGGCCGTGGCGTCCTGCGCCTTGCTGGCCGGCAGGCGGTGTTCGACGACGCCGAAGACGCCGCCCGGTTTCAGGCTGTCATACACTTCCTTGAACAGGGTTTTCATGCCGTCGTCGCCGATGGGTATCCAGTTGTGGATATTGCGGAAGGTGAGCACCATGTCGGCCGTGCCCTTGGGGGCGATGCGGTAGGTGGTGGGCGGGGCGAAGGCGCCGATTTCCACCTTGCCGAAGGCGGCCGGATTGGCATCGAGTTTTTGCTGGAAGCGGGCCGCGCCGCGCCGCGCGCCTTCGCTGGCCGACTGCGGGTCGTTGCCAGCGGCGATCAGCTTGCCGTGCTCGCGCAGGTAGGGCGCCAGGATCTCCGTGTACCAGCCGCCGCCGGGCGCCAGTTCCACCACCGTCATGTTCGGCTTGATGCCGAAGAAGGTCAGCGTTTCATACGGGTGGCGCGCGCCGTCGCGCAGTGCGTTGGCCGGCGTGCGCGCACTGCCGGCGATGGCCGCCTTCAGGGCCGCGTCGCCCGCGTCGGCGGCCAGTGCCGCGCCGCTGCTGCCACAGGCCAGGATGGCTGCCAGGATGGCAGCCGAAGATACTCGCTTCATCATCATATGCTCCGTACGTGATTGGATCGGTTGGTGAATTGGTGGCGATCGCCATCAACGCCGATCATCGGTCAAGCACGCGGGCCGGTCAAGCGGATTCCGTGCTCCAGGCGGCGGCATACGGTGGCAATTCGCAGGTGTTGAGCGCATCGGCGATGGCCGCGCCACGGCCGTGCGTAAATGGCAGTTCGCCCGTCCAGACGACGTGCGCCATGTCGCCCGCATCGTCGAGGGGGCCGCCTGCGCGCTGCTTGACGGCGCTTTCATCGAGCGCGATGCGCAGCACGGTGGTGGCCGCGTATTCCTTGGCGCTGCCGCCGCGCACCTTGGTCTGGCGTCCTGGCGCCAGCTTGTCCATCAGCGCCTCCATGGCCGCATGCTGCTGGCCGGTGTCGGCCACTTTTTCAAACTGCCCATAGATCATCGCCGAGCGGTAGTTCATCGTGTGGTTGAAGGCCGAGCGTGCCAGCACGAGAGCGTCGAGATGGGTAATCGTCACGCAAGCCCCGGTATCGGCCAGCAGCTGCTTGAGCATGCGGCTGCCATTCGAGCCATGGATGTACAGGTGATCGTCGATGCGCCAGCAGGCGGTGGGGATGCAGTGGCTGCCGTGCGCATCGCGGAAGGCAATGTGGCACAGGTAGGCGGCATCGACGATGGCGTGCAGGGCGGCCTGCTCGTAGCTGGCCAGTTCGGCGACGCGGCGCACGCGGGTACGGGCGCTGGGAGGGAGGGCGGCAACGGTCATGGCAATCATCCTGTGGAACGGTGAGGGGAGGGCGCACTATAATCGTTGCCTGGCCCTGAAAAAAGATCCAGCAAGCATAAATAAATTAGAGCCACGAGAAGGGGAGGGAATCGCATGGATTACGCTTTGCTGCTGGCGGCATTCGAGCGCGCGCACGGTGAGCGGGGCTGGCCGCGCCAGCGCCTGCTGCATGAATGCCTGCGCGCGGCGATACGCGGCGGCCAGCTGGCGCCCGGCACGCGGCTGGCCGCCACGCGCGTGCTGGCCCAGGAACTGGGCGTGGCGCGCAATACGGTGCTGTACGCCTACGAGCAGCTGGCCAGCGAAGGCTTCGTGCTGCCGGACCGGCGCGGCACCCTGGTCGCCGGCAGTGCCGGCGCGCAGCTGGCGTCGCTGCCCGTCGATGGCCGGGATGGCCTGTCGCGCCGCGCCCGGCATTTGCGCGGCGTGTCGGGACAGGACGTCAATGCGGCGCTGGTGTTTCCGGCCGATGCGATGGGCGCGTTCGCGCCTGGCGTGCCGGCGCTCGACGAATTCCCGCTGGCGCAATGGCGGCGCATGCTCGATCGCGCCTGGCGCGCGCTGTCGCCGCGCCAGCTCAATTACGGTGACCCCGCCGGCGAGCCGCAGCTGCGCATGGCCATTGCCGACCATTTGCGCGCGGCGCGCGGCGTCGTTTGCGATGCGGGCCAGGTGTTCATCACGGATGGCACGCAGAGCAGCCTCGATGTGTGCCTGCGCGCCTTTGCCGACCAGGGCGACACCCTGTGGCTCGAGCATCCAGGCTATGGCGGCGCGCTGGCGGCGGGGCGCGCCGCCGGCCTGCAGGTGGCGGGCATTCCGGTCGATATGGATGGCATCGCGCCGACCGACGCCGATTGGCGCGATACGCCGCCGCGCCTGATCTACACGACGCCGTCGCACCAGTATCCGACCGGCAGCGTGCTCAGTCCCGCGCGCCGCATGGCGCTGCTCGAGCGCGCCCGCGCGGCGGGAAGCCTGATCATCGAGGACGACTACGATAGCGAATTCCGGCATGGCGGTCCGCCACTGGCGGCCATGCAGGGATTGGTGGCCGAAGCGCCCGTCGTGTATCTGGGCACGTTCAGCAAGACCATGTTTCCGGCGTTGCGCATCGCCTTTATCGTGGTGCCTGCCGCGCTGGCCGCGGCATTCGCGCAGATGCAGGCGCAGGGCGCCGTGCGGGGGCGGGTGGCCGAGCAGCTGGCGCTGGCCGAATTCCTGCGCAGCGGCCTGTTTGCGCGCCACGTGCGGCGCATGCGCCGTTTGTACCGCCAGCGCCGCGATGCCTTGAGCGAGGCATTGCAGCGCCATGCCTGCGCCGGCGCCGCCATCCACGGCGGCTCGGCCGGCATGCATCTGGCGCTGCGTTTTCACGATGGCGCCTGGGATGACCTGGCGCTGAGCCGGCGCGCCGCGCAGGATGGCATCGTGGCGCTGGCGCTCTCCGCCCATGCCACGGGCGAGCAGGCCGGCTGGAACGGCTTCCTGCTCGGTTATGCGCAGGTGCCGGCCGAGAACATGGATGGCCTGGCGCGCCGTCTTGGGGCGCTGCTGCCGGCATGATGCGGCTGCTGCCTTACTGCTGGTCCAGCATCCACTGCTTCAAGCCATTGACCCAGTTCTTGGCGGGCAGGTTGAATTGTTTCTTGATGGCGCCGGCGCGTTCATACAGTTCGCTGAAATCGAGCGACGGCGATTTCTTGAAGGCGAGCACGACGATGTTTTCATCTTCCAGTTCCGGCACCCAGACGACGGCGTCGAAGACCAGTTCCATCGCCTGCAGGTTCTTGTCGTAGTTGGGGAAGTCGCCGAAGACATTCGTGCACATGATGCCGTCGTCCGTCAGGCAGTCGAAGCAGGCCTGGTAGAACTCGGGCGTGTCGAGCACGGGGCCGCGCGCCTCCTCGTCGTACAGGTCGACCTGCAGCACGTCGACGCTGCCGTGGTTGGCCGCATCGAGCACGAAATCGAGCGCATTCATTTCGCGCACGTCGAGCCGAGCATCGTTCGGCGGCAGGGCGAACTGGGCGCCGCAGATGGCGATCACATTCGGATTGAGCTCGATGGCCGTGACCGTGGCATCGGGGAAGCGGCGGTAGCTGAACTTGGTCAGCGCGGCGCTGCCCAGTCCCAGTTGCACGAGGCGTTTCGGCTGCGCCTTGAAGAGCATCCACATCATCATCATCTGCACGTATTCGAGTTCGATGGCGTCGGGTTTGTCCAGGCGCATGGCGCCCTGCACCCACTTGGTGCCCAGGTGCAGATAGCGGATGCCGCGGTGTTCGGTGATGGTGGCCGGCGGATGGCCAGGATGGCTGAAGGCGGTGTTGCTGGTGGAGATAAAATCGGTCGTCATGGCGCCAGTGTAGCAGCCGCATGAAAAAAGACGCCGTAGCGTCTTTTTGGTGGTGCGTTCAAGATTGCTTGCGGCGTCGCGCCAGGAATCCCAGTATGCCCAGGCCGGCCAGCAGCATGCCATAGGTTTCCGGTTCCGGGACAGGCGCCAGGTTCAGGTTGAAGGTGCCGCCGTAGCTGCCGCCATTGGTGCTGCCCATCACGGTCAGCGTCATCGGGCCGGTGAAGAGCAGGCTGGTAGGTGCCAGCACTTGACCCTGTGCATAGCCGAACACCGTGGGACCGCCAAAGCCGGTCAGCGCGATGCCGTTCAGGTTGGCGCTGGTGAAGTTGATGGAGGAAGCATCGCTGCCCGTGACCGACAGGTTGGCCAGGAAGGCTTGCGCGGTCGAACCGAAGGTCGCATCCGGGGTAAAGGTGAACGTATCGGTAAAGGCGCCTAGCGGACTGGGGGTGGCGTTGAAGCCGCCCGTCCACAGGTTGCCCGTGGTGTTGGTCAGGTTGACGGTGTACGACGCGGCATATGCGCTGCCGATGGTGGCAGCGCCCAGGACCGCTGCTGCGATGAGTGATTTCAGTTTCATATTTATCCCCGCGAAAAAACGATTAATGTTTCAAAAAACCGTACCGCGTTGATAAATTATCGCCAACACTTTTCATTGTCAATGAGCTATTTTTTTATGACCGAGCCTGCTTAAATAGCTAATTGCTACTGCACGGGCGTAAACCGTTTTCAATTGTAAAATTTAAAACACTAATTGTTGATATTACACAGAAAAGACATGTATTTTTTGTGGCCAATAAATTGTTGCATTGGAATTTAATTTGCCTCAAGCAATGGCAGTGTCATGGTGACGGCGAGGCCGCCGCCTTCGCGGTTGGCGAGGGCGATGCGACCACCATGCGCTTCGGCAATTTCTCGCGCCAGCGCCAGGCCGAGTCCCGTGCCGCTGCGCTTGGTGGAGTAAAACGGCACCAGCGCGTTTTCCAGCACGGCGCCGCTCATGCCGGGCCCGCGGTCGCGCACCTCGATGCGCAATTGTCCTTGCGCCTGGCTCACGTGCAAGCCGATGTGCTGCGCCCTGGAACCCGACTCGAGCGCATTCTTGAGCAGGTTCAGCAGTGCTTGCTGCATTTGCGCCGCATCGAAGACGGCTGCCTGCGCGGGCGGCGGACAGTCGAGCGTGAAGGCGATCTGCGACGCCAGGCTGTCGAGAAACGGCTGCCATTCGCAACGGGCAAGGCGCGGCGTGGGCAGCTTGGCGAAGCGCGCGTAGCCGAGTATGAAGGTTTCCAGGTGGCGCGTGCGCTCCTCGATCGTGGCGAGGATTTGCGGCAGGCGCTCGGTCTGCCCGCGGCGTACCAGCTCGGCACCGGAATGGGCCAGCGAGGCCAGTGGCGCCAGCGAGTTGTTCAATTCATGGCTGATGACGCGGATGACTTTCTTCCAGGTCTGCACTTCCTGGCGGCGCAGTTCCAGGGTGAGCTGGCGCAGCAGCAGCAGTTCGTGCTTGCGCCCGTTCAAGCTGAAGCTGCGCCGCGCCAGGTGGAACACCTCTTCCTGTTCTCCCTCGCCGCTGGTAAACAGGCCATCGCTGGCGCGCGCCAGCGCCTCGGCCAGGGCCGGCGCCGCCTGCCGCACGATGTCGGCCAAATGCTGGCCTTCCAGCCGGCGGCCCTGGTGCAGCAGCTGGCGCGCGGCCAGGTTGGCGTAGACGATGGCGCTGCCCTCGGCCACCAGCAGCATGGCCACCGGCGTGTTTTGCACCATGGTGTCGAGCAGCAGTTCGCGCTGCACCAGGTCCAGGCGCTGCTTGCGCAGCACGTCGCCCAGGGCATTGTGGGCCGCCACCAGGTCGGCCAGTTCATCGTTTTGCGGCCAGCGCAGGCTGAAGGCGAAGTCGCCGTCCTGGTAGCTGGCGACCGTGCCGCTCAAGGCGCGGAACAGCGACAGCATCGCCTGCAGCTGCGCGCGGATGGTGATCACGGCGAGCGGCAGCACGCATGACAGGGACAGTCCCAGCACCAGCCACGGCTGCTGCGGGAAAAAATGCGCGAGCAGCAGGGCGAGGCCGACGCCCACCGTCAGCAGGGTGCCGATCAGCGCCGTCCAGCGCGTCAGCAGCGAAAGGCGCAGCGTGGCCGGACGCTTCGGCATGGGCTGGGATGGCGGCATCAGGCGCGCGCGATGCCCAGGCGTTCCATGCGCCGGTACAGCGCCTGGCGCGACAGGCCCAGCTCCTGCGCCGCCTGCGCCACCACGCCCTGCGCGCGGGCCAGCGCAGCGACGACGCTGTCGCGGTCCGGTTCCGTGGCGGCCGTATCCTGCGCGGCGCGCAGCGATGGCAAGGAGGCCGGCGGCAGGCCCAGTTCCTGCGCCTGGATCAGGGGGCCGGCCGTCAGCAGGCTGGCGCGCTGCATGACATTCTTCAGTTCGCGGACATTGCCGGGCCAGCCGTGCGCCAGCAGGGTGGCCTGGGCCTGCGCATCGAGGCTCTTGTCGGGGCCCAGGAAATGCCGCGCCAGGACCAGGATGTCGGCCGGGCGCTGGGCCAGCGGCGGCAGGCGCAGCTCGATCACGTTGAGGCGATAGAACAGGTCTTCGCGGAAGGTGCCGGCGCGTATCATGGCCGGCAGGTCGGCATTGCTGGCGCTGATGACCCGCACCTTGACCTGGCGTTCGCGGTTCGAACCGAGCCGCTCGAAGCGGCCCGTTTCCAGCACGCGCAGCAGCTTCATTTGCCCGGCCAGCGGCAAGTTGCCTATCTCGTCGAGAAACAGGGTGCCGCCGTCGGCCGCATCGAACTTGCCGTCGCGCGCGCGGGTGGCGCCCGTATAGGCGCCCGCCTCGGCGCCGAACAGCTCGGCCTCGATCAGGTCCACCGGCACGGCGCCGCAATTGAGCACGACGAAGGGGCCGTCGGCCACGTGCGAATTGGCTTGCACGATGGCGGCGATGCGCTCCTTGCCGCTGCCGTTGGGGCCGGAAATGAGCACGGGCACGTCGGCGCGCGCCACCTGGCACGCCAGGTGCACGACCCGCTCCGTGGCCGCGTCTTGCCAGACCATGCCGCGCAAATCGAAACCGCTTTCCAGCTCGTGGCGCTGGCGCTGTTCCCGCAGCACGCGCAGGCGCAGCGCGCGGTTCGCCTGCCCCAGCTCCAGCAGGTTTTGCACGCTGGCGATCAGGCGCCGGTCGTCCCACGGCTTGGCCAGGTAGTCGGCCGCGCCGGACTTGATCAGGTCGACGGCCGCATCGAGCTGCGTCCAGGCCGTCAGCAGGATCACGGGCAGGTCGGGGTGGCGCGCGCGGATGGCGTGGAACAGCGCGCAGCCTTCCTCGCCCGAGGTGGTGTCGGCCGTGAAGTTCATGTCCTGCACCACCAGGTCGATGGGGTGCCGCGCCAGCATCTCCAGGCCCTCTTCGGGCGAGGCGGCGCGCAGGGCATCGATCTCGTGCAGCGAGAACAGCACGTCGAGCGCGATGGCCACGGCGGCATTGTCGTCAATAATCAGTACGGTAGGCATGCGTGCAGCATAACATTGTCATGACGGCCAGGGCAGGGACAAATCATCATGTACTGCGCGTGGCCGTGGCCGGGGAAATGCTGGCCGCGCGCCAGGCCGGGCCATACACGGCGCCCAGGCCCAGCAGCCAGAACACGCTGGCGCCGGCCAGCAGGTAGGGCAGCGGCAGGCGCGCCATTTCCAGCTGGCTGACCAGCAGGTGATTCAGCGCCAGGGCCAGCACCACGCCGGCCGCCACGCCGATGCTGGTGATCATGAAGTTCTCCGTCAGGAAGTAGCGCAGGATGTCGATGCGGCGCGCCCCCAGTGCGCGGCGCACGCCGATCTGCTTGCGCCGCTGCGTGACCCACAGGCTGGCGATGCCGACGATGCCGCTGGCCGTCACCAGCAGCAGCAGGGTGCTGACGGCGATCAGCATCCAGGACAAACCCCGGTCGGCCAGATAACGTGATTTGCGGTGCTGTTCCAGCGTATCCGTGCGCACCAGCAGGCGCTCGCTGCTGGACGTGCGGATCGCTTGTTCCGCCTCCTTCATCAGGCGGTCGCGCTGGCCTGGCTCGGCGCGCACGGCGTACAGCACCGCATCGCGTCCGCCCGTCAGGCGGGCCGGCAGGATGATCGAAAATTCGCCCTGGGCGGTGACCTGGCCGACCTGCGTCTGCAGCCGTTCCACCACACCGACCACGCGCATTTCGTCGTCGCCGTCGCCGGTGCCGTTGAACAGGGGTTTGCCGACAAAGCTGGTTTCGCCGGGCCAGATCTTCTGCGCCGCGGCGCGCGTCACGATCACCACCTTGGGGAAGCTTTGATCGACGTCTTCATTGATTTCCGGGACCTCGTCGGCATGGAAATCGCGCCCTTCCACCAGCTTCAATCCATATGTCTTGACGAGCGAATCGGGCGTGACGTACATCGAGGTGCTGGCGCTGGCCTCGGCTTGTCCGCGTTTGGCCGCGACGTTGGTGCTGCTGCCGGAACGCGACAGCACCGCCTGCGTGGTTTGCGCCACGGAGGCCACGCCCGGCAGGGCGCGCAGTATCGCGGCCTGGCGCTTCTGCTCGGCTATCTGGCGCTGCGGGCTGCCTTTGTCCATGCTCTGGACTTTGACATAGAAGATGTCATTTTCGGCCGCCACGCCGGTGGGACGGGCAGCGATGGCCTGGCGCAGGTTGACGATGTACAAGGCGTTGGCCAGGATGGCCAGGCTGATGGCGACTTGCACCGCGACGAGCACGGCGCCGGTCTTGTTGCGCATCAGCGCCGACAGGATGGGGCGGATTTCCATGTGGGGCCTCATTGTGAAAAGGTGGGTGTCATTGGGATTTGAGCTGCATGGCCGGCGTGACCTGGCAGGCGCGCCAGGTGGGCAACAGCCCTGCGAGCAAGGCCGCCAGTACGGAAACGGCAAACGTCAGCAGCAGCATCGGGACATCCATGTGCGCCACGGTGCCCAGCTCTTTCGACTGCGAACTCACCACGGCCAGGGCGGCAGACGCCAGCAACAGGCCCAGTACCCCGCCGGCCAGGCCGATGACGCCCGTCTCGATCAGGAACTGGCGGAAGATGTCGCGCCGCGTGGCGCCCAGTGCGCGGCGGATGCCGACTTCCGCCGCCCGCACGGAGAACTTCGCCAGCAGCAGGCCGATGGTGTTGACCAGGCAGAGCAGCAGGAAGCCGAAGGCCAGCCAGGCCGCCAGCTTGTTGTCGTTGTCGACCACGTTGAGGAAATCGAGCCACTGCCTGACGTCGTACAGCATGTTGGGCGCGTGGCGCGGCATGCGGCCCAGCTTGCGCTGCTCGGCCGCATAGCTGTCGAGATAGGCTTGCAGGTCGCCCCGCTCGCTGGCACTGTCCATCTCGAACCAGAATTGCAGCCAGGTGCAGTCCGATGCCAGGATGCCCTGGTAACCGGGGCTGCGCTCGACGCCGCTGCAGGCCATGCCGCCGTCATGCCCCGTTTCGTGGCGGATGGCGCTGGCGAAGGGAATGAAGAATTCATCCTCCGTGCCGAAGGCGCCCTTGCTGCCGATGATGCGGTGCACGCGCGGCACGGGATCCCACTGAGCGAGCACGCCGCTGACCAGATAGGGACGTCCCAGCACCGTCACGCGCTGGCCCACGGGATTGACCGCGCCCAGCAGCTTTTCCGCCAGGGCGCGGCTCAGGACGATGACGTCGGCGCCGCTGGCGTCGTCGGCCTCGCTCCATGGCTGGCCATACAGGAAGGGCACTTCAAACATGGCAAAGAAGTCGCGCGTGGGGGCCAGGCCCTGTGCCCGGAAGGCGCCGAGGTCCCTGCGTGCCGGTTCCACGGGACCGGCCACGCCGTACATGACGCTGCGGCGGATGCCTATCTTGCTGGCCATGAAGTTCTTCGCATCGGTATAGGCGAGCTGTGACTGGCCGAAGCTGGGTTTGGTGCCCGGCGTATAGCCTTTCAAGGGAACCACATCGATCATCGGTACGAACAGGCGGTCGCTCTTGTGCGGCAGCGGATCGCCCGACATCGCATGCAGGATGGTGACGGTGGCCACGCTGGCGGCCACGCCGACGGCCAGGGTCAGCACCATCAGCGCCGTCAGGGCGGGATTGCGGCGCAGGTTGCGCAGGCCCAGCTTGAAATAGTATTGGAACATGGCGGCTCCTAGGCGGTCGCGTGCTGCGGCTTGGCCGACAGCGTGGCGCCATGCTGCACCAGGTCCGACACCTGGCCGTCGATGATGTGCACGTTGCGTTGCGAACGCAGCGCCAGTTCGGGATCGTGCGTCACCATCAGGATGGTGGTGCCCTGCGCGTTGATGTCCTCGAGCAGTTCCATCACGCCGCGCGCCATCTGCGTATCGAGGTTGCCCGTTGGTTCATCGGCCAGCAGCAGTTTCGGCGAACCGGCCAGCGCGCGCGCGATGGCCACGCGCTGCTGCTGTCCGCCCGACAGCTCGGCCGGATAATGCTTCATGCGCGAGGCCAGGCCCACCTTGGCCAGCGCATCCTCGATGCGTTCGCGGCGTTCGGCGCTGTTGAAGCCCCGGTAGCGCAGCGGCACGTCGACATTGTCGAACAGCGACAGGTCGGGGATCAGATTGAAGCCCTGGAAGATGAAGCCCAGCTTTTCATTGCGCAGGCGCGAACGGGCATTGTCGTCCATGCCTTTCACGTTGACGCCGTCGAGGATGTATTCGCCATCGGTGAATTCTTCCAGCAGGCCGGCGATGTTCAGGAAACTCGTCTTGCCGGAACCGGACGGCCCCGTGACGGTGACGAATTCGCCCTGGCGGACGTGGATTTCGAAGCCGCGCAGCGCGTGCGTTTCGATCATGTGGGTGCGGTAGACTTTGCTCAGGTTTTGCATGCGCAGCATGGAGGGCTCCTGGTTGGATGAATGGCGTTAGTTGAGCGAGACGCGGGCCGCGTTCGCGAAGTTTTCCGTGCCGGCGACGACCACCTTGTCGCCCAGCTTCAGGCCATCGAGAATTTCGACGGAAGCGACGCTGGTGGCGCCCAGCTTGATCGGTGTGCGGATGGCGACGCCGTCGCGCACGACATAGGCAAAGCGTCCGCCTTCGGCTTCGACAAAGGAGCCGCGCGCCAGCATCAGCACATTGGGCCGCTCGTCGATCAGCAGGCGTGCCGAAACGCGCTGGTTCTGGCGCAGGCCGGCCGGCTGGGCGCCATTGAAGCGCACGCGCGCCAGCACCTGGTTCTTCACCACTTCGGGCGACAGGGCCGACAGCTTGCCGGTGGCGCGGATGGCGCCCGTCTCGATTTCCGCGCTCATGCCCAGGCCGATATCGGCCACATACGTTTCCGGTACTTCCAGCTCGACTTCCAGCTGCGACAGGTCGACCAGGGTCATCAGTGCCGTATTGGCCTGCACCACGCTGCGGTTCGCCACTGACAGGGTGCCGATGAAACCGTTGACGGGCGCGCGCACGGTCAGTTCATCGACGCGGCGCTGGGCGTTGTCACGGCTCAGGCGCTGGCGCTCCAGTTCATTGGCCTTGGTTTTCAGGGCCAGGGTCACGTCCTCGCTTTCCAGTCCGGCCGCCTGCGAGGCGTGCTTGCTGCGGATCTCGGCCGAGTTGAGCGCATCCTTGGCCTTCTGGTAATCGATCTTGGCGATGATGCCCACCTGCGCCACGCTTTCATAGCGCTCCAGCGTGCGCTGCGCGGACAGGCGTTCGATCTCGGCCGTATCGGCTTCGCGCCGCGCCAGCAGTTTCTGTTTCTTGGCCAGGATCTGCTGGCGCGCCACTTCCGCTTCCAGCTGCTGCACGCTCGATTGCTCGCGTTTCAGGGCGTCCGACAGGTCCGGAGATTCCAGCACGGCGAGGATGTCGCCTTTTTTGACCGTGTCGCCGGCCTTGGCCTTCAGGGTGACGGTGGCCACGGTGGTCGAGTACAGGGTCGGGCTGATGGCGGCGACGACGCGGCCGCTGACGGCGGCGTCGCGGATCAGGGTGCCGCGCGTGACGTCGGCGATGCGCAGGCGGCTGGCATTGACGGAATGCTCGCTGGCGCGCCAGCCGGAAAAGGCGGCGATGGCGGCGCCGATGACGAGGACGGCGCCGCCCAGCAGCAGGGCGCGTTGCTTGTGGCGCTGGCCAGGCGGGGCGGACAGCACGGCGTCTTGGGAGGAGGTATCGCGGATCATGGCGGACGTTTCGTGGACAATGCACATCCTGTATGCACGTTCCATGCCAGATTCAAGCTATTGATTTGCAAGGGAAAAATTCCCGCTGTCCGGCTGTCCGCCGTGTCCGCGCTGTCCAGGCCTGTCCGCCTGCAGCCGTCGGCAGGCGTTGATGCGGCGCCGAGTCCCAGCCGGCGCCGGCGTGCCGGGGGCGCTCTACTTGTCCTGCTTTTCCGGCGTGCTCTTGTCGATCACTTCGCGGCAGTCGCCGCGGATGATGGCGTTGTCGTAATTGGTCCAGCCGTAGCTGTCGACATAGCGCTTGTGCTGCTTGAAGCGGGGGCTGGCGATGCTCCATTCGGGCTGTTCGCCGGCAAAGCGGATGTCGCCGAGGTCGAGCAGGGTGTGGAACATGTTTTCCGTCGACAGCCGCGCCTTTTGATGGCGCCGCAGCTGCGTCACCTTGTCCGGATAATGCTGCTGGAATTGCGGCGAGTACCAGACGAAGGCGGGCACGTGGAATTCGAACTGCGTGTTATGCCCGTGGAAGGCCAGGCGGCAAGTGCCGTCGTACAGGGTCTGGCCATGGTCGGCCACGTAGACGAGGGAGCTGCGCAGGGCGGTGCGCTGGCCATCGTCCTTCAGCATGCCGATCACGCTGGACAGGAACCAGTCCGTGTACAGGATGGAGCTGTCGTAGCTGTTGTTCAGCTGTGGCTTGATGGCCGTATCCGTGTAGACGGGCTTGTCGACGCCGAACAGCGAGGGTTGCCATTTGTCGAATTGCTTGGGATAGCGCTGGCTGTAGTTCCAGTGGCTGCCCAGGGTGTGCAGCACGATGAGCTTTTTCGGCGCTGGGTCGGCCAGCGCATTTTTGAACGGGTCGAACAGGATCTGGTCGAAGTTCGAGCTGTTGGTAAAGCCGCCCAGGTTCAGGAACTGCACCACGTCCGCTTCCTTGGCAAAGACGGAGACGGGCGTGTCGAACTGGCCGAACGAGATCTGGTTCGACAGCCAGTAGGTCTTGAAGCCGGCTTCTTTGTAGGCTGTCAGGAAGGATTTTTCCGAAAACCCGTCCTTGAGGCTCTGCGTGGCCGGCTTGCGCGAGATGATGACGGGCACGGACAGGCGCGTGGCGGAAACGGCCGTGATGACGTCGGCCAGCGGCACCAGGTTGCTTTCCTGTTTCAGCAGGGGATTGGTGTCGCGTTCGTAGCCGTTCAGGCTCCAGCGGTCATAGCGCGACGATTCGCCGATCACCATCACCACCACTTCCGGATGGGGATCGGGGTTTTGCTGGTGCGCGCCGAAGCGGAAGCTGCTGCTTTTCTGCCCCAGTTCGGCCAGGTATTTGCGTTCCTTGTAAAAATCGAGGCCGCGCGCCATCAGGCCGAAGGGCCAGGAATTGCTGATGGTGTCGAAGGTGTAGGGCAGGCGTGCCCAGTGGGGCAGGCTGGGCCAGCCCAGTCCCGTCTCGTCGGCGCCGGCGATGCTGGCGTTCTCGGGCTTGCTGCTTTCCTCGTCTTCCTCGGCCGTCTCGTCGTCCGTGGCGCTGGCGTCGCCGAAGCCGGACGCGCCCGCCTTGCCGCTGGCCGCCGGCTGGCTGGCCTTGGCGGACGCGGCGGCGCTGTGCAGGACCTTGGCGTCGAAGCCGAATTCATGGCCATAGGCCCAGAAGGCGGCCAGCGCGAGCAGCAGCAGGCAGGCGACCGGGCGCGTCTTGCCGCGCCAGTCGAGGTCGCGCGTGCGCGTGGCCGCGTACCAGCTCAAGGCGCACCAGGCGATCACGCCCAGCATGACGGCGCCCATCAGCCACACTTTTTGCCCGAGGAATTCCATCGCTTCCTTGGGACTGGTCTCGACGATGATACCCAGGTGATGCGTGGAAATGCCCTGGCCATAGAAGATGAACAGGTAGATTTCCGTCGGCAGGGCGAGAAAGGCGGGCAGCAGCAGCCAGTGGAAATACGCGGGACGCTTGAACACGCCCCACACGGCCAGCCAGGCGAGCAGCTCGAACGTGAGCATCTGCCACGGATGCTCGAGCGGGCGGCCCAGCAGCACCGGGATGAAGGGCACGGCCGTCAGCAAGGCATAGCTCAGGAGCAGGAACAGGTTGGCGGGGCGAAGCAAGGGGCGCATAAGGGAAGGCAGCAAAAAATGTCCGCTATTATCAATCCTTTTGTCATCTTGCGGTCATACAAGAGCGGCCTCGTCAGATGCTTGGGTGCAGGGAAAGAATGCCGAATAGTCAATCTCTTCGTGCCGGGGATATGCGGCAGAATACGGAAATCATTAGCCAAAATGCCACGAACGGCGCCGTTTTTTGCCTTTTTTTATAGCAAAAAGCCGTAAACTGATTGACCCCCTGTAACACAAGGTCTAAACTAGCGAGTTCTCGATTTTATTCTGCACATCGTTTACGTGTTACTTGGTATTTCTTGGCCGCTCCTTATCGAGTGGCTGCGGGTGCCTCCGGTGCGCAGCAGATAGAAGCGGGACGAGGTTTTAGTCGCCGGGCATCTTGCCCGGGTTATTAATCGTATTTTTTTGTTGGATTTATAACGATGCCAACCATCAATCAATTGATTCGCAATCCACGCGTCGCTTTGACCGTGAAGAGCAAATCGCCGGCGCTGGAAAACAGCCCGCAAAAGCGTGGCGTCTGCACACGTGTTTACACCACGACTCCAAAGAAGCCTAACTCGGCTCTGCGTAAAGTCGCTAAAGTTCGTCTGACCAATGGTTTCGAAGTCATTTCGTACATTGGCGGTGAAGGCCATAACCTGCAAGAGCATAGTGTTGTGCTGCTGCGCGGCGGTCGCGTTAAGGATTTGCCGGGTGTGCGTTACCACATGGTTCGCGGTGCCCTGGATACCCAAGGCGTTAAAGACCGTAAGCAATCGCGTTCGAAGTACGGTACCAAGCGCGCTAAAGCAGGCAAGAAGTAATAAGTTGTACGCAGCAAACCCAAGTTTCGCTCAGTGGCAACTAGCTAAGTGAATGTAGTCGACCGCATCTGGTCGAGTAAGTGGAGGACTATGATGGTCGTCCGCGAGTGTGCGAAGAACGCGCGCTCAACTGAAGATTGAAAGGAATTGATATGCCACGTCGTCGTGAAGTACCCAAGCGCGAAATTTTGCCAGATCCAAAATTCGGCAACACTGATGTCGCTAAATTTGTAAACGTGCTGATGCTGTCCGGTAAAAAATCGGTTGCAGAAAACATCATCTACGGTGCTTTCGAGCACATCGCAGCAAAATCGGGCAAAGATCCGCTCGAAGTTTTTGCTACCGCAATCAACAACGCCAAGCCATTGGTTGAGGTGAAATCCCGTCGCGTCGGTGGTGCAAACTACCAGGTGCCGGTCGAAGTTCGCCCAGTCCGTCGTATGGCTCTGTCCATGCGTTGGTTGCGTGAAGCTGCTAACAAGCGCAGCGAAAAATCGATGCCACAACGCCTCGGCGGTGAGCTGATGGAAGCGGCTGAAAGCCGCGGCGGCGCGATGAAAAAACGCGACGAAGTCCATCGTATGGCTGAAGCGAACAAAGCGTTCTCGCATTTCCGCTTCTAATATAAAGCCAGCTACCGCAAGGCGGCTGTCAAGCATCTGTTGTTCGAGGCCGGGCTCATTTTTGCAAAAAAATGCTGCTCGGTTTTGTCCATTCATTTAGGATTAATTATGGCCCGCAAGACCCCCATTGAGCGCTATCGTAATATCGGTATCTCCGCTCACATCGATGCAGGTAAGACGACCACTACCGAGCGCGTCCTGTTCTACACCGGCGTGAACCACAAGCTGGGCGAAGTCCATGATGGCGCAGCTACCACCGACTGGATGGCGCAGGAGCAAGAGCGCGGCATCACGATTACCTCGGCTGCTGTTACGTGCTTCTGGAAAGGCATGGCAAACAACTTCCCAGCTCACCACATCAACATCATCGACACCCCAGGCCACGTTGACTTCACCATTGAAGTTGAGCGTTCGATGCGCGTGTTGGATGGCGCTTGCATGGTTTACTGTGCAGTCGGCGGCGTGCAGCCACAATCGGAAACGGTATGGCGTCAGGCTAACAAATACAAAGTGCCACGTCTGGCCTTCGTGAACAAGATGGACCGTACCGGCGCCAACTTCTTCAAGGTCTACGATCAGATGCGTTCGCGTCTGAAAGCCAACCCAGTACCTATTCAGATGCCTATCGGCGCTGAAGACGTCTTCACCGGTGTTATCGATCTGGTCAAGATGAAAGCGGTCATCTGGGACGACGCTTCGCAAGGCATGAAGTTTGAATACGGCGACATTCCAGCGAACCTGGCGGCTGAAGCTGCCAAGTGGCGCGAAAATATGGTCGAGGCCGCTGCTGAAGCGTCCGAAGAACTGATGAACAAGTACCTGGAAGAAGGCGACCTGTCGGAAGACGAGATCAAGGCTGCCCTGCGTCAGCGTACCATCGCCAGCGAAATCGTTCCAATGTTGTGCGGTACCGCCTTTAAAAACAAGGGCGTACAGGCAATGTTGGACGCGGTCATTGAGTACCTGCCATCGCCAATCGACATTCCACCTGTCCCAGGTCTGGACGAGGACGAGCAGCCAGTCGAGCGCGCAGCTGACGACAATGAGAAGTTCTCGGCATTGGCGTTCAAGATCGCAACCGATCCGTTCGTGGGTCAGTTGTGCTTCATCCGTTGCTACTCGGGTACCCTGAATTCGGGCGACTCGGTGTTGAACTCCGTGAAGCAGAAGAAAGAGCGTATCGGCCGTATCGTGCAGATGCAAGCGAACGAACGCGAAGAAATCAAGGAAATGCGCGCTGGCGACATCGCTGCGGTCGTGGGTCTGAAAGACACCACCACTGGCGATACGCTTTGCGACGAAAAGGCAAGCGTCGTTCTGGAGCGCATGGTCTTCCCTGAGCCGGTGATTTCGCAGGCAGTCGAGCCAAAAACCAAGGCCGACCAGGAAAAAATGGGCCTGGCGCTGAACCGTCTGGCTGCAGAAGATCCATCGTTCCGCGTGCGTACCGACGAAGAATCGGGTCAGACCATCATCGCCGGTATGGGCGAGTTGCATCTGGACATCATCGTCGATCGTATGAAGCGTGAATTCAACGTTGAAGCGACCGTCGGCAAGCCACAAGTGGCTTACCGCGAAACGATCCGTAAAGTGTGCGAAGAGTCGGAAGGCAAATTCGTCAAGCAATCGGGTGGTCGTGGTCAATACGGTCACGTGGTTCTGAAGATCGAACCGCAAGAACCGGGCAAGGGCTTCGAATTCGTTGACGCGATCAAGGGCGGTACCGTTCCTCGCGAATACATCCCTGCAGTTGAAAAAGGTGTGCGCGACACGCTGACTTCGGGCGTGATGGCTGGCTACCCGGTCGTTGACGTTAAAGTCACGCTGTTCTTCGGTTCGTACCATGATGTTGACTCGAACGAAAATGCATTCCGCATGGCCGCTTCGATGGCATTCAAAGATGGCTGCCGCAAAGCATCGCCAGTCATCCTGGAGCCGATGATGGCCGTGGAAGTGGAAACGCCGGAAGACTACGCCGGTACCGTGATGGGCGATCTGTCGTCGCGTCGCGGCATGGTGCAAGGTATGGATGAAATTGCTGGCGGTGGCGGCAAGATCATCAAGGCCGAAGTACCTCTGTCGGAAATGTTCGGTTACGCTACGTCGTTGCGTTCGTCGACCCAAGGTCGTGCGACTTACACGATGGAATTCAAGCACTATGCTGAAGCACCTAAGCATGTGACTGAAGCAATCGTAAGCTCGAAAGCTAAGTAATAGAAGTTCCGGGCCGGCTTTCACGAGAATGCCGGTCCCTACATTTAAATCATTGTTCTAAGGAAGAATAAAATGGCAAAAGGTAAATTCGAACGGACCAAGCCGCACGTCAACGTCGGCACCATCGGCCACGTCGACCACGGTAAAACCACGCTGACCGCTGCAATCGCAACGGTTCTGTCGAAGAAATTCGGCGGCGAAGCTAAAGCATACGACCAGATCGATGCGGCTCCAGAAGAAAAAGCGCGCGGTATCACGATTAACACCGCCCACGTCGAGTACGAAACGGAAACGCGTCACTACGCGCACGTTGACTGCCCAGGCCACGCCGACTACATCAAAAACATGATTACCGGTGCCGCGCAGATGGACGGCGCGATCCTGGTGTGCTCCGCAGCTGACGGCCCAATGCCACAGACCCGCGAACACATCCTGCTGGCCCGCCAAGTTGGCGTTCCATACATCATCGTGTTCCTGAACAAGTGCGACCTGGTCGACGACGCAGAGCTGCTGGAACTGGTTGAAATGGAAGTGCGCGAGCTGTTGTCGAAGTACGAATTCCCAGGCGACGACCTGCCAATCATCAAAGGTTCGGCACGTATGGCGCTGGAAGGCAAAGAAGGCGAAATGGGCGTTGACGCAGTGCTGCGTCTGGCCGATGCGCTGGATGCTTACATCCCAACGCCAGAGCGCGCTGTTGACGGTGCGTTCCTGATGCCAGTGGAAGACGTGTTCTCGATCTCGGGTCGCGGTACCGTGGTTACCGGTCGTATCGAGCGCGGCATTGTTAAAGTCGGCGAAGAGATCGAAATCGTTGGTATCACCGATACCGTCAAAACGACTTGCACCGGCGTGGAAATGTTCCGCAAACTGCTGGACCAAGGTCAAGCAGGCGACAACGTTGGTCTGCTGCTGCGCGGCACCAAGCGTGAAGACGTGCAACGTGGTCAAGTTCTGGCCAAGCCAGGCTCGATCAAGCCGCATGCTCACTTCACCGGCGAGATCTATGTTCTGTCGAAAGACGAAGGCGGCCGTCATACGCCATTCTTCAACAACTACCGTCCACAGTTCTACTTCCGCACGACGGACGTAACTGGTTCGATCGAGTTGCCAGCAGACAAAGAAATGGTTATGCCAGGCGATAACGTGTCGATCACCGTCAAGCTGATCAACCCGATCGCGATGGAAGAAGGTCTGCGCTTCGCTATCCGTGAAGGCGGTCGTACCGTCGGCGCCGGCGTGGTTGCAAAAATCCTGGCTTAATTCTTAAGCCTGCAAAAAAGAGGAAGCGTCGTCGCCCGGCGCCCCTCTTTTTATTCAACTGCCGGGGTTGGCAAGCATTTTGGTGCTATCATGTCGACCCTGACGGTTGTTGCGTCAGAAATTCCCGTATGACCTCATTGCCGTGCAGACCGCGCGGTTCGTTCTTTTAAGGAAATATCATGTCGGCACCAAACCAAAAAATCCGTATCCGCCTGAAGGCTTTCGATTACAAACTGATCGACCAGTCCGCTCTGGAAATCGTTGAAACCGCGAAGCGCACCGGCGCTGTCGTCAAAGGCCCAGTACCACTGCCTACCCGTATTCAGCGTTTCGATGTGCTGCGTTCCCCGCACGTCAACAAAACTTCGCGCGATCAGTTCGAGATCCGTACGCACCAACGCCTGATGGACATCGTTGACCCAACGGACAAAACCGTTGACGCGCTGATGAAGCTGGACCTGCCAGCTGGTGTTGATGTTGAAATCAAACTGCAATAAGAGTTTCAAGGGCGGCTGACAACACCGTAGCACCAGGTGTTGTCAGCTGTTCCAGGCTGGCGGGGTGTCCCGCTGCCTGATGATGGGGCCGGGCCTGTTCACAATCGTGAATGCGCCCGGCCCCATTGCTTTGGCGCCGTGCCTTTTGCTGCGGCCGCCTCTCGTCCTTCGTTCCATCCATCCCTCATTCTTCTTTTCGCCTCTTCTCAGCGAGGCTGCCAAGCAGTTTCATGCGCGCCATGGCTATCCCATAAAGTAATAACCTGGCTTATAAAGTGGGGTTAAAACAACAATTGTTAATTCCTCTCTTTCCTGCGGACGCTAAATGTGAGAAATTTGTAACATACGTGAGAATGTGTGATTGTTTTACAAAAATGATCAGTACAACGTATCGATTTATAAAACGAGAATAATATCTGAGGAGTAGTCTTGAAAAGTATAGTGATGAGCAATACACCAGGTTTGAAGAAAAGCACTCTTGCAATAGCATTGACACTGGCCTTCTCCCAATATGCTGTGGCACAAGAAGCTGTCGCACCAGCAGAAAAACTGCAACGCGTCGAAGTCACCGGTAGTAGCATCAAGCGTACCGAAGCTGAAACAGCCGGTTCGCTCCAGGTGCTGACACGCGACGATATCGAGCGTACCGGCCAGACCACGGCGCTGGGCATCCTGAATTCCTCCGCTGCGATCAGTACTTCGATCGACTCGTCGAGCAGCAGCTCCGGCAGCTTCGCCACGGGCTCCTCGGGCGTAGGCATGCGCGGCCTGGGCAAGGTGGCGACCCTGGTGCTGGTCAATGGCCGTCGCATTGCACAATACGGCCTGGCCGATGGCGCGCAACAAAACTTTACCAACCTGGACGCGATCCCGGCTGCTGCCATCGAGCGCATCGAGATCCTGAAAGATGGCGCATCGGCAATCTATGGTTCCGATGCCATCGCTGGCGTGATCAACATCATCCTGCTGAAGAACTTCGAAGGCGCCAAGATCACCGGCAACTACAAGGAAACGGACCGTTTCAAAGACCAGCGCAGCCGCAACGTTTCCGGCATTGTCGGTTACGGCGATATCGACAAGGATGGTTTCAACACCTACCTGACGTACGAAGCTTACAAGAACGACGGTTACACCGCTGGCGACCTGCGCGGCCACTACCCTGAATGGCACCGCCAGACCCCGGGCCGTTCGACCTGGGACGCCCTGAGCTCGTTCTCGCCAACCGGCAACTACTTCCTGAACAGCACGAACATTGTCGCCGCGCCAGGCTGCCCGGCCGACAAGATCGATGCCAAGGACAAGCTGTGCAAGATGGATATCCTGCCGTACACCGGCCTGACCACCAATGCCAAGCGCTATGCACTGGCCAGTAACACGCATTTCAAGATTGGCAAGGATATCGACGCCAACTTCGAGATCACCAATGCCGGCGCCAGCAACGACTACATCGTCGCCCCATTCAACGTCAGCAACGGTAGCGCCACCACGTCGTCGAGCACCTGGTACGATGCGATCAACGGCAAGATGGTCGGCCCGTTCTTCTATCCTAAGCTGCCAGTTGGCCACGCGATGAACCCGTATGCGACGCCGGTGGAATACCGCGCCCGCATGATGGACACCGGCAACGGCTTCAACTTCAACCGCACCGAATCCGACCAGACGCGTGTCATGCTGAGCCTGAACGGCGACATCGGCAATTTCGACTGGAAATCCGCGGTCGGCTACATGAACTCGAAAGCCAACAAGGCCACCCGTGCCGTGAGCGCCACCGGCTACACCAATGCCATCGTCAACGGCACCTACAAGTTCGGCCAGCAAAACGATACCGCGCTGCTGGAGTCGATGTTCCCTGTACGTACCACCAAGGGCGAGTCGAAGATCACCTTCATCGACGCAACCGTGTCCGGTGAAGTGGCGAAATTGCCGGCCGGCCCGTTGAATGTGGCGTTCGGTACCGACATCCGTCGCGAAAAGTATGAAATGGCCAGCTCGGACAACGTGCTGCGTGGCGACCTGGTCGGTATTGCCGGGCTGCAAGTCAAAGACACCATGGATCACTACGCGCTGTTCGCCGAAGCGACCATTCCGGTGGTCAAGCGTGTCGAAGTGAGCGCCGCGGTACGTGCCGACAAGTCCACCAACAGCGACGTGCACTTCTCGCCGAAGCTGGGCTTGCGCGTCAACGCCACCGACACCCTGTTGCTGCGCGCTACGGCCGCTGGCGGCTTCCGCGCGCCGAACATCGTTGAAACAGGTAACGGCCTGGGCCGCAGCTCGTTTGCCACCGATGTCAGCGACCCACGTCGCTGCGCCACTGCCAGCACCCTGAACAACCTGGTGCAGAATAATCCAGCAGCCACCAGCGTCGACAAGGCTCAGGGCAACACCTTCCAGAACAGCGATTGCAAAGGCGGCGTGCCTAGCTTCGTGTCGGCGAACAAGGACCTGAAACCGGAAACCTCGCGTTCGATTACCGCTGGCTTCGTTTTCGAACCGGTCAAGAACTGGACCGTGGCACTGGACTACTACCATATCGAACGCAAGGACGAAATCGGTACCCGTGACGTGGCCGACATCCTGCGCGGCGAAGCTGGCCTGCCAGCCGGACAGCTGGTGCGTGTCGATAACTCGGCGTCGGACGCGCAGTTCCTGGCACTGGTCAAGAAATACGCTCCAGGAAATACCGTCAACTTCGGTGGCGTTGGCGCGATCGGCCTGCTGTACAACCCATACGTCAACAGCGGCAAGACCCGTGCTTCGGGCTTCGACTTTGATGCGGGTGGCCGTTTCAACACCAGTATCGGCCAGGTTCGCTTGAAACTGGAAGGTAGCTACCTGTGGAAATACCAGGAGTTCAGCGTGACCGACAATGCCTATGCCACCAATCTGGCAGGTAACTATGACCTGGGTTCGCGTCTGAAAACCAAGCTGCGCGCCAGCCTGAAGGCCGGCTCGTTCGACCACGGCATGACGTTGAACTACGCCAGCGGCTTTAGCAACAACAACCAGACTTCGTCGACCTACTGCGTTACCAACAAGGTTTCGGCTGCGAACATGGATGCTTGCTCGCGCGTAGGCAGCAACACCACGGTCGACTACAACCTGTCGTACAGCGGTATCAAAAATACCCGTCTGAGCCTGTATATCGACAATCTGTTCGACAAGGCTGCACCGGTGCAGTGGCGCAGAGGCTACGCTGAATCGTTCCAGTTCCGTCGTATCGGCGTATCGGCCAGCTACACCTTCCTCTGATCGTCGTCAGTTGACACACTACCGTCCGGCAGCGATGCCGGACGTAGCAAAAACCAGGCCTTGCGCCTGGTTTTTTTTTGCCCTGCCATCGATGCGCGGGGGGATATCGCTTTACAGTGCCACGGCTGGAAGATAAAGTTGCCGCATGCTTAATGCTCTCGATGCTCACCTGTTAAATGCCGCGCCCCGTAGCCGCTTGCGCGGCTGGCCGCGCTTCCTGACCGAATTCCTGTATTTCGGCATCAAGGAGGCGAGGTCATGCCTGTTCGTCGGTCTGTTTTTTGCCGCCGTGTTCCTGGTGCCGCGCGCCGGCCTGTTCGGCTTGCCGCGCTATGACGTGCTGCTGCTGGTGGCGCTGGCGATCCAGGGCGCGATGGTCTGGAGCGGACTGGAAACGTGGGATGAGTTGAAGGCCATCTGCCTGTTTCATCTGGTCGGCTTCGCGCTGGAGGTGTTCAAGGTGTCGGGGGCGATCCAGTCGTGGAGCTATCCCGACTTCGCCTATACCAAGGTGTTCGGCGTCCCCCTGTTCTCCGGCTTCATGTATGCGGCCGTCGGCAGCTACATCATCCAGACCTGGCGCCTGCTCGATATGCGGATCCGCCACCATCCGCCGTACTGGATGGCGGTGCTGATCGCGCTGCTGATCTACGCCAACTTCTTCACCCATCACTACATCGGCGACTATCGCTGGTATCTGGCGGCCTGCGCGCTGGGCTTGTACGCGCGCACTACCGTGGTGTTCCGCCCGCTCGACCGCGACCGCAGCATGCCCTTGCTGCTGGGTTTCGTGCTGGTCGGCTTCTTTATCTGGCTGGCTGAAAACATCAGCACCTTCTGGGGCGTGTGGCGCTATCCGAACCAGCTTGGCGCCTGGTCGGTCGTGCATGTGAGCAAATGGAGCTCATGGTCGCTGCTGGTGGTGATGACCTTCACCATCGTGGCCCACCTCAAGCACATCAAGGCCAGCATCCACGTCGCCCAGCATTAAGCCCGGCCCCGGTGGGGCTTCCATGCCGCCGCCGGCACAGGCAGTGCCGGCGGCGCACCGGGGATGCGGGCCTGGGGACCGTCGCCTGCCGCGGAGCGCCAGAAGCCCGTCGTGGCCGATGGGGCGCCCCCCTTACTGCAGGCTGGCCGCCACCGCATCGAAGCGGTTGCCGAGCGCCGCCTGCGGTCCGCCCTGCAGCTGCCTGGCGTACTGGCGCAGCACTTCCGCTGTATATGTGCGCGAAGCGGACGACAGTTTCGGCAGCAGGGGCAGCACGCGTTCCAGGTAGGCCGTGCCCTCCTGCCACTTGCCTTGCGCCGACAGTGCCGACGCCAGCTCCACCAGGCGCCGGCCGACGCGTGCGTCGCTGCGCGGCTGTGCCGTTTCTTCCGTGGCCAGCGCTTGCCGGTACAGCGCTTCCGCTTCCGCATTCTTGCCTTGCAGGCGCTTGATGCGGCCCAGGTTGTACTGGCGTTGCGACAGGATTTCCGCGCTCGCCCCGGCTTGCTCGGCGCTGCGCAGCGCCTGCACGCAAGCCAGTTCCGCTTCGCCAAGCTGGCCTTTGATCTCGGCCGCGTTGCAAGCGTCGTGTTGTGCGTTGGAAGTGGTGAGCGTGGCCGGCGTCGCGCAGGCGGCCAGCAGGCTGACGCTGCATAGCAGGCTGATGGTATGTTTCTTCATGGTCTCCTCGTACAGGTTGGGGCACTGCATATCGGTGGAGTCAAGCTGTGATGAATATACCATCAGTTTTTCATCGTGGGCGGCTTTTTGCCGGCACGTGCGGACGCGCGCGATTGACGCCGCTTGCCCGCTTCAGGGATACTCCGGGTCTCTCCTTCACTGCGCGCCGCCGCCATGTCCAAGACTATCCTGATCGTGGAAGATGAACAGGCGATCGCCGACGGCATCGCCTATGCCTTGCGCACGGACGGTTTCGCGCCGCGCCATGTGATGCTGGGCGCGCAGGCGCTGGCCGCCTTGCGCCCGGCTGCCGGCGAAGCCGCGGAAATGCCCGTTCTCGTGGTGCTCGACGTGGGACTGCCCGACATGAGCGGGCTCGAAGTCTGCCGCCGCCTGCGCCAGTTTTCCGAGGTGCCGGTGATCTTCCTGACGGCGCGCAGCGACGAAATCGACCGCATCGTCGGCCTGGAAATCGGCGCCGACGATTACGTCACGAAACCGTTTTCGCCGCGCGAACTGGTGGCGCGCATCCGCGTCATCCTGCGTCGCGCGGGCGCCACACAGGTGCCGCGCGAGGCTGGCATGACGATAGCCGCCACCGCCAGGATGGCCAGCGTGGCGCCGGCGCGTTTCGAATTGCGCGCGCTCGAGGCGAGGGTGCTGTTCCATGGCCAGCCGCTGGACCTGACCCGCTACGAATACCTGTTGCTGAAGACCCTGCTTGAGCATCCGGGCCACGTGCTGTCGCGCGCGCAGCTGATGGAGCGCGTGTGGAGCGGCGCGCCCGACACGCTCGAGCGCACCGTCGATGCGCACGTGAAATCCCTGCGTGCCAAGCTGCGCGCCATCGACGCGCAGCAGGAACCCATCCAGACCCACCGTGGCCTCGGCTACAGCCTGGCTGGCGCATGAGAATCGGCCTGCGCATCCTGCTGGGCTACTTCCTGATCGTGGGGCTGGCGGCGTGGTTCCTGCTGAATGTCTTCATGGAGCAGGTCAAGCCGGGCGTGCGTTCGACCCTGGAAGATACGCTGGTCGATACCTCGCAACTGCTGGCCAGCCTGGTGGCGCCCGATCTGAAGGCGGGCAGCCTGGCGAACTCGCCGGTGGCGGCGCGCATGCAGAATTACGCGCAGCACGGCGTGGACGTCAACATCAATGGCGTGCGCAAGCAAAGCCTCGACTACCGCATCTATGTCACGGACCGGCGCGGCATCGTGCTGTTCGATTCCAGCGGGCGCGACGTGGGGCGCGATTACTCGCGCTGGAACGATGTCTACCTCACCCTGCAGGGCAAGTATGGCGCGCGCAGCACGCGCAGCCAGCCCGATGACGAGATGTCGACGGTGATGCACGTGGCCGCGCCGATTCGCGACGGCAACGAGGTCATCGGCGTGCTGACGGTGGCCAAGCCGAATGCCAGCGTGCAGGCGTTTGTCGAACGCAGCCAGCGCAAGATCCTGCAGCGCGGCGCCGTGCTGCTGCTGTTGTCGCTGCTGATTGGCCTGGCGTTCGCCTGGTGGTTGCACCATGCGTTGGGCAAGCTGATGCGCTATATCGGCGACGTGGAGGCGGGGCGCAAGGTGGCCCTGCCGGCGCTGGGCAGGAACGAGATCGGCACCCTGGGGCGGGCGCTGGAGGCGATGCGCACCCGGCTGGAAGGCAAGGAGTATGTGGAGCAATTGATGCATACGCTGGCGCATGAATTGAAAAGCCCGATCGCCGCCATCCAGGCGTCGGCCGAGCTGCTGCAGGAAGACATGCCGCCGGCCGAGCGCCGCCAGTTCCTGGCCAGCATCCTGGAGCAGAACGCGCGCCAGCGGCAGCTGATCGACAAGCTGCTGGCCCTGGTGCGCGTGGAAAAGCAGCAGCGCCTCGACCATCCGGAGCGCATCGCGCTGGCGCCCCTGCTGGCGCAAGTGGCGCAGGACGCGGCTGCCACGCTGGCCGTGCGCGGCGTGCGCCTGCAGATACAGTGCGACGAGCTGAGCGTGGCTGGCGACGCCCTGTTGCTGCGCCAGGCGCTGGGCAACCTGCTCGACAATGCCGCCGGCTTCGCGCCGCCTGGCAGCCGCATCGACCTGACGGCGCAGCGCCAGGCGACGCAAGTGGAAATCAGCGTGCGCGACCGCGGCGCGGGCATCCCCGCGTATGCGCAGGAGCGCGTCTTCGAACGCTTCTATTCGCTGCCGCGCCCTGAGGCCGGCAAGAGCACGGGCCTGGGCTTGCCCTTCGTGCGCGAGGTGGCCTTGCTGCATGGCGGCAGGGTGGAGGTGGCCAACCATCCGGATGGCGGCGCTTGCGCGCGCCTGTGTCTGCCCCTGGTGTAGTTGGCCGGAATTTATTTCCGCACTTCACACGCAGCGCATCGTCAGCGCACATGGCTTTTTTACACTGGCACCCTTACTTTAAGGATGCGCCATGCAAAAAACGCTATTAATCAAGGCATTGATCGTCTTCGGCCTGATGCTGCTGATCGGCCTGCCGCTGCTGATGATTCAGGAAACGATCAAGGAGCGGATGGAGTTCCGCCAGGAAGCCGTCAACAGCATCGCCGCCGATTCGGTGCGCGAACAAACCATCATCGGCCCCATCCTGGTGATTCCCTACACGGAGCAATACGAAGAGCGCGTGGAGGTGGCCAAGGGCGATGACAAGACGCAGGAAGTGAAATTGCCGGTGCGCACGGAGCTGCTGCGCCGTACGGTGCAGCGCCGCCTGCTCGTGTATCCGAACGAGTTGCAGATCAATGGCAGCATCGAGACGGACCGCCGCTACCGGGGCATCCACCAGGTGCTGGTCTACAGCGGCCAGCATGCGTTCAAGGGCGACTTTACCGTGCCGGGCAGCGCCCAGCTGCCGCGCAAGTCGCCCGACTCGCGCGTGACCGTGGGCGAGCCCTTCGTCGCCCTGTCGATCGAAGACGTGCGCGGCATCCGCAATATCCCGAAGATCGACTGGGGCGGCCAGCAGATCGAATTCGAGCAGGGGACCGACCTGTTTGCCTTCCGCAGCGGCCTGCACGCGCCGCTGGGCAGCTTGCCGCTGGCGGCGCCGCGGCAGGTGCGTTTCAGCTTTGACCTGGGCCTCGATGGCATCGAACGCCAGCATTTCGTGCCGGTGGCGAAGAACAGCCAGATCCACATCAAATCGAACTGGCCGCATCCGCAGTTTGGCGGCCGCTTCCTGCCGTCGCCGAAAAACCGCCAGATCGACGCCCAGGGCTTCAGCGTGGGCTGGAACATTTCGTCCCTGGCCACGAATGCGCAAACGCAGCTGAGCACCATCGAGGGCGAATTCAAGGTGCCCGACAGTGCGCCGCTGGGCCAGGTGGACCGCTTCAGCGTCGGCTTCATCGAGCCGGTGAACGTGTATTCGCAATCGGATCGCGCCACCAAGTATGGCCTGCTGTTCGTGGCGCTGACCTTTGCCGCCTTTTTCATCTTTGAAATCCTGAAAAACCTGCCGATCCACCCGGTGCAGTACTTGCTGGTGGGGCTGTCGCTGGTGATCTTCTTCCTGCTGCTGGTAGGCCTGGCCGAGCATATCGCTTTCCTCGCCGCCTATCTGACCGCCAGCGCCGCCTGCATCGCGCTGACCAGCTTTTATCTGGTGCACGTGCTGCACAACGTGTGGCGCGGCATCGGTTTCGGCGTCGCACTGACCGTGCTGTATGGCGCTTTGTACGGGTTGCTGAGTTCGGAAAACAATGCGCTGGTGATGGGCAGCATCCTGTTGTTCGCCGTGCTGGCGGCCATCATGGTGGCGACGCGCAAGGTGAACTGGTATCAGATTGGCAAAGGGACGGCGCCAGAATAGGTGCTTGTGCGCAAATGATTGCCAGGCCGATGGCCGGTTCCGGCATCTTCCCGGACCGGCCGGCGGCAGTTCTGACGCAAAAATGCGGAACGCATAAACTTATCTGATTCTTCAATAAATTGGTGTTTGGTTGGTATTGTTTACGGTATTCTATTGGTGTTACTTTTTTGGTAATGGAGGGTCTCGCACGGCCTGCCGGGGGCGAGGCGGTGATGGCGCTGCGGCCCCAGTGGTTCTTTCATCGTAGTCGTATATCAACCAAGCGGAGACATACCATGATCAAGAAAACCTCAGCCTTCCTGTTTGCGCTCGGCCTGAGCGCATCCTATGCGTTTGCCGCCGGCGACGTAGCGCAGTGCTATAGCGAGTGCGGGCAAAAAGTGGCCAATTGCCGGGCGCACCTCGGTGGCAGCCCCATCTGCGAAGACCTGTACGAGCATTGTCTGGTCAATTGCCAAAAGTAAGCCCCATGCTCCTGGCGACCTGCTTTGCTGCGCGCGGGGTGGCGCCGATGAGCTTTCATTCCTGAAAACACAATTGGAGACATGTATGTACAAGAAAATCGCGGTATTCCTGTTTGCCATCGGTTGCAGCGCCTCGTATGCGATGGCCGGCAATGATTGCACGCTGGAGTGTGCCATCCGGGCCAATGCGTGTTCGGGCGGCATGCCTGGCTCGGCCTCGAGTCCCATCTGCGAGATGATCTACAAGCATTGCATCGAGCAATGCAAGGTCTGAACTGAGCTACGCCCAAGGGGGCGTCAATCCTGATTGATGAGGACAAGAGGGCGCGTACGCGGTGTACGCGCCCTCGTTGTTTCTACGGTCGCCAGTGCATGCTGCTGACGGCGCCCGGCGTCCCAGGCCGCATGCCGCCGTGCTTTGCGCCGGTTAGCTTGCCTTGCAGCAGCGTTTTTCAGGCGCGCCGACAACTCCCGCAGGGGCGTCGCGCAACACTTTGACATACCTCGTGTTAACTTGTTGCGTCAAGGGTTTTTGTGCTATATACTAGCCGGCTTCGGTATGGATTCGTCTTTTTTGAGTCCTACGTTACTTTGTAGTTAAACAAGCCCCGCCCAATCGCAGGTGGGAATGGAGAAAAAATGAGCCTAGGCCTTCTCGGTCGCAAGGTTGGTATGATGCGCATTTTCACGGATGAAGGGGATTCGATCCCGGTCACCGTGTTGGACGTATCGAACAACCGTGTTGCGCAAATCAAAACCCCTGAAACAGATGGTTACTCCGCTGTTCAGGTCGCATTCGGTCAACGTCGCGCTTCCCGCGTGACCAAAGCTGTTGCTGGTCATCACGCTAAAGCTGGTGTTGAAGCCGGTACTCTGTTGAAAGAGTTCCGCGTTGACGCTGCTAAAGCCGCTGAACTGAAAGCTGGCGATGTTGTCGCTGCTTCCCTGTTCGAAGTCGGTCAAAAGATCGACGTGCAAGGCGTTACCATTGGTAAAGGCTATGCAGGCGTTATCAAACGTTACCACTTCGCTTCTGGCCGTGCAACGCACGGTAACTCGCGTTCGCATAACGTTCCAGGTTCCATCGGTATGGCACAAGATCCAGGTCGCGTTTTCCCTGGTAAGCGCATGACCGGTCATCTGGGTGACGTTAACCGTACGATCCAGAACCTCGTGATCGCCCGTATCGATGCCGACCGTCAGCTGCTGCTGGTCAAAGGCGCGATTCCAGGCGCGAAAAATGGCCAGGTAGTTGTCTCGCCAGCCATCAAAACCAAAGCCAAGAAGGGAGCTTAAACGATGGAACTCAAGCTTCTGAATGCGCAAGGTCAAGCCGCCTCGAACGTTGCTGCAGCCGATACGATTTTCGGCCGTGACTACAATGAAGCGCTGATCCACCAAGTCGTCATCGCTTATCAAGCGAATGCACGTAGTGGTAACCGCAAGCAAAAAGACCGTGAAGAAGTTCACCACACGACGAAAAAGCCATGGCGCCAAAAAGGTACCGGCCGCGCTCGTGCTGGTATGTCGTCGTCGCCACTGTGGCGCGGCGGTGGTCGGATTTTCCCGAACTCGCCTGACGAAAACTTCACCCACAAAGTGAACAAAAAAATGTATCGCGCAGGTATCTGCTCGATCCTGTCGCAGCTGGCTCGCGAAGAGCGCCTGATCGTCATCGACGATCTGACGATCGACGCGCCAAAAACCAAGCTGCTGTCGCAAAAATTGAACGGCCTGGGCTTTGATTCGGTTCTGATCATCACCGACGTTCTGAACGAAAACCTGGAACTGGCATCGCGCAACCTGCCTAACGTACTCGTCGTTGAGCCACGTCACGCAGACCCGATGTCCCTGGTGTTCTACAAGAAGATCTTGGTCACCAAAGCTGCATTGGCTAAGATTGAGGAGATGCTGGCATGAGCGCGATTTTGAAACATAGCGAAGAACGCTTGATGAAGGTGCTGTTGGCGCCGGTCATTTCCGAAAAGGCCACCATGGTCGCGGAAAAGAACGAGCAAATTGTATTCCGCGTACTGCCGGATGCAACCAAGCCTGAAATCAAGGCAGCGGTCGAACTGCTGTTCAAGGTCGAAGTCCTGTCCGTGCAAACTGCAAACCGCGAAGGTAAGCAAAAGCGCACCGGCAAGTTCAACGGCCGTCGTAACCATACCAAGCGTGCTTTCGTGTGCCTGAAACCTGGCCAGGAAATCAACTTCTCCGAGGAGGCTGCATAATGGCACTCGTTAAGATGAAACCAACCTCGCCAGGCCGTCGCGGCATGGTAAAGGTGGTGAATGCCGACCTGTACAAAGGTCGTCCATTCGCTGCCCTGGTTGAAAAGAAATCCAAGACCGCTGGTCGTAACAACAACGGTCACATCACCACCCGTCATATCGGTGGTGGTCACAAGCAACACTATCGCTTGATCGACTTCAAGCGCACCAAAGATGGTATTCCAGCGAAAGTGGAACGTATCGAATACGATCCAAACCGCACCGCGAATATCGCTCTGCTGTGCTACGCCGACGGCGAACGCCACTACATCATCGCAACCAAAGGCATGGCCGTTGGCGATAGCGTGATGAATGGTTCGGAAGCGCCGATCAAATCGGGTAACTGCTTGCCAATCCGTAACATCCCAGTCGGCACCGTGATGCATTGCGTCGAGATGCTGCCAGGTAAAGGTGCCCAAATGGCACGTACCGCTGGCGCTGGCGTTGTGCTGATGGCACGTGAAGGTACCTACGCTCAAGTGCGTCTGCGCTCGGGTGAAGTGCGTCGCGTGCACATCGAGTGCCGTGCTACGGTTGGTGAAGTCGGTAACGCCGAGCACAGCCTGCGTAAAATCGGTAAAGCTGGTGCGATGCGCTGGCGCGGTGTTCGTCCTACCGTTCGCGGTGTGGTCATGAACCCGGTCGATCACCCGCACGGTGGTGGTGAAGGTAAAACAGCAGCTGGTCGTCATCCAGTTTCGCCTTGGGGCCAACAGACTAAGGGTAAGAAGACACGCAGCAACAAGCGTACTACTTCCATGATCGTCTCGCGCCGCGGCAAGAAATAAGGGGTAGCACATGACACGTTCATTGAAAAAAGGGCCGTTCTGTGACGCCCACCTGGTGAAAAAAGTTGAAGCCGCGCAAGCAGCCAAAGACAAAAAGCCAATCAAAACCTGGTCGCGTCGTTCGACAATCATGCCTGACTTTATCGGCCTGACGATCGCGGTACATAACGGCAAGCTGCACGTGCCGGTTTATGTTTCCGAAAACATGGTTGGTCACAAGCTCGGCGAATTCGCACTGACCCGTACGTTCAAGGGCCATGCAGCTGACAAAAAGGCTAAGAAATAATGGAAACTAAAGCTATCCTCAAAGGTGTGCGCCTGTCGGACCAAAAGGGCCGCTTGGTTGCGGACCTGATCCGTGGCAAGAAAGTTGACGCTGCACTCAACATCTTGCAATTCAGCCCGAAAAAAGGTGCTGCGATCATCAAGCGTGTTCTGGAATCCGCAATTGCGAATGCTGAGCACAACGATGGCGCGGACATCGACGAATTGTTCGTGAAAACGATCTACGTCGAAAAGGGCCCGGTCCTGAAGCGCTTCACCGCGCGTGCAAAAGGCCGTGGCGACCGTATTTCGAAACAATCCTGTCACGTTTACGTGACTGTCGGTAACTAAGGAGCCACGATGGGTCAGAAAATTCATCCAACCGGTTTCCGTCTGGCGGTCACCCGTAACTGGGCTTCGCGCTGGTATGCAGGCAACGGTAATTTCGCTGCCATGCTGAACGAAGACTTGAAAGCACGTGCTTACCTGAAAAAGAAACTGAAGAACGCTTCCGTTGGCCGCATCGTTATCGAGCGCCCAGCCAAGAACGCGCGCTTCACGATCTACAGCTCGCGCCCAGGCGTGGTCATTGGTAAAAAAGGCGAAGACATCGAAGTACTGAAGTCCGCGCTGACCAAGATCATGGGCGTGCCTGTTCACGTGAATATCGAAGAAATCCGCAAGCCAGAAATCGACTCGCAACTGATCGCCGATTCGATCGCTCAGCAGCTGGAAAAACGGATCATGTTCCGCCGCGCCATGAAGCGCGCAATGCAAAACGCAATGCGCCTGGGTGCTCTCGGTATCAAGATCATGTCGTCCGGCCGTCTGAACGGTATCGAAATCGCACGTAAAGAGTGGTACCGCGAAGGCCGCGTGCCTCTGCATACCCTGCGCGCCGATATCGACTACGGTACCAGCGAAGCGTCGACCACCTACGGCATCATCGGCGTCAAGGTGTGGGTATACAAAGGTGACCGCGCGCCTAACGGCGATGCGCCAGTCATCGATACTCCAGCTGACGAGAAGAAGAGCCGCGGTCCACGCCGTGACGATGGCAAGCCAGCCGGCCGCCCACGTCCAGCGGGTGCGAAACCATCCACAGCACCAGGTGCTGCTCGTGTGCGCGCCGCTAAACCGGCCGCCGCTGCACCAGCTGAGAAAGCAGGAGAATAATCATGCTGCAACCAGCACGCAGAAAGTATCGTAAAGAGCAGAAAGGCCGTAACACCGGTATTTCGCACAGCCGCGGCACCGCCGTGTCGTTTGGCGAATTCGGTCTGAAGGCAGTTGCGCGCGGTCGTATCACTGCGCGTCAAATTGAAGCGGCGCGTCGTGCAATGACGCGTCACATCAAGCGCGGTGGCCGTATCTGGATCCGTATTTTCCCGGACAAACCGATTTCGAACAAACCGGCTGAAGTCCGTATGGGTAACGGTAAAGGTAATCCTGAGTACTACGTCGCTGAAATTCAGCCAGGCAAAGTACTGTACGAAATGGATGGCGTTGATGAAGCGCTGGCACGGGAAGCATTCCGTCTTGCCGCCGCTAAACTGCCACTGGCGACGACGTTTGTCATCCGCCAAGTCGGCCAATAATTGGAGTTGTATATGAAAGCATCTGAACTCCGCGGCAAGGACCAGCCAGCTCTGCAAAAAGAGCTGAATGACCTGTTGAAGGCACAGTTCGGCCTGCGCATGCAAATCGCTACGCAGCAGCTGAGCAACACTTCGCAGCTCAAGAAGGTACGCCGCGATATCGCGCGTGTGAAGACGGTAATGAATCTGAAGGAAGCCAAATGAACGAACCAGTGAAACAGTCGCTCAAGCGCACGCTGATCGGTAAAGTGGTTTCGGACAAGATGGACAAGACCGTTACCGTTCTGATCGAGCGCCACGTAAAACATCCTTTGTATGGCAAGATCATCATGCGTTCGAACAAGTATCACGCGCATGACGAGACCAACCAAGTCAAGGCCGGTGATACGGTCGAGATCCAGGAAGGTCGCCCGATCTCCAAAACGAAGGCATGGACGGTGACACGTGTGGTTCAAGCCGCACCAACCGTTTAAATAAAAACCACCGTTTCGGCGGTGGGTTTTAATTAGTACTTGCAGGCCCGCAAATTGTATGTAATACTTGCGGGCTTCGTTCATGTAACGCCGCAAAGTGTCTGGCCACAGACAGTAGCATTCGCGGTCAGTTGATGTATGAAGGTCATGCACCCAAACAGTGAAGCCCAGCAGGGCGGCTCTGGCGGGACCAAGACTGACCGTGGGTCTACATTGTGTGGATTCTTCGGCTTAAGTTGGGAAAGAGAATACTATGATTCAAACTGAAAGCCGGCTCGAAGTGGCTGACAATACCGGTGCCAAAGAAGTAATGTGCATCAAGGTATTGGGCGGCTCCAAGCGCCGTTATGCTGGCATTGGCGATGTGATCAAGGTAACCGTTAAGGTTGCTGCGCCACGTGGCCGTGTCAAAAAAGGTGAAATTTATAACGCCGTGGTTGTGCGCACCGCTAAAGGTGTTCGCCGCCAAGACGGTTCCCTGGTGAAGTTCGACGGCAATGCCGCCGTACTGTTGAACGCCAAGCTGGAACCGATCGGTACCCGTATTTTTGGACCTGTCACGCGCGAACTGCGCACTGAGAAGTTCATGAAAATCGTGTCCCTGGCACCGGAAGTCCTGTAAGGAGTCGTAATGGATAAGATTCGTAAAAACGACGAAGTCATCGTTCTGACCGGGAAAGACAAGGGCAAACGTGGTGTGGTACAGCAGCGTATCGATGCTGAACATATCGTGGTTGACGGCATTAACATCGCTAAAAAAGCGACTAAGCCAAACCCGATGACTGGCGTAACTGGTGGTATCGTCGATAAGACCATGCCAATTCACGTGTCCAACGTTGCATTGTTTAATGCAGCGACTGGCAAGGCAGATCGCGTGGGTTTCAAAGAAGTGGATGGCAAAAAAGTCCGCGTCTTTAAATCCTCCGGCGAAGTAGTGAAGGCTTAAGAAATCATGGCACGTCTCCAAGAATTCTATAAAGAAAAAGTCGTTGCCGACCTGACCAGCAAGTTTGGTTACAAGTCGGTAATGGAAGTTCCACGCCTGACCAAGATTACCCTGAACATGGGTGTTGGTGAGGCTATCGCGGATAAAAAAGTTCTCGAGCACGCTGTTGCTGACTTGACCAAGATCGCCGGCCAGAAGCCAGTGACCACCAAGTCCCGCAAAGCTATCGCAGGCTTCAAAATCCGTGAAGGTTATCCGATCGGTACGATGGTCACCCTGCGCGGCGCTCGCATGTACGAGTTCCTGGATCGCTTCATTACCGTGGCTCTGCCGCGCGTACGCGATTTCCGTGGTGTGAACGGCCGTGCATTTGATGGTCGTGGTAACTACAACATCGGTGTCAAGGAACAGATCATCTTCCCTGAGATCGAGTACGACAAGATTGACGCGTTGCGCGGTATGAATATCAGCATCACGACAACCGCTAAGACCGACGATGAAGCCAAAGCGCTCCTCGCCGCCTTTAAATTCCCGTTCAGAAACTGAGATCATGGCAAAATTGGCACTGATTAACCGTGAGCAAAAGCGTGTAGACCTGGCTGCGAAATTCGCCGTCAAACGCGCTGCGCTGAAGGCCATCGTTGATGACCAGTCGAAATCGGAAGAAGAGCGTTACGAAGCGCGCTTGAAACTGCAAGCGCTGCCACGTAACTCGAATCCGACGCGTCAACGTAACCGTTGCGCAATCACCGGTCGTCCGCGCGGCACATTCCGTAAATTCGGTCTGGGTCGTATCAAGCTCCGTGAATTCGCCATGCGTGGTGAAATTCCGGGTATGACAAAAGCAAGCTGGTAATAGGAGAATATGCAATGAGTATGAGCGATCCTATCGCCGATATGCTGACCCGCATTCGCAACGCACAAGGCGTGCAAAAAACGACCGTGGCCATGCCATCGTCGAAAGTCAAAATTGCGATTGCCAACGTCCTGAAGGACGAGGGTTACATTGAAGATTTCGCTGTTGCCGAAGCTGGTGGCAAGGCGGAACTGAAGATCGGTTTGAAGTATTATGTTGGCCGTCCCGTTATTGAGCGCTTGGAGCGCGTGTCCCGTCCGGGTCTGCGCGTCTACAAGGGTAAAGACGAGATCCCTGTTGTGATGAATGGCTTGGGTGTGGCGATCGTGTCGACTCCGCAAGGCGTCATGACTGACCGCAAAGCACGCGCTACCGGTGTCGGCGGCGAAGTTATTTGCTACGTGGCTTAAGGAGTTACACATGTCTCGAGTAGCTAAAATGCCTATCGTAGTGCCAGCTGGCGCCGAAGTCGCCATCTCCGCACAAGCGATCACCGTAAAAGGCCCGCTGGGCGTGCTTTCCCAAGCCCTCACCGGCCTGGTCAAAGTAGAAAACAATGCAGGAACCCTGAGTTTCGACGTGGCGAACGACAGCCGCGAAGCCAATGCCATGTCCGGCACGCTGCGCGCACTGGTCAACAACATGGTTGTTGGCGTCACCAAGGGTTTCGAGAAAAAGCTGAACCTGGTAGGCGTGGGTTACAAGGCGCAAGCTCAAGGCGACAAGCTGAATCTGTCCCTGGGTTTCTCGCACCCTGTAGTGCATGACATGCCAGCCGGCGTTACCTGCGCAACACCAACCCCGACCGAGATCCTGATTAAAGGTATCGACCGTCAACAGGTTGGCCAGGTAGCCGCTGAAGTTCGTGCTTACCGCGCTCCTGAGCCTTATAAAGGCAAGGGCGTTCGCTATGCGGACGAAGTGGTTAAGCTTAAAGAAACCAAGAAGAAGTAATTAGGGGCTGACGATGGATAAGAAAGAATCACGGCTTCGCCGCGGACGCCAAACCCGCATCAAGATTGCGGAATTGAAAGTAAATCGCTTGTCGGTGCATCGCACCAACCTGCACATTTACGCCAACCTGATCAGCCCGGACGCTAAAGTCCTGGTTTCGGCCTCGACGGCTGAAGCGGAAGTACGCGCTGAACTGGCAGGCCAATCCGGCAAAGGCGGCAATGCCGCTGCTGCAGCCTTGATCGGCAAGCGCGTCGCTGAAAAAGCGTTGAAAGCAGGAATTACCGAAGTTGCGTTCGACCGCTCCGGTTTCCGTTACCACGGCCGTGTGAAAGCGTTGGCAGAAGCCGCACGCGAAGCCGGTCTGAAGTTCTAAGGATCAATCATGGCAAAAATGCAAGCAAAAATGCAAAGCGACAAGCCGGATGATGGCATGCGCGAAAAAATGATCGCGATCAACCGCGTGACCAAAGTGGTCAAGGGTGGTCGTATCATGGGTTTCGCCGCGCTGACCGTAGTTGGTGATGGCGATGGCCGCGTCGGCATGGGCAAGGGCAAATCGAAAGAAGTGCCAGTTGGCGTGCAGAAGGCAATGGAAGAAGCCCGTCGCAACCTGATCAAAGTACCGCTCAAAAACGGTACCTTGCATCACACGGTTGTTGGTCGTCACGGCGCCTCCAAGGTCCTGATGAACCCAGCTAAGCCTGGTACTGGCGTTATCGCTGGTGGCGCAATGCGCGCTATCTTCGAAGTGATGGGCGTGACGGACGTGGTGGCGAAATCCACCGGTTCGAACAACCCATACAACCTGGTACGCGCTACGCTGGACGGCCTGTCGAAAATGAGCACTGCTTCCGATATCGCTGCCAAACGCGGCAAGTCGGTCGAAGACATTCTGGCTTAAGGTGGACAAAATGACAAACACAGTCAAAGTGCAATTGGTCAAGGGCTTGATCGGTACGCGCGAATCGCATCGCGCTACCGTGCGCGGTCTGGGTCTGCGTCGTGTAAATTCGGTTTCCGAATTGCAAGACACCCCATCCGTACGCGGCATGATCAATAAAGTATCGTATCTCGTTAAAGTTGTCGGGTAAGCCTTCGGGCTTACACGAACGGAGCAAATCATGGAATTGAATACTATTGCACCAGCCGAAGGCGCTAAGCACTACAAGCGTCGCGTCGGTCGCGGTATCGGCTCCGGCCTGGGTAAAACCTCGGGTCGTGGTCACAAAGGTCAGAAATCGCGTTCGGGCGGCTTTCATAAAGTCGGTTTCGAAGGCGGTCAGATGCCTCTGCAACGCCGTCTGCCTAAGCGCGGTTTCAAATCGATGCACGCAACCTTCAAAGCTGAAGTGCGCCTGTCCGATCTGAATAACCTGGCTGTTGGCGATGTCGACATTCTGGTCTTGAAGCAAGCTGGCGTTCTGGGCGTGTTGGCCCGTGACGTGCGCGTGATCTTGTCCGGCGAAATCACCAAAGCGGTGAATTTGAAGGGCTTGAAAGTGTCCGCTGGCGCGAAAGCAGCCATCGAAGCAGCCGGCGGCTCGGTAGCCTGAGTTGACCGCTAACAGCTTGATCGGAGCGAAAATTGGCGACTAATCCACAACTTGCTAAAAGTGCAGCGGCCGGTTTCCCTTGGGGACGGCTCTGGTTTTTGCTTGGCGCATTGGTGGTTTATCGTATCGGTGCTCACGTCCCGGTTCCCGGGATTGACCCGACACAATTAGCCTCGCTGTTCAAGGAGCACGAAGGCGGCGTCCTGGGCATGTTCAACATGTTCTCGGGCGGTGCCTTGTCTCGTTTTACAGTGTTTGCGCTGGGTATCATGCCTTATATCTCGGCCTCGATCATCATGCAATTGCTGTCGATCGTGTCACCGCAGATGGAAGCGTTGAAAAAAGAAGGCGAAGCAGGTCGTCGCAAGATCACCCAGTACACCCGGTATTTCACGGTTGCCCTGGCACTGTTCCAAGCGTTAGGCATTGCAGTCGCACTGGAGTCGCAAGCTGGTCTGGTGTTGGAACCTGGTCTTGCATTCCGCTTCGTGACGGTCGTCACTTTGTTGACCGGAACAATGTTTTTGATGTGGTTGGGTGAGCAAATTACCGAGCGTGGCTTGGGTAATGGCATCTCGATCATCATTTTTGCCGGGATTGCAGCCGGTCTGCCGTCGGCGTTGGGTGGCTTGTTCACTCAGGTGTCGAATGGTTCGATCAGCAGCTTCAGCGCGATTTTCATCGTGATCCTGGTAGCACTGGTAACGTACTTCGTTGTATTCGTCGAACGTGGTCAGCGCAAAATATTGGTCAACTACGCGAAGCGCCAGGTAGGCAACAAGATTTATGGCGGTCAAACCAGCCATTTGCCGTTGAAGCTGAACATGGCCGGCGTGATCCCGCCGATCTTTGCTTCTTCGATCATCTTGTTCCCGGCCACTATCGTGGACTGGTTTTCAAAGGGCGCCGACAACGCTAACCCTGCGGTGCGGTTCTTGAAAGATTTGGCAGCATCGATGGGGCCTGGTGAGCCTATCCATGCGCTGTTGTACGCAGTGGCGATCGTGTTTTTCTGTTTCTTCTATACAGCGCTGGTGTTTAACAGCAAGGAAACAGCGGATAACTTGAAGAAAAGCGGTGCGTTCATTCCCGGGATCCGTCCAGGCGAACAGACAGCCCGTTACATCGACAAGATCCTGACACGCTTGACACTTGCCGGCGCAGTCTACATCACCCTGGTGTGTTTATTGCCGGAATTTATGCAAGCCCAGTGGAAAGTACCATTCTATTTCGGCGGTACTTCTTTATTGATTATTGTAGTTGTCACTATGGATTTCATGGCGCAAGTACAGAACTACGTGATGTCGCAGCAATATGATTCACTGCTGCGCAAAGCAAATTTCAAGGGCGGAATTCCGACGCGTTAAGCGCGGTAAACATACCGAATGGCAAAAGACGACGTCATACAGATGCAGGGCGAGATTCTTGAGAATCTCCCAAATGCAACATTTCGAGTGAAGCTGGAGAACGGACACGTGGTGCTCGGGCATATTTCAGGTAAAATGCGGATGAATTATATTCGCATTCTCCCTGGAGACAAGGTGACGGTGGAGTTGACGCCGTACGACCTGAGCCGAGCCCGCATTGTGTTCCGTACCAAGTAACACACTGAATCAAACCAAAGAAGCGAAAGAAAGAGCCCAAAAATGAAAGTTCTCGCATCAGTCAAGCGGATCTGCCGCAACTGCAAGATCATCAAGCGCAAAGGCGTAGTCCGCGTTATCTGCGTGGAACCACGTCACAAGCAGCGTCAAGGTTAATCGAGGAATAACAAATGGCACGTATTGCAGGGGTTAATATCCCAAATCATCAGCATACCGTTATCGGCCTGACGGCCATCTACGGTGTGGGCCGTCCACGCGCAGAGAAAATCTGTGCATCGACCGGTGTAGCAACCAACAAAAAGATCAAAGATCTGGATGACAGCGAACTGGAAAAGCTGCGCGATGAAGTAGGTAAATTCATCGTCGAAGGCGATCTGCGTCGTGAACTGTCCATGAACATCAAGCGTTTGATGGATCTGGGTTGCTACCGCGGCATGCGTCATCGTAAGGGTCTGCCTTGCCGTGGCCAGCGTACGCGTACGAACGCACGTACCCGCAAGGGACCGCGTAAAGCCGCTCAATCGCTGAAAAAATAATCCGCTAGGGAATAATTATGGCTAAGTCGCAAAATAACGCCGCATCAGCACGCGTGCGTAAAAAAGTTAAAAAGAACGTCGCTGAAGGCATCGCACATGTCCACGCTTCGTTCAATAACACCATCATTACCATCACCGATCGTCAAGGCAATGCCTTGTCGTGGGCTACCTCCGGCGGTGCAGGCTTCAAGGGTTCGCGTAAATCGACCCCATTCGCAGCGCAGGTCGCCGCGGAAGCCGCTGGTAAAGTGGCTGTTGAGTGTGGCGTGAAGAACCTGGAAGTACGTATCAAGGGCCCAGGTCCTGGTCGTGAATCCGCCGTTCGCGCGCTGAACAACCTGGGCATCAAGATCACCGAGATCCAGGACGTGACGCCGGTACCGCACAACGGTTGCCGTCCACCGAAACGTCGTCGTATCTAAGATAGTGTTGCAGAGGGCGCTTCGGCGCCAGCTGCTTTGCTGTCTGTTGTAACTCAGTACAGTTGTGTGAAAACGCTGGAGCAGGGAGCCGGAAACGGTTATACTGCCCGGCTGTTCTTGCCTGTCAAATTCTGTTTGGCGGGTTTTTCGTTTTCAGCCACCGTCTGATTGAAACCAAATCAGACTAGCGCCTAACCGCATCAGTGTGTTTGATCATGCATGTGGCTGGGGCGTTATCATTTAAAAAAAGGAAGTATCGTGGCACGTTATATCGGACCTAAAGCAAAACTTTCCCGCCGTGAAGGTACAGACCTGTTCCTGAAGAGCGCACGTCGCTCGCTGGACAGCAAGTGCAAACTGGACGTCAAGCCAGGCCAGCACGGTGTCAAATCCGGCGCCCGCACCTCGGACTACGGTAACCAACTGCGCGAAAAGCAAAAAGTCAAGCGCATGTACGGCGTGCTGGAACGTCAATTCCGCCGCTACTTCGCTGAAGCAGACCGTCGTAAAGGCAACACCGGCGAAACGCTGTTGAAGTTGCTGGAAACGCGTCTGGACAACGTTTGCTACCGCATGGGCTTTGGCTCGACCCGCGCTGAAGCGCGTCAACTGGTCAGCCACAAAGCGTTCACCGTGAACGGTATCGTTGTGAACATCGCTTCGTACGCAGTTAAAGTTGGCGACATCATCGCTGTTCGTGAAAAATCGAAAAAGCAAGTGCGTATCGTTGAAGCACTGTCGCTGGCTGAACAAGTTGGTATGCCTAGCTGGGTTTCGGTTGATGCCAAGAAAATGGAAGGTACTTTCAAGTCCCTGCCAGAGCGTAACGAAATCGCTAACGACGTCAACGAATCGCTGATCGTCGAGCTGTACTCGCGTTAATAGCAGTTAGCACCACCTCCGCCCACTCGATCGAGTGGGCGTTTTACTAATGCCATCAGCCTTATCGGTGTAATGAGCCGAGGGTATTGAAAAGGACATTTCATGCAAAACAGTTTGTTGAAGCCACGTATTATCGATGTTGAAGCTCTCGGTGCAGGTCACGCCAAAGTCGTGATGGAACCGTTCGAGCGCGGCTATGGCCACACATTGGGTAACGCGTTGCGCCGCGTTCTGCTGTCGTCGATGGTGGGCTACGCGCCGACCGAAGTGACGATCGCTGGCGTCGTCCACGAATATTCCTCCCTCGATGGCGTGCAAGAAGACGTCGTCGATCTGTTGCTGAACTTGAAGGGTGTGGTTTTCAAAGTCCACAACCGCGATTCGGTAACCCTGACCCTGAAAAAAGAAGGCGAAGGCGCGATCCTGGCCTCCGACATCGACCTGCCGCATGACGTCGAACTGATCAACCCTGACCACGTGATCGCCCACCTGACCGCCGGTGGCAAGCTGGACATGCAGATCAAGGTTGAAAAAGGCCGCGGCTACGTTCCTGGTAACGTGCGTCGCCTGTCGGAAGACACGAACAAGACCATCGGCCGCATCATCCTGGACGCGTCGTTCTCGCCAGTGCGCCGTGTATCGTACTTCGTTGAGTCGGCTCGCGTTGAACAGCGTACCGACCTGGACAAGCTGATCATCAACATCGAAACCAACGGCGTGATCTCGCCGGAAGAAGCGATCCGCCAGTCGGCCCGCGTCCTGGTGGACCAGTTGAATGTGTTCGCTGCCCTGGAAGGCACGGAAGCCGCCGCCGAAGCGCCATCGCGCGCACCGCTGGTCGATCCTATCCTGTTGCGTCCAGTCGACGACCTGGAGTTGACCGTGCGTTCGGCAAACTGCCTGAAAGCGGAAAACATCTACTACATCGGCGACCTGATCCAACGTTCGGAAAACGAACTGCTGAAAACGCCAAACCTGGGCCGCAAGTCCCTGAACGAAATCAAGGAAGTGCTGGCATCGCGCGGCTTGACCTTGGGCATGAAGCTGGAAAACTGGCCGCCTGCCGGCCTGGAAAAGTAATCGCAGTCACAGTATTTTGTAGCAAACTGCCTGGGACAGGTGTCCCAGGCTTTTATTTTGTAGCACCAAACCGGTCCGCGGCTGTATGGGGTTTCCCAACCAGCCGATCGAAGAACTGGAATTTAAACACTCACCGAAAGGATTTATCATGCGTCACGGTCACGGCCTCCGTAAACTGAATCGTACCTCGTCCCACCGTCTGGCAATGCTGCGCAACATGACAGTATCGCTGCTGCGTCACGAAGCGATTAAAACCACCCTGCCAAAAGCAAAAGAACTGCGCCGCGTTGTCGAGCCAATTCTGACCCTGGGCAAAACCGACTCCCTGGCAAACAAGCGTCTGGCCTTCAACCGCCTGCGCGACCGTGAAATGGTCGTCAAACTGTTCGCTGAACTGGGCCCACGTTTCGCCAACCGTAACGGTGGTTATGTGCGTATCCTGAAAATGGGTTTCCGCGTCGGCGATAACGCTCCTATGGCGTTCGTTGAACTGATGGATCGTCCAGATACGACCGAAGCAGTTGAAGTTGCTGGCGAGTAATCCCAGTAATTGCATCTGAGAAAGCCAGGCCTAGCCTGGCTTTTTTGTTTTCTGCTGCAGCTATCCTTTCAGCGGTGTACTATTCTCCTTTCGCGCCGGCCCTGCAGCCACTGCACGCCCCGCGCGTCTCTTGTTGAATGGCACAGCTGATGCCGCAGAAAAAGGTCGTTCATGTCCCGTTTCCCCTCCAGCGCCACTGCGCGCGCCGCCCCTTTACATCAACTGCTGACCTGGTTTGCCACCTGTCTGCTGCTGGCCATGGCCGTCTTTGGCGCCAGCCATGCCCGCGCCGACGATGAATTCCTCGATCCCGAGCTGGCTTTTAAGTTTTCCGCGCGCATGCAGGACCCGTCCACCATCGCCGTCACTTACGTGATCGCCGATGGTTACTATATGTACCACGAGCGTTTCAAGTTCGAGGCGGTGGGCGCCAAGCTCGGGGTACCTGTGTATCCAGCCGGCAAGGTCAAGTTTGACGACACCTTCCAGAAGAACGTGGAAACCTTCCGCAAGACCCTGACCATCACCATCCCCGTGGAAGCGGCTGGCGCCTTCACGCTGAAGGCGACGGGCCAGGGCTGTTCCGACAAGGGCCTGTGCTATGCGCCGCAGGATGCCACGGCCCAGCTGGTAGGCGGTGGCGGCGGCCAGAGCAAGGCGCCCGGCGCCGGCTTGCCATCAAAATTCGCCTTGCCGGCCGCGCCGGCAGTCGATACGGCGGCCGTCAACGGCCCGCAGGCGCAAGCGTCGCCTGGCGTGTCCGTGCTGAGCATTCCCCAGGCGGATATCACCAGCACGCCCGATCCCGTGGCGGCGGCGCCCGCGGCAGCCGCATCGGCGCCGCAACAAAACGAGATGGGCAAGATCGAATCGGCACTGAAGGGCGGCAAGCTGCTGGTCATCGTGCCCCTGTTCATGCTGCTGGGCCTGGGCCTGGCCTTTACGCCGTGCGTGCTGCCGATGGTGCCTATCCTGTCGTCGATCATCGTCGGCGATGGCGCCAAGGTCAGCCGTTCGCGCGGCTTGCTGCTGTCGCTGACGTATGCGCTGGGCATGGCCATCGTCTACACGGCACTGGGCGTGGCGGCCGGCCTGGCCGGCGAAGGCCTGGCGGCCAAGCTGCAAAATCCATGGGTGCTGGGCTTCTTTGCCCTGCTGATGGCGACGCTCTCGCTGTCGATGTTCGGTTTCTATGAGCTGCAAGTGCCGGCCTTCCTGCAAGGCAAGCTGACGTCCGTGTCGAACCAGCAATCGTCGGGCCGCCTGGCGGGCGTGTTCGTGATGGGCGCCATTTCCGCCCTGATCGTGGGCCCGTGCGTGGCCGCGCCGCTGGCCGGCGCCTTGCTGTACATCAGCCAGACGCGCGACGTCGTCATCGGCGGCAGCGCCCTGTTCGCCATGGCCGTGGGCATGAGCGTGCCCCTGATTCTGGTCGGCGTCTCGGCCGGCACCTTGCTGCCGCGCGCCGGTGCCTGGATGGATGCCGTCAAGCGCTTCTTTGGCGTGCTGCTGCTGGGCGTGGCCTGGTGGCTGGTCTCGCCCGTGCTGCCGGGTGCCGTGCAGATGCTGGGCTGGACGGTCCTGTTCGTCGGCTACGGCATGTATCTGCTGGTCGGCAACAGCGGCGCGAAAAACGCCTGGGTGGCCAAGGCCTTCGGCCTCGTGTTTGCCGTGCTGGGCGCGATGCAGCTCGTCGGCGTGGCCAGCGGTGGCCGCGACCCGCTGGCGCCCCTGGCGCACCTCGGCGGCGGACAAGTGCATGCGCAGCCGTTTACGCGCGTGAAAACCGTGGCGCAGCTCGATGCTGCGCTGGCCCAGCTCGGCGGCAAGACGGCCTTGCTGGACTTTTACGCGGACTGGTGCGTGTCCTGCATCGAGATGGAAAAGCTGACCTTCGTCGACCCCGCCGTGCGCGAAAAGATGGGGCAATCCGTCCTGCTGCAGGTGGACGTGACGGCCAATGACGCCGACGACAAGGCCATGCTGAAACGTTTCCAGCTGTTTGGTCCGCCCGGCATCATCATGTTCAATCCGCAAGGACAGGAGATCGCCCAGTCGCGCGTGATTGGTTTCCAGAATGCCGCCACGTTCCTGACCTCGCTGCGCAAGCTCGATGGGCAGTAAGCGTCCACTCGCGTTGTAAACAAGAAAAGGCCTGCACAGCAGGCCTTTTTCTTTATTGCTGCCTGTTAAGCGAACTTAACCGGCTTTCGGCTGCTGCATGCCGTGGTGGCCGCGATGGCCGCCACCATGGCCGCCATGCTTGCCGCCAGGCACGCTGTCGTCAAATACTTTCTTCTGTTCCGGCGTCAGCACGGCATAGAAGGTTTTCAGCGACGCCAGACGGCTTTCCTGGCTGGCGATGCGTTCCTTCGACATGGCGATCCATTGCTCCATGCGTTCCGGCGCCGACAGCTTGGCGAACGCTTCGCGCTTGGCTTTCCAGTCGCCGGCCGGTTTTTTCGGCGCGTTCGCGGCCGTGAAGGTGGCCCAGGCCGGTTCCTGTGCGGCTGTCAGCTTCAATTGATCGTGCAGGCGGGCTTGATACTTGGCCATGCGTTCACCGGGATTGCCGCCGCGGTGCTGGCCGCGCTGGCCATCGTGCTGCATCTTGGTGCCGGCGGCGGGCGCGCTGGCGGCCGCTTCCTGGGCGTGGACGGTCAGCGATGCCGCACCCATGCTGAGCACGCTCATGGCGATGATCATATTCTTGCGTAAGGTTTTCATTGAGGCGTTCATCTTGATTCCTTTATAAGTGATGAGAGATGCGCATGTTGCTGCACATGGGATCTATGTTGGATGCGCCATGTTTCGCCGAAGTGTCCGCTGTCAGACAGTTTGTATCTATATGTTTCTTCGGGTCTGCTATATACAAGACGATACAAATGCGCTGTGCAAGCCAGGGCGAAGTGGGGATAATTCGTACCATGGAACCCACTTCTACAATTCTCATCGTCGACGATGACCGCGATATCCGCAGCTTGCTGGCGGATTACCTGGAAACGAACGCCTACCGCACCCTGGGCGCGGCCGATGGCACGGCCATGTGGAAGATCCTCGATGAAACACGGCCCGATTTGATCGTGCTCGACTTGAATCTGCCCGGCGACGACGGCCTGACCCTGTGCCGCAAATTGCGCGCGCAATCGACGGTGCCGGTGATCATGTTGACGGCACGCAACGAACCGCTGGACCGCATTCTGGGCCTGGAGATGGGCGCCGATGATTACCTGCCAAAGCCGTTCGAGCCGCGCGAATTGCTGGCGCGCATACGCAGCGTGCTGCGCCGTAGCCATGCGATGCCATCGAACGTGCCGTCGGACAAGGCGCAGCAAATCCGCTTCTCGGGCTGGACCCTGGACTTGACGGCGCGCCACCTGCTCAATCCCAGCGGCCTGGTGATCATGCTGTCGGGCGCGGAATTCCGTCTGCTGCGCGTGTTCCTCGAGCATCCGAACCGCGTGCTGAACCGCGACCAGCTGCTGAACCTGACCCAGGGCCGCGACGCCGACCCGTTCGACCGCTCGATCGATATCCAGATCAGCCGCTTGCGGCAAAAGCTCGGCGAGGACGCCCGCTTGCCGCAGATCATCAAGACCGTGCGCAACGGCGGCTATGTGCTGGCCGGCCAGGTCAATGTGGAGCCGCACGCGTGAGGGCCTTCCTTGGTTCGATGACGGGCCGCGTCTTCATGGTGTTGCTGTTTGGCGTGGTGGCTTCGGCTGCCTTGACGCAATGGCTGGCCGTGGGCGAACGCCAGCGAGCCCTCGAGCAATACCGCGATTACCATGCCGTCGAACGGGCCGAGCAACTGGTGATGGCGGCCGACGTGGTGCCGCTGGCGTCGCGCGCCGCGTACCTGAAAGTGGCCAACAAGGGCAGCGTGCGCCTGGAATTACGTCCCGATGTCGAGCATGCGCCAGGCAAGCCGACGGAGTTTTCCACCGCCCTGCAAGCGAAGCTGGGCGAAGGCTTCAGGGTCACGGCGGTGGCCGAGCGCCCGGCCGCCTGCATCCAGCCGCGCCAGTCGCCGGGCCTGTTCGGTCCCAAGCCGTGGGGCGGCACGTGCGAAAACCTCGATGTGCGCATGCAGGATGGCCATGTGCTGCGCCTGATGGTCTTGCCGCCGCGCCAGCAACCGCCGTTTGGCGAGCATAGCGACTGGGTCACCTTGCTGCCTTTCCTGATCAGCATTGCCATCCTCGCCTACCTGGTCACGCGCATGACCATGCGTCCGCTGAAACAGCTGGCGCAGGCGGCGAAAGACCTGGGCAACGACATCAACCATCCGCCGCTGACCCTGTCGGGCGCCAGCGAGATCCGCCAGGCCAGCGCCGCCTTCAATGCCATGCAGGCGCGCATCCGCCAGCATATTTCCCAGCGTACACAAATGCTGGCCGCCATCACCCACGATTTGCAGACGCCGCTGACGCGCTTGCGCTTGCGGCTGGAAAAAGTGGCCGATACGGAATTGTATGACCGCCTCGTGGGCGACCTGTCCGCCATGCAGAGCATGGTCAAGGAGGGGCTGGACCTGGCCCGCTCGATGGATAGCACGGAAGCCATGCAGGCGCTCGATCTCGATTCCCTGCTCGACAGCGTGTGTTCCGACGCCGCCGATGCGGGCCAGAAAGTGACGCTCGGCGGCCACGCGGGCATGGCCCTGATGGCGCGCCCGATCGCCATGCGGCGCTGCCTGGTCAACCTGATCGACAATGCCGTCAAATATGGCCAGCATGCGCAGGTGACGGTCGAGCGCATCGCGGGCGCGGCGCGCATCCGCATCCGCGATGGCGGACCCGGTATTGCGCCCGATCAACTGGCGAAGGTGTTCGAGCCGTTCTACCGCATCGAGACGTCGCGCTCGCGCGAATCGGGCGGCACGGGCCTCGGCCTGACCATCGCCCGCAATATCGCCGAGCAGCATGGCGCCACGGTCTTGCTGGCCAATCACGTCGACGGTGGACTGGAAGTCACCCTCATCGTGCCAGAGTATTACGCAGGAAAGTGAGCGTTTCCATGCGACAATATTGCGCGTTATGCCTCCTTGGTAACTACATTCAACCTGCAGCCCTGCGCTGCGACAGCGTGACAGAACAATGAAAAAGACTAGCCTGGCAATCCTCGTGGGTGCGGCCCTGTGTATCGGTGGCGGCATCTGGTATTTCAATCATCAGTCCGCTGGTACGGCCGGCGGCCAGGAGGGCAAGGCAGGCAAGGGCGGGGCGCAGGCGCCGACCACGGTCAGCGTGGTGTTGCCCGTGCGCCAGGACGTGCCGATGCTGTTGCAGGCGAATGGCAGCGTGATGCCGATCAGCAGCGTCGACCTGCATCCGCAGACGACCAGCACGATCACCAAGGTGCATATCCGCGAAGGCCAGTTCGTCAAGCAGGGCGAGCTGATGTTTACGCTGGATGCGCGCAGCGAACACGCGAATGTCGACAAGGCGCAGGCGCAAGTGTTGCGCGACCGCGCCTCGGTGGCCGATCTTGAACGCCAGCTCAAGCGCAACCAGGATTTGCTGAGCAAGAATTTCATCGCCCAGGGCGCCGTCGACACCCTGCAAAGCCAGCTCGACGCTGCACGCGCCTTGCTGGCCGCCGACCAGGCCGCCCTGCGCGCGGCCCAGGTCGATTCCAGCTATACCGTCCTGCGCGCGCCGCAGGGTGGCCGCGTGGGCGCCATCAATGTCTACGCCGGCAGCCTCGTGCAGCCGACCACGTCCCTGACCAGCATTACCCAGCTCGATCCCATCGATGTGGCGTTCACCTTGCCTGAAAGCAGCCTGTCAGGCTTGCTGGCGGCGCAAAAGGCGGGCGAGGTGCCCGTCACGGCGCTGCTGTCGGATGCGGGCGGCAAGCAGCTCGAAGGCAAGCTGAGCTTCATCGACAATGCCGTCGATGCCTCGACGGGGGTGATCAAGGTCAAGGCCCGCTTCAACAATGGCGGCACCGACCTGTGGCCGGGCCAGTACGTGAATACGCAGCTGACCGTGCGCACGCTCAAGGATGCGCTGGTGATTCCGCAAAACGCCATCATCACCAATACCACGGGCATCTTCGTGTACTCGATGGAAGCGGATAACACGGCCAGGATGCGCAAGATTGCCCGCGTGTATGCGTTTGGGCCGAATGCCGTCGTCACGGGCTTGCAAGGCGATGAACACGTCATCGTCGATGGCAAGCAGAATCTGCGTCCGGGCAGCAAGGTGCGCCTGGCGGAAAAACACAAGGCTGCCGATGGCGCCGCCGCACCGCAGGGCAAGCCAGCATGAACCTGTCCGAACTGAGCATCCGGCGCCCCGTCATGGTGGTGCTGCTGTCCTTGAGCATCATCCTGGCGGGCGTGCTGGCCTATCTGCAAATTCCCGTGGCGGCCTTGCCAAGCTACAACACACCGGTCATCAACGTCAGCGCCGACCTGGCCGGCGCCAGTCCGGAAACCATGGCGTCCTCGGTGGCCTTGCCGCTGGAAAAGCAGTTTTCCACGATTTCGGGCCTGAGCCTGATCACGTCCACGAGTACGCTGGGCAACACCTCGCTGACCCTGGAATTTGACGCCAGCATCAATGTCAACGAGGCGGCCGTCGACGTGCAGGCGGCCCTGCTGCGCGCGCAACGCCAGTTGCCGACGGAAATGACGGACTTGCCGTCCTACCGCAAGGTCAACCCGGCCGACGCGCCCGTGCTGTTCATCCAGTTGACGTCGCCATCGCTGAACTTGTCGGATCTCAATGATTACGCGGAAAACCTGATCGCGCCTAGCCTGTCGACACTGCCCGGTGTGGCCCAGGTCATCGTGAACGGGCAGAAACGCTTTGCCGTGCGCGTGCGCGCCCGTGCCGATTTGATGAATGCGCGCAATCTGACGATGGACGAGCTGGCCACGGCGCTGCGCACGTCGAACACGAATTCGCCGCTGGGCATTCTCGACGGTCCGAGCCAGACCCTGACCATCCAGGGCAATCCGCAAATGATGAAGGCGGCCGACTTTGCCGAACTGATCGTCGCCAGCCGCAACGGCCAGCCCGTGCGCCTGAAGGACGTGGCCGAGGTGGAGGACAGTTTCCAATCGATCAAGGCGGCCGGCAGTTTCAATGGCGAGCGCTCGATCAGCCTGATGGTGCAGCGCCAACCGGACGCCAACACCGTGCAAGTGGTCGATGGCGTGCGCCGCCTGCTGCCGGGTTTCCGGGAGCAATTGCCGCAGTCAATACAGATCAGCCTGGTCAACGACCGTTCGCTGTCGATCCGCGAAGCCATCCACGACGTCAACCTGACCCTGGCCCTGACGGTGGTGCTGGTGGTGCTGGTGATCTTCCTGTTCCTGCACCGCGCGGCGGCCACCTTCATTCCCGCCGTCACCATGCCGATTTCCCTGCTCGGCGCGCTGGCCCTGCTGTACTGGCTCGGCTATAGCCTCGACAATGTTTCGCTGCTGGGCATTACCCTGGCCGTCGGCCTGGTGGTCGACGATGCCATCGTGGTGCTGGAAAACATCGTGCGCCATATTGAAATGGGCAAGAAACCGATTCGCGCCGCCCTGGAAGGGGCGAAAGAGATGGGCTTTACCATCATCTCGATCTCCGTCTCGCTGGTGGCCGTGTTCATCCCCATCTTCTTCATGCCGGGCGTGATCGGCTTGCTGTTCCATGAATTCGCCGTCGTCGTCTCGCTGGCCGTGCTGGTCTCGGCCATCGTGTCGCTGACCCTGGTACCGATGCTGGCCAGCCGCTTCTTGCCCGCCGATTCGCGCGAGCACAATGACAGCGATCCGAGCCACGGTGAAAAAAGCTTCATCGGCCGCCATTTCGAGGCGGGCTTTACGCGCCTGCGCAATGGCTATGTGTTTATGCTCGACAAGGCTTTGGCGCACCGCAATGTGGTGTTGGGCATTGCCGTGGTCACGTTCGCGCTGACGGTAATCCTCTACAGCACCATCCCGAAAGGCTTCTTCCCCGAGGAAGACCTGGGCCAGATCCAGGTCAACACGGAAGCGTCGGAAGATATTTCCTCGGAAGCCTTGCAGACCTTGCAGAACCGCATCGCCGACGTGATCCGCGCCGATCCCAGCGTGCAGGACGTGACCTCGTTCGTCGGCGGCGGCAATACGGGCCGCATGTTCATGGTCTTGAAGCCGCGCAGCGAACGGCCGAAAATGCCGGTGGTGCTGGAAAACCTGCGCCGCGCGACGAGCGCCGTGCCCGGCATGGCCGTGTATTTCCGCCCCGTGCAGAACTTGCAGCTGGGCGGGCGCCAGAGCAAGAGCCGCTACCAGTACACCTTGCAAAGCGTCAGTCCCGACGCCTTGAATGACTGGGCGGAAAAGTTTATTGCTGGCATGCGTACCGATCCGGCCTTCCGCGACGTCACCAGCGACTCGCAGATCAAGGGCTTGCAGGCGTCGCTGAAAATCGACCGCGACAAGGCCAATCTGCTCGGTGTGCAGATGTCCGACATCCGCACGGCCCTGTACAGCGCGTTTGGCGAGCGGCAAGTATCGACCATCTATTCGTCGGCGGCCAGCTATTACGTGATCCTGGAAGCGGCCACGCCGGACCGCCAGTATGACGATGCGCTGACGCGCGTATCCGTGCGCAGCAAGTCGGGCGAACTGATCAAATTGTCCAGTATTGCTCGTGTGGAACGCACGATCGGCCCCACTTCCGTGAATCACCAGGGGCAGCTGCAGGCCGTCACGCTGGCCTTCAACCTGGCGCCGGACGTGCCGCTGGGCATCGCTACGGGCAAGATCGACGCGATGGCCAAGGACATGAACTTGCCGGCCTCCATCATCACGCGCTACGGCGGCGACGCGGCCGTCTTCCAGAGTTCGCAATCGAGCCAGATCATCCTCATCATCGCTGCGCTGGCCGTGATCTATGTGCTGCTCGGCGTCTTGTACGAAAGCTATATCCATCCGCTGACCATCCTGGCCGGCCTGCCGTCGGCCGCCGTGGGGGCATTGCTGACCCTGCGCCTGTTCGGCATGGACCTGACCATGATCGCCATCATCGGTATTTTGATGCTGATCGGTATCGTCAAGAAAAACGCCATCATGATGATCGACTTCGCCCTGCATGCGCAGCGCAATGAAGGCATGAGCCCGCCCGAAGCCATCCGCCAGGCGTGCATCCTGCGTTTCCGTCCCATCATGATGACCACGGCGGCGGCCCTGATGGGCGCCTTGCCGATCGCCCTGGGCCTGGGCGCGGGCGCCGAACTGCGCCAGCCGCTGGGCCTGGCCGTGGTGGGCGGCTTGATCTTCTCGCAAGTCATTACCCTGTTCATCACGCCCGTCATCTATCTGTTCCTGGACAAGTTCAGCGGCACGGGACCGTTGACGGACGAACAGCTGGTTGCGCTCGACAACAAGGTCTGACCGTCTGCATGGTGGACGACCGGCGCCCCGTTCCTGCGTGAATGCGGCGCCGGTTTTGTATGGGGGGTGATACATACGGTAACAACCGTCAAGGGAAGGCTCGGGTACTCTGACATCGCTGCAAGGAATGTCGCTATCCTGTACGCTTCGGGTTGGAAAGGCCGAGGAAGTGTTCCCAAAAGCAAGGGACTCTGGCACTATGGCTGCCCTGTAATGTTATTTCTTCGCTACACAGAAAGCACGATTCATTTTGCATGACACGACCCATCTGATGGCTGCCGATTCCGATTATTGCCCCACCTGCGGGCAATTGATCCAGCCACCACCGGCCTACGGGTCCAAGACCAGCACCACGCGCAAGGTTGCGCTGGGCGTGTCCGTCTTGCTGCACGTGCTGCTGGCCGCCTATGTTTTGTTTCATAGCGACAAGATCGAGAAGATTCCGCCGCCGAAGAAGGAAAGCTCGATGGTCTACATCGCGCCGCTGAAGGACAAGCCGCAACCGAAGCCGCAGCCGAAACCCACGCCGAAGCCAAAGGATACGAAGGTTGCCAAGGTGAAACCACCGCCGGCGCCGAGCAAGCGCGTGGTGACGAAGGACGTGCCGCGCGACAAGCCGAAGCTGGAAACGTATACGCCGCCACTGGTGTCGAAAGTGCCGTTGCCGCCACCGCCGGCTGAAGACATGAGTTCGATGATCGAGCAGCGCCGCAAGCAGCGCGAAGCGCAGAATCCCACGCCGCCGGCCGAGGAAAGCGAAAACGACCGCGCCATGCGCGTGGCCAAGGCGAATATCGCGGGTGCACAAGGGCGCAATTCCGGCAGCGACCGCGAGGATTCGGGCGGTGTGTTTTCCATCGTCAACCAGACCTCGTTCAGTGCCGAAGTCAAGTTCAAGGGCTGGAATGGCAACTTCAAGCGCAATTGGCTGAAGCAGGAAAAAGTCGAGCTGGGCAATGAGCCCGATATCGAAACGGCCATCATCAAGAAGATGATCCAGCTGATCCGTGCCGAAAAACCGGGCGATTTCGTCTGGGAATCGCGCCGCCTGGGACGCAACGTCAACCTCAGCGCCCGCGTCGAAGACACGGCCGAGCTGATGGCGTTCCTGCGCCAGGAGTTCTTTTCCGAGAAGCGGCCAGGGCCGGGACGCCGCTAAGTAGGTCGTGGGAAATTGTTGTGAAGTTATTAATGGCAGAGCCGGATGCGCTGCAAGGCGCCCGTTGCGACGTAGTGCCGGCACGGCCAGCAGCGGGTAGCGCCGCAGAGCGCCGGTCATGGAAGTCAGGAATCATGATCCTGTATTGCGACCTGCTGCGGCGTCAGGGGCCGTCGCAATAAAAAAGGCTGCACCGTGCGAACGGGCAGCCTTTTTGTTTGCCGCTGAAGAAAATCAGGCGGGTTTGTCTGTGCCTGCTTCCGGTTCCACGTCGTCTTCCATCTCGATCAGCTCGACCATCTGGGCCGCGCCGTCTTCGCTGATGCCGGCCAGTTCCATGATCTTGTCGTTGGCCTCTTCGATGCCGACGCGCTTCAGGGCCGAGAACAGTTGCACGGTGAACGGGAAGCCGATGCCGTCTTCGTCCACGTAGCTGTCGAGCTTGGCTTTTGCCTGGCGCAGCGCGTTGACCGATTCATTGCGGTTGAGCTTATCGACTTTCGTCAGGATGCAGTGGATGGGCTTGCCCGTCGGGGCGAACCATTCCAGCATCTGGATGTCCAGGTCGGTGAACGGACGGCGCGAATCCATGATCAGGATCAAGCCGGCCAATTGTTCGCGGCGCTGCACGTAGTCGCCCAGCAGGCGCTGCCAGTGCAGCTTGGCCGAACCCGATACTTCCGCGTAGCCGTAGCCCGGCAAGTCGACCAGCAGGCATTCGATCTCTTCGACGATGGTGGCATCCTTGCGGTGCTGCGCCACGTGGGCGCCACCGATGGAGAAGTAGTTGATGTGCTGGGTACGGCCAGGTGTCTTGGAGGCGAACGCCAAGCCTTTCTGATTACACAAGATGTTGATGGCGGTCGATTTACCGGCATTGGAGCGGCCGGCAAAAGCGATTTCCGGCACCGTGGTATCGGGCAGGTCACGCAATTGGTTGACGGTCGTAAAGAAGCGGGCTTGCCAGAGTTTTGACATGGGAGTAGTAAAGCAACAAAAGGGAGCGATAAGGGAGCGATAACGCCAAGAAGCTATTGTACAATAAGGGGTTGTTTATTGTTGCCGGCGTAGCAGCGATGCGGCTTGCGGCCCTGAAAATAAAGCAAAAATCCCCAGGGCGCGGCAATGTCCACCACTAATTTCTCACTGTCTCAGGGTGCCTGAATGAATCGTGCGTTTTCACCGTTTGTCCAATCCATGCTGCTCGCTTTGCTGGCTGTATCGGCAACTGCTTCCGCGGTCGAAGAACCGAAACCGGCCCACGCGCCAGCGGTCGCCGTCAAGGCCGACCCCGCCAAGGGCGCCACCCTGTATGCCGATGGCGATGCGGCGCGCGGCTTGCCCGCCTGCGTCTCCTGCCATGGCGCCGCCGGCAATTCGACCATCGCCGTCAATCCGAAGCTGGCTGGCCAGCACGAAAACTATATTTACAAGCAATTGGTCGATTTCACCACGCCGCAGCGCAACCAGCCCGTGATGACGACCTACGCGAAGATGCTCAGCGACGCCGACAAGAAGAATATCGCCGCCTACCTGGGCGCGCAGGTCTCCAAGCCGGGCGCCGCGAAGAACAAGGATACGATTGACCTGGGCAAGAAAATCTACCGCGGCGGTATTGCTGCCAAGCACGTTGCCGCCTGTGCCAGCTGTCATGGCGCGACGGGCAATGGCATTCCCGTCCAGTATCCGCGCATCGCCGGCCAGCACCAGGATTACACGGTGGCCCAGCTGACCATGTTCCGCAGCACCAAGGCCGATGCCCGCAAAAACAGCGCCGAAATGCACACCATCGCCGCCCGCATGTCGGACGACGAGATCGCCGCCGTTGCCGATTACATCGCCGGCCTGAAGTAAGTTTTCATAGTGGCAAGAGATTGCCACGCGTTCCTACGCACATGAACAAGGGCGGCCGTTTCGACGGGCTGCCCTTTTTTATGGCATGCGCGAAACAGGAGTATGCTGCCGCCTTGCGCGGAGAAACTATCTGCTCCATGCCCCATTTTCTTGAAGATTGCATATCCCGTATGAGTATCAACGTATGAGCACAGGCACGACCGGAATCGAGCTAAAGACCCAACGCCGCAGCCTGGCAGAATTCGTCGAGCTGGTCTCGTCGATGCGCTTTGCCATCAGCTTGCTGACCCTGATCGCCGTGGCCTCCATCATCGGCACCGTGCTCAAGCAGAACGAGCCCATGCCCAATTATGTGAACCAGTTCGGTCCGTTCTGGTTCTCCGTTTTCGACAAGCTGAGCCTGTATTCCGTGTATTCGGCCTGGTGGTTTCTCGTCATCATGGGTTTCCTGGTCGCCTCGACGTCGCTGTGCATCGTGCGCAATGCGCCGAAGATGCTGAAGGACATGCGCAGCTGGCGCGACAATGTGCGCGAACAGTCGCTGCGCAACTTCCACCACAAGGCGGAATGGCAGGCGCCGCTGCCGCGCGCCGTGCTGGCGCAGCAGATGGTGATGCGCCTGAAGGATGCCGGCTACGGCGCCAAGGTGGTGGAAAAGGACAATGCCACCCTGGTGGCCGCCAAGCGGGGCGCAGCGAACAAATGGGGTTATATCTTTGCCCACGGCGCCATCGTCATCATCTGCGTGGGCGGCTTGCTCGATTCGGAAATGCCGATCCGCGTACAGCAGTGGTTCTTCGGCAAGACACCGTTTGCCGGCAGCGGCGTGATTGCCGATATTCCCGCCCAGCATCGTTTGAGCCTGGCTAACCCTACTTTCCGCGGCAATACCATGATCCCGGAAGGCTCGTCGAGCAACACGGCCATCATCCCCCAGGCCGATGGCGTGCTGATCCAGGATTTGCCGATTACCATCCTGCTGAAGAAATTCCACATCGATTTCTACAGCACGGGCATGCCCAAGCTGTTCGCCAGCGACGTGGTCGTCACCGACCATGCAACGGGCGAGACTTTCCCTGCAACCATTAAAGTCAACGAGCCGCTGCTGTACAAGGGCCTGGCCCTGTACCAGTCCAGTTTTGAAGATGGCGGCAGCAAGCTCAAATTGACTGGTTTCCCCATGGTGGGCAAGACCACCAAGCGCTTCGATATCGGCGGCGAAGTGGGCGGCAGCACGCCGCTCGAGCGCAGCGACGGCAATTCCTATACGGTGGAATGGTCGGGTTTCCGTCCATTCAACGTGGAAAACCTCAGCGCAGGCCAGGATGTGCGCGCCGTGAGCAAGGCGGAAAGTTTCAACGAGAAATTCTCCGTGGGGCTGGACAAGCGTCTGGGCTCGGCCGCAAAGAACGCGAATAACAAGGATCTCAAGAACGTGGGGCCTTCGGTGCAATACAAATTGCGCGACAAGACGGGCCAGGCGCGCGAATACCAGAATTACATGCAGCCCGTCACGGTCGACGGTACGACGGTGTTCCTGGCCGGCATGCGCATCAATCCCAGCGATCCGTTCAGCTACCTGCGCATTCCCGCCGACGACAATTACAGCGTGACGGAATGGATGCGCTTGCGTGCCGCGCTGCAAGATCCGGAATTGCGCCAGCAGGCGGCCGCGCGCTATGCGGCGCGCGCCATGCCGCAGGCGGGCGCGGAAGCCTTGCGCAGCCAGCTGCAGGAATCGGCCGCAAAGAGCCTCGGCATCTTTGCCGGCAATGGACAAGAGGGTGGTTTCCTCGCCATTTCGCGCTTCCTGGAGAAAATTCCTGCCGCTGAGCAAGAAAAAGCGGCCGATATCTTCATGAAAATCCTGAATGGCAGCCTGTGGGACCTGTGGCAGGCGGCGCGCGCCAAGGATGGCTTGAAAGCCATCGAGGCCGATGACAAGCATGGCCGCTTCCTGCAACTGGCCACGAATGCATTGTCCGACAGCTTCTTCTATGGCGCGCCCGTGTATCTGCAACTCGACGACTTTACGGAAATCAAGGCTTCCGTGCTGCAAGTGACGCGTTCGCCGGGCAAGAGCGTCGTGTACCTCGGCTGTCTGTTCCTCGTGATCGGCGTGTTTTCCATGTTCTATATCCGCGAGCGCCGCCTGTGGGTGTGGATCAAGGATGGCGAGGGCGGCAGCGACGCCCTGATGGCCATGAGCACGCAACGCAAGACGCTGGATTTTGAAAAAGAATTTGAGACTTTGAAGGCAAAGCTGCCGCAATCGGCGTAAGCTGCGCTGTGTCTGGGACGCTTGCGCGTCGCCGGGAATGGAGAAAAATGATGGAAATGGCAAACAAGCAAATATATACGCAGGAACCGGGATTCTTTAAACGCCTGAGCCTGATCGACTGGGTGTACGGCGCCGGCTTGCTGGCGGCAGCCCTGTTCGGTCTGGTGCACTTTGGCGCCTACATGGATATCTATGAAAAAGCCATCCTGCTGGCCTCGGCACCCACGTTTGCGTGGCTGGGCTGGTACTGGAAGCCCGTGCGCTGGCTGATCCCCGTGGCGGCCGTGCTGTCGCTGTTCGCCATCGAGCTGTACGGCGGCCACCTGGACATGGCCAACCAGAAATTCTTCCTGAAATACATATTGTCGAGCCAATCCGCCATCCTGTGGATGGGCACCTTGTTCGTGCTGTCGACCTTGTTCTACTGGATCGGCCTCGTGGCCCGCTCGGAATTCGGCTCGTCCGTCGGCTCCCTGCTGTGCTGGGCGGGCGTGGTGCTGGGCCTGACGGGCATGCTGGTGCGCTGGTACGAGTCTTACCTGATCGGCGCCGATGTGGGCCACATTCCCGTGTCGAACCTGTATGAAGTGTTCATCCTGTTTTCCCTGATCACGGCCATGTTCTACCTGTATTACGAGCAGCATTACGCGACGCGCCAGCTGGGCGCCTTCGTCATGCTGGTCATCTCGGCGGCCGTCGTGTTCCTCATGTGGTACACGGTCACGCGCGATGCGGCCGAGATCCAGCCGCTGGTGCCGGCCCTGCAAAGCTGGTGGATGAAGATCCACGTGCCGGCCAACTTCATCGGCTACGGCACGTTTGCGCTGTCGGCCATGGTCGCTTCGGCCTACCTGCTGAAATCGAGCGGCTACCTGGTCGACCGCCTGCCGTCGCTGGAAGTGCTCGACGACGTCATGTACAAGGCCATTTCCGTCGGCTTCGCTTTCTTTACGGTAGCGACCATCCTGGGCGCCTTGTGGGCGGCCGAGGCATGGGGCGGCTACTGGTCGTGGGATCCGAAGGAAACGTGGGCGCTGATCGTCTGGCTCAACTATGCGGCCTGGCTGCACATGCGCCTGATGACGGGCTTGCGCGGCCGCGTCGCCTCGTGGTGGGCGCTGGTGGGCTTGCTGGTGACGACATTCGCGTTTTTGGGTGTCAACATGTTCCTCTCCGGCCTCCATTCTTACGGCAAACTTTAAGAAGTTCCCGAGAAAAAGCCCGTGGCGGCCTTGCCTCGCCCAGCCGTACTCTGCGTACTGGCTGCGGCAAGGCGCCTTGCCCTGAACTCTTTTCGGGCACTTTTCTGCATGACAGAAGCGTCATGAACGGCTTGGGAAAACTGGTGTAAGGTAGATTCCATCACCTTTTCCCGGAGCCGCCATGTTGATCAAGCGCAGTCCCAACGGCATCGAATTGCCGTATTCTTCCGAAATCACGCCACGCGCCGTGTTCGAATCGCGCCGCAGTTTCATCAAGCAGGTGGCGCTGGGTTCGCTTTCCAGCGCGGCCTTGCTGGAAATGGCCAGCCGCGAAGCGTTCGCGCAAGGCACCAATCCCAAGCTGGCCGCCAAGCTCAATCCCGCCTATTCGGCGCTGGAAAAGCAGACGGCGTACAAGGACGCCACCACCTACAACAACTTCTACGAGTTCGGCACGGACAAGAGCGATCCCGCGCAAAACGCGGGTACCCTGCGCACGCGTCCGTGGACGGTCAGCATCGAAGGCGAAGTCAAGAAGCCGATGACGCTCGACCTCGATGCGCTGCTTAAACTGGCGCCGCTGGAGGAGCGCGTGTACCGGCTGCGCTGCGTGGAAGGCTGGTCGATGGTCATCCCATGGGTCGGTTATTCCTTCTCGGAAATTATCAAGAAAGTCGAGCCGACGGGCAATGCCAAGTACGTGGAATTCATCACCCTGGCCGACAAGAAGCAGATGCCGGGCGTGGGCAGCCGCGTGCTGCAGTGGCCGTATGTGGAAGGTTTGCGTCTCGACGAGGCAAATCATCCGCTGGCGCTGCTGACCCTGGGCATGTATGGGGAAACCCTGCCGAACCAGAATGGCGCGCCCGTGCGCATGGTGTTGCCGTGGAAGTATGGTTTTAAATCCGCCAAATCCATCGTCAAGATCCGTTTCGTCAAGGAACAGCCGCGCACGGCCTGGAACCTGGCGGCGCCATCCGAATACGGTTTTTATTCGAACGTGAATCCGAATGTCGACCATCCGCGCTGGTCGCAGGCCACGGAGCGGCGCATCGGCGAAGATGGTTTTCTGTCGCGCAAGCGCAAGACCCTGATGTTCAACGGCTATAACGATGTCGCCTCGCTGTATGCGGGCATGGATCTGAAGAAATTCTTTTAAGGAATGAGCATGGCCATCAACCCTACGGGCAAACAGCTGTCGCTGCTGAAAAGCCTGATTTTCCTGCTGGCGCTGCTGCCGTTCGCGCGCATGGTCTGGCTGACGTATACGGGGCAACTGGTGGAGCCGCTGGAATTCATCACGCGCGGCACGGGCGACTGGACCCTGTATTTCCTGTGCATCAGCCTGGCCGTCACGCCCTTGCGGCGCTTCACGCAATGGAATTGGCTGATCAAGTTGCGGCGCATGCTGGGCCTGTTCGCTTTTTTCTACGCGGCACTGCATTTCACCACTTTTTTGTGGTTCGATCACTTCTTCGACGTGCAGGAAATGTGGAAGGATGTGCTCAAGCGCCCGTTCATCACGGTGGGCTTCATCGCTTTCGTGCTGTTGATCCCGCTGGCCGCGACGAGCACGAATGCGATGGTGAAACGCCTGGGCGGCAAGCGCTGGCAGTGGTTGCACCGGCTGATCTATGTGATCGCGCCGCTCGGCATCTTGCACTTCTGGTGGATGAAGGCGGGCAAGCACAACTTCGCGCAACCCATCCTGTTCGGCGCCATCGTCGCGCTACTGCTGTTAATCCGTGTGTATTTCGCCTGGAATAAGCGCGTGAAGAGCGCCAGGGCGGCCGCTGCGGCCACCCCGGTACGTTCCGTTTAGGTCACCGGCACGATCACCGGTGGCGGCGGCACGGGAGCCGGTTCGATCGGGCCCTTGGCCGGCGCCGGCTTGGCCGCTGGCGGCTTGGGCAGGTACAGGGGACCGGGCTGGCCGCAGCCGGCCAGGATGCTAGAAACCACAATGGCAATGCCGATATAAAACGCTGAGGATGACTTCACGATTAGAATCACGGTTTGATTAAGATCTTTGGAGTGTAGCATGAGCGAATCGGAATTCCTGGCCCTGGCCGAAGCCACCCTGACGGACATCGAGGCGGCGCTGGACCGGCTGAACGATGCGGACGTGCTCGACGTCGAATGCAGCCGCAGCGGCAATGTGCTGGAGATCGAGTTCATCGACAACGGCACGAAAATCATCGTCAACAGCCAGGCCCCCATGCGCGAGATGTGGGTGGCGGCCCGTTCCGGCGGTTTCCATTACAAGCGCGTGGGCGACGCATGGATCAACACGCGCGATGGCTCGGAACTGTTTGCGGCCCTGTCCGCCATGGCCAGCGAGCAGGCGGGCGCGGCAGTTGTATTGAAGTAAGTATTTGAAGTGATGCATGAAAAATGGGCAGCCTTTGCGGGCTGCCCATTTTTTTTGGTCCAATGTCGGGTAGGTCGGGTTAGGCCGCAGGCCATAACCCGACAGCGCCACCGGCGCCAACGATGTTGTCGGATTACGCGCTTGCGCGCTAATCCGACCTACCCGGCCTACGTGTTTAAAATAGCTCGTTCTTCACAGCCTCTTTCGCCTTTTCTTCTTCCGGCGTGCCGCGCGCCGCGCCTTCCAGGCTGCCTACGCCCGTGCCCGGTGGATTTTCCGCATAGTAATACTCGTCGCCCACGTGGATCAAGCCTTCCGGCACGGCGCGCTCCTCGACGGGAATGCTTTTCAGGGCTTTCGCCATGTAGTTGATCCAGATCGGCAAGGCCAGGCCGCCGCCCGTTTCCCGGTTGCCCAGGTTGCGCGGCTGGTCGTAGCCGATCCAGGCGATGCCCACCAGCTTGGCCTGGTAGCCGGCGAACCAGGCGTCGATGGAATCGTTGGTGGTGCCCGTCTTGCCTGCCAGGTCGGGACGCTTCAAGGCCATGGCCTTGTTGGCCGTGCCGAAGCGCACGACGTCGTTGAGCATGCTGTTCATCATGAAGGCATTGCGCTCGTCGATGACGCGGTTGGCTTCCTCGCCCGCCAGGTCCGGCTTGGCTTGCGACAGCACATTGCCGTCGCTGTCGGTCACCTTGGCGATCAAATACGGGTTGATCTTGTAGCCGCCATTGGCGAAGACGGCATACGCGCCCGCCATCTGCAGCGGCGTCACGTTGCCGGCGCCCAGGGCCAGGGTCAGGTACGGCGGGTTCTTGTCGGCGTCAAAGCCGAAGCGCGTCGCGTATTCCTGGCCATACTTGGCGCCGATCTTGTGCAGGATGCGGATGGAAATCATGTTTTTCGATTTCATCAGACCCTTGCGCATGGTCATCGGACCATCGTATTTGCTGTCGTAGTTCTTCGGTTCCCACGCCTGGCCGCCCGTCTGGCCCGCGTCGAACGAGATCGGCGCGTCATTGATGATGGTGGCCGGCGACAGGCCCCGTTCCAGCGAGGCGGAATAGATGAAGGGCTTGAAGGCCGAACCTGGCTGGCGCCACGCCTGCGTGACGTGGTTGAACTTGTTGCGGTTGTAATCGAAGCCGCCCACCATGGCGCGGATGGCGCCGTCGGTGGTGCTGGCCGAGACGAACGCCGACTGCACTTCCGGCATCTGCGTCAAGACCCAGGTGTTGCCTTCTTGCATGACGCGGATCACGGCGCCGCGCTTGATGCGGCGGTTTGGCGCCGCCTTTTCCGACAGCCAGGCCGCGCCGAAGGTCAGGCCGGGACCGGTGATGGTGATTTCCTCGCCGGCCGATGTGACGGCTTGCAACGATTTGGGCGACGCCTGCAGCACCATGGCGGCGATGATATCGTCGCTGTCCGGATGGTCGGCCAGTTCCGTCTCGATGGCGTCATCGGCTTCGGCCTTGGTTTTCGGGATCTCGATGTAGGCTTCCGGGCCGCGGTAGCCGTGGCGCTTCTCGTAATCCATCACGCCCTTGCGCAAGGCGATGTAGGCGGCATCCTGGTCGGCCTTGGTGATGGTGGTGTAGACGTTCAGGCCACGCGTATAGGTGTCTTCCTTGAATTGCTCGTAGACCAGCTGGCGCGCCATTTCCGACACGTATTCCGCATGCACGCCGAAGGCGCTGCTGTCGGTCTTTACTTTCAGCTCTTCATTTTTCGCTTCTTCGTACTGCGCCGGCGTGATGTAGCCCAGCTGCGCCATGCGCTGCAGGATGTATTGCTGGCGCATGCGCGCGCGCTTAGGATTGACGACGGGGTTGTAGGCCGACGGCGCCTTCGGCAGGCCGGCCAGCATGGCCGCTTCGGCCACGGTCAGGTCCTGGATATTCTTGCCGAAATAGATTTGCGCGGCCGAGGCGAAACCGTAGGCGCGCTGTCCCAGATAAATCTGGTTCATATACACTTCGAGGATCTGGTCCTTGCTGAGGTTTTTCTCGATCTTCCAGGCCAGCAAGACTTCATACGCCTTGCGTTTCAGCGTCTGTTCGCTGGACAGGAAGAAGTTGCGCGCCACCTGCTGCGTGATGGTCGACGCGCCTTGCTTGGCGCCGCCCGTCAGGTTGTGCAGGGCCGCGCGGGTGATGCCCAGGTAGTCGACGCCGCCATGCTCATAGAAGCGGTCATCTTCGATGGCCAGCACGGCTTTCTTCATGACATCGGGAATATCCTTGATGTGCACCATGTTGCGCCGCTCTTCGCCGAACTCGCCGATCAGCACACTGTCGGACGTGAACACGCGCAGCGGCATCTTGGGCTTGTAATCGGTCAAGGTATCGAGCGCCGGCAGGTTGGGATACGCCATGGCCAGGCCGAAGACCACCAGCAGCACGCCGACGATGCCCAGGCCCAGCAACGATACCAGGGCCATCAGCAGAAAGCGTTTGGGTTTGCTGCCCTTGGTGGGCGGCTTCGAGCCAGCGGTGCCAGCGGATTTTGAAGATGTCATGCGTCGTATGTCTTTCGGTTAATTATGCCGGTCAATTATAAGCGAGCTTGCCGGGGTGGCAGCGCGCCGTGGCGCTTGCCGGGGGGGACAGTCGGAACTTGTCGCTACTCTATATAAGCGTGTATTGGCCCGCTGGCAACCAGGATTTGGTAACAATTTTCCTGCGCCAGATCACGGCCGGGCCAGATAGTGGCCGCGCGCCGCAGGCACAGGCGGGAAATCCGTTTACACGCGGGCGGCGCCGGGACTAGGATTTTGGATGGCAGCCGCCGTCGCATGGTCCCATTCCTCCATGAAAAACATGTCCATCCGCAGTCTTCTGGCCACAGGTTTGCTCGGCGTCGATATGGGGCAAGACAGCGTGCGTGTCGTCGAACTGGCGCGCCGGCGGGGCACGCTGTCGTGCCGCCATTGCGGCGCCGCCGCGCTGGCGCCGGGAGCGATGCTTGAGGGCAATATCGAGGATGTGGACGGCATGGCGGCCGCCGTGCGCCAGGCATGGCGCAATAGCGGCAGCGCGTGTACCCGCGTGGCGCTGGCCATGCCTGCCACGGCCCTGATCACGCACGCGATCCGCCTGCCGGCCGGATTGCCGGACGAGCAGCTGGAAATCCTCGTGGAACTGGAAGCCGCCCAATACATGCCGTTTGCGCTGGAAGACGCCAGCCTGGATTTTTTCGTGCTCGGGCCGGCGCCGCCACTGGCCGGCGCGCCAGGCAAGGAGGTCGACGTGCTGCTGGTGGCGGCGCGGCGCGCCAGCGTGCAGCGCCGCCTCGACGTGGCCACGGCGGCCGGCTTGCTGGCCGTCGTCATGGATAGCGAAACGCTGGCGCGCCAGGCGGCCATCGCCCACGGTGGCTGGCAAGGCTTGCCCGATGGCGGCGCGGCGTACCAGCTGGCCTGGGGCCTGGCCCTGCACCGGTACGCCCGATGAGGGCCGCGGCGCAGGTGGTGCGCATCAATCTCTTGCCTTATCGTCATGCGGCGCGGCGGCGGCGCGTGCAGGAGCTGCTGTGGCTGCTGGGCGGCGGCGCGGTGCTGGGCTTGCTGCTGGCGCTGGGCGCGGGCGCCTGGCTGCAGTTGCGGCTCGACGACCAGGCGCTGCGCCAGGAAGGCTGGCGCAGCGCCCTGCGGCAGGTCGATGGCGTGCTGGCCGGCGGCCAGCGCCTGCAGCGCGAGGCGGCGCTGCTGGCGGCGCGCCGGCAAGCCATCGGGCAGCTGCAGGCGCAGCGCAACGCCTGGGTGGCCATGCTGGGCGTGTTGGCACGGGCCGTGCCGGCGGGCGTGGCGCTGCACGGCGTGCGGCAGGAGGCATCGGGCTTGCGCCTGCAAGGGCAGGCCGCCACGCAGGATGCGGTGGCGGCGCTGCTGCTGGCGCTGGCGCAGTCGGCGCCGCAGTCGGCCCCGGAATTGCTGGAAGTGCGCGAGGGCGCGGGCGCCGTGGAATGGACGATACGGCTGGCATGGACAAGTCCGGCGGCGCCTGCCCCGCCATCCAGGAAAGCGGGAGGTGGCTGATCATGCTGAGCCTGAAAAAAGCGTCGCTGTGGCCGTTGCCGGCCCGCCTGAGCGCTGCGGCCCTTGTTGCTGCGCTGGCCGCCGCGTTGCTGCACTTCGTCTGGCTGGACGGGCTGTTTGCCGCCGTGCACGCTGCGGATGGCGAAGAGGCGCGCCTGCGCAGCGCCTATCAGCTGGCCAGGATCCGCGCGGGCCAGTTGCCGGCGTGGCGCGAGCGGCAGCGCCAGGCCGGCGCCGAACTGGCCAAGCTGGAACAGCAATTGCCGGACAGCCAGCAGATGGCGGCGCTATTGAGCGATATCACTGCGGCGGGCCAGTCGCGCGGCGTGCAATTTACCCTGTTCAAGCCGGGCTCGCCCCAGCCGCAGGAACACTATGTGGCGCTGCCGATCACCGTGCAGTTGCGCGGCGCCTATCACGCCATGGGCGAGTTGCTGGCGGACCTGGCGCGCCTGCCGCGCATCGTGACCGTGCACGGGGTGGTCTTGACCGGAGGCAAGGATGGCATGGTGACCCTGGATGGCGTGCTGCAAGCCTACCGCTTGCCCGACGCGCAGGAACGGGCGGCACAAGCGCGCTTGCCGGCCGTGCCGGTTCCGGCGGCGCCGCTGGCGTGGCAAGCGGCGCCCGTCTTCGTGCCGCAGGCGTACGAGGGCGCCAGGTTTGCCGATCCGTTCGGTGCGCCCCTGTCGGGGCAAGCGGGCGCCGGCGTGGCGGGTCCGGATTTGCGCCGCCGCCGCGAAGCGCTGGAGAGCGTGGCCATGCCGGCCCTGTCCATGGTGGGCAGCGTGCGCCATGCGGGCCGCCTGAGCGCGCTGCTGCTGGCGGGGCAGCGCGTGCACCGGGTGGAGCTGGGCCAGTACCTGGGGCAGGACCATGGCGTGGTGACGGGCATCAGCGAGCAAGCCGTGCAGTATCGTGAACTGCTGCGCGAGGCGGGCGGTCCCTGGCGCGAGCGGCGCGGCAGCCTGGCCCTGCAGGCGGCGGGCGCCGCTGCTGTCGCTACTCCTGCTGGCACTGCTGTTACGGCTGCCGCCGCCGCGAAGGATGGCGTGGCCGAGGCGGCGCCATGAAGCCGCGCCTGCTCGGCATGGCCATGGCGCTGTGCCTGCATGCGGGCGGCAGCGCCCACGATGCCGTGGTGCAGGTGACGGCGCCGCGCCTGTATGCGGGCGAGAAAATCTCCGTCGACTTCCAGAACGTGGGCGTGCGCGCGGCCCTGCATGTGCTGGCCGATGTGTCGGGGCAAAATATCATCGCCAGCGACAGCGTGGCCGGCAACCTGACCATGCGCTTGCGTGACTTGCCATGGGACCAGGCGCTCGATGTGCTGCTGCAGGCGAAGGGCCTGGACATGCGGCGCAATGGCAACGTGCTGTGGATCGCGCCGCGCGAGGAAATCCTCGCGCGCGAAAAGGTGGAATTGGAGCAGCGCGCGCAGATCGCGGAACTCGAACCGCTGCAATCGGCCATCTTCCAGCTCAATTACCAGAAGGCCGAGGCGTTCCGCACGGTGTTCGGCCTCGATGCGGGCGAGGGGCGCAGCCGCCTGCTGTCGCGCCGCGGCAGCGTGCTGATCGAACCGCGCACCAACCAGCTGTTCGTCACCGACGTGCCGGCGCGCCTGGAGCAGATCCGCCTGCTGATCGCCAAGACGGATGTTGCCACGCGCCAGGTGCTGATCGAGGCGCGCATCGTCGAGGCCAACGACAGTTTCAGCCGCAATCTGGGCGCGCGCCTGGGGTTTTCCGACCAGCGCCTGGCGCAGGGAGCCGTTCCCGGCTTTTCGCTGGGCGGCAGCGGACGCCGCGTGGCCGTCGGCGGCAGTTACCAGGGCGTGGGCGAGGCGACGGGGCAGACCGTGGCGGGCGCCGGCGCCTTCGTGCCGAACACGCAGTTCGTCAACTTGCCTGCCGCCAGCATCAACGGCGTGCCGCCGGCCAGCTTCGCCCTGAGCCTGTTTTCGGCGGCGGCCAACCGTTTCCTGAACCTGGAACTGTCCGCACTGGAGGCCGATGGCCGGGGCAAGATCATTTCCAGCCCCCGTGTCGTGACGGCCGACAAGGTACTGGCGCTGATCGAGCAGGGCATCGAATTGCCCTACCAGGTGGCCACCAGCAGCGGCGCCACCTCGATCACGTTTCGCAAGGCGAATCTGCGCCTGGAAGTGACGCCGCAAATCACGCCGGACGGCAACGTGGTGCTGGAAGTGGACGTCAACAAGGATAGCGTGGGCCAGGAAACCCGTTCCGGCTTCGCCATCGACACCAAGCACGTGCGCACGCAGGTGATGGTCGAGGATGGCGGCACGGTGGTCCTGGGCGGCATCTATCAGCAGTCCGAACGGGGCACGGACAGCAAGGTGCCGCTGCTGGGCGACATCCCGGTTCTCGGCGTTTTTTTTCGCAGCACGGGCCGCAGTCAAGAAAAAACCGAACTGATGGTGTTTATTACGCCGAAAATAGTGGCAGATCGGCCAGCAACACGTTAATGTCACATCTTTACGTTTAAGTAACAATGCAGACGAAAGCGGACTGATGGCGACTATGCGGAATTTTTCTTTAGGCAATACTTCTTGGAGCAGGGCATTGAATTGGCTGGCCGTGCTGGCGCTGGGCGCCTTGCTGGCCGCTTGCGGCGGCGGTGGCGGCGATCCCACCCTGGGCGTCAAGGATGGGGCGAATGCCGGTGTCGGCAGCGTGGCACTGATTGCCAGCGCGACAACGATCGCCGCGTCGGGCGCGGACGGCACGGAAGTGGTGCTGACGGCCATCGTCAAGAATGCGAGCAATAACGCCTTGTCCGGCCAGACCGTGGCTTTCAGCGCCAGTTCGGGCACCGTCAGCACCACCAATCGCGTCACCGATGCGAACGGCACGGTGACGGAAAAGCTCAGCGTCAAGGGCGACGCTACGCTGCGCGACATCACCATCAAGGCCAGCAGCGCCGGCGTGGAATCGCCAGCGGTGGTGGTGAAAGTCGTGCCCGTCACTTCCGGCATCGCCAGCCTGTTGCTGACGTCGTCGGGCGGCACCCTGGCCTCGTCGGGTGGCACGGCCGTCAACGTGATCGCCTTCGTCAAGGATGCCAACAATGCCGTCGTGCCCAATGCCAGCGTGACATTCAGCGCCGATTCGGGCGCGCTGGGCGCGACCAGGGTCAGCACCAATGCGCAGGGGCAGGCGCTGGTCAGCCTGAATACGGGCGGCGACGCCAGCTTGCGCACGATCAAGGTCACGGCCAGCGCGGGCGCGCAGACGGCCAGCACCGATGTCGGCGTCAGCGGCACCAGGCTGGTCATCAGCGCCTTTTCCACGGTCAACCTGAAGACGAGCACCGACATGGTGGTCAAGCTGGTCGATTCGAGCGGCAATCCGCTGGTGGGCAAATCGGTGGCGTTCAGCGCCCAGCTCAATGCGCTGACGGTGAAGGGCGGCGGCGCCAGCCCGGCCCTGACGGACAACAACGGCCAGCTGGTGCTGAGCTACAACGCCCAGGCGGGCAGCAGCGACAGCATCAGCGTCAAGGCGCAGGGCGACAGCGTACTGTTGCCTATCGCTATCAATGCCTCGAATTTCACCATCAATGCCGTGTCGGGCGCGAATGTGGCGCTGACCAGCCTGACGACGAATACCTGCTATGCGGTGGCGGTGCACAGCGATGTGGCGGGCGTGCCACAGGCGGGCAACGTGCGTTTCAGTACCTCGCGCGGCACCATTTACCAGGACGCGGGCTGCGCTGCTCCGCTGCAGGCGCCGCTGGCGCTGGTCGGCGGCAACGCCATCGCCTACGTCAAGGCCAGCGGCGCCGGCCTGACCTCGCTCACGGCGAAGTACGACGGCAGCGGCGTGTCGGTACAGTCGGACGTGGAATTTGTCGCGCCGCTGACGGCCCAGGCCAGCATCACCCTGCAAGCCGATCCGGCCGTCATCGGCGTCAATACGGCTGGCAGCAGCGCGCAGCGCAGCGCCCTGCGCGCCATTGTGCGCGACGGCACGCCGCAAAACAACCTGGTCAAGAATGCCCAGGTCGGCTTTTCCATCCTCACTGACGCCAGCAACGGTTCCCTCAGTTCGCCGTCGGTGGTGTCGACGGACAGCGATGGCATGGCGACGGTCAGCTATATCGCGGGCCAGGCAACGACCGGTGTCGATGGCGTCGTCGTCCAGGCGCAGCTGCAAGGGGTGTCGAACAATGCCGCCACGGTCAAGCTGACGGTGACGAAGAAGGCGCTGTTCATCAGCGCCGGCAGCGGCAACGCGCTCGACGCCACGGACAGCAGCACCTATCGCAAGACCTACACCGTGTTCGTCACGGATGCCGCCGGCAACCCGGTGCCGGACGTGATCATCACGGCCGCCGCCTGGCCCCGTCATTACTACAAGGGCTATCTGCAGTATTCGCAGGCCGCCGCCGCGTGGGTTGTGGCGTCAACGTGGACATGTGACAATGAAGACAAGGACCGCAGCGGCACCCTGGATCCGAACAACGATTTGAACCGGAATGGCCGTCTCGACCCCGGCATTCCCCTGAATCTGTCGACGGGCGGCAAGACCGACAGCACGGGAACGGCCAGCGTGACCCTGACTTATCCGCGCGACAGGGCCAACTGGCTGGACGTCGAATTGACGATTCGGGGCAATAGTTCCGGGACGGAGGCAACTTATGTCGGTTACACTTTGCTTCCGGGGCTGGCGACGGACTTTAACCGCCTGGATGTTTCTCCTCCAGGCGTCATCAGTCCGTACGGGCAGGCCACTGATTGTCGTAACCCAAATTAATTGTCGCAGCAAATGCAAAATCTGTTTTTAGTAGGCCTCATGGGCGCAGGCAAGACCACGATCGGGCGCATCCTGGCCCGCAAGCTGGGCTTGCGCTTCGTCGATTCCGACCACGAGATCGAGGCACGCACGGGAGCGACCATCCCGTGGATCTTCGAAATCGAGGGCGAGGCCAGCTTTCGCCGGCGCGAGGCCGAAGTCATCCGCGACCTGAGCGCGCAGGAGGGCATCGTCATGGCCACGGGCGGCGGCGCCATCCTCAATGCCGACAGCCGCGCCTACCTGAAGGAGCGGGGCACGGTCGTGTACCTGCGCGCCAGCGTCAGCAACATCCTCGCGCGCACCAGCCATGACAAGAACCGCCCCCTGCTGCAGACGGCCGACCCGCGCGGCAAGCTGGAGGAATTGACGGCGCAGCGCGAGCCCCATTACATGGAAGTGGCCGACATTGTGATCGACACAGGCCGTCCTAACGTACAATCGATGGTTCAGACCATCCTGATGCAGCTGGCCAGCCTCGAATGCGAGGCCTCGCCCAACTGCGTCATTCATGCAGAGCCTTCGATGAACGAGCAATCCAAAATGTTGTTGAGCGTAGACCTCGACGAGCGCAGTTATCCGATCGCCATCGGTCCCGGCCTGCTGGCCGACGCCGATGCGCTGCTGCGCCATATCAGCGGCCACAAGGTGGCCATCGTCACCAATACCACCGTCGCGCCGCTGTACCTGGGCCGCCTGCAGGCGGCGCTGGCCAGCGATGGCCGCGAAGTGATCAGCATCGTCCTGCCGGACGGCGAAGAATACAAGAACTGGGCCAGCCTGATGCAGATCTTCGATTCGCTGCTGGCCAACAAGTGCGACCGCAAGACCACGCTGGTGGCCCTGGGCGGCGGCGTGATCGGCGACCTGACCGGCTATGCGGCGGCCAGCTACATGCGCGGCATCGGCTTCGTGCAGGTGCCGACCACCCTGCTGGCGCAGGTCGATTCCTCCGTCGGCGGCAAGACGGGCATCAACCACCCGCTGGGCAAGAACATGATCGGCGCGTTCTACCAGCCGCGCGCCGTGATCGCCGACACGTCGACCCTGGAAACCCTGCCGGCGCGCGAGCTGTCGGCGGGCCTGGCCGAAGTGATCAAGCATGGCGCCATCATCGATGCGGCGTTTTTCGACTGGATCGAGGCGAACATGGCCAAGCTGATGGCGCGCGACAAGGGCGCTCTCGCATATGCGATCGCCCGTTCGTGCGAAATCAAGGCCGACGTGGTGCGCCAGGACGAGCGCGAAGGCGGCCTGCGCGCCATCCTGAACTTCGGCCACACCTTCGGCCACGCCATCGAGGCGGGCCTGGGCTACGGCCACTGGCTGCACGGCGAAGCCGTCGGCTGCGGCATGGTGATGGCGGCCGACCTGTCCTGCCGCATGGGCTATATCGACCAGGCGATGGTCGAGCGCGTGCGCATGCTCGTCGCCGCCGCCGGCCTGCCCGTCAAGGCGCCCGACCTCGGCGTCGAGCGCTGGCTGGAACTGATGGAAGTGGACAAGAAGAACGAGGGCGGCGCCATCAAGTTCATCCTGCTCAAACCGCTGGGCAGCCCGTGCATCACGTCCGCGCCGCATGAACTGGTGCTGGCCACCCTGGCCGCCGGAGTGCAATAGCCATGACGCCTGAAGACTTCCTCGCCCCATATGCGGCCCATTCGGCACAGGGGCAGGGACGTCGCTTTGCCGAGGCGCCGCACGCCTCGCGCAGCCAGTTCCAGCGCGACCGCGACCGCATCATCCACTCCTCGGCCTTCCGCCGCCTCGAATACAAGACCCAGGTTTTCCTCAACCACGAGGGCGACCTGTTCCGCACGCGCCTGACGCATAGCCTGGAAGTGGCGCAGATCGGCCGCTCCATCGCGCGCAACCTGCGCCTGAACGAAGACCTGGTCGAGGCCATCGCCCTCGCGCATGACCTGGGGCACACGCCGTTCGGCCACGTGGGGCAGGACGTGCTCAATGCATGCATGCAGGACCACGGCGGCTTCGAACACAACCTGCAAAGCCTGCGCGTGGTCGACACGCTGGAAGAGCATTACGGCGCCTTCGACGGCTTGAACCTGATGTTCGAGACGCGCGAAGGCATCCTGAAGCACTGCTCGCTGGCGCATGCGCGCGAACTGGGCCCCGTGGCCCAGCGCTTCATCGACCGCACGCAGCCGACGCTGGAAGCGCAGCTGACCAACCTGGCCGATGAAATCGCCTACAACAGCCACGATATCGACGATGGCCTGCGCTCGGGCCTGATCACCATCGCCCAGCTGGAAGAGGTCGAATTCTTTGGCCGCCTGTGGCGCGACGTGCAGCAGGCGTTTCCCGGCCTGTCGGGCCGGCGCGCCATCTACGAAACCCTGCGCCGGCTGATTACGGCGCTGGCCGACGACCTGATCGTCACCTCGAACCGCTTGATTGCGGAGGCCGCGCCACGCGACGTCAATGAAGTGCGCGCCAGTCCGCCGCTGATCCGTTTTTCGGACGCCATGCGCCGTGACGCGACGGAGCTGAAGCGCTTCTTGCGCGCCAACCTGTACCGCCATTACCAGGTCAACCGCATGCGCGTGAAAGCCAGCCGCATCGTGCGCGAACTGTATGACAGCTTCATGGCCGAACCGGCGCTGCTGCCGCCCGATTATCAAATCAGCGGCGATGACGTCACGAAGCAGGCGCGCAAGATCGCCGACTACATCGCCGGCATGACGGACCGCTACGCCATCCGCGAGCACCGCAGGCTGTATTCTCTGGATGAGTTGTAGGTCGGGTTAGCCGGAACGGCGTAACCCGACACCACCACCATCCCTGCCAACAAGGTTGTCGGATTACGCGCTTGCGCGCCAATCCGACCTACTCCGCATTTTCGGTCCTGTCAATTGGCATGATCATCTAGCTTCCCACCCGATCACCCCAATACCCTCGTAGCACCTTCTTTTCTATCATGGCAGCAAGTCAACAAGGGCTTGCCGCCCATCGTCAAGGAGAGTGCCATGATCGAATCGCGCCGCAGTTTCTTGCGCGCCCTGCCAGCCGTCACCATCGGCGCCGCCATCGCGCCGCTGCCGAGCAAGGCTGCAACGAAGGGCGAGGGCGGACAGCGCTGGGCGATGGTGGTCGACGTGCAGAAATGCATCGGCTGCCAGGCATGCACGGTCTCCTGCATCATGGAAAACGCCGTGCCGGAAAACAGCTTCCGCACCATCGTCTCGACCTATGAAGTCAAGGAAGAGAACCGCTGCGGCACCTACATGCTGCCGCGCCTGTGCAACCACTGCGCCAATCCTCCCTGCATTCCCGTCTGTCCCGTGGGCGCCACGTTCCAGCGCAAGGATGGCGTCGTCGTCGTCGACGGCGACCGCTGCGTCGGATGCGCCTACTGCGTGCAGGCCTGCCCGTACGACGCGCGCTTCATCAACCATGAAACGGGCAAGGCCGACAAATGCACGTTCTGCGCGCACCGCGTCGACGAAGGCCTGCTGCCTGCCTGCGTGGAAACCTGCGTGGGCGGCGCGCGCATCTTCGGCGACCTGAATGATCCGGAAAGCATGGTGCACCAGCTGCTCACCGAGAACAAGGTGAAGGTGCTGAAACCCGAGCAGGGTACCCAACCCCACGTGTTTTACCTGGGACTGGACACGCGCTTCGCCGGCCACGTCGAGGGCGAGGCGACTCTTTGGCAACCAAGCAAACACGGGAAATAAACCATGGACAGCCACATCACCGAGATTGTCAACGTCACGCGCGAAGCGGCATGGCTGCCGTGGGCGGTGCAGTATTTTTTCCTCATCGGCCTCAGTTACGGCAGCTTCATGCTGACCCTGCCGTACTTCGTCTTCGGCCGCAAGGCGTATGAACGCCTGGGCCGCATCGCGCTGCTGGCGTCCCTCGTCTGCGGCATGACGGCGCCCGTGGCGCTGCTGGCCGACCTGCACGGGCCGGGCCGCTTCTACCACTTCTATCTTTACTTCCAGCCGCAGTCGTGGATGTCGTGGGGCTCGTTCTTCATTCCCCTCTACCTGGGCTGCCTGATGCTGTATGCGTGGCTGGCGCTGCGCAGCGACTTCGCCGCGCGCGGGCAGGGCCAGGACCGCCTGGCCTTCGCCTATCGCCTGCTGGGACGCGGTGGCGCCGCCTCGCGCCGCGCCATCGTCATCGCCGCCGCCTTCACCTTGCTGGCCGCCTTCGTCGTGGGCCTGTACACGGGCATGGAAGTGATGGTGGTGCGCGCCCGTCCGCTGTGGTTCACGCCCTTCCTGCCGGCGCAGTTTGCCGCCACGGCCTTTGTGGGAGCGGTTGGCCTGGCGCTGCTGTTCAACCGCTGCCTGCCGGGCCGCGAGCTGGCGCTCGAAGTATCGCTGAACCGCGCGCTGGCCCTGTCGCTGGCGCTGGTGCTGGCCCTGGGCGGCGGCTGGCTGTTCGTCAGTCTGTCCGGCGTGAGCGCCAGCCACAGCATGGCATTTACCCAGGTGGCCGGCATGCCGCAATGGCAGTTCACGGCCGTCTGGGCAGTGCTGTCGTCCATCGTGCCGATGGCGCTGGCCATCTGGCGTCCTGCCACGAGCGGCCTGGCCAATGGCCTGATCGCGCTGCACAGCGCATGGATGATGCGCTGGACGATCTTCATCGGCGGCCAGACGATCCCGAAAACGGGCGCCGGCCTGTACGACTACCACCTGCCGATGGGGAACGACGGCTTGCTGGGGATCATCGGCACGGCCGGCCTGTGGATCGCGCTGCTGTTGCTGATGCTGGAATTTTTGCCATGGGCTGGCCGTGCCGCGATGTCGCACGCAGCGGCGCGCACCCGTCCCGCCATGGCCACGCATTAAGGAGAGAATCATGAACGATCACACCACACCAGACCCGCAAGAAGACCGCAGCGCCGAGGAAGAAAAGCGCCGCAAGCTGCTGCGCTACGGCGCCATCGGTGGCGGCCTGGCCGCGTTTGCCGCCAGTTTTTCCACCACGGCCGGCCGCATGGTCGACCACGCGCTGGGTAAAGATAAACCTGTGCAGAAACTGCACGGCAATTCCCTGCCGCCCGAGTTTTCCGTCGACACGGCTACGGGCAAGCTGACCGTCAATCCGGACCAGCAAGTGAGCTACACCATGTGCATGGGCTGCACCACGTTTTGCGGCGTGCGCGTGCGCCTCGACAAGAAGAGCGGCAAGGTGCTGCGCGTGGCGGGCAATCCGTACAGCCCCATGTCGGCCGACCCGGCGCTGCCGTATGCCACGCCGATACGCGACAGCTTCGTGTCGCTGTCGCGCTTCGAGGAAAAGGGGCTGAAAGGCCGCTCCACCGCCTGCGGCCGCGGCAACGGCGTGCTGGAACAGATGGAGTCGCCGTTCCGCGTGCTGGCGCCCATGAAGCGCGTGGGACCGCGCGGCGGCGGCCGCTGGGAGCCGATCGCCTTTGACCAATTGGTCAAGGAAGTAACGGAAGGGGGCGACCTGTTTGGCGAAGGCCACGTGCAGGGCTTGCGTGCCTTGCGCGAGCTGGAAAAGCCGATCGATGCGGCGCAGCCGGAACTGGGACCGCAAGTGAACCAGGTGGGCCTGATGTGCAGCACCGACGATGGCCGCCTGGCGTTCGGCACGCGCTTTTTCAAGCAGTCGTACGGCAGTTTGAACCTGGTCAACCATGGTTCGTATTGCGGCGGCGCCTACCGCAGCGGGTCGGGCGCCATGTTCGGCGACATGAAGAAAATGCCGCATGCGAAAGTGGACCTGGAAAACACGGAATTTTGCATTTTCGTCGGCACGGCGCCGGGCAATGCGGGCAATCCGTTCAAGCGCCAGGGCACCTTGATCGCCAAGGCCCGCTCGGGCAAGCGCGATTTCAGCTACGTCGTGGTCGACCCTGTGCTGACGAACGCGGACAGCCTGGCGGCGGGCGACCGTAGCCGCTGGGTGCCGATCAAGCCGGGCACGGACGGCGCGCTGGCCATGGCGATGATACGCTGGATCATCGAGCAGGAACGCTATGACCGTCACTTCCTCGCACAGCCCAACCTGAAGGTGGCCGAAGCGGCGGGCGAGGCCGCCTGGTGCAACGCCACGCACCTGGTCATCAACGAAAAGGGCCACCCGCGCGATGGCCGCTACCTGCGCGGCTCCGATATCGGCGCGGTGGAACTGGCGGAAGAAGAGCGCTACAAGGATGGCGACCCGTTCTGCGTGATCGACGCCGCCACGCAAGCGATCGTGCCGCACAGCGCGGCCAGGGGCGAGGCGCGGCTGTTCTTCGATGGCCCGCTGGATGTCGCCGGCGCGCCCGTGCACCTGAAGACGGCCATGACGATGCTCAACGAGGAAGCGCAGCGCCACAGCATGGATGAATACGCGGCCGCCTGCGGCATTGCGCGCGACATCATCGAAGGCCTGGCGCGGGAACTGACCAGCCATGGCAAGCGCGCCGCCGTCAATGCGCACGGCGGCATGATGTCGGGCGCTGGCTTTTATAACGCGTATGCGCTGGTCATGCTCAATACCCTGATCGGCAATCTGAACCGCAAGGGCGGCACCCTCGTCAACGGCGGCAGCTTCAAGGATGCGGGCCCTGGCCCGCGCTACAACCTCGAGAGTTTCGATGGCGAGATCAAGGCGGCCGGCATGCCGATCGGACGCAATGTGCCGTATGAAAAAACCTCGGAATTCAAGCTGAAGAAAGAAGCGGGCAAGGCGTATCCGGCCAGGGCGCCGTGGTATCCGAACGCGCCCGCGCTGGCTACCGAGTGGCTGACCAGCGCCATGAATGGCTATCCGTACACCTTGAAGGCGCTGATACTGTGGAGCTGCAATCCTGTGTATGGCATCACGGGCTTGCGCGCGCAGATCGGCAAGGAACTGGCCGATCCGAAGAAGATTCCCCTGATCGTCGCCATTGACCCGTTCATCAACGAAAGCTCGGCCTTTGCAGACTACCTGCTGCCCGATACTTTGCTGTACGAAAGCTGGGGCTGGGCGGGCGCCTGGGGCGGCATGCCAGTCAAGATGAGCACGGCGCGCTGGCCGGTGGCCGAACCGCGCGTGCACAAGACGTCCGATGGCCAGACCATCTGCATGGAATCGTTCTTCATCGCGCTGGCGAAAACGATGGACTTGCCCGGCTTCGGCCCCGAGGCCTTGCAGGATATGGAGGGCCGGCGCTTCCCACTGCAATGCGCGGAAGACTGGTATCTGCGCGGCGGCGCCAACATCGCCTGGCAAGGAAAAACGCCAGTGCCGGAGGCGAGCGACGACGATATTGCGCTTTCCGGCGTGGCCCGCATCCGCCCGGAACTGGAACGCACCTTGAAGCCGGAAGAGTGGCGCAAGGTGGCCTTCATGCTGGCGCGGGGAGGGCGCTACCAGAGCTATGGCGAGATGTTCGGCCTCCGCCTGCCGCCGCCGGCGAACCCCAAGGCGCCGGCGGCGGCTGTCCCGGTCGTCGATGAGACGCCGTATCCGCAGGACTGGTCCACGCACCGTTATCTGAAGCCGATGATGCTGTACAACGAGGGCCTGGGCGTGAGCAAGAGCAGCTTGAGCGGCAAGCGTTTTCCCGGTACGCCCGCCTGGCGCGTGGCGGCGTTTGCCGATGGCACGCCCGTGCGCAAGGCGTATCCGGCCAGCGAGTGGCCGTTCGAGTTGATCAGCTTCAAATCGGCGCTGCAAAACTCGTACAGCATCGGCGCGCGGCGCCTGCGCGGCATCCATCCCGACAATCCCGTCGCCGTGCATCCCGACGATGCGGCGCGGCTGAAGCTGGAAAATGGCGACGAGATCTATCTGGAAACGCCGGGCGGCAGGGCCAGGGCCACGGTGATGCTGCGCCATGGCGTGCAGCGTGGCGTGATCGCCGTCGAACATGGCTTCGGCCACAAGGAGCACGGCGCAAGGGCCCACCGCATCGGCAAGCTGCGCCAGCCCGACGAGCCGGCCATCGGCGCCGGCATCAACTTGAACGACCTGGGTTTGACGGACCCGAGCCGCGGCGACAAGAACGTGTTTGTCGATCCCGTCTCGGGCACGTCGGTGCGGCAGGGGCTGCCGGCGCGTATCGTGCGCGCTTAGATTTGTCCGCCGGCCATCAGCAGCCGGGCCACCTCGGCTGCTGAATGCAGGCCCAGTTTTTCCATCGTGTTATGGCGGTGTACCTGCACCGTCTTGTCGCTGATGCCCAGCTCGCGGGCGATGACTTTGGAGGCCTTGCCTTCGGCCATCAGCAGCGCCACTTCGCGCTCGCGCGCCGTCAATGTCGCCAGCGTCGCCTGTGCCGTATGCGTGCTGGCGGCGCTGCGGCCTTCGTCCAGGCTGCGGGCCACGGCGCGCGTCACGGCGTCGAGCAGAACCTGGTCCTTGCACGGTTTTTCCAGGAAATCGCAGGCGCCCGCCTTCATCGTCTGCACGGCCATGGCCAGGTCGCCGTGGCCGCTCAAAAAAATCACGGGCAGGGAGATGGCGTGGCGCGACAGTTCCTGCTGCAGTTCCAGTCCGCTCATCAGCGGCATGCGCACGTCGAGCAGCAGGCAGCCGGGCGCATGGCCATCGTAACGCTGCAGGAAGTCGCGCGCCGACTCGAACGTCTCCACTTTCCAGCCGGCCGAGTCGAACAGGTAGGCCAGCGAGCGCCGCATGGCGGCGTCGTCGTCGACGACAAAGATGATGGCATCGCTTTCATTCATGGTGTTTCCTCGTGTCTTTCCTGGTCTGCTTCCATATTGCTATCTTCGGGCAGGCGGAACCAGACCGTCAAGCCCGGCGCATCGGCGTTGGCGTGGGCCGACAGGCTGCCGCCGAACGATTCGATGATGCTTTTACTGAGCGACATGCCCAGGCCCAGCCCTTCTGCCTTGGTGGTGAAAAACGGTTCGAACAGGCGCGCCATTTGTTCCGTGGCGAGGCCGCAGCCGGCGTCGCGCACGGCCACCATGCAGGCGCCGTTTTCGCGGTGCAGCAGCACGCCGATGGCGTGCTCGGGATTGCCGTTTTCCATCTGCGCATCGAGCGCATTCTTGAGCAGGTTCAGCAGCACCTGCTGCACTTGCTGTGGGTCGGCCAGCACGCGCACGACGGGGCTGGCGGCCTCGCGAGACCAGCGGATGTTCGCTTGCGGATGGGCGGCGCGGAACAGGGCTACGGCTTGCTCCACGGCGTCGGCCAGGGCGAAGGCCGTGCTGTGCGCGGGACGCTTTTGCGCCATCGCGCGGATATGCCGGATGATGGCGCCGGCGCGCTCGCTTTGCGTGGCGATTTCCTGCGCGCCGTCCAGCAACGGCGCCGCATCGAGGCGGCCGGCGGCGATGCGGCGCGCCATGCCGCGCGCGAAATTGCCGATGGCCGCCAGCGGCTGGTTCAATTCGTGGGCGATGGCGCTGGCCATTTCGCCCAGGATCGCCAGGCGCGCCGTGTGATCGAGCGTGGCCTGGCGCTGGCGCGCCTGTTCTTCCAGCGCGCGCTGCTGGTGCTGGGCCGCGCGCAGTTGTTCCGTGCGCCGGCTGACCAGGTATTCCACGCGCACCGTGTGCACGGCCCACGCAACGAGCAGGGCCAGCACCAGCAGCATCCAGCCCCAGTAGCGGCGCAGCGCCGTCTCGAAGGTCAGCTTGTCCAGGTAGGCGTAGGGACCGATGCGCAGTTCGCGGAACAGTTCATCGACGATCTGGTAATCGCTGGGCACCGTCCAGCTATAGCCTTCGCTGGTGCGCGGCATGGCCAGCAGGGCCAGCGCCACCTGCTTGGCCAGTGGCGCCGGCGTCTGGCGCAAGGCCACGAACGGCCAGTCCGGATACAGCCGCGACGAGGTGGCGCAGCGAAAACCGGGTACCGGGCGCGTCGTGATCACGCGCAGCTCGTCTGCCTGCACTTCGCCGCGCGCCACCATCTGCTCGAGCAAACAGGTACGCACGATGCCCGCATCCATGCGGCCGGCGCGCACGGCCTCGACGATCTGTTGCGAGGGGAAGCCGCTGTAGCGCAGGCTGGCAAAATCGTGCGCGGGATCGAGGCCCGCTTCGCGCAATTCGCGCGCGGCGATCTGGTAGCCGCCGAAAGCGTCGGGCGCCACCGCCATCACGTTCTTGCCCGCCAGGTCGGCCAGGTCATGCAGCGGCGACGAGCTGCGCACGACGATGGCCGAGCCGATGGCCAGGCGCGGCGTATCCGTCCACGGCGATTCGAGCGTGGCGATGCGGCTGGCGCCGTCGCTGTGTTCGAGCGCCACGTAATGGCCGCTGCTGGTGACGGCAAAGGCGATGGTTTGCGACTGCACGGCGCGCGTCAATCCCGCCTGGTCATAGTCGACCAGCACGAAACGCACGCCGGGAATGCTGGCCTGCAGGTGGCGCGTCACGTACGACCAGTCCTGCTGCACGGCGTCGCCGCCCTTGTAAGCCAGCACGCCGATGCGCACCTCGGGCAGGTCGTCCGCGGCATGGGCGCCGTGCAGGCACAGCGCCGCCAGCGCGAGCAGTACAAAACGTCGCACTAGAACATGCTGCGCTGCGCCTGGCGCGCATCGCCGAACAGGTCCAGCAGCAGTTTCTTGATGGGTGCCGGCAGCGGCGCGTCGGCGATCCTGGCGCCGTCATACCAGACATGGGACGCTTCCCCTGCCAGCGCCAGGCGCCGCGCCAGGGTGATGCGACAGGGCACGATGTGCAGTTTGTAGTGCGTGAAGACGTGAACGATAGGCAGCAAGCGCTCCTGCGTCTCGATCTCGCCGAAGGGCGCCACGGCGCGCGCCAGCGCACCCTCGTCGATGGCGCGTGGTGCGGCTTCGCCGGCCAGCACGTGGCCGTCCAGCTCGGGCAGCGACAGCAGACCGCCCCAGATGCCGGAGCCGGGCCGCTGTTCCAGCAGCACCTGGCCGTCGTCGATGACGACCAGCATGACGGCGTGCTTTTCCGGACTGGTTTTCTTCGGCTTGCGCACGGGCAGGTCCTTGGTGCGGTTGGTGGCGTAGGCCACGCAGCGCGGCTGCAGCGGACAGCGGCCGCAATCGGGGCTGCTGCGCGTGCACAGGGTGGCGCCAAAGTCCATCAGGCCCTGGGTGTAGGCTTCGATGCCCGTTTCCGGCAGCAGGGCTTCGGCGCGCCGCCACATGGCTTCCTCAACCCGTTTCTCGCCTGGATAGGCGTCGATGCCAAACGTGCGCGCAAAGACACGCTTGACGTTGCCGTCCATGATGGCTGCACGCGTGCCGCTGGAGAACGCGGAAATGGCGGCGGCCGTCGAGCGGCCGATGCCGGGCAGCTCGGCCAGCAGGACCGGGTCGCTGGGGAAGACGCCGTCGTATTCGGCCACCACGCGCTGCGCGCATTTGTGCAGGTTGCGCGCCCGCGTGTAGTAGCCTAGGCCGCTCCATTGCGCCATCACGTCTTCCACGGGCGCGTCGGCCAGCTCGCGCAGGGTGGGAAAGCGTTCGAGGAAGCGCGCGTAGTAGCCGAGTACGGCGGTGACCTGCGTTTGCTGCAGCATGATTTCTGACAGCCAGATCAGGTAGGCGTCGCGCGTGTTTTGCCACGGCAGCGCGTGGCGGCCATGCTGCTTTTGCCAGGCGATGACGGTGGCGGAAAAAGTCGGATCGACATAGTCTTCAATGGGGGCCGCGCCCGTGGCGGGCGAGAGCGGATGCAGCAGACGTTTCATGCAGGATTCCAGTGTTCTGTTGTTCGATGGTGCTGATGTTGTTTATGTCGCGCTGGCCGCGCGCAAGGTGTCGGCCAGTTGCGCCAGCTGCGCCTTGTCGCGTTCGAGCGCCGCCAGGCTGGCTTCAAAGCCGGCGATCTTCTGTTCCAGGCTGCCCGTGGCGTCGTGGATGCGCTGGATCGAGGCGAAGCGCAGTTTCAGCTGTTCCTTGTATTCGACGATCTGCGCTTCGAGCGGCGCCATGATGACTTTCAGCCAGGCGCTGGCGTCGTCGTTGGCGGCCGCGAAGCTGCGGCGCACGCGCGAGGCGATGGTGTCGAAGAATTTCTCCATCAGCACCACGCGGCTGGTGGTGATCAGGGTCGCCGTGCCGAACTGCTTGTGATACACGGCTTCGATATCGGCGATCTCCTGGCGGTAGCGGGCCAGCGAAAACGGCATCGGCACGGCCAGCGCCAGGCCATGTTCGGTGGCGAACTTGCGGTACATCACCTGCATCATTTCCGTGATCTCGGCGGTCTTGCCTTCCGAGCGGTCCAGGTTCTGGGCGATGCGTTCGAAATACTGGCGCATGGCGTCGCGCAGGCCCGTGAAGAAACGGCTGCGCTGCATGGCGGCGCGCACGTCGTCGATATCGTCGCGCACGATGTCCATGCCCAGGCTCGTGTACAGCTCCGTCGACAGGCGCGTAAAGACGGCGCGCGTGGCTTGCAGCTTGAACAGGCTGCTGTCGAATTCCTTCTTCTCGATATCGATGCGGCGCATCATGTGCGCGATCACGCTCTGGTTCTTGCCGCGCAGGCTATGCAGCTCGTGCAGCTGCTCGGCGATGCCGCGCGCGCGCGCCGCCGCCTGCACCTGCTGCGCCGCTTGAATCGCATCGAGGTCGAACCCCAGCTGGTGCCGGATGATGTCCTTGCGCGCGGGGATCAGGCCTTCGAACAGGGCCGTTTCCAGCGCCTGCAGGCGGCTTTTTTCCAGCAGCGCCGCGTCGTGGTTGATCTTGCCCACGAGGGCCTTTTGCGCCGAGACGGGGAAAACCTGGCCCGCATCCAGCATCAGGAGATGCGCCACGCTGGCCTGCTGGCGTTCGATGGCCTGCGTCACCTCGGCGTCGCCGCGCAATTCATCCCACATGCTGTCGATCTTGTTGAGCACCACCAGGCGCCCGGCGCCGGCGCCGATATGGTTGCGCCATACCTCGATATCGCTGCGCGTGACGCCCGTATCGGCCGCCAGGATGAACAGCACCGCGTGCGCATTCGGGATCAGGTTCAGCGTCAGTTCCGGCTCCGTGCCGATGGCGTTCAGGCCAGGCGTGTCGAGGATCACCAGGCCCTGCTTCAGCAGCGGATGGGGGAAGTTGATGATGGCGTGGCGCCACATCGAGATTTCCACCTGGCCGTCCTCGTCGAGCATGGCCGGCGCATCCGCGTCGTCGGCGTCGTACAGGCCGTAGCGCGCCGCTTCCTCGACGCCGACTTTTTTCGTCAGGCTGACCTGGCGGATGGCTTCCTGCATGTCGCCGCCCGCATCGATGTTCAGGGGCAGGACGGTCCAGGCGGCGGGCAGGTCGCGGTAGTCGCTGGTCGACAGGTTCTGCGCGCGCGTCTCGATGGGCAGCAGGCGGATCGACGGCGGCCAGGCCGCGTCGTACAGCAGCTCGGTGGGACACATGGTGGTGCGTCCCGCGCCCGAGGGCAGGATGCGCTGGCCGTAGTCGGCAAAGAAGATGGCGTTGATCAGCTCGGATTTGCCGCGCGAGAATTCCGCCACGAAGGCCACGGACAGGCGGTCATCGAGCAGGCGGGAGACACAGCGCGCCAGGCGCAGCGCGGAGGCGCCGTCGACCAGGCCCGCCGCGCTGGCGGCCTGCCGGTAAGCCTGCAAGGCGGCCAGCACGTCCTGGCGCCATGCGCTGTATTGTTCCAAGTCCCTGACCATCTGGCTCCCTTTGCGAGTGACTTACTTTTGGCAATGCACGCAGTAAAACGTGGACCGCTGGCCCTGCACGATTTGCCGGATCGGCGCGCCGCACACGCGGCATGGCTTTCCCGTGCGGTTGTACGTGAAATACGTCTGCTGGAAGTAGCCGGACTGGCCGTTTACGCCGATGAAGTCGCGCAGGGTGCTGCCGCCTTGCACGATGGCTTCGGCCAGCACGTCGCGGATCGCCTGCGCCAGTTTCTCATAGCGCGCCAGGCCGATGCGCTTGGCCGGCGTCTTCGGGTTGATCCCGGCACGGAACAGGCTTTCGGAACAGTAGATATTGCCCACGCCGACGACGATGTCGCCCGCCATCAGCACCTGCTTGATGCTGCTGCCCTTGTTGCGCGTTTTCTCGAACAGCAGCTGGCCCGTGAAGCCGCCCTCCAGCGGTTCCGTGCCCAGGCCGCGCAGCAGCACGTGGCTGTCGAGCGGGCCGTCGGCCTCGTCGTGCCACAGCACGGCGCCGAAGCGGCGCGGATCCGTCATGCGCAGCACCTGGCTGGCGCCGTCCGCGTCTTCCACGACGAGGTCGAAATGGTCGTGCTTTTGCGCCTCGGTGCCAGGCGGCAGCACGCGCAGGTGGCCCGACATGCCCAGGTGGATGATCAGGGTGCCGTGGCGGAAGTGGATCAGCAGGTATTTGCCGCGCCGCCCCGTCAGGCCGATGGTCTGGCCCGACAATTGCTCGCCCAGGGCGGGAGGGAAGGGCCAGCGCAGGCCGTCGCGGCGCAGCACGACGGAGCGCACGGCGCGTCCTTCGAGATGGGGCGCGACACCGCGCCGTGTGACTTCGACTTCTGGCAATTCTGGCATAGGGCTCGGACGTATGGAAACTGGGTCAAAAACAGCTGGATTGCAGGCCGGCGGCGGGCTCGTACACCTTGCCTCACGCTGACGTATATATTTCGTTACATACGTGAAGTACGCAATGATCGGGTTGGGCGTAGAATCAAACTTTGCCGTATAGCCAGGATCAGCCTTTGAAAAACGCTTTCGCCATTGTAACCTTGTCCGCCCTGATGGCCACGCATGCCATGGCGCAGACGCCTGTCGCCCCTGCCGATGCCGCGGCCAGCCCCTCTGCGGCCGCACCCGCCGCGCCGCAGGAGCCGGGTGCCGAATCCAGCGAGGGCGCCAAGGCGGACGGCTTGCCCAAGGTCGAATTGAGCAGCGACCTGCTGTACAAGCTGACGCGCGCGGAAATGGAATTCAAGAGCGGCCAGTGGCAGGGGCCGTACGTGACCATGATGGTGGCGGCGCAGCAGACGCGCGACCCGCGCCTGGCGCGCCGCGCGTCCGAAATGGCGCTGGCGGCCAAGCAGGGCGGCGAGGCGCTGGCTGCCATCCGCCTGTGGCGCGAACTGGCGCCCGAATCCGACGAGGCGACCCAGTTCTTCCTCGGTTTCGTCGTCCTGACCGACAAGATCGAGGAAGCCGAGCCGATTTTCGCCGAGCGCCTGGCCAATGCGCCGCCCGGCGCGCGCGGCGTGGCCCTGTTCCAGATGCAGCAGATCCTCTCGCGCTCGAACGACAAGCTGTATGCGTACTCGATGGTGACGCGCCTGGTGCAGCCCTACCTGGACATGTTCGAGGCGCACCTGGTGCTGGCGCAGGGCGCCCTGTCGATCGGCGAGCGTGAGCGCGCCATCGGCGAAGCGAACAAGGCGCTGGCCATCAAGCCCAATTCCGAGCTGGCCGCGCTGACCCTGGCGCAGGTGACGGGCGAGCCCGAGGCGGCAGGCAAGGTGCTGGCCGCCTTCCTGGAAAAGAATCCGGACGCGGTCGAAGTGCGCGCCGCCTATGCGCGCCTGCTGGTCGAGCAGAAGCAGCTCGAACCGGGGCGCGATCAATTCCTGCTGCTGCTGAAAAGCCAGCCCGATAACGTGGCCGCCCTGTATGCGCTCGGTATCGTGGCGTTGCAGCTGGAAGACACCAAGGGCGCCGAGCAGTACTTCAAGCGCTTCCTGGCCGTGCTCGAGAAAACCCCCGGCGACGCGCGCGATCCGTTCAAGGCCCTGATGATACTGTCGCAGATTGCCGAAACGCGCGGCGACATGGCCGGCGCCATCGCCTGGCTGGACAAGGTCGACAACAGCGCCTCGGCCGGCTATGTCGATGCCCGTTTACGCCGCGCACAACTGATCGCCCGTGGCGGCAATCTCGATGCGGCGCGCAAGGCGCTGTCGGAAATCGAAACGGACGACCCGGCAAGCCAGGCGCAGGTGCTGCTGGTCGACGCGCAATTCCTGCGCGACGCCGGCTATGTGCAAAGCGCCTATACGGTGCTGGAAAACGCCTTGCTGCGCTTCCCCGACAACCCGGAACTGCTGTACGACTATGCCCTGCTGGCCGAGCGCCTGGATAAACTGGATTTGATGGAAGCGAGCCTGCGTCGCGTGATGGCGCTGGCGCCCGACAACCAGCACGCGTATAACGCGCTCGGCTACTCGCTGGCCGAACGCGGCATCCGCTTGCCGGAAGCCCATGCCCTGATCGAAAAGGCCTTGCAGATGGCGCCAGGCGACCCGTTCATCATGGACAGCATGGGCTGGGTACAGTTCCGCATGGGCAACCTGGCCGCGGCGGAAAACGCGCTGCGCCGCGCCTACGCCGTGCGCAGCGATCCGGAAATCGCCGTCCACCTGGGCGAAGTGCTGTGGCAGAAGGGCGAGAAGGACGAGGCACAGAAGCTGTGGCGCGAGGCGCAAGGCAAGGATCCGAAAAACGATGCGCTGAAAAGCACCCTGGCGCGCCTGAATGTCAGCTTGTGATCGAATCGATTAACTCCACTATCAAACCAGCGCCATGGCGCTGGTTTTTCCTTGTGCCCATGCCAAAAAATCTCCTTGCGCTCTCCGCTCTCTGCCTGGCCCTGTCGGCCTGCTCGACCCTGACCTCGCCCTTTTCGTCCGGCGCCGCGCCATCGGGCAAGGCTGTCGCGCCCTACCGCGAGCAGGTGGAGCTGACGGGCCGTTTGAACGTCGTGTACCAGAAGGAGGACAAGCCTGAATCGGCCACCGTCAATTTCAACTGGCAGCAGACGGCGCAGCGCACGGACGTGACCCTGTACTCGCCCGTGGGCAGCACCCTGGCCACCATCGCCGTCACGCCGCACGAGGCCGTGCTGACGCAGAGCGGCAAGGCGCCGCGCCGCGCGCCCGACGTCGATGCCCTGAGCGCGCAGATGCTGGGCTGGTCCCTGCCCGTATCGGGCTTGCGCGACTGGCTGCAGGGTTATGCCGTGGGCGCCGACGGCAAGCGCTTCGTCGCTTCGCCGGCCAACGACAGCGTGACGACGAAGGACGGCTGGCGCCTGCGCTATGTGTCGTGGCAGGAAGTAGGGCAAAATGCGTCCGACAATGCACCGGGCAGCTTGCCCCAACCGCGGCGTATCGATGCCGAACGCAATGCCAGCGCCCAGGCCGACGCCGTGTCGCTGCGCATCGTGCTCGATCCCGCTCCCTCCGCACCCGCACCATGACACTGACGACCCTGAACAATTGCCCGGCCCCGGCCAAGCTGAACTTATTTCTGCACGTCAACGGCCGCCGCGCCGACGGCTACCACCTGCTGCAGACGGTGTTCCAGCTGCTCGACCATGGCGACACCCTGCATTTCGCGCTGCGCGACGATACGGCGATACGCCGCGTGACGGCGCTGGCCGGCGTGCCGGAAGAGCAGGACCTGATCATCCGTGCCGCGCAGCTGCTGCAGGCGGAAGTGCTGCGTCGCACGGGCGCCTTGCCGCGCGGCGTAGACATCGCCATCGACAAGGTGCTGCCCATGGGCGGCGGCCTTGGCGGCGGCTCGTCCGATGCGGCCACGACCCTGATGGCGCTGAACCACCTGTGGCAGGCGGGATTGACGCGCGAGGAATTGATGGCGCTGGGCTTGCCGCTGGGCGCCGATATCCCGTTTTTCATCTTTGGCGAGAACGCGTTTGCCGAAGGCGTGGGGGAGGCCTTGCAGCCCGTCGCCACGCCCGAATGCTGGTATGTGGTGATCGAGCCGGGCGTGCAAGTGCCCACCGCTGCAATTTTTTGCGCGGAAGGCTTGACGAGGAATACCGAAGCCGTCACAATAGCGGACTTTTCCAGGCACCTCGCAGAAGGAAACGATGCGGGCGGGTTCGGTAAAAATGATTTACAGCAAGTGGCATGCAGTCTTTTCAAGCCGGTAGCAGATGCGGTAGAATGGCTGGGTGCTTACGGTGAGGCCAGGATGACTGGTTCCGGTGCTTGTGTATTTAGTGCGTTTTCCAGTGCGGAAGAAGCAGATGCGGTGCTCAGCAATGTGCCACCGGTCTGGGTAGCCTGGAAGGCAAAAGCGCTAAATCGCCACCCGATGCTCACGGTGTTGTGAATTAAAGTAAGCAGCAAAAAAAGATTTTGCTTAGCGTCAAATAGTCGGTATAATACTGGCCAACATGACGGCAAGCAGTCAGTTGCGTAGGGGAATCGCCAAGCTGGTTAAGGCACTGGATTTTGATTCCAGCATGCGAAGGTTCGAATCCTTCTTCCCCTGCCACCCATTTCACCGTAGTCTGTCGATGCGAAGTTAGCGTCCAGTACGGGAAAAAGCAGATATGCCGCCACGCGGCATATTCTAAACAATGACTGACCGGGCCTATGCCCGGTTAGTGCTTTTCAAGACTTCTATATCACCTCTTGGGACTCCCATGGCTTACGAAAACCTGATGGTTTTTACCGGCAACGCGAATCCAGCGTTAGCAGAGGGGGTCGCAAAAAACCTCGGCATCCCTCTCGGTAAAGCAAACGTTTCGAAATTCTCTGACGGCGAAGTAATGGTCGAGATTAACGAAAACGTGCGCGGCAAGGATGTTTTTGTTTTGCAATCCACCTGTGCTCCAACCAACGACAGCTTGATGGAAATCATGCTGATGGTTGATGCCTTGAAACGTGCTTCCGCTGGCCGCATCACCGCCGCGATTCCCTACTTCGGCTACGCCCGCCAAGACCGCCGTCCACGCTCCGCGCGTGTGGCGATTTCGGCCAAGGTGGTGGCGAACATGCTGGAAGAAGCCGGTGTCGAGCGCGTCCTGATCATGGATCTGCACGCCGACCAAATCCAAGGTTTCTTCGATATTCCTGTCGATAACATCTACGCTTCGCCAATTTTGCTGGGCGACCTGCAAAAGAAAAACTACCAGGATCTGCTGGTCGTGTCGCCGGACGTCGGCGGTGTGGTACGTGCGCGCGCCCTGGCAAAACGCCTGGGCTGCGACCTGGCCATCATCGACAAGCGTCGTCCAAAAGCGAACGTGTCCGAAGTGATGAACATCATCGGTGAAGTCGAAGGCCGCAACTGCGTGATCATGGATGACATGGTCGACACGGCAGGCACCCTGACCAAGGCTGCCGAAGTGCTCAAAGAGCGCGGCGCGAAAAAAGTCGTGGCGTATTGCACGCACGCGGTGCTGTCCGGCCCGGCGATCGACCGTATTTCGGCTTCGCCACTCGATGAGCTGGTCGTGACCGACACGATTCCCCTGTCCGAAGCGGCCCTGGCCTGCGGCAAGATCCGTCAATTGACGTGCGCGCCGCTGCTGGCCGAGACGTTCAAGCGCATCATCAAGGGTGATTCGGTTATTTCCCTCTTTATCGATTAATTCGGTAAACAGAAACAGACGTAATGCCTGCGGCGCGACCGGCTTTTTGCCTGTTGCGCCGCAGTGTTTTAGTTTTCGGGGCGCATATGCGCCCATTTTCGAGGACTCCTGGTCGCGGGAGTCTTCCTAACACAAGGCGCAAGCCTTGTTCTTCTTGGAGTTTCACATGAAAGTTATCGCATTTAAACGCGAATTGCAAGGTTCCGGAGCGAGCCGCCGCCTGCGCATTTCCGGCCAAACCCCTGGTATCGTCTACGGTGGCGCTGAAGCCCCGGTGCTGATCTCGCTGGATCACAACGCCCTGTACCACGCGTTGAAAAAAGAAGTTTTCCACTCGTCCATCCTGGACCTGGAAATCGACGGCGTTTCCCAGCAAGTTCTGTTGCGCGACTTCCAAGTCCACGCATACAAACAACTGGTTCTGCACGCTGACTTCCAGCGCGTTGACGCTAAGCAAGCTATCCACGTGAAAGTTGCTCTGCACTTCATCAACGCTGACGTTTCCCCAGCAGTCAAACTGCATGGCGCGACCATCAGCCACGTTGCCAACGAAATCGAAGTTTCGTGCCTGCCAGGCCAACTGCCAGAATTCATCAACGTTGACCTGTCGAACATCGACGTCGGTCACTCGCTGCACGTCGGCGACCTGGTCCTGCCAGCTGGCGTGACCGCTGTCACCCACGGCGCCAACCTGACCATCGCTACCGCTTCGGTACCGGCTGGCCACGTTGCTGCTGAAGCCGCTGCTGCTGAAGTTGTTGCTGATAAGAAGTAATTCTGCCGCCGCAGTCATGCGGTAGTCGCAAGGAAAAACCCGCCTGGTTCGTCCCGGCGGGTTTTTTTCCGCCCGTTTTCACCGATAATACGTTTTTACACTGCAGACACAGCCATGCCCATACGCCTGATCGTCGGCCTCGGCAATCCGGGACCCGAATACGAACAAACCCGCCACAATGCCGGCTTCTGGCTGGTGGACAACCTTGCCAACAGCTTGCCCGGCACGCGCTTGCAGCGCGATTCGCGCTACAACGCCATGCTGGCGAAAACGTCGATTGGCGGCAACGAAGTCTGGCTGCTCGAACCGCTGACTTTCATGAACCGCTCGGGCCAGTCCGTGGGCGCGCTGGCGCGTTTCTTCAAGATTGCCGCCGATGAAGTGCTGGTGGTGCACGATGAACTCGACCTGATGCCGGGCATCGCGCGCCTGAAGAAGGGCGGCTCGGCCGGCGGCCACAATGGCTTGAAGGACATCACGGCCGCGCTGGGCACGCAGGATTACTGGCGCTTGCGCCTCGGCATCGGCCATCCGCGCACCCTGAGCCTGCAGCAGCAGGTGGCCGATTTCGTGCTGCACCGTCCGCGCCGCGAAGACCAGGAGCTGATCGAGCAAGCCATCGAGAAGTCCCTGCAAGTCATGCCGCTGATTGTCGACGGCAAGTTCGAGGCGGCGACGATGAAGCTGCATACGGCCTGATGACAACACGATGCGCCTGCATAGGCGTCGTTTGGCCATCATCAGGCTTTTGAAGCGCGCGTGACACGGGTACAATTGACCCCTTGAAATGCAGCATACGCACTATCCCCGGAAAATGGTGAGCAATCGCCCCGTTTCCCTAACAGCACGGCAAGCACGCCGATAGACGGCGCCATGTGCTTTGATTATTAAAGGTTTTCCATGAGTCTCCAATGCGGTATCGTCGGCTTGCCGAACGTCGGCAAGTCCACCCTGTTCAATGCACTGACGAAAGCCGGCATTCCGGCTGAAAACTATCCGTTCTGCACCATCGAGCCGAACGTCGGCGTCGTCGAAGTACCGGATCCACGCATGGATGCGCTGGCCGCGATCGTCAAGCCGGAACGCATGGTCAACGCCATCGTGGAATTCGTCGATATCGCCGGCCTGGTGGCCGGTGCATCGAAGGGCGAGGGCCTGGGCAACCAGTTCCTGTCGCATATCCGCGAAACGGACGCCATCGTTAACGTCGTGCGCTGCTTCGAAGATGACAACGTCATCCACGTGGCCGGCAAGATCAACCCGCTCGACGACATCGAAGTCATCCAGACCGAACTGGCGCTGGCCGACATGGGCACCGTGGAAAAAGCCATCCACCGCGAAAACAAGAAAGCCCGCTCGGGCGACAAGGACGCAGCCAAGCTGCTGGCCATCATGGAACGCATGATGCCTTACCTGAACGACGCCAAACCGGTGCGCGCGATGGGCCTGGACGCCGACGAAATGGAGCTGATCAAGCCTTTGTGCCTGATCACGGCCAAGCCGGCCATGTTCGTGGCCAACGTGTCCGACACGGGTTTCACCAACAACCCGCTGCTGGACCAGCTGACGGCCTATGCGCAATCGCAAAACGCGCCTATCGTCGCAATCTGCGCGGCACTGGAAGCGGAAATCGCCGACCTCGACGATGCCGACAAGGGCGCTTTCCTGGCCGACATGGGCATGGAAGAGCCAGGCCTGGACCGCCTGATCCGCGCCGGCTACAAGCTGCTGGGCCTGCAAACCTACTTCACGGCGGGCGTGAAGGAAGTGCGCGCCTGGACCATCCCCGTCGGCGCCACGGCGCCACAGGCGGCCGGCGTGATCCACACCGACTTCGAACGCGGCTTCATCCGCGCGCAAACCATCGCCTATGACGACTTCATCGCCTACAAGGGCGAAGCGGGCGCCAAGGAAGCGGGCAAGATGCGCGCCGAGGGCAAGGAATACGTGGTCAAGGATGGCGACGTGCTGAACTTCCTGTTCAACGTCTAATTCCCGACGCTGGCCCCCTGCCTGGGCATGGAGCGTCAATGAACCCTGCAAATCCCTGATTTGCAGGGTTTTTTATCGCCTGCTGGTGCTGTGCCGATGGCTTGCGGATTGACGTGCCCGCAGTCGCCCGGTTGCAGCGGCCTTGTGCTTCCGTATATAATGAGAATAATTCTCATTTATAATTCGATGCGCCATCATACGGTGGCCATGGCAACAGGAAGGGTATCGTGGGCACCGCCGAGTTAGCGCTTCAGCAACAAGTCAGCAGTCTGTACACCGACCACCATAGCTGGCTGCGGGGCTTGCTGCGCCGCAAGCTGGGCAATGCCTTCGATGCGGCCGACCTGGCGCACGATGTCTACCTGCACCTGATGAAGACGGGGCGCGTGCCGCCGGCCGGGGAGTCGCGCCGTCACCTGACGCAGATCGCCAACGGCATGGTGATCGACCTGTACCGGCGCCGCCAGATCGAGGCGGCCTACCTGGAAGTACTGGCCCTCGTGCCCGAAGCGCTGGCGCCGTCCGAGGAAGAGCGCGCGCTGGTGCTCGAGGCGCTGACGGAAATCGACGCCGTGCTGCAGCAGCTGCCTGCGAAGGCGCGCAAGGCTTTGCTGCTGTGCAAGCTGGACGGCATGAGCTACCGCGACATCGCCGCCGAACTCCAGGTGTCCGTCTCGTCCGTCGAGAAATACATCGCCGCCGGCTTGCTGGCCTGCTACCAGGCCTTGCACGGCCCGGGACACTGAGCCCGCATGGCCATGCCGCTGCCCGACAGCCGTACTGGCGACGATGGCGCCATCATCGATGCCGCCATCGTCCAGCGGGCGGCCGAGTGGATGGCCCGCCTGTGGTCCGATGACGCCAGCGACGCGGACCAGGTCGCCTGTGCCCGCTGGCGCGCCGCCCACCCGCATCATGACCTTGCCTGGCGCCGCCTGCAGGCGTTCGAGGGCAAGCTGCACGGCGTGCCGCGCGACGCGGCCAGGCATGCGCTGCATGCGCCGGCGCCCGCCGCCCACCTGAACCGCCGCCGCGCCCTGAAACTGCTGGCGCTGATCCTGCCAGTGGGCGGCATGGCGTACGCGCTGCGCGGCACGGACAGCTGGCAAGTCGCCACGGCCGGCCACAGCACCGTCACCGGCGAGATCCGCGAGATGATCCTGCCCGACGGCACGCGCGTGATGCTGGCCTCGGCATCCGCCATCGACGTGCGTTTCGACGCCAGCGAGCGCCTGCTGCTCTTGCGGGCCGGTGAAATCCTCGTCACGACGGCGCACGATGCGGCGCAGCGGCCTTTCCGCGTGCAAAGCCGCCACGGCACCGTGCGGGCGCTGGGCACGCGTTTTACCTTGCGGCAAGAAGAACACGTGTCGAGGGTCGCCGTGTTCGAGGGCGCCGTCGAGGTGCGCCTCGCGCATGCGCCCGACCGCCCCGTGCGTATCGACATGGGCCAGGGCGCCGTCTTCTCGGCCGACATCGTGCAGTCCGCGGCGCCCGTCTCCGCCGGCGCCGCGGCCTGGGCGCGCGGCATGCTGGTGGCCGACGACATGCGCCTCGATGCCCTGATCGCCGAACTGGCCCGCTACCGCCCCGGCCTGCTGCGCTGCGATCCGGCCGTGGCCGCGCTGAAGGTCAACGGCGTCTTCCCGCTGCGCGACACGGACCGTGCCCTGCACAACCTGGCGCTGGCCTTGCCCATCCAGATCCTGGCGCGCACGCGCTACTGGGTAACCGTGCAGGCCGCATCCTGAGGTTTTTTGCATGGGATGCGGCGCCCGATTGAGGGTTTGGCATTCTCGTTCGGGATATAGGGTGAGAGCCACTCTTTTCTTTTGACACCATGCCTGTCCTTTTTTCATGAGCACCCATGACGCGGCCCCGGCCGCACCCAAACAAGCCGGCCCGATCCGCCGGATATTGACCCCCATACGCGGACGCCTGATCGTCGCGGCCGTGCTGGCCGGCGTGGGCAGCATGCTCACGCTGGTGCCGCTGGCCGGCATCGCGCACCTGGCAAGAATGGCCCTGGTCCCTGCGGACGCGCCGTCGGCAGCCGACATCTGGCCCACCATCCTCGCCAGCGTCGCCTGTCTGTTCGCCGGCATGGCGCTGCTCGCGCTGGGCGAACTGGCCGCGCACCTGGCCGACAACCGCATCACCCACCACCTGCGCCTGCAAGCCATGCAGCGCCTGGGGCAAGTGCCGCTGGGCTGGTTCACCAGCCGGGCGTCGGGCGAGGTCAAGCAGGCGATGCAGGACGACATCAACACCCTGCACAGCCTCACCGCGCATTTTTATACGACGACGGGGCGCGCCGTGGGCGCCATCCTGATTTCGCTGCTCTACCTGTTCGCCATGGACTGGCGCATGGCCATCATCGCCATCCTGCCCTTTCCCGGCTTTTTCCTGTTCTTCGGCAAGGCCATGAAGGCCAGCGCAGGCAATATGGAGCAATTCGTCGCCGGCATGGGGCGCATCAACAATGCGGTGGTGGAGTTCGTCAACGGCATTCCCGTGGTCAAGGCGTTTGGTGCTACGGGCCGCGCGCACGGCAGCTACCGCGCGGCCGTCGACGGGTTTGCGGACGCTTTTTCCGCCTTCACGCGACCGCTGGTGGGCTCGATGGCCAACGCCAACGCCCTGATCGCACCCGTGGCCGTGCTGGGCGTGGTGGTGATCGCCGGCACCGTATTCGTGGTGCTGGGCTGGATGGCGCCCATCGACGTGCTGCCGTTCGCCCTCGTGGCGCCGGGCATGTCCGCGCCGATGCTGCTGCTGCACTATCTGACGCACGACCTCAACAACGCCACCGGCGCCGCCCAGCGCGTGCTGGCCTTGCTCGAGACGCCCGTGCTGGCGCAGCCTGCGCCCGACGAGCAGCAGCTGCCAGCTGGCACGGAAATTTGCGTGGAAGGCGTCAGCTATGCCTACGATGGACACAACAAGGTGCTGTCGGACATCCGTTTTACCTTGCAGCCCGGCACGGTCACGGCCATCGTCGGCGCTTCCGGGTCCGGTAAATCGACCCTGGCGCGGCTGCTGCTGCGCTTTTTCGATCCGACGCAAGGGCGCATCACCCTGGGCGGCGTCGACCTGCGGCACATCGCCACGTCCGAGCTGTACCGGCGCATCGGCTTCGTGCTGCAGGAAGTGCGTCTCATCCACGCCAGCGTGCGCGAGAACATCGCGCTGGGCCGGCCGGCGGCCAGCGGGCACGAGGTGGAGCAAGCGGCGCGCCTGGCGAACATCCATGAGCGCATCCTGGCCTTGCCGCGCGGCTACGACTCGGTGATCGGCGAAGACGCGCAATTGTCGGGCGGCGAGCTGCAGCGCGTGAGCATCGCCCGCGCCGTGCTGCTCGATCCGGCCGTGCTGGTGCTCGACGAAGCCACGGCGGCGGCCGATGCCGAAAACGAGGTGGCGATTCAGGATGCGCTGTCGCGCTTTGCCCGCGGCCGCACCTTGCTGGTGATCGCGCACCGGCTCGACACCATCATGCACGCCGACCACATCATCGTCGTCGAACATGGCGCCATCGTCGAGCAGGGCAGCCATGCCGCCTTGCTCGCCGACCAGGGGCGCTACGCGCAACTGTGGGCGCTGGGCGGCTATCAGGAATTCCAGGAAGAGGCGCACCCGTCATGCTGAAGACTTTTATTCAATTGCTGGGCGATGATGCGCCCGTCTTCCGCCGCTATGCGTGGATGGCGCTTGCCTATGGCCTGCTCAGCGGGCTCACCGTCACGGCGCTGGTGCTGGCCCTGGGTCGGCTGCTGGCCGGCGATACGGGGGGCGCGGCGCTGTGGCTGCTCGTGCTGCTGGCCGGGCTGGCGGCTTGCTGGGCCTGGCGGCGCCAGGTGGAAAGGGCAGGCGTGCGCGTCGGCGTGACGGTCTTGCGGGGCGCACGTCAGCGCCTCGGCGACCACGTGGCGCGCCTGCCTGTCGGCTGGTTCACGCCGGAAAACACGGCGCGTCTCGGCCATGTCATCACGCAAGGCATGATGAATGTGGCCCAGCTGCCGGCGCACGTGCTGACGCCGCTGATCTGCGGTGCCGTCACGCCCGTGGTGCTGATCGCGGCGCTGTTCGTGCTGCACTGGCAGCTGGGCCTGATCGCCCTGTTGGCGCTGCCCATCCTGGCCGGCACCTTGCGGCTTACCGCGCATATGGGACAGCGCGCCGACGACGCCTACCGCCAGCATTTTGCCCAGACCAGCCAGCGCCTGATTGAGTTTGCGCAAGCGCAGTCCGTGTTGCGCGCCTTCAATGGCGACGGCAGCGGCGAGGGCGGCGGCACGCGCTTCCTGCAGCAAGCCATCGACGAGCAGCGCGCCTCGGGCACGCGGCTCATTTACCTGTCGTCACTGTCGGCCGTGCTCAACGCGTGGGCCGTGCAAGCCATCTTCGCCGCCTTGCTGGTCGCCGCCGCGCTGTGGCTGAACGGCCTGCTGGGCGGTGTAGTCGACGCGAAGGATGCCATTGCCGTCATCGTGGCGTTGCTGCTGGTGGTGCGCCTTGTCGATCCGCTGCAGGAAGTGGCCAGCTATGGCGAAGTGCTGCGCGGCGCGCGCGGCCAGCTTGACGCGGCGCGCGCCATTCTCGCCGTGCAGCCGCTGCCGGAAGCGGCCGCGCCGCAAGCGCCGCGCGATGGCGCGGTCGAGCTGCGCGACGTGGCTTTCCGCTATGTACAGGATCAGCCCGACGTATTGACGGGCATCAATCTGCATATTGCGCCGGGCAGCATGACGGCGCTGATCGGCGCTTCCGGTTCCGGCAAGACCACCCTGGTGCGGCTGATCGCGCGCTTTTTCGACGTCAGCCAGGGCGCGCTGCTGGTGGGCGGCGTCGATGTGCGTGCCATGTCCAGCGAGCAATTGGCAGGCCAGATCAGCCAGATTTTCCAGGACAGTTATCTGTTCCAGGGCAGCATCGGCGACAACATCCGCATCGGCAAGCCGGACGCCAGCGATGCGCAAGTGCTGGAGGCGGCGCGCCAGGCAGGCGTGGCCGAGATCATCGCGCGCTTGCCGCAGGGGCTCGCTACGCCTGTGGGCGAGGGGGGCGCGCGCCTGTCCGGCGGCGAGCGCCAGCGCATCGCGATTGCCCGTGCGCTGGTCAAGGATGCACCGATTTTGCTCGTCGACGAAGCGACGGCCGCGCTTGACGCGGAAAACCAGGCCGCCATCGCCGAAGCGCTGGCGCGGCTGCGCGGCAAGCGCACGGTGATCGTCATCGCACACCAGTTGTCGACGGTGGCCATGGCCGACCAGATCGTCGTGCTCGAGGGCGGCACGCTCCGCGAGCAGGGCGCGCCGGACATCCTGCGCGAGCAGAACGGCCTGTATGCGCATTTCCTGGCCCAGCGCCAGGCGGCCAAGGGCTGGCGCATCGCCGCGCCCGCGCGCCAGCCTGGAACGGAGTCCGGCATTTGACACGCGCGCGTCTGCTTTTCCTGTTCTTCCTGCTGTGCTGTGCTTCGCTGCTGGTGGGCGCCAGGCACGTGGAATGGGCACGGCTGTTGTCGCCATCGCTGTCGTCTGGCGCGGTGTTCGACGATGCCTGGCTGACCCTGACGGCCAGCCGCTTGCCCCGTCTGGCGGCGCTGGTGCTGACAGGCGTGGGCCTGTCCGTCTGCGGCGTCATCCTGCAGCACATCGTGCGCAACAAATTCGTCGAACCGGCCACGTCGGGCGGCCTCGATGCGGCCAAGCTGGGCATCCTCGTGTCGCTGACGGCCGCGCCCGCGGCGGGCGCGGCCGGCAAGATGGCGTTCGCGCTGGTGTTCTGCCTTGCCGCCAGCCTCGTGTATGTGGCCTTGATCCGCCGCATCCGCTTCAAGAACACGATACTCGTGCCCGTCATCGGCCTCGTGTATGGCGGCGTGCTCAGCGCCGTGGCCGAGTTCTATGCCTACCGCAACAATATCCTGCAAAGCATGCAGGGCTGGCTGCTCGGCGATTTTTCCCGGATCGTCCAGGGCAACTATGAAATCATCTACCTGATCCTGCCCATCGTCGCCCTCACATACCTGTACGCACAGCGCTTTACCGTGCTGGGCATGGGTGAGGGCATGGCTACCAGCCTGGGCTTGAACCATGGCGCCACGGTGGCGCTGGGCCTGGTGCTGGTGGCCGTCACGGTGGCGGCCACGGTGATCACGGTGGGGGCGATCCCGTTCGTCGGCCTGGCCATTCCCAATCTGGTGGCGCTGCGCTACGGCGACAACCTGGCGCGCACCCTGCCCATCGTGGCGCTGGGCGGCGCCGCGCTGCTGCTGGCCTGCGACATCGCGGGGCGATTGCTGATCTACCCGTTCGAAGTGCCGATCGGCCTGACGGCGGGCGGCGTGGGCGGCGTGCTGTTCCTCGTGCTGATCATCCGGGGGCGGCGATGACGCGCATGCTCAAGCGGCAGGCGCTCTGGCTGGCCGTTGCCGTGCTGGCGCTGGCTTTCCTCTTCCTCGGCGCGAATCTGGACTTCGCTTACATCATCCCGAAACGGCTGGCGCGGCTGGCCGCCATCGCCATCGGCGGCGTCTGCGTGGCTGTCTCCTCCATCGTGTTCCAGACCATCGCCGGCAACCGTATCCTGACGCCGGCCGTCATGGGCTATGAGGCCGTGTATGTGCTGCTGCAGTCGCTGCTGGTTCTCGCGATGGGCATGCACAGCGTGCTGCTGCTGGGGCAGGACGGCAATTTCATGTTGTCCATCGCCCTGATGCTCGCCTATTCCTGGGCCATCCACTATTGGCTGTTCCGTGATGGCAAGAACAATGTGTATTTCCTGTTGCTGCTGGGGTTTGTCCTGACCATGGTGCTCGGCACGTTTACCCAGTTCATCCAGCTGCGCATCAGTCCCGGTGAATTTGCCATTTTGCAAGGTTTCAGCCAGGCATCGTTCAACAGGGCGCAGCCCGGGCAACTGCTGGCGTCGGCGCTGCTGGTGGGCGCCGCCTGCCTGGTGGCCTTCAGGACCTTGCCGGCGCTCGACGTGCTGGCGCTGGGACGCGAGCAGGCGATCTCGCTCGGCGTCGATTACCGGCGCATGGTGCGGCTGCAGCTGGCGCTGATCGCCGTGTTCGTGGCGGTGTCGACCAGCCTGCTGGGGCCGACGGCCTTCATGGGCATCTTCGTGGCGAACACGACGTATGCGCTGGCCCGCACGGCGCGCCACCGCGTCACCTTGCCGCTGGGATGCGCCATCGCCATCGCCATCTTCTTGCTCGCCCAGCTGCTGGTCGAGCACGTTTTCAATTACCGGACCACCGTCGGCATCCTCATCAACCTGGTGTGTGGCGCGTATTTCCTGGCGCTCATGGTCCGCACCCGAGGCACAGCATGATCCACGTCAAACATATCGCCAAAACCTATGGCGCCAAAAGCGTGCTGACGGACGTCAGCGCGCAGTTCCCCAAGGGACAGGTGACGTCCCTGATCGGCCCCAACGGTGCCGGCAAGACCACCTTGCTGATGCTCATCGCGCGCCTGCTGGAACCGAGCAGCGGCGATATCACGATCGGCGGGCGCAGCATCGCGCACATCAAGGTCAAGGACTATGCGCGGCAAGTGGCCACCCTGCGCCAGGCGCCCGATTTCAACCTGCGCCTGACGGTGGAGGAGCTGGTCGCCTTCGGCCGCTTTCCCTACAGCCGTGGCGCGCTGACGGCGCAGGACCGGCAAGCCATCGACGAGGCCATCGCATTCCTGTCGCTCGACAATTTACGCCTGGCGTATGTCGATGAACTGAGCGGCGGCCAGCGCCAGATGGCTTTCCTGGCCATGACGATAGCCCAGCAGACCGATATATTGCTGCTCGACGAGCCGCTCAACAACCTGGACATGAAACACGCCGTGCAGATCATGCGCGCGCTGCGCCGCCTGTGCGACGAACACGGGCGCACCGTGATCCTGGTGATTCACGACATCAATTTCGCCGCCAACTATTCGGACCACATCGTCGCCATGCAGGGCGGCAGCGTACGCTTTTCCGGTCCCGCGCACGAGGTCGTGACCGAGGAGCGCTTGCGGGCGCTGTACGACATCGATTTCGACATCGTGCGCAATGAACGCGGCTGCGTCTGCAATTACTTTACCCCCACAGGAGCTTGACATGATCTGGAACCAACCTTTCTGCGCGCTTGCCGTGCTGATCGCCGCCGTGGCCGCCTTGCAGGGCTGCGCCGACAAGACGGCGAGCACGCCGCCGGCGCCTGCCGCTTCCGCCTCGCAGCAAGCGTTTACTCCCATCACGATCGAACACAAGCTGGGCGCGACCGTGATACCCCACCGTCCGCAGCGTGTGGCCGTGCTGGACATGAACGAGGTTGATTTCCTCGACCAGCTGGGCGTGCCCGTGGCCGGCATGGTGAAGGACTACGTGCCGCATTTCCTCACGCGCTACAAGGACGATGCGGGCATCCGCGACCTGGGCGCCATCGTGCAGCCCAACCTCGAGCATCTGCATGCGTTGCAGCCAGACCTGGTGCTGATGACGTCGATCCAGGCCAACCATTACAAGGAGCTGAGCCAGATTGCCCCCACCCTGCACTTCGACGTGGACTTCCAGAATAGCCAGGGCAAGCACATCGACGTCGTCAAGGAGCATCTGCTGACGCTGGGACGTATCTTCGGCAAGGAAGACGTGGCCCGCCAGAAAGCCGCCGAGCTCGATGCGAAGGTGGCCGCGGTGCGCCAGGTGACGCAGGAACGTCCCGAGAAGGCCCTGATCGTGATGCACAACAACGGCGCCTTCAGCGCGTTTGGCGTGCAGTCGCGCTACGGCTTCGTCTTCGACGCGCTGGGCGTGAAGCCGGCCAGCACGGCCGTCGAGGCGGGCTTGCACGGCCAGCCGATATCCAGCGAATTCATCCAGCAAGCCAATCCCGACATCCTTTACGTGGTGGACCGCACGGCCGTGATGGAGCGCCGTCCCGTCATGACGGCCGAGCAGATGGCCAATCCGCTGTTGCGCCAGACCAATGCCTGGAAGAACGGCCGCGTCGTCTTCGTCGATGCCGATGCCTGGTACATCACGGCGGCCAGCGTGACGTCGCTGAAACTGCTGATCGACGATGTGCTCAAGGGCTATCAATGATAGAGATTATTTTTTAGTAATGAGTCGTATTTGCATTGAGGGTTTTGCCTTTTCGTTCGGGAGATAGGGTGAGAACAAGCAATCATCCCATCTGAAAGGATTTACTTTATGACCCAACGCATGGCAACGCGCCACCTCCCCGCCTTGAACCTGAGCCGCATCGCCACCGCCGTGCAACTGGCGCTGATCACGGGCTTGACCGTGGGTGCGCTGGGCATGGCGGCCCCGCCGGCGTTCGCGCAAGCGGCGCAAGTGCGGCAAGCCTACAGCGTGCCGCCCGGTTCGCTGGGCCTGGCGCTCAACACCTTCGCGGCGGAGGCGGGCGTGGAGCTGACGGTGGATGCAGCGCTGCTGCAAGGCAAGAGCAGCGCCGGACTGTCGGGCAGCTACAGCGTGGCCGAGGGTTTTTACGCCTTGCTGCGCGGCCACGGCTTGCAGGCCGTGCGCGAAGGCAATGGCAGCTACACGGTGCGCCGCGAGAGCCTGCAGGCGCAGGGCGCCGCGGCCGAGGCGGCGGCAACCATGCCGGCCGTGACGGTCTGGGGCAAAGGCAACAGCGTGATCGATGCCTACGCGGGCGGACAGGTGGCGTCCGGCGGCCGCGTTGGGTTTCTGGGCGACAAGGATTTCATGGAAACGCCGTTCAACACCATCAGCTATACGGATAAATTCATCGAAGACCGCCAGGCCCGCGACATCACCGACGTAATTTCGGCCACGGATCCCACCGTTTTCAGCAGCGGCATGACGGGCATCATCGGCGAAAATTACTCGATTCGCGGCTTCAGTTCCGGCACCAGCGATGTCGCGTTTGGCGGCCTGTTCGGCATCTCGCCCGTGTACCGCACGTCGCCCGAAATGTTCGAGCGCATCGAAGTGCTGAAAGGGCCATCGGCCTTGCTCAACGGCATGCCGCCGGGCGGCTCGGTGGGCGGCAGCATCAACCTCGTGCCCAAGCGCGCGGGCGATGCGCCGCTGGCCCGCGTGACGGCGTCGTACATGTCCGATGCGCAGTGGGGCGGCCATATTGATCTGGGACAGCGTTTTGGCGAGCATAAACAATTCGGCATCCGCGTCAATGGCGTCTACCGCGATGGCGACGGCGCCATCGACCATCAGAAAAAGAAGACCCAGCTCGCCTCCGTGGGGCTCGACTGGCGTGGCGACGGCGCGCGTCTTTCCGCCGACCTCTACAGCAGCGAAGACCGCGCGCGGGGCTTGAACCGGGGTGTCAACCTGGCCGCCGGCTTGCCCGTGCCGCGTCCGCCGAAAGCGGAGACCTTGCTCAATCCCAGCTGGGCCTTCTATGACACGAAGGACAAGGGCGCGATGCTGCGCGGCGAGTATGACGTCAACGAACACGTGATGGCGTATGCGGCCATCGGCGCCAGCAAGGCCGACTACCAGTCGACGGGCGCCTACCTGATCCAGGTATTCAATACGGCCGGCGACTACCGCACCAACCTGGCCGACCTGGGGTTCAACCTGGAAAAACAGTCGGCGGAAGCGGGCGTCAAGGGCAAGTTCCGCACGGGAAGCGTTGGCCACCAATGGGCGGCCAATGCCACGTATTACCACCATACGGACAAGCAGTTCGGCCGCCGCAATGTGCTGGACAAGGACTGGATCACGAATATCTATCATCCCGTCTGGGGTCCGGCCACGCGCTTTGACGCACCGCAAATATCGAAGACGACATTGCGCCTGGCCAGCTATGGCCTCGTCGATACGCTGTCGTTTGCGCAGGATCAAGTGCAGCTGACGGTGGGCTTGCGGCGCCAGGAAGTGCTCAACGACAGTTTCAACGTGAAGTCGGGTGCGCGCACTTCGCGCTATGACGCGGCCGCCACGACGCCGGCCGCCGCCCTGCTGATCAAGGCTGCCAGGAATCTGTCGCTGTACGCCAATTACATCGAAGGCTTGAGTCAGGGGGCGACAGCGCCCATGACGGCGGCCAACGCGGGGGAAGTCTTTGCGCCATACAAGTCCAGGCAGATGGAGGCCGGCGTCAAGCTCGACCTGGGAGAATTCGCCCATACGCTGAGCGTGTATGAAATCAAGCGGCCCAGCAGCTATGTCGACCCCGTCAGCAATGTCTTTTCATTTGGCGGCGAGCAGCGCAACCGCGGCATCGACTGGGGCTTCTTCGGTTCGCCCGTGCGCGACGTGCGCCTGATGGGCGGCGTCGCGTACGTGGATCCAACCCTGGCGAGGACAAATAACGGCGTCAACCAGGGCAAGCAGGCGGCCGGCGTGCCCAGGCTGCAGGCCAAGCTGGGCGTGGAATGGGATGCGCCACCCGTGCCGGGCCTGACCCTGACGGCGAACGCGACGTCGGCGTCGAAGCAATACATCAACGAGGACAATTCCCTGTCGGTACCGGGCCGTACCGTGTATGACCTGGGTGCGCGCTACGCCACCCGCGCGGCGGGCCGGCCCCTGACCTTGCGCGCCAGCGTCAGCAACGTGGGCAACAAGGCGTACTGGGCGCTGCCGCAATGGACCAGCCTGGGCCTGGGCGCGCCGCGTACCTTCATGCTGTCGGGGACGATGGACTTTTAATACGTTTCCAGCGCTTCGCTGCGCGTGCCGCTGGCCTTGTCGGCAATGGCCAGCTGGCAGCGGTTGTCGATGACCTTGGCGTCGAAGCGGTAGCGGGCGCCGGGCTGGAAATGCATGCGGAACATGTGGATCGAGGTTTCATTGCCGCCCGTGGCCAGGGTTGTATTGCTCAGGCAACGCACGACGAGGCGGTGCTGACCGCCGTCGAGCGCGATTTCGGGCGCCTCGCTGGCCAGCTTGCTTTTATCGATCAGCAAGATGTCGGCATGGCAGACGCCGGGCGTGAGCAAGCCGCAAAAACTCAGCGGCGACTGGTAAGCCTCGATGATGGCGGGCGTGCCGGGGCCGTGCGGCCCGGCATACGGCGGCATGCTGCGGCACGCGGGCAACAGCGCGGCAAGCAGGGTAATGGGAATGAGTTTGCTGGCGGCCATGGACAATGTGCTGGCGCGCGGCGGATGCCACGCAAGCCAGACTTGCCATTATCTATAAATTTTTCTTAGACGCAACATTTTTTGTCTGCGCCGCTTAGTCATCGGCGCCGCGCGCTGGGCTGCCCGAGCGGCGCCACGTCCACAGCAGGCCGATGCCGGCCGAGGTGCCGCTATTCTGGCGCAGCAGGGGACTGGCGCGATTGGCGGCGCCTGAGTAAGTATCGTAGCGCACAAAGGCAAAGGCGCGCCAGTCCGGGTGCAGCCGGTACGAACCGCCCAGGCCCAGGCGGGTGAGCATCAGCCCGCTTTTGGCCGCGTATGCCGGGCGTTGATCGGTGGCAAATGCGGGGCTGACGCCATAAAAATAGTCATTGATGGCGGCATTGCCCAGCACGGCGCCGGCGCTGGCGTCCAGCTGCCACGCCTGGTCATCGCCTTGCAGCGCGTACACGAGGCGCGGTTCGAAGGTGGCGCCCTGGCGGCGCAGGCCGCCGCGAGCTTCGATGACGGCGCGCAAGGGCAGTTCCAGGCCCAGGCGGCTATTGCGGGTCGGTTCGGCCAGCTTGACCTTCAGGCGCGGGCCAAATTCCACCAGCGTGCCGAGGTCCGGCATGCCGCGCCGGGCCGGCACGTCGCTGGACCTGGCCGGCAGCGACAGGGCGAAGCCCACGTCGAACCCGACACGCTGCGTATCGAACAGGCGCGCGCCCACGCCGGAGCGGTCGGCGCGCAACACTTTCCCGCGATAAATCAGATAGGGCAGGGCCAGCGTGCGCGTCGAGCGCTCGCTGGCGCCGGGATAGGCGGGCGTGACGGCCGTGCCGCCAAACACGCCCGCTTCCCACAGGGGCAGGGCGGGTTCGGCGGCATACGCCGGCGCCAGCGCGGCGCAGAGAACGGATGTTGCCAGCAACGTGCGTGCGATGTGCATCGACCAACTCCCATCCAGTGCGGTTAGGGCGGCGTGCCGCAAGGCTGGCCGACAGGCAGCGATTCCAGGTCGGCAAACGCGCCCAGCGCCCACGATTGATGCCAGCCCAGTTCGTTGCGCACGGCCAGCGCTTCCGCCGTCTTGCCCTGGCGTTCATACAGGTCGATCAGCGCCTTGTAGCTGAGGGCGCTCGATTGCGTGCTGCGTTTCGCCAGCGCGATGGCATTGCGAAAATGAAATTCGGCCGCGTCGTAGCGGCAGGCGGCGCTGGCGGCGCGCCCCGCCTGGTGATGCAGCCGCGCCTGCCACGCGAGGTCGCCCCGGCCCAGTTCGACATTGTCCACGGCCGCCGCGTAGCTGCGCATGGCTTGCGCCCAGTCGCCCTGGCTGGCCGCTGCGCGTCCGAACTGTTCCTGCTGCGCCGCCATGCGCAGTTCCTGCTGCGTGGAGCAGGCGGCAAGCGTGGCCAGGAGCAGGGCGGAAACAAGGCGGCGTCGCATGGTCAGGAGCGGGAATGTGTGGACATGGCGCCACTGTAGCGCATGGGCGGGCGCGCACGTTTGCGCGGCATGGATGAATTGGGGATTTGTCCGGGCAGCGATGACATATAATTTGCACACGACTTTGTTATCTTTGACATATCACCTCACAGGAGCACCATGTTTTCACGTAAATTCCATTCTTGTGCACAGCTGATGCTGGCTACCTTGCTGATGGGCTTTGTCGCCGCCTCGCCTGCGCGCGCGCAGCAAGCGGCCGTCAAATTGCCGAACGTGGTGATCCTGGCCACGGGCGGCACCATCGCCGGCAGCGGCGCCGACAGCACCACCACCGTCGGCTACACCTCGGCCACCGTGGGCGTCGAGCGCCTGATCGCCGCCGTGCCGGAACTGAAGAAAGTGGCCAACGTGAAAGGCGAGCAAGTGTTCCAGATCGCCAGCGAAAGCATGGGCAACGAACACTGGCTGACCCTGGCCAAGCGCATCAACGTGCTGCTGGCGTCGCCCGAGGTGGATGGCGTGGTCGTCACGCACGGCACCGACACCATCGAGGAAACGGCGTATTTCCTGAACCTCACCGTGAAGAGCCACAAACCGGTGGTGGTGGTGGGCGCAATGCGGCCATCGACGGCCATCTCGGCAGATGGCCCGATCAACCTGTACAACGCCGTCATGCTGGCGGGCAGCAAGGAAGCCGTGGGCAAGGGCGTGCTGGTGGCCTTGAACGACCAGATCAACGCCGCGCGCGAAGTGACGAAAACGAACACGTCCACCACCGACACCTTCAAGTCGCCGGAACTGGGCATGCTCGGCTACATTCAGGGCAGCAAGGCCTTCTTTTACCGCCAGTCGACGCGCAAGCACACCTTGGAAGCGGAATTTGACATCAGCAAGCTCGATGCCTTGCCGCAAGTGGATATCGTCTACGGCTACGCCAATATGAACCGCGTCGGCATCGACGCCTTCATCGCCGCCGGCGCCAAGGGCATCATCCATGCGGGCGTGGGCGATGGCAGCGTGGCCGCGCAAATGAAGCCGGCCCTGGTGGAAGCGCGCCAGAAGGGCGTGCTGATCGTGCGTTCGAGCCGCGTCGGCCAGGGCATCGTGGCGCGCAATGGCGAAGCCAACGACGATGAACTCGATAGTGTTGTCTCCGATACGCTGAACCCGCAAAAAGCCCGCATCCTGCTGATGCTGGCCTTGACCAAGACGAATAGCACGCAAGAAATCCAGCGTATCTTCTACACGTACTGATCGCCTCTGCGCCGGGCCAGCCTTATTGGCTGAGCTTGAGCGGGGCGTAATAAATTATTCTGATGCCTGACTTCCATGCCCGGCGCCCTGCGGCCTTGCCCGCTGCTGGCAGTGCTTGCACTGCGTCGCAGCGGGCGCCGTGCAGAGCATCCGGTTCTGTTAGTCATAACGTCACAATAATTTCCCACGACCTACTTGGCCGATTTACGCTTGCCCGCTTTGCTGCCATACTTCGCTTCTGAACAATTTCCTGGCAGAAGCTGAGATACTGCCCCGGCCCATGGCTATCCTGTCCGACATCATTCTGTACCCCATCAAATCCTGCGCCGGCATCCACCTGCGCGAGGCGGTCCTGACGCATACCGGGTTGATGAGCGAGCACGTGTTCGACCGCGAATGGATGGTGGTGGACGAACAGGGCCGCTTCCTGACCCAGCGCGAACACCCGCGCATGGCGCTGATCGTGCCGCGCATCAAGGCCAGCACGCTGGAGCTGCGCGCGCCGGGCATGCTGCGCCTGGAAATCGAACTGGGTTTGCCCGATCCGCAACGCGCGCCCATGCTGGCAGTGCAGGTGTGGGACGATACGCTGCGCGCCTACGATTGCGACGACGTCACGGCCGCCTGGTTTTCCAACGCCATCGGCGTGCCGTGCCGCCTCGTGCGCTTCCACCCGGACGTGGTGCGCGCCACCAGCGCCAAGTGGACCGATGGCGTGGCCGCGTCGACCATGTTTGCCGATGGCTACCCCGTGCTGGTCGCCGGTGCCGCCTCGCTCGATGACGTCAATGACAAGCTGCGCGCTGCCGGCCGTGACGCGCTGCCGATGAACCGTTTCCGGCCGAATCTGGTGATCGGCGGCATCGGCCCCTTCGAGGAGGATTACGCCGACTTCCTGCAATTTGGCGCCACCGTGCTCAAACCCGTCAAGCCGTGTTCGCGCTGTCCGATTCCCTCGGTGGACCAGGCCACGGGCGTGCCGGGACCGGACCCGCTCGACGTCATGTACGGCTACCGCGCCAAGCCCGAGCTCGACGGCGCCATCTGCTTCGGCATGAATGCCATCGTCACGCAAGGCGGCGATGAGCGTATCGTGGTGGGGCAGGACATCGGTTTCGAACTGGCATTTTAAGCATGGCGCCCGCACACAAGGGTTTAAGGTTTCTATGAATCAAGCAATTTCGCCAGAGCCAGGCCAGCCGGGGAGCGATGCCAATGCGCCGGCCCAGCGCATTGCCAGCCTCGAAGCCGAGAACCAGGCCTTGCGTGCGCGCATGGCTTTCCTGCTGGAACAGGTCGAGCGCAACCACGACATCATGTGCCGCCACCAGGCGTTCGACCTGGAAATCGTCGGCGCGTCCACGTTTCCCGAATTGATCGGCACCATTTTTCGCACCTTGCCCGTGATTTCCGACCTCGACGGCGTGACCCTGAGCCTGCTCGACGAGGATGACGATATCGTGCTGGTGATGGAAAAGCTGGGCGTCGACTTCAGCGCCTTCCCGCAGTTGCTGTTCGTGCATGAAGTGGCGCAGCTGGGATTTGCGCCGCAAGCGTCCGTGGCCGAGGGCGAGGCGGCCCTGCCGCCCATGCCGCTGCTGGGGGCGTTCGACGCGGCCGTGCATGGCCCGCGCTTTCCGGAAATCAGCGTTCCCTTGCGCAGCGTGGCGCTGGTGCCCTTGCTGCGCAACAAGCGCTTGATCGGCAGCCTGAACCTGGCCAGCAGCGACGTGACGCGTTTTACGCCCGCGCTGGGCACGGATTTCATCAAGCACATGGCATCCATCATCGCCATTTGCCTGGAAAACGTGATCAGCAATGAAATGCTGAAATACATCGGCCTGACCGATTCGCTGACGGGCGTCTACAACCGGCGCTATATCGACCGCCGCCTGCTGGAGGAAATCGCCCGCGCGCGGCGCCAGAATTATTGTATTTCATGCATGTATATCGACATCGACCACTTCAAGCTGGTCAATGACACGCATGGCCACCAGGGCGGCGATGAAGTGCTGCGCGAAGTGGCCACGCGCATCCGCAAGGAATTGCGCCGCTCCGATGCGCTGGGACGCTTCGGCGGCGAGGAATTCGTCGTGCTGCTGATCGATGCCGACCTCGATAGCGCCACTTTCGTGGCCGAGCGCATCCGCGCCAGCATCGCCGACACCATGTTCGACTTGCCGGGCAGCGCGCAAACGTGGGTCAGCGTGTCGATCGGCGTGGCCAGCCTCGAGGCGGACGCGGCGCTGCTAGCCATCGAAGCCGTGGCGCAGCAACTGGTGGCGCACGCGGACCAGGCCCTGTACCAGGCCAAGGCCGGTGGACGCAACCGTGTCGTCAGCTGGCAGGCGCAGATCGAGTAATTATTTCAGTAGCAATGTTTCTGCTTTGGCTACGGCGTCGGCTGTGCCGCGCAGCACCACCACGTCGCCGATGGCCAGCTGGGTCTCGGGCGTGACTTCAAGGCGGCCGCGGCCGCGGCGGATGGCCGTCACAAAGGCGCCGCAGGCGGCCACGTCGATCGTGCTCAGGGGCAAGCCCACGCACTGGGCGCCGTCGCTGACGGTGACCGTGTGCAGGCGTTCCAGCTCGGCATCGTCGCCGGCGTCGCTGGTGCCGTGGAAATAGCCGCGCAGCGACGCATAGCGCTCTTCGCGCGCCGCCTGTACGCGGTGCACGACGCGGCGCAGCGGCACGCCCATCATGATCAGGGCGTGCGAGGCCAGCATCAGGCTGCCTTCCATCAATTCCGGTACCACTTCGGCCGCGCCCGCCTTTTTCAGCTGGTCGAGGTCGCTGTCGTCGTGGCTGCGCACGATGACGGGCAAGGTGGGCGCCAGCTCATTGAGCAAATGCAATAATTTGAGCGCCGACGGTGTGTTGGCATACGTGATCACGACGGCGCTGGCGCGGTAGATGCCGGCCGCCACCAGGCTTTCGCGCCGGCCCGCGTCGCCATACGACACGTGGGCGCCCGCCAGCTGCGCCTCCTGCACCCGTTCCGGGTCCAGGTCCAGCGCGTGGTATTCGATCTTTTCTTCCGCCAGCAGGGTGGCCAGGCTTTGCCCGCTGCGCCCGAAGCCGGCGATCAGCACGTGTTTTTGCGACGCCATGGTGCGCGTGGCGATCCTGGTCAGCGCCAGCGATTGCATCATCCAGTCGTTGGCCGCCAGTTTCATGACGATGGCGTCCGACTTGGCGATGAGGAAGGGCGCCACCAGCATCGACAGCACCATCGACGCCAGCACCACCTGCACGACGAAGGGGTCCATCAGCTTGATGCCGCCGGCCAGGTTCAGCAGGACGAAGCCGAATTCGCCCGCCTGCGCCAGCGCCAGGCCCGTGCGCAGCGAAACGCCCGTCGACGAGCCGAACAGCCGGGCCAGGCCCGCGATCAGGGCAAACTTCAGCAGCACGGGGCCGCACAGCAAGAGCAGCACCAGCCACCAGTTGTCGAGCACGACGCGGATATTGAGCAGCATGCCGACGGTGATGAAGAACAAGCCCAGCAGCACGTCGCGGAATGGCTTGATATCCTCTTCCACCTGGTGCTTGAATTCCGTCTCGGAAATGAGCATGCCGGCCACGAACGCGCCCAGGGCCAGCGACAGCCCGGCCCGTTCCGTAATCCAGGCCGCACCGAGCGTGATCAGGAGCAGGTTGAGCATGAACAGCTCTTGCGAGCGGCGCTTGGCGACGATGGTCAGCCAGCCGCGCACCATCTTCTGGCCGATGAACAGCAGCAAGATCAGCACGACCAGGGCCTTGCCGCCGGCCCAGGCCAGGGTTTCGGCCAGGTTGTCCGAATCGCGCGTCAGGGCGGGGATGAGGATCAGCAGGGGCACGACGGCCAGGTCCTGGAACAGCAGGATGCCGATGATCTTGCGGCCGTGTTCGCTTTCCAGCTCCAGCCGTTCCGTGAGCATTTTCGAGACGATGGCCGTCGACGACATGGCCAGTGCGCCGCCCAGGGCGAATGCGGCTTGCCAGCTCAGGTGGATGTAGGCGGACAGGTAGCGGGCGACGAACCAGCCGAAGACGACGGTGGCGACGATGGTGGTGACCACTTGCGCCATGCCGAGGCCGAAGACGATGCGCCGCATGGCGAGAAACTTGGGTAGCGAAAATTCCAGTCCGATGGAAAACATCAGGAAGACGACGCCGAACTCGGCCAGCGTATGGCTCGCTTCGTTTTCCGCCGCCAGGCCCAGCGCATGGGGGCCGATGACGATGCCGACCGCCAGGTAGCCCAGCATGGGCGGCAAATGCAACATTCTGAAAGCGACCACGCCCAGTACGGCGCTGCCGAGTAACATCAGGGTCAGTTCAAGCGAGGAAAACATGGGTTGCCCGGGAAGCTCAGTGGAAATCGTTGTTTGTTGTGACTGGCAAGTTTTTTGCTTTCCTAATTCGTTTATACTTTGGGCATGAGTGTAACCCATGAAAAAACAATGCTGAAAGCTTTTGATCGAATTGACATGCAGGCGACCACCGAGCGCGCCGTGGCGCTGGCGCGCACCACCCTGCAGATCGAGTCCGACGCCATCGTTGCGCTGCATGCGCGCCTGGCCACGGACGACAGTGTGGGCCGCGCGGTGGCAATGTTGCTAGAATGCAAGGGGCGTGTCGTCGTCTCGGGCATCGGCAAGTCGGGCCATATCGCGCGCAAGATTGCCGCCACCCTCGCTTCCACCGGCACGCCGGCCATGTTCGTGCATCCGGCCGAAGCGGCCCATGGCGACCTGGGCATGGTCACCTCGGACGATGCGTTTATTGCCATATCGTACTCGGGCGAATCGTCCGAACTGATGGCCATCATGCCGGTCGTCAAGCGCATGGGCGGCGTGCTGATCGCCATGACGGGCAAGCCGAATTCGAGCCTGGCCCAGCTGGCCGACGTGCATCTGGATATTTCTGTTGAGAAAGAAGCCTGTCCGCTGAACCTGGCGCCGACGGCCAGCACCACCGTCACCCTGGCCCTGGGCGATGCGCTGGCCGTGGCGCTGCTGGATTTGCGCGGCTTCAAGGAAGAAGATTTCGCCCGCTCGCACCCGGGCGGCGCCCTGGGCCGCCGTCTGCTGACGCACGTGCATGACGTCATGCGCAGTGGCGAGCAGGTGCCGAAAGTCGCCGTGCAAGCATCGTTGCTGCAGGCGCTAGAGGAAATGACGAAGAAGGGCATGGGCATGACGGCCGTCGTCGACGCGGACAACCGCCCGGTGGGCGTGTTTACCGACGGCGACTTGCGCCGCATGTTCGAGCGCGTGCAGGATTTCACGAAAGTGGCGATCCGCGACGTCATGCATGCGCAGCCGCGCAGCATCGCGCCCGAGCGCCTGGCCGTCGATGCCGTGGCCGTGATGGAGCAGTACCGCATCAACCAGATGCTGGTGGTCGACGCCGATGGCAAACTGGTCGGCGCACTGCATATTCATGACCTGACACAAGCGAAGGTGATCTGATGGAGAGCGTGGCGGACAACCTGGCACGCGCGGCCAAGGTCAAACTGATGATCTTTGACGTCGATGGCGTGCTCACCGACGGCAGCCTGCATTTCGGCCCGGACGGCGAAATGATGAAGACGTTTAATGTGTATGATGGCCTGGGCATCAAGCTGCTGCAGGAATCGGGCGTGCAGACGGCCATCATCAGCGCGCGCCGCTCGGCCATCACGGCACGCCGCGCGCAAGATTTGGGCATTACCCATGTGCATCAGGGCGGCCACGACAAGCTGACGCCGTTTCGCGAATTGCTGGCGCTGACGGGCTTGACGGAAGAGCAATGCGGCTATATCGGCGACGACGTCATCGACGCCCCCATCCTGAAACGCGTGGGCTTTGCCGTCAGCGTGCCGGGCGGCCGCCCGGAAGCGCTGGATCTGGCCCACCATGTGACGCAGGCCGGCGGCGGCCGTGGCGCCGTGCGCGAGATTTGCGAATTCCTGCTGCGTGCACAGGACAACTATGTGCGCGTCATGGCGCCGTTCCTGGAGTGAGGCGCGAGCCTTGCCGCCAGTAACATTTGAAAGAGTGAAGCAATATGCGTAAGCCAGGAGGCGCCCATCGCTGGCGCATGATTTTTACCGTGCTGGGAGCGGTCGCGTTCGCGCTGGGCAGCTTTTGGCTGCTCGAAGTGATGAACAAGAATGGCCAGGACATGACGGCCAGCAAGCACCTGGACGAACCCGACTATTTTGTCACCAATTTCAGCCTGGTGCGCATGGATTTGACGGGCAAGCCCAGCTACATCGTGTCCGGCACCAAGCTCACGCATTACCCGGCCGATGATTCATCCGATATCGACCAGCCTTTCGTGCGCAAGCTGACGCCCGACATGCCGCCGATGAACATGAACGCGGAACTGGCGCATATCGACCAGGGCAATAGCCGATTGCAGCTGCACCGCAAGGTCGTGATCGACCGCGTGGCCAGCCCCAAGGCGCAGAACCTGACGCTCAAGACGGAAGCGCTGACGGTGTTCCCTGATGAAGAGCGCATGGAAACGGACGTGCCGGTCGACATGCTAATGGGAACCAATCAGGTGACAGGCGTGGGCATGAAGGCCAATAACGCCACCGGCGTGGTGGAAGTGCAGCAGTCGCTGCGCATCGTCCTCCCGCCGAGACCGCGCCCGGCCGCGGCGGCACAATGACAGAATGAAACAAGGAAACCATACTATGAAGAATATCTTGCTGTTGACCCTATTCTCGACCGTCTGCTCGCTGGGCGTGATGGGGGCGGCGCATGCCGAGAAGGCCGATTCCGACAAGGAAGCCGTCATCACCGCCCAGCGCGGCCAGATGGATGACATCAAGCAAGTACGTACCCTGACGGGCGACGTGGTGCTGGTGAAGGGTACCTTGACCATGAAGGCGGGCCGGGCCCTGATCACGGAAGATCCGCAAGGCTATCAATTCATCACCTTCTGGGCCGATCCGGGCAAGCTGGCCACCTTCCGCCAGAAGCGCGATGGCGCGGGCGACCTGTGGGTGGAAGGCGAAGCCGAGCGCGTGGAATACGACAACAAGACGGAAGTGGTGAAACTGTTTTCCAAGGCCAAGCTGACGCGCCTGGAAGGCACGAAAATCACCGATGTGGCCAACGGCGCCTTCATCTCGTATGACAGCCGCAATGAAGTGTTCAATATGGAAAATACCGACAGCGGCACCAGCTCCCCGGGAGCCGGCAGCGTGCGCATGGTGATCCAGCCGAAGACCAAGGCACCCGCGGCGGAGAAAGCGCCGGCGGCGCCCGCGCCAGGAAAGAAATAATGGAAAATACACGTTGCGGCAGTACCCTGATCGTCCGCGGGCTGCAAAAGACCTATGGCAAGCGGCAAGTCGTACATGATGTTTCGCTGCAAGTCGAATGCGGCGAAGTGGTGGGCTTGCTGGGCCCGAACGGCGCCGGCAAGACCACCTCGTTCTACATGATCGTCGGCCTGGTGCCGTCGGATGGCGGTACCATCGATATCAGCGGCGTGGATATTTCCAGGCTGCCGATCCACCGCCGCGCGCAGATGGGCCTGTCCTATCTGCCGCAGGAAGCGTCCGTTTTCCGCAAGCTGACGGTGGAAGACAATATCCGCGCCGTGCTGGAAATCCAGACCGTCGAAGGCCGTCCATTGACGAAGGCCGAGATCGAGGAGCGCCTGGATAAATTGCTGGCCGACTTGCAGATTGAAAAGCTGCGCGAGAACCAGGCCTTGTCGCTGTCGGGCGGCGAGCGCCGCCGCGTGGAAATCGCCCGCGCGCTGGCCACGGACCCGCGTTTCGTGCTGCTCGACGAACCGTTCGCCGGCGTCGACCCGATCGCCGTGATCGAAATCCAGCGCATCGTGCGTTTCTTGAAGGAGCGCAATATCGGCGTGCTGATCACCGACCATAATGTACGCGAGACGCTGGGTATCTGCGACCGTGCCTACATCATCAACCAGGGCTCGGTGCTGGCGTCGGGACGCCCCGACGACATCATCGCGAACGAGTCGGTACGCCGGGTCTATCTGGGCGAACACTTCCGCATGTGAGCCAATGAAACAATCATTGCAGCTGCGCACCTCGCAGCACTTGGCACTGACGCCGCAGTTGCAGCAATCGATACGCCTGTTGCAATTGTCTACCCTGGAATTGCACCAGGAGCTAGAGCAGCTGTTGACGGACAATCCCCTGCTCGAGCGTCTCGACGATCCGCTCGACCGCTCGTTGCGCCTGCTGTCCGATGGCGCCTTGAGTTCGACGGCCGCGCCGGCCGAGGCACCGCCCCAGCCACCCAGCCAGGAGGCGCCCGCGGCGCCGGCCGAAGCGGATGGGTTTGACGGTGAGGCGGGCGAGAGTCCGGCCGCCATGGATGGCGGCGACAGCGACTGGAGCGAAGCGAGCCGGGGCAAGACGCCCGACGACGAGGATGCCCGTCCGCAACTCGAAGCCCATCACTGCACCTTGCGCGAACACCTGATGGAGCAGATGCGCGTGACGGTGCTCGAATTGCGCGACCGCGCGCTGGTCGAGCTGATCATCGACGCGCTCGACGACAATGGCTACCTGGAAGAGTCGCTCGACGACATCCTGGCGCGCCTGCCGGCGGAGCTGGACATCGATGCCGACGAGCTGCGCACGGCGCTGGCGCTGCTGCAAAGCTTCGATCCGCCGGGTGTGGGGGCGCGCAACGCCTCCGAATGCCTGGCGCTGCAAATCAAGCGTTTGCCGCATATCGCCCTGGTGACGCGCCGCATGGCCATCGTCATCGTGGAAAAGCACCTGGCCTGGTTTGCCCAGCGCGATTTCAACAAGCTGAAAAAAGCCCTCGATTGCGACGACGAAGACTTGCGCGAGGCGCAGACCGTGATTCGCCTGTGCAATCCGCACCCGGGCGCCGTGTTCGCCTCCGACGTTTCCGACTACGTGGTGCCGGACGTGGTCGTCAAGCGCGCGCGCAATGGCTGGCAGGTGACCCTGAACAATGACGTCATGCCGCGCCTGCGCGTCAATGCCATGTATGCCAACCTGCTCAAGCAGGGCAAGGGTGAGGGCGCCATGGGGGCACAGTTGCAGGAAGCCAAGTGGCTGATCAAGAATATGCGCCAGCGCTTCGACACGATCCTGCGCGTGGCGCAGGCGATAGTAGAAAGACAAAAGAACTTTTTCTCGCATGGGGCCGTTGCCATGCGCCCCCTTGTGCTCCGTGAAATAGCTGATACACTGGGTTTACACGAGAGTACTATCTCGCGGGTAACAACTCAAAAGTACATGCTGACCCCGCACGGCATGTTCGAGTTGAAATATTTCTTTGGTAGCCACGTCGCCACCGAAGCGGGGGGCGAAGCGTCATCGACGGCGATACGGGCATTGATCGTGCAACTGACAGGAGCAGAAGACCCTAAAAATCCTTTATCCGACAGTAAGATTGCGGACATGCTGGGAGAACAAGGCATGGTGATTGCGCGACGTACTGTTGCCAAATACCGGGAAGCGTTGAAAATTCCGCCAGTGAGTCTGCGTAAGTGCTTGTAGTTTTTTCGGTTCCTCTGCGGGCCGGATACGATGGACACCGCACGAACCCGATCATCTTTAGGAGTGTGTATGAATCTCACCATCAGCGGACATCATCTCGAAGTGACACCAGCCATTCGTGAATACGTACAAACGAAGCTGGAGCGCGTGAAACGTCATTTCGATCACGTTATCGATATCGCCGTGATTCTGACCGTGGACAACCTCAAAGAGAAAGAAAAGCGTCAAAAGGCCGAAGTCAACCTGCGTCTGAGTGGCAAGACCGTCTATGTGGAAAGCCTGGCGCAAGACCTGTATGCCGCGATCGATACCCTGATCGACAAGCTGGACCGGCAAGTGATGAAATACAAAAGCAAAGTGCAAGGGCACGGTAAAGAGGCGATCAAGCATCTGCCAGACAACTCAGAGGATGAAGCCGTCGTCGCCGTCTAAGGCCACCCGCTTCCAGCAGTTGTGATCAACTAAGGGCGCACATCTTGCGCCCTTTTTTGCGCCCGTCACCCTTGCGCACGGATCGCCTGGCCGAACGCAAGGTTGTTCCTGCAGGCGCTAGAATGTTGGCACTTTCACTTCTTGCCTGCCTGCCATGAGCGACTTCGTCCACACCTCTATCCGCAACCGCACCGCGCACATTGTGCTCGACCGCCCGAAAGCCTTGAATTCCCTGTCGCTGGAGATGGTGCGCACCATGAGTGCCGCCTTGCTGGCCTGGCGCGACGATCCGCAGGTGGACGCCGTGGTGATACGCTCGAGCAGCGAAAAAGCCCTGTGCGCCGGCGGCGACATCCGCTTCTTTTACGATGCGGGCCGGGCCACGCCGCAGGGCGGCAGTGCGCTGCTGGAAGATTTCTTTACAGAAGAATATGCTTTAAATCATTTAATTCATTTCTATCCGAAACCGTATATCGCCGTGATGGATGGCGTGGTGATGGGCGGCGGCATGGGCGTGGCGCAGGCCGGCCCCGGCAACCGCTTGCGCATCGTGACGGGCCGCACGCGCATGGCCATGCCGGAAGTCAATATTGGCCTGTTTCCCGATGTGGGCGGCAGCTATTTCCTGTCGCGCCTGCCTGGCCAGCTGGGTCTGTACCTGGGCTTGACGGGCCTGACCATCGGCGCGGCCGATGCGCTGTACACGGGGCTGGCCGATGTGTATCTGCCGGAGACGGCCATGGAGGCGCTGACGGCCCTGTTCGAGTCGACGCCCGGTGAAGGCTTGCCGGTGGCCATCAAGGCCCTGGCGGCGTCATTCCAGGCCGAGGTGGGCGTCTCTGCGCTGGCGGCCGTGCGCACGGTGCTGGACCGCCATTTCAGTGCCGCTTCCGTGGCGGCCATCATGGCATCGCTGGCGCAGGATGACAGTGCGTTCGCGGCCAAGGCGCTGGCGGCAATGCGCCTGCGCTCGCCGCTGATGATGTCGGTCACCCTGGAATTACTGCAGCGGGGCGCACACCTGGGCGTGGCCGATTGCCTGCGCATGGAGCGCACGCTGGTGCGCCACAATTTTACGCATGGCGAGGTGCTTGAAGGCGTGCGCGCGCTCGTGGTCGACAAGGACCATGCGCCGCGCTGGCAGCCGGCCAGCCTGGACGAGGTCGATGCGGCCATGGTGGCGCGCTTCTTTGCACCGGTCTGGCCGGCGCAAGCGCATCCGCTTTGCCATCTGAATTAACAGGGCCAAATACAAGCGACGCGCGGTCGCTTGGCGTTCTAGCTACGTTCGCGGTGGCGCAGGACGACGCGTTCATTCGGGCTGAAATACTGCGCCAGCCGTTCCGCCATGTACACGGAGCGGTGCTGGCCGCCCGTGCAGCCGAGCGCCACCGTCAGGTAGCTGCGGTTGTCGGATTTGAATGACGGCAACCATTTCTCGATGAAGGCGCGTATGTCGGCCAACAGCTCGAGTGCGCTCGGTTGCGCATCGAGGAAGGCGATCACGGGCGCGTCGCGGCCGTCGAGCGGGCGCAAGGCCAGGTCGTAATAGGGATTCGGCAGGGCCCGCACGTCGAAGACGAAATCGGCGTCGAGCGGCACGCCCAGCTTGAAGGCGAACGATTCGAAGAACAGGGTCAGCGGCGCCCGTTCGGAGGCGACGATATCCTTGATCCAGGCGCGCAGCTTGTTGGCGCTCAGTTCCGAGGTGTCGATCACATGGCCCAGCTGTTCGATGGCCGACAGGCGTTCGCGCTCTTCCGAGATGCATTCGATCAGGGTGCGGCGGCTGGCCGGATTCTGGTTCGGACGCAGCTCATGCGACAGCGGGTGGCTGCGCCGCGTTTCCGAGAAGCGCGCCACCAGCGAGTGCGTGGTGGCTGTCAGGAACATGACCTTCACGTCATGCCCCTGGTCGCGCAGCAGCGCCACATTGTGCGGCAGGCTGGTCAGTGACTCGGCGCTGCGTGCATCGACGGCGACGGCCAGTTGCGGTGTGCCTTCATCGAGCAGGGTTTGCACCAGACTGGGCAGCAGCGCCGGCGGCAGGTTGTCGACACAATAGTAGCCGGTATCTTCCAGCACATTGAGTGCCACGGATTTGCCGGAGCCGGATATTCCGGTAATAAGGACCATATGCATATACCGATCATACAATAAAGATCGGTGCTCTGCCTCGAAGGCAATTATCTTTACAAATTATTGCATTTGGAGCCTTAGTGTTGGTTACATTTAATTGTTGTCGACGGGTCTGCCTCCGGCGTTCATCGCCACTCATGGCGCGTCGCTGGTGCAGCAGGAAAATGACGCAGCATGGCTGCGTGCCTGCGTCACGGTTCGCCCTTGCCAGGGCGGACTCCCTGGCAACATTAATCGCCACTCATGGCGAGTCGTTGGTGCAGCAGGGAACTGACACAGCATGGCTGCGTGCCTGCGTCACGGTTCGCCCTTGCCAGGGCGGACTCCTTGGCAACATTAATCGCCACTCATGGAGAGTCGTTGGTGCAGCAGGGAACTGACGCAGCATGGCTGCGTGCCTGCGTCACGGTTCGCCCTTGCCAGGGCGAACTCCTTGGCAACATTAATCGCCACTCATGGCGAGTCGTTGCCGCTCCATGAACTCCTGCAAGGTGTCGATGCCGCGCAGTTGCAAGATGGTATTGCGCACGGCCGCTTCCAGCAGCACGGCGATGTTGCGGCCGGCGGCGACGGGGATGACGACCTTGCGCACGGGCAAGCCCAGCACGTCTTCCGTGGGGAACAGGAATGGCAGGCGCTCGACTTCCTCTTCCAGCGCATTGCGGCGCACAAGGTGCACGATCAGTTTCAGGCGCATCTTGCGGCGCACGGCCGTTTCGCCAAAGATGGCCTTGATGTCGAGCAAGCCCAGACCCCGCACTTCCAGCAGGTTTTGCAGCAGGGGCGGGCAGCGGCCTTCGATCATGTTCGGCGCGATGCGCGAGAACTCGACGGCGTCGTCGGCCACCAGGCCATGGCTGCGCGAGATCAGTTCCAGGCCCAGTTCGCTCTTGCCCAGACCCGAGTCGCCCGTGATCAGCACGCCGACGCCCAGCACGTCCATGAAGACGCCATGCATGATGATGCGCTGCGCCAACTTCTTCGACAGGTAGACGCGCAGGAAGTCGATCACCTGCGCGGCCGGCAGCGGGGTCGAGAACAGGGGAATGTTTTGCTCGTCGCAGATGGCGAGGATGTCGGGTGGCGTTTCCAGCCCTTGCGCGATGATCAGCGCGGGCGGCCCGCCGGCGATCAGCTCGCCAATCACGTGGGTGCGCGTATTGACCTTCAGGCGCTGGTAGTAATTGATTTCCTGGTGGCCGAAGACCTGGATGCGGCCCGGATGGATCAGGTTCAAGTGGCCCACCTGGTCGGCGGCTGACGAGACGTCGCCCGAGATCAGGCGTTCGCCGCCGGGGAAGCCGGCGAACCAGCCCAGTTGCAGACTTTCACGATTGTCGTCGTACAGGCGTTGTATCGTCAGCGGCGTTTGCAACATGGCAGTCTTCTTCAGGAGTGGAGGAATACCTGAAGTTTAACCCGCCGCTTGAAGACTAGGTTGCCAATTGACGATGCGCGAATGCACGGATTTCGGTTCCGGATCCGTGGCCAGGGCCGTGCGGAAGGCGTCGTCGGAAAACATTTCGGCGATTTCCGACAGGATTTCCAGATGTTGCTGGGTGACATGATCGGGAATCAGCAGGAAAAACAGCAGATTGACGGGCTTGCCATCGGGCGACTCGAACGGAATCGGCTCGGCCAGGCGCACGAAGGCGCCCAGTGGCGCTTTCAGCGTCTTCATGCCCTTGATGCGGCCATGCGGCACGGCCACGCCATGACCGAGGCCAGTCGAACCCAGGCGTTCACGGGCAAACAGATTGTCCGAGACGGTAGAGCGGGCGATGCCGTAATTGTTTTCGAAGATCAGGCCGGCTTGCTCGAAAGCGCGCTTTTTGCTGGACACTTCCAGATCCAACAGGACATTTTCGAGAGATAGTATTTTGCTAAGATTAGTCATGACACTCAATGAAATGGTGCAATGCGCAGAGGGCTTGCGAGCCGAATTATAGGCCTGTTTCCGCGGCCTGTAACGCCAATTCTCAACAGTATACGCCCGCTGCGGGCGCAGTGGGCGCTACGGCCCATGTCACCCTCATTTTAGCAAAAAAATAACACCGGGGTGTATCGGCTATTTCCTGATTAAAAACACGGGGCGCGCCGGTTTTTCCGTCGCCGAATGCCGATTTTCCGACTTTTCAGCGCTTTTATGATGCCTCAGAGTATGACCGCAACGTTGTTTTAAAACACAGCGTGCATTCCCTGCGGCATTGTTTGTGCGCGGGCGCGTGAGGCTACTGGCGCGCGTTGCGCAGGTTACCCGGCACGGTGCCCGTGCTGTAGTTGCTGCGCCACGGATTAATGTCGAGTCCGCCACGACGCGTATAGCGCGCGTACACGGACAGTTTCTGTGGCTTGCACTGGCGCAAGATGTCGACAAAGATGCGCTCCACGCATTGCTCGTGAAATTCATTGTGTTCGCGGAAACCGATCAGGTAGCGCAGCAGGCTTTCCTGGTCGATCTGCGGTCCCGCGTACTCGATCTGCACGCTGCCCCAGTCGGGCTGGCCCGTCACCAGGCAATTCGATTTCAACAGGTGCGAGACGAGTTTTTCTTCCACGGGCGCTTCGTCCAGGGCCGCCTTCAGCAACTGCGGCGACGGCGTGTATTGCGTGATTTCCAGGTCCAGGCGGTCCAGCAGCACGCCGTCGAACTCGCCCATCTTCAGCTTGCCGAAATCTTCCTGCAAGGTCAATTCCACTTGCACGGGGGCGCCAAAGCCTTTGGACAGATCCTGCTTGAGCAGGGTCAATAGCGCTTGCGGATTCTCGAGCCGGGTCTGGTTGAACGAGTTCAGGTACAGCTTGAACGACTTCGATTCGATGATGTTGGGCGAATCGGCCGGCGCACTGACCTTGGCAATGGCCACTTGCGGCTTGCCGCGCTGGTTCAGCCACGACAGTTCGTAGGCATTCCAGATATCGAGGCCGAAGAATGGCAGCGTGCCGTGCAGTGCCAGCTCGTCGCGCTTGCCCTGGCGCGGAATGGGAAACAGCAAGTCCGGCGCGTAATCGGTGCGGTAGGCCGAGCTTTTGCCCAGGGGCGATTGTTCGGCGAGGTCGTTGGTGGTGGTCATGGTCGTGTGGCGTAGTTCAGTCAAGCACGCATGGTAGCCTATTTCACCCCGGTGCAAATACCGGGGCGATTCGCCATCTATCCTAAAAACAGTTTGTAGACGGGATTGCTGCTCTCATCCCAGTAACGGTAGCCGAGGGTATCGAGGAAACGGGCAAATTCGCCCATTTCATCGGGCGGCACTTGCAGGCCGATCAGGATGCGCCCCACGTCGCCGCCCTGGCTGCGGTAATGACACAGGGAAATATTCCAGTTCGGCGCCATGCTGTCGAGGAAACGCATGAGTGCGCCGGGGCGCTCGGGGAACTCGAAGCGGTACAGCAGCTCATCCTGCGCCAGCCGGCTCTTGCCGCCGACCAGATGGCGGATATGCGACTTGGCCAGCTCGTCATGCGTCAGGTCCAGGGTCTTGAATTCGTGCTCTTCGAATTTCTTCGCCAGCACGCCCGATTCATGCCGGTCGGCAATCTGGATGCCGACAAACACGTGCGCTTCCTTCTCGTCGCTGATGCGGTAGTTAAATTCCGTCACGTTGCGCGCGCCGATGAGCGAACAGAAGCGCTTGAAACTGCCCCGCTGTTCGCGCATGGTGACGGCAAACACGGCTTCGCGGAATTCGCCCAGCTCGGCCCGTTCCGCGACAAAGCGCAGGCGGTCGAAATTCATGTTCGCGCCGCTGGCGATGGTGATCAGGGTTTCATGGTTGACCGGGTGCTTCGACAGGCTGGCCCGCTCCACGTATGCCTTGGCGCCGGCCACGGCCAGCGCGCCCGACGGTTCGAGGATCGAGCGCGTATCCGTAAACACATCCTTGATGGCGGCGCAGATGGCGTCCGTGTCGACCGTGATGATTTCATCGACATAGGCCTGCACCAGGCGGAAGGTTTCCTCGCCGGCCAGGCGCACGGCCGTGCCGTCGGCAAACAGGCCCACGTCGTTCAGGGTGACGCGCTCGCCGGCCTTCAGCGAGCGGGCCATGGCGTTCGAATCGACGCTTTGCACGCCGATGATCTTGATGTCGGGACGGATCTGTTTTACATACGCGGCGATGCCGGCGATCAGGCCGCCGCCGCCGATGGGGGCGAAGATGGCGTGGATGGGGCCGGCGTGCTGGCGCAGGATTTCCATGCCGATCGTGCCCTGGCCGGCGATCACGTCCGGATCGTCGAACGGGTGCACGAAGGTCAGCTTCTGCTCCTTTTCCAGGGTCAGCGCGTGGTTGTAGGCATCCGTATAGGATTCGCCGTGCAGCACCACTTCCACGTTCACGCCGCCCCGTCCTTTGACGGCCTCGACTTTCACCAGCGGCGTGGTGGTGGGCATGACGATGACGGCGCGGCAACCCATGCGCGCGGCCGACAGGGCCACGCCCTGGGCATGGTTGCCGGCCGAGGCGCAAATCACGCCGCGCTTGCGGTCCGCTTCGCTGAGCTTGGACATCTTGTTGTAGGCGCCACGAATCTTGAAGCTGAACACGCTTTGCATGTCTTCGCGCTTGAAGTAAATCTGGTTGTTCAGGCGCTGCGACAGGGCAGGGGCCAGTTCCAGCGGCGTTTCGGAGGCAACGTCATAGACGCGGGCGGTCAGGATTTTCTTGAGGTAGTCGATGTTCATAGTCTGCAAGCGAGTGATTCTGGGCCAGGGACGATGAGCCTACCACAGTAGGTCGATGCGTCTCTACTGTGACAGTCTCTTGCTGGAGCGTGGTGGTCGATATCGGCTGTGCCGCGGCGGATAACCAGGCAACAATCATGCTGTGTAGAACGCGGGGCGGGTGCGCCCTTGCCGGCAGGCGCGGTTTGTGCGGCGCCCAAGCTGCTCTTCATTATAATGGAGAGCCTTACCGCATCGCGAAGTGTTCAATGATCGAATCCGCAATCGCCTGGTTGCTGCAACTGATTGCAGCGCCGGAAGTCGGGCTGACCTCGGTCTTGCTGATCAGCTTTATTTCCGCCACCTTGTTGCCGCTCGGCTCAGAGCCGGCCGTCTTTGCCGTCATCAAGGCCAATCCTTCCCTGTTCTGGGCCGCCATTGCCGTCGCCACCCTGGGCAACACGCTGGGCGGTATCGTCGATTACTGGATGGGCTACCGGGCCAAGCAGGCGTTCGCCAAGGAGCGCGACACGCGCTGGTTCCGCTGGCTGGCCCGCTATGGCGCCAAGACCATGCTGCTGGCCTGGCTGCCCCTCGTGGGCGACCCGCTGTGCACGCTGGCAGGCTGGCTCAAGCTGCCGTTCTGGCCCAGCGTGGCGTACATGGCCGTCGGCAAGTGCGCGCGTTACCTGACGATGACGGGCTTGCTGCTGTACGTGCCCGATGGCGTCTGGCACCGGATCGGGCAAATGCTGGCGTGATGGCGATGCCGTATCGTGTGCATTGCAACGCCTGTTTGCCCTGTTTTTGGGCAGTTTGATAGTTTGTGGTCGAGTCCGATTCTTGGCATTTTTGCGCGAAAAAGGCAAGGAGGCTGATTTTTTATTCATGGAAATTGTGACTTGACCATATTTGCTATGGTTGCGCCGACCCTGCTTAAACCTTGGGCGGCATAAGGCTGTTCCCGCATGGTGCGGCGCAATAAGATAAAATGGGTCTTTAGGGTCCAGTCCACATCGTCACCACACTCCATGAACGCTCCCGCACATATCCAAGCTTTACTGGCAGAAACGCCCAATGGTCCCGCAGCAAGCCGCCTGCGCGAAATCCCGTATAACTACACATCGTTTTCCGATCGCGAGATCGTCATACGCCTGTTGGGAGAGGATTCCTGGCGCCTGCTCGACGAGCTGCGCGGCGCCCGCCAGACGGGCCGTTCGGCCCGCATGCTGTACGAGGTGCTGGGCGACATCTGGGTCGTGCGCCGCAATCCCTACCTGCAGGATGACTTGCTCGACAATCCGAAGCGCCGCCAGGGCTTGATCGATGCCTTGCATCACCGCCTGGCCGAGGTCGACAAGCGCCGCCTGGGCATCGATGCGGCCGGCGGCGACGTCGCGGCCAGTGGTGAAGCGCCGGAAGTCGCCAAGGCGCGCAGTGCCAACGTGGAGCTGCTGCTGAAGGCGGCCAGCAAGGCCGTGGCCGATTTTGGCGACGAATTCCGCAAGACCTACGACTTGCGCAAGCGCACGGTCAAGGTACTGGGCCGCTACACGGAAAAGCACAACGTGCGCTTCGACGGCATGACGCGCGTGTCGCACGTGACCGATGCCACCGACTGGCGCGTGGAATACCCGTTCGTCGTGCTCACGCCCGATACGGAAGAGGAAATGGCCGGCCTGGTGAAGGGCTGTATCGAGCTGGGACTGACCATCATCCCGCGCGGCGGCGGCACCGGCTACACGGGCGGCGCGATTCCCCTGACACCGATGTCGGCCGTCATCAACACGGAAAAGCTGATCACCCTGGGCGCCGTGGAAATGACGGTCTTGCCCGGCCTCACGCACGAATACGCGACCATCAATTCGGGCGCCGGCGTGATCACGAACAAGGTGTCGGAAGCGGCGGAAAAGGCCGGTTTCGTGTTTGCCGTCGATCCGACCTCGGCCCACGCTTCCTGCATCGGCGGCAACGTCGCCATGAATGCGGGCGGCAAGAAAGCCGTGCTGTGGGGCACGGCGCTCGACAACCTGGCGTCGTGGCGCATGGTCGACCCGAACGGCGACTGGCTCGACGTCACGCGCCTCGACCATAACCTGGGCAAGATCCACGATATCGCGCTGGCACGTTTCCAGCTGGAATGGCGTCACCCGAGCACGCGCGACGCCACGAAACCGAACGCGCCGTTCAAGACGGAAATCCTGGAAATTCCTGGCCGCAAGTTCCGCAAGGAAGGCCTGGGCAAGGACGTGACGGACAAATTCCTCGCCGGCTTGCCGGGCATCCAGAAGGAAGGCTGCGACGGTCTCATCACGTCGGCGCGCTGGATCCTGCACAAGATGCCGAAATTCGCCCGCACCGTCTGCCTGGAATTCTTCGGCCAGGCGCGCGATGCGATCCCGTCGATCGTGGAAATCAAGGATTACCTCGATGGCTTGCCGGCCAAGGGCGAGCAATACGCGACCATCCGCCTGGCGGGTCTCGAGCATCTGGACGAGCGCTACCTGCGCGCCGTCGGCTACGCCACCAAGTCGAAACGGGGCGTGCTGCCGAAGATGGCCCTGTTCGGCGACATCGTCGGCGACGATGAAAACGCCGTCGCCCAGGCGGCGTCGGAAGTGGTGCGCATCGCCAACACGCGCGTGGGCGAAGGCTTTGTGGCCGTCAGCCCCGAGGCGCGCAAGAAATTCTGGCTCGATCGCGCCCGCACGGCCGCCATTGCCAAGCATACCAACGCCTTTAAAATCAATGAAGACGTGGTGATCCCGCTCAACCGCATGGGCGAATACACGGATGGCATCGAACGCATCAATATCGAGCTGTCGATCAAGAACAAGCTGCAGCTGGCCGACGCCTTGAGCGAATTCTTTGGCAAGGGCAATTTGCCTGTCGGCAAGAGCGACGACGCGTCCGACGACCGTGTCGACGATGCGGAAATGCTGGGCGACCGTGCTGAGCAGGCGCAGCAGTTGCTGGCGCAAGTCACGGCACGCTGGACTTATCTGCTGGCACAGCTGGACCGTCCGCTGGCCGACGTGAAGGGCGAATTGGCCGAGCTGGGCATGGAGCGCTTGCTGCCCGTCTTCGATGCGCGCCTGGAAACGCAGCCGGCCGCCACCCTGTTCGACGTGGTGCAGGACCGCACCGTGCGCATTACCTGGAAGCAGGAAATCCGTGCCCAGCTGCGCCAGATCTTCAACGGCGCCGCGTTCAAGCTGATCCTCGACGAGGCCACCGCCATCCACGCGCGCATCCTGCGTTCGCGCGTGTTTGTCGCGCTGCACATGCATGCGGGCGATGGCAACGTGCACACGAACTTGCCCGTCAACTCGGACAATTACGAAATGCTGCAGGACGCCCACGAAGCCGTGGGCCGCATCATGATCCTGGCCCGCTCGCTCAACGGCGTCATTTCCGGTGAGCATGGTATCGGCATCACCAAGCTGGAATTCCTGACGGAAGAGGAAATCGGCGAGTTCCGCAGCTACAAGCAGCGCATCGATCCGGAAGGCCGTTTCAACAAGGGTAAATTGCTGAACCTGCCAGGCATGGGTGCCGACTTGCGCAATGCCTACACGCCATCGTTCGGCCTGATGGGCCACGAATCGCTGATCATGCAGCAAAGCGATATCGGCGCCATCGCCGACAGCGTCAAGGATTGCTTGCGCTGCGGCAAGTGCAAGCCCGTGTGTTCGACGCACGTGCCACGCGCCAACTTGCTGTACTCGCCACGCGACAAGATCCTGGCGACGTCGTCCCTGATCGAAGCGTTCCTGTACGAAGAGCAGACGCGCCGCGGTATTTCCATCAAGCATTGGGAAGAATTCGAGGACGTGGCGGACCATTGCACGGTATGCCACAAGTGCGTCACGCCTTGCCCGGTCAATATCGACTTCGGCGACGTGTCGATGAACATGCGCAACTTGCTGCGCAAGATGGACAAGAAGAGCTTTAATCCTGGCACCAAGGCCACGATGATGTTCCTCAACGCCACCGATCCCGTGACCATCAACGCCACGCGCAAGGTCATGATCGGCTGGGGCTACAAGGCGCAGCGCCTGGGCCATGACTTGCTGAAGAAATTTGCCAAGAAGCAAACCAAGGCGCCGCCGCCGTCGACGGGCAAGCCGCCCGTCAAGGCGCAGGTGATCCACTTCATCAATAAAAAGATGCCGGGCAACCTGCCGAAGAAATCGGCGCGCGCGCTGCTCGATATCGAAGACGATAAAGTCATCCCGATCATCCGCAATCCGAAGACGACGACGGCCGATACGGAAGCCGTGTTCTACTTCCCCGGTTGCGGTTCGGAGCGATTGTTCTCGCAAGTGGGCCTGGCCACGCAGGCGATGCTGTGGGAAGTGGGCGTGCAGACGGTCTTGCCGCCTGGCTACCTGTGCTGCGGTTATCCGCAACGGGGCGCGGGCGAGTTCGACAAGGCCGAGAAGATGATGACGGACAACCGCGTCCTGTTCCACCGCATGGCCAACACGCTCAATTACCTGGACATCAAGACGGTGCTCGTGTCGTGCGGCACCTGCTACGACCAGCTGGCCACGTATCAGTTTGAAAAGATTTTCCCCGGCTGCCGCATCATGGATATCCATGAGTATTTGCTGGAGAAAAACGTCAAGCTGGAAGGCGTGAACGGCACCCGCTATATGTACCACGAGCCTTGCCACAATCCGATGAAGCTGCAGGAATCGGGCAAGACCATCAATTCCCTGATCAGCACGGTAGACAACGTGAAGATCGAGAAGAACGATCGTTGCTGCGGTGAATCGGGGTCGCTGGCCGTCACGCGCCCGGACATTTCCACGCAAGTGCGTTTCCGCAAGGAAGAGGAAATGGTCAAGGGCGCCGACAAGCTGCGCGGCGATGGCTTCACGGGCGACGTGAAAATCCTCACCAGCTGCCCGTCGTGCCTGCAAGGCTTGTCGCGCTACAATGATGATTCGGGCACGACGGCCGATTACATCGTCGTCGAGATCGCCAAACACTTGCTGGGAGAGAACTGGATGCCGGATTACGTGAAACGCGCCAACGACGGCGGCATTGAGCGGGTGCTGGTGTGACCTGCGATCTGTGCAGTCTGCTGGATGGCTACGCCAACAAGCAGGGTCTGGAGACCCTGCTGTGGCGCAGCGAACGCCTGTCCGTGGTGGCCGTCGACGATCCTGCTTATCCCGGCTTTTGCCGCGTGATCTGGAACAGGCATGTGAAGGAAATGACGGATTTGACGCCGGGCGAGCGCAACTATGTCATGGAAGTCGTGTGGCAAGTCGAGCTGGCCGTGCGTGAAGTGATGCAGCCGGAAAAGGTCAATGTGGCCAGTTTCGGCAACATGACGCCGCACGTGCACTGGCACGTGATTCCCCGCTACCGCGACGATGCGCATTTCCCCAGCCCGAGCTGGGCCGTGGTGCAGCGCGAGACGGCGCCCGAGGTGTTGGCCGCGCGCCGCGCCCTGTTGCCGGCCTTGCGCGATGCCATCATTCAACGTTTATCCGCATAAAGTATTGTCATGACTGAAAAAGTAGCAACACCCCAACCGACCGGCTTGACCGTGCACAACCAGTCGCGCGTGCTCGACGTGGCTTTCGACGATGGCAGCGAATTCGCGCTGCCGTTCGAATACCTGCGCGTGTATTCGCCGTCGGCCGAAGTGCAGGGCCATGGCAAGGGCCAGGAAACCTTGCAGTTAGGAAAACGCCTGGTCGGCATCACCGGCCTGGAGCCGGTTGGCAACTACGCCGTGCAACCGACCTTCAGCGATGGCCACAATTCCGGCCTGTACACCTGGGCCTACCTGTACAAGCTGGGCGTGGAACAGCCAAAGCTGTGGCAGGATTACCTGGACCGCCTGACGGCGGCCGGCTACCCCGGCGACAGCGGCCGCGACGCCAAGGCGGACATGACGGTCAAGCAATCTTCCGGCCATGTCCACGGACCGAGCTGCGGGCATAAACATTAAGCTAAAAAAATAATGCGGTAATCTTGTCGGATTGCCGCCGCCCCGTTCGTCGTATGGATGCCCGCGCTTGCGGGCATTTTTCTTTTGGAGAAGAGACTATGGAATACATGATCCTGATCTACGCCGACGAGGCGCGTTATGAAGCGATGGAGGAAGGGCAGATGGCCAGCCTGATGGCCGAGTTCGCAAGTTACACGCAGGCACTGGAGGCGGCCGGCGTGCTGCGCGGCGGCGGCGAGCTGGCGCCCGTAGGCAGCGCCACCAGCGTGCGGGTGCGCAATGGCAAACCTGTCGTCACGGACGGGCCGTTCGCGGAAACCAAGGAGCAGCTGGGCGGCTACTACCTGCTGGCCTGCGCCAATCTGGACGAGGCGCTGGCCTGGGCCGGGCGTTGCCCGGTAGCATCCTTGGGCACGATCGAAGTGCGGCCCGTCACGGCGTGAGCATGGGCGGCGACGCCACCTCGGCCGTCGAACACGTCTTTCGCCAGGAGCGTGGCAAGGTGCTGGCCGGCCTGATGCGGCGCTTCGGCGACCTGGGCCTGGCGGAAGATGTGTTGCAGGAAGCGTGCCGCAAGGCGCTGGAACTGTGGCCGCAGACGGGCGTGCCCGATAATCCGGCCGCCTGGCTGACGTCGGTGGCGCGCCACGCGGCCCTCGATCACGTGCGCCGCGCGGGCAAGGGCGTCATCGATGCCGACGCCGTGCTGTCCAGCCTGTCGGCGGCCCAGGCGGAGGAAGTGCAAGCCATCGAGGATGACCGTTTGCGCCTGCTGTTCATCTGCTGCCATCCGGCGCTGGCGCCCGAGGCGCAGGTGGCGCTGGCCCTGCGCACCCTGTGTGGGCTGTCCACGGGCGAGATCGCGCGCGCCTTCGGCCTGGCCGAAGCGGCCCTGTCGCAGCGCCTGCTGCGCGCCAAGCGCAAGATCGCCGAGGCGGCCATCCCGTTCGAGTTGCCGCCGGCGCCAGACTGGCCGCCGCGGCTGGCGCAAGTCATGCACGTGATTTACCTGGTGTTCAGCGAAGGCTATTGCGCCAGCGGCGGCGACGCCTTGCTGCGCCCGGACCTGTGCGCGGAAGCGCTGCGGCTGGGACGGCTGCTCGATACCTTGCTGCCCGGCGAAGCGGAAGTGCAGGGCTTGCTGGCCCTGATGCTGCTGCAGGCGTCGCGCGGCGCGGCGCGGCTGTCGCCCGCAGGCTATCTGCTGACCCTGGAAGAGCAGGATCGCCGCCTGTGGCGCGGTGACTTGATCGCCGAAGGGCTGGCGTTGCTGGAGCAAGCCTTGCCGGCCCGTGCGCCGGGGGCGTACCAGTTGCACGCGGCCATTGCCGCCCTGCATGCCAAGGCCGCCACGGCCGGGCAGACGGACTGGCGCCAGATCAGTGCCCTGTATGGCGCCTTGCTGCGGCACAAGCCGGAACCGTTGGTCTTGCTTAATGCCGTGATCGCCTGCGCCATGGCGCATGGTGCTGAACATGGGCTGGCGTGGCTGGCGCGCCTGGAAGCCGTGCCCAGCCTGGCCCAGTCGCACTACCTGCACGCGGCCAGGGCCGACCTGCTGCGCCGCCAGGGCGACCGCGCGGGGGCGCTGGCGGCGTATGCCCGGGCGGCAATGCTGGCCACGAATGCGGTCGAAAGGCAATACCTTCTCCGGCGTCACGGGGAAATGCGCCTGCCGCTTGTATAATGCACGCAAGTTCAAACAGACTGCCTACCATGACCAATACGACCCATTTCGGATACAAAACAGTTGCAGAAGACGACAAAGTGCGCGAAGTCGCCAAGGTGTTCCATTCCGTCGCTGCCAAATACGACGTGATGAACGACTTGATGTCGGGCGGGCTGCACCGTCTGTGGAAGACGTTTACGATTGCCAACGCGGGCGTGCGCCCTGGCTTCAAGGTGCTCGACATCGCCGGCGGCACGGGCGACCTGTCGAAGGCGTTCGCCAAGCAGGCGGGCCCCACGGGCGAAGTCTGGTTGACCGATATCAATGAATCGATGTTGCGCGTGGGCCGCGACCGCCTCTTGAATCGCGGCTTGCTCACCCCCACCTTGTTGTGTGACGCGGAAAAACTGCCATTCCCCGATAACTATTTTGACCGTGTCAGCGTGGCCTTTGGCCTGCGCAACATGACGCACAAGGATGTGGCGCTGGCGGAAATGCGCCGCGTGCTGAAACCGGGCGGCAAGCTGCTGGTGCTGGAGTTTTCCAAGGTGGCGGCGCCGCTGCAAAAGCCGTATGACCTGTATTCGTTCTCGGTCTTGCCGTGGTTCGGACAGAAAATCGCCGGTGACGCGGAAAGCTATCGTTACCTGGCCGAATCGATCCGCATGCATCCGGACCAGGAAACGCTGAAGACCATGATGGAAACGGCGGGCCTGGAGCGCGTGCAGTACTACAATTTGACGGCGGGCATAGCCGCTTTGCATACCGGCATCAAGATGTAAGACAACGAGGTCACTCGCGTGTTGCCGGTGAATTTAGGAGATGGAATGAAATTGAAGAAATTTATGGTTGGCATGATGCTGGCCGCGACCACGGTATCCATGCTGGGCGAGGCGCTGGCCCGTCCCATGGGCGGTGGCCGTTCGTTTGGCCGCCAGTCGCAGAACGTGGGTCGCCAGGCTCCCGCGCCGGCACCTGCCCCCGCACCGGCCGCCGCGCCACGCCAGGCGCAACCGGCCCCCGCGCCGGCACCCGCACCTGCCGCCAAGGCACCCAGCCGCTGGAAAGGCTTGCTGGGCGGTGCACTGCTGGGCCTGGGCCTGGGCGCCTTGCTGTCGCACTTCGGCCTGGGCGGCGCCCTGGCCAGCATGATCAGCACCTTGCTGATGGTGGCCCTGTTGGCCGGTGCGGCGTTCTTCATCTACCGCATGGTGCGCGGCAAGCGCGAAAACAATGCGGGTGGCCATGCGCCGTTCGCCGGTTTTGGCGGCAACCAGCCTGCGCCAGCGGGCAACACGCCCGATATCGGCTCGCGCATTCCACCGCTGCCGCCGCTGCAACCGGTCTCGTCCGGCGTCGGCCTGGACAAGGTCGCGCCCGTGGCCGCGCCATGGGGCGTGCCTGCCGATTTCGACAAGGATGCCTTCCTGCGTCACGCGAAGAGCAATTTCATTCGCCTGCAAGCGGCCTGGGACAAGGCGGACGTCAACGACATCCGCGAATTCACGTCGCCGGAAGTGTACGCTGAGCTGCGCATGCAGATCCAGGAGCGTGGTGCGCAAGCCGATTTCACGGACGTCGTCAGCATCGACGCCGAATTGCTCGGCATCGAAACGAGCGTCACCGATTACCTGGCCAGCGTGAAGTTCACGGGCCTGATCCGTTCGGCGCCCGATGCCGCGGCGGAGCCGTTCGCGGAAGTGTGGAATATGTCGAAACCCGTCAGCGGCAATAACGGCTGGGTCTTGGCAGGCATTCAACAATTGGGTTAATGATAATTATTTCCTGAATAGCAGCTTAAGCCCATGGCTAATTCATGGTGCTTGAGGGATATTTTCTGCTGAACTGGTAAGATCGAAACCGCCCGCGTTGTTGTACGGGCGGTTTTTTCTTTTTAAGGGCGCGCGCGGCGCGCAAGCATATGATGGCACCGATTCCCGACCTTACCTTGATGACTCCCGTTATCGCGACCATCAATCACCTGCTGGCGCAGGAGCCGTGGGCGCGCCAGCAACTGGCGGTGCACGCCGGCAAGCTGGCCTGTATCGATACGGGCGCCGTGGCCCTGCGCATGCGCGTCGACAGCGCCGGCATGCTGGAAGCGGCGCCGGCGGACGTGTCTGCCAATGTCACCATCCGCGTCAAACTGTCCGACGTGCCGCTGATCCTGCAAAACCGCGAACGGGCGTTTTCGTACGTGAAAATCGAAGGCGACGCCGAGTTTGCCAATGCGATTTCGCAATTGAGCAAGGGTTTGCGCTGGGAAGCGGAGCACGACCTGGAAAAGCTGTTCGGCCCCATCCTGGCCACGCGCGTGGTCTCTGGCGCCAGGGATGCCCTTGCCTTCGTGCGCACGGGCCAGCAAAAGCTGGCGGAAAACGTGGCGGAATACTTTCTGGACGAACAGCCCATGCTGATCCGTCCCGCTACCTTGCTGGAATACTCGGCTGGCGTGACGCGCGTGCGCGATGACGTCGAACGCCTGGCCAAGCGCCTCGCCCGGCTGGAAAAGGCGGCCGCCGCCCTCCAGCCGCAGTCCTCTTCACCGGATGTGTCTACATGATATTGAAATTCCTGCGCCTGTTTAAGATCATCCGTGTTTCCATCAAGTACGGTCTAGATGAGATAGCAATTTCTGGTCTGCAAGTTCCGCGCACTGCCAAGCTGATCGACACCCTGATTTTCTGGCGCGACCTGTCGTCGCCACGCGGCCTGCGCCTGCGCCTGGCGCTGGAAGAACTGGGGCCCATCTTCGTGAAATTCGGCCAGGTGCTGTCGACGCGGCGCGACCTGATGCCGCCCGACATCGCCGAGGAACTGGCGCGTTTGCAGGATCGCGTGCCGCCCTTCGATTCCGACCTGGCCATCGCGCAGATCACCAAGTCCCTGGGCGCCCATCCGGACCAGCTGTTTGCCCGCTTCGAGCGCGAACCGGTGGCGTCCGCCTCGATTGCCCAGGTGCACTTCGCCACCTTGAAGGATGGCCGCGAAGTGGCCGTGAAGGTCTTGCGTCCAGGCATGAAAAAGCTGATCGACGAAGACGTGGCGCTGATGCATATCGCAGCCGGCTGGATCAGCCGCCTGTGGGCCGACAGCAAGCGTTTGAAGCCGCGCGAAGTGGTGGGCGAATTCGACAAATACCTGCACGACGAGCTGGACCTGATGCGCGAGGCGGCCAACGCCAGCCAGCTGCGCCGCAACTTCGCCAATTCGGACTTGCTGCTGGTGCCGGAAATGCACTGGGACTATTGTTCCAGCAGCGTCATCGTGATGGAACGCATGTACGGCATCCCCGTGTCGCAGATCGACCGCCTGGTGGCGGCCGGCGTGGACTTGCGTAAACTGTCCAGCGATGGCGTGGAAATTTTCTTCACGCAAGTGTTCCGCGACGGCTTTTTCCATGCGGACATGCATCCGGGTAATATTCTCGTCTCCATCGCGCCCGACTCGTTCGGCCGCTATATCGCGCTGGATTTCGGCATCGTCGGCACCTTGAACGATTACGACAAGGATTACCTGTCGCAAAACTTCCTCGCCTTCTTCCGCCGCGACTACAAGCGCGTGGCCGAGGCGCATATCGAATCGGGCTGGGCGCCGAAAGACACGCGCGTCGACGAGCTGGAAGCGGCCGTGCGCGCCTGCTGCGAGCCGATCTTCGACCGCCCGCTGAAGGATATTTCCTTTGGGCAAGTTCTGCTGCGTCTGTTCCAGACCTCGCGCCGCTTCAATGTGGAAGTGCAGCCGCAGCTGGTGCTGCTGCAAAAGACCCTGCTCAATATCGAAGGCCTGGGACGCCAGCTGGACCCGGAACTGGACCTGTGGCAGACGGCCAAGCCCTACCTGGAAAAATGGATGAGCAATCAGGTGGGGCCGCAAGGCTTCATGGAACGCCTGCGCGCCGAGGCGCCCCGCTATGCGCACATCTTCCCGCAACTGCCGCGTTTGCTGCACCAGGCCTTGACGGTGCATGGCGAGCCGCGCGAAAACGACGTGGAACTGATGAAAACCTTGTTGGCAGAACAACGCCAGACGAACCGCCTGCTGAGCTTTATCGTGTATTTCGTCGGCGCCTTCGCGCTCGGCGCGCTGGGCTTGCAAGTGTATATGCGCTGGCATCAACTGCCGTTTTAACAGGATCAGGACGTAAGTGATGGCTGACTTCCATACCCGCGACCCGCTGTCGCCCGCCTTCTGGGACGAGCGTTTCGAGAAACAATGCACGCCGTGGGACCAGGGCGGCGTACCCGCGCGCCTGCGCAGCTTCGTGCTGGGCAGTCCGGCGCCGCTGCGCTGTCTGATACCCGGCTGCGGTTCCGCCTACGAACTGGCCTTCATGCTCGACGCGGGCTGGGACGCCACGGCCATCGACTTTTCGCCAGCGGCCGTGGCCGCCGCGCGCGTCCAGCTTGGCGAACGGGCAGGGCGGGTGGTGGAAGCCGATTTCTTTGCCTGGCAGCCAGACGCGCCGCTGGACCTGATTTATGAACGGGCGTTCCTGTGCGCCATGCCGCGGGCCATGTGGCCGCAGGTGGCAGCCCGCTGGGCGCAGTTGCTGGCACCGGGCGCGATGTTGGCCGGCTACTTTTTCTTTGACGATAATGCCAAGGGGCCGCCATTTGGTATGTCGCGTGAGCAATTAAACGCCTTGCTGGTGCCACATTTCGACTGCCTGGCCGATGAAGCCGTCGGCGATTCCATCGCTGTCTTCGCCGGCAAGGAGCGCTGGATGAGCTGGCGCCGCCGGGCGGACTGAGCCTGGCAGGGCAGGCGGCCGGGCGATTTCCGTAGAGACTGGCGGAAAAGCTTTATAATTCAGGGTTTTTGATGATTTTCTCGGAGTAGAGATGCCGATTTACGCTTACCGTTGTGACGAGTGTGGTTTTGCCAAGGATGTCTTGCAAAAGATCTCCGATCCAGTACTGACGGTGTGCCTGTCGTGCGGCAAGCCCAGTTTCAAGAAGCAATTGACGGCCGCCGGTTTCCAATTGAAGGGCACTGGCTGGTACGCGACCGATTTCCGCGGCGGCACGGCACCGACGACGGCCATTCCGACGGGCCCGGCCGATAACGCCAAGCCGGCTCCTGCTGCCGAGAGCGCGCCTGCCGCCGCTGCCCCGGCGCCCGCGCCTGCCGCGGCGGCGCCGAAAGCGGACTGACAAGCGCGTTGCGCCGAACCATTCCATTACCGAGAAACCGATGCGTAAATACTTCATTACCGGATTGCTGATTTTAGTACCGCTGGCCATTACCGTCTGGGTACTCAATTTGGTGATCGGCACCCTGGATCAGTCCCTGCTGCTGGTACCGGCGCGTTTCCGCCCGACCTCGCTGTTTGGCTTTGACATTCCCGGCCTGGGCACGATACTGACGATAGTCATCGTCTTCCTGACAGGCTTGTTGACGAATAACCTGGTCGGCAATTACGTGGTGAAACTGTGGGAAAAGTTGCTGCAGCGCATACCCATCGTTAATTCCCTGTATTCGAGCGTCAAGCAGGTATCGGATACCTTGTTTTCCTCGTCGGGCAATGCTTTCCGCAAGGCAGTGCTGGTGCCATATCCGCACCAGAATTCCTGGACCATCGCCTTCCTGACCGGCGTGCCGGGCGGCGATGCGGCGAACCACCTGGTGGGCGATTACGTCAGCGTGTATGTGCCGACGACGCCGAACCCGACATCGGGCTTCTTCCTGATGATGAAGCGCAGCGATGTGGTCGAGCTGGACATGAGCGTCGATGCGGCGCTCAAGTACATCGTCTCGATGGGCGTGGTGGCGCCTGCGGAAGTTGTCGCTGTAACGGCCCCGGTAGCCAAAGAATAAAGGCAGGCGTCCCACGGGGGACGTGGCCGGATTGAACACTCACTAACCTGAACTGAGAATTTTATGTCTATGCGTACTGAATATTGCGGCCTCGTTACTGAAGCCATGCTGGGACAAACCGTCAGCCTGTGCGGCTGGGTACATCGCCGCCGCGACCACGGCAGCCTGATTTTCATCGATTTGCGCGACCGTGAAGGCCTGGTGCAAATCGTTTGCAACCCGGAACAAGCGGAGATGTTCAAGGTCGCCGAAGCCGTGCGCAACGAATTCTGCCTGCGCGTGACGGGCGTGGTGACGAACCGTATCGACGGCACCATCAACAACAACCTGAAATCGGGCAAGATCGAAGTGGTCTGCTCGGAACTGGAAGTGCTGAACCCTTCCGTGCCCGTGCCGTTCCAGCTCGACGACGACAACCTGTCGGAAACGACGCGCCTGACGCACCGCGTGCTGGACCTGCGCCGCCCGCAAATGCAGAACAACCTGCGCCTGCGTTACAAGGTCACGATGGAAGTGCGCAAGTACCTCGACGCGCTGGGCTTCATCGACATCGAAACGCCGATGCTGACCAAGTCGACGCCAGAAGGCGCGCGCGATTACCTGGTGCCGTCGCGCGTGAACGCCGGCAGCTTCTTCGCCTTGCCGCAATCGCCACAGTTGTTCAAGCAACTGTTGATGGTCGCCAACTTCGACCGTTACTACCAGATCACCAAGTGCTTCCGCGATGAAGACTTGCGCGCTGACCGCCAGCCGGAATTCACGCAGATCGACTGCGAAACCTCGTTCCTGACGGAACAGGAAATCCGCGACCTGTTCGAAGACATGATACGCGTCGTCTTCAAGAACACCCTCGATATCGACCTGCCGAACCCGTTCCCGGTGATGGACTTCGCCGAAGCGATGGGCCTGTACGGTTCCGACAAGCCGGACATGCGCGTCAAGCTGGCCTTCACGGACTTGACCGACGTCATGAAAGACGTCGACTTCAAGGTCTTCTCGGGCGCTGCCAACATGCCGAAGGGCCGCGTGGTGGGCTTGCTGATTCCAGGCGGCGGCGCCATGCCGCGCTCGGAAATCGATGCATACACGCAATTCGTTGCCATTTATGGCGCCAAGGGCCTGGCCTACATCAAGGTCAATGAAAAAGCCAAGGGCCGCGACGGCCTGCAATCGCCGATCGTGAAGAACCTGCACGATGCGGCATTGGCGCAGATCATTGAACTGACGAATGCACAAGACGGCGACCTGATCTTCTTCGGCGCCGACAAGGCGAAAGTCGTCAACGACGCCATCGGCGCGCTGCGCGTGAAAATCGGCCATAGCGAATTCGGCAAGAAAGCCGGCCTGTTCGACGACGTGTGGAAGCCATTGTGGGTGGTCGACTTCCCGATGTTCGAACACGACGAAGAAGCGGACCGCTGGACGGCAACCCACCATCCATTCACGGCGCCGAAAGATGGCCATGAAGACATGCTGGAAACCAATCCGGGCGCCTGCATCGCCAAGGCCTACGACATGGTCTTGAACGGCTGGGAACTGGGTGGCGGTTCGATCCGTATCCACCGCGAAGAAGTCCAAAGCAAGGTCTTCCGCGCATTGAAGATCGATGCCGAAGAAGCGCAGCTGAAGTTCGGCTTCCTGCTCGACGCCCTGCAATACGGCGCGCCGCCGCATGGCGGCCTGGCATTCGGCCTGGATCGTATCGTGACCATGATGACCGGTTCCGAATCGATCCGCGACGTGATCGCTTTCCCGAAAACCCAGCGCGCGCAAGATTTGCTGACCCATGCGCCGTCGGAAGTAGACGAGAAGCAACTGCGCGAACTGCACATCCGTTTGCGCAGCGCCGAGCCCAAGGTAGTGTAATGAGGCATGCGGCCGCTGCGGCGGCCGCTGTTTGATAAGCTATGCAAAAAGAGGCGCTTTCAAGGCGCCTTTTTCATTGTTGATATGACCCATAAAATTCCCGTTTCCGTGCTGGTCGTCATTCATACGGCCGATCTGGACGTCTTGCTGATCGAGCGCGCGGGCCAGCCCGGCTTCTGGCAGTCGGTGACCGGCTCAGTCGATGCCGTCGACGAGCCGCTGCTGCAGACGGCCGCGCGCGAACTGTGCGAGGAAACCGGCATCGTTGCCGATGGCGAAGGCATCGTGCTGCGCGACTGGAACTTGTCGAATGTGTACGAGATCTACCCGATCTGGCGCCACCGCTATGCGCCCGGCGTGACGCGCAACACGGAGCACGTGTTCAGCGTGCAAGTGCCACGCGACATCGCCATCACCCTGAGCCCGCGCGAACACTTGCAATATGCGTGGCTGCCGTACCTGGCGGCGGCCGACCGCTGTTTCTCGTCCTCCAACGCGGAAGCGATCCTGCAATTGCCGGCCATGACGGGCCTGGCACGACGCCTTACCTGACCTTTCTAGAAAGTATTTCATGTTGAACTGGATTCATTTGACCGCACAGCAAAAACTGCTGGGCACCGTGGGCATCATCCTGTGCCTGTGCTTTATCCTGGCGCTCTTCACCTCCACCGTGCCCGGCCGCACGCCGCCGATCGGCATGCCGCTGATGGCGATCGGCTGGCTGCTGCACCCGGGCGCGTTCGCCAAGGGCAAGCGCACGGTGGCCTGGCGCGGCGCGCCCTTGCTGGTCAAGGTGGTCTGGGCCGCCGGCATCACGGCCTTGCTGGTGAGCGTGACGGCAGGCGTGGGCCGCATGCTGGCCTGATCGCGTCCGGCACGATGATTCTGCCCGTGTAGGTGCGCACGCGCACCTACGCTGGCGCCGCGCGGGGCCTGTCTGGGAGTAGAATCGATGCATGAAAATCCGCGTAGCAACTTATAATATACACAAGGGCGTTTCCTCCGTGCGGGGCTTGCCCAGGGTCCATGCATTGAAGCAGGCGATTGCGCTGTTCCATGCAGATGTTGTTTTTTTGCAAGAAGTGCAGGGCAAGCATGACCGCAATGCGGCCCGCTTCGGCGCCGAAAACAATGGCCACAAGCATTGGCCGGAAGCATCGCAGCATGAATTCTTTGCCGGCCCCGAGCACCACACGGCCTACGGCATGAACGCCGTGTATGACCATGGCCACCACGGCAATGCCTTGCTCAGCAAGTTCCCCATCGCCTCGCAAACCAACCACGACGTCTCAGATCATGCTTACGAGCAGCGCGGCATCCTGCATTGCGTGCTCAACACGCCGCACGCCGATGTGCATTGCTACGTGGTCCACCTGGGCCTGTTCGAATCGGGACGGGGCCGGCAGACACAGGCGCTGATCGACGCCGTCATGGAGTCGGCGCCCAATGGCGAGCCCGTCATCATTGCCGGCGACTTCAACGACTGGCGCAATACGCTCAGCGACAAGCTGCGCAATGCGCTGGGCGTGGTGGAAGTGTTCGACCAGCGTGCATCGAACTCGGCCTTGGGCGACCTCGTGCGCACCCTGGCGCGGCGCCAGACGAAAACGCCGATTCCCGTGCCGGCGCGGACCTTTCCCGCCGCCTTGCCGTGGTTCCGCCTGGACCGCATCTATGTGCGCGGTTTCCAGGTGGAAGGGGCGCAAGTGATGCATGGCACCTTGTGGGCAAAATTGTCGGACCACGCGCCGATAGTTGCTGCTTTGAAACTCGCGTAGACTGCCGGCATGCGCACAGTCAATTTCATCGCCCACAACGACATCCAGCTGCTGTATTGCGGCACCGATTACTTTCCCGCCCTGGTCGCGGCCATCGACGGCGCGCGTTCCGAAGTCTATTTCGAGACGTATATCTTTGCCGACGACGCCACGGGCACCCTGGTGCTCGATGCGCTCAAACGCGCGGCCGCCCGCGGCGTGCTGGTGTGCATGATCACGGACTGGTTCGGCACCGGCAACCGCAGGGTCAATGCCATGCATGCACAGCTGGAAGCGGCCGGCGTGCACCACCGCATCTTCAATCCGTGGTTCCGGCGCGGCATCACGCGCACGCACCGCAAGATCTGCGTGGCCGATGGCGAGATCGCCCTGGTGGGCGGCATCAATATCAACGATGACATGTTTTGCGACTACGACCACAACATCAGCCTGGAAGCGCCGCGCTGGGACTTCGCCGTGCAGGTGAAGGGCCCGCTGGTGGACGCCATCCACGAAGAAGTACAGGCGCAGTGGGCGCGGCTGGGCAAGATGAACCTGGTGCGGCGCATCAAGCTGTACCGCAAGATGCGCGTCGTCAGCAAGGAGCTGGCGAAGAATCCCGTCGTGGCCGGCTTTGTCGTGCGCGACAACCTGCGCAACCGCCGCACCATCCAGCGCGCCTACCTGCAGGCACTGGGCCAGGCGCGTAAAAGCGTGATGCTGGCCAACCCGTATTTCGCCCCCGGGCACAAGCTGCGTCGCGCGCTGGCGCAGGCGGCCCAGCGCGGCGTCGACGTGGTCCTGCTGATCGGCGTGGGCGAATTCCGCATGCAGGATGCCGTGGCGCACTCGTTCTATCCGAAGCTGCTGGCCGCCGGCGTGAAAATCGTCGAATACCGCAAGACGCAGCTGCACGCCAAGGTGGCCGTCGTCGACGATGACTGGGCAACGGTGGGCTCGAGCAATATTGACGCGCTGAGCCTGTTCCTGAACCAGGAAGCGAACGTGGTCATCAAGGACGTGGCGTTTGCGCAAAGCCTGCGCCAGCATATCGAGCAGGGCGTGGCCGACGGCATCGTCATCCACCAGGATGATTTCAAGCACATCGGCCGTTTCCGGCGTATCGGCTACGAAGCCGCGTTCCTCGTGTACCGGCTGGTGATGCGCATTTTTTCAGTGGGCAAGTACGCATGAGTGAAATGACAACGGTAAGGCTGGACAAATGGCTGTGGGCGGCGCGCTTCTTCAAGACGCGCTCGCTGGCCAGCGAGGCCGTCGATACGGGCAAGGTGAAAGTGGACGGCGAGCGCGTGAAACCGGCGCGCAGCGTGCGCGTGGGCGATGAGCTGGCCATCGACAATGGCGCGGAAACGTGGGAAGTGGCCGTGCTGGGCCTGTCCGACAAGCGCGGCGCGGCGCCCGTGGCGCGCTTGCTGTATGGGGAAACGCCGGCCAGCATCGCCCGCCGCGAACTGCTGGCGGAAGAACGCAAGCTGTTCCGCGAACCGGGCAGCACCATCAAAGGGCGGCCGACCAAGCGCGACCGCCGTCAACTGAGCAAGGCAGGCGGCGTCGACTGAGGCACGCCGCCAGCGGCGCGGGCGGGGAAAACCGGGGGCGAGCCCCGGCAAAACCCGCCTTTGCCGCCCTGAAAGTACTATCAACAACGCGGCCAGAGAATGCTGCGCTGCACCAATAGAACACCGGCTCTAAAGTTCCCGTTTGACTTTTACGTGGTAGTGGATAATAGTACGAGCGTTCGGATTTTTTCGGAGCGTGCTTTTTTTTACCCGCGCTTCAGTCCGCCAAATCGGCAACATCACTTTGAGAACGGACCTCTTGAATACTTCAGTCAAATTCATGCGCAAGGGCGAACTGACCCGTGCAGCCATCCTCGACGTGGCGCTGGACCTGTCCAGCCGCGACGGCCTGGAGGGCCTGACCATTGGGCTGCTTGCGGACAAAATGAACATGAGCAAGTCGGGCGTGTTTGCCCACTTTGGCTCGCGCGAAGACTTGCAGATGGAAGTGCTGAAGCTCTACCACTACCGTTTCGAGCAAGAAGTCTTTTTCCCCAGCATGAAAGAACCACGCGGCATCCAGCGCCTGCAATCGATGTTTGCGCGCTGGGTCAAGCGGGTCAGCGTGGAAATCGCTTCCGGCTGCATCTATATCAGCGGCGCCGTCGAGTATGACGACCGTCCGGGCCCGATCCGCGAAGCCCTGGTGGCCATGGTACGGGCCTGGCAGGGCGCGCTGCTGCGCTGTGTCGAGCAATCGATCGCCACGGGCGACCTGAAAGCGGACACGGACGCCCAGCAGCTCGTGTACGAGATGTATGGCCTGATCCTGGCCCTGCATCACGATGCGCGCTTCCTGCGCGTGCCGGGCAGCATCGAACGGGCGCAGGCGGGCTTTGTCCGCCTGCTGGCGTCGTACCAGAATCCCGCTGCAGCCAGTCAGGAACAAGCCGTCAGGAATCAGTAGTTTTCGCAGCAACGAACACGCAATTCACCAGTACACACTTTAGCTAAACGCCTTCAGGAGAAAATTATGGGTCAATACGTCGCGCCAATCCGGGATATGCAATTCGTCCTGCATGAATTCCTGCAAGTGGAAGAAGAATTGAAGCAAATGCCGCACTATGCGGAAGTCGACGCCGACATCATCAACCAGGTGCTGGAAGAGGGCGGCAAATTCACCTCCGAAGTCCTGTTCCCGCTGAACCACTCCGGCGACCGCGAAGGCTGCCACCACGACCCCGTCACGAAAAACGTGACGACGCCGAAAGGTTTCAAAGAAGCTTACAAGCAGTATGTCGAAGGCGGCTGGGCGGCATTGGCTTGCGATCCGGAATACGGCGGCCAGGGCTTGCCAGTGGTATTGAACAACTCGTTCTATGAAATGCTCAATTCGTCGAACCAGGCCTGGTCCATGTACCCTGGCCTGTCGCACGGCGCCTACGAGTGCCTGAAGGAACACGGCACCGAGCACCAGAAGGAAGTCTATCTGCCGAAGCTGGTGTCGGGCGAATGGACGGGCACCATGTGCCTGACCGAACCGCACTGCGGCACCGACCTGGGCCTGCTGCGCTCGAAAGCGCTGCCCGAGGCGGACGGTTCCTGGACCATCACCGGCAACAAGATCTTCATCTCCGCCGGCGAGCACGACATGTCGGAAAACATCCTGCACCTGGTGCTGGCCCGCGTGCCGGACGCGCCGGAAGGCTCGAAAGGCATCTCGCTGTTCCTGGTGCCGAAATTCCTGCCGAATGCCGACGGTTCCGTCGGCGAGCGCAACCCGATCACCTGTGGCGCTATCGAAGAAAAGATGGGCATCCACGGCAACTCGACCTGCCAGATGAACCTGGACGGTGCCAAGGGCTGGATCATCGGCCAGCCGAACAAGGGCCTGAACGCCATGTTCGTCTTCATGAACGCGGCCCGTTTGGGCGTGGGCATGCAGTCGCTGGGCCTGACGGAAATCGCCTACCAGAACGCGCTGATCTACGCCAAGGACCGCACGCAAATGCGTTCGCTGTCCGGCATCAAGAACCCGGAACTGCCGGCCGACCGCATCATCGTGCACCCTGACGTGCGCCGCATGCTGCTGACCGGCAAGGCCTACGCGGAAGGCGCGCGCGCCTTCACTTCCTACGTGGCGCTGCAGATCGACCGCGAACTGCACCACCCTGACGCCGACGTGCGCAAGGAAGCTGCCGACGAAGTGGCGCTGCTGACGCCCGTCATCAAGGCCTTCATCACCGACAACGCCTGGATCGCCACCTCGGACGCGATGCAAGTGTTCGGCGGCCACGGCTACATCTCGGAATGGGGCATGGAACAGTATGTGCGCGACGCGCGCATCAACATGATCTACGAAGGCACGAACACGATCCAGTCGCTGGACCTGCTGGGTCGCAAGGTCCTCGGCGACAACGGCGCCAAGCTGCGCAAGTTCGGCGAAAAGATCAAGGCCTTCGTCGAAGACAACGGCACCGATGAAGCGATGAGCGAATTCGTGACGCCATTGGGCGACCTGGGCGACAAAGTCACCAAGCTGACCATGGAAATCGGCATGAAGGCATTCCAGAATCCGGACGAAGTGGGTGCGGCATGCGTGCCTTACCTGCGTGTCGTCGGCCATATGATCTACAGCTACCTGTTCGCGCAGATGGCCAAGATCGCCCTCGAAAAAGAATCCAGCGGCGACAAGTTCTACACCGCCAAACTGGCTACCGCACGTTTCTACTTCGCCCGCTTGCAGCCTGAAACGGCAACCCTGATTCGTCAGGCGCGCTCCGGTTCGGCCAACCTGATGGCACTCGACGCAGACCTGTTCTAAGACTTGAGGAAAATATGACCAATTTCATCGTTAAAAAAGTAGCCGTCCTCGGCGCCGGCGTGATGGGCGCGCAGATCGCCGCCCATTGCATCAACGCGAAAGTGCCGGTCGTGCTGTTCGACTTGCCTGCCAAAGAAGGTCCGAAGAATGGCATCGTGCTGCGCGCCATCGAGAACCTGAAAAAACTGTCGCCTGCGCCGCTGGGCAACAAGGATGACGCCGCACTGATCCAGGTCGCCAACTACGAAGACAACCTGGACCTGCTGGCCGGTTGCGACCTGATCATCGAAGCCATCGCCGAGCGCATGGACTGGAAACACGACCTGTACCAGAAGGTGGCTCCGCACATCGGCCCGAACGCGATCTTCGCCTCGAACACCTCGGGCCTGTCGATCACCAAGCTGGCCGACGGTTTCGACGCCGACCTGAAATCGCGCTACTGCGGCGTGCACTTCTTCAACCCGCCGCGCTATATGCACCTGGTCGAGATCATCCCGACCGCGTTCACCAAGCCTGAAATTTCCGACCAGCTGGAAGGCTTCCTGACCACCACCCTGGGCAAGGGCGTGGTACGCGCCAAGGACACGCCGAACTTCATCGCCAACCGCGTTGGCGTGTTCGGCATCCTGGCCATCGTGCACGAAGCGGAAAAATTCGGCCTGTCCGTGGACGTCGTCGATGACCTGACCGGCTCCAAGCTGGGCCGCGCCAAGTCGGGCACCTTCCGCACGGCGGACGTGGTCGGCCTGGACACCATGGGTCATGTGATCAAGACCATGCAGGACTACCTGCCGAACGACCCGTTCGCCGCCGTCTACAAGACGCCGGCAGTGCTGGCATCGCTGGTGGAAAAAGGCGCGCTGGGCCAGAAGAGCGGCGCGGGCTTCTACAAGAAGGTCGGCAAGGAGATTCAACGCCTGGACTTCGCCACCGGTGAATACGTGGCCGGCGGCGCCAAGGCTGCCGACATCATCGCCCGCATCCTGAAGGAAAAGGATCCGGTCAAGAAGATGAAGGCGCTGCGCGAATCGACGAACCCGCAAGGCCAGTTCCTGTGGGCGATCTTCCGCGACGCATTCCACTACATCGCCATCCACCTGGACACCGTGGCCGACAATGCGCGCGACATCGACTTCGCCATGCGCTGGGGCTTCGGCTGGAACGTCGGCCCGTTTGAAACGTGGCAGGCATCGAACTGGCTGCAAGTGGCCAACTGGGTCAAGGAAGACATCGACGCCGGCCACGCGCTGTGCAACGCACCGCTGCCAGCCTGGGTCTTCGAAGGTCCGGTCGCTGAAAAAGGCGGCGTGCACACGCCGGAAGGCTCGTACTCCGCCGTGTCGAACAGCTTCGTGCCGCGTTCGACCCTGTCCGTGTATGACCGCCAGCCATTCCGCGCGCCGGTCCTGGGCAGCGGCGCCATCGACGGCAAGACCGCCGGCACCACCGTTTTCGAAGACGAATCCGTGCGCGTCTGGCATACGGGCGACGATGTACTGATCATCTCGTTCAAGACCAAGATGCACGTGATCGGCGAAGGCGTGATCAATGGCCTGAAACTGGCCTTGGCCGAAGCCGAGAAAAACTTCAAGGGCCTGGTGATCTGGCACGCCGACGCAGCCGAAGGCGGCGCCTTCTCGGCCGGCGCCGACCTGCAATCGGCCCTGCCGGCGTTCATGCAAGGCGGCGTGAAAGCCGTCGATCCGATCATCGCCGAACTGCAGAACACCTTCATGTCGCTGAAATACGCGAACGTGCCGGTGATCGCCGCGGTCGCTGGCCTGGCACTGGGCGGCGGTTGCGAACTGGCGCTGCACGCATCGAAGCGCGTGGCCTCGATCGAGTCGTACATCGGCCTGGTGGAAGTGGGCGTGGGCCTGATTCCTGCCGGCGGCGGCCTGAAGGAAGCGGCGCAGCGCGCCTACAAGGAAGCCAAGGGCAACGACATCCTGCAATTCCTGAAAACGGGCTTCACCAATGCGGCCACCGCCAACGTGTCGAAATCGGCGCTGGAAGCGAAGAAGATGGGCTACCTGAAGGAAGACGACGTGATCGTGTTCAACGCCTACGAGCTGCTGCACGTGGCCAAGGTCGAGGCGCGCGCCATGTTCGACGCCGGCTTCCGTCCGCAACTGCCTTCGCTGATCCAGGTCACGGGCCGCTACGGTTGGGGCACCATCAAGGCGCAGCTGGTCAACATGCGCGACGGCGGCTTCATCTCGGCGCACGATTTCAAGCTGGGCGAGATGATCGCCGAGATCGTATCGGGCGGCGATGTGGACCAGGGCAGTTTCGTCAGCGAACAGTGGCTGCTGGATATGGAACGCAAGGCATTCCTGGAGCTGTTGAACCATCCGAAAACCCAGGAACGGATCATGGGCATGATGCAGACCGGTAAGCCGGTACGCAACTAAGCACAGCGTCGATGTCGATCCTGTCCCTCGTATTTAAAGTATTGCTGCGCGTGAGGCCAAGCATGGTGTATGACCGTATCAAACAACAGATGATGGACACCTTGCCCTTCGTGCGGCTGCTGGGGATCAGCATCGACGACATCGGCGTCGGCACCTCCAGGGTGTCGATGCCGGACGATCCCAAACTGCATAACCACCTGGGCACGCAGCATGCGGGCGCCTTGTTTACCCTGGCTGAAACGGCTTCCGGCGCGGCCATGGCGGGCGGCTTCGCCGAACTGATACTGGGCTTGCGCCCGGTGGCCAAGGAGTCGCGCATTCGGTACCAGAAGGTGGCCCGGGGCGCGACGCGCGCCGAAGGCCGGGTACCGGGCGACCTGGCTGCCTTGAAGGCGCAGCTGGCGCAGGATGGCAAGGTGGCGTTTCCCGTGGAAGTCGATATCTTCGACTCCGAAGGCACGCTGGCGGCACAGGTGACGGTGGACTGGTATTTGTCGCAGAAGCGATAAGCCAGTACCCCGGATATTCGACAGAACACGAACCTCGTTCAACATCTTTGAAAGAATAAAATGAGCAAACAACTTCAAGACGCCTACATCGTCTCTGCAACCCGCACCCCGATCGGCAAGGCGCCGCGCGGCATGTTCAAGAACACCCGCCCGGACGACCTGCTGGTGCGCGTGCTGCAATCGGCACTGGCGCAAGCGCCTGGCCTCGATCCGGCGCTGATCACCGACGCCATCATCGGCTGCTCGTTCCCGGAAGCGGAGCAGGGCTTCAATATCGCGCGTAACTCGGTGCTGCTGGCCGGCTTGCCGAAGACCGTGGGCGGCGTCACCGTCAACCGTTACTGCGCGTCGGGCATCACGGCCATCGCCATGGCGGCCGACCGCATCCGCGTGGGCGAAGCCGACGTCATGATCGCCGGCGGCATCGAATCGATGTCGATGGTGCCGATGATGGGCCATCACCCTTCGATGAACCTGGACATGTTCAGCGACGAGAACATCGGCATGGCCTACGGCATGGGCCTGACGGCCGAGAAAGTGGCGCAGCAATGGAAAGTGTCGCGCGAACAGCAGGACGCGTTCTCCGTCGAATCGCACCGCCGCGCCATCGCCGCCCAGCAAGCCGGTTTCTTCAAGGCTGAAACGACGCCTGTGGAAATCATCACGCGCACGCCGAACCTGGCCACCGGCCAGGTCGATGTAACGCGCCGCACGGTCGACACCGACGAAGGCGCGCGCGCCGATTCGTCGATGGAGTCGCTGGCCAAGCTGAAGCCCGTCTTCGCCGCCAAGGGCAGCGTCACGGCCGCCAACAGCTCGCAGATGTCCGACGGCGCCGGCGCGCTGTTGATCGTCAGCGAAAAAATCCTGCGCGAGCATAACCTGACCCCGCTGGCGAAATTCTCGTCGTTCGCCGTGCGCGGCGTGCCGCCGGAAATCATGGGCATCGGTCCGAAGTTCGCCATACCGGCAGCGTGTGCCGCCGCCGGCATCACGCAGGACCAGCTGGACTGGATCGAGCTGAACGAAGCGTTTGCCGCACAGGCGCTGGCCGTCATCGGCGACCTGGGCCTGGACCCGGCGAAAGTGAACCCGATGGGCGGCGCGATCGCCCTGGGCCACCCGCTGGGCGCGACGGGTGCCATCCGCGCGGCCACCGTGATCCATGCACTGCAGCGCACCAAGCAGAAGTACGGCATGGTGACGATGTGCGTGGGCGCCGGCATGGGCGCGGCCGGAATTTTTGAACGCGTATAAGTCTGGCCGGGTAAAGCAATAAAACAGGGCGCTGCGGGATGACCTCGGCGCCCTTTATCTTTTTGGAGACGACATGGATATTTTGTGCAGCAAGAGCGAGGGCATCCTCACACTGGAATTCAACCGCCTGGAGCGCAAGAATGCGATCACGGGCGCCATGTACCAGACCCTGGCCGACGCGCTGGTGGCGGCGGAAACCGACGATGCCGTACGCGCCATCCTGATCTGCGGCAAGCGCGAGATTTTCACGGCCGGCAACGACCTCGATGACTTCATGAAGACGGCGCGCCCCGCCGACGGTTCGCTCGACCTTGACCGTCCCGTGTTCCAGTTCATGCGCGCCCTGTACGGCAGCAGCAAGCCCGTGGTGGCGGCCGTCTCCGGCCCTGCCATCGGCATCGGCACGACGCTGTTGATGCACTGCGACCTGGTCTACGCGGCCGACAATGCCAGCTTCTCGATGCCGTTCACGCAGCTGGGCCTGTGCCCGGAATTCGGCTCCAGCCTGCTGCTCACGCAGCTGGCCGGCTATCCGCGCGCGGCGGAAAAACTGATGCTGGGCGAGTCCTTCCCCGCACAGGAAGCGCTGGAAATGGGCCTCGTGTCGAAAGTCGTTCCGCTGTACGACCTGATGACGTTCGCGCAAGGCCAGGCCGCCAAGCTGGTGGCCCTGCCGGCGGCCTCGATCCGCGCCACCAAGCGCCTGATGAAGCAAAACCGCATGGAACCGATGAAGGCCGCCATCGCGGAAGAAAACAAGCTGTTCAGCGCCATGCTGGGCGGCGCGGAAGCGAAGGAAGCGTTTACGGCCTTCTTCCAGAAGCGCAAGCCGGATTTCAAGCAATTCGCCTGAGCCTTGTCCTGCCTGGTGCAACAGGCGTCCCGCGGGGCGCCTGTTTTTGCCTGGGGGTCAGATTGATACGGATATTTCTGTTTCGCAAAGTTGCATAATCCGCTAATGTGGCTGCCGAGGCGCTCCACGCTCCCCCTTGCGTGGCCGGCGCCCCCCACGTGAACGGATACAACATGAAACTGGTAGCGCTGATCAGCGGTCTGTGCCTGGCCTTGCCCGTCTGGGTGCACGCTGCGCCAGGGACGTCGGCCGAGGTCATGGCCTTCCTGCGGCAACAGATGGCGCAGCAGCAGATTCCTGCGCTGCAAGTGGCCGTCATCCAGGGCGGCAAGGTCGTCGAACTGGCCGCGCTGGGAACGGCCAACGTGGAAAACGGCGTGGCGGCCACCGACGAGAGCGTTTTCTCGATCAATTCCTGCACCAAGGCGTTTACGGGCGTGGCCGTCATGCAGCTGGTCGAGGCGGGCAAGCTCAAGCTTACCGACCCCATCTCGCTGTACCTGGACGACCTGCCGCCATCCTGGCGCGCGCTGACCATACGCCAGCTGATGACGCATACGTCCGGCTTGCCCAACATCATCGACGAGCAGGAGAGGCTGCTGGGCGGCGGGGATGAAGCGCTGTCCTGGAGCAAGGTCAAGGCCCTGCCGTTCGAGTTCGCGCCGGGCGAGCGCTACAGCTACAACCAGACTGGCTATGTTCTCATCGGCAAGATCATCGAAAAGCTCAGCGGCGAGTCCTTCGTGCGCTTCGTGGAAAACCACCAGTTCAAGCCGGCGGGCCTGATGCACACGCGTTTTGGCGACTCCAGCGACGTGGTCCCGCACTCCGCCGGCGCCTATACCTATTCGCGCAACGAGGGCGGCAAGTGGCTGACGGGCACGCGGCTGGCGATCGCCTACGTCACCTTCCCCGCCTATTTCCGCCCGGCCGCCGGCATCCTGTCGACCTCCGGCGATATCGCGCAGTGGCTGCTGGCCTTGCAGGGCGGCAAACTGCTGAAGGACAAGGCCAGCCTGCAAGCCATGTGGAGCCCGTATCTGCTGAACAACGGCACGACGCAGGGGCCGAACGACCTGCTCAACGGTTCGGCGCTGGGCTGGCCCGTGACGGTGCGCGGCGAACACCGCGCTGCCGGCCCCATCGGCGGCATGCGTTCGGCCTTCTTCGTGTATCCGGAAGACGACCTGTCGGTGGTGGTGTTGACCAATTTGCAGGGCGTCAATCCGGAACTGTTCATCGATGAAATCGCCGGCTTCTATGTGCCCGCCATGCATCCGTCGACGGGGTTCGGCCTGCCGCCGTCGGTCCTGCCCTTGCGCAAGCTGCTGTTGCAACGCGGTTTCGGGCAGGCGCCGCAGGCGTGGGCCGAACTGTGCGCGCGCGATGCGCAAGCACTGCCGGGCGAGGAGGCGTTGAATGTCTGGGGCTACAAATTGAGCAGCCAGCAGCAGCTGCCGCAGGCCCTGGCCATCCTGCGCCTGAACGCCAGCCTGCATCCGGCCAGCTGGAATGCCTACGACAGCCTGGCGGAAATCCTCGAGCAGGCGGGCGACAGGCAAGGTGCGATCGCCAACTATCGCAAGTCGCTGGCGCTTAACGCCGGCAACAGCCATGCCAGCGAACGGCTGCGCGTGCTGCAGGCGCCCTGAGGGCAGGCTTCAACCGTGCGCCCGCATCCCCGCCAGGATCAGGGCGACCGATGCGTGCCACTGCGTCTCGCCCGCTGGCCGTCCCGCCAGCGCATAGCCGTGTAAAAGATCGACGACGGCATCGCGGCCGCGCAAGCGGAGTTTTTGCGGCAGATCCAGGCCATCGAGGGCCAGCTCGAACAGCGCCGTAAAGCGCTCGGCGACATCGCTCTGCGCCACCAGGCCGCGCGCCATCAGGCGCACGAAATAGGGCGTGGCGCCGACCAGCTCCAGGTACAGCGCGCACAGCGCCAGCAAGCGCCGCTGCGGCGCCTGGCGCCGTGTGAAGGGCGGCTGCCGCGGGTCGAGCGCGGCGAAGCGCTGCGCCATCAGGGCCAGCAGCAATTCCTGTTTTCCCGCGTAATAGTGATACAGGGCCATGGCATCGACGCCCAGGCTCTGCGCCAGCGCGCGCATCGAGAAGGCTTCGCCTTTTTCTTCCAGCAGGGGCAGGGCCGCCTGCAGGATGGCGGCGCTGTCCAGCGCGGGCGCGGCGCGGCGCGGTCGCCCGGCGCGGCGCACGGGAGGTTCGATGGCTTGAAGTTTTTTTGTTTTCATGGGCATAATTCTACACTGTAGAATTAATTGGAGAGCACATCATGCAAAAACCTTTCGTCAGCGTCTTTCTCGGCATCAGCATCGACGGCTGCATCGCGGGAGAAAACGGCGACCTGTCCTGGCTGGAAGAGCTGGCGCCCGATTCGCCCGACGCCACCGGCTACACGGTATTGATGACGCAAGTCGATACCTTGCTGATCGGGCGCAGCACGTATGACGCCGTGCTGGGGTTCGAGCCGTGGCCGTATGCGGGCAAGCGCGTGGTGGTATTGAGCCACCGCGACTTCGCGCCGCGCCATGGCGAGCAGCGCCGCGAAGGCAGCGTGCGGGAAGTGCTGGCAGGCCTGGCCGAGGAGGGCTGCCGCCACGTGTATCTCGACGGCGGCGCCGTCATCCGCGCCGGCTTGCGCGAAGGCGTCATCGACAACCTGGCCTTGTCCGTGCTGCCGGTGGTGCTGGGGAGCGGCGTGCGGCTGTTCGACGAGGCGCTGCCGCGCAGCGACTGGCGGCTGGAAAGCACGCACCAGTTGCCCAGCGGCGTGGTGCAGCTGCGCTATGGAAAGCGTTAAGCCGGGCTTTCCAGTTCGACGATGAAGCCGGGATCGAAGCGTTCATTTTCCGGCGTGCCGTCGGGCCGCTTGTAGCCGCACGGGTTGCACACGACGCGGCAATCCTGGATGCGATAGTCGAGCGAGGCGTGCATGTGGCCGTGCACCCACAGGTCGGCCTGCGCCACCAGTTCATCGAGGTGCGAGGCGAAGGCGGGCGAGCCCAGGTTGCTGGCGTACTGCTCTTCCACCGACAGCATCGACGGCGCCATGTGCGTGATGACGACGGTTTTTCCGGCGAACGGCTGCGCCAGTTGCTGCGCCAGCCAGGCCTTGTGCTGCGCGTGCAGCTGCGCCGTGTCGGCTGCGCACAGCAGGCGCGGCGCATCGCCTCCCGTGCTGATGCGCTTGTAGTCGGGCATGTAGTTTTGCGCCGCGCTCAGGGCCTCTGCCTGGCGCTGCGCGCCGAACAGCAGGAAATCCGTCCACAGGGTGATGCCGAGGAAGCGCACGCCGTCGAGCACCACGGAATCGCCGTCGAGCAGGCGAATATGCGCGCCATGCGCGTTGGCGCTGGCGCAGGCGTCGCGCACGGCGTCCTGCATGTGTTCGAGCTGGTGGCCATACCCTTCGTGGTTGCCATGCACGTACAGCACGGGCAGGGCGCCGAAGGTGCGCGCGGCCCAGGCGATGGCATTGCTGCCCGTGTCGATGTCGCCGGCCAGGATCACCGCGTCGGGACGGCTGGCGGCGAGGTCGATGGCGGGCGCGTCGTCGCGCCATACTTCCAGGTGCAGGTCGGACAGGATCAGCAAACGCATGGCAGGAGGCGCGGCAAGGCGCATGAAAGTGGCTGGGCCTCTATCGTAGCGCAAGTCGCCATGCTTGCCTGCTTGACCGCGCATGGGCGACGACGGTACCCTGTGGCATCGACTACCGCACCCTCACTCCTGGAGCAGCATGCAGCCTTTTTCCCTTCCCACTACCTTACTCGGCATCGCGCTGGCAAGCCTGGCGCTGCTGCCGGCCGCGCAGGCCGCCACGCCCGCCCTCGATCCTCTGACGCAGCCCATCGCCTCGCCGTATGCGGAGCAGTGGAACCGCCCGCAGCAGCCGGCGCGCATCCATGGCGACACCTATTACGTGGGCGTGGGCGGCTTGAGCGTGGTGCTGATCCATACGCAAGAGGGCCTGATCCTGATCGATGGCGCGCTGCCGCAGTCGGTGGAGGCCATCAAGGAACATATCCTCGAGCTGGGATTCCGCGTGGAGGACATCAAATTCATCCTGAATACGGAGGCGCATTTCGACCATTCGGGCGGCATCGCCGCGCTGGCCCGCGACAGCGGCGCGCAAGTCGTCGCCAGTCCGCTCGGTGCACAGGCGCTGCGCGCGGGGAAGGTGATAGACAGCGATCCGCAGGCGGGAGAAATCGACCCCATGCCGGCCGTGGAGAACGTGCGTGAAATCGCCGACGGCGAGATTTTGCAGCTCGGTGAAGTCAGCGTGATGGCGCGCTACACGCCTGGCCATACGCCGGGCAGCACCAGCTGGACGTGGGTTTCCTGCGAGGATGCGGAGCGCGAGGAATGCCTGAGCGTGGTGTTCGGCGCCAGCCTCACGCCGGTGGCCGCTGACGATTTTCACTATCTGGCTGACGCGCGCCATGCGGACCTGACGCCGGCCTTTCGCCGCGTCATGCAGGACTTCGCCAAACTGCCGTGCGACATCCTGATTTCGGCCCATCCCGACCACTCCGGCGCCGATGAAAAACTCAGGCGCTTGCTGGTAGGCGTCACGCCGAACCCCTTCATCGATACGCAAGCGTGCAGCAAGTACGCGGCCAGCAACGAGGCCAAGCTCGATGCGCGCATCGCAAAGGAAAAAGCAAAGGCCAGCGAGTCCGCGCCCAAATAACAACGTTGGCGCGTTCGCCATGCAAAGCGGTTGACGCACTGCAGCGTCCGGTGCAGAATCAGCGTCCGCAGTGCAGATTAACCATGACATAGAAAGGAAACCCATGTTCGAGCAGGCTGGCAGCAAGTTGTACGACCACTAGCCCCGCGCATGGCGCTCGGGGCCATCGGCATAGCGCCGATCCCGAGCCGGTGTCCTTTAAAACCCCGGTGAGGAAACTCGTCGGGGTTTTTTTTGTTTCAGGCGACCCCGGCATAACGACAGGAATGACGCTGATGACCATGCATCGCAGCTTGTCTGCATCAGCGCTTGAACGGAGCAACCATGAAAATTAAAGTGAAAGCCACGCCCAAGCCGCGCAATCCGCTGGTGGCCGCCGCTAGATTGCGCGGCGGCGCCGGCGCGCACCAGTCGGAAGCCGCGCCGCGCGCGGCGCGCCGGGCCGGCAAGCACCGCCTGCAGCAATTGCTGGCAGGACGTTTGAAACCCGACGATTAGCGTGCGGCCAGCTCGACGATGAAATTCGCGTCGAAGCGGGGATTTTGCGGCGTGCCGCTGCGCGTCTTGTAGCCGCACGGGTTGCAGACGACGCGGCAGTTGCCGATACGGTAGTCGCGCGAGACGTGGATATGGCCATGCACCCACAGGTCGGCCTGCGCGGCCAGCGCGTCCAGGCGCGACGCATATGCGGGCGAGCATGCTTCGCTGCCGTACGCGTCATCGACCGAGAGCAGCGACGGCGCCATGTGGCTGATGACGACCGTGCGGCCATCGAACGGCTGCGCCAGCTCGCGCGTCAGCCACGCCTTTTGCTGCGCGTGGAACATGGCCGTGTCGGCCGCGCGCAGCTTGCGAAAGCCCATGTTCGCCAGGCGGATGCGCCGGTAGTCGTTCATGGCCGCTTCCGCGTCGCGCATGGCGGCCTGGCGCGTGTCGTCGCCCAGCAGGCGGAAATCCGTCCACAGTGTCGCTCCGAGGAAGCGCACCTTGTTGCCGGCCTGGTCTTCGACGACGTGCATGCCGCAGTCGAGGAAGTGCACATTGCCGGTGGCGGCAGCGGCCGCGCGCAGTTCCTGGCGCACCTTGTCGAGGTGGTGGCCATAGCCTTCATGGTTGCCATGCACGTACAGCACGGGCAGGCCGGCAAACGTGGTGGCCGCCCAGGCGATGGCGCGGCTGCCCGTGTCGATATCGCCGGCCAGGATCACGACGTCGGGGCGGCTGAGCGCAAGGTCTGGCTGTGGCGCTTCGTCGCGCCACAATTCGTGATGCAGGTCCGACAGTATCAATAAACGCATGCTGTTTTCAGGCCGTTGCAGAGGCCCCCATCCTACCCGAAATGCGTCACTCTTCCCCGAGGGCGGCGAAGCTGTGCGCCAGGTAGTCGATCAGCGTGCGCACGGCCGGCAGCAGGCCGCGCCGCGACGGAAAAACCGCATGGATGATTTCGCGCTGTGGCCGCCACTGCTCCATCAGCGGCAGCAGGCTGCCATTGGCGATCTGTTCGCCTATCATCATGGTCGGCAGCTGCACCACGCCGACGCCGGCCACGGCCGCGTCGCGCAGGGTCAGCATGTCGCCCGTGACGAAGCGCGGCGTGTGGCGCAGCTGGGCGCGCGCGCCATGCGGTCCATGCAGGTCCCACTGGTAATGCTGCTGCGGCGTGCCCATGGCCAGGCTGGGCCAGTCGGCCAGGTCGGCCGGCGCCGTCGGCATGGGGGCGCCGGCGAACAGCAGCGGGCTGCCGACCATGCACTGGCTGCGCTCGGCCAGCACGCGCAGCACCAGGTCGCTGTCGGGCAGCGGCGGCGGGCGCACGCGGATGGCCACGTCGATGCCTTCGGCCACCAGGTCGACGCGGCGGTTGCTCGCTTCGAGCAGCAAGGTCACTTGCGGATGGTCGCGCATGAAGCTGGCCAGCATCGGGCCCACGAGGGTATGCAGCAGGGCGATGGGGCAGGACAGGCGCACCGTGCCGCGCGGCGCGGCCCGCGTCAGTTCGATCGCCTCCTGCGCCGCTTCCGCTTCCACCAGCATCGCCTTGCAATGCTCGTAAAACGACTGGCCCACGTCGGTGACGGAAAAATGCCGCGTCGTGCGCTGCAGCAGGCGCACGCCAAGGCGCTCTTCCAGCAGCGCGATGCGCCGGCTCAGTCTGGATTTCGGCATGCCCAGCGCGCGCCCGGCCGGGGCGAAGCCGCCATGGTCGACCACCTGCACAAAGTAATACAAGTCATTCAGATCCTGCATGCCGCCTCCTTGATCGTTCTATTTTTGGAACGCTGATGGCGGATTTTACCGTCTACCGCCCTCATCGTTGCAAGCGTATTCTGTCTCCATCGTAATGCAAACCCCAACAGGAGATCGAGATGAACAAAATCACAGGTATCTACAGCGCACCCCGCCAGCACTGGGTCGGCGACGGTTTTCCCGTGCGCTCGATGTTTTCGTACAGCGGCCATGGCAAGCAGCTGAGCCCCTTCCTGCTGCTCGACTATGCCGGTCCCGCCGAATTTGCCCCCGGCACCCGTCCGCCCGGCGTCGGCTCGCATCCGCACCGCGGCTTTGAAACGGTCACCATCGTCTACAAGGGCGAAGTGGCGCACCGCGATTCGACGGGCCAGGGCGGCGTGATCGGTCCCGGCGACGTGCAATGGATGACGGCCGGCGCCGGCATCCTGCATGAAGAGTTTCACTCGCCCGCCTTCACGCAGTCGGGCGGCACCCTGGAAATGGTGCAGCTGTGGGTGAACCTGCCGGCCAGCAACAAGATGACGGCGCCCGGCTACCAGGCCATCACCAGCGACACGATTCCGACGGTGGCGCTGCCCGATGGTGCAGGCTCGGTGCGCGTGATCGCCGGCGAGTTCGACGGCCAGCATGGCCCGGCCCGCACGTTCTCGCCGATGCAGGTGTGGGACATGCGCCTGGCCCAGGGCAAGCTGACGGAACTGCCCGTCACGCCAGGCTGGAGCACGGCGCTGATCGTCCTGCACGGCACGGTGCTGGTCAACGGCGAGAGCGTGCTGCGCGAAGCGCAGATGGCGCTGTTCGAGCGCGATGGCGACAGCATCGCCATCGAGGCGAACAACGACGCCGTGGTACTGCTGCTGAGCGGCGAGCCCATCGACGAACCCATCGTCGGCCATGGCCCGTTCGTGATGAATACCGAGGCGGAAATCGTGCAGGCGTTCGAGGATTTCAACAGCGGCCGCTTTGCCCGCATCGGGCAGTAAGCCGTTTTGTGCAGTAACCCATGTCGCATCCCGCGGCATGGGAATTCACGCGGCGCCGCCAGGCGGCGCCACCTCAAGGAGACTACCATGAGCACCCCCGCCAACTTCCAAGGTTTGCCACCGATGATCGATCCCGACGACGCCGTCATGCTGCTGATCGACCACCAGAGCGGCCTGTTCCAGCTGGTGCGCGACATCGAGCAGCACGTGCTGCGCGGTCACGTCACGGCGCTGGCCAAGCTGTCGCGCCTGGCCAACATGCCGACCTTCACCACGGCTTCCGTGCCCGATGGCCCGAATGGCCCGCTGATCCCGGAAATCCACCATTTCAACCCGGAAGCCGTCTACATCCCGCGCACGGGCCAGATCAATGCCTGGGACAATCCGGCCTGGGTCGACGCCATCGAAAAGACGGGCCGCAAGACCCTGCTCATCGCCGGCACGCTCACCAGCGTGTGCATGGCCTTCCCCACCATCAGCGCGCTGGCGGCCGGCTACAAGGTGTTTGCCATCATCGACGCCTCGGGCAACTGGTCGAAAATGGCCACCGACATCACCATGGCGCGCGTGACGCAGGCCGGCGCCGTGCCGATCGACACGTATGCCGTGCTGGCAGAAGTGATGAGCACCTGGAACCGCGCCGATGCGATGGAGTTCGCCGCCATCATGACCGACCATATCGTGCCGCCATACCGCGCGCTGATCGAAAGCTACGACAAGGCGCAGGGCGTGCAAAAGAATGGCCGCGAGACGAAGCTGGAGATACTGGAAGCGGCAAGCCAGGGCTGATGCATGATTACGGCGCCTCGTAGCGGGCGCGTATCGCCGCCAGCGTGCCGCGCTGTTCCAGGCGCGTGATGGCGGCGTTCAGGCGCGCCAGGTCGGCGCTGCTGGTGCTGTGCGTATTGAGCATCAGGTGTACGGGCGCGCGCAGGGCGAGGAAGGGCAGGGCGTTCAGGGCGACGCCCTGCAGGCGCGCCTCGTGGCGCACGGCCAGCACGTCGCCCATCAGCAGCTCGGCGCGGCCCGCGTCGAGCATGCGTATGCCTTGCTGGAAGCTGCCGAATGCATTCAGGCGGCCCTCTTTTTCCAGCACCGGCCTGGCCGCCGCGTACTGCGGGCCATACCAGCCCACTTTCGGCGCCAGCAGGGTCGACTTGCCGCGCGCGAGCTGCGCGAAGCTGTCGATCGGATGCTGGTTGCCTGGCTTGCTGAAGATGCCCACCGTTTCGTCGCGGTAGGAAATGGAAAAGCGCGCATACGACTGGCGCTCCGGCGTTTCCGACGCGGCCAGCATCAGGTCCAGCCCGCCTTGCTGGAACAGCAGCTGGCGCCGCGCCGTCGGCAGTTCCGGCAAGGTGACGAGCGTGCAGCGCGCTTCCCTGAAGATGGCCTGCAGCAATTCCAGGTCCAGGCCCGTATAGCGGCCCTGCGCATCGCGATACACATATGGCGGCCACTGCTCCAGCGCCATCGTCATGCGGCAAGCCAGGGCGGGCAGGGCGGAGATGCCAAGCGCTGCCGCAAACAGGAAATGGCGCAGGCGCATACGGGTGCTTCCATAGAGTTTCAACTTGATATTCAATTTGCCAGAATGGCCACGGAAGTCAAGCACGGCATCCACTTTTCCCCATGCCGTGGCTCATGGTAGCCAAGCCAGCCATGGGCCTGCGCAGCAGGCATCGACCGCTCACGACGGTATTTTCTTGAAAAATATATATTTGATAATATTAAAAAACAGTGGTTTAATTGTTTAGTTGCTAATTTTGGCGGCTACCACTTCGAGGAATATATATGGCACATTCATTGTCCGCCCTGGCTGCCGTCCTGGCTTTTTGCCTCTCGTCCAGTGCACTTGCCGGCACTACGATAGAAACGCAAGGTTTTACGATTGACGATCGTTGGGGCGTCAGCCTCAAGTTGCTCTCCGACAGCAACAATGTGGCCAAGTTCGACCTGACGAATATTGCCACTATCGACTATTCGGTAACGGAGAGGTATGAATGGAACGGTGGCGACATGAAATTTGATTTTTTTAGTGTCAGCGCGCGCGATGGCTATCGTGTGACCAGCATCGAGTATAGCGGCGTGATCAGCGGCGAATTGATACCGGCACCTGATTATCCCGATAAGTGGCCCAATTCGTATTGGGGCGGCACCGCGACAAACAGTTCGCAGGCCACCTTTAGCGCCTATGACCCAGACGCCCATCCGGCTAATTATGTGCAAAAAGTATTAACTTTCAACAACCTGAATGAAACTGTGCCGTTTTCCCTGCAAAACAGCACGCTGCTGCTGCCGCAGGCGTTTCAGATTGACCTGAACGTCTCCGCCTGGCTTGGGCTGACGCCGGGTGGCGGAGACTGGTTCCCCGGACAGGGCGATGAAGGCTACTATTCCTGGACGACGCCATCGACTACCAAGCTGCGCGTTCTCAATCCCGTATTGACGCTCACTTATGCCCCGCTCTCGGCCGTACCGGAACCATCCACGTATGCGATGCTGCTTGCCGGCCTGGCCCTGTGCGGCATCGTGCGGCGCCGTCGGGCAGGCTGATACCGCTGGCGTGATGCGGGGGAGCAAATCGGCTATAGTGGCGCGGTGCACCCACCCACTGCCCCGCAAAGGACCACCGCTTGACTCCCCCGCTCGAGATCGCCGCCAACGCGCTGATGACCGTCTCCATCATCCTGGCCGGACGCAACAACATTCATTCCTGGTGGATCGGCATCGTCGGCTGCGTCCTGTTTACCGTGCTGTTTTACCAGGTCAACCTGTACGCCGACGTGATGCTGCAACTGTTTTTCATCGTCACCTGCGTCATCGGCTGGCTGCAATGGCGGCGCGGCGCGGGCGGCAAGCCGTTGCCGATCACGCGCACGGGCTGGCGCAGCCTGGCCTGGATCGTGCCGGCCGGCATTGCCTCCGTGGCGATCTACGGCCTGCTGCTGCACCGCTTCACGAATGCGTACGCGCCCTTCATCGATTCGGCCGTGCTGGTGTTCAGCATCATCGCGCAATTCCTGCTGATGAGCCGGCGCATCGAAACCTGGGCCTTCTGGCTGCTCGTCAACACCGTGGCCGTGCCGCTCTATTACAGCCGCGGCCTGCACCTGACGGCCGTGCTGTACGCCGCCTACTGGGTCAATGCGCTGATTTCCTGGTACTGGTGGGGCGTGCAGGCCCGCCGCGCGGCGGCCGCACCGGCAGCGCTGGCCGACGCCTGACGTTGCCAAAAACCAAGTCCTTAGATCCAAATCGTATATACATTCAATTTTTAATTCGTTCACGCCATAAAGGCACCGCGATATAGTGGCATTTCCCCGCTTACCGGTGTCTTTTATGTTGCGCTTTACTTTTTCTGCCATTTTTTCCGCCACCCGGCACCAGCTGACCATGCAATGCATGGCGCAGTGGATGCCGATGCGTGCGCGTCCACGCATCCCGTAATTCGTTCCTGCCCCCGTTTGTTGTTGTCCGCTGGCCTACCCGGTCCGCGTGCCCCCGCTCGGCCTTTTTTATCTGAAAGAGGCTGCAATCCCAATAAGAGGAAACCATGTTCAAACCACTCGCCATCAGTCTTGCCATCGCCGCCGCCTTTCCCGCCTTCGCCCACGCCGAGGAGGAGATGGTGCGCGTCAACGTCACCGGGTCGAATATCCGCGTCAGCGAAAAGGAGGGCGCCAGCGCCGTGCAGGTCATCACCGCCAAGGAATTGAAAGCCAGCGGCAAGACCAGCGTCTCGGACGTGCTGCGTGCGATCTCCGCCAACAGCGGCAACAGCTACAACGAGCAGTACACGGGCAGTTTTTCGGCCGGCACCTCGGGCCTGTCGCTGCGCGGCATCGGCCAGAAAAACACCCTGATCCTCGTCAATGGCAAGCGCGTGGCCAGCTATGCGACGGCGCAAAACCTGCAGGAAACCTTTGTCGACCTGAACAGCCTGCCGATGGCGGCCGTGCAGCGCATCGAGGTACTCAAGGATGGCGCCTCGTCCGTCTACGGCTCCGACGCGGTGGCCGGCGTGGTCAACATCATCCTGTACAAGGAATTCACGGGCACCGACATCACGGCGCAGTGGGGTGGCTCGACCGAAGGCACGGGCCAGCACGAAAAGAGCGCGGCGCTGCAGACGGGCTTTGGCAAGCTCGAGGAAGATGGCTACAGCCTGGTCTTCTCGATCGATGCGCAGCAACGCGACAAGCTGCAGCAAAGCGACGTGGCGTGGATGCGCGATGCGGATTTCCGCCAGCAGCAGCGGGGCAGCCTGGGCTGGGCCATCACCAATTACGCGGGCACGGATCCGACGCGGACACTGGGCGGCGTGCGCGGACCGCTGCAACTGGTCAATTATGGCGACATCACGCCCGGCAAGACGGGCCAGGTGCTGGCCTACAACCCGTCGCCGTACAAGACCCTGATTCCCGGCATCCAGCGCGTGCATACGGCCGCGCGCGCCACCGTCAAGCTGAACGCGGACACGGAAGCATATGTGGACTTGCTGCACAGCTACTCGCGCGCCGACCAGACCTTCAGCGCGCCGCTGACCGTCAACAATGCCACGCGCGTGTGGAACAACGCCACGCAGGCGCTCGACACGATTCCCGTCGTGCTGCCCGTGGGCCATCCGAACAATCCGGGCGCGACGCCGTTGCCGTTCACGGCCACCCTGTTCGACCTGGGGCCGCGCCTGAAGCAGGACAAGGTCACGTTCTACCGCGCGCTGGCCGGCGTCAAGGGCACCCTGGCGGGCTGGGACTGGGATGCGGCCGTGGCCCACTCGAGCAGCAAGCTGGAAGAGACGGTGCAGAACTTCGTCAACCGCTATGAATTCCAGAAGGTGCTGGCCGACGGCAGCTACAATTTCTTCGACCAGTCGCAAAACAGCGAAGCCGTGCGCAACCGCCTGCGCCTGTCGACCCTGCGTCCGGCCGAATCGACGCTCGACACGCTCGACTTTTCGGCCGCGAAAGACCTGTGGCAATTGCCGGCCGGTCCGCTGGGCTTTGCCGCCGGCGCCCAGTGGCGCCGCGAAAAGATGGATTCGCAAACCTCGACGGCCGTGCTGTCGGGCACGGAGTTGCGGCCGGCCATCAACATCATCAATGGCTCGCGCAATGTGTCGGCCCTGTTTGCCGAATTTAACGTCCCCGTCGTGAAAGACGTCTCCGTCAACCTGGCCGGCCGCGCCGACCATTACAGCGACTTTGGCAATGCGTTCTCGCCGAAGGCCAGCGCGCGCTACCAGGCGGCGCCGTGGCTGCTGCTGCGCGGCACCGTGTCGCGCGGTTTCCGCGCGCCGTCGCTGCCGGAAATCACGCAAAGCACGGCCGTCAGCTATGTCAGCGTGCTCGATCCGCGCGACCCGATCACGCCGACGCAGACGCGCGGCGTGACGGCCATCACCATCGCCAATACGGCGCTGCGGCCCGAGCGTTCGAACAATCTGAACCTGGGCGTGGTGGTCTCGCCCACCAGCAGCTCGAGCATCGGCCTCGATTACTACCGCATCAAGCAGGATGGCGTGATCGGCACGGAAAGCGCCACCACCACCATCGCCAACGAGGCGACGGCGCCGCAAAAAATCACGCGCGACGCCGACGGCCGCATCACCACGCTGTACCGTCAGTACCGCAACCAGGGCCAGCGCGAAGTGTCCGGCATCGACCTGGACCTGCGCCAGCGCTTCGTCGACAAGGACTGGGGCAAGCTGACCCTGGCCGGCCAGCTGAGCCGCGTGCTGCGCTTTGCCGAGCCGCTGTCCGATGGCGCGCCGCTGACGGATGGCGCCGGCACCAATTATTTCGGCTCGATCCCGAAATGGCGCGGCGTCACCTCGGCCACCTGGGAGCAGGGCAAATGGTCGTCGACCCTGACGTGGAACTATGTGGGCAGCTATGCGCAAAACACGCATCTCGATGAATCGGTGGCCGCCTTCAGCACGTTCGACGTGACCACCAGCTGGCAAGTCACGCCGGCGGCAAACGTCACCTTCATCGTGCAAAACCTGGCCAACAAGCGCGCGCCGTGGGATTACTCGGCGTCGGGCTTCGACTATACCCAGGCCGACCCGCGCGGCCGCTTCGCGTCCCTCAAGCTGAACTACAAGTTCTGAGTTGGCGGCAGCCTTAGTGTCCGTTCGACACCTGCCGCTGGCCCGTCTGCTCCTGCAGGCGCTGGCGGTAGGCGCTGGGCGTGACGCCCATGCGTTCGCGAAAGGCCGTGGCGAAGTTGCCCGCATTGTGAAAGCCGATCAGCAGGGCGATATCCTGCACGTCGATGTCGGTCTGCTGCAGCAATTCCACGCCGCGCGCGATGCGCGCTTCGCGGATGAAGGCAAATACCGTCATGCCCGTCTGCTCGCGGAACATCAGGGTCAGCTTTTCGCGGTAGGTGCCCACGCTGCGGGCGATCTCGGACAGGTTGGGCAGGCTGCCCAGGTTATCGAGTATTAATTGTTTGACGGCATTGACGAACACCAGGTCCGGATGCTGCTGGCGCTCGCCGATCGGCGTGACGGCGGGCGGCGTACTGTTGCTTTTACGCATCAATCCCAGGTGGATATGGATGCGCGCGGCCAGCTCTTCCGGCGTAAATGGCTTCGAAATGTAATCGACGCCCCCCACTTGCAAGCCCATGATGCGTTCTTTCGCGGCATCTGCGCCGCTGAGAAAGATCACGGGGATCTGCTCGGTATCGGGATTGGCCTTGAGCAAACGGCATGCCGTGTAGCCATCCATTTCCGGCATGCGCACGTCGAGCAGGATCAGGTCGGGACGCGTGGCCAGCGCCAGCTGGTAGCCCTGGTAGCCGTTGAAGGCAATGCTGAAACGGTACGGTTGCTCGCTGAGCAGCTCCATCAGCATGCGCTGCTCGAACGCGGAATCGTCCACGATCAAGATGTTTTTTTTGATGGTTTCGCTGGTCAATGGCATGGCATGGATGACTTAACCAAAAAGCAAGTTGTGGCTTATTATGCCTCGCTTTTTCTTTTTTTTCTGCTTTTCTCGTGTTTCAAAAGATGTTTCGCCGCCAGCAGAAGCGGCGATTTCCCAGATCGCTAATAATTCACTCAGGCATTGATTTTAAGCAATGTCGCTTGTTAAAAAATCTGTTTTGCAAATGCGGCAAAAAAAGCTGATGCCCCCACGTTCCTGGCTCTCAGCCCTGTAATTTGTTGTCCTGGTTTGCGTGCCCAAGAAAACGCCGGCAATACCGTGACTATCCTCGATGCCCTTCATATTGGAGGGCTCATTAATGATGTTCCATCATCAGGAGGTATTATGTTGCGAGCTACTTTCCCCCGCTTGATCGCTGTCGCCAGCGTCGCCATCGCCGGTACGGCATTTCTGCCTGGCTCGGCGGATGCGGCCGTGTATTTGAACGGCAGCAATAACACGACCTTTGACGTCACCCTGAAAATCATCGCCAATTGCACCATTTCGGCGGCCAATCTCGACTTTGGCCAAAGTCAGGGCGTACTGGCTACTGCCGTTAACGTCAATACGACCGTGAATGTCACCTGCACCAATACCACGCCCTACAACGTGGGCCTGACCGCCGGTTCCGGCACGGGGTCGACCGGCACCACGCGCTACATGAGCGGCACCGGCGGCAACCTCGGCAAGGTGCAGTTCAACCTGTACCAGACGGCGGGGGCCACCTTGTGGGGCGACACGCAGGGCACCGATACCGTGGGCGGCACGGGCACGGGTTCTTCCCAGCCCATTACCGTGTACGGCAACATTCCGCCACAGGCGACACCGGCGCCCGATACCTACAAGTCGACCATCACCGCCACCGTGTACTTTTAAGGCGGGCCCGCGTGAAGGTCCGCTCCGCCTCCTTGTTCAGGCCGCTGCTGGCGCTGCTCGCTGCGCTGTGCTGCGCCGCGGGCGGGCAGGCCGCCAACCTGCAGATCTCGCCGGTGACGATCAATTTCCGCGCCGAACAGAGTGCGGCGGGAATCAACCTGCAAAACCTCGGCGACCAGCCCATGTACGGACAGGTGCGGGTGTTCGCCTGGGAGCAGCGCAATGGCGAGGAAGTGCTGGCGCCGACGCAGGAGCTGGTGGCCAGTCCGCCGATTGTCGAAGTGGCTGCGAACAGCCGGCAGACCATCCGCCTGGTGCGCGCCCAGGCCGGTCCGGCGGCGCAGGAAAAGACGTATCGCGTGCTCATCGATGAAGTCAGCCGCGAGGATGAGGCGGGCCGCAGCGGCGTCGATATCCGCCTGCGCTATTCGGTGCCCGTGTTCGTGCTGCCCAGCGGCGCGCCAGGCAAGGAAATCCTCGACTGGCACGTGTTCCGCCAGGAGGGGGAATGGATGCTGCGCGTCAAGAACAGCGGCAACTTCCACGCCCAGATCGGTGCGATGACACTGAGCAACCAGGCCGGCAAGGAATTTGTCATCAGCAAGGGATTGTTTGGCTATGTGCTGGCGCAACGCATGCGCGTCTGGCGATTGCCCGTCGCGCGGGAAGCGGAGCTCGACGGGCCGCTGACTATAACGGTCAATGTGAATGCAAAGGCGCTCGTTGCCAAGAACTCGACACCTTAACAAAACTGCCGTCATGGCGGGCGCGCTGGTGGCGTGCCACGGCAGCGGGCGCAACCGGGTTAAACCATGAAACGCGCACTGACATGGCGGACCTGCTGGACCTTGCTGCTGCTGGCCATGGTGCCGCTGGCCAGGGCCGATGGCGCGGCGGCAAGCGGCGAGTCGGGTGCCGATCCCGGCCCGGCCCGCCTGCCCAGCGACCCGGCGGCGCCGAATGAACTGTATCTGGAGGTGAGTGTGAATGCTGAATCAACGGGGCTGATCTTGCGTTTTACCCAGGTGGGTAAAGGCTTGCGCAGCAGTGTGGCGAACTTGCAGCAGCTTGGGCTGGACCCGGCGCGCCTCGGTGCGCCCGGCCAGACCGAGGTGGCGCTCGATGCCATTCCCGGACTCGGCTATGACTATGACGCGGCGCGCCAGAGCATTTCGCTGCAGGTGGCGGACGAGTTGCGCTCGCCCTACCGCATCAGCGCGCGCGCGCTGGCGCAGACGCCGCCGGCGCGCGTCACGCCGGGCGCCGTCCTCAATTACGAAGCGTACGCGGAGCTGGGCCAGACGCGGCGCCTTGCCCTGTTCAACGATGTGCGTTACTTCAATGACAGCGGCGTGTTCAGCAATACGGGCACCTTGAACCTGGGAACGGGCCAGCGCAAGTACATGCGCTTCGACACGTTCTGGAGCCACGCCGATCCCGACACCCTGCGCACCTGGCAGGTGGGCGACCTGATTACCTCCTCGCTGAGCTGGAGCCGCGCCGTGCGCGTCGGTGGCGTGCAGTGGCGCAAGAATTTCCAGCTGCGTCCCGACCTGCTGACGTTTCCCGTCGCCTCCGTCGACGGCACGGCGCTCGTGCCTTCGTCGCTGAGCCTGTACGTCAATGGCGTGCAGCAATATGCGGCCAGCGTGCCCAGCGGCCCATTCGTATTGAACCAGGTGGCCGGCATCAATGGCGCCGGGCAAGCGACCATCATCACGCACGATGCGCTGGGGCGCAGCGTGACGACCGTCCTGCCCCTGTATGTCGACACGCGCATGCTGGCCGGCGGCCTGAGCGATTACTCGTTCGAGGCCGGCGCCGTGCGGCGCGACTACGGCACCCGCCTGTTCGGCTATGAGCGGCAGCTCGTCGCCAGCGCGTCGGGCCGCTATGGCGTCAGCGACAGCCTCACCGTCGAAGGCCATGCGGAGCTGGCCGCCGGCCTGTACCAGGCGGGCGCGGGCGTGCTGTGGCGGCTGGGCCAGGCTGGCGTCCTCAACGGTGCGCTGTCGGCCAGCACGGGCAGCAGCCGCGGCGCGCAGCTGAGCGCCGGCTATCAATACCTGGGCCCGCGCTTCAGCGTCGATGCGCAAAGCGTGCGCGCCAGCGCCGGCTTCGGCGACCTGGCCTCGCGCGACGGCAGCCCCGTGGTGCGCGCGGCGGACCGCCTTACCGTGAGCTTGCCATTGCCGGCAGGCAGTAGCGTCAGCACCAGCTATATCAGTTACCGCACGCCCGGCGCGCCGCCATCGAAGCTGGCCACCGTCGGCTACTCGGCCACGCTGTTCCACGGCCTGTTCTTCAACGCCAGCCTGTTCCAGGATCTGCGGCAACGCGCGAAGCGGGGCTTCTACTTTGGCCTGAGCATGGCGTTCGACAACAACCTGGCCGTCAGCGTGAACGGCAACCGGCAGAATGGCGAGAATGGCCGCAGCCTCAGCGTGCAGCGCACGGCCGACTTTGGCGGCGGCTTCGGCTGGGGTGTGCAGGCGGGCACCGTCGGCAGCAATGCCTATCGCCAGGCGCAGCTGGAATACCTGGGCAATTACGGCCGCGTGTCCGCGCGCACGCAGCACGGCGACACGGGCAATGCCGCCTCGCTCGGGGCTACCGGCGCGCTGGTGCTGATGGATGGCCACGTGGCGGCGGCGCGCCAGGTGGGCAACGGCTTCGCGCTGGTGTCCACGGCCGGCGTGGCGAATATTCCCGTCTTGCATGAAAACCGCCAGATCGGCGTGACGGGCAGCAGCGGCTATTTGCTGGTGCCAAATTTGAATCCCTATGGCAATAACCAGATCAGCATCGCCACGGATGAACTCGACGTCGATGCGCGCGTGCCCGTGACCAATCTGAACGTGGTGCCGCAGCACCTGGCGGGCGTGCTGGCCGCCTTCCCGATCGAACGCTATAGCGCGGCCACCATCATCATCCACGATGCGGACGGCAAGCCGCTGGCGCCCGGGCTGCCCGTATTGCACGTGCAGAGCGGCAAGCGCACGGTGGTGGGGTTCGACGGCATCGCCTTCGTCGATGACTTGCTTGAGGAAAATCAATTGCAGATTGGCGAGGGCGACAGCCTGTGCACGGTGCGCTTTGCCTATGTGCGCCCGGCAACCGGCGGCTTGCCCGCGATCGGCCCGCTGCGCTGCGGCGCCGGGGGAGGCCGCTGATGCGCCGCCTGCTGCCATGCCTGATCCTGCTGCTGGGCTGCGCCTGGGGCGGCGCGGCGCAGGCGGCCGACACGTGCACGGTCAGCATGACGAATATCGATTTCGGCAACGTCAGCCCGATTTCCGGCACCGATTATGTGGCACAGGCAACAGGTACCCTCAGCTGCCAGTTTTTCTCGCTGAACTTGGGGCAGTTGCTCACGCCAAATGCGCAGGCGTGCATCTCGCTGGGGCTGGGCACGAATTCCACCTCGGCCCTGCCGCGCAAGCTGGGCAATGGCACGCAACGGATGGAATACAACGTCTACGTGGACAGTTCGTACGCGACGGCGAAGATCTGGGGCGGCGCCGGCGTGCCGGGCGCGCCGTCGACCTTCACGATATTCCTGTCGGCCGGCTTGCTGGCCCCGGCCGGCACGTATTCCACGACGTTTACCGTGTACGCGAAGATACCGGCCGGCGCCAGCCTGGCGGCCGTGCCGACGGTGGCCAACGCGAATACCGTCTACACGTCGAGCTTTGCCGGCCAGGGCACGTACACCTACACCACGTATGGCCTCGTCAACCTGTTCGGCTGCACCGTCAACAGCGGCAGCTTCGGCTTTACGGTGAATGCGACGGCCGTCAACGATTGCACGATCACGGCCAGTCCGATGGCTTTCGCCAACGCGTCGATTTTGACGGGCAACCTGCGCAGCACCAGCACCCTGTCGGTGCGCTGCGTGAACAACAATGCTTACCAGATCGCCTTCAACGGCGGCAGCGTGGCGGCCAATGTGGCCAACCGGCAAATGAAAAATACGCTGACGACGGACAAGGTCAGCTATCGCCTCTCGTCGACCCTCGATGGCCCGCTATGGGGCGATGGCACGGCGGGCACCAGCATGTTTACGGGGACGGGCACGGGCGTGAGCGTGCCGGTGACGGTGTATGGCCGGGTACCGGCGCAGGTGTCGCCGCGTCCCGGCGACTACAAGGATACGGTGACGGCGACGATTTACTTTTAGAAGCTGACGGTGACGAGGCTGGCGCCAGATGGCGTGACCTGGCGCTGCATCAGGTAGGGCGTGTCGTGGCTGCATTGCACCTGCGCCTGCGCGCGGTGCGCATGGATGGTGCAAGCCTCACGGATGACGAAGCTGGCCTGGAGCGACGCGGAAGAGACGGTACCGGCGGTGGTGGTCTGGCAGAGGGAAAGGGCGAGCAGGGCTGGCAGGACTGCAAACTTCAAAGGAGTCATCGTGTACGCATCGAGTGAAAAACGCCTGTTGGCAGTCGCGCGTGCTGGCCTGACTGGCAACGTTTTCCGCACCGGGTTTAGGGTGTTTGAACAAGACATTATTGTACTAGAGCAAGAAAAAAGTGAGTTTTTGCGTATTTTCAAGCCACCGCCATGGGGTGCGAGTGGCTATCACATGGATAGTAACTGAAGTCTGTAGCGTGCAAATTGACGTAACCGTGATTTTTTTCGATTGTTGTGCTGGAATTTCTGTGAGGAGATGGTCATGAAACATACCAACTTTAATAATTTGCCTTGCCCGATCGCCCGCAGCCTGGGCAAGGTGGGCGAATGGTGGAGCATCCTCATCCTGCGCGAAGCGTTTTACGGCAAGACGCGCTTCGACGAATTTGAAAAGAGCCTGAAGATCGCCCCCACCATCCTGACGCGCCGCCTGGCCGACCTGGTGGAAGGCGGCCTGATGACGCGCCGCCTGTATTGCGCCAAGCCGCCCCGCTATGACTATGTGCTGACCAAGTCGGGACGCGCGTTCAAGCCCGTCCTGCTGGCCTTTATTGCCTGGGGTAACGAGAATTTCGCGCCGGAAGGCGCCAGCCTGGTGATCGCCAGCCGCGACACGGGCCTGGCCGCCGATCCGGTGCTGGTCGACGCCATGACGGGCTTGCCCATCAATGACGAGTACTACGCGTTCGCGCCAGGGCCGGCCGCCAGCGACAGCATGCGCAGCATCATCCTCGACGCGGAAAAAAGCAGCGGCATCGCGCCGAAACCGAAGGCGCCGGCGGCCAACCGCGGCTGGGTGGCGGAAGGGCATCTGGCCTGACGTGTCGCCGTGGCACGGAAAACCAGCCTAAGTTTGGCAAAAAGCAAAACGGGCAATGCCGCATGGCGTTACTGTCGCACTACGGCAAGATTTTTTTGCGCGACATACGTGCAGCACCAGTGCGGCGTGCGCCCGGCGATCCGGGGCGGGCGCCATCCGCGATCCGATGTCCGTTCTAGGAGTATTGCGATGAGCACATTGCATCAACACGCCGGCCGCACTGCCGCGGCGCTGGCGCTGGCGGCCCTGTTGGGCGCCTGTTCCCATGGACCGCACCACCCTGGCGGCCATGGCGTCACCCTGTCGGGCGCGCAGGAAGTGCCGGCCAATACCAGCACGGCCAGCGGCAGTAGCGATATCCGCGTGAGCCCCGACCGCGGCGTCAGCGGCGGCGTGCGCTATACGGGCATGGTGGCCACCGTGGCGCATATCCACGAAGCGCCCGTGGGCGCGAATGGCCCCGTCATCGTCCCGCTGGTGAAAACGGCCGAAGGCATGTTTGCCGTGCCGCCGAATACCACGCTGACGCCGCCCCAGTACGCGAGCTACCAGGCCGGCAACCTGTATGTGAATGTGCACAGCGCCAGCTACCCGGGCGGCGAGATCCGCGCCCAGCTCAAGCCGAAGTAAGGCCCTGGCCTGCACCCAATCCGGTTTCTCCCCAGAACCTCCTTGGGGCCGCGCGAGCGGCCCTTTTTTTGCGCCGCGCTGACGGCGGACGAGGGCGCCGTTACAATGGCTCTCCATGCTGACCATCCTCGCCATCACCTTCCCCTTCTTCGCCCTGGTGCTGTGCGGCTACCTGGCCGTGCGGCGCACCCTGCTGCCGCTGGCCGCCATCGGCGGCTTGAACAGTTTTGTCCTGTACTTCGCGCTGCCGTGCATGCTGTACCGCTTCGGCGCCGCCACGCCCATCGCACAGCTGCTCGATGGCAGCGTGTTCGGCGTGTACCTGCTGTGCGCGCTGATCATGGTCGGCGTCACCATGGCCATGACCCTGAGCCACCGCATCGACTGGAACAACGCCGCCTTCGGCGCGCTGGTGGCGGCCTTCCCGAATACGGGCTTCATGGGCGTGCCCTTGCTGCTGACCTTGCTGGGTCCCCGTTCGTCGGGCCCCGTCATCGTCACCATCGTCGTCGACATGCTCATTACCAGCTCGCTGTGCATCGCCCTGTCGCGCATCGGCAGCGGCGGCGCGCACGGCAGCCGCGCGGCCATCGTCAATGCCATGAAGGGCATGGCCGGCAACCCGATGCCGTGGGCGATCGTGCTGGGGGCCCTGTCGTCGTGGCTGGAACTGGCCTTGCCCAAGCCATTGATGCAGACGGTGGGCTTGCTGGCCGACGCCGCCTCGCCCGTGGCCCTGTTTACCATCGGCGCCGTGCTGGCCCGTTCGCAGATGAGCACCAGCGATCCGGCGCCGATGAAAGAGTACGTGCCGGTGGCGCTGAAAAAGCTGCTGCTGCATCCGCTGCTGGTATGGGGCATCGGCCACGCGGCCATGGCGCTCGGTGCGCCGCTCGATCCTTTTTCGCTGACCTGCATGGTGCTCGTGGCCTGCCTGCCCAGCGCCAGCAACGTCACCCTGCTGTCGGAGCGTTTCGGCGCAAACACGGCGCGCATCGCCCGCATCATCCTGGTGTCGACGGCGCTGTCGTTCCTGACGTTTTCGGCGGCCGTCAGCTGGCTGGCGTGACGTTGGCGGCGATCAGCGCACCGAGCGCCCGGGCCGCGCCGGGCTGGCTGTCGGCCGCCAGGCCGTGCGCCATGCTGGCCTGGTCCTGCATGCTGCGGTTCTGACCCAGCTTCCATTTTCCCGTCAGGCGCGTGAGGGGGATTTCGATGCCGACGATGGCTTTCAACAGCTTGTCGATGTAGGCGGCCGGCGCATCGCTCACCCGCCACGGCGTGGCTTGACCTGTCTCGTGGCGCGCCGTCAGCCGCTCCACCAATCCCAGCAGCCATGCCGCGTCGTCGATGGCGCGCAGGGGGCCGTGCGCATGCACGACCGCATAATTGAAGGTGGGCACTTCCTTGCCGCTGCGCTGCTTTTCCGCATACCAGGCGGGCGTGATGTAGGCGTGCGGCCCCTGGAAGATCGCCATGCATGCAGCGTCTCCGCCTGCCGCGCGCCACAGCGGGTTGGCGCGCGCCACGTGGGCGCGCAGGATGCCGAATGGCGCGTCAGGCGTCGGCGCGGCGATCTCGAACGGCAGGTGGTCGGCGCTCAGGCCATCGGCGCCGTGGCGCACCAGCGCGCCCAGCGGATGCGCCTGGATCAGGCCGTGCAGCACCTCGAGGCGCTCTTCGCGAAAGCTGGATGGCGTGTACATCTAGGCACCGCCTTCGACGACGACGTCGGCCGTCAGGGAATTGGCGATGTAGCAGCGCTCGTGCGCGTCGTGGTGCAGGGCGGCCAGCGCCTCGGGCGAAGGCGCTGCGCCCGCGAAGGCGATGCGCGGGCGCAGCACGATGCGCGTCATGGCCAGCCTCCCGGCGGCATTCTTGCCCAGCTCGCCGACGGCGGCGTCGCGGTAGGCGTCGACGGTGAAACCGCGCTGCGCCGCCAGCGACAGGAAGAACAGCATGTGGCAGCTCGACGTGGCGGCCACCAGCGCCTCTTCCGGATCGACATTCGCCGCCACCGACATGGGCAGCGGCACGGACAGGGGCGACGACGAGGCGGGCACGGTCAGGCCGCCGTCGAATTGCCATTCATGGCCACGGCTGTAGCGCTGGCCGGCGAAATCCTGGCCGTCGCGCTGCCAGGCCACGGTGGCGAAAAACTGATGCATGGATGCTCCGCGAGAGTGAAAGGGAATGCCGTCATCTTAGCGCCAGTTTTGGCTATTTAAAACAGCCAATAAGTGCTATCTTGAAGCTACCAATTCAACCGCCATCCCAGCATGCCAGCCTCCCACCTGAACCAGATCATCGCGGCCTTGCCGCTGCGGCGCGGCGCGCCGGAGCCGCTGTTCCGCCAGCTGTATGCGGCCATCAAGGCGGCCATCCTCGATGGCGGCATGAGTCCCGGCATGCAGCTGCCGCCCACGCGCGAGTTTTGCCGCCTGCTGGCCGTGTCGCGCCAGACCGTGCTCAATGCTTACGCGCTGCTGACGGCCGAAGGCTACCTCGATGGCGCCGTGGGGCGCGGCACCTTTGTCAGCGGCGACGTGCCACTGCCGGTACCGGCGACCAGCACGCCCGGCCTGCTGCGGCCGCTGTCCGCGCGCGGCCAGGGCGTGGTGGCGGCCATGCGCCAGGTGGCGATACACCGGGGGCCGTTGCGCGCCTTTCGCGTCGGCATGCCGCGCATCGACCACTTTCCCTTCGACGTGTGGAACCGCCTGGAAGCGCGGCGCTGGCGCCGTCCCGACCACCAGTTCGGCTACAGCGATCCGGCCGGCTTCCTGCCGTTGCGCGAGCTGCTGTGCGTGTACCTGAAGGCGGCGCGCGGCGTCCACTGCACGCCGCAGCAGATCGTCATCACCTCGGGCTCGCAGCAGGCGCTGTTCTTGCTGTCGACCATCCTGCTGGCGCCGGGCGATGCTGCCTGGATGGAGTCGCCCGGCTACCGCGGCGCCAGCGGCCCGCTGCGCGCGGCCGGTGCGCGCGTGTTTCCCGTTCCCGTCGATGCGCAGGGGCTGGACGTGGCGTATGGCGTGGCGCACTGTCCGCAGGCGAAGCTGGCGTACGTGACGCCGTCGCACCAGATGCCGCTGGGCGTGAGCATGAGTTTGCCCCGCCGCCTGGCCTTGCTGGCCTGGGCCGCGCAGCACAAGGCGTGGCTGGTGGAGGACGATTACGACAGCGAGTACCGCTACACGGGCGCGCCGCTGGCGTCGCTGCAAAGCCTGGACCGGGCCGGCTGCGTGGTGTACGTGGGCACCCTGTCGAAAGTGCTGTTCCCCGGGCTGCGCCTGGGCTACATGGTGGCGCCGCCGGCGCTGGCCGAGGCGCTGGTGCAGGCCAAGGCCGTGATGGATCGCCACACGGCCATCGTGCCGCAGATGGCGCTGGCCGACTTCATCGCCGAGGGGCATTTCGGCCGGCATATCCGCCGCACGCGCGACAGCAATGCCGAGCGGCGCGACCTGCTGTTGCGCGGCATCGCGCGCGAACTCGACGACCAGCTCGCGTGCGGCCCGGCCGACAGCGGCCTGGAACTGTGCGCCTACTTTCGCCAGGCGCCCGCGCACGATGAAGAGGTCGTATCGCGCGCGGGCGTCGAGCGGGGCATCGAACTGCGCCCGCTGGGCCATTATGCGGACCCTGACGCCAGTCCTGCCTGCGCCGTGCCGCCCGGGCTGCTGCTGGGCTTTGCCGCCATTCCGCCGGCCGAAATTCAGCACGGCCTGCTTGAACTGGGGCGCATCCTGCGCGGCCGATAATCTATACTGGCAGTTACCCGCACACGAAGAACACGACCATGAATCTCATCCGCTGCTCCTGGGCCAATCCGGCCAACCCCCGCTACGTCGCGTACCACGACACGGAATGGGGCGTGCCCTGCCACGATGAGCGCCGCCTGTTCGAGATGCTGAACCTGGAAGGGGCGCAGGCGGGCCTGAGCTGGGAAACCATCCTGAACAAGCGGGACACCTACCGTGCCGCCTTCGACAACTGGGACGCGGAAAAGATCGCCGCGTATGGCCCGGACAAGGTGGCGCAGCTGCTGCTGGACCCCGGCATCGTGCGCAACCGCCTGAAGGTGGCGGCCGCCATCACGAATGCGCAAGCCTACCTGCGCCTGCGCGCGGAAGGGCAGACGCTCGACAGCTTCCTGTGGGCGTATGTCGATGGCCAGCCCATCGTCAACAGCTGGCAGCCGGGCGAGTTTCCCGCCAAGACGGCCCTGTCGGACAGGTTGTCGAAAGACTTGCTCAAACGGGGCTTCAAGTTCGTCGGCTCGACCATCATCTACGCCTACATGCAGGGCATCGGCATGGTCAACGACCATGCGCCCGCCTGCTTTTGCCGCGCGGGGCGCTGATGCGCCACGCGCTGGTCCTGCTCGACACGGATTTCGACGGCGCGCGCCTGCGCGCCGCCTGCACCCGGCATGGCGGACGCCGCCTGCACTACATCGCGCTGGCGCCCCGTCCCATCGATGCCAGCCATTTGCCGCAGGAGTGGCGCGCGCAATGGCCGCCCTGCGTGCCCGGCCTGCACCGCATGGTGTCGCGCGATGGCCTGGTCACGCTCGATGTGCTGATCGGCGAGCTTGACGCTTGCCTGGCGCAGCTGTCGGCGCGCGTCGATGAAGTGCATCTGGCGTGGGTGCCGCCGGCGACCGCCGTGCTGGCGCGCCTGATGGTCGACGGCGCCCGCCTGCACGCCGTGCACCTCGACGAGGCGCAGCGCGCGGCGCTGCAAAAAAATGGCTTTGTCTTCGACGAGAGCCGCTTGCGCGCCGTGTTCTATGCCCGGCGCGGCGACAGCGAGGCGCGCGTGGCGCCGGAACGGCGCGCCATCGTCATCGGCGCGGGCGTGGCGGGCGCCGCCGCCTGCGAACGGCTGGCCGCGCGCGGCTGGAAGGTGACGCTGGTCGAACGCCACGCGCAGCCGGCCAGCGAGGCATCCGGCAACCTGGCCGGCATCTTCATGCCGCAACTGTCGAAGGACGACAATATCGCCACGCGCCTGGTGCGCGCCGCGTATCTGTATTCGCTGCGCCATTGGCAGCGCCTGGGCGGCATCGGCGCCGCCTTCGATGGCGCGCAGTGCGGCGTGCTGCAACTGGCGCGCGACGGCGCGCATGCGCAGGTGCAGCGGCAGATCGCCGCCAGCGGCCTGTATCCGCCCGATTTTGCCCGCTGGCTGGAAGCGCCCGAGGCGACAGCCATGCTGGGTTGCCCCGCGCCCGATGGCGCCTGGTGGTTCGCGCAAGGAGGCTGGGCGCGCCCAGCCTCCGTCTGCGCGGCCATGCTCGACGCCTGTGGCACTTTGCTGACGCGGCGCTTTGCCAGCAGTGTGCTGCGCCTGGAACGCCAGGACGGCGAGTGGCTGGTGCGCGATGCGCAGGGTGGCTTGATCGCGGCGGCGTCCACCGTCATCCTGGCCGCCGGCACGGGCGCGCTGCAGTTCGAGCAGGCGGCCGGCCTGCCGCTCGACGCCGTGCGCGGCCAGGTCACGCACCTGGCCGAAGGCAGCTTGCCCGTGCCGCCATTCGTCGTCTGCCGCGAAGCCTACATGACGCCGGCGCATGGCGGCATCGTCTGCGTGGGCGCCAGTTACGACGCGGATGCCGACGCCAGCGTGCGCGCATCGAGCCAGCACGAGAACATCCACAAGGGCGCCGATATCCTCGGCGTCCCTCCGTTCGACGCGCCGCTGGCCGGACGCACGGGTTTTCGCTGCGTGGCGCCGGACCGCCTGCCGCTGGCGGGCGCCTTGCCCGACCCCGGCGTGCCGGGCCGCTGCGAGCGCCTGCGCGACGTGCCGCGCTGGCCCGACCTGTTTGGCTTGCTCGGCTATGCCTCGCGCGGCCTGATCTGGGCGCCGCTGGCGGCCGAACTGCTGGCCTGCCAGCTGGAGGGCGAGCCGCTGCCGCTGGAGCGCCAGCTGGCCGAGGCGCTCGATCCCGCCCGTTTCCTGCTGCGCGAGCGTCGCCGGGCTTCCTGATTGCTCCCCCGGAAGCGAGTTCCGGGGGCGGAACCTCAGGGGGCGACCCCGGTGCCTGCTCTTGGATACGCCGTCAAGAGATGGCGCCAACGCGTGTGAGGGGCTGCCCCCATGCACGTGACCCCATATACGTTTTTCATCTTTCCAAACTCTTTTTAATTTGTTTTCCGAACAACATAAGTTCGCTACAGTGGACTCGTGCTTGTTTTTTGACGACGGAATAAAGAGGTGGACAGATGGCAGCGACAGAACTGGTATTCGACCCCCGCGCCGCGCACGGCGAGGCGGCGTTCGACGAAGTGCTCAATCTCGCGCGCACCCAGGCGCAGGCGCAAGGCTTGCCGTATGCGGGCATCGTCAGCGCGCAGGATGCGTGGCAGCTGGTGCAGGCCGGCAAGGCCGTGCTGGTCGACGTGCGCACGAATGAAGAGCGCACCTTCGTCGGCTACGTGCCCGACTCGCTGCACGTGGCATGGGCCACCGGCACGGCCATGAACCGCAACCCCCGCTTCACGCGCGAACTGGAAGCGAAGGCGGGCGGCAAGGACGCCGTGGTGCTGCTGCTGTGCCGCAGCGGCAAGCGTTCGGCCCTTGCCGCCGAAGCGGCCGCGAAGGCCGGTTTCACGCACGTGTTCAATATCGCGCAAGGTTTCGAGGGTGACCTCGACGGACAACTGCAGCGCGGCCACAGTGGTGGCTGGCGCTGGCACTCCCTGCCCTGGATCCAGGACTAATTCACCTCTCAGGACCACCATGAACCAGCGTGCCTTGCCTCCCGTCCCCCTCGCCGCGCAGCCGCAATGGGAGCTGCGCCAGATCGTCGATGAATTACGCGCCGTGCGCGAGCAGTGGCGCGAAGGGCTGTTGCGCCACCAGGAGTGCGGCGCGCGCGAATTCCCGTCGCGCCAGCATTTGCGCGACATCGTTGATGCCCTGTGCGCGGCGCTGTTCCCCATGCGCCTGGGGCCACTCGACCTGCAGCAGGAGAGCGAGGATTTCTTTGTCGGCCACACGCTCGACACGACCCTGACCGGCTTGCACGAACAGGTGCGGCGCGAACTCAGTTACCACGCGCGCCAGCATGGCTTGCAGCAGACGGTGCCCATCGAACAGCAGGCGCTGGCCATCGTGCAGCGCTTCGCCCGCGCGCTGCCGCGCATCCGCGCCCAGCTCGACACGGACGTGGCGGCCGCCTTCCATGGCGACCCGGCCGCGCACAGCGTCGATGAAGTGCTGCTGTGCTATCCGGGCATCCTGGCCATCATCCATTACCGGCTGGCGCACACCCTGTATGCGCTGGGCGCGCCGCTGGTGGCGCGCATCATCGCCGAGGTGGCCCATTCGCAGACGGGCATCGACATCCATCCGGGCGCCGTCATCGGCAGCAGCTTTTTCATCGACCATGGCACGGGCGTGGTGATCGGCGAGACGGCCATCATCGGCGAACGCGTGCGCATCTACCAGGCCGTCACCCTGGGCGCCAAGCGCTTTCCCGCCGGCGCCGACGGCGTGCTGAAAAAGGGACTGGCGCGCCACCCCATCGTGCAGGACGACGTGGTCATTTACGCCGGCGCCACGATACTCGGGCGGGTGACCATCGGCCAGGGTTCTGTCATCGGCGGCAATGTCTGGCTGACCCGTAACGTGGCGCCCGGCAGCAACGTCACGCAAGCCCACAACCAGCAGGAAGCGGGCGAGGTATCGCTGCCCGCCGCCGCACTTGCACCGCACTCCGCCTTTGCCCACCACCCATGAGGACAGCATGTTGATCAAACAGTTTGGACTGGCCGTGCGCCAGTTGCGCGAAGGGCATGGCTGGTCGCAGGAGCGGCTGGCCGAAGCGGCCGACTTGAACCGTTCCTTCATCGGCGAAATCGAACGGGGCGCGGCCACGCCGTCGCTGCTGACGGTGGAAAAGCTGGCCGGCGCGCTGGGCATCGGCCTGGCGGGCTTGATGGCGCGCTGCGAACCGGAATTGGTCGATTAAGGCGGGTCGATTAAGCGCCGCATTGGTGGCGATAGCATGTTGAGTAAACGAGAGGGGCGTCCGATACTTTATTTGTTTTTCAGATAAGCATATTCACTTTTCTCATTAGGAGTAGTTGATGGCCGAAGCAACCCCCGATAGCCAGTTTGCGCTGGGCGACAACGCCGCGCGCCAGCTGGCCAATGCCAGCAAGAGCGTCCCCCAGCTGTCCACCATCACGCCGCGCTGGCTCGTGCACCTGCTGCAATGGCTGCCCGTGGAAGCGGGTATCTACCGCCTGAACCGCGTGAAAAATCCGAAGGACGTGCGCGTGGCGTGTTCGCAGCGCGACGAGTCGGAACTGCCGCAAACCTTCGTCGACTACGATGACCAGCCGCGCGAGTATTTCCTCAATGCCGTCAGCACGGTGCTCGACGTGCACACGCGCGTGTCGGACCTGTACAGCAGCCCGCACGACCAGATCAAGGAGCAGCTGCGCCTGACCATCGAAACGATCAAGGAGCGCCAGGAAAGCGAATTGATCAACAATCCCGATTACGGCCTGCTGGCCAGCGTGCACGATGACCAGCGCATCTTTACCCTGACGGGCGCGCCCACGCCGGACGACCTCGATGAACTGCTGACGAAAGTGTGGAAGGAGCCCGGCTTCTTCCTCGCGCATCCGCTGGCGATTGCCGCCTTCGGCCGCGAATGCACGCGCCGCGGCGTGCCGCCGCCGACCGTCAGCCTGTTCGGCTCGCAGTTCCTCACGTGGCGCGGCGTGCCGCTGGTGCCGTCCGACAAACTGCCGATCGAAGACGGTAAGACCAAGATTATCTTGCTGCGCGCGGGCGAGCAGCGCCAGGGCGTGATCGGTCTGTTCCAGCCCGGCCTGGCGGGCGAGCAAAGCCCGGGCCTGTCCGTGCGCTTCATGGGCATCAACCGCCATGCGATTTCGTCCTACCTGATTTCGCTGTATTGCTCGCTGGCCGTATTGACGGACGATGCGCTGGCCGTGCTGGAAGACGTGGAGATCGGTAAATACCATGACTACCCAGACACCTACAAGTGATGGTGCGGCGGCCCTGGCGCCGTCTTCGCCGCCTGCATCGCTGTTACCCGACGAAGCAACGCTGAACCGCCTGGCGGGCGAGTTTTTCGCGCGCCTGCCGGGGCTCGCGCCTGCAGTGGACAAATCGCCCAGTCTCGGCGGTTCCGGCAGCGTACTCGATGCGGCGCCCCGCTATGCGAACCGTCCGCCGCCGCAACCCGGTCCTGCGTTCGCCGCCATCGCGCCCGGCGTGGCGACGGCGCAGGTGCCGCCCGTGACGCCTCCGCTGGAGTCGCCGATTGCGCCGGCGCCGGCCTCCGTGCCGACGCCGCGCCTGTCGGCGATCAACGCGCCCGGCGCGCCATCGCCGTATTATTTCATCGGTGGCGCGCACGGCTATCCCGCGTCGGGCCATGGTCTCGACGGCCTGGCGCGGCAGGGACGGGGACAGCACGATGCGGACGACTTGCGTGGCCTGTTTGCCACGCCGCAGCGCGCACCTGCGCGCCAGCTGCCTGTCCCGTCGTCAAACAGCCAGCCCGAGTTCTATTTCCAGACCGTGCTGCCCGCGCAGCCGGCGGGGGCGACACCGGGTGAACACCAGGCGCCGGCGCCGTTCGACGTGCATGCCGTGCGGCGCGACTTTCCCGTGCTGGCCGAACGGGTCAACGGCAAGCCGCTGGCCTGGTTCGACAATGCGGCCACCACGCACAAGCCGCAGTCGGTGATCGACCGCATCGCGTACTTCTATGCGCACGAGAACTCGAACATCCACCGCGCCGCGCACGCGCTGGCGGCGCGCGCCAGCGATGCGTACGAGGCGGCGCGCGCCAAGGTGGCGAATTTTCTCGGCGCCGCCTCGGCCAATGAAATCATCTTCGTGCGCGGTGCCACGGAAGGCATCAACCTGGTCGCCAATACCTTTGGCCGCAAGTACATCGGCAGTGGCGACGAGATCATCGTTTCGCAGCTCGAGCACCACGCCAACATCGTGCCGTGGCAGCAGCTGGCGGCCGAGAAGGGCGCGACATTGCGCGTGATTCCCGTCGACGACAGCGGGCAGATCATCCTCGATGAATTCCGCAAGCTGCTCAACGGGCGCACCAAACTGGTGTCCGTGACGCAGGTGTCGAATGCGCTGGGGACGGTGACGCCCGTGGCGCAGATCATCGCGCTGGCGCATGCGGCCGGCGTGCGCGTGCTGGTCGACGGCGCGCAGGCCGTGTCGCACCTGCGCGTGGACGTGCAGGCGCTGGGCGCCGATTTCTATGTGTTTTCGGGGCACAAGGTGTTTGGTCCGACGGGCATCGGCGCCGTGTATGGCAAGGCCGATTTGCTCGAGCAGCTGCCGCCATGGCAGGGCGGCGGCAACATGATCGCCGACGTCACGTTCGAGCGCACCGTCTACCAGGGCGTGCCGAACCGTTTCGAGGCGGGCACGGGCAATATCGCCGACGCCGTGGGCCTGGGCGCGGCCATCGATTACGTGCAGCGCATCGGCCTGGAAAACATCGCCGCCTACGAGCACGCGCTGCTCGACTACGCGACGCATCGCTTGCAGGCGATCGCCGGCGTGCGCCTGATCGGCACGGCGCTGGACAAGGCCAGCGTGGCCTCGTTCGTGCTGGCCGGCTACGAGCCGGCCGAAGTGGGGCGCGCCCTGAACGACGAGGGCATCGCCGTGCGTTCGGGCCACCACTGCGCCCAGCCGATCCTGCGCCGCTTCGGCGTGGAAGCGACCGTGCGGCCTTCGTTCGCGTTCTACAACACGTACGAGGAGATCGACCGCATGATCGCGGTGGTGCGCCGGCTGGCGGGCGCGCGCCGCTGAGACAGCCCTGCTGCTGGCTGAAAGCCGCCCCGTGCGCCACGCGGGGCGGCTTTGTTGCGTCAGATCACAGACTTCTGCGCTATGCTGGAGCGCTGCCCGGCACGAACGGTATAATTTGCTTGTGGCAACATTTGAGCCGCGGCGCGGTGCCGCTGGCGCCCAAGGAGATATCCGGTGGAAGATCAACACAGCTCGCCCGAGCTTTTCCTGTTCCTGGCGTCGACCGTGCACGACATGAAAAACTCGATCAGCGTGGTCAGCGGCACCCTGGAATCGCTGCTGGCGGCCGAGCAGGCGAAAGAGGTCCCGCAGGCCGACCCCGCCTACCTGCAGATGGCGCAGATGCTGTACCAGACCAAGCGCCTGAACGACAACCTGATCCAGCTGCTGGCCCTGTACAAGGAAGTGGGCAAGCCCGGCTACCCGTTCGACGTGCAGCCGCAGCTGGTCAGCCAGGTCATCGACCAGGTGGTGGACCAGGAAAAGATCCTGCTGCTGTCGAAGGGCATCCGCCTGGAGACGCAATGCCCGCCGGAGCTGATCTGGACACTCGATGAAGACCTCGTCATCGGCGTGCTCGCGCATGCGATCAACAACGCCATCCGCTACACGCGGGACACGATCCGCCTGTCCGTGCGGGAGCACGGCGATTTGCTGGAATTGCGCGTGGAAGACAATGGCGATGGCTACTCGCAGGCGCTGCTCGAGGCGGGCAGCGCGGCCATGGACGGCATGGCGGCCGGCGTGAATTTCTCCACCAACAGCACGGGCCTGGGCCTGTATTTTTCCAGCGAAGTGGCGAAGATGCACAAGCACCGGGGCAGCAGCGGCAGCATCGCGCTGGAAAATGGCGGCGCCCTGGGCGGCGGCTGTTTCATCCTGCGCCTGCCCTGAACGAGGACGCCATGACGACAGACAGCCACGCCACCGCCGCCGAAGCGGGCAGCACCGACTGGGCCGACAAGCATTATCTGCTGGTCGACGACTTCATCGGCATCCGCATCCTGCTGCGCGAATCGCTGCGCAACCTGGGCGCGCGCCATATCGACCAGGCGGCCAGCGGCGGCGAAGCCATGAAACTGCTGGCCAAGACGCGCTACGACGTGGTGCTGTGCGATTACAACCTCGGTGAAGGCAAGAACGGCCAGCAGGTGCTGGAAGAGACGCGCGTGCGCAACCTGACGGCGCCGTCGAGCGTGTGGCTGATGGTGTCGGCCGAGAAAAGCGTGGAATCGGTGATGGGCGCGGCCGAACACCAGCCCGACGCCTACCTGATCAAGCCCATCACGGAAGGCGTGCTGCTGACGCGCCTGAACCGCGTCTGGCACAAGAAGCAGGTATTCCGCGAAATCGACCAGGCGTGCATGGAAAAGGATTATCTGCGCGCAGCCAAATTGTGCGATGCGCAGATCGAGGTCAACAAGCTGCACGAGCTGGAACTGTTGCGCATGAAGGCCACCCTGCTGCTGAAAAGCGGCGAACCGGAAAAAGCCCGCGCCGTGTATGAAAAAGTGCTGGCCGACCGCGATTACAGCTGGGCCAGGGCGGGACTGGGCAAGATCCGCATGAATAACGGCGAACACGAGGCGGCGCGGCAGATCTTCCAGGGCGTGATCGTCGAAAACAAGTACTACATCGACGCCTACGACCAGATGGCCGTCGCCTACCAGCTGATGGGCCAGCACGAGGAAGCGTGCGGCGTGCTGGAAAAAGCGGCGCGCCTGTCGCCCAATTCCGTGCCGCGCCAGCGCAACCTGGGAATGGCGGCGCTAAAAATCGGCAATGTCGGCATGGCGGAAAAGGCCTTCCGCAAGTGCATTTCCATCGGCGAGTTTTCCGTCATGAAGACGCCGGATGCCTACCTGGGCCTGGCGCGCGTGTGCGGCCTCAAAAAGGATGCCAAGGAGGCGCTGCAGTGGCTGCTGCTGGCGCAGCGCGAATTTTCGCCCGAGCAGATCGGCTTGCGCGCCAAGATCACGGAAGGCATGGTGCACCACGAGACGGGCGACTACCGGCGTGCGCGCAAGTGCGGCGACGAGCTCGAAGCCATGCTGGCCGAGGATCCGGCGCGGCCCGAGAAAAGCATCTGCATGGAGCTGGCGACCCTGCTGTTCGCCGTCGGCGTCAAGGATGCGCCGGCCGGCCTGCTGTGCTACGTGGTGAAAAACAACCACGACAACCAGGTGGTACAGGACGAGGTGCAGAAAATCTTCGACAAGGCGAAGATGGGCGACGAAGGCACGAGCATGATCATCGCGTCGCGCAAGGAAGCGTCGGACTTGATGAACAAGGGCGTGCTGCTGTGGAAGACGGACAAGCTCAACGAAGCGGTCAGCTGGATGCGCGCGGCGCGCGAAAAGCTGCCGAACAATCTGCGCATCCTGTTCAATTCGGCGCAAATCATCGTCTCTTTCCTGCAGCAGCGCGGCTACCAGGCGGAGCTGGCGGCCGAGGCCATGGAGGTGTTGTTGTATGTAGACAAAATTGCACCAGGGCAGCAGCGTTTCGCGCAATTGATGGAGCAACTGGTGCAGCTGACGCCGCCGCCCGCGCCGGAAGCGGAACTCGTGGCGCTGGAAAAAGCGCCGCCGGCAGCCGAAAATCCCGGAAAATCCGTGCGCGAGCGCGCCGGATGATAAACTAGGGGCCAGCGTGGGCTTGCCCGTGCTTGAGTTGCTTTACAACAATAAGGAAGAAACTATGCGTGATGTGGTCAATGAAGTGTACAAAAAAATGAAAGTCGGCAGCATTGCCTGGGTACGCCCGGTCGCCGCCAAGGGAGACACGCTGGAAACATTCCAGTCTTCGTACGAGCACGCCAAGGCGCTGGCGGACGAAGGCCTGATCACGATCGGTGACGTAAAACGCCAGGCCGACAATATGATCGAGGCGATCCGCATTCATCGTATCGCCTGATCATATCGCTGCTTGAGGTCGTGAAGCGCTAGGACTTGCCTGGCGCTTTGGCCTTGGGCGCCGCGCGTTTCGCCGGCGCCTTGCGTGGCGCCGCCTTGGCCTTGGCTACCGCGCCGGTCTCGGCAGGCTTGGCCGGCTTGCCCGCTGCCGGCCTGGCCTTGGCCGCGCCGCCTGCACTGGCCGCCGCACTGGCCGTATCGGGCGACATGGCCGTCGATACCGCCTGTTTGAACTGATCTTGTAACAAATTCCACCAAGCACTCGGATTGGCCAGCTGGGCTGCCGCATGGGCATTCGCCTCGCTGGGCGCACTGGCCGCTGGTGCGGGTGCCGGCTCAGGCGCTGGAGCGGGGGCCGGTGCGGGCGCTTTCGGCGCCGCCGCTGCGGGCGTCGGCTGCTGGAAAAATGCGGACGCGTACGGTACGGATTCGAACAGCGAGGTGTCGCTGGCGCCAGGCTGGGTGATGGCGGCGGCCAGCGAGGCGCCCATCGACTTCAGGGTGGCGATGGTGCCGCGCTGCACTTCCAGCGCCTGAATACTGCCGCGCAGCATGCTGGTGTTCAGGTTCAGCCAGGCTTCGACGGCTTTCAAGTCGTTGATTTTCTTGTCCAGTTCTTCCACCGACATGGTCGGTGCCGTGATGCCAGGCACGCCCATGCCAGGCACGCTCATGCTGCCCCACAGGTTTTTGACGAAGTCGAGCGTATCGGTCACAACTGCTGCGCCCGGAATCTGGGGCATTTGCGGGTTTGCCATGCGAAATCTCCTGTTGGATGGATAGTCCTAGCGTAGCAGATATCAGCTTGCAACTGACGCAAAGTCGCGAACATTTTCTTACATAAAACATCAGGAGTTGAGCACGGGCAAGGGGCAGCGGCGGGGCGAAAGCGTTACACTACGGCTTATGATGCCAGCTTCCTTCTTTTCACCGCCGCGTCGCCGCACCGTCGTCTTTGTCGCGATCATCGGCGCACTGCATTACGTGGCGCTGGAGTGGCTCACATCGCATGCCGGTACGGTGCCTGCGAGGCTAGACAAGGCGCATGTGGTCAGCATGGCATTGATTGCCGAGCCGCCCAAGCCCTTGCCGGTGACGCCACCGCCGCCGAAACCCAAACCCAAGCCCGTGCCCAAGCCGCGGCCGCCACCGCCGCCGCCGCCGACCGAGTTGCCGTCGAGCGAGACGCCCCAGCTGACGGCGCCGCCCAGCGACGTGCCGGAAGGCCCCGCCACGCCCGCTCCCGCGGCGGCGGGCGCGCCGGCCATCACGGCGCCCGCGCCAGCCGAAGCGGCGCCACCGGCGCCGGCCGCCGCGCCGCCGCCTGCGGTCGAGCAGGCGCGGCGTTACAAGGCGAATGTGCCGGCGTCGGCCCAGTTCGACCTGCACGTGGACCGGCGCGATGCCGATGGCACCAAATGGCAGGGCGTCGCATCCATGGCGTGGCAAAACCACGGCGACAGCTACCAGTTGAAGCTGGAAGTGGGCTTGAGCATGTTGATCACGCGCATCAACCTGCTGGTCTTGACGAGCGAAGGCATGATCGATGCCAGCGGCGTCGTGCCCGTCACGGCCACGGAAAAACGCAAGGGCCGCGCGCAGACGGCCACGCATTTCAACCGCGATGCCAAGACCATCACGTTCTCGGCCAGCACGGTCACGGCGCCGTGGCAGGAGGGCGTGCAGGACAAGGCCACCGTGCCATTCCAGCTGGCCGCCATCGGCCGCGCCGACGTCAACCAGCTGGTGGGCAATATCGACATTCTCGTCGGCGAAGAAAAGGAAGCGACCGTGTTCCGCTTCCAGCTGGTGGGCGAGGAAGAGCTCGACACGAAGATGGGGCGCCTGGTGACCTGGCATCTGCGCCGGCCGCCGAAACCCGGCACCTATTCGTCGCAACTCGATATCTGGCTGGCGCCGTCCATGCAATGGTATCCGGTACAAATACGCAATACTGAAGCGAACGGGGCGCTGACCACGCAAACCGTGACCAAGATCAGCGTCAACGCAGCACCGACATCACAGGAAAATAAATGAATTCTTTGACCACCTTGAAACATGTACTGGCCGCCGGCTTGCTGGCCGCCACCCTGTCTCCCGCCATGGCGGTGGACGAGCCCGTGGAGCATCCCGTCATCAAGCGCCCGTACAAGCTGGCGCCATCGGCAGACCTCGTCTATTCCATCAAGGCCCGGCAGCGCGGCATTTCGCTGGCCGGCGAGTCCGTCAGCAACTGGCGCGCGGGCGACGGCAAGTATTCGCTGCTGGCCGAAACCAAGGCTGCCCTGTTTGGCAAGATCCTCGAGCAGCGCAGCGAAGGCACGGTCGACGATTACGGCCTGGCGCCCGCGCAGTTCGTGGAAAAACGCTTCCGCAAGGAGGCGGCCACGACCACGTTCAAGCGCGACAGCAAGACCATCGTCTTCAGCGAAGGCGATGACAGTTATCCGCTGAAAGGCGGCGAGCAGGACCGCAACAGCACTGTCTGGCAACTGGCCAGCGTGGCGCGCGCCGCGCCCGAGAAATTCGTCGCCGGCTCGGAATGGACGTTCTTCGTCGCCGGCCGCCGCGACGCCGAACCGTGGACTTTCAAGGTCGTCAAGGAAGACAAGGTGGCCACGGGCCTGGGCGAAGTCGCCGCCATTCACCTGGTCAAGGCGCCGCCGTCGAACAAGCAGGGCCAGCAGGTGGACCTGTGGCTGGCGCCGTCGCTGGAATGGTATCCCGTGAAGGTGACATTTGCCGATGAAGACGGCGATTATGTCGAGCAGACTTTGCAGAAGATCATTAAAAAGTAAGCGTTCACTGTTGTTGCGGGGGCTGATCTGCCGGATCTCCCCCGCCATCTGGCTGGCGCCGCGTGCGCTGGTGCCGCCTGCGTGTTGCGCCCTGTCCGCAGTGCCCCCCGCCACGTGTCGAATTGCATGTCAGAACTGATATACTGACGCCCCCGCCCCGCAGCGCAGCGTTAGCCCGCAGCGCCGCCCGCTGAACACTCATCCGGAATAGAATGATTGATATAATGGCAAGTGCAGCCGTGGCTACGGATGCAAATCAGACAGAGCAAGAGCATCACGATTCCTTGCAGGCGCATTTTCAGCCCAATATTTCGGCTGACGAGATCGAGCAGGTATTCCATTTGAAGCGGGCGCAACCCTTGCTGCAAGTGTTTACGGCCCTGTTCCACGGCGGTTTCGATGGCGTGCTGGTGCGCCTGCTCGTGTTGCGCGAGCTGGCCGCCGATGCGGCCACGTCCGCCTACACGCGTGCCGACATCAATACCCGGCTCGCCTATCTGTTGCCGGAAAGCCTGGAAACGGTCTTGCTGCGCCTGCGTTCGAACCAGCTGCTGGCCTGGGATGCGCAGCAGGGCGTGTACCGCGTCACGCCGATGGCGCGCAACGTGCTGTCGGCCATCGACAGCCTGCTGGGCCTGGGCCAGACGGAAGACGAAGCCGAGATGGGCTTTTTGCTGTCGCAGGTGGCGGGCGCGCAAGCCGTGGGCGGTGTGTCGGTGGAGCAACTGCAACATCTGCTGGGACGCCTGGTGGACTTGACGGAGGAATTCTCCGACGCCATCGCCTCCGGTTCCGAATTCCGTTTGCGCACGGCGCAGGCGAAGTGGAACATGGCCTGCGACTGGGTGGAAAAAGGCTCGGAAATCCTCGTGGCGATTACTTCCGATGAAAACGCGGACAGCGCCACGCACAAGGCGGCGCAGGCGATCGGCCGCGCGCAGAGCAAGTTGCTGAACATGCAAGGCATGTTTTCGCGCGCGCTGAACCAGATCGAGCGCCAGCGGGTGCACCTGGGCCAGTCGGGCCTGTCGACGACCGACATCAAGCGCTGGCTGCTGCTGCATGAGGACCTGGCCAGCCTGGCCGAGGGCGCCATCGACCAGCCCGTCGTGCCCCTGTTCGCCACGCCGGCCGAGATGATCGACGTGGCCGAAACAGAGCTGCTGTCCGAACGGGCGGCGGGCGTCATCAACACGGGCCTGCCCAGCGGCGAGGACGCGCCCACCACCATCAGCGACGGACCCGCCATGCAGCTTGAACTCGACGATTTGCTGGACCGCCTGTCGAACTTCGCCAGCCTGGGCAATTTCCCCAGCATCGGCGAAGAGGGGCCGAAGAGCGTGCCCGTGCAGGATTCCCTGCTGCCGGCCAGCTTTGCCGTGGCCTCGTACCGCGCCTCCATGCTGCCGCTGCTCGGTGATGTCTCCGAAGCAAGCCTGCAGGGTTCGACGGCCGAACTGGCCCGTTTGCCGATCACCTTTACACCGACCGACGAGATGGTCCAACTGACCGACCCCCACGTGGCGGCCATGTCGATCGCCTCGCTTTCACTGAATGTTTCACTTGATTTAGATAGCGGCACCGCCGATGAATGACGATTCCCAAATCCTGATTGCGCGCCTGCTCACGCATCAAACCCTGCGCCGCGACGACAAGCTGGTCAAGCGCGTGCTGTCGGACGAACTGTTCCGCGCCGAGATCGATGCGCGACTGCTGGCCTGCGGCCTGAAATTGCTCGACAACGTGTATGCCGACCATGTCACGCTGGCCCTGACGCGCACCATCGAGCCGAAGATCTTCGGCGCGCGCGACGTGTGGCAAAACAATAATTTCGGCCTGGCGCGCGATGGCGTGGCCTTGCTGGTAGTGCTGTGGGCGCAGATCATCCTGCCCAAGCGCGAACGCCAGGAAACGCACCAGCACGCCGATGACGACCAGAATGACATGTTCGGCACGGAAAAGCCGCTGCCGCGCGCGGAAGACGCGTCGATCGGCATTTCCTACAAGGCGCTGCTGTCGGACTTCGGCGACAAGCTGGGCAAGAAGACGCGCATGGACATGAACCTGGGCACGCTGGCCAAGCTGGGCTTCATCGAGCGGCGCGGCGACTTTATCCTCGAAGGCCCGCTGCTGGACCTGATGATGGACACGGACGTCTTGAAGGAGCGCATCATCAACGGCGCCCTGGCCGACGTGTTCAAGCGGGCGCCGGCGCGCCTGGTCGTCGTGGGCGGCGATGCGCTGGCGGACGCCGAGCTCGACGCCGACGTGGATGCCGATGTGTCCACCGACATCAGCGACGCGGGTGATACGCCGTCGTCCGACCTCCCTCACTGAAAGCGGCCATGTTTCATATCAAATCACTTGAACTGGTGCACTGGGATTACTGGCAGCGCATCAAGAATATTCCGCTCGACGCGAAGATCATCACCATCGCGGGGCAGAACGGCTCGGGCAAGACCACTTTGCTCGACGCCTTGCGCACCCTGTTCGGCCTCGACTGTTCGATGGGCCGCACGTACAAGCACTATGCGCGCCACTCGGGCCAGCAGACGGCCTGGCTGCGCGCCGTGGTCGACAACAAGAACGTGGGAAAGCAGCTGTCGAACCGGCCGTTCCGCAGTTCCGGCTTCTTCAGCGACGATGAAGTGACCCTGTTTTGCCAGATCCAGAAGAACGGCGGCGACTGGAAGCGCCAGTATCTGATGCGTCCGGGCAATGTGCAGATCGAGGACATCACGGACGCCAACGATTGGCTGGGCGTGGAAAACTACCGCAAGCGCCTGGCCAATGCGGGCCTGTCGCCGGCCATGTCGAAGGTGCTGGCGCTGGAGCAGGGCGAGACGGACAAGCTGTGCGAATACGCGCCGCGCCAGCTGCTCGACCTCGTGTTCCAGGTGTTCGGCGACAAGGAAGTGCTGGACGCCTACGATGAAGCCAAGCGCCACCAGCGCGACACGGAAGTGGAGCTGAAACGCTTCGAAACGGAACTCGAGGCGTCAAAGACCAACCTGGAAGGCTTGCGCCTGCGCGTGGCCAATTACCATCAGTGGGAAGGCTTGCACAAGGAACGCCGCAACCTGCTCGAGGAAGTGCTGCCCAGCCTGCAGTACCACGAGGCGCGCGAAAAGGCGGCCGCGGCCAGCCGGCAATTGCGCGATGCGCGCAAACCGATGGCGCAGGCGGACCAGCAGCTGACCGATAAACGCAATGCGCTGGCGGCGCAGGCGAAGGCGCTGTCCGACGCGCAGATGAATGAAACCTTGCTGGAGCAAGAGTCGATCGGCTTGCAGAGCCGTTTGTCCCTGATCAACGCGAAGCTGAAACCGCTGGACAGCCTGCTGGAACAGAAGGAGCGTTTGCACAAGCTGGCGGCCGATTCGGGCAGCGACATCGCCGAAGTGGCGGCCCAGCTGGAACAGAAGGAAGCGGATCTGCTGCGCCAGCGCCAGCAGCGCGACGCGCTGTCGGCGCGCATCGCGGGCGAACAGGCAACCATTGCCGCGCTGCAAGGCAAGACGGCCATGCCGGAGCCGGACAATGTGCGCGGCATGCGCCGCGCGCTGCGCGATGCGGGGATTTCCCACGCCATGCTGTCGGACATCGTCGAAGTGACGGACAGCCGCTGGCAGGGCGCCGTCGAAGGCGTGCTGGGCGGCTACGCCTCCGTGGTCTTGCTGGACAAGGCCAAGGATGCGGCGGCCGCCTATCGCCTGGCCGAGAAGGAACGCTACCGCCACTTCATCGTGCCCGACCTGGTCACGGCGCCGGTCGCGAAAGACGAAAGCCTGCTGGCCGTGGTGAAATTTTCCGCGCCCGTGCCAAGCTGGCTGATCGAGCAATTGTCGCGCATCTCCCGCGTCGATTCCGTCGAGGCCGGTTTCAAGCTGGGCAGCCACGAAGAGTGGATCACGCCCGAGGCGTATCACCGCGAACGCCGCGGCGGGCGCTCGCTGTTCGTCGAAGCGTCGCGCTACCGCTTCGGCCAGGCTGGCCGCAGCGGCCGCCTGGAAGCACTGCTGCGCTCGCTGCCAGGCCTGGAAGGCCAGGAAGATACGCTGACCCTGGCGATCTCGAAACTGGCGGCCGAAGTGGGCGCCTTGAAAGCGCGCATCGCCGGCGTCGATGCGGCCAAGGAGCTCAGCGCGCGCCAGGAAGAGTTCGCCGAAGCGCTGCGCAATTCGAAGCCGCTGAAGGACGAGCGCCTGGAAGTGGGCGGACGCCTGGGCGAGCTGGGCAATCTGACGAAGAACGCCACCGTGGCGCGCACGCGCGCCGATACCGTGTGGCAAAACGCGCGCCTGGCGCTGTCGGAAGCGGAAGCCGGTTCGCGCCTCGGCTACAAGAAACAGATCGAGCAGCGCGCCGAGCATGCGCGCGCCTTGCTGGCCTTGCGCCACGCCTGGCGCCACCTGCCGAAAAGCTGGCGCCGGCCCGCGCGCCGCGCGGCCCTCGTGGCCGAGCACCAGAATGCGCACCAGGTCGACTTGCGCGTGGCCAGCCTGCAAAGCAGCCTGGCGCGCGACGACTGGGAACTCGACGCCACCGTCATCGACCAGCACCACCGCCTGTCGGACCAGCTGCATGGCCGCCAGTCGGAAACGGACGAGCGCCGCTACCAGAACAACCGCGCCATCGAAGCGACGGGCAATGCCCGTGGCGCCTACATGGAACGCTTGCGCTACACCATCAAGACCTACAGCAAGAACATCAAGGAGCTGGGCGAACTGGCCGGCATCGAAGTGCATGCCGACCCCGTGCGCCTGGAAAACGACGACGTGCAGCTGTCGCAGGCGGGCTTGCACGTGCGTTTCAAGTTCGACGGCAAGGGCGTCATCGGCATGAACGATGGCGAAGCGTCGGGCGGCCAGCAGGTGATGAAGTCGCTGGTGCTGCTGATCGGCCTGCTGAAATCGGAAGATGGTTCCGGCGGCTTCGTCTTCATCGACGAACCGTTTGCCCACCTCGATATCCGCAACATCCAGCTGGTCGGCGAGTTCCTGAAAAACACGGAAGCGCAATACCTGATGACGACGCCGTTGACGCACAACACGGATGTCTACGATCCTTCGGAGCTCACTTTGATCACGAGCAAGAAGAAAAAGGATACGCAATGGGCGCAGCCGATTTTCGTGCTGCAGCGCCGGGTCGATCCCGTGCCGGGCAAGGCGGCGTGATGCGCCGCTGGCTGCTTCCGGCCGCGCTGGCACTGGCATGCTCGGCGCCAGCCATGGCCAATGACGGCATCGGCTCGGTCAGTGCCGGCGGCATTATCGTCGGCAAGACCGACGCCGTGGCCATGAAAAAGGAAGTGCTGACTGTCAGCACGGACTTGATCAAGGTCGAGTACGAGTTTCTCAACGAATCGAAAAGCGACGTGGAAGAGACCATCATCTTCCCGCTGCCCGCCTACCAGGCAGGCTACCACCAGTCGCCCACGTACTATGGCCAGCCGCGGCAGTTCTCGATCGAGGTCGACGGCAGGCGCAAGGATTACCAGACCGTGCTGGTCGCCAAGCTCGACGGCCTTGACGTGACGGCGCGCCTGGCGCAGCTGGGCCTGTCGGATGCACAAGTCGCTTATTTCCCGTCGTTCAGCCCGTTCGAAAAAAAGGTCGCGCCCTTGAACGCCGTGCAGAAAAAGGCCATGATCGCTGACGGCTTGCTGGCCAAGCTGTCCGAAGACGAAACATGGGTGCCGGCCTGGTCCGTGACGGTGGTCTACCAATGGCGGCAGAAATTTCCGGCTGGCAAAACGGTGCGCGTGCGCCATCAGTATGCCCCCTTCGTGGCGGCCGGCCCTGGTGCCTCCTACTTGGGGGAAGGCAAGGAATTTGAACAGAAATATTGCGGCGACAAGGCCTTTTACGCGAGCTGGAACCGGCTGGCGAAAAAGCAGGGCGAGAGCGGTTTCGTCAATGCCAAGTGGGTCTCGTACATCTTGAAGACCGGCAACACCTGGAAGAACGGCATCGAAGACTTTACCTTGAACCTGGTCAAGGGCAAGCCGGATGAGCTGATCAGCCTGTGCTTCCCCGGCACCTTCACCAAGATCAATCCCACCACCTTGCAAGTCAAGCTGCGCAATTTCCGCCCGCAGCAGGATCTGAACGTCTACTTCGGCAATGTCGAGGATGGCAGCGAGAATACGGGCGAGGCGCCTGCGCTGCGTGCCAATTACTTGTTAATGCAATAGAAAGACCGTACCTTGCCCACTACTGTTCTCCACCGCCGCCTGCGTATCCTGTTCCTGGGCGCGCTGCTTGCCGCGCCCGCCGCCTGGGCCGACAGTTATACCGATTTCCAGCAAGCCAGCACGCGCCTGCAAGCCATGATGGCCGCGTCCACCGTGCAAAGCGGCTTGCCGCGCCTGCGCGACCCTGCCGTGGCGCAGCTGTTTGCCCACGTCGCCGACGGTCCGCGCCTGTTCCAGGCGCCCGTTAGCGCGCTGCAGGACATGAACCAGAGCGTGGCCCTGTGCGAGCGGGCAACCAACCTGGGCAAGGCCTATTACGCGTTTGGCCTTGAGCGGCCGCTGCCGCTGTCCGGCGCTGAGCTGCAGCAGGCGCGCAAGGACCAGGTGACGCAGAACCTGGCCGAGTATGGCGATGAAATGAGCACCATGTTCGCCTTTGGCGTGCACTGCCATGCGCACCTGATCGGCTTGATGGCGCAGGAGTTCAGCGCCCAGCCGGCGCAGGAGGTGAGCGGGACCGAGCGCCTGCGCGCCCGCGCGTTCAGCAAGGGATCGGCCACCGCTTACACGGGCGTGGTGCAGTTCGTGCTGGCGCCATTCTGGAGCGTGGCGCAAAAGAAAGTGATGCTGGAAGCGGCCGCGCAGCACGCGGCTGTGCATGTGGGACTGATGCCGCCGCCGCTGCGCGAGCGCTTGCTGGCCAGCCTGGACGGGGTGGACCAGGAGCTCGATCCCGCGCTGGCGCCATCGCTGGCGACGATACGCCAGGCGCTGGCCGTGACCAGCTGTGACGGCTTGTGCCAGTACTACTGAGTCATTCCGCGGCTTGCAAGGGCTTGTTGCGCTGGCGCCAGCGCACCAGGCCCCACGCGTACACGGCGTAGTAGCCGATGACGAGGCCATAGGCGGCCATGGTCAGCGGGCTCTGGCCGAACGGCGGCGGCGGCACGGGCACGTCGAGGCGCGTGTTCAGGTAGATTTCCATGCCGCGGTACAGCAGACGGGCGATGAACAGCATCGTGATGGCCAGGCCCAGATAGCGGTGCTGGGTGAAGAAGAAGTCCTTGCCGACGTGCTCGAAGCGCGTCAGCTTCAAGCCCAGCACGCCGAGCCAGCCGCCGGCCAGCGCCGCCGCGCCCAGGCTGGACAGGGGCAAGAGCTCGAATTTCGTCGTCGTCGCCAGGAACAGCAGCAGCGCGGGGAAGGCGATCGCCACCGTCCAATGGCGCCACAGCTGCGATTTCTGGCGCGCCACCAGTTTCTTCAGGCGCGAATAGATGCGCCAGACCAGCAGCGGGACCAGGAGCAGCAGGGCGAGGGTGGTGGTTTCCATGTATGCATTCGGGGCGGAGAAAACAGCGATTGTAAGCCAGATGGGGGCGAAGGCGAAGCGGGGCGGCAGGCAAGAGTTGCTTATTGACATTTACATGGCATGAAAGCACTATGCCCTGTCATGCCGTGCCGCCACGAGCGGCACGCTGCGCTCAGTCACTGTTTCTTATCCACGTCCCTGGAGTGTCATGTCTACTCGTTTTCCCCTGCTGCCCATCACTGTCGGCTTGATGGCCTCGTCCTCGCTGGCCATGGCACAAGATGGCGCTTATCAACAGCCGCCGGCACCCCTGCAAGCCATCGTCGATGCGCCGCGCGCACCGACCCTGAACCTGAGCCCGAAACGCAACCTGGCCGCCGTGCTAGCGACGCCATCCTTGCCCAGCATCAGCGAAGTGGCGCAGCCGGAACTGAAGCTGGCAGGCTTGCGCATCAATCCGCGCACGTATTCGGCCAGCCGTTTCAGTTTTCACACGGGCCTGGGCTTGCTCGATATCGATACGCAAAAGGAGATCAAGGTCAGCGGCTTGCCCGCATCGCCGCGCATCGCCGACCTGGCCTGGTCGCCCGACCAGCGCTACCTGGCGTTCAGCCACATCGCCTATGCCGATGCCGCCAAGGGCGTGAAGGAATCGGGCGTGGAACTGTGGCTGCTCGACGTGCAGACCAAAGCGGCGCGCAAGCTGGCCAGCTCCCCCCTGTCGACCGTGTATGGCCGCGGCTTTTCCTGGATGCCGGACAGTAAGACGCTGCTGGTGCAGCTGAAACCGGCCAAGCTGGGGGCGGCGCCCGTGCCGAACGGTATCCCGACGGGCCCGTCCATCCAGGACAGCCTGCCCGGCGGTGCCGTCAAGCAGCTGCGCACCTATCCCGACCTGCTGAAGAACGAGCAGGACGCCCAGCTGTTCGAACACTACACCACCGTGCAGCTGGCTTTGCTCGATGTGGCGGGCAAGCAGCGCCTGGTGGGGCAGCCCGGCCAGTTTTCGCGCGTCTCGGCTTCGCCCGATGGCAAGCACCTGCTGACGACCAGCATCGTGCGGCCGTATTCCTACATCGTGCCGGCGCGCGACTTCGGCCACACGATCGAGGTGCGCGACCTGGCGGGCAAGGCGCTGCACGTGGTGGCGCGCAAGCCGCTGGAGGAGGGCTTGCCACCCGGTAATGACGCCGTCTCCGCCGGCGTGCGCGACGTCAGCTGGCGGGTCGATGCACCCGCCACCCTGGTATGGGCCGAAGCGCAGGATGGCGGCGACCCGGCCGGCGCGCTGGATATCCGCGACATCGTCTACACGCAGGCGGCGCCGTTCACGGCCAAGCCGGCCGTGCTGGCCAGGCTGGGTTCGCGCTATGCGGGCGTGGCCTGGGGCCGCGGCGACCTGGCCCTGCTCAGCGAAGCGTGGTACAAGACGCGCGCCGTCAAGCAATGGCGCATCAATCCGGACCAGCCGTCCGCGACGGCGGGTACGCCCGGCGACCTCGTGTACGCGGGTTCGTTCGAAGACCGCTATAACGATCCGGGCCAGCCCGTCATGCGCGCCGACGCGGCCGGCCTGCCGCGCCTGCTGATCTCCGTTGATAACGCGATCCTGCTCGACGGCGCCGGTGCTTCCGCCGAAGGCGACCGTCCCTTCATCGACCGCCTGGACCTGGCGACGAAGAAAAAGGAACGCCTGTTCCAGAGCGCCGCGCCCTACTATGAAAACGTGGTGGCCGTGCTGGACGAGGACGGCAACCGCCTGCTGTCGACGCGCGAATCGCCGACCGAGCAGCCGAACTACTATGTGCGCAACCTCAAGCAGGGCGCCGCACCGCTGACGCCGCTCACGCATTTCCCCCATCCGCTGCCGCAATTGAAGGACGTGCAGAAAGAGCTGATCCGCTACAAGCGCGCCGACGGCGTGGACTTGACGGCCACCCTGATGCTGCCGCCGAACTACGATGCCAAACGCGACGGCCCGCTGCCCACGCTGATGTGGGCGTATCCGCAGGAATTCAAGACGGCCAGCGCCGCCAGCCAGACCAAGGGCTCGCCGTATAAATTCAATGCCGTCAGCTACTGGGGCCCGGCCGCCTTCCTGTCCATGGGTTATGCCGTGCTGGACAATCCATCGTTCCCCATCGTCGGCAATGGCGAGCAGGAGCCGAACGACACCTACCTGCCGCAGCTGGTGGCCGACGCCGAGGCGGCCGTCGAGGAAGTGGTGCGCCGTGGCGTTGCCGACCGCAATCGCATCGCCATCGGCGGCCACTCGTATGGCGCGTTCATGACGGGCAACCTGCTTGCGCATACGCGCCTGTTCCGCGCCGGCATCGCCCGCAGCGGCGCCTACAACCGCACCCTGACGCCGTTCGGCTTCCAGTCGGAAGAGCGCTCGTTCTGGCAGGCGCCGGCCGTCTACCAGGCCATGTCGCCATTTAACTATGCCGACAAGATCAAGGATGCGCTGCTGATGATCCATGGCGAGCAGGACAACAATTCGGGCACCTTCCCCATCCAGAGCGAGCGCATGTTCCAGGCCGTCAAGGGATTGGGCGGCACGGCGCGCCTGGTGATGCTGCCGAATGAAAGCCACGCCTACCGCGCGCGCGAATCGATCATGCAGATGCTGTACGAAAGCAACAACTGGCTGGAGAAATATGTGAAGAACGCCCAGCCGGTGGCCGCCGACGTCAAGCCGGCAGGCAAATAGGGACAGGCGGCGCGCATCTCGTGGTATGGTCTTCCTTTGTCCTTATCCGCAGGGAGGCCAGCCATGTCAGCGTTTGCCATTGATGCCCACCGCGCGCCCGATCCGGCGCCTGTCGATGAACCGATGCCGGCGCCGGAGCCGCAGCAGGCGCCCGGGCACCAGCCTGGGCCCGTGCACCCGGTGCCGCAGGATGATCCCGTGCCGCACCCCCACCCCAGTTAATCTCGTCAAGAAAGGCTGTTTTAGATGGCAATTGTCAAGGAAGTCTACACACGCAAGGTCAGCGGCGAATCGTTTGACTACGAACTCGATTACACGCCCGGCACGGACGTGGCATGGATTGCGCGCGTGTACCACGATGGCGTGCTGAAAGGCTCGCCGCACGGCGCGCTGACGGCCAACGTGCTGTCCGGCCCGGCGCTGGAACAATACCTGCGCGCCTATGTCGAAGGCATGATCGAACGCGGCCTCGACGTGGCCGAGTAAGCCGTTTGCGGCAGATCAAGGAAAAGGGCGCCGAGGCGCCCTTTGTTGTTGCTGGTTCTGGGGCAGACCCCTGATTTAATCAAATGCCCAGGTGTACAACACGTCCAACGCATTGTTCGTGCCGGTCTGGAACTGCAAGGTGATGCGGCGGTTCAGCTTGTAACGCAGCTTGACCAGGCTCGTCGCCGTGCTCGTGCCTTGCTCGAACGTCAGGTAGGCGCGCGACGACAGGCGCTTGCCGACGGTGACGACCGTGCTTTCCAGCCCTTGCGCCTGCGACAGGCCCACTTCGTCGAGTCCCAGCGAACTGGCCAGCTTGCCCTGCAAGCCGCCGCCGGAGCCGCCGAACAGGGCGCCGGCCGCCGTCGTCAGCAGGGCCATCTCATCGCCGGCCGCCGTTTCCGCGCCGTGGCCGAGGATCAGCCAGGCCAGCTTGTCGCTGTCCGAGACGCTCGGCGTGGAGACCAGCTTGGCCGTCGGCGCCTGCGCCGTGCCGCGCACTTCCACGCCCGCTTCCACATTCGTTTCCGACAGCGCTTCGCCTTCGGGACGCTTGCGCACGGCCAGGATGTTCAGGGCCGGATTGTCGTAGGCGCCCGTGAAGTTGATCAATCCCCGCTCGATGGACAGTTTTTGGCCGTATGCCGCGTACTGGCCGCTGGCGACGCGGATGCTGCCCGTCACGCGCGGCGCGGCGCGGTTGATGACTCTGGCGCGCACATTGCCGGCCAGGTCGGCGTCGAGGCCCATGCCGCGCAGGTGGAAGGCATTGCCCAGGTCGAATTCGAGGTCGATATTCAGGGGCAGCGACGGCGCTTCCTTGCTGCCCTTGACCTCCTTGCCCAGCACCACCACGTCGCTGCTTTGCGTGGGCGTGTCTTGCGGCGCCAGTTCGATCAGCGCGCGGTTGGCCTTGAACTTGCCCTCGAAGCTGAAGCGCTTGTCGTTACGCACGAGGGTACTGTTGCCTGACAATACGAGCGTGCGGTCGGGGCGTGACAGCGCCTGCAGGCGGTCGGCCATCAATTTCAGTTCCAGGCTCGCTTCGCCATTCGCAAAGCGTACCCAGCCGTCAGCCTGCACCTTGCCGTCGCCGCCGTCAAAGCTCAGGCGCTGCAATTGCAATTGATCGCCCGCCAGTTTGGCTTGCAGCACGCCATTGCGCAGCTTCAAGCCCTGGTCGGCCCAGTTCACCAGCAGCTTGCTGCCGTTGATGTCGCCATTCAATTGCGGCGCGCCGATGCTGCCGCTGCCGGACAGGGCGACCTTCAAGGCGCCGCCCAGTTCCAGGCCGGGTTGCCCCGTCAGCGGCGCCAGCCAGGCCAGCGAATCGATGCTGGTGGTGCCCGTCAGGGAGAGGGCGCTGTCGTTGCTGATGCGCCCGCCCAGCATTTGCACGGTGGCGTTGATGCCGCTCTGGCCTGCGCGCGCGCCGTCCAGTTTTACGGCCAGGCGCAGTTGCTGGTTCGCTACATCCACCCGCGCATCGAGGGTACGCAATCCCAGCGCCAGCGGCTGTTCCACGCCCACCGTCACGTCGCCTTTTTCGCGGTAGACGTGCAGCATGCCGGCCAGTGACGGCTCTTTCTGCTTCGCCGTCGGCACCTGCATGTCGAGCGACCATTGCGCGCCCAGGGTCAGGTCGCTGCGCGCATTGGCTTGCAGCGACGGGATCACTTGCGCCAGATAGGTCAGCGCCACGCCGGCCGCCTGGCCGGCACTGGTCCAGCGCGGGCCGTTCTTGGCCAGGCTTTGCATGGTGATGCTACCTGCCGGCAACTTGATGACGGTGTTGCCCACGCTGATCTGCTCGGGCTGGCCCAGGCCCGCCACGCCGCTGCCGGCCGGACCGGCCACTTTCACCGGCACGGGCGCCTGCAGCACGAGCGCATAGCGGCCCTTGTTTTGCAGGCTGTCGATGCTGCCGATCCAGCTGGCGCCGCTCTGGCTGCCCTTGATTTGCACGCTGGCGTCGAAATCGTCGTTGCGCGCCGTCAGGCTCACGGTATGGCTGCCGCGCGTGCCCGTGGTGCCCAGGCGGGCGCTGGCCAGCTTGAAGGTGGGCGTGCTGTAGCCCGTGATTTCCAGCTCGCTGACCATGGGGTCGAGCGCGCCCTGGCCGGCGCCCACGCTGGCGCTGCCTTTCACGGCCTTCAATTGCTGGTCGCCAAAGAAGGTCAGATCCTTGCCATCGAGCGTCAGTTGCGCGGCGGGCGCCTCCAGCTTGCCCGAGACGGCGCCGGCCGCATGCAGCACGCCGGCAAAGCGCGGGCCCAGGGTCGACAGTTGCGGCGCATCGAGTTTCCACGCCAGCTTGTCGGTGGCGCCGCCGAGCGCGCCTTTCGCTTGCAGGCTGTTCGGGCCCAGGCGCAGTTCCGTATCGACGCTGTCGATGCGTTGCGCATTCGCCGACAGCTTGGCGTAGCCGGCCAGCGGGGCGTTTTGCAGGGTCGATTCGCGCAAGCCCAGGTTCAGGGCCACTTGCCAGTCGCTCGTCAGGCGGCCGCTGCCGGTGAAATCCGCATTCACATTACCACTGGGCAAGTCCGCACCGAAGGCGGCCGGGTTGATCTTTTGCAAGGAACCCGCCACTTTCAATTCCGCTTCTTTCTTGGGGCCCGTCAAGCCCACTTCGCCGCTGGCGTGGATGGCGCTGTCTGGCGCGGGACGCTTGCCGCTGGTGAGGCCCAATCCTTTTGCATCGGCAACAAAGCTCGTGCGCGGCTGCTGCAGGGTGCCTTGCACGACGCCGCTGGCCAGCACGCTGCCCAGCAAGTCGCCCTGTATGGCGGAGAGCTGGCGCGCATCGACATTCCAGTTGAGTTTTTCGCCGGCGCCGCCAAAGTTGCCCTTGGCCGTCACGTTGTTCTTGCCCAGCGCCAACTGCACGTCGATGCCGCTGAAGTGGGCCGCGTCCGCCGTCAGCTTGCCCTTGCCCGACAAGGGCTGGTCGAGCAGCTTGCTGGGGCGTACGGTGAAGTCCGCATTGGCCAGCCATTGCGGTGCCACGTGGCCGTTGGCGCGCACGTCGAGGTTCAGGTCGGCCACGGGGAAGGCGCCGAAATCGGCCGGGTTCAAGCGGCTGGCGCTGGCGACAGCCTTGAATTCCTGTGCGTCTTTCAGGCTGATCTGGCCCGTCGCGTTGACGTTGCTCTTGCCTGCTTGCAAGGTGGCCTTGCGCAGCTGCACCAGCGAGTCGGCCAGCGTGGCTTCCACGTCCAGGCGCAGCTTGGCTTCGCCCAGCCTGGCGCGCAAGGTTTGCGTCTTGCCGTCGCTGTCGAGCACGATGTCGCCGACGATCTTCGTGCTGTTGATGCTGCTGTAGATATGCTGCAAGTCGATCTTGTCCGTGTGCAAGGTCAACTGTGCATTGCCGATGGGGGCGTCGGCGGCGTCGCGGTTGAGCTTGCCACTGCCCGTGAATTTGCCCGCGTTGCCGAAGTCGATGATGGCCGACTCCAGCGTGGTGGCCGTCAGGGTGCCGCCCAGGCGCGCCTCGAACTGGCGCAGCGGCAGCTTTTGCTGGTCGATGGGGCCGGGCGTGGCGTGGTTGAGGATGGCCAGCTTGCCCGACACCGTCTGCGCGTTAGGCCGCGTGTCGATGGCGGCATCGAGTTCCAGGCTCAGGTCCGCCTGCGGCAGGGTGGCGTCGAACTTGCCCGGATTGATGTTGCGGCCACGGATGCTGGCCGAGCGCAGAATGATGACGGGGTCGAACGGCGCCAGTGCCAGCTGGGCGTCGGCCGTGGCCGCTCCCGCGCTGCCCTTGGCCGTCACCTTCAGCACGTTCAAGTCGCCGGCCAGTTGCAGGGCCAGGGCGGCCGGCTTTTCGCCGGCGGCCGGATTGAGCTGCGTCAAGCTGGCCTTGCCGCTGAGCTTGAATGGCTGGGTGGCGGCGATCGTCGCGCTGGCCGCGGCCTGGCCGAACGGCGTCAGGGCCGTGGCGTCTTCCAGCTGCCATTGGGTCTTGTCGCCGGACAAGGTGAAATGTATCTTTTCAAACACCGTGTTGCCGCCCGCGCTGACGAGCGTCACCTTGTCCAGGCGTGCATCGCTGATGCCCACCTTGAACGGCGAGGCCAGGCTGGCGGGCATGGTCGACGGCTCGTCGGACGGCGCCGTGGTTTCCACGGACAGGCTGGCCACGTGCAGTTCGCTGATGGCGATGCCTTCCGAGAAGAACTGGAACGGCGACCAGTTGATGTCGATGTTGTCGGCCGTGATGTGCTGCGTCTTGCTGCGGTAGCTGACGTGGCCCAGGTGCATGCGGTTGTACAGCGAGCCGGACACGCCAGTCACTTCGATCTCGCCGCCGCTGGCGCTGGCCACCTTTTGCACCAGCATTTGCAGCGTCGATTCGCGGCCCAGGAACCAGAAGGCGGCGCCCAGCAGCACGGCCAGGCTGGCGACGGCGATCAGCAGGTAGCGCAGCCAGCGGCGCGGCTTTTTCGCCGGCGGCGGCGCGGCGCCGTTGGGGGACTCGGTAGTAATATCGGACATCAGAAAGTGAATCCCAGAGAGAAGTGCAAACGGTAGGCGTGGACGGCGTGGCCATACGCCACGTCGACATTGATGGGGCCGACGGGGCTGCGGTAGCGTCCGCCCAGGCCGTAGCCCGATTTCGGCGTCAGCGCCTTGACGGTATCGGCCGCGTTGCCGGCGTCGTAGAAGGCGGCGATGGCCCATTTCGGCTTGAACCAGTACTGGTATTCGGCGCTGGCGGTGGCCATGTAGCGCCCGCCGACGGTGGCGTCGCCTTCCTTCACGCCCAGTTCCTGGTAGGCATAGCCGCGCACCGACTGGTCGCCGCCGGCGCGGAACAGGTAGACGGCCGGCACGCCGCGCTTCTCTTTCGAGCCGAGCGCGCCCATTTCGCCGCGCAGTATGAGTTCGCCTTTTTCACCGAGCGGCCGGTAATACACGGCCTTGCCGGCCACGCGCACGAAGCGCTCGTCCGTCAGCACGGGCAGCAGCGCGCCGCCCACCTGCGCGTTGATGACATAGCCCTTGGTGGGGAACAGCAGGCTGTCGAGGCTGCGCTTGGTGATGGCATAGGTCAGCGGCAAGCTCTTGCTGCGCGTCTGTTCCAGGCCGACGACGGTCTTGTCTTCGCTGAGGAACTCGAACGTCAGGCTGCGCTCGAGGTTGGTGCCGCCCCAGTTGCGCTTGGCCGAGATGGTGGTGACGGCCGTGATTTCATTGGAAATGTCGCTGCGCTCGAACGAGGCGCCCGCGCTGTCGTTGTAGCCGCGCTCGGTGGTGGGGAAATAGAAGTTGGCGTGCGCCGCCTGTTTCTTCGTTTCCATCGTGATCGCGCTCTTGAAGCGCGTGCCGAACACGTTCAGGTTGTCGTAGTTGAGCTGGGCGCGATTCCCCGTGTTCGTACTGAAACCGAGACCGGCGCTGACGTTTTGCTGCTTGTTTTCCGTCACGCGCACCACCAGCGGCAGTTGCGGCGCGGGGCCGCGGTTGGCCGGTTTTTCCACGGGCGCGGCGCCGGCCGCATCGGCTTGCTGGCTTTCCTGGCCCGCCTCGATCTGTTCGCTGAGGATGCTGCTCATGTCGGCGCTCACTTCCACGCTGGCAAAGTAGCCGGTGTCCTGCAGGCGCGCCTGGAACGATTGCAGCGCCGATTCGCTGTAGTACTCGCCGGGGCGGATCTTGTCGAGGTTGCGGATGATGCTTTCAGGATAGCGTTTCAAGCCTTCGATGCGCAGCTCGCCGAAGCGCAGCTCGGGGCCGCTGTCGAGCACCACCAGCAGCGACACCTTGTGCGTTTCCGGGTCGACCACGGCTTGCGTGTCGACCAGCTGGGCGCGCGGGTAGCGCGTCTGCACCACTTCGCGCAGCAGCGCGCGCTTGGCCGATTCCCAGTCCGACTGGCGAAACACGCTGCCCGTCTTCAGGGACCAGCTGCGCTTGAGCGCTTCCGTATCGTAGGGTTCGGAGGCGGCCAGCGGCGGCGTGGGATCGAAACCGCGCAATTCCAGCTCGACCTGGCCGACGGTCACCGCTTCGCCCGGCTCGACGTCGACGATGACGACGGGCTTGGCGCCCGTCGTGTCGACGCGCACGGTCACGACGGGCGTGTAATAGCCGGCCGTGGCGACGAGATTTTTAACTTGCTCAGGAGCATCGCGCACGAGGCGCTGCAATTGCTCGCGGTCCATGCGCGGGTTGCCGCGGAAGCGTTCCAGGTCCAGGTTTTTTTCCAGCAACTCATCGAGATCGCCGGGCGCGTTGACCTTGACCTCGTATTGCAGCGGTGCCGGCGCCGCTTCCGTGGCGCTGGCGCTGTCTGCTGCGGCATCTGGCGTGGTTTCCTGCGCGCTGGCGTTGGCGAGCGGAAACAGCAGGATGGCACTGCCGGCGGCCGCCAGTGTCAGTTGACCCATTACTTTTGTCACTACTTGTGCCAAAATTCGTGGTCGTGTCGCCTTGCCGGCGGCTGTGTGCCGTATGGGTCGTGCAGAAAACATGGTGCTCCAGATGAGTAAATGCTGACTGCATGTTACCGGAATAGGTAAACTGATGGCGGACGAATAAGTATTTTTTGCACGGGGAATCATGTTTCCCCGCGCACTATTGGACAGAATAAAACTGAAAAGAAAGAAATTATGCTAGCAACTGACTCCGCACTCGTGCTCTTTAGCGGTGGGCAAGATTCCACCACCTGCCTGGCCTGGGCACTCAAGCACTATAGCCGCGTGGAAACGATTGGCTTCGACTATGGCCAGCGCCATGCGATCGAGCTGACGGTGCGTCCCGGCGTGCTCGAGCAGATGCGCCAGCAGTCGCCCGAGTGGGACAGCCGCCTCGGCCCTGATCATATGATAGACCTGTCGCTGATTTCCGCCATTTCCGATACGGCCATGACGCAGAACGTCGAGATCGTCATGCAGGAAAACGGCTTGCCGAACACCTTCGTTCCTGGGCGCAACTTGCTGTTCATGACGGTGGCCGCCACCGTGGCCTACCGCCGCGGCTTGACGGTGCTCGTGGGCGGCATGTGCGAGACGGATTTCTCCGGCTATCCGGATTGCCGCGACGACACGATGAAGGCGCTGCAAGTGGCCCTGAACCTGGGCATGAACACGCGCCTGAAACTGGAAACGCCGCTGATGTGGCTGGACAAGGCGCAAAGCTGGGACCTGGCGGAAGACCTGGGCGGCCAGCCGCTGGTCGACCTGATCCGCAGCGGCACGCACACCTGCTATCTGGGCGAGCGCGGCGAGCTGCACGCCTGGGGCTATGGCTGCGGTACCTGCCCGGCCTGCGCCCTGCGCGCCAACGGCTACCAGCAATACGCGGCGAAAAAGGCGGCCGAGTAAGCTGCCAGGTAAGCTGCCCAATACGCAGTTTGCGCCGTTTCTTCAAGCGGCGCGGCAGGGAGGACGGCCATGCTGTGGTTTTTGCCACAGGAGAACCTTGCCATGAAATCCCTCTTTGCCGCGCTGTACGGCCCCGTGTTCTGGGCCGGCTTCATCGGCGCCGCCACCTGGCTGGTGGCGTACCGCCAGCATGCGTTCTGGGTCTTGCCGCCGCTGTTGCTGCTGGCCCTGCTGACGTCCTTTCTTGCCGAGCGTTATCTGCCGTATGACGGCACGTGGAACCATGCGCATGGCGATGGCTGGCGCGACAGCCTGCACGCGCTCGTCAATGAAGCGCTGTACCTGCTGGGCCTGGCCGCCTTTCCCCTGCTGGCCGGACACATGGCGCTGGGAGATTGCTGGCCCGGCGCCTGGCCGTTCTGGGCGCAGTTGCTGCTGGCGATACTCATCGCCGACTGCGGCATCACCGTCGTGCATTACCTGAGCCACCGTTATTATTTCCTGTGGAAACTGCACGCCGTGCACCACAGCGTGCGGCGCCTGTACGGTTTCAATGGCTGGATGAAACATCCCTTGCACCTGCTGCTGGAAGCGGCGGGCGGCATGCTGCCCTTGCTGCTGGGCATCCCGGAAAGCGTCATGGCCGTGCTGGCGTTTGCCGTGGCCATCCAGTTGTTGCTGCAGCATGCGAACGTCGACATGCGCATGGGCCCGCTGCGCCAGATCTTCGCCTGGGCGCCGCTGCACCGTTTCCATCACATGAAATACGGTACGGCAGGCGACGTGAATTTCGGCCTGTTCTTTACCTGCTGGGATCGCTTGCTGGGCACCCGCTTCGACGCCCCCGCCTACCGCATGACGGGCGATGACCTCGGCATCGGCAGCCGCCCCGATTATCCCGTCGCATATGGCGCGCAGCTGCTCGAGCCGTTCCGCGCGGAAGAGGGCGTGCGCGCGCCCGAATTGCCGGCCGGCTTGAAATCGGCGCTTAATCGAGCAGCTTGACGTTGAGCTGGCGCAAGCTGCGGTCGGCGCGCACGCCGAACAGGCTGCGCATGGTGCGCGAAAAATGCGCGGCGTCGGCAAAGCCGGCCGCGTGCGCGGCGTGGGTCAAGGTATTGCCGAGCAGGATAAAGCGGATGGCCAGGCGCAGGCGGCGCCACAGCACGAGGCGCCGCACGGGCAAGCCCAGCTGCGCACTGAACAGGCGCTCCAGCTGGCTCAGCGACAAATGCGCCGCGTCGGCCACGGCGGCCGCGCTGACTTTGCCGGACAACAAGGCATCGACCTGGTCCAGCGCCCGCTGCAGGCGCGCGTCGGCCAGCTGCTGGCGCGGCTGCGCCTGCAGTGCGGCGGCCAGGCTGTCCAGCGTGGGCTCGTGCACGCCGTCCTGCGCCGCCAGCAGGGCCGCCACGCCCAGGCATTGGGGCTCCGCATAGATGGTGAACAGGGGAGCCGGCGCGGCCACGATGGCGTGCGCGCGCAGGCTGGCCACCAGCAGGCGCTGCGCCGTATGGATGCTACCGTCGAGCTCTGCGGTGAAGGGCGCGCCCGTGCTCAGCATCAGCTGGTGCGCATAATGGGCGTGGCTGTCCGTGGCGCCCGCTTCGCCATGCAGGATGGCAAAGTCAGGCGCCAGCCACAGCGTGCCCTGCCAGCGGTCGTCGAGCAAGCGATGCTCCTGAGTCTGTAATGGGCATCACTGTACAGCACGGCGTTCAGGCCGGCTGGCGCTGCTGCGCCAGGCGGCGCGCCAGCAGCATGGCCAGCAGCGCACAGGCGATGCCGAGGGCAAAGCTGCCGCCATAGCCGGCTGCGGCCGCCACGCCCGTCAGGGTGGACGAAGTGAGGATTTCACCGCCGTCGCGCATGCTTTGCACGGCCGTCATGTCCGTGCCCGCCTGGCCGCTCTGGCTGGCAAATTGCATGGCCATGGTCAGCATGGAGACGGATGCGCAGCCGGCGCCAAAGCAGCCCAGCGCCGTCGCCAGCCAGACCAGGCTGGACGGCATGGGCGCCGCCATGGCGGCCAGCCACAGCCACAGGCCGGCAGCGGCGGCCGACGCACCTATGCCCAGCAGGAAGACGCGCCGGGCGCCATGGCGGCCGATCAGCCAGGCGCCGCCGCCACAGCCCAGCAGCACGGTGACCATGCCGCCGGCCATGCCCACCTGGCCGACGGCTTCCAGCGGCCAGCCGGCGTCGACCAGCAGCAGTTTCGACAGGCCATAGCCGGCGACGGCCGTCATCGACGACAGGAAGGCGATGCCCAGCAGCGCGGGCGCGCCGGGGCGGCCGATGAAGCCGCGCAAGCTGGCCCTGCGCGCGGCCGGGACCGCAGCGGGCCGCGCGGCTCCGAGCGCAGTTTCGCGCCACGACACGACGAGCAGCAGGCTGGCCGCGCCGATGGCCGCGAGCGCCAGCAGCGCCGCGCGCTGGCCGAACATGCCCGACAGCATCAACACCCCGGAGCCGCCCGTGAAGAAGCCGACCATCGTGCCGCCCACCTGCAAGGCATTGGCGCGGCCCAGCGCGGCGCCGTCGAAGCGTTCGGCCAGCATGCCGTCGGTGGCGATATCCTGCGTGGCGCTGGCCAGCGAACCGAGCGCGGCCAGGGCGACGATCAGCGGCGCGCTGGCGGCGGACAGGCCCAGCAGCGCGGCGCCCAGCAGGCAGGCGGTGGCCAGCGCCTGCATCGGCAGCAGCCAGCTGCGGCGCCGGCCCAGGCGCGCATTCCAGCGGTTGTCGACCTGCGCCGCCCAGAGAAATTTCAGCACCCAGGGCAAGCCCACGAGCGGCAAAAAGGCCAGGCTGTCGAGCGGCGCGCCGTCGCTGCGCAGCATGGCCGGCAGCGCTTCCATGGCCAGTCCCAGCGGCACGCCCTGCGTGAAGTACAGGGCCGCGACCATCAGCCACAGGTGGGCCCGCTGCAGCGCCGGCCTCATGCTGCACCGCCCACTTTGCGGTGTTCGCTGCCGATGCTGGGCGTGATGAACAGCAGGCGTCCGGGGGCGTGCACCTGCAGCCGGTGCCAGGTGCCGCGCGCCACGATGCACGCTTGCCCCGCCTGCACGGCGATGCGGCGTTCCGCGCCGTCGTCCGCCTGCAGTACCAGTTCGATGCTGCCTTCGAGCAGGCACAGGGTTTCATCGCCGCGCGGGTGGCGTTCCCAATGGTCGCCATGCACGGATTGCGCGTCGCTGACGTGCTTGACGCCGATGATCCAGTCGGCGCGGCTCTTGCCGCGCGCATGGTAGGGCATGGCCTGCGCCAGCGCGTCGGCGTGCAGCGCCAGCAGGTGGCCGTCGAGGGGGAAAAGGGTGCAGTTGTCGTCGTTCATGTGGGACCTCAGTACTGGGCGCGCACGGACAGCATCACGCTGCGCGGCTCGCCATAGCGGTTGTTCCAGGCCGTGCCGGACAGGCTCTGGTAATAGTGTTTGTCGAACAGGTTGTTGACGTTGAGCGCGGCCGTGAAATGGCGGTCGATGCGCCAGCCCAGGCGGGCATTGGCCAGCGCATAGCCGCCCTGGCGCAGGGTCACGCCGCCCGAGGTGACGCTGTAGCGGCTCTGCGCCTGCAAGCCCAGTCCGGCGCTCAGGCGCCGCGCGCCCCACGGCAGGGTGGCGTTGGCCCACGCGCGCACGATGTGGGCGGGCGCGAAGCTGGCAAACGCCTGGCCCTGCGACTGGGCGTCCTTCAGGTAGCGCGTCGTGTTGTAGCTGTAGCCGGCCGACAGGTTCAGGTCGGGCGTCAGCTGGCCGTTCGCTTCCGCTTCCAGGCCGCGGCTCTGCACTTCGCCGCCCGCGATGTAGTAGCAGACGTTGCCCGCGCAGGGGAAGTTCGGGTCTTCCTGGGCCCGCTTGTTCTGGCGGATCTGGTAGACGGCCAGGGACACGTCGAGTCTGCCATTGGCCAGCGTGCCTTTCACGCCCGCTTCCAGGTTGTTGCCCGTCACGGGATCGAGCGTCTTGCCGTCGATGCTGGTCTGGCTTTGCGGCTGGAATACCTGGGTGTAGCTGCCATAGCCCGACCATTGCGGCGAGAGGGCGTAGACCAGGCCGCCGTACGGCGTCAGCTGGGTGTCCGGTTCGACTGTCGCCGTGCGCGTTTCCTGCTTCCAGCGGCTCAGGCGCGCACCCGTGATGGCCGTCAGCGCATCGCTCAGGTGGAAACGCGCCATGGCGTAGGCGCCCCACTGGCTGACCGTGGTCGGGCCGCGCGAGGCATAGGCGCCGGTGGCCGGTTCCGCCAGCGCGTACGGGTTCCAGTGCAACACGTCATACGTGCCTTTGAACGGCGGCAGGAAGCTGGCCGAGAACTGCTCGCTGGATGTGTGCTGGACGTTGGCGCCCAGCAACAACTCATGCTGGCGGCCGCCCAGGCTGAAGGGGCCGCTGGCGTAGGCATCCACGCTGTTCTGGCGGTTGTCGAAGCGGTAGGCGGCGCCCATTACGCTCGAGGACGGGCGCTGGTCGTGGCGCGCGGCGCCATACAAGCCCGCGTATTGCAGGAAGGAGTCGCCGGACAAGTGATTCGCTTGCACCTTGGCTTGCCAGCCATTGGCAAAATGCTGTTCCAGGCTGGCGAAGACGCGCTGGGTATCCCAGTCGAACTGGTCCCATGCCGCATCGAGATAGGTGGAGCGCGGCAAGCCGATATCGCCGCCGTCCGCATAGCGCGGCACGCCCGCCATGTTGGTGATGGAACGGATGCGCTGTTTCTGGGCGCCCACGCTGAGCACGCTGCCGGGCGCCAGGTCCAGTTCGCCTACGGCATACAGGTTGCTGCTGTTCTGTTGCGCCACGTCGTAGAAAAAGTCCCGTTCCTCATGCGTGGCGACGACGCGCGCGCGCAGCGTGGCAGCGGCGTTCAGGGGGCCGCCGAAGTCGGCTTCGCCGCGGCGCCGGTCCCAGCTGCCAGCCGACAGCGCGCCTTGCGCGGCGAAGGTCTTTTGCGGCCGCTTGGCCACCAGGTTGACGGTGGCGGCAGGGTTGCCGCTGCCATGCAGCAAGCCGTTGGCGCCGCGCAGGATTTCCACGCGCTCCAGCATCGCCATGTCTTGCTGGGGACTGGCCATGTTGCCCATCAGTATGGGGACGCCATCCTGCTCGAAGGAATCAATCTTGAAACCGCGCGCATAGTAGGCCGTGGTCAGCAGCTGGAACGGCTGCACGGTGGTGCCCGTCGCTTGCTGCAGCACATCGTCGAGCGTATGCAGGTTTTGCTCCTGCATGCGTTCCTGGCTGATGATGCTGAGCGACTGCGGCGTCTCCTTCAGCGAGGCGCCCGTCTTGCCCATGTTCGCGCCCGCTTCGCGCGTGGCCGTGACGGCGATGACGGGCAGGCTGGCCTCGGGCTCGGGCGCGTCGGCCGCCTGCGCCAGCTGGCTGGTGCCGAGCGCGGCCATGAGGTGCAGGGTATGCCGGGACCAGCGCAGGCCGCGTGGGGGAAGAAAAAACATTGCCATGAAAAACCGCACCTTTCGTATTGAGAATCAATCTCAATATGGTACGGAGTGCCGGTGCCGGCGCGTTAAGGATTGCCGCTGTTTTCCTGGTGATTGCGCGTATTCCGTCAGGCGCAGCGCATGTCGCTGGGGGAAACGCCGTAGCGCTGCCGGAAGACCTTGCTGAAATGGGAGTCCGTATAGCCGCAGGCGTGCGCCGCGTCGGCCACGCTGATGTTGCCGGACGCCAGCATGCGGTAAGCGAGTTCCAGCCGCTGCTCGCGCACGTAGGCGAAGACGCTGGTGCCGAACAGCTGGCGGAAGCCCTGGCTCAGCGTGCTGGCGTTGGTGCCGGCCAGGCGCGCCAGCTCCGGCAGGGTGGGCGGCGCGTGCAGGCGCTGCAGCAGGATGTCGCGCGCCTGCTGCAGGCTGCGCAGCTGTCGCGTGCCGGGCGCCGCCGCGTGCGTGCGCGTGTCCGCCAGGCCGTCCATCACGGCGGCCGTCAGTTCCAGCGCCTTGCCGGATAAATACAGCTGGCGCAGCGGCCCGGCAAGCGGGCACAGCATGATCTGCCTGCCCAGCGCCTGCAGCACCTTGCCGGCGCGCCCGTTCGCCGTCGCCATCGCCTGCCGCGTGGCCGGGGCGATACGCCGCGCCAACGAACCCAGTTCGGCGCCGAAAGTGTCGTGCAGGGCATCCATCGGCATGCGCACGCTCAGGTACTGCAGCGCTTGTCGTGCGGCATAGCGGTGGCTGACGGCGAATGGCGTTTCGCTCAGGCTGATGTGGAAGGCCGGGCCTTCGACATTGACGGCGGCGCCGCTTTGCAATTGATAGTCAAGCTGGCCGCCCAGTACCAGCACCAGCTTCAGGCCTGCCTCGTTGTGCTCGATGCTGTGCGCCGGCTCGGCAAAAGACAGGGTGCCGGCGCGCAGTTCCAGTCTGGGCGTGGCCAGCGGCAGTTGCCAGGAAGCGTCGTTGGGGAGAAGCGGCGGGGAGGGCATGTTGGCGGCGTGGAGGAGAAGCGGGATGATAATTATAAATGAGAATCATTATCAGTTATGGTGGCGACGACTTTATGCCGGGAAAACTCAGTTGCAACTTCGCAAGATGTAGTCTTTTTTACACAAAATACGGCATTGCAAGCCATCCTGCTGTAACGTACTATCATTCTCATCAACTACTGATGGTAGTTGTTCAGCCCGCTGCCAGCGCCGTTCCGGGCGCTGCCGCGGTGTGATTGTCGTTCAGCTTTCAGTCCGTCATGCAAACACGCGCGCCCTCGTCGTGGTTTTCCAAGCCGGTATCGCACTGGGTGGGCCCGCGCCTGTGCGCCATGCTGGTGCTGGCGCTGTGCCTGGGCCTGACGTATGGCGCCTGGCGCAACGCCAGTGACGCCAGCGAGCAGCAGGTGCGGGCCGATTTTGATTTCCGCGTGCGCGAACTGGTGGGCAGTATCGTCAGTCGCATGCAGACCTATATCCAGGTGCTGCATGGCGTGCAGGGCCTGTATGCGAGCTCGCAGGAAGTCACGCGCGGCGAATTTCATGCCTACCTGGCCGTGCAGCAGGTGGACCGTCATTTTCCCGGCATCCACGGCGTCGGCTTCCTGCCGCTGCTGCCCGGCAGCGCGCGCGCGCGGCACGAGGCCAGCGTGCGCGCCGAGGGCTATGCCGGCTACGCCGTGCGTCCGCCGGGCCAGCGCGCCTGGCATGCGCCGATCACGTATCTGGAACCTTTGAGCGACAGCAACCTGCTGGCGTTCGGCTATGACATCCTGTCCGAACCGGTGCGCCGCGCGGCGCTGGAACAGGCGCGCGACACGGGCCAGGCCGCCATGACGGGCAAGATCCGCCTGGTGCAGGATGGCGGCAATAGCGGGGTGTATGGCTTCCTGATCGTGCTGCCCGTGTATGAGAATGGCTTGCCGCATGGCACGCAGGAACAGCGGCGCGCCGCGCTGCGGGCCTGGGTCTTTGCGCCGTTTCGCATGGGCGACCTGATGGCGGGCGTGGGCGGCGAGGCGTCGCGCCAGCTGGACCTGGAAATCTACGACGGCGCGCAGCTGGACGAGGCGGCCCTCATGTACGACAGCCTGCCGGGCGCGCTGTCGGCGGAGGCGTCGACGGCGCTGGCGTCGCGGCAGGCCCTCACGATCGCCGGCCACGCGTGGACCTTGCGCGTGCGCGCCATGCCCGGTTTCGATGGCGAGCTGCTGGAGCGGCCGCTGGCGGTGGCCTGGACGGGCGTGCTGGTCAGCGTGGCGCTGGCCATGGCGGCCTGGCTGCTGGCGGCCAGCCGGGCCCGCGCGCAGGCGGCGCTGGCGCGCTCGAGCGAGCTGGCCGGCCAGCTCGAGCAGGGGCAGGCCAGCGTGCTGGCGATGGCCAGCGCGGCCCAGCGCAGCCAGGCCATGCTGCGCAGCATCCTCGATTCCACCATCGACGGCATCCTCGTCGACAGCCTCGATGGCCGCATCTTCACGTCGAACCGGCGCTTCCGCGACTTGTGGCAGGTGCCCGATGCGCTCGACTGGCAAGCCGATGGCGAGGCCTTGGTGCGCCATGTCGCCAGCCAGCTCGAGCAGGCTGCACCGTTCCTCGGCGCGCGTGGCCATGCGCCGCACGGCCACCGCGAGCGGCGCGACGTGCTGCACCTGCGCGATGGGCGGGTGATCGAGCAATATGTGCGCAGCATGCAGTTGGGTAACGAGCAGGCGCGGCTGTGGACCTTCCGCGATATCAGCGAGCGCAGCCAGATGGAGCGGCGCGAGCACACGCGGCGCCAGGTGCTGGAAATGCTGGCCACGGGCGCGCCGCTCGAGCGAGTGCTGGAAAGCGTGGTGCTCAGCGTGCAAGCCGACCATCCGGCCATGCTGTGCAGCATCCTGCTGCTCGATGAGAGCCGCCACCGCCTGGTGCTGGGCGCGGCGCCGGGCTTGCCCGCGTTTTTCAACCTGGCCAGCCATGGCCACGACCTCGACACCCTGCAGGGCGTGCACGGCATCGCCGCGCAAGCGCTGCGCGCCGGCCAGCGCGTGATCGTCGCCGACCTGCATGCCGAGGCCGATGAGCTGGGGACGATGGACCTGGCGTGGCGGGCCCAGCTGCACTCGTGCTGGGCCGAACCCGTGCGTGGCGGCTCGGGCAAGCTGCTGGGCGTATTGATGGCGTATCACCGCCAGCCCGCGCTGCCCGGCGCGGCCCATCTGGCGCGCCTGGGCGAGGCGGCGCACCTGGCCGGCATGGCCATCGAGCAGGCGCAGGTGGCGCTGGCGCTGCGGGCCGGCGAGGCGCGTTTCCGCAGCCTGTACGACCATGCGCCCGTGGCCCTGTGGGAACAGGACTGGTCGGCCGTGCGCGCCGCGCTCGATGCGCTGACGGCGTCGGGCGTGAGCGACCTGGGCGCTTACTTCCAGGCCGATCCGGCCGCCTTGCCGCGGCTGGCGGGGCTGGTGCGCATCATCGACGCGAATGGCGCCGCGCTGGCGCAGGTGCGCGCCAACGAGGAGGACCAGCGCCGTGGCGCCCTGGGCCTGGCGCAAAATTTCGACGACAGCGCCTTGCCGCGCTTTGGCGACGCGTTGCTGGCGCTGGCTGGTGGCGCCCACCTGTACGAGTGCGAAAGCAGCTTCGTGCGTCTCGATGGCGCGGTCCGGCAGAATGAACTGAGCCTGCTGGTGATGCCGGGGCATGCGGACAGCCTGGACTTCGTCATGGTGTCATCGCTCGACATCACCGAGCGCAAGCGCATGAATGCGGAATTGCTGCAACTGGCGACCACCGACTTCCTCACCAACTTGCCGAACCGGCGCCAGTTCATGGCAGCGCTGGAAAATGAGCATGCCCGCTTGCAACGTGAACTGGCCAGTTGCGCCAGCGTGCTGATGCTCGATATCGATCACTTCAAGCGTGTCAACGATGACCATGGCCATGCCGTCGGCGATGCCGTGCTGCGCCATCTGGGCGCGCTGATGTGCCAGGTTCTGCGCAAGGTCGACGTGCCGGGCCGCGTGGGCGGCGAGGAATTCGCCATCTTGCTGCCGGGGACGGATTTGCCGGCGGCGGCCATATTCGCCGAGCGCTTGCGCCGGCGCGTCGCGGACAGCGCGCTGACCACCGACGGCGGCATCGTGATCACCGTCACGGTCAGCATCGGCATGGCGGCCATGGCCGGCACCGATGCCGATTGCGACGCCGTGCTGGCGCGCGCCGACGAGGCGCTGTACCGTGCCAAGCGGGGCGGGCGCAACCGCATCGAGCAGAACGATGGCGGCAGCGACGGCGTGCTCAGCAAGTTCATGGCGCAGTGATTACAGGCTGTGCTGGCGGGCTTGCGCCTGCTTGCGGTTGCGGCTGACCAGCAGCCAGACGATGGCGACGGGGATCAGCAGCGGCAGCAGCACGGGTGTGCTGAGCAGCAGCGCCAGCAGCACGCAAAAGGCGACGACGGCCACCAGCACCATGCCCACGCCCGCCAGGACCACGCCCGTGACGACGGCGGCGAACACCAGCGCGATGGCGGCGATCAGCAAGCCGCCACCGGCGAAGACCAGCGCGCACAGGGCGCCCAGCGGGCCGTCGACTTCGTCGCCGTCGATGTGCATGATCATATCGTGGGAACCTATCTTGTCGAGCAACATGTAGGCGAGGACGAAGATCAGGGAAAACGCGAGAATTTTTTTCATGACAGCCTCTGTGTGATGGGAATCGGTTGCAGCATGGTCACACTGTAGTGGCGCGCCGGGAGGGCCGCCAGCGGCGTGCGACAGGCGGTCATTTTCACGGTATGGAAGGTCGCGGCGGGCAGGAAACGCTGATCGGGAACAAGATTTCTTTTCTTGTAATACGCGCAAGCCGTCCTATACTGAATACCTCAGTCTCGCAAGGAGGGCAACATGCTTTTGTTTGCAGATACCGGGGATCAATCGCTATCCCCCCTGGACCATCGCAGCACGCGCCAGCGCAGCGCCACGCAGTCTTGTGCCGAGCCCGTCGGCGCGCCATCGGCGATTCCGCCGATCATCATCACGCCCTTCAACTACCATGCGCCGCTGCCGGCCATCGACCCGCGCTGGATACCGCCGGGCCCGCCGCTGACGTGGCCGAACCGGCCCGCCATGTCCATGTGTTGAGGCTGCTCCAGAGCGTTGCCGTCCAGGCGATGGCCGGTCGTGAAAAAAGCCCGCGTCGCGGGCTTTGGCTTGCGCATGGCCGTGTTATGACGCTTTGCGGCGCAGCATGAAACCCAGCAGGCCCAGGCCGGCCAGCAGCATGGCATACGTGCCCGGTTCCGGTACGGCGGCGATGTAGGCGTGGTTGTCGCTTTCAAACGCGTTCGTGTTCGGCGAGTGGAAGGCGATCGAGGTGAATTTCGCTCCTTCGCCGGCCCAGGCGTTGATGTACAGGCCGACGGACTGGTCGCCATTCGGGCTGACGCCGCCCAGTGCCGCCATTTGCGAACCGGTCAGGACGACCGTGCTGCTGTCGCCCATGGTGAAGACGATGCTGTTATACGTGTCGGGCGATCCCATGTAGAAACCAAAATAGCTGAGGCCGCCACTGAAGGTGGCCATCCCCGGCGTGATCTGGCCATCGGAAACGCCGACGGAATAGAAGGCCGTCAAATCGTTGGGCGGTTGCGCGGCATAGCTGGGGTGGTTGCTGGTAAACACGGCACCCGTGTAGTTGCTTGGCAATAAGCCATCGTTGAAGTTGATCGTCGTGGCGCCGGCGACGGAGGTGACGAGGCCTTCTCCTGCCAGGGCCGTGCCGCCGGCAGTGAAGGTGGGGACGGCGCTTGCGGTACCTGCGGCGACCGTCAGCGTGGCCAGGGCCAGCGTAGTCAAGATTTTCATGTTGAGTCCCTCTAGTATGTTTGTATATATATTGTGTACAGCGGTCATGACCGAAAGGAGTGCCTGGCGTGGCGATGCGTGCGGCGTACAGGGGCGAGGGGCGTCGCATGGGGGAAATTTCTTGTGGCCAAGCATTACTAAATGCAATATTTGAAATATAAAAAACACAATTCAGATTGCAAATGAATAATAGGTTTACTTGAGCAATATCAAAGCCCGATCACTAGAATAAGTCTACTAATTTGTCTCCTTGCCTTATTGCCGGGATCGACTATGGCGGGCGGCTGCTTACGGCAAGGCAAGACGGCACGGGCGGCCGATTTCGACTATCATGCTAGCCCCGACCTTCCACCACGAGCACCCCCATGAGTACCGATTTCTCCGCCTTTTCCGACGAACCGTCCGCGCAGGACAGTGACGCCCCGATCCAGGAACCGCGCCTGTGGGTGGGCAATGGCTGGACGGCGCGCGTGATCAAGAATGAGGAAGATGAAGGCTGGGCCGTGGCCATGATCAAGGATGGCGAACCGGAACCGGCCCTGGTGGGGCCGTGGACCATGGGCCGCGACAAGAAAAACCCGAAGCCGCTCGACGTCAACGCCTTCAACACGCTGGTCAAGACGGCCTCGGAAGTGCTGCGCCGCCATGAACAGCAGCTGCATGCGCAACTGCACAAGAACCTGTTTGTCGCCACCGACGAGGGCCAGGTGAAGGTGATGTTCGACATCGTGCCCGATGAAGACCACCCGTACGCCGAGCTGAGCGCCTACGACGCCGACGGCGAACAGATCGCCAAGGTGCGCACCTCGGCCGCCTTCAAGTTCAATGCCACTGCGGCGGCGAACTGGATCGAAGGCGGCTACCGCCGGCCGGGTTAAGCCGCTTGCGGTAGCGCGCCTCTCGCCCTATTTACTCAGCTGTACCGCCGCGCCTTCGGGCGCGGTGCGCATTTCCACCTCCTCTTGCCGGCGGTACGCCAGCCGGTACAAGAGCGGCAGCACCAGCAGGGTCAGCGCCGTCGACGACAGGATGCCGCCGATCACCACGGTGGCCAGCGGGCGCTGCACTTCGGCGCCCGTGCCCGTGGCAATGGCCATCGGCACGAAGCCCAGCGACGCCACCAGGGCCGTCATCAGGACGGGCCGCAGGCGCGTGATGGCCCCCTCGCGGATGGCGTCCTGCAGGGACATGCCCTGTTCGCGCAGCTGGCGGATATAGGCGATCATCACCAGGCCGTTCAGCACGGCCACGCCGGACAGGGCGATGAAGCCCACGGCCGCCGAGATCGACATGGGGATGTCGCGCAGCCACAGGGCGATGATGCCGCCCGTCAAGGCGAACGGGATGCCGCTAAAGACCAGCAAGCCATCCTTGACGTTGCCGAACATGGCAAACAGCAAGACGAAGACGAGGGCCAGCGCCACCGGCACCACCAGTTCCAGGCGTTTGGTGGCCGATTGCAGCTGCTCGAACTGGCCGCCCCAGCTGGTCCAGTAGCCGGGAGGAATGCTGACCTGCGCCTGCAGCTGTTGCGTCGCATCGGCCACGAACGAGCCGATATCGCGCCCGCGCACATTCGCACTGATGACGATGCGGCGCTTGCCGTCTTCGCGGCTGATCTGGTTCGGCCCCGGCGCCACCTGCAGGCTGGCCACTTCGCCGAGCGGGATGAAGCGGGCACGGCCTTCCGCCGCCGCGCCCAGGGGCAGGGCGATGGGCAGGCGCTTCAATTGCTCGAGGTCGCTGCGCAGGCTGTCGGGCAGGCGCACGACGATGTCGAAGCGGCGGTCGCCCTGGAACAGGGTGCCTGCTTCCTGGCCGCCGATGGCCGTGGCGATGGCCGCTTGCACGTCGGCAATGTTGAGGCCATAGCGGGCCGTCTGCTCGCGGTCGATCTGCACCGTCAGCATGGGCAGCCCCGTCGTCTGCTCGACCTTCACTTCCGTGGCGCCCGGGATCTTGCCCAGCACGCCGGCAATCTTCGCCGCCGTGCCGTCGAGCACGGCCATGTCGTCGCCGAACAGTTTCACGGCCACGTCGCTGCGCACGCCGGAAATCAGCTCATTGAAGCGCAGCTGGATCGGTTGCGAAAACTCGTAGTTGTTGCCCGGCAAGCTGCTGGCCGTCGCCTCGATTTCCGCCAGCAATTGCTCGCGCGACTTCTTCGGCTGCGGCCACTGATCGCGCGGCTTGAGCATGATGTAGCCGTCGGAAATATTCGGCGGCATGGGGTCGGAGGCGATCTCGGCCGTTCCCGTGCGGGCGAACACGCGCGCGATTTCCTTGTGGCTGTCCATCAGCTTGCGTTCCAGCTGCTGCTGCATGGCCAGCGATTGCGTCAGGCTGGTGCCGGGGATGCGCAGGGCCTGGATGGCGATGTCGCCCTCGTTCAGGCTGGGAACGAATTCGCTGCCCATGCGCGTGGCGAGCAAGCCCGACAGCACGACGGCCACCGCCGCGCCTGTCAAGACGACGGGCGTGTTGCGCATCACCTTGTCGAGCAGCGGCGCATACCAGCGCTTGGCCGCGCGCATGATGGCGTTTTCCTTTTCCGCCACCTTGTCGCCGATAAACAGCGCCACGGCGGCGGGGATGAAGGTAATCGACAGCAGCATGGCACCGAGCAGGGCGATGACGACCGTCAGGGCCATCGGCGTGAACATCCGTCCTTCCACGCCGGTGAGCGCGAAGATGGGCAGGTACACGACCATGATGATCAGCTGACCATACAGCAGGGGGCGGCGCGCCTCTTGCGATGCGGCAAATACTTCGTGAAAACGTTCCTGCAGGGTCAGTGGCCGCCCCAGTTTCTGCTGTGCATGGGCCAGGCGGCGCACGCAGTTTTCCACGATCACCACGGCGCCATCGATGATGATGCCGAAGTCCAGTGCCCCCAGACTCATCAGGTTGGCGCTGACGTGGTATTGCACCATGCCCGTAAACGTGAACAGCATGGCCAGCGGAATCACCATGGCCGTGATGACGGCCGCGCGGATATTGCCGAGGAAGAGGAACAGGATGGCGATCACCAGCACGGCGCCTTCCAGCAGGTTTTTCTTCACCGTGTTGATGGCCTTGTCGACCAGCACCGTGCGGTCATACACGGTGACGGCGTGCACGCCTTTCGGCAGGCTGCGGTTGATCTCCACCATCTTCCTGTCGACGGCTTGCGAGACGGCGCGGCTGTTTTGCCCGATCAGCATGAAGACCGTGCCCAGCACCACTTCGCGGCCGTTTTCCGTCGCCGCGCCCGTGCGCAGCTCGCGCCCGATCAGGACGTCGGCCACGTCGCGGATGCGGATGGCCACGCCCTGCACGTTGGCGACGATGATGTTGGCGATGTCGTCCTTCGACGCCACCTGGCCCGGCGCGCGTATCAGCAGCTGTTCGCCCTGCCGTTCGATGTAGCCGGCGCCCACGTTGCCATTGTTGCGTTCGAGCGCCGTCACCACGTCTTGCAGGCTGATGCCGTAGGCGGCCAGTTTTTCCGGGTAGGGTGCCACCTGGTACTGCTTGGCGTAGCCGCCGATGGCATTGATTTCCGTCACGCCCGTGACATTGCGCAACTGCGGCTTGATGATCCAGTCCTGGATTTCGCGCAAGTCCGTCGGCGTGTACGGCGTGCCGTCCGGCTTTTTCGCGCCGTCTTGCGTTTCCACCGTCCACAGGTAGATTTCGCCGAGGCCCGTGGAGACGGGCCCCATCTTCGGCGTGATGCCGGCCGGCAGGCTTTCCTTGGCTTCCTGCAGGCGCTCGTTGATCATCTGGCGGGCAAAATAAATGTCCGTGCCATCCTTGAAGATCACCGTCACCTGCGACAGGCCATAGCGCGACAGCGAGCGCGTCTGCTCCAGGTTCGGCAAGCCGGCCATGGCCGTCTCGATGGGGAAGGTGACCCTCTGCTCGGTTTCCAGCGGCGAGTAGCCGGCGGACTGGGTATTGATTTGCACCTGCACATTGGTGATATCGGGCACGGCGTCGATGGGCAGCTTCTGGTAGCTGTAGATGCCCAGGCCAGCCATGGCGGCCACGGCCAGCATCACCAGCCAGCGCTGCGCGATGGCAAAGCGGATCAAGCGTTCAAACATGATGGTTTCCTTTGTCCACGTGATCAGTGTTCATGCCCGGCGGAGTCCTTGCCCAGCTCGGATTTCAGGACGAAGCTGCCTTGCGCCGCGTACGGCGTGCCGGCGGCCAGTCCCTGCTTGATCTGCGTCAAGGTGCCATCGCTGCGGCCCAGGATCACGGGCGTGGCCTGGTAGCCATCCTTGAGCTGGACGAAGACGACGGGCTTGTCTTCCACCGTCTGGATCGCCTGCGTCAGCACGGTGACGGGCGCGTCGGCTTCGCCGGCCACCACTTCCACGCTGACGAACAGGCCGGGGCGCCAGGCCATGGCGGGGTTTGCCAGGCTGATGCGCGCCTTGGCCGTGCGCGTCTGTTCGCCCAGCAGCGCACCCACGTAGGTGATCGTGCCTTGCGCGCTGGCATCGAAGGCGCTGGCCTTGACTTCGGCCTTGCCTCCCATGCGCACGGTGGCCAGGTCTTTCGCCGGCACGGCGATTTCCGCCCACACGGTCGACAGGTCGGAGATGACGAAGATGTTGGCGTCTTCCTTGACGGCTTCGCCCAAGGTGATATGTTTCTCCAGTACCATGCCATCGAATGGCGCGCGGATGTCGTAGCGGTTCAGCGGCCCTTTGCTGGCGCCGCTGGCGCCCAGCGCGCTGAGTTTTTGCTGCGCGTTCTGCACGGCGATTTCCGCTTCGCGCCACGTTTGCTGGGCTTGCAGGTAATCCTGTTCCGCCGAAATTTTCTCGCGCCACAGTTTTTCTTCGCGCTCATACGTGGAGCGGGCCAGCGACAGGCGCCGCTGCGCCGACAGCAATTCGCTGCGCTGTTCCGACAGTTCCGTGCTGGCGATGACGGCCAGTATCTGGCCCTTCTTCACCAGCTGGCCCAGGTCCGCCTGCACGGCTTCCACCACGCCGGCCAGGCGCGGCACGACGTGCGCGGTGCGGTCTTCGTTGAAGCGGATTTCGCCGGGCAGGGCCACCGTGGTCTGGATGCGGCCCGGCGCGGCCGTGGCGATGACGACGCCGGCCGCCTTGCCTTGCGCGGCAGTCAGCTCCAGCTTGCCTTCGACTTCCGCGTGGCCGTGTTCGTCTTTCTTTTCACCGTGTTCTTCCACTTTGGCGGCGGGGGCGGGAGCGCTGCCGGAGCCGCCCGTGCCGAGGATCAGAACAGCCAGCACGATGCCGGCAGCCACGATGGCGCCGATGGCGACGCCTTGTTTCTTGTCGAGTTTGATTTTCATGGATTATTCCTTACAGGGATGCGGGCGCGCCCAGCAGGCGCTCGATGTCGGCGGCGGCATGCTGTGCTTCGGTCAGCGCGCGCAGGTACTGGTTTTTGGCTTGCAGCAGGGTGCGCTGGGCGTCGAGCACATCGAGGAAGGCGAACTTGCCGAATTCGAAGCCCTTGCTGGCCGCGTCGTAGGCGCTTTGCGCGCCCGGCAAGATGTCGCTGCGCAAGCTTTCCACGTCGAGCCTGGCCGTGGCCAGGCGCTCGCTGGCGGCGGCCACGGCCGTTTGCACGGCGATCTGGGCGGCGGCCAGCTCGTCGCTGGCCTTGTCGCTGCGGCGCAGTGCTTCGAGCTTGTTGCCCGCGTTGCGGTCGAACAGGGGCAGCGGCAGCGACAGGCCGAGGATGGCCTGGTTGCGGCCCAGCTCTTCCGAGCGCTTCATGCCGACGCTGACCGTGACGTCGGGCGTGGCGCGCCGCTGTTCCACGTCCAGCATGGCTTGCCGCTGCGCCAGCGCGCTGCGCGCCTGGCGCACGGCGGGCGCTTGCGGCAGGCGCGCCGCCAGCTCGCTGGCCGCAGGGAGGTCCGGCAAGGTTTCCAGGCGCCCCAGCGCCACGGTGAAGCGGGGCGTGGCGTTGCCCCACAGGGCGGCCAGGCGCTGGCGCGCGCTGGCCAGGGCGCTGCGCGCCAGGTTCAGTTCCAGCTTGACGCTCGCTTCGGCCACGCGGGCGCGGGTTTCCTCGACGGGCGAAGCCTTGCCGGCCGTGACGCGGCGCGCCGTGATGTCGCTGGCGCGGGCGGCCAGCGCCTGCGCGCTGTCGGCCAGGCGCAAGCCTTCCTGCGCCGCCAGCACGTCGATAAACGCGGTCGTGACGGCGGCGCGCGTGTCGGCTTGCTGCAGCGACAGGCCCGCCTGGGCCAGGTCTTCGCCGCGCTGGGCGACGGCCATGCGCGCGCCCCGCTTGCCGCCCAGTTCGATCAACTGGTTCAGCTGCACGGTGGTGCTGCGCGTGGCGCGCCGCGTGTCTTCCAGCACGGTTTGCAGTTCCGGATTGGGCAGGGCGCGCGACTGCTGCAGGGCGCCGCCCTGTGCCGCCACTTCATGGCGGGCGGCCGACAGGGTGGCGTTGCCGCCGTCGGCCAGGGCCAGCGCGGCGGGCAGGGTCAGCGGGCCGGCCGGTTCCGGCGGTGTTTGCGCGTGGGCAAAGTTGCCGGCCAGCAGGCCGACAGAGAGCAATAACAGAGAGAGGGAGCGGTACATCGAATTCTCCAGAACATGGAAATGAATTCGACGGGACGCGCCGGTTGGCGCCCGGAACGATCAGGGGCGCGTGGCGGCAGGTAACAAGAGGGGACGTCCCGTCGGCCTAGGCGGCCGACGACCAGTCGGGACGCTTGGGAACGTCCGGGATGTGGGAGGCGTAAAAGAAGGGCGACGTGTCCGCATTCACGGACGCCGTGTCGCCAACGGGCAGGCTGGAGCCGGCTGGCAGCCAGGCATGGCCGATGCCATGGCAGACGTTGCAGTCGCTGTGCGGCTGGCCTTTGGATTGCTTGTCAGCTACTTTTTTGTCGCCGGCTGGCTGCTTGTCCGCATCGGCCTTGGCCTCCGCCTTGTGCTGGTGGTTGTGGTGGCCCAGGTGCTGCGCCGCCTTGCCTTCCTCGTGCAGGCAATACGCGCTCGCCGCGGCCCAGGACATCTGGAGCGGAAGCACGAACAGCAGCAAAATGAGGAAGAATTTACGCATGGTGACGGCTATTGTACAGAAAGGCGGGCGGCCGTGCTGTGCTTAACGCGGCTGGGCGCGCCACGCCTTCAGGTGGGCGCCGATGGCCTTGCCCTGGAACATCTGCGGCTCCGAATGCTCTTCCGCGTCCGCGCCGCCCGCGCTGAAATCGGCCGCTTCGCGCGCCTGCACCAGCACTTTGGCCTTGTCGAAGGCTTCGGCGAAGCCTGCGCTGTGCGGCAGCGCTTCCTTGAAATACGCTTCGCTGAAATACGTGAAATCGTTCTGGTCGTCGCAGCCGAACGAGGTGCGGTCGCTGCGCGCGGCCGTGATGATGAGGGTATTGTCATCCTTCAGGGGCGCGATGAAGCCGCCCGCATAGCAGGCCGAGACGACGATGACCTTCCAGCGGATGCCGCTGTGCTTGAGCATGCTGGCCAGTTCCTGCGCGGGCAGGCTGTGCAGGTCCATGCCGTTTTGCGCCAGCGCCAGTTCGTGCTCGGGCGAGCCGTGGCTGGTGAGGAAGAGGAACAGGATGTCGTTGGCCTTGTCCATCTTCGCTCCCAGGCTGTCGAGGCTGGCGCGGATGCTGGTGAGGGTGGCCATCGGCAGCTGCGCCACCGTGTTGCGGCTATTGACGAGCGTCAAGGAACGGCCCGTCGTGCCATGGTCGCGGTCGAACTGGCGCTGCACGAAACTCGTTTCGCGGTGAAACACTTCCTGCGCGCCGTCGCCGGCCACGCCCAGCAGGTACAGATTGATCTTCTTCGCCGGGTCGCGCGGCAATACACCGGCCAGTGTGCGTTCCAGCAAGGATTGCTGGCCGTACAGGGCCAGTTCGATGTTGTCGCGCGTGAGCTTGTCGGCGGCCGGGTCGTCGAGCTGCCCTTCCGTCCAGTTGCCGCTGTCTTCGCGCCGGCCGTCGGCCTGCGCCACGGCGTAGCGCAGCACGCCCTTGCCGTCGAACTGGCCATTCTTGAAGCCGCCCCGGTATTCGTCGCCGTCGGCCGTGCGCAGCACGCCTTCGCCTTCGAATTTCCAGTCTTTCAGCGGGCCTTCATAGTGGATGCCGTCGGCCGTCGTGACGCGGGCCTTGCCCAGCACCTGCCCTTGCACGAACTGGCCTTCGAAGACGGTGCCGTCGGTGTCGGTCAGCTTGCCGGCGCCATGCGGGCGCCAGTGCTGGAAGTTGCCTTCGAACGTGGCGCCGTCGGCGCCCTGGAAGCGGCCTGGGCCGTCAAAGCTGCCCTTGACGAAGGTGCCCGTGTATATCTCGCCCTTGGGCGAGGTGTAGCGCCCGAGGCCGTCGAAGGCGCCCTGGCGGAAGGCGCCCGTGTATTCCACGCCCGAGGCCTGGCGCAGCTGGCCCTGGCCGGAAAACACGCCGCGCGCGAAGCCCCCCGCGTAAAACGCGCCGCTCGCGTATTCGAGCCGGCCCTGGCCATGCATCTTGCCGTCGACGAGGGGGCCGAAATAGCGTCCGCCATCGGCCGTTTCCGCCGCCGGCGCCCGCGCGCCCGGTGCGGCGCACAGCGGCGGCATGCCCAGCGCGGCAAACGCCAGCAGGCCGGCGAGGGTATAGGGGCGAAGGGCGGCGCGGAGCGTGGCGGTCATGAGGACGATCTGAACTGTAGGGAGGGCCTAGTCTGCCACTGTATCGCCAGCGTGGCAAATGCCGGCGTGGCGTGTGCTGCCTTGTCTCAAGGCAATTTCCTGGTTTTAGGCCGTGCCAAGCAGGGGCTGAACTGATAATATTGATTTTCAGAACATATCGACACAAGGCACAAGTACACCCATGGAAAGCCGTCTCAGCCGCCTGGAAGCCGTTCAAACCGTGTTGCTGGAAATCGGGCAGCGCTCGAGTACCTGCAGCGATATCAGCGAATTCCTGCAGGCGGTGCACGCGGCGCTGGGGCGCATCATGTATGCGGCCAATTTCTATGTGGCGCTGAGCGACCGCGACGACGGTCTCGTGCGCTTTCCCTACTTTGTCGACGAATTCGACGCCGCGCCCGACCCGGACGTGGGCGTGCGCCTGGCCAGCGCCGCGCAGTCGCCCACGGCCTGGGTCATCGTCAACCGCAAGCAGCTGGTGATGACGGCGGACGACGACGCCATGCGCGCCATCGATGGCGGCGCCTGGGGCGGCGGCACGGCGGCCGAGCACTGGATAGGCTGTCCGCTGCTGGACCAGCAGCAGCAGGTGCTGGGCGCCATCGTCATCCAGAGCTATGACGCCGAACACCGTTTCAGCCTGGAAGACCAGGCCCTGTTCGCGCTGATCGCCACCCACGTGTCGAGCGCCCTGCAGGGCATGCAAAGCATGGACCGGCTGGAAAAGGCGGTGCAGGAGCGCACGGCCCTGCTGGCCCACGAAGTGGCCGAGCGGCGCCGCGCGGAAAACCTGCAGCACGCGCTGTATGAAATCGCCAACCTGTCGGCGCAGGCGGCCGACGCGACGACCCTGTATGCGCGGCTGCACGCCATCATCAGCGAGCTGGTGACGGCGAAGAATTTCCTCATCGCCCTGTATCACCCGGACAACAAGGACATCACGATCCCGTATTTTGTCGATGAAAAGGATGCGCAGGCGCCCGTCAAGCGCTTTCATTACGGCATCGGCATGAGCTCGTATGTGCTGGCGCGCCGCCAGGCCTGCCTGCTCGATGCGGACAGCTACGCGGCGCTGGTGGCCAGCGGCGAGATGGACGAGCCGCTGGGCAATGTCGGCATCGCCAGCTGGATGGGCGCGCCCATGCTGCTGGGCGAGCGCAAGTATGGCGTGATCATCGTGCAAAGCTATGACACGTCCGTCGTGTATGGCCAGGCGGAACTGGACGTGCTGGCCTTCATGGCCAGCCACGTGGCCGTGGCAATGGCGCGCATCCAGGCCGACAGCGCCATGCGCCACGCCAAGGCGGCGCTGGAAGAGCAGAACGCGGCCCTGAACGGCGCCCTGCACGCGCTGCAGGAGGCGCAGTCGGAACTGGTGCGCCAGGAAAAGCTCGCCTCGCTGGGGCGCCTGGTGGCGGGCGTGGCGCATGAAATCAATACGCCGCTGGGCATTTGCGTGACGGCCACCAGCCACCTGGTGCAGGAATTGAAGCTCACGCGCGAAGAGCTGGACGGCGGCCAGCTCGATGAAGACGGTTTGCGGCAGTTTTTCGACATCATCGACCAGACCCTGCGCATCATGACCACCAATACGCAGCGCGCCGCGGCGCTCGTGCGCAGCTTCAAGCAGGTGGCCGTGGACCAGTCCTCGGACGACATCCGCAGCTTTAACCTGCGCAAGTACCTCGATGAAATCCTGCTCTCGCTGCAGCCCAAGCTCAAGGGCAAGCCCGTCAAGGTGGATATCGATTGCGCGCCCGAGGTGCAGCTGCGCAGCTATCCGGGCGCGCTGTCGCAGATCGTCACGAACATGGTGGTCAATTCGCTCGTGCACGGCTTTGCCGAAGGCGAGCCTGGCAGGATCAAGCTGTCCGCGAGGACGGCCGGCGACATGCTGGAACTCGACTACAGCGACGACGGCATGGGCATGGACAGCGCCACCCTGGGCCAGCTGTTCGACCCCTTCTTCACGACGAAACGCGGTTCCGGCGGCAGCGGCCTGGGCGCGCACATCCTGTACAACCTGGTGACGGGGCCGCTGGGCGGCACGGTGAAGGTGGTCAGCGCGCCGGGGATGGGGTTGCACTATAAAATCCGTTTTCCGCTGGAGCCGAAAAGCGCTTGAAAACTGAAAACGGCGGGCCGGAGACGCCTGGCCCGGAACGCCCGTGTTTGGGGCTTGGGCCGAAGTCACGTAGGTCGGATTAGCGGCGCAGCCGCGTAATCCGACGTACGCATGCTAATCCGGGAAACGCTGATTCAATGCAAGCGCCTCATCCAGGTTGGCAATCAGCAACTCCACATATTGCGGATCGAGGTGGCTGCCGCTCACTTCGCGCAGGTAGCTGACCACGCGCTCGAGGGGCCAGGCGTCCTTGTAGCAGCCACGTAGGTCGGATTAGCGGCGCAGCCGCGTAATCCGACGTACGCATGCTAATCCGGGAAACGCTGATTCAATGCAAGCGCCTCATCCAGGTTGGCAATCAGCAACTCCACATATTGCGGATCGAGGTGGCTGCCGCTCACTTCGCGCAGGTAGCTGACCACGCGCTCGAGGGGCCAGGCGTCCTTGTAGCAGCCACGTAGGTCGGATTAGCGGCGCAGCCGCGTAATCCGACGTACGCATGCTAATCCGGGAAACGCTGATTCAGCGCAAGCGCTTCATCCAGGTTGGCAATCAGCAATTCCACATATTGCGGGTCGAGGTGGCTGCCGCTCACTTCGCGCAGGTAGCTGACCACGCGCTCGAGGGGCCAGGCGTCCTTGTAGCAGCGCTTGTGCATGAGGGCGTCGAAGACGTCGGCGACGGCGGCGATGCGCGCGTATTTATGGATGTTTTCACCGACCAGGCCTTGCGGGTAGCCGCTGCCGTCGTACTTTTCGTGGTGCTGGTGGGCGATCACGGCGGCCGCCTTCAGCAGCGGGCGCTGCGAGCCGTCGAGGATGGACATGCCCACCGTCGGGTGCTGCTTCATGATTTCCCATTCGGCCGCGTCGAGCTTGCCCGGTTTCAGCAGCACGGCGTCGGGCGTGGAAATCTTGCCGATGTCGTGCATGGGCGCCGCGTGGCGCAGCACCATGGTTTCCTCGTCCGACATGCCGGACGCCTGCGCCAGCAGCTGGCACACTTCGGCCATGCGCCGCACGTGGTTGCCGCCTTCGTGCGAGCGCGATTCGACCACGTCGCCCAGGCGCAGGATCAGTTCGGCCTGGGTATCGGTGATTTCCTGCGTCAGCAGGATGTTGTCGAAGGCGATCGCCACGCCCGAGCAGAACACTTCCAGCAATTGCGCGTCGAGGTCGGAAATTTCTTCCACGCCTTTCAAGACGAGCAGGGACGCCTTGCCGCTGCTGTTGGGAAAGTAGCCGACATAGGTGTCGCCATGCAGGCGAGAAATCTTGTTGCTCTTGGCATCGTCGAGCTGCGACAGCAGGGAAGGGCTGAGCATGCCGCCATCGGCGTCCAGGTCGCCGATCTGCGCGAGGATTTCATAATCCTGCTCGCCGGAAATGGCGCTGGCGCCGCGCAGGCGCAGCAGCATGCTCGTTTCCAGGCGCAGCAGGGCCACCACCTGCTGCAGCAGGCCGCTGGCGAAGTCGCGCAGGTTGCGCTGCTTGAAGATGTGCGCCGAGGCGGCGATGACGCGCTCGAGGCCTTCGCGGTAGTGCAGCTGGGCCAGGCGCGCCTCTTCCACCTTCATGATGTCGCGGTAGGCGCGCAGGGCGGCAAAGGTGGTGGTAAACAGCTTGGTGCGGTCGAGTTCCGTCTTTTCCTTGTAGTCGTTGATGTCGTAGTTGACGATCACGCGCTCTTCCGGGGCCTGGCCCGGCTGGCCCGTACGCAGCACGATGCGCGTGAACTGGTTGCCCAGGTCTTCGCGCATCCAGCGCGCCACTTCCAGGCCGCTGTCTTCGCGCTCCATCACCACGTCGAGGAAGACGAGGGCGATGCCGTCCTCGCGCGCCAGCACCTGCTTGGCTTCGGCGCCGCTGTACGCATGCACGAAGCTGAGGGCGCGGCCTTCCAGGCGGAAACGGCTGAGTGTCAGTTCGGTGATGTCATGGATGTCGGGTTCATCATCGACGAGCAGGACTTTCCAGGGAGGTAACTTGGGCGATGCTGAAGACAAAAATGACATAAGGGCGAGTTCCGCTAAAAGGCATAACTGACGCAATGCTGAGACGCCCGCGCCAGGATTTCCTGTGCGCCATGACCGGCGTTGCGCGTTTTTCGGGCGCATTTTGTCGATTGTAGACTGACAGCTAAGTATTAACAACAAGCAAGAATAATTGATCCAATTCATGCAACACGAATATCAAAATGACACTTTAAATCCGTGGCGCTGACACTATCTATACTTTATCGCTTAGGCAACTATATTTTCAAGACAATACTTCGTTTTAATTAATATTGCCAATAAATCTGAAAAAATATGTTATAGCTGAAGCCAGATCTTGTTTTTTGATAAATAAGGTAACAAGGTATGAATTTTATGCAGAGGGAGGCGAGGCGGTTATATATTGAAGGAATAGAGACAGGGCCTGCGGGCCACCACCATTTATTGAAAGGGATGAACATGCAAAAGAAAATGACGTGTGCCTTGATCGCGGGCGTTGCCCTGCTTGCCGGTAGTGCGGCATGGGCGGGAACCGAGGTAAATTTCAAGCAACCCGAGAAATTTACCGATTTGCCATATGAGCAGCGCGACCGTGAAAGCGCCTTGAAGGAGCTGGCGGAACATTTCGATAAACTGGGCAAGTCGCTCAAGCCAGGCCAGAACCTGAAAATCGACGTCAATGACCTGGACCTCGCCGGGCGTGAAAATCCTGCCATGCGCAGCACCCAGGATATCCGCATCATGAATGGCCGCACGGATTGGCCAGGCATGCGCCTGCATTATGTGCTGGAAGAGGATGGCAAGGTCATCAGCAGTGGCGACGCGGCCCTGTCCGACATGGCGTACATGACGCGCATTAATCCGTACTCCACGGGTGACAAGCTGCGCTACGAAAAATTGATGATAGACGACTGGTTCGCCAAGACATTTGGCGCCAAGGCCAAGGCCAAGGCCGGCAAGTAAGCGCAGCAAAGGGCGAGCATGGCCGCACAGGCCACTCGCCTGCAGCAGTGTGTATTGCGCTACGGAAATTTCCACTTCGGGTTATATTGGACTGCGATGCAGCCATGGCGTTCAGCGTAGCGCTTGCCTGTCTATGAGACTTTCTGAAAGGAATGGATATGCGTATTTCCAACGCGACGAAAACCTGGGTGGCCGCATTGGCATTGCTTGCCAGCAGCGGCGCCTGGGCGGGAGTGCAGGTGCACTTCGACAAGCCGGACAATTACACGGACGTGCCGTTCAGCACGCGCGACCGCGATGACGTGCTTGCCGGGCTGGCCGAGCATTTCCAGTTCCTGGGCAAGAGTTTGCGGCCTGGGCAGGAACTCAGGATCGAGATCACCGACGTCGACCTGGCTGGCCATGAAGACCTGTCGCGGCGTGGCGCTTCCGACCTGCGCATCATGAATGGCCGCACGGACTGGCCGCGCCTGCGCCTGCGCTATGCGCTCGAGCAAAATGGCAAGGTGATCGCCAGCGGCAACGCGTATTTGTCCGATATGTCGTATTTGCAGCGCATCAACCGCTATTCCAGCGGCGACTCCCTGCGCTATGAAAAGCAGATGATCGACGACTGGTTCAAGAACACCTTCGACATCAAGCCGCAGGGACGCAGCAAGCCCGTCATGACCTTGCAGCAGCGCGAAGTGCAGCGCCGCTAGTCAACGCAGATACGCCTGTTCGATGCGCCCCAGCTGGCCATTGTGCCGCAGCGCCAGCAGGGCGGCATTCATCTGCGCGATGAAATCGGCCTTGTAGGCCGGCGTGTTGCGCGCACTGTAGGCGATATAGGTGGCTTCGGACGACAGTTCCAGCACCTCGCGCAAGGCAAAGCCGTGGCGGGCCAGCTCGCCGCGCAGCCGCCGCGCCGTATGCCGCGCCGCGCCGCGGTCGCTGGCGTAGCAATCGATGCGTCCCAGCGCGAGTTTCTTCAGGTTTGCCTCGTTGCCCTTGGCCGCTTCCAGGCGCAGCAGTCCCTGGCGCGCGGGCGCCATCAATTTTTCCGACAGCAGGAAACCGGCGTTGACGCCGATCGTCAGGCCGGCAAAGTCGTCGGGGAAATGCGTGCGCGGCGTGCGCATGACGGCGTCGCGGCAGAACAGCACCACCGATTCGCGGTACAGCATGGCCGAGTAAGGCTGCACATACGACCGCTCCGTCTTGCGGCCAGGCGGAAACAGGCCGAAGACCTGGCCCTTTTCCAGCGCATCGAGGCCCCGTTTCCACGGACGCGGCTGCAGTTCCAGCCGGTAGCCCGGCATCCTGTCCGCCGCCTGGCGCAGGATATCGACATACATGCCCTTGAAGACGCCGTTCTCCACGTAGCTGTAGGGCGCATAGTCATCGTCGCCATACAGGATCACGGTTGGCGGCGCACCCATGGCGCCCGGCACGGCGCCCAACAACGCCACGGTGAGGCACAGTCCTGCCCGTATAGGTACTCGCATGCCGCTCCAGAATTAATTATCTTCCTGGCAAGCATACAGCATGGCGAGCGAATTAATCGATCCAGTTCACTTGTGGAAACTTGCTGCCGAAATCTTCCGCCATGGGCACGACTTGGCTGAGCTTATAGTTGAAGAACACAAAACCGGACTTGGCCATCGCGATCAGGGTGTTGTCGCGCGGGCGCGTGATGCGGAACGTGATGTCGCCGCCATATTTGTTGAAATCCATGACGCCCACTTCGAACAGCAGCTGGTCGCGCGCATGGGCTTCGGCGCGGTAGGTGGTGGCCAGGTCGGTGACGATGATGCCGGTGCCGTCCGCTTCGATGTCGCGCACGCCATATTCGAACAGGAAGCGCGCGCGTGCCTCGGAAATCATGGAAATCATGGAATCGTTGCCGAGATGGTTGCCGGCATTGATGTCCGTCGTGCGCACCGTCAGTTGCGAGGAATAGCAGTATTGGTCTTCAGGAAATTCAAGTTTCAAACGGGCCATGGTGTTCTCTTGATCTGGTGCGCGGAGCGCGGCGAAAAAAACCAATTCTAGCCGGTTCCCTGCGTCCCGTCGAAAAACACCGCCTCAGGCGTGTGCCGCCAGTACGGCTGGCACCCGCTTATTTCGGACGCTTACTGGCGTACGATCCTGTACACCGTGCCCGTGGCGCTGAGCATGTACAGTTCGTTTTGCGCATCCTGGCCGAAGGACATGATATTGCCCACGTTGGCGATGCCCCAGTCCTTCACGGCCGACGCGGCGCCATTGCTGTAGCTGAAACTTTTCAGCCAGCCGCTGCAGTAGTCGGAATACAGGTATTGCCCCGCCAGTTCCGGCAAGGCTGCGCCCCGGTACACATAGCCGCCCGTGATCGAGCAGCTGCCCGCACTGCCGGTGTCGTATTCGACGGCGGGCAGCACCAGCCCCGCCTGGTTGCAGCTGCTGCTGTTGTAGCACTGCGTGCCTTCCATGATGTTCCAGCCATAGTTGTTGCCGGCCTGGCCCACGGCGTGCACATTGACTTCCTCGCGCCTGGACTGGCCCACGTCGGCGATGTACAGCAGCTGGGCCGGCACGTCGAAGGCGTAGCGCCATGGGTTGCGCAAGCCATAGGCCCAGATTTCGCCGCGCCCGCCCGCCGTGCCGGCAAATGGGTTGCCGGCGGGAATGGCGTAAGGCTGGGCTACGCTGCTGGCGCTGACGTCCAGGCGCAATAATTTGCCCAGCAGCACGTTGGTGTTTTGCGCGTTGCCGGGCGGGTCGCCCGCGCTGCCGCCATCGCCCGTGCCCGCATACAGGTAGCCGTCCGGACCAAAGCTGAGCAGGCCGCCATAGTGGTTGCCGAACGTGGGGTGGGCAATGGTGAGGATGGTCAGCGCGGACAGGGGATCGGCCACGTTGGCGTTGCCGGCCGACACTTGCCGCCGTTCGATGACGATATCGCCGGCCAGGTTGCTGTAATACAGGAAGAAATAGCCATTGCTCGCGTATTGCGGATGGAAGGCCAGCGACAGCAGGCCCCGTTCGCCGCTGGTGGTGGTCAGGGTGCTGATGTCGAGGAAGGGTGTCGCCAGCAGGCTGCCGTTTTGCACCACGCGGACGCGCCCGGCGCGCTCGAGGATGAATAATCGGCTGTCGCCGGGCGGCGCCGTGAGGAAGATGGGCGCGCTCAAGCCGGACACGACCTCCTGCAGGCGCAGGGCCAGCGGCGCGGCCGCCGCATACGCGACGCTGGCGCTGGCCGTGGCGCCGGCGCTCACCTGCACCTGCTGGCTCACGGGCGTGGGCGCCAGGCTGCCCGTGCCCTGAACCACGCTGGCGGCGACCAGCGTATAGGCGCCGGGTGCCAGGCCGTCGAGGGTGCCGGAAAGCGTCAGTGTCTTGCGGTAGCCGCCAGGGCCGCCGACCGTGACGGCGCCCGCCACGCCGGCCGGCAAGCCGCCGATGCTGACGCTCAGGCTGCCGGTGCCGGCGGCCTGCGGAGTGTGGCCACCGCCGCCGCCACACGATGCCAGCAGGGCCAGGCAGCAGGCCAGCAGCAGGGCCTGCCAGGCGGGGGAATGTCGGCAACGTGGATGGCGCATGTCAGTCTCCTGCGGCAAGGACGGAATGGCGGAGCGGGCCGGTACGGCGCATGAAGCATGGCTTGTGCTTAGAATGCGCGTTTTTGTGCCGGCAAGATTGAGCTTGCGCAAGCATACTCCGCGTGGCCGCCGCGCTTCCGTGCGCTGCTGCACCGTGCGGCGCCATCGGACAAATGCGCCGCGTTTTCAGACAAGCGCGGCGTCGCCTGCACCGCGGCGCCCACGCGGGCCCGATAATGATGCATCTGAAACCGAGCAGGAACACATCACATGAAAACGAAAGCAGCGATTGCCTGGAAGGCGGGCGCCCCCCTCACCATCGAAGAAGTCGACCTGGCCGGCCCGCGCGCCGGCGAAGTGCTGGTCGAGCTGAAAGCCACGGGCATTTGCCATACCGATTACTACACCCTGTCCGGCGCCGATCCGGAAGGCCTGTTCCCCGCCATCCTCGGCCATGAAGGCGCCGGCATCGTCGTCGACGTGGGCCCGGGCGTGACGACCCTGAAAAAGGACGACCACGTCATCCCCCTGTACACGCCGGAATGCCGCCAGTGCAAGTTCTGCCTGTCGCAAAAGACGAACCTTTGCCAGGCCATCCGCTCGACCCAGGGCCGCGGCCTGATGCCGGACGCCACCTCGCGCTTTTCCATCGACGGCCAGCCGCTGTTCCACTACATGGGTACCTCGACGTTTTCCAATTACATCGTCGTGCCGGAAATTGCTCTCGCCAAGATCCGCGAAGATGCGCCGTTCGACAAGGTCTGCTACATCGGCTGCGGCGTGACGACGGGCGTGGGCGCCGTGCTGTTCTCGGCCAAGGTCGAGGCGGGCGCCAATGTGGTCGTGTTCGGCCTGGGCGGCATCGGCCTGAACGTGATCCAGGCGGCGAAGATGGTCGGCGCGGACAAGATCATCGGCGTCGACATCAACCCGGCGCGCCAGGCCATCGCGCGCAAGTTCGGCATGACGCACTTTATCAATCCGAACGAAGTGGAGAATGTCGTCGACGCCATCGTGCAGCTGACGGACGGCGGCGCCGACTATTCGTTCGAATGCGTGGGCAACACGACCTTGATGCGCCAGGCGCTCGAGTGCACGCACAAGGGCTGGGGCAAGTCCTTCATCATCGGCGTGGCGGCGGCCGGCCAGGAAATTTCCACGCGGCCATTCCAGCTGGTGACGGGACGCGAATGGCGCGGCTCGGCCTTCGGCGGCGCGCGCGGCCGCACGGACGTGCCGAAGATCGTCGACTGGTATATGGAAGGCAAGCTCAATATCGACGACCTGATCACGCACCGCCTGAAGCTCGAGGATATCAACCAGGGCTTCGACCTGATGAAGAGCGGCGAATCGATCCGTTCGGTCGTCCTGTATTAAGCGTGCTGGGCTGAGCTGACTGTACTCATTGCGCAACACTTGACGGACGGGGCAGGGCGGCAGGCTGTACTTCGCTGCCTGCCCCTGATAGTGTGAAGGCATCCGCCTTGCTTTGGGAGCCGTTCATGTTTGCCACTGCCTACCTCGCCACTTTGCGCCGCATGCTGCCCGTCTTCCTCGGCGCGGCCCTGTCTTCCCTGCTGGCCCTATGGTGGAGCAAGGCCGCCATCCTCGCCACGCCCGCCATCTGGCTGGCGCTGCTGGCCACGTATCTGCTGTGCGCGCTGCTGTTTACGCCGCTGGCCCGGCAGAACCGCCAACTGGCGACGCGCCACGTACGTCACGGCAAGCCGCGCTGATTCCTCCTCCGGCTAGCGCGCCGTGCTGGAAAAGCGTTCGCGATAGTCGCTCGGCGTGATGGCAAGTTTCTTTTGAAACAGGCGGCGCAGCCTGTCCTCGCTGTGCAAGCCCGCCTGCACGGCCACCTGTTTTAAGGAGGACACATTGTCTTCCAGCAAGCGGCGCGCCACTTCGAAGCGGGCCGTTTCAATGAATGCCGTGGGGCTGGTGCCCGTTTCGCGCTGGAACACGCGCGTGAAATTGCGCTCGCTCATGGCCAGCCTGGCCGCCAGCAGCGGCACGCTCAACTCCTCGCCCAGGTGTTCCATGATCCAGCCCTGCAGCTGGCGTATCGTGGGATGCGTCGTCATCTGGCTCGACAGGTGCACGGAAAACTGCGACTGGCCGCCGGGCCGCTTCAGATACACCACCAGGTCGCGCGCCACTTCCAGCGCGATATCGCGGCTGAAATCGTCTTCCACGAGGGCCAGCGCCAGGTCGATGCCGGCCGTCACGCCGGCCGACGTCCAAATGCGACCTTCCCGCACGAAAATTGCATCGGCATTGACCTGTATCAAAGGATAGCGTTGGCGCAGACTGTCCACGGCGCTCCAGTGGGTGGCGGCGCTCTTGCCGTCGAGTACGCCTGCTTCGGCCAGGAAAAAGCAGCCCGTGCACAGGGCGGCCAGGGTGCCGATGCGCGGCGCCGCCTCGGCTACCCATTCGGCGATGGCGGGGATGTCGTGCAACACTTGTTCGACATGGTGGCAGCCGACGATGACGGCCAGGTCGGGCAGGCGGTGCGCGTCGAGCGCCTTGCTCGCGTGCAGCGACATTAAGGTGTCCGATGCAACCGGGCCGATGGCCGTCGAGGCGATGCGCACGTCGTAGCCGCCGGGCAGCTTGCGCAGGCGCAAATGGGTATTGACGTAGTCAAACACCTTCATGGCGCCGATGGCCTCGAGCGCCTTGAAGCCCGGATAGACGATGATATCGACCGTGCGCAGGGGAAATTCTTTGGGACTTTGCTTGATCATGCGATATGCGCGAGGGTGAAAAATACTGCCATAATGCAACAACAGCGATGGCGTAGATTAGCATGGAACAATCGACGCGGCGGCTGGCTTCCCACTCATCAGATTTCTGGATATCGTGCGCGCATACACTTTCCTTGCCGGTTTGTTCTTCCTGCTATGGACCGGCCTGGTCCAGGCGGCCACCCTGAGTTTCAATGGCAACGCCGTCGGCGGCTGCACCCTGGCCGGCATGCAATACACGTGCGCCGCCTTGCCGCTGGGCGATACGGACGTCGTCGTCATCGCCAGCGCGTATGGCGTGACGGTCAACAGTTCGCTGACGATGAAGTACAACCAGGGCTTGACGATGAGCGGCAGCGCCGCGCTGACGGTCAAGGGCAACCTCGACATCAAGGATATCAACCCGCCCAACCTGAAGGTGACGGGCGGCAACCTGACGGCCGAGGGCGGCACCTTCAGCATGGGGGCGCAGGAGCAGACCCTCAGCGCCAGCATTGCCGCCACCACCATCAAGATGGGCTCGAATAACGTCAAGGTGACGGGCAGCATCAGCGCCAAGGGCCTAGTCGAGATCGCCTCGGGTTCCGTCATCAACGGGCCCATCAGCGGCGCCACGGTGAATATCCTGGCTGCCAGCAGCCGCATCCAGGGCGATATCACGGCCACGACGTCGATCACCATCGGTTCCGGCAGCCAGGTGACGGGCGATTTGACGGCGCCGAATATCGACTTGAAGGCGTCGGGCTTGCTCGTCACGGGCGACGTCAAGGCCAGCAATACGCTGACGATCGCCTCGGGCAATGGCATCAAGGGCGATGTGGAGGGCGGCAACGTCACCCTGGATGCGTCGAACGCGTATATCACGGGCAACGCCGTGGTCGACCACATCACCCTGGGCTGGCAAGGCCGGGTGCAGCAAACCATCACCTGCAAGGCGTACACGCCGTCCAACCCGTGCAGCTGCGTGACGAATAACAGCGGCTGGGGCTTCAATGAGCCGCAGGGACCGAAATGCGGCCCCAGCACGCAGGCCGGGCCGCACCATTTCCAGATCACGCATCCGCCCGCGGCGCTGACCTGCGCGCCGGCGCCCGTGACCGTCACGGCTTGCGCCGATGCCGCCTGCAGCAGCGTCTACACGGGCGCGGCGCAAGTGACCCTGACGCCGGGCGGCGCGACGGCGCAGATCAACGGCAGCTTGCCGGCCACGGGCATGGCCGTTTCCAGCGTGGCGCAGACGACGGCGGCCGGCAACGTGGCCCTGGGCCTGAGCAGCACGCCGGCCACGACGGGTGCGCTGGTGTGCAAGAGCAGCGTCGACAACAGCTTGACGAATTGCCAGATGGCATTTGTGACGAGCGCGCTGCAGGTCAGCGGCGCGCCCCGCTATGCGGAGCAGGAGGGACGCATCGCCATCAGCGCCCTGCAGGCGTCGGCGTCGAACCCGCGCGCCTGCGTGCCGCTGTTCGCCAGCCAGACCAAGACGCTGCAGCTGCGCTGCACCTACGCCAACCCGACCACGGGCACCCTGCCGGCGCGCATACAGAACAAGGATAATGTGTACGTGCCGCTGGGCGCCAATGCGGGCAGCGCCTGCAGCGCGGCCGGCGCCGCCGTGCAGCTGGCGTTCGACGCCGATGGCCAGGCCACGCCGAACCTGCTGTACGCCGATGCGGGTGCGCTGGGCCTGACGGCCACCTATGCCTCGACCAGCGGCAGCGACAGCGGACTGACGATGACGGGCACCGGCACGGTCATCGTCGGACCGAAAGCCTTCGCCTTCAGCGCCATCGCCACGCCGCAGCGCGCCGGCATGACCGTGCTGCCGGTGGCGCCCGCGACCAGCATCAGCGTCTCGGCCCTGAACGCGGCGGGCGCGGTGACGCGCAACTTTGGCCGCGAAACGCTGGCGCAAACGGTGGAGCTGGGGCGCACCATCGTCGCCCCCGTGTTCCCCGGTTTCAGCGATCCCGCCGTGGCGGGCAGCCTGACGTTTAACAATAACAATGGCGTCGGCACGGCCGCTAACCTGAGCTGGCCGGAAGTGGGCCAGATACGCTTCACGGCCAGCCTGGCCACCTACCTGGGCGCCGCGGCGCCGCAGCTGCCGGCGACGGGCAGCAGCGCCGATGTGCTCTATATTCCCCACCACTACAAGACGGAAATCATCGTGCCCGGCGAGACGGACTTGCCGCCCACGGCCGTCTTTGCCGCGCCCTGCACGGCGGCCATGAAATGCCTGGTCGGCGTGCCGCCCGCGGGCGTGTCGGCGTATTCGGGGCAGGCCTTCGGCTTGCGCGTGACGGCGCAGAACCAGGCCAATGCGAGCACGCTCAATTTTGACGGCCGCGACACGAGTTACATGACGGCCGTGCAAGTGCAGGGCTGGGATGCGGCGAAGGGCGAGCAGCTGTTTCCGCCTGGCACGCCGGGCGCCAGCCGGCTCACCGATGGCAGCAATGCGCAAACCACCGTCACAAGCATCGCGGCCACGAAATTCACCTTGGGCGTGGCCCGGTCCGCGCTGGCCTACCGCTTTCCCGGCGCCAGCGGCGTGCCGGTGATGGTGGCGCCCACCGACGTGCTGTTGCGCGCCAGCAGCACCAACGGCGGCGCCAGCGTCAGTTCGGCGCCGGCGGCGGCCGGCTCGGAAGGCGTGCTGACCGTGCTGTCGGGGCGTTTGATGGTGCCGCATGGTTATGGTTCGGAACGCTATCCCGTGCGCCTGCCCGTGCAAGCCCAGTACTGGGACGGCAAGATGTGGTCCATCAACCTGGCCGACAGCGGCAGCAAGTTTACCCAGGCCCAGGTGTTGCTGGCCAATTGCAAGAAAACCCTCGATTGCGCCGCCTTGCAAGTGGAAGGCGGTACTTATACCGTCAACAAGGGAGAGTTGCCGAAGAATAAGCTGCTGACCATCCAGGCGCCCGGAGCGGGCAAGGTCGGCAGCGTCGAGGTGTCCGTGCCCGGCATGGTTTATCTGCCCAGCACGGTGGGCATCGTCGTCTTTGGCGTCTTCAAGTCCGGTCCCGTGATTTACCTGCGCGAAATGTATTGAGGCGTAGCGTGGTATTGAGGCAGATCGTGCGCATGGGACGGCCCGGGGCAGAAAGCGGGAAAAACCAGTAACATGCCTGGCTGTGGCATTCCCGCTCACCTTCCCTCATTCAGACAGGAGTTTCCATGAGTACAACTTCGCAGTGGATCGACATCGCCGGCCCGGACGGCACCTTCCAGGCTTACCTGGCCGTGCCGCACGTCGGCAAGGGGCCGGCCATCATCCTGTTGCAGGAAATTTTTGGCGTCAACGAGCACATCCGCGCCGTGGCCGACCAGTACGCGGCCGATGGCTATGTGGTGCTGGTGCCCGACCTGTTCTGGCGCGCCGGCGCACACATCGAGCTGGGCTATGACGCGGCGGGCTGGAAGCGCGCCGTCGAACTGATGCAGGCGACCGACAACGAGCACGCCGTGGGCGATATCGCCGCCACCGTCGCCGCCCTGCGCGCGCGTCCGGAAGTGACGGGCAAGCTGGCCTCGGTCGGCTACTGCTTCGGCGGCCGGTTGTCGTTCCAGGCCGCTGCGGCGGGCCTGGTCGACGTCGCCATCGCGTATTACGGCGGCGGCATCCAGAACAAGCTGGACCTGGCTGAGCGGATCAAGGTGCCGCTGCTGATGCATTTCGGCGGCCAGGACAGCCATATCCCGATGGACGCCGTGCAAAAGATCGCCGAGCGCTTCGAAGACCGGCAAGACGTGGAAATCCATATCTATCCGGGCGCCGAGCATGGTTTCAACTGTACCCACCGCGACAGCTACCAGCAGCGTGCCGCCGCCCTGGCGCACGGCAATTCCTTGATTTTCCTTGCGGAAAACCTGTAAGACTGCCGCACCAGGCCGGCCGGCTGCCCATGTCCATGTCGATACGCGCCCAGCAGCGAAGCCGCATGGGCGCTAAAATAGCGGCTGTGCCGGGCAACTCCGGCCGGCCGGGCGCCACGCCCGGCAAACCTGGATGAGGAACCGAATTAAAGATGGCCCAAGTAATTGTTTCTGTAACATTGGCGGCAAGCGCCGAACGCGTGTGGGATTTTATCGGCGGCTTCCAGTCGCTGGCTGAGTGGTCGAGCTCGATCAAGACCAGCCTGTCCGAACATGGCGGCCGCGTGCGCCGCCTGAAGACCACGGACGGCGCCGTCATCGCCGAACGCCTGCAAAGCTACAGCGAGGCGGACAAGAGCTATAGCTACACCATCGTCTCGGGCCCGATCCCCGTCAAGAATTACCGTTCCACCCTGCGCGTCACGGGCGAGCCGGGCGCGGATGTGTGCGTGGCGGAGTGGTCGGGCGAGTTCGACGCGGCCGAAGGCGTGGAAGAGGTCATGGTGGGCGCCTTCCAGCATCTGTACGAGACGGCGTTCGTCGACCTGAAACGCATCATGGCGATCTAGAGCGCCTGACAAACAGTCCATGGCGTTGTTGCGTTGCCTCGCCGTACATGCTTACTGTCTTCGGCAACACGCCTGGCCCTGAGCATTTTGTCTCGCACGCTTAAAAAAACACCGGCACAGGCCGGTGTTTTTTTATTTCAGGAACCCTTAGCGCTTCACCTTGCCAAACGCTTCGCCCTTGTTCCATGTAGGCAAGTTCTTCTCATTTGCCACTTCATAGCCGAGATTCAGGGTGAATTGCGCCTGCTGCACCATGCCCGACAGATCCCACGACGGCTTGTACTCGTCCGTGACCTGGTGGTAATCCTTCTTGAACGCGACGAGGCGCTCGCTGGATTCCTTCGGCTGCCGGACGAAGTCGAACGAACCGTCGCCGGAAAACACGGCCGAGCCCACGTTGAAGGCGGGCACGCCGGCCTTGGCGAACGCGAAGTGGTCGGCCCGGTAAAAGGCGCCGGACAGGTCGGGAATGGTCGGCGCCAGGCGCAAGCCCATGCGCTTGGCCACCTTGCCGGCGCTCGCGTACAGGCTGCTGCGCTCGGCGCCGGCCACGCCGATGTCATGCGTCTTGCCGACGAAGTTCATGCTGTCCAGGTTCAGGTCGGCGGCCGTCATGGCCAGCGGCCACAGCGGATTGCGCGTGTAGGCCGTGCTGCCCAGCATGCCCGTTTCCTCGCCTGCCGGCCACAGGAAGATCTGCGTGCGGCGCGCCGGCTGTTTCACGGCCACTTGCGCCATCGCCAGCAGGGCAGCCGCGCCCGAGGCGTTGTCGATGGCGCCGTTGTAGATATGGTCGCTCTGGCCGGCGCGGACGCTGCCTGCATCATCCTTGCCCAGATGGTCCCAGTGCGCCGAGTAAATCACGGCTTCGTCCTTCAACTTCGGGTCGGTGCCGGGCACGATGCCGGCCACGTTGAATTGTTCGATGCTGCGGATCTGGCTGTCGAGCCGGACTTTCACCGTGGCGTCCAGCGCCACGGGGCGGAAGTCGCGCGTTTCGGCCTGCGCGCGCAAGGCGTCCAGGTCTTGCCCGGCTTGCTGGAACAGGGCGCGCGCCATGTCTTCCTGCAGCCAGCCTTCCATGGCGTTGCCCGCGCCAGCCAGGCTGAAGCGTTCATGGCCGAAACCGTTGGCCGGCACCGACCACGGATACGACGCGGACGCCGTCGTGTGGATCAGCAGCACGCCGGCGGCGCCCTGGCGCAGCGCTTCCTCGTACTTGTAGACCCAGCGGCCGTAATAGGTCAGCGACTTGCCGGCAAAGCGCTGCGGCTCGGCGGCGGTCGGCTGCGGGTCGTTGACCATCATGACGACGAGCTTGCCCTTCAGGTCGACACCCTTGAAATCGTCCCAGCGTTCCTCGGGCGCGCGGATGCCGTAACCGGCAAACACGACGGGCGCGTCGAACGCGACCTGTTCCTGGCCGTTGGCGGCGCCAAAGACGATGTCCTTGCCGAAGGCGGGAGACAAGGTCTTGCCGCCCGCGCTGAAGGTCACTGTGCTCGATGGCAAGGCCTTGCTGCCGACGATGGTCAGCGCCTGGCGGTAGGTGCCGTCCTGCAAGGGCTGCAAGCCGATCACGGCCGCCTGCGTTTCCAGGTAGCGCACGGCCAGGTCGCCGCCGCGCTGGCCCGTGCCGCGTCCTTCCAGTAAATCGTCGGCCAGGAAGGACAGATGGGCGCGCAGCGGCGCTTCGGCGACGAGCGGTTGGGCGAGGGCAGCCGTGCCGAGCAGGCTGGCGGCGAGGACAAAGGTGGAACGCATGACAACTCCAAAAGTGAATACGGGAAAGCAAAGCAGCGGCAATCTTACTCTATCGCCATGGCCGGGACCGTGCCTGTCGTCGTGTTCGCCATGAGTGTTGCAGTCTGGAATTTACGTAGCCGCCGTATTGTTATATATCGTTCAATATTGGTAAAAGCACGCGCCAATTGCGTGCGGATCGCCGATGTTTCCGGGTTTTTTCGGCCGATATGCCGCAAAAAACGGCGTTCTGCGGCCTCCAGCCACCCGGTAAGGTCCAGTAAAGAGTAAACTAGCGGCTACACTCTTTCGCATTGGGCGATTCGAGCGAACTTGTGAGTGATTTCATGTCTGATACACCAATTTCCTTATTTTCCGACCTTCAACTGAGCGAGCCGCTGGTTCGCGCGCTCAAGGATGTCGGTTACGAAACACCGTCGCCTATCCAGGCGGCCACGATTCCATTATTGCTCGCCAACCGCGACGTGCTGGGCCAGGCGCAAACGGGCACGGGTAAGACCGCCGCCTTCGCCTTGCCTATCCTGTCGCGCATCGATCTGAAACAAAGCTCACCCCAAGCCCTGGTCCTGGCACCGACGCGCGAACTGGCCATCCAGGTCGCCGAAGCGTTCCAGGTGTACGCCGCCCACATTCCCGGCTTCCACGTGCTGCCGATCTACGGCGGCCAAAGCTACGGCCCGCAACTGTCGGCGCTGCGCCGCGGCGTGCACGTCGTCGTCGGCACGCCTGGCCGCGTCATCGATCACCTGGACAAGGGTTCGCTCGACCTGTCCAAGCTCAAAACCCTGGTACTCGACGAAGCCGATGAAATGCTGCGCATGGGCTTTATCGACGACGTCGAACGCATCTTGCAAGAAACGCCGGAAGGCCATCAAACGGCCCTGTTCTCGGCCACCATGCCTTCCGTCATCAAGCGCATCGCCACGACCTACCTGGTCAATCCGGCCGAAGTGACGGTCGCCGCCAAGACGGGCACGGCCGACAACATCCGCCAGCGCTACTGGCTGGTGTCGGGCATGCACAAGCTCGACGCGCTGACCCGCATCCTGGAAGCGGAAGCGTTCGACGGCATGATCATCTTTGCCCGCACCAAGCTGGGTACGGAAGAGCTGGCCGGCAAGCTGCAGGCGCGCGGTTTCTCGGCTGCCGCCATCAATGGCGACATCCAGCAAGCGCAGCGCGAGCGCACGATCCAGCAGTTGAAAGACGGCAAGATCGACATTTTGGTCGCAACCGACGTGGCCGCCCGCGGCCTGGACGTCGAGCGCATCAGCCACGTCGTCAACTACGACGTGCCGCACGATCCGGAAAGCTACACCCACCGCATCGGCCGCACGGGCCGCGCCGGCCGCAGCGGCGAAGCGATTTTGTTCATCACTCCGCGTGAAAAGAACTTGTTGAAAGCCATCGAACGCTCGACCCGCCAGCCGATCGGCATGCTGGAACTGCCAACGATCCAGGCCGTCAACGACGTGCGTATCGCCAAGTTCAAGGAACAGATCAGCGAAACCCTGGCCCTGGGCGAACTGGAGCAGTTCCAGTCGCTGATCGAGGATTTCGAGCGCGAACAGAATATCCCTGCCATCGAAATCGCCGCCGCCCTGGCGAAGATGGCGCGTGGCAATGTGCCTTTGTTGCTGGACAAGAACAAGGCGCGCGAACAAGCCACATGGCAGGATGACCGTCCCGTGCGCCAAGACCGCTTCGAACGCAACGACCGTCCGGAACGCGGCGACCGTTTCGACCGCAACGAGCGCAGCGAACGCCCGGCCTTCCCGAAAAAGGAACGCATTTCGCGTCCAGCCGACGCCGGCATGCAGACTTTCCGTATTGAGGTAGGTCATCAACATGGCGTCAAACCGGGCAATATCGTCGGCGCCATCGCCAACGAAGCGGGCATCGATTCGAAAAACATCGGCCGCATCGAAATCTATGACGACTACAGCGTCCTGGATTTGCCAGACAGCATGCCGAAAGAATTGCTGGACCAGCTGAAGACCGTGTGGGTGGCGGGCCAGCAACTGCGCATCAGCCGCGATGGCGATGCACCGGACCTGGCGCCGCCAGCCGCGCCGCGCAAGCCGTTCGCCGCCAAGTCGGCGCCCGCATTCAAGGATGCACCGGCCGACGCGGGCGATGCGCCAGTGCGCGCACCGAAGAAGGAACGTCCACGCCCGGGCGTGACGGCTTACCGCATCGAAGTGGGCCGCGAGCACGCCGTGACGCCAAGCAATATCGTCGGCGCCATCGCCAACGAAGCGAACCTGGAAGCCAAGCATATCGGCCGCATCGATATCTTCGACAATTACAGCGTGCTGGACTTGCCGGAAGGCATGCCGCCGGAAATCCTCGACCACCTGAAATCGGTCATCGTCTCGGGCCAGAAACTGCGCATCAGCCTTGACGATGGCACGACGGAGCGCAAGCCTGCGCCACCGCGTCCGAAGTCGCCGCGCAAGACCTTTAAGTAATCCATCCCCGCAGGCGCCTCCCCGGCGCCTGTGTCGCGGATTGGAGACAGATCCCTGGCTGGCGCGTTTGCGCCAGTTTTTTATTTTCCCTCAAGAAACGAACCTTGTCGCCGCGTTATGCTGGCTGGCAGGTGTCTGCGCGCGCCGCCATTGCGGCAGCACATCGCCGTCTTTTTATCGGTCGATGCGCCGTCTTTATTGCCTACAACAACAATAAATAATTTTCAATTAATTATTTCATACGCGCGCCATTAAAATTTTGAATTTCAATAAAATCAATCAAGTTGAATCAAAGTAAATCCTAAAACATAAAATAATTGATTTTTATTGTATTGTTTGACGGGCGTCACTGTCATCTCGGCGATATCTCGCTGCTGCTTGATGTGGTATATTGTTTTTATCTTTTTGTTATGCTAGTTGAAAAAAATAGAGGAGCGACGGATGCGGGTCAACACGCCTATCACGCAGAATGAATACGTATTAAATGAAGGCATGACGATTGTTTCCACCACGGATTTACAGGGAAACATCAATTACGCCAATCAGTATTTCATTGAGGTCAGCGGTTTCTCCGAAATGGAATTGCTGGGTGCGCCACAGAATATCCTGCGTCATCCCGATATGCCGGTCGAAGCATTCGCCGACCTGTGGGAGACGATCAAGAGCGGCATGCCGTGGACCGGCATGGTCAAGAACCGCTGCAAGAATGGCGACTTCTACTGGGTCTTCGCGAATATCACGCCCGTCATCGAAAATGGCCGCCCGATCGGCTATATGTCCGTGCGCACCAAGCCCACGCGCGAGCAGATCAACGAAGCGGCGGCGCTATACAAAAGTTTCAAGGACGGCAATGCCGGCAACCTGGCGATCCGCAATGGCCGCGTCGTGCGCCAGGGCTGGACCGCCAAGCTGGCCGAATGGCGCAAGCTGAGCCTGTCGCAGGATATCGCCCTGCATTGCGCCGTGTTTGGCGTGGTGCTGGCCATCCTCGGCTGCGCCGTGTGGAATATCGACGGCGACACGAGCACGGCCACGCGCAGCTGGCTCAGCGGCGCTGCTGCCGCCGCCGTGGCGCTGATGCTGTATTTCTGGGCCCATCTGCACAATTCCCTCGTCGCGCCGCTGGGCGACGCCATCACGGTGGCGCGCAAGATGGCCGGCGGCGACTTGACGGGCGTCATCGAGAAGGTGCGCGATGATGACATGGGTCAATTGATGGCCGCCTTGCGCCAGACGAATATCAACCTGCACAGCATCATTGGCGACGTGCGCGCCAACTTCGAGGATATCCGCATCACCACGGCCGAAATTGCCACGGGCAATATGGACCTGTCCAGCCGCACGGAATCGCAGGCGTCCAGCCTCGAGCAGACGGCGGCCAGCATGGAGGAGCTGACGTCCACCGTGCAAAACAGCGCCGACCACGTGGCGACGGCCAACGACCTGGCGGCGCAGGCGTCGACCATCGCCGCCAAGGGCGGCACCATCGTCAGCGAAGTCGTCACGACGATGGACGAGATCAGCACTTCGTCGCGCAAGATTCTCGACATCATCGGTCTCATCGACGGCATCGCCTTCCAGACGAATATCCTGGCCTTGAACGCGGCCGTGGAAGCGGCCCGCGCGGGCGAGCACGGGCGCGGCTTTGCCGTCGTGGCCGGGGAAGTGCGCAGCCTGGCGCAGCGCTCGGCGACGGCCGCGAAAGAAGTGAAAAACCTGATCGACCATTCGATCGCCACCGTGAACGCGGGCAGCGTGCTGACCAGCAATGCGGGCGCCACCATGACGGAAGTGATCGCCTCGGTGGCCCGCGTGACGGAAGTGATGGACGAGATTTCCTCCACCACGCGCGAGCAGAACCAGGGCATCGGCCAGGTCAACCAGGCCGTCATCCACATGGATGGCATCACGCAGCAGAACGCGGCGCTGGTGGAAGAGGCTGCTGCGGCGGCGGCCAACCTGGCGCAGCGCACCAACAGCGTGGCCCAGTCGATCGGCATCTTCAAGCTGAAAGCGTCGCCCAAGCGCAAGGCCACGGGCGTGGGCCGCAGCGTGGGCGCCGGCATGGCGACCAGGGCGCTGTTAAAGGCGCGCTGATTCCCCCATCGAGTGCCGGGGGCAGTCACGGCGTGAGCGGAATGCTTCCCATTGGGAGCATTCCGCCCGGTTGTCGCTTTCGGGGGGTGTTTATTTTTTCACCCGGTACACTTCACCGCTGCGCACCTTCTTCACCACCCCATCCCCGCCAAACAGAATGACATACTCTCCCTGCGCGCCCGAGGCGGCCGGGTAGGTGTACATCCACACTTCATTGCCGCTGTCGAAACGGATGGACGTGCTTTCACCGAGCGCGGCGCGCACCTGCTCGCGCGTGCTGCTGCCCGGCTGCACCGTCTGCTCCAGCGTTGCGTACGGTACGCTCTTGCTTGCCTGCAAGGCACGCGTGCCGGAACAGGCGGCCAGCAATGCCAGGGCACATACGGTCAGCCACTTCATGGCGCCACCTCGTCCATGTAAGTAAATTCCAGCAAGGTATCGTCGGGCCAGCCGGCGTCCCACAGGGGCGCGTAATACGTGCGGTCAAGCAAGACCTGGCAATCGCAATAGGGCAGCGAGGCCGGGGTTTGTTCGCCGCCCGCGTACAGCATGGTGAAAGGCAGGGCCAGGCGGCGCTCGCCATGCACGAGGGTGACGCCGAACAGGGGCCGCTCCGTGAAGAATAAATAGTTGCCGTCCGGCTCGGAACACACCTTGTCCGTGCTGTAGAGCATGCTGGAGAGCCAGGCGATGATTTGCGGGTCGTTCGAGATCAGGCCGGAATCCATGCCGGCGCGGCATTCCAGGCGCAGGTCGCCCAGGCGCCGCGTGCCGGGTGGCAAGCCGGGTGTGATCACCTGCGCGCGCCAGCTCATGGTGGTGGCCTTGCGGTTGGCGATCAGCACGGCATCCTCGCGCGCGGCCTGCGCATTGCGCACGGGGGCAAAGCTGTTGTCGTCGGCCAGGGGCAGGGGAATGCTGACCGTGTCGCCGGCGATGCGCAGCTGCACGCCCGTCATGTCCACGCCGGGCTGGCGCGGCAGCAGACGAAAGCGCAGGCTGGCCTGCGGCGCCAGCGCATGGTCGCGCTCGAAGCGGTCCACGCCCTGCAGCATCTTGCGGTAAGACTTGTCCACGGGGTCGCGCGTGGCGTCCACTTTTACCTGTGGCACGGGCGCGGTTTGCGCCAGCGCAAGAGTGACGTGGAGCAAGCTGGCGAGTAGCAGTGAAAGATGAATACGCATGGCTTGATGCTACGCCTTTTTGCGCGGCGGCCACGCACGGGTGGGGGGGCTCAGAGCCTATCCCCGTAGGGAGCGTCTTCTGCTGGCAGTCGATCAGGAGCGCGGACAAGGCGCGAGGAGGACGCGTGGCGAGCCACGCAATGACGAACAACGCAGTCCCCGCTTCTGAGGGGCGCCGGCAGGGGACGTATTCATCTGCTGGGATAGGTTCTTAGTATTCGCTATATTTGCGCGCATCGCCGCGCACCTGCTGCGCCGGATATTTCTGCGCGTTCAGCGTCATCTTTTCCAGCACGGCCGCGTGCAGGTCGACGCCGCTCTTGTCGGCCAGGCGCACCAGGTACATCAGCACGTCGGCCAGTTCATGGCGGATGCCCGCGCGCTTCGCTTCGTCCAGTTCCGCATCCGCGCCCGTGGCCAGCCACTGGTAGTGCTCGACCAGTTCCGCCACTTCCACGGACAGGGCCATGGCCAGGTTCTTCGGCGTGTGGAACTGGTCCCAGTCGCGCTCGTCGGCAAAGGCGCGCAGGCGCGCGCGAATGTCCAGCAGGCTGTCGGTGGGCGCGCTCATGCGGCGGCCTGCAGCGGTTTTTCCATGAAGACACTGAACGGATCGTCGGGATAGTCGCCGTACGGCCCGCGCCGCTGGTAGCCGTGGCGCGCGTACAGGGCGATGGCGTCCGGCTGGTGGATGCCCGTCTCTAGCGTCAGCAGGCGGCAGCCGCGCGCCAGCGCCTGTTCTTCCAGCAGGGCCAGCAGGCGTTTCGCCAGGCCCAGGCCACGGCTGTCCGGGTGGACATACATGCGCTTGACCTCGCCGAAAGCGGGCGTGACGACGATGGCGCCGCAGGCACGCGCCGCGCCGGCCGCATCGCGGGCGACGGCAAACAGCAGGGTTTCCGGCGGCAGCGATGCCAGGTCCAGCGCATACACGCACTCGGCCGGATACAGGGTTTGTTGATAGGCATCAAGCTCGGCGATCAGGGTTTGCACATCGGCTTGCTGCGGCGATTCCAGGAGAATTTGCATGGTGAAAGCAGGTAGACGGAGATTGCCCCCATGGTATCACTGCGGCCGCGCCAGGCGCAGCGACAGGCCGATGGGCGACATCACAAAGCCCATCAGTTCCTGCGCCTCGCCGCCATCGGGCGTGTCGACGCCGGCGATGTCGAAGCTGCCCAGCAGCATGGCCATGGCGATCTTGATCTCCAACAAGGCCAGGTAGCGTCCCGGACACGTGCGCAAGCCGGCGCCGAACGGCATCGAGGCGCGCTTGTTGTTCGCCTCGCCGCTCTGCGCCAGCCAGCGCTCGGGCTGGAACGCCTGCGCGTCGGGAAAGTGGGCGTCGGCGACGGTATCGTTGCGCATCACGCACCACACGAGGGTGCCGGCCGGCACGGCGATGTCGGCGATGACCGTGTCGCGCAGCGCTTCAACGGGCAGGAAGGGCGCCACGGGTTTCAGGCGCATGGCTTCGCTGGCGCAGGCGCCCAGGTAGTCGAGGCTATCCATCTGCTCGATCGTGAAGTGCGCCGCGTCGGGCGCCAGGCGCCGCACTTCCTCGCGCGCCCGCGCCAGGCTGTGCGGATGGCGCTGCAGCAGATAGATCATCCAGGAAATCGTGTTGGCCGTCGTGTCTTCGCCGGCCAGCAGCATGGTCAGCACATTGCCCGCCACGGCGCGGTCGTCCACGCCGCTGTCCTTTTCGTCGGCGGCGGCGATCATCGCTTCGAGCAGGTTGGGCGGGCGTTCGCGGCGCACCGGATCGTGCGCCATGCGCGTGCGCGCCTGCTGCACCAGGTCGGCCACGGCGGCGGAGAGGGCCGCCACGTCGCGGTCGAGGCGCCGGTCGATGGGCAGCTTGACGTAGCGCCAGTACGGGAACATCGACAGGCTGCGCCGCGCCACGGCGGGCAGGATGTCGTCCATGTGGCGCTGGATCACGTCCTCGCCCGATTCCAGCGTGTTGACTTCCGTGCCGAAGGCCAGCCCGGCGATGATGTCGACCGTATAGCGTTTCAGGTCGCCATCGAGATCGATGGCCTGGCCTTGCGTGGCGGCAAGATGCCAGCGCCGCTGCAGGCGCTGCGCCACCGATACCAGCGCCGGGAAGTAGGCCTTGATGGCGCCCGGCGCCATGCCGGCCATGACCATGCGGCGCTGGTTGCGCCACTGCGCGCCTTCGGCCAGGAACAGGCCGGGGATGCCGCCCATCTCTTCGGAGACGATGAAGCTGCTGAGCGGACGCCGGAAACCGTCGGGCCGGTCGCGCAGCACGGCGGCGACGGCCTCGCTGTCGGCCACCACCAGCACCAGCGTGCGGCCGAACCAGGCGCGCAGGTAGGGGCCGTAGCGCTGCACCCATTGCTCGACGTCGCGGTGGATGCGCGTGAGCTTGATTTGCAGGCTGTTGCCGACGATGGGCAGGGCGAACGGCCCCGGCAAGCGGCGGATCTGGCGCAAGGGCCGCGCGATGGCGGGCGCGGCGGCATGGTCGAGTGGCGGCATGAACGTCTCCTGTCGATACGGTGAAAGTACGAGGATTGCTTGCAACAATAACCATACTCTACGCGATTGCGGCCTGCCTGTATTGAACGTTTACGACATCGTCGGGCGGCGAAAAATCCCGCTACAATGGTTGCCATGGCTTCCACACCGACTCCCGCCGCCACACCCGTCACGCGCCTGATCGCGCCGCGCACCGCGCTCGCTTCCTGCGTGCGCGCCTTCCTCGTGCGCGACACCACGCCTTGCGCGCCGCTGCCGCCGGCGCAGCGCCTGAACCGCTTTCCCGCCACGCCCATGTGTTGTCTGCTGTGGACCGTCGCGGGCGAGGTCGAGGCGGCGGCGCCCGGCCCCGACCTGCTGCAGGTGCGCATGCCGCCCGCCCTGTTCAGCGGCCCGCGCGGCTATCCGCTGGTCAGCTACAACCCAGGTCCCGTGCACTCGTTCATGGTGATGCTGTATCCGGCCGCCCTGCATGCGCTGACGGGCATCGACATGGCAGTCCTGTTCGACCAGGTGCGCCCGCTCGAACCGCTGTTCGACGCCGACTGGCTGGCGCTGTCCGACGCCGTGCTGGCCGCGCCCGACGACGCGGCGCGCATCGCGCTGGTGGAAGCGTTCCTGGCGCCGCGCTGGGCGGTGGTGCGCAAGAGCGGCGACCAGCCGGCCGGCGCCATCCAGGACTGGGTGCGCCGCCTGGGCGTGCAGGCGGCATCGATGGGCCTGGCCAGTGGCGCGCGCAATATCGAGCGCCGCATCAAGGCATGGGCCGGCCAGCCCATGCGCACCCTGCGCCGCATGCGCCGCGCGGAACAGTCGTTTCTCGACGCGCGAGAGGCCATGCTGCAAGGCAACGCCTCATGGAGCGATATCGCCTTGCAGGGCGGTTACGCCGATCAGGCCCATTTGTGCCGCGAGGTGCGCGCCATCACGGGCCTGAGTCCCACCGAACTGGCGCGCGCCAGCCGCGACGATGAAAGTTACTGGGTTTATCGTATATGGGCGTAGGTCGGGTAAGGGCCGGAGGAGCGTAAGCCGACGTTGGCACGGTCGGTGGGGAGGTCGGATTACGCGGCGTTGCCGCTAATCCGGCCTACCGCTCGCCGTACACCTTTCCCTTGGACAAAGTCATCTCATGGTGCCCGGCGCCGGGAGCCAGCATGGGGAAGCAGTTTTCCTCGCCATGCACGCGCACGTCGAGGAAGCAGGGGCCGCTTGATGCCAGGCAGGCGGCCAGCGCCGCGTCGAGTTCGTCGCGCCGGCTCACCGTGTGCGCCTGCCAGCCGAACGCGCGCGCCAGGGCGACGAAGTCGGGCAGCGCTTCCGTGAAGCTGTGGCTGTAGCGCCCGCCATGGATGAGTTCCTGCCACTGGCGCACCATGCCCATGTAGCCATTGTTCGACAGCACCACTTTCACGGGCAGGCGGTGCTGCACGGCCGTCGCCAGTTCCTGGATATTCATCAGGATCGAGGCGTCGCCGCTGACGCACACCACGCGGCGGTCCGGGTGGGCGACCTGCGCGCCGATGGCGGCCGGCAGCCCGTAGCCCATGGTGCCGGCGCCGCCCGACGTCAGCCAGCGCCCCGGCTGCTCGAAGCGCAGGTGCTGCGCGGCCCACATCTGGTGCTGGCCCACGTCGGTGGAAACGATGGCGTCCTGCCCGTCCAGCGCCGCCTGCAGCCGCTGCATCAGCGCCTGCGGCGCGATCACGTCCGGCGTGTCGTCGAACGCCAGGCAATCCTGCGCGCGCCAGCCGTCGATGCGCTGCCACCACGGCTGGCGGTCCGCCAGCAGCCGGCCGCGCAGCTGCGCCAGCAGGGCATCCAGCACGGGCGCGCAATCGCCGCGCAGGGCCACGTCGGCGCGCACCACCTTGCCAATCGACGCCGGATCGATATCGACGTGGATGATTTTCGCGCCGGGACAGAAGGCGTCCAGTCTGCCGGTGACGCGGTCGTCGAAGCGGGCGCCGACGCAGACGATCAGGTCCGCGTGGTGCATGGCCAGATTCGCTTCCAGCGTGCCGTGCATGCCCAGCATGCCGAGGAAGGCCGGGTGCGAGGCGGGAAAGGCGCCCAGGCCCAGCAGGGTCAGGGTGCACGGCGCGGCCGCCAGTTTCACCAGTTGCCCGAAGGCGGCGCAGGCGGCGGGGCCGGAGTTGATGAGGCCGCCGCCGCCATAGAACACGGGCTGGCGCGCGCCGGCGATCAGGCTGGCGGCCCGTTCGAGGTCGGCGAGCGCGGGCAGGGGCGTGGCGACGGCGGCGGTGGGCGGCAGCGCTGCCCCGTGCGCGACGGGCGCCAGCTGCAGATCCTTGGGAAAGTCGACCAGCACGGGGCCGGGCCGTCCCTGCGTGGCTTGCGCGTAGGCTTCGCGCACGACGGCCGCCGTTTCATCGGCCGTGCGGATTTGCCGGTTCCACCTGGTGACGGGGCGCGAAATGCCGAGCGCGTCGCATTCCTGGAAGGCGTCCGTGCCGATGCTGGTGGTGGCCACCTGGCCGCTGATGCAGATGACGGGAATCGAATCGCACAGCGCGTCGAGCAGTCCCGTGGTGGTATTGCTCATGCCGGGGCCGGACGTGACGAAGACCACGCCGGGCCGGCCCGTGCTGCGCGCATAACCTTCGGCCGCGTGCACGGCCGCCTGCTCGTGGCGCACCAGCACATGGCGCAAACGCGGCTGCGCGTGCAGCGCGTCGTACAGGGGCAGCACGGCGCCGCCCGGGTAGCCGAAGACGGTGTCGACGCCCAGCGCCAGCAGGGTGTCGATCAGCACGCTGGCACCGTTGCGCGGCGCAGGGGAAGAGGAGGGCGGGGCGAGGAGGGCGGCGTGGTCAGGTTTCATGGCCTTATTTTCTGCCTGATGCCACAGAAAAGGCTGCTGGTTTTCTCGTATAAAATGCCGTATTCAGCAAAATTTGCTGTTCAAATAGAGGAATGCAGAATGAAGCTCGATAAATTCGACCTCGCCATCCTGACGGCCCTGCAGCAGGATGCCCGCATCAGCCTGCACGACTTGAGCGCCAAGGTGGGGCTGACGTCGTCGCCGTGCTGGGCGCGCATCAAGCGCATGGAGGAAGACGGCGTCATCGAGGGCTACACGGTGAACGTGAACGCGGCCAAGGTGGGGCTGGCCGATACCGTCATCGTGCAAGTGACCCTGGACGACCATTCCGACCAGGCCCTGTTCGAGTTCGGCCACGCGCTGGCCATGATCCCGGAAGTGCTGGAAGCGTTTCTTGTTTCCGGCGACTACGATTACTATCTGCGCATCGCCGTCAGCGACACGCGCGACTATGAACGCCTGCTGCGTGAGCGCCTGTACAAGATTCCCGGCATCCGCCACAGCAAATCGAGCTTCGTCTTGCGCCAGCTCAAGCAGAGCTATTTGCCGCTGCAGCGCTGAGTATCCCGTCGATACGCTGCACGGCGGGAGTTTTTCCCTAGTCCATCCCCTGGTGGCTGTCCGATACTGGACAGTAATAAAACCACTATACAACGGGGACCCGCATGAAACCGACCGTATTTGCCGCCGCCCTGGCCCTGTGCCACGCGCACGCCGCCGAGCCGGCTGCCGCCAGCCTGGCCGCGAACCTGGCCACCTCGGGCGATTTGCCTGTCGTCATCATCACGGGCAGCATGCCGCTGCCCACCGTGGAGCAGGCGCGCGATGCCATCGCCGCGCCCGTGCAGACGGCCGACGCGCAGCAGATCGCGCGCAGCGGCGCGCTGGACCTGTCGGCCTTTCTGCGCCGCAACCTGGGCAGCGTGGTCGTCAACGAGGTGCAGAACAACCCGTTCCAGCCTGACGTCAGCTACCGCGGCTACACGGCGTCGCCATTGCTGGGCACGCCGCAGGGCCTCTCCGTCTATCTCGACGGCATGCGCTTGAACCAGCCGTTTGGCGACGTCGTCAGCTGGGACTTGATTCCGCGCATGGCGATCGCCTCGCTGACCCTGATGCCGGGCTCGAACCCGCTGTTCGGCTTGAACACCCTGGGCGGCGCGCTGGCCATCCAGAGCAAGGATGGCAGGACCAGCCCCGGCACGGCCGTCGAGGCGCGCCTGGGCGCCAATCAACGGCGCGGCGTGGAGTTCGAGCACGGCGGCAGCAATGCGCAGGGCTGGCACTGGTATGTGACGGGCAACCGTTACAAGGAAGAGGGCTGGCGCGACGATTCGCCGTCGGACGTGCGCCAGGCCTTTGGCAAGCTGGGCTGGAGCGATGCGCGCACGCAGGTCGCCGCCACGCTGGCGCATGCGGACAATGCGCTGACGGGCAATGGCTTGCAGGAACAGCGCCTGCTGGCGCGCGATTACCGCAGCGTCTACACGAAGCCGGACTTGACGCAGAACAGGGCGACCATGCTGAACCTGACGGCCAGGCACCAGGCCAGCGACAGCTTGCTGTTGTCCGGCAATGCGTATTACCGCAAGATCGACACGCACACGTTTAATGGCGACCTGAACGACGAGTCGTTGGACCAGTCCGTCTACCAGCCGGGCGCGGCCGAGCGGGCCGCCCTGGCGGCGGCCGGCTATGCGGGCTTTCCCGCCAGCGGGGCGAACGCGGGCAACACGCCGTTTCCCAAGTGGCGCTGCATAGCCAATGTCTTGCTGAACGACGAGCCGGCCGAGAAATGCAACGGCATGCTCAACCGCAGCCATACGCAGCAGGACAACCATGGCTTTTCCGGCCAGTTCACCTGGCTGGCCGGCGTGGCGGGCATGCGCCATGCCGTCACGGGCGGCGCCGCCCATGACGCGAGCCACGCCACGTTCCGCCAGACCAGCCAGTTCGGCTATCTGAATCCGGACCGCAGCATCACGCCCGTCAATTTCTTTGCCGACGGCACGCAGATCGACGACGATGGCACACCCGTGGACAACCGCGTCGACTTGCGCGGGCGCATGCGCACATGGAGCGTGTATGCGAGCGACAGCATGGCGTTCAATCAAGACCTGACCCTGACCGTGTCGGGCCGCTACAACCGCAGCACGGTGCGCAACCGCGACGCCATCACGCCCGGCGGCGGCAGCGGTTCGCTCGACGGCGACCACCGCTACAGCCGCTTCAATCCCGCCATCGGCCTGGCCTACGCGCCGGCCGCGGGCAGCAGCGCCTACCTCGGCTACAACGAAGGCAGCCGCACGCCGACGGCCATCGAGCTCGGTTGCGCCGACCCGGAGAACCCATGTCGATTGCCGAACGCCATGGCCGGCGACCCGCCCCTGAAACAGGTGGTGACGAAGACGTGGGAAGCGGGCGTGCGCGGCCAGTGGGGCAGCATGGCGAAGTGGAGCGCGGGCGTATTTCGCGCGGAAAACCATGACGACATCCTGTTCGTGGCCGACAACCAGGCCGGCTTCGGTTACTTCAAAAATTTCGGCAAGACGCGTCACCAGGGCGTGGAGCTGGCGCTCGATGGCAAGGCGGGGGCACTGGATTTCGGCGTCAACTACACGTGGCTGCAGGCAACGTACCAAAGCCGCGAAACCGTCAACGGCAGCGCCAACAGCAGCAGCGACGCGGAAGCCCCCGGCCTGGAAGGCCATATCGTCATCGCGCCCGGCAACCGTATCCCGCTCACCCCCAGCCATCTCCTGAAGGCGCACGTGGATTACGCGGGCGGACGCGACTGGACGCTGGGGCTGGCCATGACGGCCGTGTCGGGCGCGTATGCGCGCGGCAATGAAAACAACCGGCACCAGCCGGGTGGCGCGTCCTACCTGGGCGCGGGCAAGAGCGGCGGCTACGCCGTGGTCGAGCTGAACGGCAGATACCAGCTGACGCCCCGGCTCAGCGTGTTTGCCCAGGTGAGCAACCTGTTCGACCGCAAGTACGCCACGGCCGCCCAGCTGGGCGCGACGGGTTTCGACGCCAACGGCAACTTCGCCGCCCGGCCGCTGCCGGCCGTGGGGGGCGCATATCCGATGGTCAACGCGACCTTTTATGCGGCCGGCGCGCCGCGCGCGATCAACGTGGGCATGCGTTACGCGTTTTAAGGGTGGATGTGTTCGATGACGCGATGGCGCAGCGCCAGGTGGACGAGGGCGGCGGGACCGGCCACGTCGAGCTTGTCCCTGATGCACGTCTGGTGGTTGGCCACCGTCTTGCTGCTCAGGTGCAGCAGGCGGGCGCAGTCGGCGGCGCTGCGGCCTTGGGCCAGCAGGCGGAAGATTTCGAATTCGCGCTGGCTCAGGCTGCTCAAGCGCTGCATTTCCGCGCCGGCCGTGTCGTGCCGCACGCCGGGCGCGCTGTGCGGGTCCAGGTAGCGGCGGCCCGCATGGGCGGCGCGCACGGCTTCGACCAGGTGCTCCGGATCGGCCTGCTTGCTGACGAAGCCGCAGGCGCCGCCGTCGAGCGCGCGCGCGATCAGCTGGGGCGTGTCGTGCATGGTGAACACCAGCACGCGGGCGCCGGCGTCGCGGGCGATCAGCTTGCGCAGCAATTCCAGGCCGCCGATGCCGGGCATGGACAGGTCCGTCACGCAGACGTCGGGCGCGTGTTGTCCATGCAAGGCATACGCCGCCTCGCCATTGCCCGCTTCGGCCACGACGGCGATATCGGCGTCCTGTTCCAGCAGGCGGCGGTAGCCCGAGCGCACGACCGGGTGGTCGTCGACCAGCATCACGCGGATCGGCCGCGCGGCCACGCCGATGCCCGTGCTCATGCGGCCCACCGTGGCGCGACGCCCGCCAGTGGCATCGCCACTTCGATGCGCAAGCCGCGGCCCAGCGCGCTGATCCAGTGGATATGGCCGCGCAGGCCCGCCACGCGCTCGCGCATGCCCAACATGCCGAAGCCGCCAGCTTCCGTTTTGTCCTGGCGCAAGCCATGGCCATCGTCTTCGATGGCCAGGTGCAAGGTGCCGTGCGCATCGGCGCGCAATTCCACCGTGGCGCGGCGGGCGCCCGCGTGGCGCGCCACGTTCGTCAAGCCTTCCTGCACCAGGCGGTAGATGGCGATGGCCGTGCCGTCGTCGAGGTCGGCCGGAATGGCGTGCGGCGCGAAATGGCAGGCGATGCCGTGCTGCGCGGTCCAGCCGTCGCACAGCGCCTGCAGGGCCGCTTCCAGGCCCAGGCTGTCGAGCACGGGCGGGCGCAGCCGGCGCAGCATGCTGCGCACCATCGCGTGCAGCGCTTCGGCGGCGCCGGCGATGCTGGCCGCGCTGGCTTGCACATTGGCCTGGTCGCCGGCACCGGCGCGCAGGATGTAGCTGGCGGCCGCGCGGATGGCCGCGCAGTTTTGCCCCACTTCATCGTGCAATTCACGGGCCAGCGCACAGCGCTCGTCTTCCTGGGCGCGCAGCAGGCGCTGCGTCAGGGCGCGGTTGTGCGCCAGCAGGTCGGCCACCTGGCGCCCGCGCCACAGGGCGCAGCCGGCCAGCGCCAACGCCAGCAACAGCAGGCTCAGGGCCAGTTCATCGAGTTGCCAGTGTTCCTGGCGCCGCAGCGCATGCGCCAGCCGCTCGGCCAGGTCCAGCCTGGCGGCCAGCAGGAAAAATGCCAGCGCCAGCGCCAGCGTGCCGCACAGCAAAACGGCCCGGCGTGGCCGGGAGCGCGCGCTTGCCTGGGCGCCAAGTTGATCGTATTCCATGATGCACGCTCCCTGAGCACGGTAATGCCGAGGTTGTGCAATCTTCATGCCACCGGTGGTGGGGCGGGGCCGGCGCGCGAAGGGGCCGTGATGCCTGTTCCAGGATGGAACAGGTGTACCGCGATGTGACGCTGCGCCGCACCGACGCGAGGTGGCGCCGCGATCCGGCCGTGACGCCAGGCGCGGTTTTCGAGCTTATCCGAAGTTGTGTCCGCATGCCGGTGCGCACGTTTGACGACAAGGAAATTGTTGTTTGAATGTAACGTCGAGAATGGACAAACTTTCATAGGGAAAACAAAACAAAGTTTCGGGAAGTTAGATAAAAAATAAATAAACGATATTAAAAATATGTTATTTGTTTTATGTGATTTGCTATATTTGTTGACACTTTTGTGAAAAAGCTGAAAGCGGGCACAGACCTGCCGACCTCTCTATCCACAACAATCAAGGGAATAGAATGAATCGCTCATCGTATGCAGCGCGGGTATCGCCCGCCGCTCCTCACCCATCCGCTACCCGCGGTCGCAAAACCCTGTTTTCCGCTCTTGCCACGCTGGCGCTGCTATCCGCGGCACCGGCCATGGCGGATGTCATCAGTTTCGACTCGCTGCGACCCGATATTTATGCAAGCGGCCAGACGCTCAATACGTCGAGCTACAACCTGCTGTTTCTTGCCGATCCGACGACGGCCGCTGGCGGCGGCGTCAGCGGCGTGGGCGCCATCCTCGATGGCCGCGCGACATCCTCGTGCGATATCGCCGCTTGTCCGCAAGGCGGCACCGGCAACTACCTGGCCATCCTCAACGATGGCGGCGTGAATTTTTCCCGTGCCGACCACCAGGCTTTCAGCCTCACCGGTTTCGACTATTCCTTCATCGCCCCCATCTCCGGCTTGCCGAACCAGAATTGGGGCCAGCTGCAGCTGAGCGGCACCCTGACCAACGGCCAGGTGATCAATACCTCGCTGGCGTTCCCGGGCCAGGGCAGCGATGGCAATTACTATTTCCAGAGCGCCTCGCTGTTGAGCGGCTTCAGCAATTACGCCTTTACGGGCCTGACTTTCAATGCCTGCATCTTCAACGAGAGCGGCATTTGCAGCAACTCGCTCGACTTCCCCGCGTTTAACCAGGGCCAGTTCGCGCTCGACAACATCAATGTCAGCGCCGTGCCGGAACCGTCGACCTACCTGCTGCTGCTGGCCGGACTGGGCGCCATCGGCATGGTCTCGCGCCGCCGCGCCGCCAAGGCCGTCGCCACCGCCACCGTGCAAGGAGCCTGAGCATGAAATTACGTCCCGTCTCGCTCGCCATCCTCATGCTGGCAGCCAGCCTTGCCCAATCGGCACAGGCCCAGGAACGCCGCTCCTACATCGTGCAGCTGGCCGACAAGCCGGCCGCCAGCTACACGGGCCAGGTCGATGGCCTGGCCGCCACCCAGCCGGCGCCCGGCGCGCGCATCAATGTGGGCGCCGCCGATGTGCAGGCTTACCTCAGTTATCTCGACACCAAACAGGCCGCCGTGGCCGAAACCGTCAGCGCGGCCGAAATCACGCACCAGTACAACGTCGTCTTCAACGGCTTTTCCGCCTTGCTGACGGACGATGAAGTGCGGGCGCTGAAGAAAAACAGCGCCGTGCTCAACATCAGCGCCGACTCCATCCTGCAGCTCGACACCAGCTACACGCCCAGCTTCCTGGGCCTCGACAAGCCGGGCGGCATCTGGGAACAGCTGGGCGGCAAGACGCATGCGGGCGAAGACATCATCATCGGCATCGTCGACAGCGGCATCTGGCCCGAGAACACGGCGTTTGCCGACCGCCTCGACGAGAATGGCGTGCCCAGCCACAGCGGCAATAACGTCGTGTATGGCGCGCCGCCGGCCAGCTGGCAGGGCAGCTGCCAGACGGGCGAAGGCTTTTCCGCAGACAATTGCAACAATAAGCTGATCGGTGCGCGCTTTTACCGCGCCGCCACGTCGGCACTGCACTGGACGGAATTCCGTTCGCCGCGCGATTCCGTGGCCGGCCTGACGGGCCATGGCGGACACGGCACGCATACGGCATCGACGGCCGGCGGCAACAATGGTGCCATCGCCACTTCGGGCGGCGTGTCGCTGGGCAAGGTGTCGGGTATGGCGCCGCGCGCCCGCATCGCCGCGTACAAGGTGTGCTGGACGGCCGCCTCGACGGGCCGCAACGGTTGCGCCACGGCCGACAGCGTGGCCGCCATCGACCAGGCCGTGAAGGATGGCGTCAACGTCATCAATTTCTCGATCGGCCCGAATGCGGGCGGCGGCGCGTTTGACGAAGCGACGGAACAGGCTTTCCTGGGCGCCGCCAACGCGGGCGTCTTCGTCGCCACCTCGGGCGGCAATTCCGGCCCGGCCACGCCGGCGCCCGATGTGCCGGCGCCCGTGTCGCACATCAGCCCATGGCTGGCGACGGTGGCCAACTCCACCCATAACCGCCTGTATGCGGGCAATGTCATCCTCAGCAACGGCAGCAAGATCGAGGGCGCCTCGAGCAATGCGAACACGCCGGCGCTGCCGCTGATCCGCTCGCGCGACGCGGGCCTGGCCGGCGTCTCGCCGACGGACGTCAACCTGCTGCGCTGCTATGGCGCGGCCGACGCCACGTCCGCCTATCTCGACCCGGCGAAGGTGGCGGGCAAGGTGCTGGTATGCGACCGCGGCGGCAACGTGCTGGTCAACAAGAGCGGCAATGCGAAGACGGCTGGCGCGGCGGGCATGATCATCGCCAACGTGGCCGGCGGTGCCAACACCATCATCAACCAGGCGCACGTGCTGTCGACCGTGCACCTGGCGCAGGCGCAGGGCGATGCGCTGAAAGCCTTCATGGCCGGCAACCCCGACGGCACGGCGGCGCTGGGCGAAGTGCATACGATCGCCGACACCACGGTGCTGGCGCCTATCGTCAGCGACCGTTCCTCGCGCGGACCGAACGTGGCCAACGCCAACATCCTGAAGCCGGACCTGTCGGCGCCGGGCACCAACGTGCTGGCCGGCGTGACGGCCGACCTGACGCAGGCGCAGCGCGATGCGGTGGCGGCGGGCGGCGTGGCGCCAGTGGCGGAATGGGACTTCTATTCCGGCACCTCGATGGCCAGCCCGCACGTGGCCGGCGTGGCGGCACTGCTCAAGCAGCAGCATCCGGACTGGTCGCCCGCGGCCATCAAGTCGGCGCTGATGACGACGGCGTTCAGCACCTATTCCGACGGCTTGAACGGTTCCGTGTCGTGGGATGCCACGGCGAAGACCTCGGGCCAGTTGCCATGGGGACAGGGCGCCGGCCATATCGCGCCCAACAGCGCAGCCGATCCGGGCCTCGTGTATGACCTGTCGGAAATCGACTATGCGCGCTTCCTGTGCGGCCTGAATATCCGCACGCAGTATTCCGCCAATTGCGCCACCACCGGCACCATCGCCGCCTACAACCTGAACCTGCCGTCGCTGACGGCGGCCAATGTGCTGGGCACGCAAACGCTGACGCGCACGGTGACGAATGTGGGCAGCAGCAGCGCCGTCTACACGGCCTCGGCCAGCCTGCCCGGCTACACGGTGGCGGTCACCCCGGCGAGCCTGAACCTGGCGCCGGGCGCCAAGGCGCAGTTCCAGGTCAAGCTGACGCGCACCACGGCGCCGGCCGATACCTGGGTGTATGGCGCCTTGAGCTGGACGGATGGCACGCACACGGTGCGCAGCCCGCTGACGGCGCGCGGCACGGCACTGGCCGTCTCGCCGCTGGTCAGCAGCGAAGCGGCCACGGGCAGCAAGGTGCTGACCCTGGGCACGGGCTTCACGGGGCCGCTGGTCGGCATCAAGTCGGGCCTGATCGAAGCCGTGCGCCAGACGCGCACGATCGGCCAGGCATCGACGGGCGCCGCCGCATCGGCCGCCTGCAAGGCCGGTGGCGGCACGGGCGTCAATGTGCATAACGTGGTGATCCCGGCGGGCACGCTGGCCGCGCGCTTCGCCACCTATGACGCGGAAACCTCGGGCGGCGAAAATACCGACCTCGACATGGAGGTGTACAACGCCGCCAACGTGCTGGTGCGTAGCAGCGGCAATCAAAGTTCCAATGAAATGGTGGAACTGCGCCTGCCTGCCGCCGGCACGTACAAGGTGTGCCTGATCGGCTTTGCGCCGCAAAACGGCCAGGCCACCTACACGCTGTCGTCGTGGGTGCTGGCGCCGGGCGTTGCCAACGGCGGCTTCAAGGCGCTGATGCCGGGCACGGCCTTCACGGGCGGCACGGCTTCCGTGTCCCTGGGCTGGTCCAACCTGGCGGCCGGCAAGCGCCACCTGGGCGCCGTCGGCTACCAGGTCGCTGGCGTGGTGCAGGGCGTGACGGTGGTCGAGGTCAATACCGATGATCCCGTGCCGCTGTTCCAGAACGCGCGCGGCGACAAGCAGGCGCTGGCGCAATAAACGCGGCTTGATTGAGCGCAAGGCGTGCCTCCGGGCACGCCTTTTTTTATGGGCGGCCCCCGTTCGCCAGGAATAGCGCTTGCGCGGCGTCGGCGGCGCCGGTATCTTGTCGGTCAGCCATGGCTTTGTGGCCTGGCATTCTTGGGGAGTCGCGCGTGACCAGTTTCCGCACCAATACCGACCGCCTGCTGGAAGTGCGCCTGCAGGATGAAAAAGTGCTGGCCATCGCCGGCGCCATGGTCGCCTATACGGGCAGCATCAAATTTGAAAAATCCCTGCTCGGTGGCGAGGGCATCCTTGGCGCGCTCAAGCGCAAGGTGACGAACGAAGGCATGCAGGTGATGCAGGCGTCCGGCAGCGGCACCGTGTTTTTCGCGCAGAATGCGGCGGAAATCACCGTCATTGCGCTGGCGGGCGAAAAGCTGACCATCGAAAGCAGCAGCCTGCTGGCCTACGACACGAGCCTGAAGACGGGCACCAGCTTTGCCGGCCTGCGCGGCGCCAGTTCGGGCCAGGGCCTGTTTTCCACCACCGTCGAAGGCCATGGCAACCTGGCCGTCATTTCGCGCGGCAACCTGATCATGCTGGAAGTGACGCCCGCGCACCCGCTGCGCGTGGACCCGGACGCTTTCGTCGGCTTCAAGGGCGACATCCGCCAGGAATTCGTCTTCGACGTCAACTGGCGCACGATGATCGGCCAGAGTTCGGGCGAGTCGTACCAGCATAAATTCACAGGCCAGGGCGTGGTGTTCATCCAGCCCGCCGAACGTTAAGCCAGCGAGGATCAGTGATGCCTGTCTATCAGCAAATCAATGAAAAGATGCTTGAGGTAAAACTCAGCAATGAAGAAGTATTCGCGCGCAAGGGCACCATGGTGTCTTACCAGGGCGACGTCGCGTTCAGCCGCTCGTTCCTGGCGGGCCAGGGCGTGCAAAGCCTGGCCATGCGCGCCGTCACCAATGAAGGCTACGCGCTGATGTCGGCCACGGGCCGCGGCAGCGTGTTTTACGCGCACGCGGGCCTGTTCGTCACCATCATTCCCGTGCGCGGCGAAACCTTCTATGTGGAAAGCGATTCCTTGCTGGCCTTCGATGCGCGCCTGACGGCCGGCACCATGTTCCTCGGCAACCAGGGCGGCGTGCAAGGCGTGGTGCGCGGCATGGCTACGGGCCAGGGCTTGTTTACCACCACCTTCCAGGGCACGGGCGAAGTGGCGATCCTGTCCGACGGCAATGCCATCGGCTTGCCCGTCACGCCGGACGTGCCCGTGTTTGTCGATCCGCAAGCCTATATCGGCCACACCGGCCAGCTGAGTTCGACCATCGTCACGGACTTGAACTGGAAGACCTTTGTCGGCCAGGCGTCGGGCGAGTCGTACCAGGTGAAGTTTACAGGCCAGGGCACGGTCTACATCCAAGCGAGCGAAAGGTAAGCCATGACGATTTACACCCCCGATACCTTGCCGAAAAACGATAACCTGAACCGTTTTTCGTATGTCATCGACGTCAAGGAACAGATCTTCATTCGCAAGGGCAAGATGATCGCCTTCTATGGCGAACTGCGCTTCGAAGCCATGGGCAGCAGCGTGCTCGACCTGATCGTGCGCAATGCCTTCAATGCGCCGAAATACATCCACCACTTTGTCGTGGCGCAAGGGCAGGGCCAATTGATCCTCGGCGACAATGGCAACGACCTGGCTTGCTATGACCTGGACAATGCCAACATGACCATCCGCGCGAAAAACCTGCTGGGGTTTACGAAGGATGTGATTTGCCAGGAATCGACCCTGCCCGGCTACCTCACCATGATCGGCACGGGCAAGGTGATCGCCTCGTCGAACGGCCCCGTGCACTTCCTCGAACTGCCGTGCCGCGTCGACGAGCAGGCCGTGCTGGGCTGGGCCGATTGCCCCAGCCCCTCCTACCATTACGATTATGCCCACGTGCAGGGCTGGGCCTCGGCGGCCGGCGCACTGACGGGATTTACCCTGTCGGGCGAGGAAAAACAGATCGACTTCACGGGCGCCGGCACGGTGCTGGTGCAGTCGTCCGAGCTGGACGTGACGGGCAGTTCCACCCTGATGCAGCTGCTGTCGCAATTGCCGCTGCTGGGCAAGGAAGACCTGGGCAAGCTGAGCCTGTCCGTGCAGCAGCAGATGAAGGACGGCCGTTAAGCCCAGCTACTCAAGGCCGCGCCCAGCCGGGCGGCCGCTTCTCCAGGAAGGCGGCAACGCCTTCCTCCGCATCCTCTTCCATCATATTGCGCGCCATCACGTCGCCCGCATACGCATACGCGTCGTCCAGCGGCAGCTGGCGCTGGCGGTAGAACATGGCCTTGCCGTAGCGGATGGCCGTCGGGCTTTTCGCCATGATCTGCTGCGCCAGGCGCGCCACGGCGTCGTCGAGCGCCGCGTCGGCCACCGTTTCGTTAATCAGGCCCCAGTCAGCTGCCGTGTCGGCGTCGATGAAGCGGCCCGTCACCAGCATGTCGAAGGCCCGCTTGCTCGACACATTGCGCGACAGGGCCACCGATGGCGTGGCGCAGAACAGGCCCACGTTGATGCCGGAGACGGCAAAGCGGGCCGATGCGCCCGCCACGGCCAGGTCGCAGCTGGCCACCAGCTGGCAGCCGGCCGCCGTGGCGATGCCATGCACGCGGGCGATGACGGGTACGGGCAGGGCCTGGATCGCCTGCATCACGCGCGAGCATTGCGCGAACAGGGTTTGATAATACGCAAGCCGGCGCGTGGCCTGCATCTGGCGCAAGTCATGGCCCGCGCAAAAGGCCTTGCCTTCGGCCGCCAGCACCACGCAGCGCACGTGCGGCTGGCCGGCGATGAGGTCGAGTTCCGCCTGCAGCGCCGCCAGCATGGCTTCGGACAGGGCGTTGAATTGCAGCGGGCGGTTCAGGCGCAGGGTGACGAGGCCATCCTCGTCCTCGCGCAGCACGAGCGGCGCCTCGGTATCCGGTGTTGCGGTCATGCGGTCTCCAGTGGCCTGATGGCCTTGTTTTTTCAGGAAAGCTTACTTGGCGGCGTTGACGCTGCCGATGCCAGCGATCGACTTGTGCACGATCTTCGGCTTGCCGTAATAGGTGAGTTCGCCCATGCCGCGCACGACGGCGTTCAATTCGCCCGAGGAATACACCTTGACGGAGCCGATGCCCTCGAAATTGACGTCGACGTTTTTCGCCAGCAAGGCTTTCGTATCGACTTCGCCCACGCCTTGCGCCTTCAGGCGCAGCCAGTCGACCTGTCCGTCGGCGGCCAGGCGACCCGCGCCCTTGTAGCTGATATCGACGCGTGGCCCATTGAGCTTGGTCAATATCTTCTCGCCCGCGCCTTCCGCGATCAGCTTGCGCAGGGTCGGCATGGTGATGATGACGCGCGGGTCGCCCTCCGTTTTCTTGATGTTCTTGTCCTTCATCGAGATTTTCAGTTCGCCATCGACCACTTCCGTGATGACGCCGCTGAGGAACTTCTGGTCGCCGCGCAGCAGCAGGCTCTGCTCCTTGCCCGATTCGACTTCAATGCTGATGGGGCCGCGGATATCGATGGCATTGAAGGCGCCCACGGCGCGCGTCTGCTCGTCGGCATGGGCGAGGGAAGCAAGGGAGAGGACGGACAGCAGGAACAGATGGCGCATGGCGATTTCCTTGTATAGTTGATCAGTGTATTCTAGGGCGCAAGTTCTCCCGCAGGGAGAAATTTGCGATGAACTGCACAAATCGCGGCATGGAAGAGACAAGGCCGCCGCTGGCCTGCCGCGCGCCCGGCATGGCGCCATTGGTCTATGCTATGGCCTACCAAGTCCAGGAAGACTAGATGAAAAATTACCACAAAGAAGATTATCCCGTCGCCGACATCCGCCGCTTCCTCGAACCGGGGCCGGTGGTGCTGGTCAGTTCCACGTGGAAGGGCGAGAGCGATGTCATGACCATGGGCTGGCACATGCTGATGGAATTTACGCCGTCCTTGCTCGGCTGTTTCATTTCCGACGCCAATCACAGCTATGAAATGATCAAGCGCAGCATGGAATGCGTGATCAACCTGCCGACGGCCGACATGGTCGATCAGGTGGTGGCTATCGGCAATTGCAGCGGCGCCGATACGGACAAGTTCACGGCCTTCGGCCTGACGCCGCAGCCGGCCGAGCAGGTGGGCGCGCCGCTGATCGCCGAGTGTTACGCGAACTTCGAATGCAAGCTGGCGCAGGTGGCGGGCAACCCGAAAGGGGGATTTTTCATCTTCGAGTGCGTGAAGGCCCACGTGGCCACCTCGCCCAAGCTGCCCGAAACCCTGCATTACCGCGGCAATGGCGAGTTCATGGTCTCGGGCCGCACGATCAGCCGCAAGAGCCTGATGAAGCCCGAAATGTCGTAGGTCGGATTAGCGCGGCAACGCCGCGCGTAATCCGACGCCACCGCCGGCCGCGCCAGCAAGCTTGTCGGATGACGGCACCTTGCGCCTAATCCGACCTACGCTCAGATGACCCCTTGCGCCAGCATCGCATCGGCCACTTTCACGAAACCGGCGATATTCGCCCCATCCACATAGCTGACGGAACCATCGGCGCGCGTGCCGTACTGTTTGCACGCGGCGTGGATGCCTTGCATGATCTGCAGCAAGCGGGCATCGACTTCCTCGCGCGGCCACGACATGCGCGCCGCGTTCTGACTCATTTCCAGGCCCGACGTCGCCACGCCGCCCGCATTGCTTGCCTTGCCCGGCGCATACAGCACGCCGGCCGCCTCGAAGGCCTTCGCCGCTTCGATGGTGGTGGGCATGTTGGCGCCTTCGGCCACGCACTGCACGCCGTTGGCGATGAGACGGCGCGCATCGTCGATGCCCAGCTCATTTTGCGTGGCGCAGGGCAGGGCGATGTCGACCGGGACATGCCATGGCGATACTCCCGCCTCGAAACGGGCGCCCGTGCGTTCGGCGTAGTCGCTGACGCGGCCGTACAGGTGGTTCTTGATCTCCATCAAGATGGCCAGCTTTTCCGGCGTGAAACCTTCCTCGTCGATGACGGTGCCGCTCGAATCGGACAGGGTCACCACCCTGGCGCCCATGGCCATGGCTTTTTCCACCGCGTATTGCGCCACGTTGCCCGAACCGGAGACGGAGACGCGCATGCCTTCGAACGAGCGGCCGCGCGTTTTCAGCATTTCCTCGGCAAAATACACGGTGCCGTAGCCCGTCGCTTCCGGGCGCATCAGCGAGCCGCCGAAGCTGGCGCCCTTGCCCGTGAATACGCAGTCGGCGCGGTTGCTGAGTTTTTTCATCATGCCGGCCATATAGCCCACTTCGCGTCCGCCCACGCCGATGTCGCCGGCCGGCACGTCCGTATCCGAGCCCACGTGGCGGAACAGTTCGCTCACGAAGGCCTGGCAGAAGCGCATCACTTCACCCGGGCTCTTGCCTTTCGGATCGAAGTCGGAACCACCCTTGCCGCCGCCCATCGGCAACGTCGTCAGTGCATTCTTGAACGTCTGTTCGAAGGCGAGGAATTTCAGCACGGACAGGGTGACGGACGGGTGGAAGCGGATGCCGCCCTTGTACGGCCCGATGGCCATGCTGTGCTGGATGCGGTAGCCGCGATTGACTTGCACCTGGCCATGGTCGTCGACCCACGAGACGCGGAACATGACCACGCGTTCCGGCTCGATCAAGCGTTCCAGCAAGCCTTGTTCCGCGTATTTCGGGTGCTGTTCCAGGAACGGCCACAAGCTCTCCATGACTTCGGTGACGGCTTGCAGAAACTCGGGTTGACCTGGATTGCGTGCGGCGACATGCTGGACATACTCGTGAGCAGATGCGTATTTCATCAGAATTCCATGGAGGTAATCGGTTATTTGGGCAACTATCATCGCAGATTTCGCACGAAAATAGTGCAGAAATTTGGTTTTGAGGGGTTTCTGCTACATTGTGGGGCGTTTTCCGCGGGCTTCTGCGGCCGCTGCAAGGGGAACTGGTCTGCCTGGAAACACTACCAAGTGACGCTGCCGTTTCGGCGTCACGCGAAGGCTGGCGCACGCCATGGCGCGCCGTTATCGCCATGTGGCGCTACCGGCGGTTACTGCCGCCATCGGGCGAGAGGCGCGCGCTTGCACGCAGCGGTCGCCGCCATATCCCGTGCAGAAATGACAACGCCAGCCCGCAGGCTGGCGTTGTCGCGTCTCATGCAGCTTGCCTGGCACACGCCAGGACCGCTATCAGCCCGCCATGCTGCGCAGGATCAAGCCCGTGATGTAGGCGCCATAGGTGCCCAGCGCGTAGCCGAGCACGGCCAGCAGCACGCCGACGGGCGCCAGGGACGGGTGGAAGGCGCTGGCGATGACGGGAGCCGAGGCGGCGCCGCCGATGTTCGCTTGCGAGCCGACGGCCATGAAGAACAGGGGCGCGCGGATCAGCTTGGCGACGAGCAGCATCAGGCCGCCGTGCACGGCGATCCAGATCAGGCCCAGCAGGAAAAGGAAGGGCTTGTCGAACAGGGCTTTCAAGTCCATGTGCATGCCGATGGTGGCCACCAGCACGTACAGCATGGCCGAGCCGATGGTCGAGGCGCCCGCGCCTTCCAGGCTGCGCGCCCGGGTAAAGCTCAGCAGCAAGCCGAAGGTGGTGGCGAGCACGACGATCCAGAAGAAGGTCGACGTCAGGCTGTAATCCTGCAGGCGCCATGCGGCCGGCAGGGTGCTGATCCAGCTGATGATGGGGCCGGCCAGGAAGTGCGACAGGCCCGTCACGCCCAAGCCGACGCCGAGGATGATCATGATGTCGGTGAGGTTGGCAACGCGCGCGTGCTGGGCGCGGTAGCTTTCGATGCTGTCCTTGAGCGCATTGATGGCCGTCAGGTCGGCACCGGTCCAGCGGTCGAAGGCGCCCGCGCGGCCGGCCAGGAACAGCAGCACGGCCGTCCAGACGTTGGCCACCAGCACGTCGACGGCGACGAACTGGCCAAACAGGGTGGCGTCCACTTCAAACACTTCCTTCATGGCGGCCTGGTTGGCGCCGCCGCCTATCCACGAGCCGGCCACGGTGGTCATGCCGCGCCACGTGTCGCCGGCCACGGTTTCCGGATGGATCAGGCGCAGTGCTTCGAACGAGACGAGGGCGCCCAGCATCACGCCCAGTGTTCCTGTGAGAAACATGATGATGGCCTTGGGGCCGAGGCGGATGATGCCGCCGAAATCGATGGCCACGCACAGCAGCACCAGCGCGCTGGGCAGCAGATAGTCGCGCGCCACGGCGTACAGGCCGGAAGCGTTGCCGTCGATGATGCCAAACGTATTGAGCAACGCCGGTATCAGGTAGCACATCAGCAGCGAGGGGATATAGGTGTAGAACTTTTTCCAGAAGCCGTCGGAGCGGGCGGCCGTCCAGAAGACGCCCCCCAGGGTCATGGCGAGCAGGCCGAGGACGACGGCGTCATTGGTGATCAGGGCGGTAGTGGCAGGTGGCATCGGGGATTCCGGTGAACGTGTCAGGGACGCACCGGGTGCCGATAACGGCCCCGGGCGCAGGGTGGCCGTATCGTATAGCAATGTTGAAGCCTAAACAAATTATTTAGGCAGTGCCAGGCGGAATTTTTCTTGTCAAATCAAACACTTACAAACTGCTCGCCACCCCGCGCCGCCGACTGGCGGTTACAAATAACGGGCCAGCAAGGCCTTGTCCAGCGCCCCGTCGAGTTCGATGCGCACGAAGTGGCCGCTGCCGGGCGCCACGCGGATCTCGCTGCCGTCATCGCTGAGCATGCGGGTAACGGTGACGTCGCGGTTGCCACCCGGATGCACGGCCTCGAGGCGGTCGCCCACGGCGAAGCGGTTTTTCACTTCCACTCTGGCCCAGCCGTCCGTCACGTCCAGCACGTCGCCCACGTACTGGCTGCGATCCGCCTCGGAGGCGCCGCGCATGTAGTTCTGGTGCGTCTGCGTGTGGTGGCGCTGGTAGAAACCGTCCGTGTAGCCGCGGTTGGCCAGGCCTTGCAGCTGGCCCAGGAGACCGATGTCGAAAGGCCGGCCCGCCACGGCGTCATCGATGGCCTGGCGGTACACCTGCGCCGTGCGCGCCGCGTAGTACAGCGACTTGGTGCGGCCCTCGACCTTCAGCGAATCGACGCCGATGGCGACCAGGCGCTCGATATGTTCGACGGCGCGCAAGTCCTTCGAATTCATGATGTAGGTGCCGTGCTCGTCTTCGATTATCGGCATCAGCTGGCCCGGGCGCTGCGCTTCCTCGATCAGGTAGGGCTGGTCGGCCAGCGGGTGGCGCGGCTGCTGGTGCAGGGCGGAAAACGCGTTGTTGTCGGCCTCGGCCAGCGCCTGGTGGAATGCCAGCGGCACCACCTGCATGCCGCCGAGGTCGCCGCTGGCGTCTTCCGCGGCATTTTTCACCTTGTAATCCCAGCGGCAGGAATTCGTGCACGTGCCCTGGTTCGGATCGCGGTGGTTGAAATAGCCGGACAGCAGGCAGCGGCCCGAATAGGCGATGCACAGGGCGCCGTGGACGAACACTTCCAGTTCCATTTCCGGGCAGCGCTGGCGGATTTCCTCGATCTCGTCGAGCGACAGCTCGCGCGACAAAATCACGCGCGTCAGGCCCATGCGGTGCCAGAACTTCACATCGGCCCAGTTGACGGCGTTCGCCTGCACGGACAGGTGGACGGGGATCTCCGGCCACTTGTCGCGCACCATCATGATCAGGCCGGGATCGGCCATGATCAGCGCGTCGGGCCGCATGGCGATCACCGGTTCCATGTCGCGCAGATAGGTCTTCAGCTTGGCGTTGTGGGCGAAGATATTGCTGGCGACAAAGAACTGCTTGCCGCGCGCATGTGCGCCATCAATTCCCTCCTGCAAGGCTTGCAAGGTCGAAAAATCGTTATTGCGCACGCGCAAACTGTAGCGGGGCTGGCCCGCATACACGGCGTCGGCGCCAAAGTCGAAGGCGGCGTGCATCTTGGCAAGCGAGCCGGCAGGCAGGAGGAGTTCGGGAGCGTGGCGCATGGGCGAAGGGCAAAGCCGGCGATTGTAGGCGGGCTGGGGCCGTGGCGCCTTGTCTGGCGTCAAGGAATTGCCATTCCGCGCCGATGCTGGACTTCTCAGGCGTAAGGCGTGCCCGCCATGGCCGCGCCGAGGCCGGCATGGCCCCGTTCCACGATGGCGAGAAAAAGGCTTTTCGCCTGCTGCGCGTCGCCATGCTGGCGGAAGGCGCGGTGCGCCTCGATGAGGGCCGTGCTCCAGGTGGCCAGCAGCAGATGCGCCGCCAGCTGGGCCTGGGGATCGTGCGCCTCGCTCTGCGTGCTCTCGGCCAGCGCCGTCGCCACCACTTGCGCCAGCTCGTCGCGGATCGCCCGCGCCCGCGCTTTCAAGGTGTCGCTGGCTTCGATGGTGGCGATGAAGCCTTGGCCGGCGGCGGAAAACGTGATGTAGGGACTGTCTTCCGTCACCAGCCGGTGCGCCAGCTGGCGCAGGGTATCGAGGGGTGCCACGGCCGGGTCGCGCTGGCGCAAGGCGGCGCGCAGCAGTTCGCGGCCTTCTTCCTCGCGGTCGAAGAACATGTCTTCCTTGCGCGGGAAGTGGTTGAACACCGTCATGCGCCCCACGCTGGCGGCCGCCGCGATCTCGTCCACCGTCACCTGGTCGAAGCCGCGCACGAAGAACAATCGCGTGGCGACATTCGAGATGGCTTGCCGTGTGGCAAGGCGTTTGCGGGAGCGGAGGTCGGAAGGAATCGTCATGTTGCCGCGATCATACACGAAGTGTACTGAGTACAGATAACGATTGATGGCACGGCAAGGCCGGGTATACTATTTATGTACTGAGTACATATTTAGATTGAGTATATGAAATTATCCATTCCCGTGGCGGCGCTGCCTGTCATCTTCGCCACCGTCGTGCTCGACGCCGTCGGCATCGGCCTGATCTTTCCCATCCTGCCGGCGCTGCTGCGCGACGTCACGCATGCCGACAACGTGGCGCCCTACATCGGCGTCATGACGGCCCTGTATGCGTTGATGCAATTTGTTTTCGCGCCCGTGCTGGGCGCACTGAGCGACCGCCTGGGCCGGCGGCCCGTGCTGCTGCTGTCGCTGGCCGGCGCGGCCGTCAACTATCTGTTCCTCGCCTTTGCACCGAGCCTGTGGATGCTGTTGCTGGGGCGCGCCATCGCCGGGCTGACGAGCGCCAACGTTTCCGTGGCCACCGCCTACATCACGGATATTTCCGCAGAAGAAACGCGGGCGCGCCGTTTCGGCTTGCTCAACGCCATGTTCGGCGCGGGCTTCCTCATCGGTCCCGTGCTGGGCGGCGCACTCGGCGACTACGGCTTGCGCCTGCCGTTCATGGCGGCGGCCGCGTTGAACGGCTGCAATCTGCTGCTGGCCTGGCATCTGCTGCCCGAATCACGCCACCCCTCGCGCACGCCGACGCGTGGGAAGATCGACCTGGCGGCGCTGAACCCCTTGCGGCCGCTGCGCTGGGTGTTTTCGGACAAGAGCTTGCTGCCGATCACCGTCATCTTCTTTACCTTCAGCGCGGCCGGCGAAGTGTATGGCGTGTGCTGGGCGCTGTGGGGCCACGACGCCTTCGCATGGAACGGGCTGTGGATCGGCCTGTCGCTGGGCGCGTTCGGCGTATGCCAGGCGCTGGCCCAGGCCTACTTGCCCGGCCCGGCCGTGAAACTGCTGGGCGAGCGGGCCACCATCCTGGCGGGGCTCGCCTGCGCCTGCCTCGCCTTGGTCGTCATGGCGTTCGCCAGCCAAAGCTGGATGATCTTTGCCATCATGCCCGTGTTCGCTTTGGGCGGCATCGGCGCGCCGGCCCTGCAATCGCTGGCGACGCGCCAGGTCGATGTAGGCCTGCAAGGGCAGTTCCAGGGCGTGCTGGCCTCGGCCGTGAGCCTGGCGTCGGTTTTCTGTCCGCTGGTGTTTTCCAGCATCTATTTTGGCGTGAGGGCGCACTGGCCCGGCGCGATCTGGCTGTCGGTGATCGTCGTGTATGCGGCCCTCGTGCCCCTCGTGCTGGGCTTGCGCCTGCAGAAGCCGGCGGCGGCCCCCGCTGGCTAGTGCGCGTGCGAGGCGCCGCTGCTGCCGGTCTGCCCGGTCATGGGCAGATGTTCGGGCGGCATGCCATCCTTGAACATCTGACGCAGCTGCTGGCGCAGTTCCGGCGTATCCTGGTGATGGTGTACCGAGACGGCGTGTTCTACCGCAATGCCCAGCAGCTCTTCCTCGCTGTCGGCTGAGATGGCCACCGAGCAATGCATATCGCTAGGGAATTCCCGGCAATCGATGAATTTGCGTGTCATGATCGACTCCTTTCTGAATTGAGCGGGCACCGCACCCGCTCAATTCAGTATAGGCCGCAAACCAGCGAGGCCTAGGCCGCGCGGCTCTCGCCAGCCGGTTCGTCATCCAGCCGGTGCGCGGCGCCGCCGCCCTGTGCCTGCGGCGCCACAGCGGGCGGAAAATCATCGACCTGGATCAGGCCATCGACCAGGCGCGCAAATTCCAGCAAGGTGTTGTGCTCCTGGCAGCTGACCGAGCTTGCCGCCTTGGCCGCCGCCAGCCACTGCTGCATGGCGTGCAGGCTTTGCGGCAGGTGCCTGAGGGCCGCGCCTTCGGGCGTGTCTTTCAGGCGTTTTTCGATGTGCAGCACGTCCGGCAGCAAGGCCAGCGCCCGGTCGGCGCAGGCCAGCGGATCGCCGCCGTGGCTACCCTCGCTGGCGACATGGCCATCGGCCAGCAGGCGTTCGCGGTCGGCGCCGGCCGTTTGCATGGCGTGCGCCACCGCGCTGCCGAGTTCATCGGATGGCGGGCGGTGGGGCAGGCCGAACGGGAACAGCAGCACGCGCAGCAGCGCGGCCAGCACGCGCGCGGGGAAATTCTCGAGCACGCCCGTCAAGCCCTGCTGCGCCTTGAGCAGCGCGTCCTGCAGCGCCCAGTGCGCGTAGGGCAAGTCGGCCGGCGGCCTGCCATCGTCCTCGTAACGCTTCAGCACCGCCGAGGCCAGGTACAGTTGCGACAGCACGTCGCCCAGGCGCGCGGACAGGCGCTCGCGCCGCTTGAGTTCGCCGCCGAGCACGAACATCGACATGTCCGTCATGACGGCAAACGCCGTCGACAGCCGCGTCAGGGCGCGGTAATAGGGCGCCAGTTCGGGCGCGCCGGCAGCGGGCACGGCGGCCAGGCGCGCGCCGCCCAGCCCGTACCACAGCCCCCGGGCCAGGTTGCCCAGCACAAAGCCGACGTGGCCAAAGAAGGCCGCGTCGAAATCGCGTAGCGCCTTGGCGTGGTCGCTTTCGCCCACGGCGGCCATTTCCCGGAGCACATACGGATGCGCGCGGATGGCGCCCTGGCCAAAGATGATCAGGCTGCGGGTGAGGATGTTGGCGCCTTCGACGGTAATCGCGATGGGAATCTGCTGGTAGGCGCTGGCGAGGAAATTGTTGGGACCGATGCAAATGCCCTTGCCGCCGAGAATATCCATGCCGTCATTGACGAGCGCGCGGCCCCGTTCCGTGACGTGGTATTTGACGATGGCGGAAATGACGGCCGGCTTCTCGCCCAGGTCGACGGCGTGCGCGGCCAGGGTGCGCGCCGCATCCATCAAGTACAGATTGGCGCCCATGCGGGCCAGCGCTTCCTGCACCCCTTCGAACTTGCCGATCGGCATGTTGAACTGGCGTCGCACGGCCGCATACGCGCTGGTGCCGCGCACGGCCATCTTGCCCATGCCGACGCTGGACGAGGGCAGCGAAATGGCGCGCCCGGCCGCCAGGCATTCCATCAGCATGCGCCAGCCCTTGCCCACTTGCGCCTGGCCGCCGATGACCCAGTCGATGGGGATGAAGACGTCCTGGCCCGAGGTGGGACCGTTCTGGAATACGGCGTTCAAGGGATGGTGGCGGCGTCCGATCACGACGCCGTCGTGGCTGGCGGGAATCAGGGCGCAGGTGATGCCGGGAGTGTCGTCCCCGGAAAGCAGGTGGTCGGGGTCGCTGGTCTGGAATGCCAGCCCCAGCAAGGTCGCCACGGGCGCCAGCGTGATGTAGCGCTTGTTCCAGCTGAGGCGGAAACCCAGGGTGGGACGCCCTTCGTGCATGCCCATGCACGCCACGCCCAGGTCGGGGATGGCGGCCGCATCGGAACCCGCATACGGGCTGGTCAGCGCAAAGCAGGGAATTTCGACGCCGGCGGCCAGGCGCGGCAGGTAATAATTCTTCTGTTCCTCGGTGCCGTAATGCAGCAGCAGTTCAGCCGGCCCCAGCGAATTGGGCACCATCACGCTGACGGCCAGCGCCGAGCAGCGGCTCGACAGCTTCATCACCACTTGCGAGTGCATGTAGGCGGAGAATTGCTTGCCGCCATATTGTTTGGGGATGATCATGCCGAGGAAACCGTGTTCCCGCATGTAGGTCCAGGCCTGGGGCGGCAAGTCTTGCTCCTGCTGGGTTTCCCAGTCGTTGACCAATTCGCACAGCCGCTCGACGTCGTGGTCGAGAAAGTGGCGTTCCTCGGCAGTGAGCGAGGCGCGTCCATAAGCGAGCAGCTTGGACCAGTCGGGCCGGCCGGAAAACAGGTCCGCATCCCACCACGTGGTGCCCGCCTCGAGTGCGTCGCGTTCCGTGTCCGACATGGTGGGCAGGATGCGCTTGAACAGCGCCAGCAGGCGCGGGGTGAGCAGGGCGCGGCGCACGGGGCCGGGCGCGAAGAGTAGAAGCAGGCCCAGCAGGGCCACCAGCAGAGCAATCTTGAGCATGCGATATCTCCCTGTGTAATAGGAACAGGGTAGGCCGATCTGCCGAATGTTACTGTGCGGTACAGCGCATAGGGGCCATGGCCGGCAGTGTACCATGCGACGTCGAAAACAAAAAAACCAACCTGGTGGTTGGCTTTTTGATATTTTTCCAGCTGCTGCTGAATGCCTGGTGGCCCTGGGCGGAATCGCAGCGGCGACACCAGGATTTTCAGCACAGGGGCAGGCCTATTTCGCGCTTTCCATGGCTTCCACCGTGTCGAAAATATGCGCCAGCGCGCTTTCCATGGCGCCGGCAGTAGCGTCGCCGCTCTGGTTGGTGATGATGAAGACCCCGAGCTGATATTTGGGAACGACGTAGGCGTAGCCTTGCGCGCGTGGTACGCCGCCATGGTGCACATAATGCGTGCCCAACTGGCGATTGCTGCCGATGTTCCAGAAATAGCCAATGCTGAAGTCGTCCTGAAAGCGTACCAGCGGCTTGTGCGATTCGACGACCGCGCGATGGGCGCTCAATTGCAGGCGCAGGTACTTCGCCATATCCGGCATGGTCGACTTCAGGTTACCGGCTGCGCCCCAGGGCAGTTGCGGCATCGGTGTCGTGATGACGGGATTGTCGCTATGGTAGCCGGGCGCCAGCCGGCCGGCATCCTGGCCTGTAATGCTCAGCCTGGTATCTTGCATGCCGGCTTCGCGCGCGAGGAATTGCGTGAGCAGGACTTCGTAGGGCATGCCGTAGATTGTTTCGAGCGTATGCGCAATGAGTTCGGTGCCGGCGCTGGAATAGGCGTAGTCCTTGCCAAGCGGACCTTTGATGCTGACTGTATGCAAGTCCTGCCAGAATTGCCGTTGTCCATAGTTGGCGTAGGCCGCATTGAGCTTGGCAGGCGTCGCGTGTGCAGTGAAATCCTTCAACACGGTGTTCACCTGCAATGGCAGCATGCCCGGCATATTGCTGGTGTGCGTGATCAAATGGCGCAAGCGAACCGGCTGCCCCTGCGACTGCAGGTTCGGATAGGCGGCCGCCAGGTACTTTTGTATGGGATCGTCGAGCGCCGCCTTCCCATCCAGCACGGCGTTCGCCAGTAGCAGGCCGGCAAAAGTTTTGCTGACTGAGCCGATTTCATACAGCGTAGTATCGTTCGGCGGATTGGCCTTGCCAGTTTCGAGCTCGCCTTGATGCAGAATGAATTCCTTGCCGCGATAAACAACGGCTATCGAGGTCGCGTGCAGCAGTTTCGATTGCAGCAGGGTGGTCGCGGTCTCGCTCATGGCGGCAGCAATGTCGTGCGCAGGTGCCGTGGCTGCCGGCTTGCAAGCGGCCAGCATGAACGTCGTTCCAGTTATGATTGCGGCGAATTTTGTCATCATGCGCACCGTCCAGGGGGGAGGGGCATTCTCGCACAATGGGTTCGGCGGTGACAAAAAAATCACGCGCATGGTGTTGCCGGAGCGCGAACGGCGGTGCCGGATAAAAGAAAACGCCACCCGGAGGTGGCGTTTTTTTTATTCTTGGTGGCCCGGGGCGGAATCGAACCACCGACACAAGGATTTTCAATCCTCTGCTCTACCGACTGAGCTACCAGGCCAAGGCGGCGAATTATAGCAGAAAGAGATTCCACCTGACCAGAGCTGGCTGTGTTCAAATGCAACAGATGGCCAAAACATGGTGTTTTGGCATCCCAATGTACCATGAGGATGCGACGATGCAGCGACGTAATGGCGTGCAATGGCTGGTGCTGGGCGGCTTGTTCAGCGTGGTGTGCGGGACGGCCCGGGCCGATGGGCTGGCCGATTTGAATGCGGCGCTGGCCCGGCTGCAGGGACAAGCGCCGATCAAGGCGCAAGTCGAATCGAAGACCTGGCGCCGCGAGGGCGAGGGCAAGGAGGCGGAAGAGGATAGCGGCCAGGCCACGGTGGCCGTCGAGGGCGGGCCGGCCGGCTTGCAGGTGCTCTACAGCAAGGACTTGCTGGCGAAAGTCGAGGCCGAGCAGCGCGCCAAGGTGAAGGATCCGAAGGGCAAGACGCCGATCGGCTTTGCGCTGGGGGAAATGAAGGCGTCGGAGCTGCGCTCCATGGTGTCGGCGGCGGATGCCCTGTCGCGCGAGATCGACGAAGCCGTGTTCAGTGGCGAAAAGATGGACAGCTACAAGGGCAAGCCGGCGCGCCTGCTCAGTTTTACCCTGTCGCTCGACAAGGTGCCGGAGAAAGACCGCAAGTATGTGAAGAAGTTCGACGGCGGTATCGACGTGTGGATCGCCGCCGACGGCACGCCGCTGGCCAGCCGTTTTCATGTCGACTTGAGCGGGCGCGCCTTCGTCGTCGTCAGCTTTACGCAGAAAACGGACGAGACGCGCCAGTACGGCGTCAGCGGCGATCACTTATTGTTGCTGCGCAAGGAAAGCAAGAGCGCCATGTCGGGCGCGGGCGAGAAGGTGGAAAGCAGGATCGTCAAGACCTTGCAGCTGCAGTCCTGACAGGTTGCAATCCCCCACTAGCCGCTGCGCCAGCGGCTATAGCGCGGAGTTGCCGCCCAGGCCGTTCTTTTGCAGTACGCAGCGTCCCGCTTCGCAAGTGGCGCCCGGATCCGTGACGATGGAGCAGGTCGACATCATGCCATCGGCTTGCTGCTGCTTGCGGCTCGCTTCGGCTTGCGCCTGGGCCAGTGCCTTGAGTTTCTTGCCATCATTAACTTTGCTGGACCAGGCCAGGTAGCGCTCGGGGCCGCCGCACGCCTTGGCGCCGATGGCGATGGTTTGGCATTGCTGGGTGGAATCGCAGGCGGCGGCGCCCACTTCCGCCTGGATTTGCGCCAGCAAACCGGCATTGCCGGGAGCGGGCGGCGCATCGTCTTGCGTGGGGGCGCTGCCGCAGGCGCTGGCGGCCAGCAGCAGGAAGCTGGCGCACGCGGCGCGCAGCAGGGCGGAGGTGGTGGATGTCGTCATGCCTTCATCATGTGCCACGCTTGCGTAAATGGCAAGCACGATTCGCGCTAGGCGAGAACCTTGATCCCCGTCATTTTCATTATCAACTCGTCAAAGTTAATATAAATCAACATCCAATCCGCGATGTACGGGTGGCGACCGGGCCGGCGCGCTGCATTCCCGCGCCGGCGCGCGCCGCCGATTCGGGAATGTTTTCAGGAGTTAGACCATGCGCCGCACCGTATCCCCCTTCCTCTTCATCGCCAGCCTCGCATTCGGCGTCCCCCTGCATGCCGCCGAGAAAGAACCGATCCAGCCCATTGTCGCCGCCAAGGTGGGCAATCCGGCGATGGTCGAGTTGGGCAAGAAGCTGTTTTTCGACCCGCGCCTGTCGCGCTCGGGCTTTATTTCCTGCAATAGCTGCCATAACTTGAGCATGGGCGGCACCGATAACATCAAGACGTCGATCGGCCACAACTGGCAACGCGGCCCCATCAATTCACCGACGGTGCTCAATTCCAGCATGAACGTGGCGCAATTCTGGGATGGCCGCGCCAAGGACTTGCAGGAGCAGGCGGGCGGCCCCATCGCCAATCCCGGCGAGATGGCTTTTACGCACGAGCTTGCCATCGACGTGCTGGCCTCGATTCCCGCCTACCGCGCGGAATTCCGGCACGTGTTTGGCCAGGATAAACTGACCATCGAGCAAGTCACGCGCGCCATCGCCGCCTTCGAGGAAGTGCTAGTGACGCCCGGGTCCCGTTTCGATCAATGGCTAGGCGGCAAGAAAAGCGCGCTGACGAAGGATGAGCTGGCCGGCTATCGGCTGTTCAAGTCGAGCGGCTGCATCGCCTGCCATAACGGCCCTGCCGTGGGCGGCAACACCTTCCAGAAGATGGGCGTGGTGGAACCGTACAAGACGGCGATGACGGCCGAAGGGCGCTCGGCCGTGACGGGCAAGGATGGGGACCGTTTCAACTTCAAGGTGCCGACCCTGCGCAACGTGGAGCTGACCTACCCCTACTTCCACGATGGCGAGGCGGCGACCCTGACGCAGGCCGTCGACGTCATGGGCCGATTGCAGCTGGGCCGCACGTTTACGCCGGACGAGAACGCCAAGCTGGTGGCCTTCCTGAAAACCCTGACGGGCAAGCAGCCGCACATCGTGCTGCCGATCCTGCCGCCATCGTCGGATACCACGCCGCGGCCCGTGCCGTTTGACTGAGTGATTGGCCCGGGGGCAGACCCGGCGGGTCTGCCCCCTTTCGTTGCTTCCGTGCCGCCGAATGCGCCGGCATAAAAAAATGCCCGCATCAAGCGGGCATCGCGGTTTATTTCAATGTTCTCTGGAACAATTGATAGATGCGGCGGTACTCGTCATACCACGCTTCCGGTTGCACGAAACCATGACGCTCCATCGGGTAGCTGGCCATTTCCCAGTTGTCCTTCTTGAGCTCGATCAAGCGCTGCGACAGGCGCACGGAGTCCTGGTAAAACACGTTATCGTCGATCATGCCATGGGCAATCAGCAGGTTGCCCGTCAGCTTGTCGGCGTATTCGATCGGCGACGAGATTTTATACGCTTGCGGATCGACGTCCGGCGTGTTCAGGATGTTCGCCGTGTACTCGTGGTTGTAGGTGGTCCAGTCCGTTACGGGACGCAGGGCGGCGCCGGACTTGAACACGTCCGGTGCGCGCATCAGGGCCATCAGGCTCATGAAGCCGCCGTAGCTGCCGCCATAGATGCCCACGTTCCGGATGTCGCCCTGATGTTGCCGAGCCAGCCAATTGGCGCCGTCGATGAAGTCTTCCAGTTCCGGGTGGCCCATCTGGCGGTAGATGGCCGTGCGCCAGGCGCTGCCGTAGCCGAGCGACGCGCGGTAGTCGACGTCGAGCACGATATACCCCTGTTCCACCAGCAGGTTGTGGAACATCTGTTCGCGGAAGTAGACAGGGTAGCGCTCGGTCACGTTCTGCAGGTAGCCGGCGCCGTGCGCGAACATGACGATCGGATACTGTTTACCGGCTTCCAGTTTGGCGGGGCGGTACAGCTTGGCCCAGATCGGTGCCGCGCCATGCGTGGACGGCACTTGCACCAGTTGCGGCATGACCCAGTTGCGCGCCTTGAAGGCGTCGCTGCGCGTATCCGTCAGGATCGTCGCCTTGCCGCCCGCGACGGCAACCGTCGCCAGCTGGGCCGGCATATAGCTGGTGGAATAGCGCAGCAACAGCTTGCCGCCATCGGGCGACAGGCCGAAGTTTTCCACGCCTTTCAGATTCGTCACTTCGCGCGCGCCGCCATCCCTGGCCGTGCTGGCGCACACTTCGTACGTGCCTGGCGCCTGCGGGTTGCACATGAAGTAGGCGGTCTTGCCGTCGCGGCTCCATTCGACGGCGCTCACTTCCCACTGGCCGCTGGTCAAGGCGCGCGCCGGCGCGGCGCCCGTCTTCGTGTACAGGTGGGCATAGCCGCTTTCCTCGGACACGTACCACAGGGTGGCATTGTCGGGCAGCCAGCCGAATTCGTCGGCGCGGCGGTTGACCCAGGCCGTGTCGCTGATGCGGTGCACGGGCAGCAGGGCGGCGTTGGCCAGGTCGACGTTGGCGATCCAGCGGTCCTTGTTGTCGATGGCGCGGATGCGCACGGCTACCTTGCTGCCGTCATCGGTCCAGGCGATGCCGTCGCGCTGCGCATCGACGCGCACGCCACGGTTGCCTTTCAGGGGCGCCAGCTTCTGTTCGGCGCGCAGCGAGGCCAGCGGGTCGGTGGCGATGCCGGGCAGGCTGTCGAAGCCGATCTCGCGTACCTGGCCCGTGCGCAGGTCGGCCAGTTTCAGGCTTTGCGCGATGGGCATGTTGCGGCCCACGCGCGTGCGCTCGTCGTCCGCTTCCGGGTAGCCCGTTTCCGTGACGTAGCGGGCCAGTTTGCCCAGCTTGCCTTTTTCGGCAGCCTTGTCCTGCGTGACGAACAGCAGCCAGCGGCCGTCCGGCGACAGGACGCTGCCGGAAATCGTCACCTTGTCTCCCAGGTAGAGCGGTTCCGGCGCGCGCGTGCTGTCCAGGCGGCGCTCTTCCTGGCGCCGTTCGCGGCTCGCCTCGCGGTCTTCCTTCTGGCGCGCCAGGTTGACGATCAGGCGCAGCTGCAGCTCGCGCAAGGCGTCCGCTTCCGGCTTGGCGTCCGGGTCCTTGGCCGCGCGCAGCAGGGCGACGGGGGCGCTCAGGCGCTCGGCACGGTTCCAGCTGAACCAGTCGGTGCCGCTGCGGTACTGCACGGCGGCGCCGTCGTTTGAATATTGCGGGTCGCTGATGGCCGAGACGCCGCGCGTGATCTGGGTCAAGCTGCCGCTTTTCAGGTCGCGCTCGAACAAGTCGCCGTTGCGCAGCAGGATGGCGCGCGTGCCGGCGCGGTTGAGCACCATCTGCTGACCGTCGAGGTTCGCCAGTTGCGCATCGTCGACTTTCTTGCCGCTATTGAGCTTGGCGCTGGCGTTTGGCAATTGATAGGTGTCGCGCAGGGGCGAGCCGATGCGTTTCTGCTTGTAGTAGAGCTGGCCATTCCAGCCCCACCATGCCGCTTCGACGGGCGTGCCGATCCAGTCGGGATCGGCCATGGCCTGGTCCAGCGTGATCGGCGTGGGGGCGGTGGTGGTGGGGGCCGCGCTGACGGCGGGAAGGGCGGCGGCCAGCAGAGACAGCAGCAGGGAAGGGGCCAACAGGGGAAGAACCAGACGCATCGGAGATCACTTTAACGAGGAGATGGTGAAGGTACAGGCTATGAGGCCGGTATTCTAGCGGAGGAGTTTCATACAGGAAATGTCGGAAAGCTAAGAGCGGGGTCGGGCCAGCCAGGTGACAAAGTCGTCGAGCGGCATGGGCCGCGCAATCAGGTAGCCCTGCAGGCCGTCGCAGGCGTGGGCGGTGAGGAAGTCGGCCTGCTCCTGCGTTTCCACGCCTTCGGCCACGACGCGCAAGCCCAGGTGGCGCGCCATGGCCAGGATCGCCTGCACGATGGCCGTGTCGCGCGCGTCGCGGATGAAGCGCTTGTCGATTTTCAGCTCGTACAGCGGCATCGACGTCAGGTAGGCGAGGCTGGAATAGCCGGTGCCGAAATCGTCGATGGAAAAGCGGATGCCGAGGGCTGCCAGTTCGCGCATGCGCGCCAGCGAGGCGTCGCGCTGGTCGATCAGCAAGCCTTCCGTCAGTTCCAGGATCAGGGCGGTGGCCGGCGTGCCATGCTCGGCCAGCGTGGCCTGCACGCGGGCGGCGAAATCGGGCTGGCGAAACTGCGCCGGACTGACGTTCACGGACACGGCGATGAGCGATCCGGCCTGCGCCAGCAGCGTGGCGGCGCGGCACGCCTCGCGCAGGGCCCAGTGCCCGAGCCTGACGATCAGGCCCGATTCCTCGGCGATGGGGATGAACACGCCGGGCGCGATTTGGCTGCCGTCCGGCTGCGGCCAGCGCATCAGCAATTCGGCGCCCGTCACCCGACCGTGGCGGTCGACCTGCGGCTGCACGTGCATGCGCAGCTGGCCCGCATCGAGGGCGCGCGCCAGCGCCCGTTCCAGGGTCAGGCGGCGCTCCAGGCCCGCCTGCATGGCCGCCTCGAAAAAAGCGATGCCATTGCGTCCTTCCGCCTTGGCGCGGTACATGGCGATGTCGGCTTCGCGCAGCAGGTCGTGCGCCTGCTGGCCCGCTTTCGGCAGCAGGGTCACGCCGATGCTGGCCGAGCAGTGGTAGGACTGGCCGCCGATATCGAAGTCGCGCGCGATGGCGGCGCGGATTTTTTCGGCCACCTGGGCCGCCGCGCGGGCGGCGCTGTCGACGTCGGCGGCCAGGTGCGCCAGCAGCACGACGAATTCATCGCCGCCCAGGCGCGCCACCGTGTCGGCCTTGCGCATCAGCTGTGCCAGCCGTTCGCCCGCCATGCGCAGCAGCGCATCGCCGGTGGCGTGGCCGCGCGCGTCGTTGATGTGCTTGAAGTGGTCGAGGTCGATGAACATCAGCGCGCTGATTGTATGGTCGCGCGGCGCGGCGGCCAGCAGGTGGCCGATGCGGTCCATCAGCAGGCGCCGGTTGGGCAAGCCCGTCAGCACGTCGTAGAAGGCCAGGCGGTGGATGTCCGCTTCCGATTTCTTGCGTTCGTCGATTTCGCGCTCGACGGCCACCCAGTGCGTCTGCCTGCCGTCCGCATCCGTGAACGGCACCAGTTCCACTTCCACCCAGTACGCCTTGCCGCTCTTGTCGTAGTTCAGCAATTCCGCGCGTGCCGGCTGGGCGCCGGCCATGGCGGCGGCGATGCGCGCCAGTTCGTCCGCATCGGTGGCGGGGCCCTGCTGGAACAGCAGGCTGCGGCCCAGCGCCTCGGCGCGCGCATAGCCGCTGCTGCGTTCGAAGGCGTCGTTGACGAAGATGATGCGCGTGGCAGGCGCCGCGCCCGTACCGGCATGGGCGTCGGCCACCTCGGCGATCATCACCATGTCGTTCAGGCGGGCCAGCGCCGTGGCGGTCAGGCCCAGCTCGGCGTTGAGCTGCGACAGGGCCTGGCCGCTGCGTTCCAGGTGGCGCAGCAGGAAGGCGCAGGATAGGGTCAGCACGGCGGCGATGAACAGGAAGTTCAGGGCCACGATCAGCGCGCGCAGCACGGGAGAATCGGGCACGCCGTGCATGTGCAGGGCGACGTCGGGATGCAGGCCCAGGAAAAAGATGGTCAGCGAGGTCAGCGCCAGCGTCGACAGCGCTGGCAGCATGCCCAGCAACAGCGCCGCCAGCACGGGCATGATCATCATGTAGATCTGGCTGACGGGGCCGATTTTCAGCAGCAGGCCGACGCCCACCAGGTAGGCGACGATGAGGAATTGCCACACGCGCCAGCGGTAGGGCATGGCGCGCAGATGCCAGATGACGCCGATCCAGCCGATGGCCAGTATGTCGAGGGCGACTATGGACCAGATAGCTTCGCGCGCGGCCAGCAGCGCGCTGGGAATGGCAGTCACGATGCCAAGCAGCAACACCACCTGCAGCAGGCGGGTAAAGACCAGGCCGCGCCAGTGCGCGAGATCGCTCGATATCGCCACGCTGCCGTCCTTCCCCCTGGGTGAGCTATTGCCGCGCCGTTCATACTGCTGAGTAAATATTACGCGCTATCAATCCTCATGTCATCTTGATCATTAATCATGATAGCCAGCGTTCAATGCCGGTCATTCATTGATCCACTGGTAGGGCATGATTACCTTGCTGGCGACGGGCTTGCCGTCCAGCGTTTCGGGATTGAATACGCACTTGGCCAGCGCATCGCGGGCCGCCTGATCGAGGGCCGGATAACCGCTGGAGCGGATGACTGCCGCCTTGCTGACTTTGCCGTCCGCTTCCACCGTGAAGCGCAGCGTGACCCTGCCTTGGGCGCCGTGCCGTTTCGCCTCCAGCGGCCAGGCTGGCGCTGCGCAGCCGGCCGGCATGCTGGCCGGCACGACGACGGCCGGTGTGGCGCTCGGCGCCGGTGTTGTTGTGTTGCAGCCTTGCAAGAGGACGGCCAGGCCAGCCGTGGCCAGCAGCCTGCTGGCGGAAGAGGGGGAGAAGGAATGCGGACAGGACAAGAGGAACTCCGTACGGTGGAAATGAAAACGCCAGCCTTCCGGCTGGCGCTGTGGGGCGAAATGCGCGCTGGCGCTTATTTCTTGGGCGCGCTCAGGCACGATTTCATGAAGGCCTTGCGCTCGTCGCCCTTCATGTCCTTGGCGTCGACATTGCACGCCTTCATCTTGTTTTGCTGCGTCATGGCCGGTGCCGGCTTGGCGCTCAGGCATTCCTTCATGAACGCCTTGCGTTCATCGCCTTTCTTGCCGGCGGCATCTGCATTGCAGGTGGTCATCTTCGACTGTTGCGCCGTCTTGGCGACAGGGGCCGCTTCCGGCGCGGCAGCAAAGGCAGAGCCGGCAAACGCGGCGGCGATGCAGAGGGCGATTAATTGTTTCATGGCAAATCCTTGTAGACGCGGGCTAGGGAAGGGGGATGCAACCGGCATGGGAATGCCGATATGCAAAACGTAACTAACTATATGACATTTATCAACAAAAAATCCAATTGAGTGTGTCTTTTTGTTACCGATGCATGAGGGCGTGGCGCCATACCGGCGCGGAGCTGGCCCGGGCCGCCATGCGGCGGCGGCGGGCGCGCCTTTTTTTGCTATGCTAGCGTCTTTCCACCGGCCGATGCCGCTGCCTTGGCCGGCGCACCCTCAATACGGAGTAGTTATGGTCTCGTTGCAAGAGCAGTTTTTAAAGGCCGGCCTGGTCGACAAGAAGAAGGTCAAGCTGGCCAACCAGGACAAGAGCAAGCAAAAAAAGGACGAGCGCAAGAGCGGCACGCAAAGCGTCGACGAGGTGCGCCTGGCCGCGCTCGAGACGCAGCGCAAGAACGCCGAGCGGGCGCGCGAACTGAACGCCCAGCGCGACGCGGCCGCGAACCAGAAGGCCATCGTGGCGCAGATCGCGCAGCTGGTGCAACAGAACCGCCAGAGCAAGGGCAACCACGGCGACGTGCCGTACAACTTTACATTTAATAACAAGATCGAGCGCATCTACGTGACGGCCGCCGTGCAGGCGCATCTGGTGGCGGGCCGCCTGGTGATCGTCTGCCTGGGCGGCGCCGTGGAACTGGTGCCGCGCATCATCGCCGACAAGATCGCCGAACGCGATGCCGCCATCGTCGTGCGCGTGAAGCAGGCCAGCACCGAAGTGGACGAGGACGATCCGTACGCGGCGTTCCAGATTCCCGATGATTTGATGTGGTAAGAGGGATGCTTGCCCGGCGCTGACGGCGCCGGACTGGAGTCCCTGCGGGCCGGAAACGGCCCGTTTTTATGTGCTCCACAAACAAAAACGCCAACCCGAAGGTTGGCGTTTTGATATGTACTGCGCATTCTTGGTGGCCCGGGGCGGAATCGAACCACCGACACAAGGATTTTCAATCCTCTGCTCTACCGACTGAGCTACCAGGCCAAGGTGGCGAATTATAGCAGACCAAAACGCGAATGCAAGGGCTGGCGGCGACTTTTCCTGGATTTTCCGGCGATGTCTGTGTTTATTTGCTTGTGGGTCAAATATTATTTGAGGTGAGCGGTATTTTTCTCAACAAAGGATGGGCGCATAGTGTCGTGGTCGGCGGTGCCTTATTTGCCCCGCCTTGCATCGCAATCCATCAGAGAGGAATACCGCATGAATGCCATTACCCAACACACCGCCATCCCCGCCATCGGCCTGGGCACCTTCCGCCTGCAGGGCCAGGTCGTCATCGATTCCGTCACCACGGGCCTCGACGTCGGCTATCGTCATATCGACACGGCGCAAATCTATGGCAACGAAGCCGAAGTGGGCCAGGCCATCGCCGCCAGCCCCGTCCCGCGCGACGCGCTGTTCGTCACGACGAAGATCTGGATCGAGAACCTGCAGCGCGACAAACTGATTCCCAGCCTGAAGGACAGCCTGCACAAGCTGCAGCTCGAGCAGCTGGACCTGACCCTGATCCACTGGCCGTCGCCACAGGACGCCATTCCCGTCGCCGAGTACATGGCGGCGCTGGCGGAAGCCAAGGCGCAGGGGCTGACCAGGGCCATCGGCGTATCGAATTTCACCAACGCGCAGCTGCGGCAGGCCATCGCCACGGTGGGTGCGGCGGAAATCGCCACGCAGCAGATCGAGATCCATCCCTTCCTGCAAAACCGCAAGGCCATCGACTTCGCGCGCAGTCAGGGCATCCACATCACGGCCTACATGCCGCTCGCCTATGGCAAGGTGGTTGCCGATCCCGTGATTGCGGCCATCGCCGCCAGGCACGGCGTGACGCCGGCGCAGGTGGCCTTGAGCTGGTCGCTGCAACAGGGCTTTGCCGTGATTCCATCCTCCACAAAACGCGCCAACCTGGAAGCGAACCTGCATTTCCAGCGCGTCACCCTGTCGCCGGACGAGATGGCGCAGATGGCCACGCTGGAGCGCGGCGAGCGCCTGGCCAACCCGGACGGCCTGGCGCCGCAGTGGGATTGATATGGGCGCCATGACTGCGATGCACAAGCTGGGACAGCAGGGGAGTCTGAGCATCGGCCTGGAACTGCCGCTCGATAATGACTGGTCGTCCACGGGGCGCCAGGCGAATGCGGCATCCAGCCGCGTGCCGGGCGAGCCGGACCTGCGCCGGCACGCGGAACTGGCGCAGCTGGCCGACCGCCTCGGTTTCAGGGCGCTGTGGCTGCGCGACGTGCCCCTGTACGACCCGTCGTTCGGCGACGCGGCCCAGGTCTTCGAGGTGTTTACCTATCTCGGCTACCTGGCCGGCATCACGGAGAACATCTTGCTGGGCACGGCCGCCGTCGTGCTGCCCCTGCGCGAGCCCGTACTGACCCTGAAGGCGGCGGCCAGCGTCGACCAGCTCAGTGGCGGGCGTTTGCTGCTGGGCGTGGCCAGCGGCGACCGTCCCGTCGAATATCCCGTGTTCGGCCGCGACTTCGGGCAGCGCGGCGCCGCCTTCCGCGAGCAGGTCGCCATGCTGCGCGACTGGGGCCTGACGCATCTGCCGCCCGGCATCCGCCTGCTGCCCAGGCCGGGGGCGCCCTTGCCGCTGCTGGTGGCGGGGCTGGCGCAGCAAACGCCGGCCTGGATCGGCGCGCAGATGGATGGCTGGCTCGCCTATCCGGGCACGCCGGACGACCATGCGCGGCGTGCGGCGCAGTGGCGCGCCGTGGCCGGCGGCGACAAGCCGTACGTCAGCTTCATCCACCTGGACCTGGACGAGGATGCGTCCATGCCGCTGCAGCGTTTCCGTTTCGGCGGGCGCACGGGGCGCGATGGCCTGATCGCGGAATTGCAGGCCATGCGCGAAGCCGGCGTGCGGCATATCGGCTTGCAGCTGCGGCAGAACCGCCGTCCGCTGGCCGAGGCGCTGCAGGAAATCGCGGACCACGTATTGCCCGTGTTTCATGGCGCCGCTTGACCTGGAGCAGGCGTCCTGTACTTCCGGACTATCTGAAACCGGTGGGGCAAACGCTATAATGGCCGCATGAACAGTCCCACTCCCCCTACCATGCGGCGCTTCATGCATAGCCACAGCGACGTTTGCATCGTCGGCAACGGCGCCATCGCGAAAACCACGGCGCTGGCGTTTGCCCAGGCAGGACAAAGCGTCACCCTGTTATGCCCGGCCAGCGCGCCCGCAGCCGCTTCCGCCGTCAAGCCGGTCGAGCCGAGCTGGGACATGCGCGTGTATGCGCTCAATCACACGGCGCACCAGCTGCTGTCGTCGCTGAAGGTGTGGGGCGCGTTGGCGGCCGACCGGGTGGCGCCCGTCGACGCCATGCTGGTCAACGGCGACGGCGCGCAGGCGGGCGGACTCGGTTTCGACGCCTACGGCGCCCATGTGGGCACCCTGGCGTGGATCGTCGAAGACCGCAACCTGGGCCAGGCGCTGGACGCCGCCCTGAAGTTCGCGCCGAACGTCAACGTCGTGCAGGGCCGCGCCAGCCGCCTGGAATGGACGAATGACTCGGCCGTCGTGCACCTCGATGGCGGCGACACCATCACCTGCGCGCTGGTCGTCGGCGCGGACGGCGCCCAGTCCTGGGTGCGCGGCCAGTGCGACATCGGCCTCGATTACCGTGCGTATGGCCAGCGCGGCGTGGTCAGCAACTTCGCCTGCGAAAAGCCGCACCATGGCGCGGCCCACCAGTGGTTCACGGGCAGCGAAGGCATCGTCGCGCTGCTGCCATTGCCGGGCGAGCGCGTCTCGCTGGTCTGGTCGGCACCCGATGCGCTGGCTGATACATTGATGAACGAATCGGCCGACGCCCTGGCTGCGCGCCTGGCCGCCTATTGCCACGACAAACTGGGCAAGCTGACGCCGCTGCAACCGGAGCTGGTGCGCGCCTTCCCGCTGACCCTGATGCGCCCGCATGCCATGGTGGCGCCGCGCGTGGCCCTGGTGGGCGACGCCGCCCACGTGGTGCACCCGATGGCGGGCCACGGCATGAACCTGGGCTTTGCCGACGTGGCGCAGCTGGTCAAGACCATCGCCGAACGCGAGGCGCACCGCGGCATTGGCGACGAGCGCGTGCTGGCCCGCTATGCGCGCGCGCGCAAGGAAGACGTGCTGCTGATGCAGCTGGCCACCGATGGCCTGGCGCGCTTGTTCGGCGCCGATCTGGAACCGCTGCGCGTGGTTCGCAATTTGGGATTAAACTTGCTGGATAAATTGCCGGCCCTGAAGCGGAAAATGATTTCGCATGCCCTCGGAAATCAGTAAGTCTTAAGATATCGCTGGATAATGGCAGGTGTGAAAATTCAAGGTCGCCGCAGCTGGTCTGCGGCGATCGTTTTGTTAAAGAGATAACTGCGCCGGGCCAGATGCCAGTGCCGCCAGGCGTTTCAAGTGGAGAAGTGATAGTGATAAAAATGAGCAGAATCGCATTGGTACTGGCCTCGGGCCTGATGATGTCGTGCGCCGGCGCGGAAACGCCAACGGAAGCGAACATCAAGAAACTGATCGAGCCGCGCCTGGGCGAAGGCGCCAAGGTGGACTCGGTCAAGGAAACCCCGTACGGCGGCCTGTACGAAGTGCGCACGGGCGGCGACATCCTGTACACGGACAAGGCCGCGCAATACCTGTTCGTCGGCCACGTCTTCGACGCCAAGACGTCGCAGGACCTGACCAAGGTGCGCCTGGACGAAGTCAACCGCATCAAGTTCTCCGACCTGCCGCTCGATTCGGCCATGAAGACCGTGAAGGGCAATGGCAAGCGCGTGATCGCCGTATTCGAAGACCCGAACTGCGGCTATTGCAAGCGCTTCCGCCAGAACGCGCTGAAGGAAATCGACAACGTCACCGTCTACACCTTCATGTACAACATCCTGTCGCCCGATTCCATCGTCAAGTCGCGCAATGTCTGGTGCGCGCCGGACCGCAACAAGGCCTGGGATGACTGGATGCTGAACGGCAAGGCGCCGGCTACGGTGGCCGCCACGTGCGCCAATCCGCATGAAAAAATCCTCGCCCTGGGCCAGCAATTGCGCGTCTCGGGCACGCCAGCCATCTTCTTTGCCGACGGTAGCCGCATCCCGGGCGCGGTCGATGCGAAAACGCTGGAACAGAAATTCTCGACCATTAAGTAATCCGGGCTGTCGCCAGGAAGGCTGGACGGCGCGCCCTCGCAAGGTGCGCTTTTTTTTTGCATTTTTTTCCGCTGTCGTATGATCAGGTGTTGTTTGTAGACTCAATAACAATTCAAAGGGGGAGCAGCAGATGATTACATTGAATATCAACGGACGCGACACGCAGGTCGACGCCGATCCATCCACGCCCATCCTGTGGGCGCTGCGCGATAATCTGAACATGACGGGCACCAAGTTCGGTTGCGGCATGGCCCTGTGCGGCGCCTGCACGGTGCATCTCGATGGCCAGGCCATACGCTCCTGCATCACGCCGATTTCCTCCGTGGGGGCGCAAAAGATCACCACCATCGAGGCGATGGAAAACGACCAGGTCGGCAAGGCGGTGCAGGCGGCATGGGTGCGCCACGACGTGCCGCAATGCGGCTACTGTCAAAGCGGCCAGGTGATGAGCGCCACGGCGCTGCTGCGCACGAACAAGTCGCCCAGCGATGCCGATATCGACGGCGCCATGAGCGGCAATATCTGTCGCTGCGGTACCTATCAACGGATCCGCGCAGCCATCAAGGACGCGGCCAAGACCCTGGCCTGAGGAGAGCGACATGCGTATCGAATGGTTGAATCAGGAAGCATTGCAGCATGGCGGAGTGACCCTGGGCGCGGCGCTGGCGTCGGCGCCGGTGGCGGTGGCCGATGGCGTGTCGCGGCGCGGTTTCATGAAGGCTGGCGCGGTGGCCGGCGGCGGCTTGATGCTGGGCTTTTTCCTGCCTGGCGCCGGCAAGCTGGCGCTGGCGGCCGATGGCGCCCCCGCCAAGCCCGTGTACGCGCCGAACGCCTTTTTGCATATCGCGCCCGATAACACGGTGACGGTGCAGGTAAACCGGCTGGAATTTGGCCAGGGCGTGCAAACGAGCCTGCCCATGCTGATCGCCGAGGAACTCGACGCCGACTGGGCGACGGTGAAGGGCGCGCTGGCGCCGGCCGGCGAGCAGTACAAGGATGCCGCTTACGGCATGCAGATGACGGGCGGCTCCGGAAGCATCGCCCACTCGTTTACGCAGTACCGCGAAATCGGCGCCAAGGCGCGCGCCATGCTGGTGGCCGCCGCCGCCGCGCAGTGGAAAGTCAGTCCCGACCAGGTGCGCGCCGCCAAGGGCGTGCTGCATGGGCCTGGCGGACAAAAGGCGACCTATGGCGAATTTGCCGACGCCGCCATGCGCCAGAGCGTGCCCGCCACGGTCAAGCTGAAGGATCCGCGCGAATTTTCCATCATCGGCAAGCCCGTGAAGCGCCTCGACGCGGCCGCCAAGTCGACCGGCAAGCAGCAGTTCGGCATCGATTTCAAGCCGCCTGGCGCGAAAGTGGCCGTGGTGGCGCGCCCGCCCGTGTTTGGCGCAAAAGTGGCGAAATTTGACGCCAGCAAGGCCAAGGCCATCAAGGGCGTGCTCGAGGTGCTGGAAGTGAAGACCGACCGTGGCGGCAGCGGCGTGGCCGTGATCGCCGACGGCTACTGGCCGGCCAAGCAGGGCCGCGATGCGCTGGCGATCGAGTGGGATACGAGCGCCGTGGAAAAGGTCAGCAGCGTCCAGCAGCTGGCGGCCTTCAAGGCGCTGGCGAAAACGCCGGGCACCGTCGCCAGACCTGCCGACATGGCGAAACTGGCGTCGGCGCCGAAAAAGATCGAAGCCGTCTACGAGTTCCCCTACCTGGCGCACGCGCCGATGGAGCCGCTCAACTGCGTGGTCGACCTGCAGGCCGACAAATGCACGATGTGGGTCGGCTCGCAATTCCAGACGGGCGACCAGGCGGCAATCGCCGCCACCTCCGGGCTGAAACCCGAGCAGGTCACCCTGCACACGATGATGGCAGGCGGCGGCTTCGGCCGGCGCGCCGTGCCGTCGTCCGACTACGTGGTCGAAGCGGTCAACGTCGCCAAGGCTTGGCGGGCGGCGGGCAAGAGCGGACCGCTGAAACTGATGTGGAGCCGCGAGGATGACATCAAGGGTGGCTACTACCGGCCATCGCATGTGCACCGCGCGCAGATAGGCCTCGACGCCAAGGGAAAAATCCTTGCCTGGGACCACACCATCGTGGGCCAGTCCATCATGGCCGGCACGCCGTTCGAAGCGTTCATGGTGAAAAACGGCGTCGACGGCACCATGGTCGAAGGCATGGGCGAGCCGTACACCCTGCCGATGAAGCTGTCCGTGCACACGGCCAAGGCGAACGTGCCCGTGCTGTGGTGGCGTTCCGTCGGCTCGACGCACACGGCCTTCGTCATGGAAACCCTGATCGACGAGGCCGCGCACGTGGCGAAGATGGACCCCGTCGCCTACCGCAAGCAGTTGATCGACGCCAAGCATACGCGCCACATCGCCGCGCTGGACCTGGCCGTGGCCAAGTCCGGCTATGGCAAGAAGAAGCTGCCGAAGGGGCAAGCCTGGGGCGTGGCCATGCACGAATCGTTCAATTCCGTGGTTGCCTACGTGCTGACGGCCTCGGTGGTGGAAGGCGCGCCCAAGCTGCACCAGGTGTGGGCGGGCGTGCATTGCAACCTGGCCGTCAATCCCCTGACGATCGAGGCGCAAGTGCAGGGCGCCGCGCTGATGGCGCTGGGCATGACGATTCCCGGCGCGGCCATCACGCTCAAGGATGGCGTGGTGGAGCAGCAGAACTTCGGCGATTACCCCGTGCCGCGCATGCCGGACATGCCGGTGATCGAAGTGCACCTGGTGGCCTCGGGTGATGCGCCGACGGGCATGGGCGAGCCTGGCGTGCCGCCGCTGGCGCCCGCATTCGCCAATGCGCTGTTCGCCCTGACGGGCAAGCGCCTGCGCAAGCTGCCGTTCGACCTGGCGACCGCATGATGGCAGTGGTCTTTTGAGTACGGTCGGCATCTTGCTGGCAGCCGGAAGGGGACGCAGGTTCGACCCTTCCGGCGTACAGAATAAATTATTGCAGCCGCTGCCTGACGGCCCGTACACGGGCTTGCCCGTGGCGGCGGCGGCGGCCAGCGCCATGCTGGCGGCCCTGCCGCGCGTGCTGGCCGTGGTGCGCGCCGACGACACGCAGGTGGCGCGCGTGCTGGGCGCGCTGGGCTGCGAAGTGCGCGTCTGCCATGACGCCGACACGGGCATGGCCGCCTCGCTCACCTGCGCCATCGACCATGTGCGCGGCGCGCCGGGCTGGCTGATCGCGCTGGGCGACATGCCTTGGGTGGAAGCGGCTACAATCGCCGCCTTGTCGAACGCCATTGCCGATGGCGCGCGCATCGCGGTGCCCGTCTTCCAGGGCCGGCGCGGCAATCCCGTCGCGTTCAGCGCCGTCCACTTGCCGCTGCTGCTGGCGCTCGACGGCGACCAGGGTGCGCGCAGCATCGTGCGCAGCCATGCCGTGCGCGAAGTGGCGGTGGACGACAGCGGCATCTTGCGCGATATTGATACACCTGACGATTTGTAAGGCGGGGCAGTGGCGCTCCCGGGAAGACAGGCCAGACACGAGGAAAACATGAAGAAAGCACCGATCAAGAAAATCATTGCCAAGGCGGGAGCCAAGGCGAGCGGCAAAGTCACAAGCAGAGCCGCGGCGAAAACCGCATTGAAAACCATGCCGGCTGCGGGCATCATCTACAGCATCGCCGCGGCCGACCTGGCTGGCCACATGTTCAAGGTGAGCTTGACGGTCAAGTCGCCGGCAGCCATCGGCCAGGTATTTGCCTTGCCGGCCTGGATCCCGGGCAGTTACATGATCCGCGAATTTTCGCGCAACATCGTCAGCATCCGCGCCGAGTCCGAAGGCAAGGCCGTGGCGCTGACCAAGCTGGACAAGCACTCGTGGCAAGCCGCGCCGTGCAAGGGCGCCCTGATGGTGGAATACGACGTCTACGCCTGGGACCTGTCCGTGCGCGCCGCCCACCTGGACCAGAACCACGGCTTCTTCAATGGCACCAGCGTGTTCCTGCGCGTGCTGGGCCAGGAGGCCGAGCCGCATGAAGTGCATATCCTGCAGCCGAAAGACGCGGCCTGCAAGACCTGGAGAGTCGCCACCACCCTGCCGGAACTGAAGGCCAGGCGCTATGGCTTCGGCAGCTACCAGGCGGCCAACTACGATGAACTGATCGACCACCCGGTGGAGATGGGCGACTTCGCCCTGGCCACCTTCAGCGCGCATGGCGTGCCGCACGATATCGTCGTCACCGGCAAGGTGCCGAACCTGGACCTGGACCGTCTGTGCCGCGACCTGAAAGCCATCTGCGAAACGCAGATCGCCTTCTTCGAGCCAAAGACGAAAAAAGCGCCGATGGACCGCTATGTGTTCATGACGATGGCCGTCGGCGACGGTTATGGCGGCCTCGAGCATCGCGCCTCGACGGCGCTGATCTGCGCGCGCGCCGACTTGCCGACGACCGCGTCGACCAGCACGGAAATCGGCGACGGCTACCTGAAATTCCTCGGCCTGTGCAGCCACGAGTACTTCCACACCTGGAACGTCAAGCGCATCAAGCCGGCCGCTTTCGCGCCGTACAACCTGCAGGCGGAAAGCTATTCGCCGCTGCTGTGGCTCTTCGAGGGCTTCACCAGCTATTACGATGACCTGATGCTGGTGCGTGCGGGCCTGATCGACGAGGCGGCTTACTTCAAGCTGCTCGGCAAGACCGTCAACAGCGTGCTGCGCGGCAGCGGCCGCAACAAGCAAAGCGTGGCCGATTCCAGCTTCGACGCCTGGGGCAAGTACTACCGCCAGGATGAAAACGCGCCGAACGCCATCGTCAGCTACTACACCAAGGGCTCGCTGATCGCGCTGGCCTTCGACCTGACCCTGCGCACCAAGACGCATGGCGCGAAGTCGCTGGACGACGTGATGCAGGCGCTGTGGCAGCGCTATGGCCGCGATTTCTACAAGGGCAAAGCGCGCGGCGTGACGCCGGCCGAAGTCGAAGCCCTGTTCGACGAGATTTCCGGCACGCGCATGAAACCGTTCTTCGAGCGCTACATCCGCGGCACGGACGACGTGCCGCTGGCGCGCCTGCTGGCGCCATTCGGCGTCAAGTACAGCGATGCGCGCAAGGCGGAAAAGGCCAGCCTCGACGTCAACCTGGGCCGCGACGGCAACGATGCCAGGCTGGCGCAGGTGCACCAGGGCGGCGCCGCCCATCTGGCTGGCCTGTCGGCCGGCGACGTGCTGGTGGCCGTCGATGGCTTGCGTGTGACGGGCAACCCGGCCAACCTCGACACCTTGCTGGGCCGCTACGCGGTCGGCGCCAAGGTGGCCATCCACGCCTTCCGCCGTGACGAGCTGATGACGCTGACGGCCGTGTTGCAGGGCGACCGCGTGCCGGGCGTCAGCCTGGCCCTGTTGCCGGCGCCGAAAAAAGCCACGGGACCGAAGCGTCCAAGCGCCGCGTAATTCTGGCATCTGTTGCCTGGGCCGGCAGGGAGGATAGTGCTACGCACAAGATTTCCCTGCCGGCGGTTGCCAGCCTGTTTTTCACGGTACAATTTCTCGCACGAAATTCCTCGTGCCTGCAAGCATGTGCGGCGCGATCCATCCGTTGACCGTCCCGATTCCTCCGTGAAACTTGATCCCGCCACCATCGTCCTGATGTCCACCCTGATGACGGGCGCCATGTGCGTGGTGATGTTTTCCGCGCAGCGCAGCTTCCCCCACAGTGTGCAGGGGCTGCGCGAATGGGTGACCGGCATGCTGGGCCTGATATTGGCCAGCGGCCTGTTTGCCTTGCGCAGCCTGATCGTGCCGGAACTCCTGTTGCCGGTGGCTAATTCCGTCCTGCTGTGCGGTGTCGGCATGCTGCTGATCGGCACGCAGCGCTTCTATGGCGTGCGCCCCAGCTGGCGTTTGTTTCACCTCGTGTGGCTGCTGGGACTGCTGGTCATGCTGTGCTGGCTGTACCTGCGCCCCGACTTTGCCATGCGCGTGGCGCTGTTCTCCTTTCTCATGCTGGCCTTGCATGCCGCGCAATTTCTCGTCATCGCGCGGCATGGCGAGCGCCATATTTCCACGGTTTTTTTTGGCCTGCTGGCCCTGGTGCAAACACTGTCGATGCTGCATCGCGGCTTGAGCGCACTGCAAGAGGGGGGCGCCGGCAGCGACATCCTGCATGGCGGCCCGCACCACAGCCTGTATCTGGCGATACTCGCTTTCATGACCCTGCTGCTGCCGGTCGGCTTCATGGCGGTGGCCACGCGCCGTCTGCAGATGATACTCGAGCAGCACTCCAACCACGACCCGCTGACGGCCGTCCTGAACCGGCGCGGTTTCGCTCAATTCCATGCGCGCGTCAGCGCGCGTTTGCGGCGTGCGGAGCAGTCGCTGGCCGTGCTGAGCATCGACCTCGATTTTTTCAAGGCCATCAATGACCGCCATGGCCATGCCGTGGGCGACCTGGTGCTGGTCGACGTGGCCGGCGTCATCCGCAGCGTCTTGCGCGACAGCGACGCGGTGGCGCGTTTCGGCGGCGAGGAATTTGTCGTGCTGCTGCCCGATACGCAGCTGGCGCGCGCCGAACTGGTGGCGCAGCGCCTCCAGGACACCTTGCGCCAGCCGCGCCCCGATGCCGGCTTGCCGCGCTATACGCTGAGCATCGGCATCGCCTGCCAGGCTGGAGGTGGGGAAACGCTGGACAGCCTGCTGCTGCGTTCGGACAAGGCGTTGTACCGCGCCAAGCAGCTGGGACGCGACCGTGTCGAAGTGGCGGACAAGGCGTCGGCATCGTTGCAACAGCAACATCATATTTGCCTTCACTGAACTAAATTTTCCATAACTGAACTAAAATTGCTCTACAGCGCCTTGCAAAATCGTAGTCTCGAGTTGGACAGGCGTCCCTATTGATTTCTTGGACTTTGCCAGACCGTGGAAACTCTCGACCCCCGCACCATCATGTTGATGACGACCCTGATGTGCGGGGCCATGAGCGTGGTCATGTTTTCCGTGTACCGCAGCTTCCGGCGCGAGGTGCATGGGCTGGGCCACTGGTCGGCCGGCTTGCTGCTGCTGGTGTGCGCCTCGTTCCTGTTTGGCGCGCGCGGCACCCTGCCCGACGCGGTGGCGCTGCTGGGGGCGAACGTGACCCTGATGCTGGGCATCGGCCTGTCGATGCTGGGCACGGAAAAATTCTACGAGCAGGCGCCCAGCGTGCGCTTCTATCTTGCGGCGTGCTGCCTCGGCACCGCCGGCATCGCCTGGTGGCTGCTTGTGACGCCCGACTTTTCGCGGCGCGTGGCGGTTTTTTCCTGCATTGTTTTCTTTTTCTATGCGCGCCAGGCGCAGCTGGTGTACGCGTACGGCGAACGCCATTTTTCCAGCCTGTTCTTCGGCTCCCTGATGCTGGTGCAGGCGGGCGTGGTGCTGGCGCGCGGCTGCTCGGCCCTGCTGCATGGCGGCACCAGCGTGGACTTGCTGGTGACGGGCACGCTGGCCAGCATTTACCTGGCGGTGGCCAATTTCATGGCACTGCTGCTGACGGTGGGCTTCATGACGGTGGCGACGCGCCGCCTGCAGATGATACTCGAGCGCCGTTCGACGCATGACCCGTTGACGCAGGTGTTGAACCGGCGCGGTTTCGGCGATGTCTACGAGCGCGAAAAGGCCAATTCACGGCGCAATCTCCGGCCCTTGACCTTGCTCAGCATCGACCTGGATTTTTTCAAGTCGATCAACGACCGCTATGGCCATGCGACGGGCGACAAGGTGCTGGCGCATGTGGCCACCATCATCGGCGGCGCCCTGCGCGAATCGGATTGCGTGGCGCGGTTTGGCGGCGAGGAATTCATCGTGCTGATGCCCGACATGGCGCCGCACAACGCGCTCGGCGTGGCCGAACGCATCCGCGCCCTGCTGCGCGAACCGAATGGACGGGGATTGCCGCCATGCACGGTCAGCATCGGCATCGCCTGCCAGGCGTCGGTGCAGGAGGAACTGGACCAGTTGCTGTCGCGCGCCGATGCGGCCCTGTACCAGGCCAAGGAAAATGGCCGCGACCGCATCGAAGTCGATGTCTGCGAAGTGACTACTGTGGTCCGGACAACGTCCGCAGCTGGAAGCGATACTCGTCGTTGAACAAGAAGGTTTCGGAGAAATCGAGCGTCTTGTCGCGGCCGCGCATCAATTGGGCTGCGGGCGGGAAGGCAGCGGGCACGCGCCGCACGGCGGCCAGCGCCGCCTTCGACGCTTCGTTGTCGCGCGAACGGTGCACGCGGACATTTTTCAGGCTGCCATCGCGTTCCACGCTGAGGTCCAGCACGACGATGGCCGGCAGCATGGGCGGCAGGCGTCCGCTGAAGGTATGCTGGGGATTGGCGTCCATGATTTGCTGCGCCACCAGCAGCTTGTAGGCATCGATGGTGGCCGGTGGCTGGACCGGCCCTGGCCGCGGCGTGCTCGCCGTCGGCGGGCTGGCTGGCGCCTGCGCGATGGGCGCGGGGGCCTTCTGGCATGCGGCCAGCAGCGTGGCGGCGGCAAGGACGGTCAGTAGCTGTCTCATGACCGCCAGACTACCACTTCTCAGGCGAACAGGCGTTCCAGTTCCACGCCAGGGTCGGGCGCGCGCATGAAGGCTTCGCCCACGAGGAAGCTATGGACGCTTGCCTCGCGCATGCGCTGGACGTCGGCCGTGCTGTGGATGCCCGATTCCGTGATGATCAATTTGTCTTGCGGAATGCGCGGCAGCAGGCCGATGGTGGTCTCCAGCGACGTGTCAAACGTGCGCAGGTTGCGGTTGTTGATGCCGATCAGGGCGCTCTTGAGCTTTAGCGCCGCATCGAGTTCTTCACCGTCGTGGCTTTCGATCAGCACGCCCATGCCCAGTTCGTGGGCGCACGCTTCCATCTCGGCCATCAAGCCATGGTCGAGCGCTGCGACGATCAGGAGGATGCAGTCGGCGCCCATGGCGCGCGCTTCATAGATCTGGTACATGTCGACCATGAAGTCCTTGCGCAGCACGGGAATGGCGCAGGCGGCGCGCGCCTGCTTCAGGTAGTCCACGGTGCCCTGGAAGAACTGTTCGTCCGTCAGCACGGACAGGCAGGCCGCGCCATGGGCGGCATAGCTGGCGGCGATGTCGGCCGGGCGGAAATCGGCACGGATGACGCCTTTTGACGGCGATGCTTTTTTGACTTCGGCGATGATGCCGGGTTTGCCGTCGCCGATATGCTGGCGCAGGCTGGCCTCGAAATTGCGCAGGTCGGCGCGCAGGGCACGGTCGTTTTCCACGTCGCCGCGCAGGCTGGCCAGGCTGCGATGGGCTTTCGCCTTGGCCACTTCGTCGGCTTTCACGGCCAGGATTTTATCGAGTATGTCGGACATGATGGTCGCTGTTCTATCAAGGTGGCGGGAGGTTATGCTTGCGCCGGGGTGCCCAGCTGCTGCGTCACCTGCACGAATTGGTCGAGTTTTGCTATGGCGGCGCCCGAGCTGACGGCGGCGCGCGCGCGCGCCAGGCCATCTTCGATCGAGCTGGCGATGCCGGCCGCGTACAGTGCCGTGCCCGCGTTGAGGGCGACGATGTCGCTTGCCGCGCCGGGTTCGCCGCGCAGCGCTTCCATCATCTTGGCTTTCGATTCGACGGCATCGGCCACTTTCAGGTTGCGGCTGGCGATCATCTGCAAGCCGAAATCTTCGGGATGGATTTCATATTCGCGGATTTCGCCGTTGACCAGCTCGCCCACGAGGGTGGAGGCGCCGAGCGACACTTCATCCATATTGTCGCGGCCATACACGACGATCGCATGCTGCGCACCGAGGCGCTGCAGCACGCGCACCTGGATGCCGACCAGGTCGGCGTGAAACACGCCCATCAGAATGTTCGGCGCGCCGGCCGGATTGGTCAAGGGGCCGAGGATATTGAAGATCGTGCGCACGCCGAGTTCCTTGCGCACGGGCGCCGCATGCTTCATGGCCGCGTGGTGGTTCGGCGCGTACATGAAGCCGATGCCCGTTTGCGCGATCGACTGGGCGATCTGCTCGGGTTGCAGGTTGATGTTGACGCCCAGCGAGTCGAGCACGTCGGCGCTGCCGGACGAGGACGACACGCTGCGCCCGCCATGCTTGGCCACGCGCGCGCCGGCCGCCGCCGCCACGAACATCGAGGCGGTGGAAATGTTGAAGGTGTGCGCGCCGTCGCCGCCCGTGCCGACGATGTCGAGCAGGTTGGTGGTGTCGGCCATGGGCACCTTGGTGGAAAATTCGCGCATCACTTGCGCGGCGGCGGCGATTTCGCCGATGGTTTCCTTCTTCACGCGCAAACCCACGGTCAGGGCGGCGATCATGGTGGGCGACATTTCGCCGGACATGATCTGGCGGAACAGGTACAGCATTTCGTCGTGAAAGATTTCGCGGTGTTCGATGCAGCGCAGCAGGGCTTCTTGTGGGGTGATCGGCATGATGCTTCCTTCTTCAATGATGGCGCAGGAGGACACTGACGGCACGCCGGGGCGTGCGCATGGAATCAGCGCTCGAGAAAATTCTTCAGCAGGGCGTGGCCGTGCTCCGAGAGGATCGATTCGGGGTGGAACTGCACGCCCTCGATATCGAATTCCCGGTGGCGCACGCCCATGATTTCGCCGTCGTCCGTCCAGGCCGTCACTTCCAGGCAGGAAGGCAGCGAGGCGCGTTCGATCGCCAAAGAGTGGTAGCGGATCACTGTGAAGGGGCTGGGCATGCCTTTGAAAACGCCCACGCCCGTATGCGCGATGAGGGAAGTCTTGCCATGCATGACTTGCTTGGCGCGGATGACCTTGCCCCCAAACGCTTCGCCGATGGCCTGGTGGCCCAGGCAGACGCCCAATATCGGTTTCTTGCCGGCGAAGTGCTTGAGCACTTCCACCGAAATGCCCGCCTGTGCCGGCGCTTTCGGCCCGGGCGAGATGCAGATGCGGTCCGGGTTCAGCGCCTCGATCTGTGCGATCGTGATTTCATCGTTGCGGTAGACCCGCATGTCTTCGCCCAGTTCACCGAAATACTGCACGATGTTGTAGGTGAAGGAGTCGTAGTTGTCGATCATCAGCAGCATCTTAAAACCCTCCATCCAGGCCATCTTGCACTTGTTCGGCGGCGCGCAGCACGGCACGCGCCTTGTTTTCGGTTTCCTGCCATTCCATCTCGGGGATCGAGTCGGCGACGATGCCGGCCGCGGCCTGCACGTACAGCATGCCGTCCTTGACCACGCCCGTGCGGATGGCGATCGCCACATCCATTTCGCCGCCAAACGACAGGTAGCCGCAGGCGCCGCCGTAGATGCCGCGCTTGGTGATTTCCAGTTCGTCGATCACTTCCATGGCGCGCACTTTCGGCGCGCCCGTCAGGGTGCCGGCGGGGAAGGTCGCGCGCAGCACGTCCAGGTTCGACAGGCCATCCTTCAGCTTGCCTTCCACGTTCGAGACGATGTGCTGCACATGCGAGTATTTTTCAATGACCATGCGGTCGGTGACTTGCACGCTGCCCGTTTCGGCGATGCGGCCGATATCGTTGCGCGCCAGGTCGATCAGCATCACGTGCTCGGCGATCTCTTTCGGATCGGCCAGCAGCTCGGCCGACAGCTCGGCGTCGCGCTCCGGCGTGGCGCCGCGCGGACGGGTGCCGGCGATCGGGCGCAAGGTGACTTTCTTGCCGCCGTCCGCCGTCTTTTCGTTGCGCACCAGAATTTCCGGCGAGGCGCCGATGATCTGCATGTCACCGAAATTATAGAAGTACATATACGGCGACGGATTGAGCGAACGCAAGGCGCGGTACAGGGTCAGCGGCGAATCGACATATGGCTTGCGGATGCGCTGGCCGATCTGTACCTGCATCAGGTCGCCCGCCATCACGTATTCATGCGCCTTGGCGACCGCCTTCAGGTAGTCTTCCTTGGAAAAATCGCGGATGGTTTCCGTGCGCACGGAAGCGCTGGTGACGGGGGCATCGACGCCGCGGCGCAGCATCATGCGCAAGTCCTTCAGGCGTTGCTGCGCTTTCGAAAACGATTCGGGCTGCGTGGTGTCGGCATACACGATCAGGTAGAGCTTGCCGGACAGGTTGTCGATGACGGCCAGTTCTTCCGTCACCATCAGCTGGATGTCGGGCAGCTTCAAGTCGTCTTTCGGCGCGCCGCCGGCGAGTTTCTTCTCGATGTGGCGCACGGTGTCGTAGCCGAAGTAGCCGGCCAGACCGCCGCAGAAGCGCGGCATGCCGGGGCGCAGGGCCACCTTGAAGCGCGACTGGAACTGTTCGATGAAGTCGAGCGGATTGCCTTCGTGTTCTTCGATCACGACGCCGTTCTTGACGATTTCGGTGCGCTTGCCATAGCTGCGCAGCACGGTCGTGGCGGGCAAACCGATGAAGGAATAGCGGCCGAAGCGTTCGCCGCCGACGACGGATTCGAGCAGGAAGGTGTTCTTGCCGCCTTGTTGGGCCTGTGCCAGTTTCAGGTACAGGGTGAGCGGGGTTTCCAGGTCGGCGAACGCTTCCGCGATCAGGGGGATGCGGTTGTAGCCTTGCTGGGCCAGCGATTTGAATTCGAGTTCGGTCATGTTTCTCTCCATGCCGTCAGGGTATGCGTGTGCATAGTGCACAAACCCTGCGGTGGGTTATCAAAAAACTTGCCGGTGCACGCTAAATGCGCAAAGTACGCGTGTGCAGCCGGCAGCAATCGTAACGGCTCGGCCCTTAGGCCTGCCAGGATTGCCAGCGTCGCCAAAGCCAGGCCTCAATCGAGCCGGTTTGGGTGACATTGTGTTTTTTGATGAGAAACGTGTTCACGATATGGTGTTGGGTTTGGTCAGTATGCCGGTTAATTTTGCATGCTAATAAAACGGGCTGCTTCGAGCAGTGTCTTTACTATACCATCGGAATCGGTATCGTGTATAGAGTGTCCGTGATTGTAGCCATAAGGTACCGTCAATACGGGGCAAGCCGCAGCCCGGGCCGCTTGCGCGTCATTCGACGAGTCGCCGATGGCCACCACTTTGGCCGGCGCCAGGTCGAAGTCCGCGCACACTTGCAGCAGCGGCAGCGGGTCCGGTTTCTTCCTCGGCAGCGAATCGCCGCCGTAGACGATCTCGAAATACTGGTCCAGATTTTTCAGTTTCAGCAGGGGCAGGGCGAAGGCGATCGGCTTGTTGGTGACGCAGGCCAGGCGCAGGCCCGCCGCCTTCATCGCCGCCAATCCCGCTTCCACGTCCGGGTACAGGGTGCTGTACTGGCCATTGATGGCCAGATAGTGGCGCTGATAGGCTTCCATCGCCTGTTCGAAGCGCTGCTCCACGCCGGCCGCATCGAAGTCGAGGGCGAGCACGGTGCGGATCAGGTTTTCCGAGCCCTTGCCCACCATCAGCTCGATGGCGTCGGCGCTGATGGGCGCGAGATCGAATTCGGCGCGCATGCCATTGATGGCGACGTGGAAATCGGGCACGGTGTCGAGCATCGTGCCATCGAGGTCGATGATGGCGGCGCGCACGCCGGCCAGTACATGGTGCTTCGCCGTGCCCGCTTGCATCAGGCGCCCGCTACCGCTGCCAGCTCGGCGCGCATGGCGTCGATGACGGCCTTGTAGTCCGGCTTGCCGAAGATGGCCGAGCCGGCGACGAAGGTGTCGGCGCCGGCGGCGGCGGCGGCGGCGATGTTGTCGATCTTGATGCCGCCGTCGACTTCCAGCATGATGTCACGGCCCGATTCGTCGATCATGCGGCGCGCTTCGGCGATTTTCTTCAGCGCTTGCGGAATGAAGGACTGGCCGCCGAAGCCCGGGTTGACGGACATGATCAGGATGATGTCGATCTTGTCCATCACGTGTTCCAGGTAGTGCAGCGGCGTGCCCGGGTTGAAAACCAGGCCCGATTTGCAGCCGTTATCGCGGATCAGCTGCAGCGAACGGTCGATATGATGCGACGCTTCCGGATGGAAGGTGATGATGTTCGCGCCAGCCTTGGCGAAATCCGGGATAATGCGATCGACTGGTTCGACCATCAGGTGCACATCGATGGGCACTTGCACGTGCGGGCGAATGGCTTCGCACACGAGCGGGCCGATGGTCAGGTTCGGCACGTAATGGTTATCCATCACGTCGAAATGGATGATGTCGGCGCCGGCGGTAACGACGTTGCGCACTTCCTCGCCCAGGCGGGCAAAGTCGGCGGACAGGATGCTGGGAGCGATACGGAATGTAGTCATGGTGAAGTAGCCAAAGGATAGAAAATGCAAAGTTGCGCTATTTTACGCTTGACGCCGCTGCCATGCCTGATTGCAGCACGGTGAAACACAGAATACGCATCGCGCGATGCCCGGTGAGGCGCGCGCGACACACAATATGACTGGCAATGTCTGAATAGGAACGATGATGGCGACTTATGAATTTACGGTAACGGTCAAGACGCAGTACCTGCCTGAGCAATCGGCGCCCGAGCAGGGCCGCCATGTGTTCAGCTACACGATTCGCGTCGTCAACACGGGGACCGTCGGCGCGCAACTGATTTCGCGCCACTGGGTCATCACGGATGCGAATGACAAGGTGGAGGAAGTGCGCGGCCTGGGCGCCGTCGGCCACCAGCCGCTGCTGCAGCCGGGCGAGCAGTTCGAATACACGAGCGGCACCATGCTGGCCACGCCGCAAGGCTCGATGCGCGGCGAGTACTTCTGCGTGGCCGAAGACGGGCACCAGTTCGTGGCGGCCATTCCGGAATTCGTGCTGTCGCTGCCGCGCACCCTGCATTAAGAGCGTCAGGCCTGCGGGCCGTCGCCTGTCATTTCAGTTTTTCAGTGGCGTTTTTTTCTTCGCTCACTTGTTTGCGTGCTGGCGGCGTGGGTTTCTTGCCTGAATACATGGTCCACCAGACAATAAATACCAGCAAGAAGAACGCCACCAACGCCTCAATCATCAAGATCCACATACGCACCCCTATGTTATTTACTCGCAGCTTCCATACCCGCAGCGCATTTACACGCGGTAGTCTACTCGTTTCAATCGGCGCCGTCGCGCTTGCCCTTTCTGCCTGTACCACGCCGCCCACGGCGCCCGCTGCCGCCGGCGGCAAGGCGCCCGCCATCGCCCCGAGCGTCGTCAAGCCCGTGCCGTCCAAGCCCGGTACGCCTGAAGCGAAGGATGCCACGGATGCGGCGGCGCCCACGTTCGTGCCCGCCAAGTTTGCCGCCTTGCCTGGCTGGACCCGCGATGACTTGCGCGCCGCCTGGCCTGCCTTCATGGCTTCGTGCGGCGTGCTGGTGAAGCGTCCCGACTGGAAGGAATCGTGCACGATCGCGCGCCAGGTGAATGCCGACAGCGACAAGGCGATCCGCCTGTTTTTCGAAACTTTCTTTGTGCCAAATCAAGTCGTGGCCGCCGATGGCGTCAATACTGGCTTGGTGACCGGTTATTACGAACCGTTGCTGCATGGCGCGCGCAAGCGTGGCGGCCCATACCAGACGCCGCTGTACAAGGTGCCGGATGACCTGATTTCGGTGGACTTGGCCAGCGTGTATCCGGAACTGAAAAACATGCGCCTGCGCGGCAAGCTGGTCGGCAAGAAAGTCGTGCCATACGCGACCCGCGCCGATATCGAGCGGGCCACGTCCGTCACCGGCAAGGAGTTGCTGTGGGTTGATGATGAAGTGGAGGCATTCTTCCTGCAAGTACAGGGTTCCGGTCGCGTACAGCTGACCGACACCCAGGAAACCGTGCGCGTGGCGTATGCGGAGCAGAATGGCCATCCGTACAAGTCGATCGGCCGCTACCTGGTCGACAAGGGCGAGCTGACCCTGAGCCAGGCGTCCGCGCAGGGCATCAAGGCATGGATCGCCGGCCATCCCACGCGCAAGGATGAATTGTTCAATGCCAACCCCAGCTATGTATTCTTCAAGGAAGAGCGCTTGCCCGATCCGAAGGTGGGGCCGAAAGGCGCGCTGGGCGTACCGCTGACGCCGCAGCGCTCGGTGGCCGTCGATTCGCGCTTCCTGCCGCTCGGTGCGCCCGTCTTCCTGTCGACCACGCAAGCCAATAGCGATATCCCCATGCAACGCCTGGTGATGGCGCAGGATACGGGCGGCGCCATTCGCGGCCCCATCCGTGTTGACTACTTCTTTGGTTTTGGCGCGGAAGCGGCGGAGAATGCGGGCCGCATGAAGCAGAGCGGCGCCGTGTGGGTGTTGCTGCCCAAGCAGGCGCCGGCGCGCTAAGGTTGCCTTGGCGGCGCCGGAAGGTGATGGTTTAGCGCAGGACCATGACTGGCAGGTGGGTATGCGCCAGCACTTTCTGCGTCTCGCTGCCGACGAACAGCTTGTTCAAGCCCTTGCGTCCATGCGAAGCCATCAGGATGATGTCGCAATGATAGGTTTGCGCCGCGTTGACGATTTCTTCGTGCGGGCTGGGCGAGACGGCCACGACGCCCTCGAAGGGAATGCCCGCGGCGCGCGCGGCAACGCTGATCTTGTCGATGGCGCGCTGCGATGCTTCCTGCATTTGCTGTTCATACAGGCTGGCGTCGAGCACGATGCCGCCGTCCGCCATCGGCGAAAACGGGAACGGCTGCACCACGCTGATGGCGATCAGCTTGGCCTTGTTCAATTGCGCGAAGGTGATGGCCGTTTCGGCGGCCTTGTCGGACAGCGGCGAGCCGTCGGTGGGAAATAAGATGGTGTTAAACATGGCGTGCTCCTCAAGTGATGTCAGACAGCTTATGGATTTACCTCAAGCAAAACCTTGATGTAAATCAAACCTCGCAGGCTTAGACGTGAATAGTGTCGTCAAGGCAATCTTTCACAGTGTATGCCCGTTCTTCGCTTCAGGTGCGCACGCTACGCAGCGGCGTGCCCCACACCATGGCAATGGTCAGCGCAATGCTGCCGGCCGCAATGCAGGCCAGGCCGCTGCGCACGCCGAAGTGTTCGGCCACCCAGCCGGCGGCCAGCGCGCCCAGCGGCGCCGTCGCCACCGTCAGGAAGCGCATGGTCGAGGTCATCCGGCCCAGCATGGGATCCGGCGTGACCTTCTGGCGCAAACCCAGGTAGGGAATAAAGAACAGCATCACGCCGCAATCGAAAAAGAACATCAGGATGGCATAGGCCACGGCGCTGGCGGCCGCGCTGCCGAATAGCAGGGCAGGGATGCATGGCGTCAACGCAAAGCATAGCGAAGTCGACGCCAGTCCGATCAGGATGGTACGGCCGGCGCCGTAGCGGCGCGTCAGCGGCTTGACGATGAAGGCGCTCAGCAGCACGCCGGCGCCGCCGAGCATCTGCGTCATGCCCAGCACGCCCGGACTCATGCCCAGGTCGCGCGTGGCAAACAGGACCGTCAAGGCCATGCTGGCGTAAAACAGGAAATGCCAGATGCCGGCGCCCCAGGCCAGCGCGCGCAGCAGTGGCTCGCGCCAGACAAACAGCAAACCGTCGGCGATGTCGCGCAGGGCGTGCTTGTCGGATGGCGCCGGTCGCGGGTCGCGCACGCTCATGGCGCGCAGATTGCATACGGAAACAAGGTAGCCGCACGCCGTGCACAGGATGGCGACCGGTGCGGACAAGACTTGCACCAGTACGCCAGCCAGGCCGGGGCCGATCAGGCGCGAGGCCGATTCTGTCGCGGCAAATTTCGACTGGGCGTCGATCAAGCCATCGCGGCCCACGAGGAAGGTCAGAAAAACCTGTTCGGCACCGCCGCCCACGACGAAGCCCGTGCCGATAATGAATCCCACTATATATAACCAGGGCATCGATAGTACGCCGCACCAATACGCGACGGCCACGCTGGCCAGGGCCAGGCCCGACATGGTTTCGCTGAACAGCATGATCGGGTGTTTGCTGCGCCGGTCCAGCAGCACGCCGACGGGCAGGCCAAAGAGGGCGAACGGCAGCGCCTGCAGGGCGACCAGCAGGCCCATCTGTTCCGGTGTCGCATGCAGCAGCAGTACCGCGCACAGGGGCAGGGCCAGCGAGGTGATCTGGGCGCCGAAGCAATTGAGGCCATTGCTGAACCACAGGCGGCGAAAATTGACGCTGGCGGCGCTGCCGTCGCCGCGCAGGCGACTAGCGCAAGACTGGAGGAAAGAGGAGAGAATTTGCCGCTCAATATAAGTGGTGATCAGGCTCACAATAATAGCAGCGCGCCTGCCGCGCCGCTGCCATTAGCCGCTACAATCGTCGCTACCGTGTTCATCCAGAGGAGACCATATGCAATACGAAGACCTGATCATCGACATCCAGGACAAAGTGGCGGTTATCCGCCTGAACCGCCCGAAGGCGCTCAACGCATTGAACGACAATATGATGAATGAGCTGGGCGATGCCTTGCTCAAATTCGACGCGGATGACAATATCGGCTGCATCGTGCTGACGGGCAGCGAAAAAGCGTTTGCTGCCGGCGCCGATATCGCGGCCATGGCCGACTATACATATCCAGATACTTTTACGCAGGGCTACATCAGCCGCAACTGGGAGCATATCTTGCGCGTGCGCAAACCAGTGGTGGGCGCGGTGGCCGGCTATGCCTTGGGTGGTGGCTGCGAACTGGCCATGATGTGCGATTTCCTGATCGCTGCCGACAGCGCCAAATTTGGCCAGCCGGAAATCAAGGTCGGCGTCACGCCAGGCGCGGGCGGCACGCAGCGCTTGCCGCGCGCCATCGGCAAGGCCAAGGCCATGGACTTGCTGTTGACGGCACGTACTATCGACGCGGCAGAAGCTGAGCGCATCGGTCTCGTGTCGCGCGTCGTGCCTGCCGATAAATTGCTGGAAGAAACCCTGGCTGCCGCCAAGACCATTGCCGCCATGCCGACCTCGGTTGCCATGATGATCAAGGATTGCGTCAACCGCGCCTTTGAAACGACCTTGACCGATGGCGTCGCCTACGAGCGCCGTTTGTTCCAGGCCGCCTTCGGCACGCCAGCACAAAAAGAAGGCATGCACGCTTTCCTGGAAAAGCGCTTGCCAAACTTCGACGGTCTTTGATATGATTCGCCTCCCCGATGAGACGCACTAGTTTGCGGCACAAAAGGGACGGCCTTCCGGGGCTGGGTAGTAAAAAAGAAGGTTGACGAAATGCTGCAAACGCTTCATACTCTTCCTTCTTCGCAGCTGACAAACACAACGCTTTGTCAATAGCGCGAAAGCAGTAACCGAATACAGTTCTTTAACAATTAACAGTCGATAAGTGTGGGCATTTGATGTAGGTGCAGCGTCAATCTTCGGATTGGCGTAATACTTAAAATATCAAATGTTCACAAGAAATAATGAAATAGGATACTTCTTCGGAAGTAGCCTGTCAGTTTTTTGAGTGAGCGACCCATCAGAAATGATGGTGCCGGTAAAACGGCAAAGTAACAGAGATTAAACTGAAGAGTTTGATCCTGGCTCAGATTGAACGCTGGCGGCATGCCTTACACATGCAAGTCGAACGGCAGCACGGAGCTTGCTCTGGTGGCGAGTGGCGAACGGGTGAGTA